>NZ_JBIRPV010000004.1:399301-912364 GCF_044332865.1 Streptomyces sp. NPDC021225 | reverse complement strand
CCCCACACCCTCAGCCCACCCCGTACCATCCGCCCCAGCCCCATACGCCTTGCACCGCCCATCCACCGACAACCCACGCTGCCGCGCGAACTCCACGAAGGCTCCGGGTGTCGCCATCACGGTGACCCCACCCGCCAGCGCCATGGAGCATTCCCCCGCCCGCAGCGCCTGGCAGGCCAGGTGCAGGGCCACCAGAGACGACGAACACGCCGTGTCCACCGACACCGCGGGTCCTTCCAGGCCGAAGGTGTACGCGACGCGCCCTGACGCGACGCTGCCGGAGTTTCCGGTGAGGACATAGCCCTCGACCTCGGCCACCGTGTCGTGTAGCCGGGGGCCGTAGTCCGTCGGCATCACACCGGCGAACACTCCGGTCCGGCTCCGCCGCACCGACGTGGGGTCGATTCCGGCGTGCTCGAAAGTTTCCCAGGAAGCCTCCAGCAGCAGCCGCTGCTGCGGGTCCATCGCCAGCGCCTCACGCGGGCCGATCCCGAAGAATCCGGCGTCGAACTTCCCTGCGTCGTGGAGGAAACCCCCGTGTCGGGTGTATGTGGTGCCCGGCCGGCTCTGGTCGTAGGGGGCGTAGAGGCGGTCCAGGTCCCAGCCGCGGTCGGTGGGGAATCCGCTCATGGCGTCGGTGCCGGAGGCGACGAGGTCCCAGAGTTGCTCGGGGGTGCGGACGCCGCCCGGGTAGCGACAGGCCATACCGATGATGGCGATGGGCTCATCCGCCCCAGTCGCCACCCCCGCTCCCGCCCCGGCCCCGGACGCGGTGGGGGTGGGCGACAGGGTGACCGTATCGGCGGCGCCCAGGAGGCCCTCCCCCAGGTGCTGGGCGAGGGCAGCAGGCGTGGGGTGATCGAAGACGAGGGTGGCGGGGAGCCGCAGTCCGGTCGCGTCCTTGAGGCGGTTGCGGAGTTCCACGGCGGTGAGGGAGTCGAAGCCGACGTCGCGGAAGGTCGCGTCGGGGGCGATGGCGTCGGGGCTCGGGTGGCCGAGGACCGTGGCGGCGTGGCCGCGGACGAGGGTGATCAGCACCTCGTTCTGTCCGGCAGGGTCGAGCCCGGAGAGCCGGGCTCGCAGGGAGGAGCTGCCGTCGGGAGTGGCGGGGCCCGGCCGGTGGCCGGTGGGCCGTACCAGGCTCCGGAACAGGGGCGGCGGAGTGGTGCCGCGTAGCGCCCTGGTGTCGATCCGGGCCGGGAGGAGCAGCGGTGGGCCACCGGCGAGAGCGGTGTCGAACAGCGCCAGGGCCTCGTCCGTGGCCAGTGGCCGGAGGCCGGAGCGGGCCATGCGGGTGTGGTCGGTCCGGTCGAGGTGGCCGGTCATTCCGCTGGCCTCCTCCCACAGCCCCCAGGCCAGGGACACCGCCGGGAGCCCCGCCGCCCGCCGCTGGTGGGCGAGCGCATCGAGAAAGGCGTTGGCCGCCGCGTAGTTGCCCTGCCCCGGCGAACCCAGAACTCCCGCGGCGGACGAGAAGAGCACGAACGCTGCCAGGTCCAGATGACGCGTCAGCTCGTGCAGATGCCGGGCGGCATCGACCTTGGCGGCCAGAACGGTGTCGAGGTGGCGAGGGGTGAGGGAGCCGATGGTGGCATCGTCGAGTGTGCCCGCGGCATGGATGACGGCGGTCAACGGGTGCTCGGCGGGCAGCTGCCCGAGCAGTTCGGCGAGCGCGGCTCGGTCGGCCGCGTCGCAGGCGGCGACGGTCGCCTGTGCGCCCAACTCCTCAAGTTCTGCGATGAGTTCTGACACGCCCGGCGCGTCGAGGCCGCGGCGGCTGATCAGCAGCAGATTCCGGGCCCGGCCGGTGGCGGCCAGGTGGCGGGCGAGTGCGGCGCCGAGGGTGCCGGTGCCTCCGGTGATGAGGACGGTGCCGTCAGGATCGGCGGTGCGAGGCAGGGTGAGCACGTTCTTTCCGATGGCGCGCCCCTGCTGGAGATGGCGGAAGGCGTCCCTGGCCTGCCGGATGTCCCAGCAGGTGAGCGGCAGTGGGGTCAGCACGCCCTCGTCGAACAGCCGCAGCACGGTCCGCAGGATCTCCCCGACGCGCTCGGTCCCGGCCTCCATCAGGTCGTACGCCCGGTAGGTGACGCCGGGGTGCGCCCGCGCCACTTCCTCCGGGTCGCGGATGTCGGTCTTGCCCATCTCCAGGAACCGGCCGCCGTCGTCGGTCAGCAGACGCAGCGAGGCGTCGACGTACTCCTGGGCCAGGGAGTTGAGGACGACGTCGAAACTCCGCTCGCCGAACCGGTCGGCGAACTGGTCCGCGAAGTCCAGGGTGCGGGACGAGGCGATGCGTTCTCGGGGAATGCCCTGGGTGTGAAGGGTGTCCCATTTGCCGGGGCTCGCCGTGGCGTACACCTCGGCGCCCAGATGGCGGGCCAGTTGGACGGCGGCCATTCCCACCCCGCCCGCCGCGGCGTGTACCAGCACCGACTCCCCCGGGCGCAGTTGCGCCAGGTCCACCAGCCCGTAGTAGGCGGTGGCGAAGACGACGGGGACGGCGGCGGCCTGCGCGAAGGACCAGTGGTCGGGGAAGCGGGTCACGGTGGCCCGTTCGGCGACCGCGATCGGGCCGAACGCGTCGGCGAACACACCCATCACCCGGTCTCCGGGCGCGAGGTCGGCCACCTCAGGACCGACCTCGAGCACCACCCCCGCGCCTTCGCTGCCCAGCCCCCGCTGTCCGGGGACCATTCCCAGGGCCACCAGGACGTCGCGGAAGTTCAGCCCGGCGGCGCGTACCGCGATCCGTAGCTGGCGCGGGCCCAGCGGGGCGGTGTCTGCGGAGGACGCCACCGGCACCAGCCCTTGGAGCGTGCCGGTCTCGGCGCAGTCCAGGCGCCAGCCGCCGCTCTGTGGCGGCACGAGGAGAGCGTCCGTCTGGGTGTCGGCTCGCACCAGCCGGGCCACGTGCAGGCGGCCGGCCCGGATGGCCACCTGTGGTTCGCCCAACGCTGCCGCGCGCGGCAGCGCGGCCCACGATTCCTCAGCCGGGTCCAGGTCCATCAGGAGGATGCGGTCGGGTTCCTCGGCCTGGGCGGATCGCACCAGTCCGCAGACCGCAGCGGCGGCGGGGTCGTCGACACGGTCTGTCTGCGGTGCGGTGGCCACCGCACCGCAGGTGACGAGGGCCAGTCGAGTGTCGGCCAGCCGCGCTTCGCCGAGTCGGCCCTGGAGCAGTTCGAGCGCTTGTCGGGTGCGGGTGTGAACGTCGGCGATCGTCGTGTCGTCGGGCCCGGCAGCCGCCGGGGGGCAGCTCACGAACACCAGGTCCGGCGGCGGGTCGCCCGCGTCCAGGGCCGCCGTCAGTGCGGCGAGGTCCGGGTATCGCCGCACGGGCCCGTCGGCCGCCGCCTCCAGCGCGACCGCCCATCCGGGGGTGGTGTCGCCCAGCACGGCGCATCGTCCGAGGGCCACCGTGGACGGCTCGGGCGCGACGGGCCATTCCAGGATGTGGAGAGCGTCGCGCAGCCGGCCGCCGAGGGCCCGTAGGTTCTCCGGCGCCACCGGCCGGAGAACCAGCGACTCGGCCGAGGCCACCGGGGCGCCCGTCTCGTCGGCCACGTCGACTGCCACCTCGTCCGGCCCCAGCGGCCGCAGCCGTACGCGCAGCGCTGAGGTGCCCGCGGTGTGTACGCGGACCCCGCGCCAGGCGAACGGCAGCCGACCCTGGTCGGATGCGTCGTCCTCCCGTTCCCGGCCGCCGTCGAGGGCCGGTCGGCCGCCGTCGAGGGCCAGGGCGTGCAGCGCTGCGTCGAACAGGGCGGGGTGGAGGCCGAAACGGGGCGCGTCGGCGACATGGTCGGGGAGCCGTACCTCGGCGTAGGTCTCCTCGCCGTGCCGCCAGGCGGCGCGCAGCCCCTGGAAGGCCGGGCCGTAGGCGAAGTCGGCGGCGGCCATCCGGTCGTACAGGCCGTCGAGGTCCAGGGGTTGGGCGCCCGGCGGGGGCCAGGCCGCCGGAATGGGGTCGGCGCCGTTGTCTTCCCCGTCCACGGCGAGTGTGCCGGTGGCGTGCCGTGTCCACGCGACCTCGCCGGCCGTGTGCTGTGCGGGGTCGTCGTCGCGCTGTGCGTAGACGCTCAGTTCGCGGCGGCCGGTGTCGTCCGCCGCGCCGACGGCCACTTGGAATGCCACGCCGCCGCTCTCGGGGAGGATGAGCGGGGTGTGCAGGGTGAGCTCCTCCAGTCTGGGGCAGCCGAGGCGTTCGCCGACGTGCGTGGCCAGCTCCACGAACGCGGTGCCCGGGAGGAGGACGGCGCCGGCGACGGCGTGGTCGGCGAGCCAGGGGTGGGTGTGCGGGGAGAGCCGTCCGGTGAGCAGATGTCCGTCGCCCTCGGCGAGCCCGACCGCCGCGCCGAGCAGTGGGTGTCCGGCCGGGGACAGCCCCGCGGCCGTGACGTCCCCGGCCGTCGTGGGGGCGTCCAGCCAGTAGCGGCGGCGCTGGAAGGCGTAGGTGGGCAACTCGACCTGGTGTGGCGCGGCGGCCTGTGCCCGGTAGTGGCGGTCCCAGGCGACGGGCAGGCCGTGGGTGTGGGCGAGGGCCAGCGAGGTCAGGATGCGGCGGGCGTCGTCCTCGCCGCGGCGCAGGGATCCTACGACGGTGGCCGGGGCGCCGCCGGCCTCGGTGGTGTCCTGGATGGCTGGGGTGAGGGTGGGGTGCGGGCCGGCCTCGATGTAGGTGCGGTACTCGGCGGCGCCGAGGGCCTGGACCGCTTCGGCGAACCGTACGGGCCGGCGCAGATTGCGGTACCAGTACCGGGCGTCGAGGCCGCTGGTGTCGGCCCACTGGTTGTCGACGGTGGAGTAGAAGGGGATGTCGGCGGCCCGGGGGGTGATCCCCCCAAGGGCGCTCAGCAGTTCCTTCTCCACGGCTTCGACGTGCGGGCAGTGGGAGGCGTAGTCGACCGGGATCCGCTTCGCGTCGACTCCCTGGTCCCGGTAGTGTTCCAGCGCCTCCGCCAGGGTTTCCGCGTCGCCGGAGATCACGGTGGCGGTGGGGGCGTTCACGGCGGCAACCCACAGCCGGTCCGGCCACGCCGTCCGCAGCACCTCGCCGACCTGGTCCGGTGGCAGTGGTACGGAGGCCATGCCGCCTTTGCCGCGCAGGGTCTGCAGGGCCCGGCTGCGCAGGGCGACGACCTTGGCCGCGTCGTCCAGGGTCAGCGCGCCGCAGACGTGGGCGGCGGCGATCTCGCCCTGGGAGTGGCCGAGTACGGCGTCCGGTTCGATGCCGTACGAGCGCCACAGCCCGGCCAGCGACACCATCACGGAGAACAGCACCGGCTGAACGACATCGGCCCGCTCCCACACCGGGTCCTCGGGGTCCCGGCGCAGGACGTCCAGCGGCGAACATTCGGCATAGGGTGCCAGCGCCGCCTCGCACGCCGCCATCCGGTCGGCGAAGACGGTCGAGGTTTCCAGCAGTCGCAGCCCCATGCCGGCCCACTGGCCGCCCTGTCCCGGGAAGACGAACACCACGCCCGCGCCGGTCGCGGCCGCGGCCACGCCCCGCACGGTCGCGCTGTCGTCCGGCTCGCCCCCGGCCAGGGCGTCCAGCCCGCGCAGCAGGGTTTCCCGGTCGGCGCCGAGGACGACGGCGCGATGTGCGAGGTCGGACCGGCCGGACACCAGGGTGTGTCCGACGTCGGCGAGGTTCAGCCGCTCGTCGGCCGCCACGAAGCGGCGCAGTTCGGCCGCTTGGGCGCGCAGCGCCTCGGCCGTGGCGCCCGACACGGGCCAGGGCAGCGGCCCCGTCACGGCATGGCCGGGCGCGTCGGGCGGCTCGGGTCCGTCGCCGGTTTCCGGGTGGGGCGCCGCTTCGAGGATGATGTGGGCGTTGGTGCCGCTCACCCCGAAGGAGGACACTCCGGTGCGGCGGGGCCGGTCGTGGTCCGGCCAGGCGATGGGCTCCTTCAGCAGCCGCACCGCGCCCGAGTCCCAGTCGATGTGCGGCGACGGCTCGTCCGCGTGCAGCGTGCGCGGCAGCGTCCCGCGCCGCATGGCCATCACCATCTTGATGACCCCGCCCACGCCGGCGGCCGCCTGTGCGTGGCCGAGGTTGGACTTCATCGAGCCGAGCCACAGCGGCCGGTCCCCGGGCCGCCCCTGGCCGTAGGTCGCCAGCAGGGCCTGCGCCTCGATCGGATCGCCGAGCCTGGTGCCCGTGCCGTGTCCCTCGACCGCGTCGATCTCGGACGCGGACAGCCCGGCGCTCGCCAGCGCCTGCCGGATGACGCGCTGCTGTGCGGGGCCGTTGGGGGCGGTGAGGCCGTTGCTCGCGCCGTCCTGGTTGACGGCGCTGCCCCGTACCACCGCAAGTACCCGGTGGCCGAGCCGCCTGGCGTCGGAGAGCCGCTCCACCAGGAGCATCCCGGCGCCTTCGGCCCAGCCGGTGCCGTCCGCCCCGGCCCCGTACGCCTTGCAGCGGCCGTCGGCCGCCAGGGCGCGCTGCCGGGAGTACTCGACGAACAGGCTGGGGGTGGACATCACCGTCACGCCGCCCGCCAGGGCGAGGGTGCACTCGCCCGCCCGCAGCGCCTGGCAGGCCAGGTGCAGGGCGACCAGTGAGGAGGAGCAGGCGGTGTCCACGGTGACGGCCGGGCCTTCGAGTCCGAGGGTGTAGGCGACCCGGCCCGACGCCACGCCGCCGCCGCTGCCGTTGCCGACGTAGCCCTCGAACCCTTCGGGGACGGTGTGCAGCCGGGAGCCGTAGTCGTGGTACATCACGCCCGCGAAAACCCCGGTCCGGCTGCCGCGCGCCGAAGCCGGGTCGATCCCGGCCCGCTCGAACGCCTCCCAGGAGATCTCCAGCAGCAGCCGCTGCTGGGGGTCCATCGCCAGCGCCTCGCGCGGGCTGATGCCGAAGAAGCCCGGGTCGAACTCGCCCGCGTGGTAAAGGAAACCGCCGTGTCGGGTGTAGGAGGTGCCGGCCCGGTCGGGGTCGGGGTCGTAGAGCCGCTCCACGTCCCAGCCGCGGTCGTCGGGGAAGGTGCCGATGGCATCCCGGCCGTCGGCCACCAGCCCCCACAGGTCCTCCGCCGAGGCCACCCCGCCGGGATAGCGGCAGGCCATGCCGATGATGGCGATGGGCTCCCGCGCGGCCGTGGTGAGTCTGTGGATCTGTTCCTTCAGCCGCTCATTGGCTTTGAGAGAGGCCCGGAGCGCCTCGATCACCTTGTCGGGGGCAGCGGCCATCGGCATCTCCAACCTGCGGACTTCCGTGGATTCACGGACGGTGTGTTCGAACGGCTCGTCAGAACGAGGACAGCTCTTTGTGGTTTGTCGCCCGTGTCCCCACCGGGCCGATCAGGCTCTTCGGCAGTTGCTGGCGACGGCTGATGCGCAGCTTGCGGTAAACACGCGTCAGATGCTGCTCGACCGTGCTCATCGTCACGCACAGCCGTAGTGCGATCTCGCGGTTCGAGTTGCCGTTCGCGGCGAGGATGGCCACGCGCATCTCCGACTCGCTGAGTCCCGCTCCCTGGTCGCGGCCGGGCGGGTCCGGCCGGTCCCCGCCGCACATCGCCTGCCGGGGCAGAATGCTGTCGCACAGCGCCTTGGCACCGCACTCCTCGGCCATCCGCCACGCCCTGCGCCTCACGTTGTTGGCCCGGACCGACTCGCCGACACTCTGGTAGGCGGCACCCAGGTCGGCGAGCGCCCGGGCGAGTTCGAGCCGGTCCCCGCACTGCTGGAGCACCTCGACGGCCTGGGTGAGCAGGTGCGGGCGCTCCGGCGCGGCGGCGACCCGGGCCCGGAGCCGCAGCGAGACGCCCCGGGTGTGCGGGTCGCTCCACAGGCGGGCGCAGGACAGCTGTTCCGTGATCATCCGCGCCGCCCCGGGGCGCTCGCCGAGCCGCAGGAACGCCTGGGCGGCGTCGGTGCGCCAGGGCAGCAGGGCGGGGTGGTCCAGGCCCCAGCACTGTGCCATACGGCCGACGGCCAGGAAGTCGCGGAGCGCGGCGCGGGTGTGGTCGGTGGCCAGATGGTAGTGGCCGCGGGCGCGGAGGTACGCCAGGCCGTACACGCTCTGGAACAGCGCGGCCGGCACCGGGTGGTGCAGCACGCGGGCCGCGTCGTGGTAACGGCCCATGGCGGTGTACGCGTGGAGCCGGGAGGCGAGCGGACCTCCGACGAGGACGCTGCCGCCGCGGCCGGGCAGGCAGGCCAGGGCCTGCCGGGCGCGCTCCTCGGCGTCCGGCAGGGCCCCCTTGCGCAGGGCGATCTCGGCGAGGATGGCGAGGAACTCCGCCTCCCAGCCCGGCGAGCGCCGGGTCGTGGCCTCCTTCAGCAGCCGGTGGCACCACTCGTCGGCCTCGGCCGTCCGGCCGGCCCGCAGCAGGGTCCGTACGGCGTTGGCCACCACCGCCAGCGTGCCGTCCAGCAGCGGGCAGGCGCGCAGCCGCCGTTCGGCCTCGTCGGCGGCGGCCTCGCTGGTGCCGGGGCCGGGGATGCCCCAGATGGCGGCGGCCGTGCCGGCGCCGGGGGTCTCGTCCCAGGGCTCGCGGGGGGCGGCCGCGTCGGGCGCGGGCTGCGGCCGGTTCTCCTCGGGCTCGACGGGCCAGGGGCAGGGGTGCACCACCGACGGCCGCGCCGGGTCGGGATCCGGCCCTGGACCGCTGTGCGGGTGGCCGGCCGCCTCCAGCCGGGCCCGCGCCCGGCTCGCCTCCTCCAGTCGGCCGAAACCGATCAGCAGCCGTACGAGCGGGGCCGTGTCGCCGTCCGCCAGTGCGCCGGTGTGCAGGTCGGCGAGCGTCTCGCCGACGTGGTGCTCGGCGGCGGAGGGGTTGACCCGCCAGAGGGCGGCGGCGAGTGCGATCCGGGTCGCGGCCCGCTGGGGCGGTTCCTGGCAGGCGCGGCAGGCGAGATCCAGATAGCGGATCGCCGCGGGCGCGTCGTCGTCCACCAGGGCCTCGGCGGCGGCGTCGCGCAGTACGGCGACCGCCCAGGCGGGGGCCGTGGGTTGGGCGGCGAGCAGATGCTCGCCGACCTCGGTGGCCCGGGCACCCTGGTCGTGCAGCAACAGGGCGCTGCGCTCGTGCAGCAGCCGCCGGTCGTCGGCGTCCAGGTGGTCGAGTGCGGCCGCGGTGACGACCGGGTGCCGGTAGCGGTGTCCGTCCGTCAACCCGCTCAGTTCCAGGACCTGGAGGGCGCGGGCCACCGCGGCCGTGTCCAGTCCCGGCAACCGGCTCAGCAGGGCGGGGGTGGCGGAGGGGCCGAGCACGGCGAGCGCCCCGGCGACGTCCCGGGTGGGCGTGCCGGTGCGGGCCAGACAGGCCGCCACCGCCTGGTGGAACGGTCCCCCGGCGGTGGGCCGCGGGCCCCGGCCGCCGGTGTCCGGCGCCGCCCACCGGTCCTGGAGCAGGGCCCGCAGCAACAGCGGATTGCCGCCGGTCATGGCGTAGCACTCGGCGCCGCGGCGGCCATCCGCCTGCTGGTCGCCGAGGGTGCCGAGGGTCCCGACCAGCCTGGTCACGCCTTCGGGGCTGAGCGGGTCCAGCGTGATGCGCCGGAAGCCGGGGTGGCGCAGCAGTTCGGTGCCGAGCAGCGGGTCGCCGCCCCGGTCGTACGGGCCCTCCGTGCCGATCAGCAGGATCCTGGCCGAGCGGGCGTGGTGTGCGAGATGCAGCAGCTGCCGCAGCGATGGCTGGTCCGCGTGGTGCAGATCGTCGACCGCGATCACCACCGGCGCGGATATGGAGAGCGCACGCAGCGGCTCCGTGGCGTCGGCCGCGTCCTGTGCCGTTGCGAGCCGCAGCCGTTCGCGGGTCCGGTCCGGCAGCGCCGGGTGCCCGGCCAGCCGCCGTACGAGCCCGAGAGGAGTGGCGCGGTCGTCGGGCAGACCGGGGACGTCGAGGACAACGGCACCGGATTCGGCCGCGATCCCGAGGAATCGCTTCAGGAATTCGCTCTTGCCGCACCCTGGCCCGCCCTCGGCGATCAACAGCCGGAATGCGCCTGCCGCACACTCATGAAGCGTCGCCTCTGCCAGGGCTGTGTGCGCGCTCCGTTCAATGAGCATGGCCCTCCAGGACTCATGTCACATCTCATGACTACTTCCGGACCGCAGTGTGTTCCGGCGCGCTCGAGTCTCGGCGGAGTCACCCTCGCGCGGCGGCGGAGCCCCGCCCGCCGCGCTCCGACGGCCTCGCGGGCAGCGCCCGGCCTTCCCGGCCAGGGGCGGTTAGGGGGTTCTACGGCGCCGTGGGCCTCCTTAAGGTCCCAGTGCCCGCTCACCTCGTCCTCGCCTCCCAGGGAGTTCTATGACCGGCGGACATCCCGGCAGCCAGGAAGGCGAGCCGATCGCGATCGTGGGGTACGCGTGCCGACTGCCGAAGTCGCCCGATCCCGAGAGCTTCTGGCGACTGCTCCGCGACGGCGAGGACGCCGTCACATGGCTGCCGTGCGATCGTCGGACCCTCTTCGCGGAACCCGGAGAACAGCAGTCGAGGGCTCCCCGCCGGGGTGCCTTCCTTCACGGCATCGACCACTTCGACTCATCCTTCTTCGGAATGGCCCCGCAGGACGCCGCGGCCATGGATCCTCAGCGGCGCCTGGCGCTGGAGCTGGGCTGGGAGGCCCTGGAAGACGCCGGGGTGGTGATCGACCGCGTCAAGAACGGCGAGACCGGAGTGTTCCTCGGCGCGGCGCGCGAGGACTACGCCGACGTACTGCGCGCGCAGGGCGTGGAACCGCCTTCCGAGACGGTTCGTGACACCATCGCCGACACGGTCGCCGCCTTCCTCGGCACCACCGGCCCGAGCCTCGCGGTCGACGCCGCCCAGGTGTCCGCGCTCGCCGCCGTCCACGCGGCCGGGGAGAGTCTGCGCCGGGGGGAGTGCGTGCTCGCCCTCGCCGGTGGCGTGCGGCTGCGCATCGGGTGGGATGAAGACCGGCCCGGCCACCTGACGGAGGAAGCTCCGGTCCCTGGCGAGGGTGGCTGCCTGTTCGCCCTGAAACGGCTCTCCCTTGCCCTCGCCGACGGCGACCGGGTCCGGTGCGTGATCCTGGGCGGAGCGGTCCACAACGGCCGCGGCGAGGAGCCGGCCATCCCGCAAGGTGTCACACAGGCCCAGGTGTTGCGGGACGCGTGTGCGCGAGCCGGTGTCGCTCCCGGCCGCGTCTCCTATCTCGCGGTCGACGGCGGCGGAGCCTCGGCCGAGGACGGCATCGGGGCGGCCACGCGGGCGCTGCTCCAATCCGGCAGGGCGCACGGCTCCGGGGCGGCGACGGATTCGGCCGATACCGGCATCGGTCGGCTGGGCAGCGTCGCGGGGGTGGCGGGACTTCTCAAGAGTGTGCTGTCGATCGAACACCGTTGCCTGCCGCCTGACCCCGGTGACATCCGCCGCATGCCGCGCCCGTGGCCCGGGGCGGAGGGCGTGCCGCTGTTGGCCGGTGTGCTGGCGTCCGGGGCGGATGGCACGCACTGCCACCTCGTACTCGGCGAAGCCCCGCCGGCCACCCCCGACACGCCCGCCGCCCCGGCCCGGTCCCGGCGGGCGACAGGGCGCGGCGGCGCTCGGCCGGCCACGCTCGTCCCCTGGGTGCTGTCCGGCCGGACCCCCGCCGCGCTGCGGGCGCAGGCGCGGCGGCTGCTCGACCATGTGGCAGGGCGCCCACAGCCGGCGCCGGAGGATGTCGGGTACTCGCTGGCGACTACCCGGGCGTCCTTCGAACACCGGGCGGTGGTCCTCGGCGCCGGTGCTGAGGACCTCATGGACGGCCTGGAGGCGGTGGCCGCGGGGCGGGACGACCCGCGCCTCGTCATGGGCCGGACGGTCCCCGACACCGGGCCGGTGTTCGTCTTCCCCGGTCAGGGCCCGCAGTGGCCGGGGATGGCGCGGGAGCTGCTGCGGACTTCCGCGGTTTTCCGGGAGGGCGTGGAGGCCTGCGCCGCGGCGTTCGAGCCGTTCCTCGACTGGTCGTTGCTCAGCTTGCTGAGCCGCGAGGAGCCCGACGCGGCTGCCTGGAATCGGGCTGACGTGGTGCAACCCGCCCTGTTCACCACGATGATGTCGCTGGTCGGCCTCTGGCGTTCCCACGGCGTCGAACCGGCCGCCGTGGTCGGGCACTGTGTCGGCGAGGTCGTGGCCGCCTGTGCCGCCGGCGGGCTGTCGCCGGCGGACGGGGCTCGTGTCGTGGCGCTGTGGAGCAGGGCCCAGGCGAGGCTCTCCGGGCGCGGGGCGATGGCCTCGGTGCTGCTGCCCGAGGAACAGGTGCGCTCACAGCTACGATCCTGGGGGGAGCGCTTGGCCGTCGCCGCGGTCAACGGGCCCAATTCCACGGTGGTTTCCGGTGACGGCGACGCCGTCCGCCAGTTCGTGACGGAGGTCTCCGCCCTGGGGGTTCGCGCCCGCCCGGTCGCGATCGATCTCGCCACGCACTCCCCGCAGACGGACGAGCTGATGGACGAGATCCGGAGTGCGTTGGCGCCCATCAGGCCCCGGTCGTCGCCCATCCCCTTCTATTCCACGGTCGTCGGCAGTCGATTGGACACCAAGGAGCTGGATGCCGACTACTGGTGCCGGAATCTGCGCCGGACCGTCCGCTTCGAGCAGGCGGCCCGGCTGGCGCTCAGCCACGGGCACCGGCTGTTCGTCGAGCTGAGCCCGCATCCGGCGCTGGCCATGGGGTTGCGGGACACCTTCGAGGATGCCGCTCCAGAGGCCGTGGTCGTGGGCACGCTGCGCCGCGGCCGGGGCGGCATGGAGCAGTTTCTCCACTCCCTGGCGCGCGCTCACGTCCACGGTGTCCAGGTGGACTGGGCGCCGGTGTTCTCCGCGCCCGGCGTCCGGCGGGTGGACCTGCCCACGTACGCGTTCCAGCGGCAGCCCTGCCGACCGCGAACCCCCGGCGACGTGTCCGCCGCGACCGGCTCACCTCGCCCGGCGGGCCGGTTCTCCGGTCTGCCCGAAGCGGAGCGGCGCCGCCGCCTGCTGGCGCTCGTACGAAGCCAGGTGGCCGAGGTGTTGCGGCTGCCCGGAGCCGGCGCGGTGGATCCGGAGCGCAGTTTCGAGGAGATCGGCCTCGACTCCGCGGCCGCGCTCGAGCTGCGCGACGGCCTCGGTTCCGCCACCGGATTGCGGCTGCCGGCCATCGTGGCCTTCAACCACCCCACCGCGGGGGCACTGGCCGGCCATCTGGGCGCCCTGCTGGGCGACACGCAACCCTCGGCCGGCCCGCCGCCGGTGAGGGGCCAGGCCGATTCCGCCGGTGAGCCGATCGCGATCGTCGGGATGGCCTGCCGGTTCGCGGGGGATGTGCGCTCTCCCGAAGACCTCTGGCAACTGGTCGCCTCCGGCAGCGAGATCACGCCGGGCTTCCCCGACGACCGGGGATGGGATCTGGACGCCCTCTACGACCCGGATCCGGACCGGGCGGGCACCACATACGCGCGCGGTGGCAGGTTCCTGGCCGACGCCGCGGACTTCGACGCGGGCTTCTTCAGAATCAGTCCGCGCGAGGCCCTGGCGATGGATCCGCATCAGCGGCTGATGCTGGAGGCCTCCTGGGAGGTGTTCGAACGGGCCGGGATCGACCCGGCCACCCTGCGCGGCAGCCGGACCGCCGTGTTCGCCGGAGCGTACGACCAGGGCTATGTGCCGAGACCGTACCGGGCGCCGGAGGAGGTTGAGGGGTATCTGCTGACCGGTGGCATGGGCGGTGTCGTCTCGGGACGGATCGCGTACGCCTTCGGTCTGCGGGGCCCGGCGGTCACCGTGGACACGGCGTGCTCGTCGTCGCTGGTGGCCGTGCACCTGGCCGGCCGGGCGCTGCGCTCGGGCGAGTGCGGACTGGCGCTGGCCGGCGGGGTCTCGGTCGTCGCGGATCCCGGGCTCCTCGTGGAGTTCTCCCGGCAGAAAGCCCTGTCTGCGGACGGGCGGTGCAAGGCGTACTCCTCCGACGGGGACGGCTTCGGCATCGCCGAGGGGGTGGGCGTACTGCTCCTCGAGCGGCTGTCGGACGCGCGGCGCGCCGGACATCCGGTGCTCGCGGTGATCCGGGGCAGTGCGATCAACCAGGACGGCGCGAGCAATGGGCTGACGGCGCCGAACGGGCTGGCCCAGGAGCAGGTGATCCACGCGGCCCTCGCGGACGCCCGTCTGTGCGCCGCGGACGTCGACGCCGTCGAGGGGCACGGCACGGGCACCGGGCTCGGTGATCCGATCGAGGCGCATGCGCTGCTGGGCACCTATGGTCGGGGACGCCCGGCGGAACGGCCGCTGTGGCTGGGGTCGCTGAAGTCCAACATCGGGCACACCCAGGCCGCGGCCGGAGTCGCCGGCGTGATCAAGACGGTGCTGGCGCTGCGGCACCGGACGCTCCCGGCCACGCTGCACGCGACGGAGCCCTCGCCGCATGTGGACTGGGCGGACGGCGCCGTCCGGCTGGTGACCGAGGCGACGCCCTGGCCCCGCGGCGGAGGGCCGGGGCGGGCCGGGGTCTCCTCGTTCGGCATCAGCGGCACCAACGCCCATCTGATCCTGGAAGAAGCCCCCGAACAGGAACGAGATCCCGCCGCCGAGGACAGTGGCGCGGAGCACCCCTCCACGGTGCTGCCCGTCGTGCCGTGGGCGTTGTCGGCCAGAAGCACTCGGGCGCTGCGGGACCAGGCGCGCAGGCTGCGGAGTTTTGTGGCGGACGAACGGGGCGCCGGGCCACTCGACGTCGGGTATGCCCTGGCCACCACCCGATCGATGCTCGAGCACCGTGCGGTGGTTCTCGCCGCGGACCACGACGGTTTCCTGCGCGGTCTGGAAGCGCTGGCGCACGGGGAACCGGCGCCGGAGGTCGTCGAAGGCCGGGGGCCGGCCCCTGCCGTAGCCGCCCCCGCCGTGGTCTTCGTCTTCCCCGGCCAGGGTGTGCAGTGGGCGGGAATGGCCACCGAACTGCTGGCTTCGTCGGCGGTGTTCGCCGAGCGGATGGCGGCGTGTGCCGAGGCCCTGGCCCCGTACGTCGGCTGGTCGCTGCCCGAGGTGCTGCGCGGGGCGGCGGGCGCGCCACCACTGGACCGCGTCGATGTGATCCAGCCCGTGCTGTTCTCGGTCAATGTCTCCCTTGCCGCGCTGTGGCGGTCCTGCGGCGTAGAGCCGGACGCGGTCGTCGGCCACTCCCAGGGGGAGATCGCCGCGGCGCATGTCGCGGGTGCCCTGTCCCTGGAGGACGCGGCGCGGGTGGTGGCTCTGCGCAGCCGGGCGGTCGGCGCCCTGGCCGGTCGTGGGGGCATGGTGTCGGTGCCCCGGCCGGCCGAGGAGGTCACCGCGTCCCCGCAGTGGGAGGACTTGAAGGACCGGTTGGCGGTGGCGGCGGTCAACGGCCCCGGTACCACCGTGGTCTCCGGTGACGCCGAGGCCGTGGCGGAACTGATGGCCGCGTACCAGGCCGAGGGGGTGGACGCCCGGCGGATCGCCGTGGATTACGCCTCGCACTGCCCGCAGGTCGAGGCCGTCGAGCACCGTCTGGTCGACGCGCTCTGCGGCATCGCCCCGCGCCCCGCCCGGATTCCCTTCTACTCCGCCGTAGCGGCCGGCCCGATCGCCACCGCCGAGCTCACCGCGGAGTACTGGTACCGCAATCTGCGGCACACCGTACGTTTCCAGCAGGCCGCCGAGGCCCTGGCGACGGCGGGTCACCGGGTGTTCGTCGAGGTCAGCCCCCACCCGGCGCTGGCGGCGGGACTACAGGAAACCCTGGATCGCAGCGGTGTCGACGACGCTGTCGTGGTGGGGTCGCTGCGCCGTGGCCAGGGCGGGATGCCGCGCTTCCTGACGTCGCTGGCGCAGGTCCACACGGCCGGTGTCGGAGTGGACTGGCCGAAGGTCTTCGCCACGGCGCTGGCGGGCCGGCCGGCGCCCAGGAGGGTGGAGCTGCCGACTTACGCCTTCCAGCGGGAGCGCTACTGGCTGGAGCCGCCCGCCCCGCCCGGGGACACGGCGGCCTTGGGCGTGGACGCGGCCGATCACCCTCTGCTGGGCGCCGTCGTCGAACTGGCCGACGGCCGCGAGACGGTGTTCACCAGCCGGATCTCACTGCGGACGCATCCCTGGCTGGCCGACCACGCGGTGGCCGGTGTGGTGCTGCTGCCGGGCACGGCACTTGTCGAGCTGGCGCTCCGGGCCGGGGATCAGGTCGGCTGTGACCGGGTGGAGGAGCTGGCCCTGGAGACCCCCGTCGCCATCCCGGAAGGTGGCTCGGTGGTGGTGCGGCTCCAGGTCAAGGCTCCCGACGCGGCCGGGCGGCGGGCGCTGGCCGTGTACGCCCGGATCGACGACGGCTCGGCCGCCGCACCCGCGCGCGGAGAGTGGACCCCGCACGCCACCGGTGTGCTGGCCGAGTCGGACACCGAGGCCGGCCCGGCCTCGGTGCGGGCGGTGTGCGACGCAGACGGAATGTGGCCGCCGACCGGAGCGGTCCCGATCGGCCTCGATGACGTCTACGAACGGCTGGCCGCTCTCGGCTACCAGTACGGACCCGAGTTCCAAGGGCTGCGGGCGGCTTGGCGGCACGGCGGGGACATCGTGGCCGAGGTGTGCCTTCCGGGCGCGCAGGCCGCCGAGTCCGACCGGTTCGCGGTGCATCCCGCCCTGTGGGACGCCGCCTTGCACCCGCTCGCGCTCGGCCTGGCGGAGGGGCGGGAGACGCGGCGGATCCGGCTGCCGTTCGTCTGGAGCGGGCTGACCCTGCACTCCCGCGGTGCCTCGGCGCTGCGTGTGCGGCTGTCGCCACTGCGGCCGGACGAGGTCGCCATGGCCGTGACCGACGACCGCGGCCGGCCGGTGGCCACCGTACGGTCGCTGGTGCTGCGCCCGGTCTCCGACGAGCAGCTCCAGGCCGCCCGCACCGGCCGGGCCGCCGGGATCTTTCAGCTGGAGTGGAACCCAGCCGTGGTCCCCGAGACATCCGCCTCGGCCGGGGGCCGCTGGGCGGTCCTGGGCCCGGACCCGCTCGGTGTCGCCGAGGCTCTGGGCGACGCCGGTAGCCCGGTGGACGGGTACACGGATCCGGCCCGGCTGGGTGAGGCCGTCGCCACGGGCGCTCCGCTCCCGGACACGGTGATCGTCCCCGTCCTGGCGGACGGAGCGCAGGCCTTCCTCGCCGATGGCGCACCCGGGCCGGGGACCTGGACGGACCGCGGTGCGGCCGGGGCGGTGCACACCGCGGTGTACCGGGTCCTGGATCTGCTGCGGTCCTGGCTTGCCGAGGAGCGGTTCACCGCCGTCCGGCTGGTGGTGCTCACGCGCGGCGCCGTCGCGGTGGCTCCCGGAGAGGGAGTACGGGACCTGGCACACGCTCCGGTCTGGGGGTTGGTTCGCTCGGCGCAGGCGGAACACCCCGGCCGGTTCATGCTCGCCGATGTCGACGGGCAGGCCGCTTCGCTCGCTGCGCTCCCGTCTGCACTGACCATCGGGGAGCCGCGGATCGCCGTACGGGCCGGCGCCGTCCACCTTCCGGCTCTGGCCCGCGCGGGCCGCGACGACGCCCTGCCGTCTCCGGCCCGGGCACGGTCCTGGCGGCTGGAGCTGCCTCCCGCGGGCACGGTGGGGAGCCTGGCCCTGCGGCCGTGCTCCACGGCGGTGGCCCCGCTGGAGCCGGGGCAGGTGCGGATCGCCGTACGGGCCGCCGGCCTGAACTTCCGCGACGTCGCCGTCGCGCATGGTCTGGTGACCGGTCAGGAAGGCCTGGGCCTCGAAGGTGCCGGGGTCGTCACCGAGGTGGGGCCGCGGGTCCGCGGACTTGCCGTGGGCGACCGGGTCATGGGCGTCTTCACCAGGGCTTTCGGCCCGGTGGCGATCGCCGATCGGCGGCTGCTCGCCCGTATCCCGGCCGGCTGGTCGTTCGCCCGGGCCGCGTCGGTCCCGGTCGTGTTCCTCACCGCCTACCACGCGCTCGTCGACCTCGCGGAGCTGCGGCCGGGCGAATCCCTGCTGGTGCACGCCGCGGCCGGCGGGGTGGGCATGGCCGCCGTACAACTCGCCCGCCACCTCGGCGCGGAGGTGTTCGCCACCGCCGCGCCCGGCAAATGGGACGTCCTGCGGTCCATGGGAATCGGCGACGGCCGGATCGCCTCCTCCCGCACCGTGGACTTCGAACAGCGGATCATGGCCGCCACGCAGGAGCGCGGCGTGGACGTGGTCCTGAACTGCCTGACGCGGGAGTTCGTGGACGCGTCGCTGCGCCTGCTGCCACGCGGCGGCCACTTCCTCGAGATGGGCAAGACGGACGTCCGCGATCCCCGTGACGTGGCGGCGGGCCACCGTGGCATCGCGTACCGGGCCTTCGACCTGCTGACGGTCGCGCCCGAGCGGATCGAGCGGATGCTGACCGAACTGCTGGCCCTGTTCGAGCGCGGTGTGCTCCGTCCGCTGCCGGTCACCGCCTGGGACGTGCGGCAGGCCCCGGAAGCGTTCCGGTTCCTCGGCCGGGGCCGGCACGTGGGCAAGAATGTGCTCACCGTGCCTCGCCCGCTCGACCCCGACGGGACGGTGCTCATCACCGGCGGCACAGGGGTGCTGGGCGGGCTGGTGGCCCGGCACCTGGTGGCGGCTCACGCGGTACGGCGCCTGATCCTGGCCGGCCGGCGGGGCGTCGGGGCCGAGGGCGTGGCCCGACTCGCCGCGGATCTGGAGGAGTCGGGCGCCGAGGTGTCGGTGGTGGCATGTGACGCGGCCGACCGTGACGCGCTCGACCGCCTCCTCGCCACCGTCCCGGACCGGCATCCGCTGACGGCCGTCATCCACGCGGCCGGTGTCCTGGACGACGGCGTGCTCACCTCGCTCACCCCCGAACGGTGCGAAGCCGTTCTGCGAGCCAAGGTGGATGCCGCACTGAACCTTCACGCGCTCACCCAGGACGCCGATCTGGCGGCCTTCGTCCTGTTCTCCTCGACCGCGGGCGTACTGGGCCATCCCGGCCAGAGCAACTACGCGGCAGCCAACGCGTTCCTCGACGCCCTCGCCGAACACCGCCGCGGGCAGGGGCTCCCCGCCGTCTCGCTGGCCTGGGGCCTGTGGGCCCAGAGCACCGGCATGACCGGTCGCATGAGCGACACCGACCGAGCCCGCATGGCGCGCGAGGGCGTGACCCCCATGACCGTGCAGGAGGGCTTGTCCCTGTTCGACACCGGACGGGCCTCGCACCGCCCCTGCCTCATCGCCGCCCGGCTGAACACCCCGGCGCTCATCGCCCCGGCCGCGGCAGGGCCACGACGGCCGTCGCACGGCTCGGCACACGGCCGCGCCGGCCGGAACGCGGATGCCCCGGCGGGGACCCGTGACCGTCTGTTCCGGCTTCCTCCGGAGGGGCAGGACCAGGCTCTTCTGGAACTGGTCCAAACCCACGCCGCCACCGTCCTCGGCCACACCGGGACCGGCACGATCGAGGCGAAGCGCGAATTCCGCGCCATGGGGTTCGACTCCCTGACGGTGATCGAGCTGCGTAACCGGCTGGTACACGCGACCGGTTGCCGACTGCCCGCCACGGTCGTCTTCGACCACCCCACGCCCATGGCCCTGGCACAGGATCTGCTGACGCGGCTGACGGCGGGGAAGCCTGGTGCCGCGAGCGGTGTCGCCAAGGACAGCGGAGGGGGCGGGGCGGCATCTGTTGAGGACACACCCGACACCGTCGCTTCGATGTTCCTCGATTCCTGCACGTCCGGCCGGGCCGGCGCCGGCATCGAACTGATCAAAGCCGCCTCCCGGCTCCGTCCCACCTTCGACCGCCCCGGTGGCGAATGCCTGCTGCCGGAGGCCACTCGGCTCGCGCGGGGTGACAAACAGCCTCTCCTGGTGTGCTTTCCCACGATCGCGGGCCCGCCCGATCACCGCCATTACGCCGGCTTCGCCTCGGCTCTGGAGAACAGCCACGACGTATGGCATGTGCCGCTGCCGGGTTTCGCCGCGGGCGAGCGCCTTCCCGCGACCGTGGACGCGGTCGCCGAGTTGCTTTCCGACACCGCGCGGAAATGCGCCGACGGGGCTCCGTTCGCGCTCGTCGGACAGTGCGCGGGGGGCTGGTTCGCGCATGAGGTGGCCCACCGTCTGGAGAGCCTCGGGATGGCCCCGGCGGGTGTGGTGCTCATGGACACCTACCCGCCCGACGACTCGGCCCTGGTCTTCGAGACGGCGATGAACAACGGTATGTGGGAACGGGTGCGGTCCCTGGTCCGGGTGGACCACGCGATGGTCAGCGCGATGGGCGGATATCTTCGGGTCTTCGCCGACTGGACACCGGCCGAGATCGCCACCCCGACCCTCCTGCTGCGCGCGCGGGATCCCTTTCCCGGAAGGACGGGAGAGCCGCTGGAGGGCTTCGACGTCCGCCCCTCCTGGACACTTCCGCACACCGTCGTCGATGTGCCGGGCAATCACCTCAACATGCTGGCCGACCACGCCGGTTCAACGGCCCGGTGCGTCCATGCGTGGCTCATGACGGTGGGCGGGGGCTGAGCCGCGGGTTTCCGGCCGGATGACCACTCCGCGCCCGACTCCGAGAACAGAAAGAGCAGAGAACGACCATGTCGAAGACCTTCACCTCCGGCCTCGCGCCCGGAGCGCTTCCTCTGCTGGGCCACGCGCGACAGCTGCGGCGGCGCCCCCTTCGTTTCCTGGAGTCGCTGCCGGGCATCGGCGACCTGGTCGAGATCAGACTCGGCCGCGAGCGGGTCTATGTGCCCTGCCACCCCGAGCTGGTGCGACAGGTCCTGACGGACGACCGCACCTTCGACCGTGGCGGCGCGCTTCAGGATCAGTTCTTCGAACTCTTCGGAGAGTGCGTGGCCACGGCCACGCACCACGGTCATCGCAGACAACGCCGCCTCATCCAGCCCGCGTTCCACCACGACCGGCTCGATGGGTACGCCCCGGTGGTGGAGGCCGACGCCGCGGCACTGCCGGACTCATGGCGCGAGGGGCAGACCTTCGACCTCTTTCCCGTGCTGTACACCTTCACCCTGCGATCCGTGATCGGCATGTTGTTCTCCGACCGGGTGGACGAAGCGACGAAGGACGAGGTGCACCGCCTGTTCCTCGCGATGACCGGCGGAGTCGCACCGCGCCATGGGGTGGCACGGCTGATCAGGCGGCCCGGCCCGGCTGAAGGACGCCGGCGATGGGCCGCCCATCAGCTCCGCGGCACCGTGGACCGAATCGTCGCGGACTATCGGCGGGCCGGTGAAACAGGGAAGGACATGCTGTCGGCGCTGCTCGCCGCCCGGGACGAGGACGGTGAGCGGCTGGACGACACCGAGGTCCGCAACCAGGCCATCATCATGCTGGCGGCCGGCAGTCACAGCCCGGCCACCGTGCTGACCTCCGTCTTCTATCTGCTGGCCGAGCACCGGGCGGCCGAGCACCGGCTCCACCGCGAAGTCGACGCCGTGCTGGGCGGGCGCCCGGCTCGCTGGACGGACCTTCCCGACCTGGCCTTCACCGGCCGAGTGATCACCGAGACACTGCGCCTGTACGCGCCCGCGTGGACTATCTTCCGCAAGACCACCAGGGAAGTCCGGCTGGCCGGACGGGACCTGCCGGCCGGAGCCACCGTTCTCGTCGTCCCCCTCATCCCGCACCGCCGCGACGACCTCTTCGAACACCCCAGGGCCTTCGATCCCGACCGCTGGCGCCCGGAGTGCGATTCGGCCGCCCAGCGCGGCGCCTTCAAGGCGTTCGGCGGTGGCGCGCGCAAGTGCGTCGGAGACGTCCTCGGCATGGCCCAGCTCAAGCTCGTCGTGGCCACGATCGCGAGCCGGTGGCGCCTGGAGTGCCTCCCCGACGCGCGCGTCCGCCCCCACGCGGGGGCGGTCGCCCCGCCCCCGCGCTACCTTCCGGTACGGCTGGTCGAGCGGCGGCGGTGACGTCATGACCGACAACAGCCGACACCGGCCGAGTTCGGAACCGCCGGTCGTGGATTTCTCGGTGGCGTCCGCGCGGGGCGGGGTTCCGCTGCTGGGACATGCCGCGCAACTGCTGTTCAAGCCGCTGGACTTCTTGGCTTCCCTTCCGGACCAAGGGGACCTGGTGAAGATCAGGATGGGGCCGTGGCCGGTCCATGTGGTCTGCCACCCCGAACTCGTCCACCGCCTCCTGGCCTCCGACCGATGCTTCGACAAGGGCGGGCCTCTGTACGACAGGCTGCGCGACCTGATCGGCGACGGTCTCGCCTCGTGTCCGTACGCCATCCACCGCCGTCGGCGCAGGCTGGTGCAGCCGGCGTTCCATCACACCCGGCTCCCTCTGTACGCCACGGTGATGACCCAGCAGATCGAGGAGACGACGCGGTCCTGGGCCGACGGTCAGATCCTGGATCTGCGCAACGAGTTGACGGGGCTCGCCACCAGAGTGCTGAGCAGGACGATCTTCACCGCGGACTTCAGCGGCCCGGCGATCGCGGCGCTCATCCCCTACGCCGAGCTGATCACCTCCAAGCTGAGCTGGCGGCTCCTGTGGGACGCGGCGCTCAAGGGGGTACCGACCCCCGGCAAGCGCCACTTCGCCCGCACCACCGAAGAACTCCGTTCCGCCGTGTACACCATGGCCCGGCGATACCGTGCCAGTGACACCGACCACGGCGATCTGATGTCCATGCTGCTGTCCGCACGCGACGACGACGGCAGCGGGCTCACCGACGCGGAGATCTTCGCCGAGGTCGTGACGATGGTTCTCGCCGGCACCGGTACCGTCCCCAACACCCTCAGCTGGGCATTCCACAACCTGGCGCAACACCCCGACATCGAAAAACGCCTCCACTCCGAGGTGGACGAGGTGCTCGGCGGCCGATGCGCCACCTGGGACGATCTGCCTGCCCTGCCCCTGACCGGGAGGATCTTCACGGAGGCGATGCGCCACTTCCCGTCGGATTGGCTCGTCACCCGGGTGGCCACGGAGGACACCGAAGTCGCCGGGCTCCGTCTGGCCGCCGGGAGCGTCGTCGCCTACTCGGGTCAGGTCGTCCACCGACGCCCCGACGTCTATCCGCAGCCGGATCTCTTCCTCCCCGACCGATGGCTGGACACTGGCCGGAAGCCTCCCCGGGGCGCGTTCCTCTCCTTCGGTGGCGGGGCACGCAAATGCATCGGCGACAAGTTCGGCACGATCGAGGGCGTTCTCGCCCTCTCCACCATCGCGGCACGCTGGCGTCTGGAGCCGGCCCGACCCGGCCGGGCCCGCTCCATCTCACCGTCCAGGAGATCGGCACCACCCCCGGCCATGCGCCTGGTCGCCCGCGGATGACGCCGGTCCGTGCCCGCGGCACGCCCCCTTGCCGCCATATATTGCAAAAATAAGAACTATCGAGAACAACTACCTCCCTCGCTCCCGGCGGAGGTGAGCGAATGTCCAAGCGGGCCCGCGTGGACGCGGCCGCTGCCAGACTGCGCGTGATCACCACAGCGGGCGACCATCTGACCGGCACCGACCTGCTGGGCTTCACCCTCGACCACGCGGTGACCGAGTCCGGTGGCCTTGGCGGCATGGTCCATCTACGCGACCCCGGCGGCCGTGGGCTGCTGCTGGCGGCAGTGCACGGGCTGCTCCGCACGGCCGCCCGGCAGTGGAGGGAGATCGACGAGACGGGCCCCACCGCCCCGGCCCGCGCCGTGGCCCGCGGGGTGCCGGTCTGGGAGCCCTCCCGCGCCGTCGAGGAACGCACCGGTGTGGCGCTGCCCGGTGGCGGTGGGCTGCTGGCCGTTCCCCTGATCGCTCCCGAGGGGACGGCGGGCGCACTGTCCGTGCTGACGGCCACCGCCGAGGGGCTCACGCCGCGGCAGCGCGCGGCCGTCGAAGCGCTCGCCGCGTGGCTCGCGCCGCGTGGCGGCGGACTGACCCCCGCCGCGCCGGACTCGGTGAGCCGGGCGCTGTGGCACATGGGCGACGCGTTTTTCGCGTTGGACAGGGCGTGGCGCATCACGTTCGTCAACGCGGAGGCGGAGCGGCTGCTGGGCGCCTCGCGCTCGCTGCTCGGCCGCACCCTGTGGGACGCCTTCGCGGATCTGCGCGTCGATCTCGCCGAGCCGGGCCTCCAGACCCGCTGCCGACAGGCCGTCGACAGCGGCGTCCCGGCCAACTTCAAGATGCGCTGGCCCACCAACCAGCGCTGGTACCAGATGCGGCTGGTCCCGGTGCCGGACGGGCTGACGGTCTACGCCGCCGACGTCACCGAAAGCCAGGTCCGGGAGGCGGAACGCGCCGCGGCCGAACGGTCCGCGGCCGCGCGCACCGCCCGGATCACCGAGCTGACCACCGCCCTCGCACAGGCCCTGACCATGCGCGATGTGGTGGCGGCCATCGCGGAGCGGCTGCTGCCGCCGTTCGGCGCCTCGGGTCTGGTCATCCAGCTCATCGAGGGCCAGGCGATACGCATCGCCGGGGCCGTCGGATACCCCCAGGCGTTTCTCGACCGGCTCGACGGATCCCCCGTCGCCGCCATTTCCCCGGTCGCGGAGGTGTACCACAGCGGGAAACCCGCGTTCATCGGCTCGGTCGAGGAGTACATCGCCCGCTATCCCCTGATGTCCCGGCTCCCCGCCGCGGCCGGCAAGGCCTCCTGGGCCTTTCTGCCACTGATCGTCTCCGGCCGCTGCATCGGCTGCTGCGTCATCTCCTTCGCCGAGCGGCGCCACCTCAACGGAGAGGAACGGGGTCTGCTCACCACGCTCAGCGGGCTGCTGGGACAGGCCATCGAGCGCGCCCGGCTGTACGACACCGAGCACAACCGCGCCAAGGAGCTCCAGCGGGGACTGCTGCCGCGGGCGCTCCCCTCACTGCGCTCCGTGGAGACCGCCGCGCGCTATCTGCCCGCCAGTGAGGGCATCGACGTCGGCGGCGACTGGTACGACGTGATCCCCCTGTCCGGGGCCCGGGTGGCGCTGGTCATCGGGGATGTGATGGGGCACGGCCTGCCGGAGGCGGCCACCATGGGGCGGCTGCGCACCGCCGTGCACACGCTGGCCGATCTGGAGTTCCCGCCCGCCGAACTGCTCACCCGCCTCAACGACCTCGTCAGCGACCTCGGGGAGAGCTTCTACGCCACCTGCCTGTATGCCGTGTACGACCCCGCGCCCGCCACCTGCACCTTCGCCTGCGCCGGACATCCGCCACCGGCCGTCGTGCCCCCGGGACAGCCCGTGCGGTTTCCGGACTACTCCCCCGACCCACCGCTGGGCGCCGCCCGGCCACCGTTCGAGACCAGCGAGATCAGCCTCCCGGAGGGGAGCCTGCTGGTGCTGTACACCGACGGTCTGGTGGAGGCCGGCACCCGCGATATCGACCACGGGATGAGCCATCTGGCGAGGGCGCTGTCCGGAGCGGTGTCCAGGTCCGGCCTCGGGCCGGGCGGACAGAACGAATCGCTGGAGCATCTGTGCGACGACGTGCTCGCCGAGCTGCTGCCGGACAAACAGCTCACGGACGACGACGCCGCGCTGCTGATCGCCCGCACCCATGCGATCACCTCCGAGGACATCACGACCTGGCTGCTGCCCGAGGGGCCGATCGCCGCGCGCGAGGCCCGCGACCACGTCCGGGACCAGCTGGCCCGCTGGGATCTCGACGCGCTCACCACAATCGCCGAGCTGCTGGTCAGTGAGCTGGTCGGAAACGCCATCCGGCATGCGAAGGGGCCCATCGGGCTGCGTCTGCTGCGGAGCGAGAAGCTGATCTGCGAGGTCTCCGACGCCAGTCTGACCACCCCCCGGATCCGCCACGCCTCGGACACCGACGAGGGCGGGCGCGGACTCCAGCTGGTGGCCGCCCTCTCCCAGCGCTGGGGCACCCGCTACACCTCCGCCGGGAAATGCATCTGGACCGAGCAGCAGATGCCCTGATCGCGGGGTTCACCGGGGCTCCGGGGGCCGCATGGCGGGGGAATGTTTCAGCCGACATAGAAATGCGCTGACTATGTCCGACCGAACATAGAAATGCGTTTTGCCTCGGCCAATACTCGATCGCAGTTCGGTGAACAGCAGCACCGGCCCCGGTTACGCACCCCTACTCCGCGCGTCGCGCGGCTGCCCTGCCATGCCCGCCGCACCGGACGAACCAGCAGTCCCGCTTCGTTCGAAGCCCGCACCTCGAAGGAGACGAGCAGCTTGCTCTCCCATACCTCTGCCTCGACGCCGAGCGCCGCCGCTCCCCGGCGCGACCGAGCCATCGTCAACCCGGCCACCGGCCAGGTGATCCGCACCGTCGCGGACAACACGGCGGCGGAGGTGGACGAGGCGGTGAGGGCGGCCAAGGCCGCCTTCGAGTCCGGCCCGTGGCCACGCCTGCCGCGCAGCGAACGAGCCAGGCACCTGCTGCGGTGCGCCGACGCGATCGAGGCGAACAGCGAGGTGTTGTTCCAGACGGAGACGCGGAACAACGGCCGTCCCATCAGCGAGACCAGGGCCCAGCTCTCGCGTGTTCCGGAGTGGTTCCGCTACAACGCGGGGCTGCTGGCCGCCCAGCGGGACGCGGTGCTGCCGGGAGACGGCCCGTACCTCACCTACCAGCGTCGTTCACCGCTCGGCGTGTGCGGCATCATCACCCCGTTCAACCACCCGCTCCTGATTCTGGCCCGCAGTCTGTCCGCTGCGCTGGCCACCGGGAACACGGTGGTGGTCAAGCCCTCCGAGCTGACTCCGCTGACCACGCTCGCGCTGGTCGACATCCTGCGGGACGCCGGGCTGCCGGAGGGGGTCGTCACCGTGGTGACCGGCGGGCGGGAGGTGGGTGAGCGGCTGACCGGGCATCCGGACATCGCCAAGATCACCCTGACCGGGGGGACCGAGGCGGGACGAGCGGCCGCGGTGGCCACCGCGGCCCGGTTCGCCCGCGTCACGGCCGAGCTCGGCGGCAAGACCCCGATCGTCGTCTTCGACGACATCGATCCGCGGGTGGCCGCCGAGGGAGCGGCGTTCGCGGCCTTTGTGGCGGCCGGGCAGTCCTGTGTCGCCGGCTCGCGTTTCCTGGTCCAGCGGGGCATCTACGACGCGTTCGTCGAGGCGCTCAGCGCCCGGGCCGCCGCGATCCGGATCGGGGATCCCGCGCAGCCGGGTACCCAGCTCGGCCCGCTGATCAGCGAGGTCCAGCGCGAGAAGGTGCTGCGGCTGATCGCCACCGGTGTCGAGGAAGGCGTCCGCGTCACCGCCGGCGGGGGTGTTCCCGAGCTGCCCGCCGAGCTCGCCGGCGGCTACTACCTGCGGCCCACCGTCCTGGCTGACGCCACCATGTCGATGACCGTCGCGAAGGAGGAGATCTTCGGCCCCGTCGCGGTCGTCGTGCCCTTCGACGACGAGGACGAGGCGGTCGCGATGGCCAACGACAACCGGTTCGGTCTCGGCGCCGGCGTCTGGACCCGGGACATCGCGCGCGGCCACCGGGTCGCGGACCGGGTCGTCGCCGGAATGGTGTGGGTGAACGACCACCACCGGCTGGAGCCGTCCCTTCCGTGGGGTGGGGTCAAGGAGTCCGGCACCGGCCGGGACGCCGGCCAGGAGTCCTTCGACGACTTCACCTGGGTCAAGACCGTTGTGGTGCGCACCGCCGCCGACGACGTCGACTGGTACGGGAGCGCCGAGCCCGGCCGCCTCAACTGACCACCGCGCACATGGCCTCACCCCCCACTGGTTCTGACACACCACCTCTTCCGCCACGTACAGCGAAGGACCCGCACATGTCGAAATCAGTGACCGACGGCAGCCCCGACCAGGGCCGGCGTACGGAGATCACCCGGATGCAATGGCTCGTCCTGCTGGGGACGACGCTGGGCTGGGCCCTGGACGGCTTCTCCGGAAGCCTCTACGCCCTGGTCCTCGGCCCGGCCATGACCGAGTTGCTCCCGAACAGCGGCATCCAGGCCGACGCGAGCGGGATCGGGCTGTACGGCGGACTGACGGTGGCCCTGTTCCTCACCGGCTGGGCGGTCGGCGGGATCCTGTTCGGCGTTCTGGCCGACTACTTCGGACGGGTCCGGGTGCTGTCCGTCGGCGTGGTCACCTACGCGGTGTTCACCGCGCTGGCGGCGTTGACCGACACCTGGTGGCAGCTCGGCGTGCTGCGGTTCATCGCCGGGCTCGGCTCGGGTGTCGAGGCGCCCGTGGGGGCCGCGCTGGTGGCCGAGGTGTGGAACAACCGCTACCGGGCGCGCGCCTGCGGTGTGATGATGTCCGGCTACGCCGCCGGGTTCTTCATCGCCGCGCTCGCGTACGAGCTGCTCGGCGACCACGGCTGGCGTCCCATGCTGGGCATCGCCGTGGTCCCCGCCCTCCTGGTCTGGTTCATCCGCCGGTACGTCCCCGACCCCCCGGAGATCAAGGATGTCATCGCGGCCCGCAGGACACGGAAGGCTCAGGGCCACACCGCCCCGGAGGACCGGTTCGTGCTGCGCCGGCTGCTCGCCCCGCCCTTCCTGAGCCGGACACTCGTCGGCACGGCGCTGGCCACCGGCTCGCTGGTTTCCTTCTGGAGCGTGTCGACCTGGTACCCCCAGATCATCCGTCAAATCGCCGTCGCCGACGAACTGTCCCCGGGGACCGCCAACAGCCATGTCGCGGTCGCGTCGATGCTGTTCAACGCGGGCGGCGTCGTCGGCTACGCCTCATGGGGGTTCCTCGCCGACGCGGTCGGACGGCGCAAGGCGTTCGCCGTCAGCTTCGCGGTGTCCACCCTGGGCGTCGCCTACCTCTTCCCCTTCCAGCACGGCTACGGCGAGTTCCTGGCCGCCCTTCCCGTCGTCGGATTCGGCCTGTTCGGGGCGTTGTCCGGGACGTTCGTCTATGGCCCCGAGCTCTTCCCGCCCAGTGTGCGGGCAACCGGTATGGCGCTGTGCAACAGCGTCGGCCGCCTGATCACCGCGGCGGGCCCGCTCGTGGCCGGGGTCATCGCGACCTCCTGGTTCGGCGGGGATCTGGGGCTGGCCACCACCTGTGTCGCGGCGGTCGGCCTGATATCGGCCGTGGGGCTGGTCTACGCGCCCGAGACCCGCGGGGCGGACCTGCCACGCGACCCCGTCCACCCCGGTCCGGAGCAGGCGCAGGCGCCTGCCGGACCGGCCACAGTCAAGGAGATGCATTCATGAACGCCTACGACGGCGCCACCGCGGCGGTCATCGGCGGGTCGATCGGCGGGCTGACCACCGCGCTGCTGCTGCGCGACCTCGGCTTCTCGGTCGATGTCTTCGAGCGGACCCCCAACGCCCTCGACGGCCGCGGCAGTGGCATCGTGCTCCAGCCGGACACCCTGCGCTGGTTCACCGAGCGCAGCGAGCAGCACCCCGAGGACCTGAGCACCAGCACCGACTGGGTTCAGTACCTGGACACCGACAACTCGGTCGTCCACCGCGAGCGGACGCGGTGGAGCTATACGTCCTGGGGCACGTTCTACCGGGCCCTGCTCGGCGACTTCGGGACGGACCACTACCACCTGGGCGAGTTCGCCTGTGGCTTCGACCAGGACGAACGCCGGGTCACCGTCCGCTTTGTGAGCGGCCGCGAGGTGTCCGCGGACCTGGTGGTCTTCGCCGACGGGATCACCTCGGTGGGCCGCGAGCGCCTCGATCCGGCCGCGGCTCTGCGGTACTCGGGCTACATCGGATGGCGCGGCACGGTGCCGGAGCGGGAGCTGTCCGAGGACACTCGTGAGCTGCTGCGGAACTCCATCAGCTACACCGTGGTGCCGCACTCGCACATCACGCTCTACCCGATCCCCGGCGACGGCGGGACCGGCCCGCAGGACCGGCTCATGAACTACGTCTGGTACAGAAATGTGCCCGAGGGCCCGGACCTGTCCGAGCTGCGGATCGACAAGCGGGGCATCCCCGGCACGGTGTCGGTGCATCCGGACCAGGTCCAGGACCGTTACGTCGACGAGATGCGGCAGGCCGCGCGCCGGATGCTGTCCCCCGCGGCGGCCGAGGTGGTGACGTCGACGGCCACTCCGTACGTCCAGGTCGTCACCGATGTACGCGCGTCCCGGATGGCCGAGGGCCGGGTGGCCCTGATCGGGGACGCGGCCTGCGCCGCGCGACCGCACGCGGCGGCGGGCACCGCGAAGGCGGCGGCCGACGCCTGGGCGCTGAGCGCCGCGCTCGAAAAGGCGGCGGGTGACATCGGCGCCGCCCTGCGCGCCTGGGAGCCGGCCCAGCTGGAACTCAGCGCCCGACTGCTCGACCGGGTGGTCGCCATGGGGAATCGGTCCCAGTTCGCCAACACCTGGACACCCGGCGACCCCAGCCTGCGGTTCGGCCTCTACGGCCCCGGGCTCTGACACCACCCGACGTACACCGAGACCCCCTGATGAAAGACGGAGGAACGATGACCGACAACCGTTTTCTCACCGACCTGCCCCTGGCGGGCAAGCTCGTCGCCACCGGGTTCGACGGATGGTCACCGGCCCTGCGGGACGAGTTCGAGACCCACTCCCACGACGGCCGGGTCGGCTCCCGGCTGCTGAGCGAGACAGCACGGGTGCGCGTGTGGGAGATCCGGCTCGCCCCCGGCGAGCGCTGGCACGCCCACCGGCATGTCCTCGACTACTTCTGGACCGCGGTGAACGCGGGAAGCAGCCGCCAGCACACCCACGACGGAACCGTCCGTGAGGTCTCCTACTCCGCCGGGGAGACCCGCCACTTCACCTTCGGCCCGGGCGAATACCTGCTGCACGACATCGAGAACATCGGCGAGGGCGAGCTGGTTTTCACCACCGTCGAACACCTCGACAGCGCCAACCCGCCCCTGGACATCCACGGCGACGGCTCGGACCGGCGGCAGGAGGGCCAGGCATGATCAGCGCTCCGCTCGCCGATGGAGTGATCGACGTCCACTCCCACTGGCTGCCCGCCGAACTGTTCGACCTTCCCCCGGGCGCCCCGTACGGGCCGATGCGGGACCGCGACGGCGAGCTCTGTCTCGGGGACATCCCGCTGTCCATCCCGACGCGGGCGATGAGCGACATACCCGCGATCCTCGCGGACATGCGCGCCGCGGGCGTGGGCGTGCGGGTCCTGTCCGCGCCGCCGTTCGCCTTCCCGGTCCAGGGCACGGCCGGGGCGGCCTCATATGTGGCGGCGTTCAACGACGCCCTCTCCGCCGTGGTCTCCGAGGCCGGCGGCAGGCTGGTGGGGCTCGGGCTGGTCAGCCTCGACGACCCCGAGCGGGCCCGCGCCCAGCTCGAGCGGCTGGCGCGGACCGACGGCATGGCCGGAGTCGCGATACCGCCCCTGCTCGGCGGCCGGTCCCTGGACCAGGACCCGCTGCGCCGCATCCTGACCGACGCCGAGGACCTCGGCCTCGCCGTGCTCGTCCACCCGATGCAGCTGCCACGGCCCGAGTGGACGGACCACTACCTGTCCAACCTCATCGGCAACCCGGTCGAGAGCGCCACCGCTGTCGCCTCACTGATCCTGGGGGGCGTCAAGGAGCGGCTGCCACGGCTGAGGATCTGCTTCGTCCACGGCGGGGGATGCGCGCCGGGGCTGCTCGGCCGCTGGACGCACGGCTGGCACACCCGGGCCGATGTGCGTCGCCACTCGACCCGGCCGCCGGACGAGGTGTTCGGCGAGCTCTTCTTCGACACCGTCACCCACGATCCCGAGCTCCTGCGGCTGTTGACCGCGCACGCCTCCAAGGCCGGGGTCGTCTGCGGCAGCGACTATCCCTTCGACATGGCCCAGCGGGACCCGGTCCGCTTCGCCACCACCCACGGACCGGACGCCGGAGCACTCATCTCCAACGCCCGTGCGTTCCTCGGACTGTGACGGCGCCTCGACACACCTGCGCAACCGAAAGAGATCCACAGTGAAAGACTCCTCCGTGATCGAGCGCCAGGCCGTCAGAAAGGCCGCCAAGCGGCTGGCCCCGCTGATCCTCCTCCTGTACACAGCGGGCTATCTGGACCGGGTCAACCTCGGAACCGCCGCGCTCACGATGAACTCGGACCTCGGCATCAGCTCCGCCTCCTTCGGCTTCGCCACCGGGATCTTCTCCGCGGGCTACATCGCCCTCCAGATCCCCAGCAATCTGGCGCTCAACAGGCTGGGCCCGCGGCGCTGGCTCGGTCTCCTCACGATGTCCTGGGGGATCGTCGCCATGCTGACGAGCCTGGTCCAGGGCGAGACGGGCCTGATCGTCGTCCGGATCGTCCTGGGCGCCGTCGAGGCGGGGATGCTCCCCGGAATGTTCATGTACCTGACGATCTGGTTTCCGCCGCGGATGCGCGGACGGATCACCGCGCTGGTGTGTCTGCCGTTCTACGCGATTCTCGGCACCCCGCTGTCCGCGTTCATCATGCAGTACGCCGACGGCCTGGCCGACCTGGCCGGATGGCGGTGGATGTTCCTTCTGGAGGGAGCCCCCACGGTCGTCATCGGCCTGGTGCTGCTGAAGTTCCTCACCGACTCCCCCGCGACCGCGACCTGGCTGTCGGAGGAGGAGCGGGCAGCCCTGCTCCGGGTCACCTCGGCGGAGAAGTCCACGGAGAAGCCGAAGATCCGCGCGCGTGACATCCTCCACCATGTCCGCGACGCGCGCCTGGTCACCCTCGCCCTGGGCGTCAGCCTCCTGTGGGTCGGCTTCGTCGCCATCACCTCGTTCCTGCCGCTGATCGTCGCGGGCTTCGCCGAGCACGCCGGCTCGAAGCTGAGCCTGATCCAGACGGGGCTGCTGTCGGGCTTCGTCTACGTCCCGGCGACACTCGTCGCCCTGGTGTGGGTCTCCAGCTCGGACCGGCGCAACGAGCGGGTGTGGCACGTGGCCTCGGGGGCGCTGCTGGCGGCGGTCGGCACCGTGGTGGCCGTCACCACCTCCGGTCTGTGGCCGACCCTGCTCGGCACGATCCTGCTCACCTCCGGCATCTACGCCGCCCTCTTCCTGATCTGGCAGATTCCGGTCGCGCACCTGTCGGGCCCGGTCGCCATGTCGGTCGGCATCGCCCTGACCACGATGCTCGGCAACGTCGGCAGCTTCATGGCGCCGTACATCGTGGGCTGGCTGCGCGACGCGACCGGAAACTTCGACACTGGCCTGTACTTCATCGCGGTGTCGCTCATCGCCTGCGCGGTCGTCACCGTGGCCGGCAACCGCATCCGGCCGAGGCCCTCGGACCACGGCCGGTCCACCGCCACCCACCACGACGGCGCCGAAGAGATCGCCGCTCACTGATCACCCATCGAGGATGGACACCATGCTTCACATCGACCATATCTCCCTCGGCGCCCGCAACATCTACGAGGGAACCGAACGACTCTGCGAGGAGACCGGGTTCGGACAGTACGAGGGCGGCTGGTTCCCCCATCTCGGCATCGCCAACCGCATCGTGCCGCTGGGCCCGGCCCAGTACATCGAGGTGGAGAGCGTCATCGACGCGTACTCCCCGCAGACCAACCCCAACGCCCGCTGGTTCTACGACCAGATAGAAGGCGGGGACGTCTTCATCGGCTGGTGTCTGCGCGTCGACACCCGCGACGAATTGCTGCAGATGGCGATCCACTTCGGCACCGACGTCATCGACAAGCCCCTGCGCAAGCGGACGGACGGCATCCAGCGCAACGCGATCCGCGTCCCCGAGACGATCCCCTGCTGGCAGCGGGGGCTGCCCAATGTCTTCCTCATCGAGGACCTCGCCGACCACCCGGCCGCACTGCCGCGGTCCGAGGAGAAGACCACTCCCCGGGGCATCACCTGGATGGAGGTCGGCGGCACCGAGGAGGACATGCGCTCCTGGCTGGGCGACGGCGCCGCCGACCTTCCGCTGAAGTACAACGGCGAGCGTCCCGGTCTGTACGCCGTGGCCGTCGCCACGGACCGGGGCGAGGTGGTCATCCGCCGCACGGCCGTCACCCGGACCGGGGTGCCGCGCGACGGAGCCGCATCTCGATGACATCGAACCCGTACCGGCGGCGGGGCTGAACAACTGGAGTCACTAGGGGGGTCTCCGGCCGCTCCGGAATCCCTAGGGTGGTCGCGTCACGGCGGCAGCGGCCGCCCGCACGGGCGCCCCTGACCTGGAGGGATTCGCACCATGACCACCGCATCGCAGGAAATTTCCCCCGACCATGTGGCGGACTACTACAACCGCCTCACCGACCTGTTCGGTGAGGCGGCGGGTGGAAACCTCCACTTCGGCTACTGGCCGCACCCGCACGACGGGAGCCCGCTCGGGGTCGCCGCCGACCGGCTGACCGACCATCTCATCGGCAAGCTCGGCGACATCGCCGGCCGCCGGGTCCTGGACGTCGGCTGCGGCTCCGGCAAGCCGGCCGTACGGCTGGCGCTCAGCGCGCCCGTCGAGGTCGTCGGCGTCACCGTCAGCCCCGTGCAGGTCGAGCGGGCGACGGCGCTCGCCGAGCGGGAAGGGGTCGCCGACCGGGTGCGTTTCGTCTGCGCCGACGCCATGACACTGCCGTTCCCCGACGCCTCGTTCGATGCTGTGTGGGCGCTGGAGTGCATGTTCCACATGCCGAGCCCGGCGCAGGTGCTGGGGGAGATCGCGCGGGTGCTCCGCCCCGGCGGGCGGCTCGCCGTCATGGACGTCGTGCTGCGGGAGCCGGTCGCGGCGCGGGATCACGACGCCGTCCAGCGCGGCCGTTCGATGTTCGCGGTCCCGGCCCATATCGAACTGGCGGAGTACCCCCGGCTGATCCTCGGCGCGGGCCTGCGCCTGGAGGAGCTGGCCGACCTGGGAGACGACATCGTCCGCCCGTCCATGGAAGCCCTGGGCCATGCCGTCTCCGCCAAGCCCGCGGACTTCGCGGCGGCGTTCGGCGTCGAAGCCGAGCGGTTCGACACGGTCGTGGCGGAGTGGGCACAGATCACCGCGGCGATGGAACTCGGCTATGCGATCCTGACCGCCAAGCGCCCCGAGTGAGCGCGTACAAGCGCATTCCAACGCGCGAGGGTTGACGCACACCGCGAGCGGGTCGTCGGGATGCTACGGTGCGAACTCCGCGCGATCTTTTGAATTCACGCCCGGCCACCGCAACAGGCGTCGCCCGCATCGAACGCGAAGGCGACGACGAGTTCCCGAACGGCACAGCTGATGGACTATTTCGACCTGGGGACCTTCTCCCGGCCCGTCTCGACACGTTCACCCGAAGCGCAGCTCTGGTTCGACCGCGGCATGGTGTGGACGTATGCGTTCAACCACGAGGAGGCCGTGGTCTGCTTCGAGGCCGCCGCGGCCGCGGACCCTGACTGCGCCATGGCTCACTGGGGTGTCGCGTACGCGCTGGGGCCCAATTACAACAAGCCCTGGGATTTCTTCGACGAGGCGGATCTGGAGCGGACGGTCCGCAGGACGCACGCCGCGGCGGAGCGGGCCCACGCGACGTCAGCAGGAGCGACGGCCACCGAGCGGGCGCTGGTCGAAGCCCTGCGCGCCCGTTATCCGCAGTCGCACGCGGTGGAGGACTGCTCGATCTGGAACGCGTCGTACGCCGACGCCATGCGCGCGGTGTACGGACTGGCGTCCGATGACCTCGATGTCGCCACCCTCTATGCCGACGCGCTGATGAACCTCACTCCGTGGAAGTTGTGGGACCTGCGCACCGGGAAGCCCGCCGCGGAGGCGCGGACGGTCGAGGCCGAGACCGTGCTCAACCGGGCGCTGGTGAGCGAGGCCGGCGCCCGCCATCCCGGCGTTCTCCATATGTATATCCATCTGATGGAGATGTCGCCGACTCCCGAAAAGGCGCTCGTGGTCGCCGACCAATTGCGCGGGCTGGTTCCCGACGCGGGCCATCTGCATCACATGCCGTCACATCTCGATGTACTCTGCGGCGATTACCGGCACGTCGTGGAGGTCAACACGGACGCCATCGCGGCCGACGAGAAATATCTGCGGCATGCGGGCGCGATGAACTTCTACACGCTTTACCGCTGCCACAACTATCACTTCAAGATCTACGGTGCGATGTTTCTCGGGCGGTACAGGACAGCGCTCGACACCGCGGCCCGGCTGGAGGCGTCGATCCCCGAGGAGCTGCTGCGGGTCGAAAGCCCGCCCATGGCCGACTGGCTCGAGGGCTTCCTCGCCATGCGGGTACACGTGCTGATCCGTTTCGGCCGTTGGGAGGACATCCTCGCGCTGCCGTCGCCGACCGATCGTCAGCTCTACTGCGTCACGGCCGCGATGCTGCACTATGCCCGGGGCGTGGCGTACTCGGCCACGGGGATGGTCCGGCAGGCCGAAGCCGAACGTGAGTCCTTCGTGGCCGCGGTCGAGCATGTTCCGGAGCGCCGGATGCTGTTCAACAACACCTGCCGGGACATTCTCGCGATCGCGTCGGCGATGCTCGACGGCGAGCTCCACTACCGAAAGGGCGAGTACGACGCGGCCTTCGCGTCGCTCGCCCGTTCGATCGGCCTCGACGACAACCTCCCCTACGACGAGCCTTGGGGCTGGATGCAACCGACCCGTCACGCATATGGCGCGCTGCTTCTCGAGCGTGGGCGGGTCGAGGAGGCGGAGGCCGTGTACCGGGCGGATCTCGGGCTCGACGACACGCTCCCGAGAGCCTCTCAACACCCCGGGAACGTATGGTCGCTGCGTGGGTACCACGCATGCCTGGTGCGGCTCGGCAAGGTGGCGGAGGCGGGGATCGTGGCCCAGCAACTGACCGTCGCCGCCGCGCTCGCCGACGTTCCGATCGCCACGTCCTGCTTCTGCGCCGGCGGTAGCTGAGCGGCACCGACGCGAACGATCTGCACCGGCGCTGTCGGCTGGGGCGATCGCTTTCAGCCGTTGTGTCGCACCTCACGACCCCTTCATCGGTCGTCTATTGACAGTCAATCTCTTCTCCCTAGGGTCCCTGAGCGCGGCCCGCCGCCGACCGGCGGCGGGTGAACACACCCCCGGGAGTGAGTGTGGAACGTCGTACCTTCCTGCGCGGAGCCGTCATCGGCACCTCGGCCGCGGCCTTCGGCGGCACCCTGATGCGCGGCGCCGCCTACGCGGCCCCGGCCCAGAACGGCCCCAGCCCCTACGGAGCGCTGGGCGCGGCCGACGCGAACGGCATCCTGCTGCCGGGCGGCTTCACCAGCAGAGTCATCGCCCGTTCCGGAAAGGCCGTCTCCGGCACCTCCTACGCCTGGCACAACGCCCCTGACGGCGGCGCCTGCTTCGCGGACGGCACGGGCTGGATCTACGTCTCGAACTCGGAGATCAGCACCGGTGGCGGCGCGAGCGCCGTCAAGTTCGACTCCTCCGGAGCCATCACCGGCGCCTACCGCATCCTGTCCAACACGCGGAACAACTGCGCGGGCGGCGCCACCCCCTGGCAGACCTGGCTGTCCTGTGAGGAGGTCAGCCGCGGCTATGTCTACGAGACGGACCCGTGGGGTGTGAACGCCGCCACTCGGCGCGCCGCCATGGGCCAGTTCAAGCACGAGGCGGCGGCCGCGGACCCGGTGCGCAAGGTGGTCTACATGACCGAGGACGAGACGGACGGCTGCTTCTACCGGTTCATACCGACCACCTGGGGCAATCTCTCCTCGGGCACCCTTCAGGTGCTGGTCGCGGGCAGCGGCGCCGCCGGGTCGTTCAGCTGGACGAATGTGCCCGACCCCGACGGCTCTCCCACGTACACCCGTGACCAGGTCTCGGGCGCCAAGATCTTCAACGGCGGCGAGGGCTGCCACTACGCCAATGACACCGTCTGGTTCACCACCAAGGGCGACAACCGCGTCTGGCGGCTCAACCTGACCGACAGCACCTACGAGCTGGCCTACGACGACTCCCTGGTCAACCCCGGCTCCGCCCCGCTGACCGGCGTGGACAATGTCACCGGCTCGTCCTCCGGCGACCTGTTCGTCGCCGAGGACGGCGGCAACATGGAGATCTGCATGATCACGCCGGACGAGATCGTCGCGCCGTTCCTGCGCGTCAACGGCCAGTCCGGCTCGGAGATCACCGGCCCGGCCTTCTCCCCCGACGGCACCCGGCTGTACTTCTCCAGCCAGCGCGGCACGAGCGGCAGTTCCGCGGACGGCATCACGTACGAGGTGACCGGGCCCTTCCGTCGCTGACGCGGCGCTGTCGGGCCGGGGCTGACGCGGGACCCGCGCGTGGCGGGCGCTCGGGGAAGAGACTCCGCTGTGCCCGCATGACGACGTGTCCCAGGCCGGAGAGCGCGCAGGCGATCACGAGGTCGAGGGGCGGCAGTGGTTCGGTGCCCAACAGGGCGCGCAGGGGCGGCAGATAGACGCCCGCCATCTGGAGGGCCAGTGCCGCACCCACGGCGACCAGCAGGAACGGGTTGGAGAGACTGCCCGGACGGGCGCGGGAGCCCGCGGCGACACCGAGTTGGGTGGCGCCGAGCACCAGGAACATCAGGGACTGCCACGGTCGGCCGGTCTCCCGCGCCCACACCCCCGCAACCAGGGTCACACCGGCGACGAAGGCCCCCATGGCGAGGAGGCGGGGCCAGAGCCCGGCGCCCAGCACACTCTCCTCGGGCGGCCTGGGCGGGTGGCGCATGACGCCCGGGGCCACGGGTTCCGCTCCGAGCGCCACCCCGGGGAGGCCGTGGGTGAGCAGGTTGATCCACAGGATCTGGGCGGGGAGCAGGGGCAGGGGCATCCCGAGGAAGGGGCCGAGGAGCATGACCAGGATCTCCGCGGTGCCTCCGGCGAGGGCGTACAGCAGAAACCGCCGCACATTGGCGTAGACGCGACGGCCCTCCTCGACAGCGGCGACGACGGTGGCCAGGTTGTCGTCGGCGAGCACGAGGTCGGCCGCTTGGCGGGCGACCTCGGTGCCGCGCTCTCCCATGGCCACGCCGATGTCCGCCCGGCGCAGGGCGGGCCCGTCGTTGACGCCGTCGCCGGTCATCGCCACCACATGGCCCGACGTGCGCCACGCCTGGACGATGTCCAGCTTCTGCTCCGGCGTGGTCCGGGCGTAGACGCGCAGCGAGGTGGGCTCGCCCGCGGTGCCCCGGCGGAGGCGTTCGCCCGTGGTGACCTCGTCCGCCCGGGCCACGATGCCCGAGCGCGCCGCCACCGCCCGTGCGGTGAGCGGGTGGTCGCCGGTGATCAGGACGGGGGTGATCCCGGCGTTTTCGCAGGCGGCGATGGTCGTCCGCGAGGTGTCGCGGGGCGGGTCGAGGATGCCGACGAGCCCGAGCAGCGACAGGCCCGTCTCCCAGGTCTCGGGGCTCCGGGCGCGTGCTTCGTCGTGGTCGGACGAGGCCACGGCGAGGACCCGGTATCCGCCGCGGGCCAGCTCCTCGGCTTGGGCTGCGGCCCGGGAGAGAGTGTCCGGAGGGTCGGCGAGGACCGCGGGGCCGAGCATGGCCTCGGGCGCTCCCTTGCACACGACGCGCAGTCCGCCACCTGGCGTGCGGTGCACCGTCGTCATGCGCTTGCGCGCGCTGTCGAAGGGGATCTCGTCGACCCGTGGGAGCCCGCGATCCAGCGCGCCGCGGTCCACTCCCAGTCTGGCTCCGGCCGTGAGCAGCGCGGCCTCGGTGGGGTCGCCCATCGCGCGCCACGGCGTGTCGCCGTCCGGCGGTGGTTCCAGCGCGGCGTCGTTGCACAGCATCGAGGCGCACAGGAGGGCGGCCAGGTCGGGGGCGTCGTCCGCGGTCACGGTCCGCCCGCCGCGCGTGACGCGGCCTTCGGGGTCGTAGCCGACGCCCGTGACCGTGGCCTCGCCCTGTGGCGTCCACAGCTTCTCGGCGGCCATCCGCCCCTCGGTCAGGGTGCCGGTCTTGTCGGTGGCGAGCACCGTGACCGATCCCAGGGTCTCCACCGCGGGCAGCCGGCGGACGATGGCGTGCCGGTCCGCCATCCGCCGGGCTCCCAGCGCGAGGGCGAGGGTGACCACGGCGGGCAGCGACTCGGGTACGGCCGCCACGGCGAGGCTGATCGCGGCCACCACCATCAGCTCCACCGGCTGTCCGCGCGCCAGCCCCAGGGCGAGCACCACCGCGCACAGCGCGACGATGACGGCCGCCAGCACCCGGCCGAACCGGGCCAGCCTGCGCTGGAGCGGGGTCAGGCCGGACGCGGTTCCCATCAGTGCGGCGATCCGGCCGAGCGCGCTGTGCGGCCCGGTGCCGGTGATCCGGACGCGTCCGCGGCCGCGCACGACCACCGTGCCCGCCGACACCGTACGGAGCGACTGGTCCTCGCCGGCCGCCTTCTCCACCGGGACCGACTCGCCCGTCAGCGCCGACTCGTCCACCAGGAGCCGCGCCGCGTCGCACACCTCGCCGTCCGCGGGCACGATGTCGCCCTCGGCCAGCAGGACCAGGTCCCCCGGCACCACATCGGCGGCCGGTACGGAACACTCCGCGCCGCCGCGTACCACGCGGGCGACGGGGGCGCTCAGCGCCGAGAGGGCCGCCACGGCCCGCTCCGCCCGTACCTCCTGGACGACGCCGACCACGGTGTTCACCGTGATCACGAGCAGGATCACCGCGGCGTCGGGGAGGTCTCCGGTGGCGAGGGTCAGCACGGCGGCCACGAGGAGCACCACGATCAGGGGGTCGCGCAGCTGCTGGAGCACACGGCGCCACACGGGGGTGCGCTGTTCCTGGGCGACGACGTTGGCCCCGTACTCCGCCAGCCGTCGTGCCGCCTCCTCCCGCGACAGCCCCTCCGTCACCCGGGGGCCTCGAAGCGGTCGGCGGGGCGAGGGGCGGTCATGCCTTCATCGTGGTGTCGGTGGAGCCCGGCCGCATCCGCTGCGTCGCTCCCCGGCGCTCGGCGTGTGTGCCGCCGCGCCCCGGGCTGACACCGCGCGGTGGCGGGGGCAGGGTGGAAAGACGGAGCCCACGGGAAGGGCGGTGGTCGTCATGGAGCCGCGGGGGTGATCCATGGGTGCGACGCCGCCCGCGTGGACCTGGGTGTACGAGGGCTACGACCCGGCCGAGGAGCGGCTGAGGGAGTCCCTGTGCGCCCTCGGCAACGGCTACTTCGCGACCCGGGGCGCCGTCCCGGAGTGCGCCGCGGACACCGTGCACAGCCCCGGCACCTATGTCGCGGGCTGCTACAACCGGCTGGAGTCGGAGGTGGCGGGCCGGCGCGTGCAGAACGAGGACCTGGTCAACCTGCCCAACTGGCTGCCCCTGCGCTTCCGGATCAGGGACGGGGACACCGCCGACGAGTCCACGGCGCCGTGGTTCTCACCGGACACCCACCCGCCGCTCGACCACCGGCTGGCCCTCGATCTGCGCGCCGGTGTCCTGGAGCGCACCGCGCGGTACGTGGACGGCACCGGCCGGCACCTGGCGGTGCGGCAGCTGCGCCTCATCCACATGGGCGACCCGCATCTGGCGGCGCTGCGGACCGAGTTCACCGCGGAGGACTGGTCGGGTCGGCTCGAGGTGGAATCGGCGCTGGACGGCACGGTGGCCAACACCGGTGTGGCCCGGTACCAGCAGCTGGCCGGCCGGCATCTGACCCATGTGCACACGGGCACCGCACCCGGCGGTGACGTGGTCTGGCTGCGCTGCCGCACCAGCACTTCCGACATCCGCGTCGGCATGGCCGCCCGGACCACCGCCGACGGCGACACGGGCACGGCCACCGCCCATGCGCCGGGACGCGCCCGCCTCCTGCTGCGGCCCGCTCTGGAGCCGGGCCGGACGGTGACCGTCGACAAGTGTGTCGCCCTGCACACCTCACGCGACCCGGCGATCAGCGATCCGCTGCACGCCGCCGTGGACCGCGTGTCCCGCGCGCCGGGCTTCACGGCGCTGGCCGCCGCCCACCGTGCGGCCTGGGAGCAGCTGTGGCGGGCGTGCGAGCTGGACGTGCCGGGGGAGGCGGGGCGGATTCTGCGGCTGCATCTGTTCCATCTGCTCCAGACGCTCTCCCCGCACACCGCGGACCTGGACGTCGGGGTGCCCGCGCGCGGGCTGCACGGCGAGGCGTACCGGGGCCATGTGTTCTGGGACGAGCTGTTCGTGCTGCCCTATCTGAACCTGCACCTCCCCGAGGTCTCCCGGGCACTGCTGGCCTACCGCCATCGCAGGCTGGAGCAGGCCTGTTTCGCGGCCCGTGACGCCGGGCGGGCCGGCGCGATGTACCCGTGGCAGAGCGGCAGCGACGGCCGCGAGGAGACCCAGCGGCTGCACCTCAACCCGCGCTCGGGGCGCTGGCTGCCCGACCACTCCCGGCTCCAGCACCACGTCGGCTCGGCGATCGCGTACAACGTGTGGCAGTACGGCGAGGCCACCGGCGACGCGGAGTTCATGCACACCAAAGGCGCCGAGATGCTGCTTCAGATCGCCCGGTTCTGGGCCGACGCGGCCACCTGGGACAGCGCCCGGGGACGGTATCGGATCCTCGGCGTGGTCGGCCCCGACGAGTATCACGACGCCTACCCCGACGCCTCCCGCCCCGGCATCGACGACAACACGTACACCAACGTCACCGCGGCGTGGGTGCTCGCCCGCGCCCTCGACCTGCTGCATTCCCTGCCCGAGCCGCGCCGCCGGGACCTGTTCGAACGCACCGGGCTCGCCGACGCGGAGCTGGATCTCTGGCAGGACGTCTCCCGGCGGCTGCTGGTCCCCTGGCACCACGGGATCATCAGCCAGTTCGACGGCTTCGGCGAGCTCGCCGAGCTCGCGTGGGACCGCTATCGCGAGGCCTACGGCGACATCCGGCGCCTGGACCGGATCCTGGAGGCCGAGGGCGACACGGTCAACCGCTACCAGGCGTCCAAACAGGCCGACGTGCTGATGCTCGGCTACCTCTTCGCGCCCGCCGAGCTGCGCCGCCTCTTCGGCAGGCTCGGCTACGAGCTGGACGACACCACCTGGCGGCGGACCGTCGACTACTACCTGCGCCGCACCAGCCACGGCTCCACCCTCAGCAGCGTCGTCCACGCCTGGGTCCTGCCCCGGGTGCGGCGGGCGGAGGCGTGGCGGTTCTGCCAGGAGGCGCTCGCCGGCGACATCGCCGACCTCCAGGGCGGCACCACCGGGGAGGGCATCCACCTCGGCGCCATGGCCGGCACCCTCGACCTCGTACAGCGCGGCCTGACCGGACTGGAGCCCCGGGGCGGGGCGCTGCGGCTGGACCCCGTGCCATTGCCCGAGCTGTCCCGGTTCGGGCTGTCGATCCGCTACCGGGGCCACTGGGGGGTGCGGCTGGCGCTGAGCACCGAGCGGCTGCGGATCGCCGTGCCGTCCTCCGACCGCGAACCGATCCACGTGGTGCTGGGCGGCCGCACGGTGTCCGTGGCCCCGGGCGAGAGCTGTCTGCTGCCCCTGTGCCGCGGGTGACGAGGCGCCACCGTCCGTCACAACACGGGGCGCCGAGGGCTGCCCACTTCTCGCGGGCCCTGATTGCACGGTGCGCGGCCTGAACCGCTTCTCCGTGTCTCTTGTCGCCCTCGGTGCCACTTCCATAACACCACCATGCGGCCCGGAGCGACAGTGCTGACCGGCCCCTGTACGCATCGTGCCGCGGCTCGGTCGCCGCCCGCCACGCCCCGGCCAGCCATTTCAAGGTGCCGCCAAGGTTCCGGCAAGACCGGCCGCACATGGTGAGTCCGTGCCTCGAAGACTGGTCGGCCACACGGGGGGATCAATGATCGAGACGGTTTTCGACAGCGAGAGGTTACCCGCCGGAGAGCGCTTCGCGAGCTGGTACGAGATGACCCGCCACGCGCTCATCTCGACCCGGGTGCGCAGTGAGGACGCGGCCGACTTCCGCGCCTCGGCCCGGGTGATCGGCACGAACACCTTTCAGGTGTCCACCGAAGTGGTGCGGTCGCCGTTGCGCGCGGACCGCACCGCCAAGCACATCCGCCAGTCGGATCCGGAGCAATACCTGCTCGGAGTCATCCGGACCGGCACCCATGGCTTCAGCCAACGAGGCCGCGAGGCAACCGTCGGGGTGGGCGATCTGGTGCTCTTCGACTCCTCGCAGCCGTTCCGCGCGTGCTACGAGGGCGGCGCGCACCAGATGTTCTTCCTGCCCAAAGCCGTGCTGCCGCTGCCCGCCACAGAAGTGGCCATCCTCCTGGCCACACCGCTCTCGGGCCGCGACGGCATCGGCGGCATCCTGTCCCAGTGCCTGCGCGAAATCCTCAGGGAGCCCGCCCCGTACCGAGCCGCCGAGATCATCCGTCTGTTCGACATCGCTCTGGAACTGCTGACCACGCTCCTGGCCCATGAACTCCACGCGCTGCGCACTCTGCCACCGGAGAGCCATCGGCAGGCTCTGCTCGCCCGGGTTCACACGTTCATCCACCAGAATCTCGGGGACCCGGACCTCTCCCCGCAGACGGTGGCCGAGGCTCACCATGTCTCCCTGCGCCATCTGCAACAGCTGCTCGCCACCGCCGACACGACTCCCGCGTCCATGATCCGGCGGAAACGCCTGGAGCAGTGCCGCCGCGCCCTGATGGATCCCCGCCAGAGCCGACGCGCCATTCACGCCATCGCCGCACGCTGGGGTTTCACGGACGCCGCCCACTTCAGCAGGCTCTTCCGCGCCACCTACGGCGCATCGCCCAGCGAGTTCCGAGTCGCCCACGAGTCCCTGGTGGGCGGGGCGACAGGCGGGCCGCGCGAATAACGGCGACCCGCGGCGCACGGTCAGCGATCTGCCGCGCTCGACCATGCGGCGTCGCGCACCGCGCGCGGCGAGGCCCCGAGCTCCTTGCGGCACGCCTTGTTGAACGCCTGGAGGTCCGGGATCCCGACCGTCGCCGCGACGGCCGGGATCGCCAGGGTCGAGGCCCGCAGCAGGTGCCGGGCCCGTTCCATGCGACGCCGTCTGATGTAACCGACGACCGTGGCCCCGGTGCCCTCGCGGAACAGCCGGGTCAGATGGGTGTGCGAGACACCGGCGGCACGGGCGATCTCCGGAACGCTCACGGGGCCGGCCAGGCGCTCCTCGATATGGGCCAGGGCCGTCCGGAGGGCGGGGTGTGGGGCGCCCGGGCGGCTCTCGGCGGCACCGGTCAGGCCGGTCGTGCGCCACAGCACCGTCCACAGCTCGGCCGATGCCCGCGCCTGGGACTGGGCGGTCGCCGCGACCGTCTGCCGCAGCGCCTCTCGCAGCGCCGCCGCCTCCGCGCCGGCGTCCTGCATCACCGGCACCTTCCGGCGCTCCCCGCCGCCGGGCAGGCGGAAGTGCGCGTACAGGTGCTCACAGCGTCGCGCGCCGTAGTGGAAGCGCACCTCCGCGTCCGGCGGTACGAGGCTCACATACCGGGGCCGGATCGGATGCGCGGACCCGCCCAGCTCCAACGTCCCGGAGTAGCCGTACAGATGGAGCTGCCACAGGTGAGGAAGCCGGAACACCTCGGGCCCGGCCGAGCCGTGCACCCCCACGCCCGCGTTGACGACCTGCGGCGGCAGGTCGAGGGCCAGTTCCACGCGCTCGGTCATGGTGAAAAATTACCAGTCGATGCTGATTACGACCCACGACTGGCCGAGTGGGGCTTCCTATGGTTGTCGCATGTCAACCACACGACACCTTTTGACGTCCGCTCAGGTGGCGCGGTTCGTGGCGCACGGCTTCCTGAGGCTCGACGGGGCCGTCCCCCAGGAGATGAACGACGAGGCGTTCGGCGTGTTCGAGGCCGGGCTGCCCTCGGTGCCGTACGGTACGCCGGTCCCCGAGGCGTTTCCCGAGGGCTCCTTCGCCCGACGGCTCGTCGAGCTCCCCTTCGTGGCCGGGGCGTTGGAGAGTCTGGTGGGGCCGGACCCGACCGTCGACCACCACTTCGTGCACACCCGGGAGCCGCACCAGGGCAGCGCCCAGCCGCTGCACGCCGACGCCCTCATCGACCTGCGGACCGACGCGTTCGACGTACAGCTCATGTACTACCCGCAGGAAGTCACCGCCGCGATGGGCGGCACACTCATCGTCCCGGGCAGCCATCTGCGCCGTACCAACGAGTCCGACACCGGCCGCTACCAGAACCTGCGCGGCCAGACCCGGCTGACCTGTCCGGCCGGCACCGTCATCCTGCTGCACCACGGCATCTGGCACGGCGGACGCCGCAACGACAGCGGCCGTGTCCGCCACATGTACAAGATCCGCTTCAATCCGACCGTGCCGCAGGTCCGCCTGTGGGACACCACAGCCCCCGACAGCCCCGACAGCCCGGCGGTCCGCGAGGAGTTGCGGCGGAGCTTCCCCTGGTACGAGAAGGCCACCGGCCGGCTGGAGATCCACAACCGCATCAAGCTGTGGCGGGCCATGACCGCCGACCCCGGCTACGACATCGACTACTGGGCCACTCGCGTCGCCAACCGGCCCGCGTGAAGGAGCACCGCGTGACCACCGAGAACACCGAGAGCGCCAGGATTCCGGAGAGCGCCGTGAAGCAGCAGGTCCTCGTCCTGTACCTGACCACCTCCGCCCTCGACTCCGACGTCGTAGGCTGGGCCCGCTATGACGGCACCGGCCGCACCCGCCCCACGACCGGCGACAGCGACGAGCCCCCGTACGAGACGGGTGTCGCGGCGCTGGAGGACGGCTGGCGGCTGTTCCAGGCCGCCCAGCTCATCCCGCCGTACCCCGGGGCCGAGCACGAGACATCGTTCCTCAAGCACGAGTTCTTCTTCGAGAAGCTCGCCTGAACGGCCTCACGCACGGCCGCTTACCTGTGAGGTCATCGACCCGGCCATGGCCACCTGCCACGATCGTCGGCATACGGAGACCGACCGGAGGGACACCATGACCGCCTACGTCATAGCCCATCTCCAGGAAGCCGCCCCGAACGCGGAGATCGCCGAGTACATTGAGCGCATCACCGCCACCTTCGAGCCGTACGGCGGCCGCTTCCTCGTGCACGCCACGCGCCACGAGGTGCTGGAGGGCAGCTGGCCCGGGTATGCCGTGGTCATCGGCTTCCCCGGGACCGCCGAGGCGCGGGCCTGGTGGGACTCCCCCGCGTACCAGGAGATCGCCCCTCTGCGCTCGAAGCACATCGGGAGCGACATCATCCTGGTCGGAGGCCTCCCCGACGGCTACGACGCGGCTTCCACCGCGCAGTCGATGCGGGAGGCCCTGCCCGCCGGGTAGCCCTGCGAACGGCGCGGCCCGGCACGGCCGAGTGGCGGATGGAATCTCACGCGGCCACATCCACGCCGATCGACAGGGGAAAACCACGATGACACGCGATCCCGGCGAAGAGCTCGCCGCGGTGGCCCTGGCCCTGCCCGAGGCCACCGGCAGCCGGAGGGTGGCCTGGGCGGCGCTGCCGCGTGAGGTGACGACCCGGATCGAGCGGCTGCTCGGCAGCCCGGTGGTCACCGCGATCAGCCAGCCGGGCGGGTTCTCGGAGGGCCTGGCCGCGCGAGTGCTGCTGGCGGACGGCAGCCGGGCGTTCGTCAAGGCGGCCGGCTCGTCGACGGCGCCCGCGGTGGCGGACTTCCACCGCCGGGAGATCGCGGTCTCGCGGCGGCTTCCCGGTCGGGCGCCGGTGCCGCGGCTGCTCGACGCCTACGACGACGGCACCTGGGTGGCGCTGGTCTTCGAGGAGATCCCGGGGCGTCTGCCGGCCCAGCCGTGGCGGCCGGAGGAACTCGACAGGGTGCTCTCGGCGGTCACCGAGATGGCGAACGTCCTGACGCCGTCGCCCGTCGAGGCAGCGGTGCTGGGCAGACCGCGCCTCGGCGGATGGTCGGCCCTGGCCGAAGACACCGCCGCCTGGGCGAAGGTGGCGGAGCTGTCGCCGTGGGCGGCCCGCCGCATCGACCGGCTCGTCGGCCTGGAGGAGAACGCCTCGCTCGACGGCCGCACGCTCCTGCACGGAGACCTCTACCCGTTCAACATCATGCTGACCGCGGACCGTGTCTTCGTCGTCGACTGGCCGCACGCCTGGGTCGGGCCCCGGCACTGCGATGTCGTCACGCTGCTGTCGAGCGCGTCGCTCAGCGGTGTGGATCCACAGCCGATCGCCGAGAGCCACCCGCTGACGCGCGACCTCGACCGCGGCCGGCTCGACGAGGTGCTGGCACTGCACGCCGGTTTTCTGCTGCGCGCCGCCACCTCGGCCGGGCCGGCCGCGGACCGCAACCTCGTGGCCATGATGACCGCGTTGGGCCTCTCCTCGCTGCGCTGGCTGAGCCGGCGGCTTTGAGCGGGACCGGACACCCTCACTGCCGACCGCCGAAGGTGCGGCGGTAGGTGTGCGGACTGACGCCCGCGGTGCGTTTGAAGCGGTCACGGAAGGCGGTGGGTGAGCCGAAGCCGACCTGGGCGCCGATGCGTTCGACGGAGTGCTGGGTGGTCTCCAGCAGGTGCTGGGCCTGGCGGATGCGAGCGCGGTGGAGCCACTGGAGCGGAGTGGTGCCGGTCTGGTCCCGGAAGCGGCGGATGAGCGTACGGGTGCTGATCCCGGCGTGTGCGGCGATCTGGTCGAGGGTGAGGGGGCCGGCGAGGTTGTCCCGGATCCAGGCCAGCACCGGCTCGAGCGCCGAGCCCGCCGGAGCGGGTGTGTGGTCGTGGACGATGAACTGCGCCTGCCCGCCTTCGCGTTCGAGCGGCATCACGGACAGACGGGCGGCGTCGGCGGCCACCGCGGCGCCGTAGTCGCGGCGGATCAGGTACAGGCACAGGTCCAGCCCGGCGGCCGCGCCGGCGGAGGTGAGGATCTGTCCGTTGTCGACGTAGAGCACATTCGCGTCGACCTCGATGTCCGGGTAGGCGGCGGCCAGCTTGTCCGCGGCGAGCCAGTGGGTGGTGGCGCGCAGGCCGTTCAGCAGCCCGCTGGCGGCCAGCGGAAAGGTGCCGGTGCAGATGGAGGCGATGCGGGTGCCGTCGGCGGCGGCCCGGCGCAAGGCGGTGCGCACGGCGGGGGCGAGTGGGGCGGCGGGGTCGGCGATGCCCGGCACGACGACGGTGTCCGCGGCCGCGAGCCCCTCCAGGCCCCAGGGCGCGCGGAGGGTGAACACACCGGTGTCGATCTCCGGCTGCTCCGCGCAGACGCGCACCCGGTAGCCGGGGCGCCCGTCGGGCAGCCGGGCGCGGGTGAAGACCTCGATCGGGGTGGAGAGGTCGAACGGAATCACCTGGCTGAGCGCGAGGACGGCCACCGTGTGCATGTCCGGAACCTACCGGCCCGCCACGCCGACCCCGCGGGCGCCCCGGCGCCGATCTTGCCTTTCCGAGGAGGTCGGCGCACATCTCACGGCAGTGGCGGTATCCCGTTGGAATCCGTCATTAACGCCACTGGGAGGAGCCGGGCCCCGTCGATAGCGTCGAGATCGACTCCGCGGCCCGGTCCGCGTCCGCCCCCGTACCCAGAGGTCTCGCAGCCCGGGCGCGCGCCACCGAGCCGGCGGCAGGACGCACCGTCACGCTCCCGGAAGGGCACACCCATGCAATACGTCATGCCGATCGTCATCGGCGTCCTCTACGCGCTGCTGATGTCCCTCATCCGGGAACCGCACCGACGCCGCTTCAACGCGATCATGGTCGCCGGGGCGGGCGCCGCCTACCTCAGCAACGGCGCCGGTCTGGGCGGCTGGGAGTTCGCGTTCGCCGCGCTCGCCACCTACGTGGCCTACCGCGGCCTGGACTCATGGACGTTCATCGGCATCGGCTGGCTGCTGCACACCGCGTGGGACATCGTCCACCACCTCAAGGGCAGCCCCCTGATCCCGTTCTTCCACGACTCGTCGCTGGGCTGCGCGATCTGCGACCCGGTCATCGCGCTGTGGTGCCTGCGCGGGGGCCCGTCGCCGCGTGAGCTCCTCACCTCGGCGCGTGTCGTACGCCAGAACCCGTGACCGGTCGGGCCGGGGCAGAATCTGCCTGTGGGAACAGACATCAGAGGGTTCGTGGAGTGCCGCACCTGGGGCCCCGGGCTCGAGATCGGGGAGACGGCCTGGTACGCGGCCATCGAGCTGTCGATGCTCGGAGTGGACACCTTGACGGTCGGCGCCGACCGGATCGGCGAGCTGTGGGACGAGGGCACGGAGTGGGAGGTGGGCACCACGGTGTTCCGCGCCGAGCGCGCCCGGCGTCGCGATGCCGTGCCGGCCGACGGCATCTGGCGGCCGGTGTGGACCGTGATGCGCGCGCTCGCCGATGTCCACGGCGAACACCATGTCCGCCTGGTGGTCTGGTTCGAGGAGTAGGCCGCGGCGGCAGCGCGCGGGCGCTGCCGCCGCGTGCGGCGCGTCGCTCAGTGGCCGGCCTTCGACATCCGCACCGGCGACTTCGGGCCCAGGGCGGGGTCGCCCTCCGGGGTCCGGGGGCCGGGGAGCGGTACCTGGCCCGGCTGTTGCAGCACGACCGTGCGCATCGGCAGGGGGATGTCGATGGCCTCGGTCCGGTAGCGCTGGTGGAGCCGCTTCAGGAATTCGTGCTTGATCAGGTATTGGTCGCTGAACTCCTGGACGCGCAGGATGACCGAGAAGTCGATGCCGGCCTCCCCGAAGGTGTGGAATCGGACGACCGGTTCGTGGTCCGGGACACCGCCGGACACCTCGGCCATCACCTCCGTGGCCACCTCGATGCTCACCCGCTCCACGTGGTCGAGGTCGCTGTCGTAGTCGACCCTCGCCTGGATCATGATGGACATCTGCTCTTCCGGCTGGTGGTAGTTGATCGTGATGGCGCCGGCGAGCTTGGCGTTCGGGATGATCACGAGGTTGTCCGGCAGCTGGCGCACGGTGGTGTTACGCCAGTTGATGTCGACGACATAGCCTTCCTCGCCGCTGCCGAGCCGGATGTAGTGGCCGGGCTGCACCGTCTTGGAGGCGAGGATGTGGACGCCCGCGAAGAGATTGGCCAGCGTGTCCTGGAGCGCCAGGGCGACCGCGAGGCCGCCCACGCCGAGCGCGGTGAGCAGCGGGGCGATCGAGATGCCGAGCGTCTCCAGCAGGATGAGGACGCCCATCGCCAGCACCGCGATGCGGGTGATGTTGACGAAGATGGTGGCGCTGCCCGCCACTCCGGACCGGGACAGCGCCTGGGCGCGCACCAGGTCGGCGATCACGCGGGCCACGGCGACGGTGGTGACCAGGATGAGCACGGCGGTCAGCACCTGATTGACGCTGTGGTCGACCGTGGCGGTCAGTGGCAGAGCCGCGGCCGCCCCGGACACACCGGCGGCGCCGCAGGCCCAGGGGGCGATGGTGCGCAGCGCGTCGACGATGATGTCGTCGCCTCGCCACCGGGTTCTGCTCGCCCGCTCGCCCAGCCAGCGCAGCGCCATGCGGGACAGCAGGCCCATCGCCACGCTCGCCGCCAGCGCGGCGCAGACGACGATGAGGTCGTGCAGGGTGAGCGCGCGGTTCACCGGCCGCTCCCCGCGCCTCGGACGGTGCGCCGCGAGGGGCGAGGCGACCTGTGGCGGGCCGGGCCGTACGGGGCGGCGGGCCGTGGTCCGGGTGCGCCCTCGCGGCGGCGTCTGCCGGGGTGTTCGGAGTGCTGTCTTGTCACCGTGTCACCTGCTCGTGCCTGGGATGTCGGGCCGCGCCCGGGCGTGCTGCGGGGCCCTGACGCGGTCTGCCATCCTGCCTCATGCCTTCCCGGCGGGCGGCGCCAACCAGCCACCGCCGCAGGACATCAGGCGTCCGCGTGGGTCATGTGCCGGACGGCGGTGGCGGACTGGGGCAGGGCGGTGTGGCGGGTCCTGTGGTGCCACAGCCAGATGATGTCGCGGGCGAAGGACCAGACGAGCAGCGCCAGCGCCACCAGGACCACCGCGAGCGCCGCCGGGCGCGGGAGGAGCGCGGACGCGGCCACCAGGAGGGCGATCCCCTGGAGCGCGGCGACCGTCTTGCGTGCGGTGCTCACGGGCAGTGGCCCGTTCAGCCACGGCAGCGCGCGGGCCGCCACGACGAAGGCGTAGCGCATGGCACCGATGGCCAGGACCCACGGGCCCATCGAGGTGGCGACGTAGACGCTGAGCACCAGGATGAGGAAGGCGTCGACCTCCATGTCGAAGCGTGCCCCCAGGGGGGACGCCGTTCCGGTGCGCCGGGCGACCTTGCCGTCGACCCCGTCGAGGATCAGCGCCACCGTGGTGAGCGCGACCAGGACCGGGACGCGCGGCGGGCTCTCGAAGGAGTCGGCGACCAGCGCGGTCACGCCTCCGACGAGCGTGGCGCGGGCCAGGGTGACGCGGTTGGCCGCCCCGAAGGTCCTGAGCCAGGAGCGGCACACGGCGCGGGTGAGCACGGCCCAGGTGGCGAACGCGAAGACCAGGCCCGTCAGCCATCCCGCGGGTCCCAGGCCGAGCGCCGTGCCGAGGAGCGTCAGCAGGAGTATCTGTGCGACCGCTCCGACGGCGGTCTCCTGCCGCAACAGCGTCGTGTCGTATGTGTTGTTCAGGGCAGCCACCGTGCACCCTCCGGCTGTGTGGCGGAGTTGTTGAGTGCCGCGTACCGTGTTCGCGGCTTGATGATGGTCAGTACGTGCGTCACGGGCCGAGTGTTCAGCACCTGGTTCGACCCGATCTTTCTGGAGGACGTCGATGGAGCGCGTCGCCCGCGCCTTCTGGCTCCGCTCACCCGGCCACGGCGAGATACGGGAGGCCCCGCTGCCGGAGCCCGGCGACGGCGACGTCGTGGTGCGCGCCCTGTTCTCCGGGGTGAGCCGGGGCACCGAGACCCTGGTCTTCCGCGGTGGGGTGCCGCGGAGCCAGTACGCCGCGATGCGGGCCCCGTTTCAGGAGGGCGAGTTCCCGGGTCCGGTCAAGTACGGCTATCTCAGCGTAGGCCTGGTGGAGCAGGGGCCGCCCGCCCTGCTGGGCCGTACGGTCTTCAGCCTGTATCCGCACCAGACGCGGTATGTCGTCCCGGCGAGCGCCGTGACCCCGGTGCCGGACACGGTGCCGGCCGCGCGGGCGGTGCTGGCCGGGACGGTGGAGACGGCGGTGAACGCCCTGTGGGACGCGGCACCGCTGGTCGGTGACCGGATCGCGGTGGTCGGGGCCGGGATGGTCGGCGCGTGTGTGGCGGCCGTCCTCGCCCGCTACCCGGGCGTGCGGGTCCAGCTGGTCGACGCGGAGCCCGCGCGCGCCGCGCTCGCCGAGGCCCTCGGGGTGGACTTCGCGCTCCCCCAGGACGCCGCGGGCGACCGCGATCTCGTCGTCCACGCCAGCGCCACCGAGGCCGGGCTCGCGCGCTCTCTCGAACTCCTGGCCCCGGAGGGGACCGTTCTGGAGCTGAGCTGGTACGGCGACCGGAAGGTGAGTCTGCCGCTGGGCGAGGCCTTCCACTCCCGCCGCCTGGTGATGCGCAGCAGCCAGGTGGGGACGGTGTCCCCGGCCCGGCGCTCGCGCACCTTCGCCGACCGGCTGGCGCTGGCGCTTGATCTGCTCGCCGACCCCGTCTTCGACGCGCTGCTGACCGGGGAGTGCGCCTTCGAGGAGCTGCCCGCGGTGCTGCCCCGCCTCGCGTCCGGGGAGCTGCCCGCGCTGTGTCACCTGGTCCGGTACGCGCCCGCCGGGGATCCGGATTCGCCGCGGCTCTGAACAAGGGGAACGGGTAGGCCGTACTACATGACGCGGCCCGGCCGAGGGCCGCCGGATGTGCCGCACCTGGAGGGTCGTACGTTGTTCAGCATCACCGTCCGTGACCACCTGATGATCGCTCACAGCTTCCGCGGCGAGGTCTTCGGGCCCGCGCAGCGCCTGCACGGGGCGACGTTCCTGGTGGACGCCACCTTCCGCCGTGCCGAGCTGGACGCCGACAACATCGTGGTCGACATCGGCCTCGCCACCCAGCAGCTGAACGCCGTGGTCGGCGAGTTGAACTACCGCAATCTGGACGAGGAGCCCGCCTTCGCGGGCACCAACACCAGTACGGAGTTCCTGGCGAAGGTCATCGCCGACCGGCTCGCCGACCGGGTACAGGACGGCGCACTGGGCGAGGGCGCCCGCGGTCTGTCCAGCCTGACGGTCACGCTGCACGAGTCGCACATCGCCTGGGCGAGTTACGAGCGGGATCTGTGAGGGCGCGCCCGATGAGCCGCGCCGACGCCACCGCGACGGACCCGCGCTCCGTGCACGTCGTCATGCCCGGCGGCGTGGCCGACCCGGCCGCGCCGAGCGGCGGGAACACCTATGACCTGAGGGTGTGCCGGGACCTGCCCGGCGTCGGCTGGCAGGTCCACGAGCACGCCGTCGCGGGCGCCTGGCCACAGCCTTCGGCCGAGGCGCGCGCGGAGCTGGCCCGTGTCCTGGCCGAGCGGGCGGACGGCAGCGTCGTCCTCATCGACGGGCTGGTGGCCTGCGCCGTGCCGTACCTCGTGGTCCCCGAGGCCGAGCGGCTGCGCCTGGCGGTGCTGGTGCATCTGCCGCTGGGCGACGAGACGGGGCTCGCCCCCGGCCGCGCCGCGGACCTGGACGCGCTGGAGCGCAGGACGCTGCGCGCCGTCCCGGCGGTGGTGGCGACCAGCGACTGGGCGGCCCGCAGGCTGGTGGCCCACCACGGGCTCGCCCCGGGCCGGGTCCATGTCGCCGCGCCCGGCGCGGACCTCGCGCCCCCGGCGCCCGGCACCGACGGCGCCTCGCGGCTGCTGTGCGTCGCCGCGGTGACCCCGCGCAAGGGCCAGCATCAGCTGGTCGAGGCCCTGGCCGAGGTCGCCGACCTGCCCTGGAGCCTGCTGTGTGTCGGCGGCCTCGGCCAGGACCCCGGCTATGTCACCCGGCTGCGTGAACTGATCGGCCGGCACGGCCTCGGCGACCGGGTGCGGATCGCCGGCCCGCGCGCCGGTGCCGATCTGGACGCGAGCTACGCCGCGGCCGACCTTCTGGTGCTCGCCTCGTACGCCGAGACGTACGGCATGGCGGTGACCGAGGCGCTGGCGCGGGGCATTCCGGTGCTGGCCACCGCCGTGGGCGGGGTCCCGGAGGCGATGGGGCGGGCCCCCGACGGCGGGCTGCCCGGCGTTCTGGTGCCCCCGCGGGACCCGGCCGCGCTCTCAGCGGCGCTGCGGCGCTGGCTCGGCGAGCCGGGAGTACGGGGGCGGTTGAAGGCCGCGGCCCGGGGGCGGCGCGCCGCTCTTGACGGGTGGGAGACGACGGCGCGGCGCCTGGCCGAGGTGCTGGAACAGCTTCGATATGAACCCCGGAGGGCCGCATGAGCACCACGGATGTGCCGCTGTACCAGCCGGAGTGGCTGGAGTTGCGGGAGGACGCCGACGCAGCCGCCCGCGCCCCTGAACTCCTCGATCCACTGCGCGCGTGGCTTGCCGGCCCCGGACTGCGGCCCGGCGGGCTGACGGTCCATGACCTCGGCTGCGGCACCGGCTCGATGGGCCGCTGGCTCGCGCCCCGGCTGCCCGGCCCGCAGCACTGGGTGCTGTACGACCGCGATCCGGCGCTGCTGGGCCGGGCCGCCGCGCAGACGCCCTCGGCGACCGCCGACGGCAGCGGCGTCACGGTCCTGACCCGGCGCGCCGACCTCGGCCGGCTGATCGCGGACGACCTGGCCGGGGCCTCGCTGGTGACGGCCTCCGCGCTGCTGGACGTGCTGACCCGGGACGAGGTGAACGCGCTGGTCGCCGCGTGCGCCGGGGCCGAGTGCCCGGTGCTGCTCGCGCTGTCGGTGGCGGGGCGGGTCGAGCTCGCCCCGGCCGACCCGTTGGACGCCGAGATCGCGGAGGCGTTCAACGCCCATCAGCGCCGCGGTGGCCTGCTGGGGCCGGACGCGGTCACCGCGGCCTCGGAGGCCTTCGCGGAACGGGGCGCGACGGTGCGGGTGCACAGCAGCCCGTGGCGGCTCGGCTCGGGTGAGTCCGCGCTGACGGCTCAGTGGCTGCGGGGCTGGGTCGGGGCCGCCGTCGAGCAGCGGCCGGAGCTCGCGCCGCGCGCCGAGGCGTATCTGGAGCGGCGTCTGGCGGAGTGCGCGGCGGGCGAGTTGCGGGTGGTGGTGCACCACAGCGACCTGCTGGCGCTGCCCGGGCCGCTGCCTTACGGGGGCGGGGTCTCATGAAGGCGGGGGCGCTGAAGGCCCGGCTCGGCACGGTCGCGGGAGCGGTCATCCTCGCCGTGGTGCTGTGGCGGGTGGGCACGGGCGCCTTTCTGGACGGCCTGCGCAGGATCGACGCCGTGACGCTCGTGGGCGCGCTCGGTCTCGGCCTGCTCACCACGGTCTTCAGCGCCTGGCGCTGGTGCGTGGTGGCCCGGGCGCTGGGCATCCGGCTGCCGCTGGGCCGGGCCGTCGCCGACTACTACCGGTCCCTGTTCCTGAACGCGGCGCTGCCCGGCGGTGTCCTCGGCGATGTGCACCGCGCGGTGCGGCACGGTCGCGACTCCGGCGACGTCGGCCGGGGGGTGCGCGCGGTGGTGCTGGAGCGGGCCGCGGGCCAGGTGGTTCTGGCCGTGGTCGGGGTGGCGGTCCTGCTGGCCCACCCGTCCGTGGCCGTGGCGGAGATCCGCCGCCTCGCTCACCACGTGGCGACGACGCCGGGCACCCTGGCGGTACTCGCCGTGGTGTGCGCCCTGGCGGTGGTGGCCGCCGTACGGCGGCGTGGCGGTCCGGGTACGTCGCGGTGGCGGCGGGCGGTCCGCGCCGCGCTGGCGGAGGCGCGGCGCGGACTGCTCGCCCGTGGGAGCTGGCCGGGGGTGGCGGTCTCGTCCGTCGTGGTGCTGGCCGGTTATCTGGGGATGTTCCTGCTGGCCGCCCGGGCCGCCGGATCAAGGGCCCCGGTGGCCGAGTTGCTGCCCTTGATGGTGCTGGCGCTGCTCGCCATGGCGCTGCCCCTGAACGTCGGCGGCTGGGGGCCCCGGGAGGGCGTCACCGCCTGGGCCTTCGGCGCCGCGGGACTGGGCGCGGCCCAGGGGCTGACCGTCGCCGTGGTGTACGGAGTGCTCAGCTTCGCGGCGAGCCTGCCCGGCTTCGGCGTGCTCGTGGCGCAGTGGTGTGCCGGGTTGCGCCGTCCGCAGATCGATCTCGAAGAGGGTGTCCTCGCCGAGGTGGGCACGGCGCATCGGCGGGCGGAGCGCCTCCCGCATGACGGTCGTACCGGCGAAGCGCAGCCCGGGGACGCCGTCGCCGAGCAGCACCGGGGCCACCGTGACGTAGAGCCGGTCCAGCGCCCGCTCGTGCAGGAACCGCGACACGGTGACGCCGCCGCCCTCGATCAGCACCCGGCCAAGGCCGCGGCGCGCCAGCGCCTCCACCAGGCGCCGGGGCGCGAACGCCTCGCTGTCCGGGAGGGTGAGTATGTCAACGCCGACGCTGTCGCCGTCGCCGTGCGCCGGGTGCCGGCCGTGGCCGCTGTCCGCGGCCACCACCCACAGGGTGGGAGCTGAGCCATCCGTGAACACCCGGCGTTGCGGTGGCACCCGGCCGTGCGGATCGAGGACGACGCGCACCGGGTTGGTCCCCGTGCAGGCGCGCACCGTGAGTTGGGGGTCGTCCGCGATGGCGGTCCCGGCTCCGACCACCACCGCGTCGGCGAGCGCGCGCAGGTGGTGCAGATGAGCGCGGTCCTCCTCCCCGGTGACATAGTCGGCGTCGCCCGTGCGGGTGGCGATGAAGCCGTCGAGGCTCTGGCCGAGTTGCGCGAAGGTGAGGCGCGGGCCGGCCAGGCACAGCGGCAGATAGCGGTCGGTGAGCGCCCGCGCCGCGGGCGAGGCCTCTTCCCGCCAGCGCCGGGCGCCGTCGGGGCCGCGGACCAGGCCGGCGGCCTCGGCGTCCGCCGCCGACCGGATGGCGCGCAGCCGCTCCCAGGCCGCCGCCTCGTCGAGCACGGTCATCGCGCCTCCTTCTCGGTCAGCAGGGAGAGGTATTCGGCGAAGGAATCGACGAGTGCGGTGAGGAGTTCCTTTCCCTTCCCGGCGGACGCCAGGGAAGGGCGGCCGATGACTCCGGATTCGGTGTAGGCCGGCATACCGAGGGTGAGCAGATGTCTACGGTCGTCGGCGAGGAAATCAGAGGATTCGTATCCGGGGCGGACGAGTTCGGGGTGAGCATGCAGGAGAATGGATGTCTCTACTTCCCCGGCATGCATATCGCTCGGCGCCGGGGTCTGGATTCCGGCCTCGGTGCGCGCGGTGTTCCAGTCCGCGGACCCCGGGAAAAGCGCCATGCGGGTACCGGTGGCGGCGGATTCCTGAACCACGTTGCGCAGCACGTAATTTCCGCCGTGCCCGTTGACCAGAACCAGGGCGTCGACACCGGATCGGCGGAGCGAATCGGCGATGTCCCGCACGACGGCGTGGAGGGTCGCGGCGGAAATGCTGACGGTTCCCGGCCAGGCCGCGTGCTCATGCGAACAAGAGATGGTGAGCGGGGGAAGGAGAAGGACCGGATATGCGGCGGCGATCTCCCGGGCTATGGTGCAGGCGATGACCGTGTCGGTCACCAGGGGCAGAAATGCGCCGTGTTGCTCGAAGCTGCCGATGGGGAGGACGGCGACGCCGGCCTTCCGGGCCCGTATGTCCTCGGTGGTGTCCGGCGGCAGCAGGCCCGGGGCCTGCGGTCGCGTTCCCGAACCGGTCATGTCTCTTTGGCCTTTCGCTCTGCGTTCCGTGTTTGTGCGCGGGATGCCAGGCTACGCGGTCCGGCGCACTTTCATCGACCGAACGTGATGAACCGGACAGCGAGTTGGTTTCCTTTGTCATTTTCGCGCACACCGCGAGTATTTTCCCGTTTTCCAGTTAGGATCAGAACATGACAGAAAGCGATGGCCCGTTCGGCGAGAACACTCGACCGTCAGGCGTCGAACGAGTGGCACAGGTCCAACTGTCCACCGAGTACGGCGTTTTCCGCGCGGTCGGCTACCTGGACTGCATTCGCGGAGACGAACAAGTGGCGCTGGTTTACGGCGATATCCAGGGAGACAGAGCGCTCACCCGCGTGCATTCGGAGTGTCTGACCGGAGACGCCTTCGGCTCACGGCATTGCGAGTGCGGCGATCAGCTGTCCGCGGCGCTGCGCGCGATCGTGAGCGAGGGACGCGGCGTTCTGATCTACCTCCAGGGTCACGAGGGGCGTGGCATCGGGCTGCTGGCCAAGCTCCGCGCGATGCAACTCCAGGCGGAGGGGCTGGACACGGTGGAGGCGAACCTCGCGCTGGGACTCCCGGTCGACGCCCGCGACTACCGGGTGGCGGCGGACATGCTGCACGACCTCGGCGTGCGGTCCGTGCGGCTGCTGTCGAACAACCCGCGCAAGCGGGAGGCGCTGGTACGGCATGGCATCAAGATCGCGGAGCAGGTGCCGCTGCTGATCCCGCCGCGCGAGGAGAACCTCGCCTATCTCCAGGCCAAAGCGGACCGCCTCGACCATCATCTGCCGCATCTGAACGGCATGGCCGAACGCTCCTGACAGAAGCGTGGCCGGGGGGCCGCCGCACGGAAACTCACCCGCCGCGGAAATATACACCGCGCGCCGCCCCTCGGTCCCGAGAAAACCTTTTTTCGCGGGCGGCTATCGCCAGAACCCCGGGTAACGCCCAGGTCACGGCCTTTCCTTCGCTTATTTATATCCGTTGGTGAGCATTTCGCTCGCAAAGCATGTCCGGTGTGCGACACTTCGAGTCGTCCGCAGCAAGGACCCACCGAGAAAGCGTTGTTCCGGCGGGCCGATGCGGCGGAAGAGGCCGTCGGCACGGCCTTTTGGCGACGGCCCGCAGTCGGGCCGTACGCTGCCCGGAAAGGAGTTGCGGCTGGAGTGGACAGTGAACCGGTCACGGTGACTGCCGCATACCGAGTGGACCCCGGCCAGGAGAGCGAGTTCTACGCCTGGGCCATTGCGATGCTGAATGTCACGGCCCGCCTTCCCGGTTATCTGGGCGGCGGCGTGCTGGGCTCCGGGCAGGGCCGCGCGGAGTGGCATGTCATCTACCGATTCGACAGAGAAGAATCCGCCCAGGCCTGGGAGTACTCGATGGAACGCGCCCGCTGGGCGGCCCGGGCGGGGTCCTTCGTGCAGGAGACCGGGGTGCAGCGCATGGCCGGTCTGAAGAACTGGTTCGAAGGGCCGGTGCGGCCACTGCCGCCGCCCCCCAAATGGAAGCTCTGGCTCGTGAATTTGAGTGCGGTTTTCCCTCCCGTCCTCATGTTCAATGTGTTGGTGATCCCATTTCTGGCCGACACCAATTTCCTGCTGCGGACCCTTGCACTCTGTCTTGGCGTGACCGCGATGGTGACCTGGCTTGTTATGCCGCGTCTGCAAATGCTCCTGAAGAAGTGGCTCTATCCGCCGCTTCAGTCGATTCGGGGGCGTCACAAGCGGGTGGCGGCGAACGGCCCACGTTCGCGCCGGTAAAGCGCGCGGACCACGGGGGCCCTGGCCGAGGCGATGGCCCGGCCGGTCGTAAAGCGAGGAGGCAATACAGATGGACGCGCTGAAGACGCTCCTGATCGACCATCACGACTCTTACACCTACAACCTCTTCCAGCTGCTCACGGAGGTGAACGGCGAGGAGCCGACGGTGGTCCTCCACGACGCGCCGGAGCTCCTGGACCTGGTCGACCGTTCAGCCCTGTCCACGTTCGACAACATCGTGGTGTCGCCCGGCCCCGGCCATCCGGCCGACTCGCGCGACTTCGGGGCCACCGCCCAGGTGATCGACCGGTCCCCGATCCCGGTCCTGGGGGTGTGTCTGGGCCACCAGGGCATCGCGCTCGGCGCCCAGGCCCGGGTGCTGCCGGCCCCCGAGCCCCGCCATGGACATCTCTCCCGGATCCGGCACGGTGAGCGCGGGCTGTTCCGCGGACTCCCCCAGGACTTCACGGCGGTGCGCTACCACTCGCTGTGCGTGGCGGAGCCGCTGCCGCTGCCCCTCCAGGCCATCGCCTGGTCCGAGGACGGTGTGCTGATGGCGCTGCGGCACCGCACCCGGCCGCTGTGGGGTGTGCAGTTCCATCCGGAGTCCGTCCTCACCGGATACGGCCACCGCATCCTGGCCAACTTCCGCGATCTGACCCGCGAATACGCGGCGATGCCCGCGGACGATTCGTCCTCGCCCCCGCGCGCCCGCCCCGCAGCCGGCCCGGTGAAACACCCGGCGTTCTCAGGCACGGCCGCCACGGCCACCACCGCTGCCGCATGCGAGACCACCGGGCAGCCGGTGGCCGCCGAGGACGGCGTCGGCTACCGGCTGCACTCCCGGTGGCTGGCCGTCCCCATCGACGCGGAGGCCGCCTTCACCCGCCTGTACGCGGACGCGCCGCGCGCGTTCTGGCTGGACAGCGCGCGGACGCGATCCGGCGAGGCCCGCTTCTCCTTCCTGGGCGACGGACGGGGCCCGCTGTCCGAGTTCGTCCGCTACGACGTGGACCGGGGCGAGTGCGAGGTCGAGCGGGCCGGGGAGCCCGCGACCCGGGTGCCCGGCAGCGTCTTCGACTACCTCAAGAAGGAGCTGGCGCGCCGCCACGTCGACGCCCCCACCCTCCCGTTCGACTTCGCCGGCGGCTACATCGGGTACTTCGGCTACGAGCTCAAGGCCGACTGCGGCTCCCCCAACCGGCACCGGGCGAAGACCCCCGACGCCTGCTGGCTGTTCGCCGACCGGTTCCTCGCGGTCGACCACCAGGAGGGCGTCACTTACGCCCTGTGTCTGACCGAGGACACCGCCGAGGGCCGGCGCGAGGCCGCCGAGTGGCTGGACGACACCATCACCACGCTCACCGGCATACCGGTGGGCGGCGAGCTCGCCCCGCCCCCGACGCCGTCCGCGGGCGACACCGCCGCCGTCGAGCCCTGGCTGGTGCGGGACCGGGAGCGCTACCTGGCCGACATCGAGGCCTGTCTGCGGGAGCTGCGGGCCGGGACGAGCTACGAGATCTGTCTCACCGACTCGGCCTGGCTGCCCGCTCCGGACGACTCGTACGCCTTCTACCGCGCCCTGCGCCGCGTCAACCCGGCACCCTACGCGGCCTTTCTGCGGTTCGGCGAGGCGGATGTGGCGTGCGCCTCCCCCGAGCGCTTTCTGCGCATCAAGCCCGACAGGACGGCCGAGGCCAGGCCGATCAAGGGAACGGCGCCGCGGGGCCGGAACGCCGACGAGGACGCCCGGGCCCGGGCCACCCTGGCCACCAGCCCGAAGACCCGCGCCGAGAACCTGATGATCGTCGATCTGCTCCGCAACGACCTGGGGCGCGTCTGCAAGCCGGGGACCGTGCGCGTCCCCGATCTGATGCACACCGAGAGCTACGCCACCGTGCACCAGTTGGTGTCCACCGTGCGCGGCCGGCTCCACGAGGACCGGGACGCCGTCGACTGTGTGCGGGCCTGCTTCCCCGGCGGCTCCATGACCGGCGCGCCCAAGACGCGGACCCTGGAGATCATCGACCACCTGGAGACCGAGGCGCGCGGTGTCTACTCCGGGGCGCTCGGCTTCCTCAGCTGCAACGGCGCGGCAGACCTCAACATCGTCATCCGCACCGCCGTGTTCACCGACGGCCGGATGCACATCGGCGCGGGCGGAGCCGTCGTCCTGGCGTCCGACCCGGCGGAGGAGTACCAGGAGATGCTGGTGAAGACGGCCGCGACGATGCGCGCCTACCACGCCGCGGGCGCCCTGCCCCCCGCGGAGCCCGGCCCGGCGCTCCTGGCCGCCGCCGCGCCCGGCGGCCGCACCCCCGCCGAGGAGGCGGACCGGTGACCGCCCCAGCCGCGCCCACGCCCAGGCCCGTGCCGGCGCCCGCACCCGCGCCCGCGCCCGCGCCCGCCAATCTGGCCGAGTACCTCGCGGTGCGCGCCGAGCGGGCGGGTTGGTCGGCCCGGCCCGCCTTCGTGGAGGGCCACCGTGTGTGGACCCACGGCGAGATCCATGACCTGGCCGCACGCGTCGCCACCGTGCTGGCACGGCGGGGAGTGGCGGCGGGCGACCGGATCCTGCTCGCCCTGCCCGACGGGGTCCCCTGGGTGAGCACTTTCCTGGCCACGGCGCGCCTGGGCGCGATCGCGGTCCTGGTCAACCCCGCGCTCACGGCCGACGAGCACCGCTTCATGGCCGAGAACTCCAAGGCGGTGCTCTGTGTCTCCGGGCCCGGCATCGAGGACCACTTCGAGGCGGATCGCTGGCTGGGGGCGGACCACCTGTCGGCGCAGGCCTGCACCGCTCCCCCGGCCACCGCCGCGCAGCCGGTGACCGCCCGCGCCCCGCTGTACATCCAGTACACCTCGGGGACCACCGGGCCGCCCAAGGGTGTGGTGCACTGCCACGGCGACCCGGCCGCCTACTGGGAGCTGATCGGCCAGGACGTCCTGGACATCGGCCCGCAGGACGTGACGTTCTCCGTGTCCAAGCTGTTCTACGCCTACGGGTTCGGCAGCGCCTTCGTCTTCCCCCTCTTCTCCGGGTCGTCCGCGGTGCTGACCGGGGGCCGTCCGGGACCGGCCCTCACCGACGACCTCGTCGCCCGCCACCGGGTGACCGTCCTGTACTCCGTGCCGTCCGCCTACGCGGCGCTGGTGGACGAGCGGGGCGCCGGGCACACGGCCTGCTTCTCCTCGGTGCGCGCGGCCGTCAGCGCCGGTGAGGGGCTGCCCATGACGCTGGGGGAACGGGTCGGCGAACTGCTCGGCGCGCCCGTCCTGGAGCAGATCGGCTCGACCGAGGCCGGGCACGCCTTCTGCGCCAACACGGTCTGGGACAACTCCCCCGGCACCGTGGGCCGTCCGGTGCCCCGGTTCGAACTGGAGGTGCGCGACGGCACCGGCGCCACCGTGCCGGACGGCGCGGACGGCGAACTGTGGGTGCGCGGCCCGACGGTGACCCCCGGCTATCTGGGGCTGCCGGAGGAGTCCAGGGCCCGGCTGGTCGGCGGCTGGCTGGGCACCCGGGACCGGGTGCGCCGTGAGCCGGACGGCAGCTACCGCCATCTGGGGCGGGTCGACGACCTGGAGATGGTCGGCGGGATCACGGTCTCGCCGCTGGAGGTCGAGAACGTGCTGCGGCATCACCCGTCGGTGCGGGAGGTCGCGGTGGCCGCTGTGCCCGACGACCGCGGGGCCACGCGGCTGCACGCGTTCGTGGTCCCCGCCCTGCCCGCGGGGAAGGGCCCGGGGATCGACGGGCGGGCGCTCAGCGCGGATCTGATCGCCCTGGCCCGGCAGCGGCTCGCCTCCTTCAAGGCTCCCCGCGCGGTGCATCTGGTGCCTTCGCTGCCGCGCACGCCGTCGGGCAAGCTCCGCCGCCATCTGGTGCGGCAGGGGTCCTGGTGAACGGCGGGCGCCCCGCGCCTGGGCCCGCCTTCGTGACGTACATCGAACGCGTAAGGAACCGGAAATGTTGCGACAGCTGATTCCCGAACACGGTTTCTACATCGGGCTGATGTTCCGGGAGGCAGCGGCCCGGCACGGCAATGTGCCGGTGACCCTGGACCGCCCCCTGGACATCGCCCCCGGGGCCGGTACGGAGCTGGGCTACGCCGAACTCGCGGACCTGGTCGACGACATGGCCGGGCGGCTGTGGGCGGCCGGCGTGCGGCCGACCGAGCATGTGGCGGTCCACAAGTCGGACAACGTCGACATCGCGCTGCTGGCCTGCGCGGTCTCGCGGATCGGCGCGGTGCCCGCGCTGTTGTCGCCCTCGCTGGACGGTGCGGTCACCGGGGTGCTGCTCGACCGGCTGCACGCGCCGTGGCTGATCACCGACCGCGCGACGCTCGAGGGTCCCCTGAGCGGGCTGGACACCGGGCTGGCGCGCGGTGTGCTGACGGTGGACGAGGCACCGGACGGCCCGGGACACGCCGTCGCGCTGGCGAAGTTCGGCGGGGCGCCGCGGCGGCCCGCCGTACGCCTCCACCCCAGGGAACCCTCCCTGATCACCCACAGCTCGGGGACCACCGGGATCCCGAAGCTGGCGGTGCACTGCCCGTACACCATGTGGAACCGGCTGGTGCCGCAGAAGGCGCTGGGCAGGCCGACCCGTGGCGAGCCCGCCGCGCTCCATATGTCGTATGTGCACTCCCGCTTCTACCATCTGCTGGGTGTGCTGCTGCACTTCGGCAGCCCGCTGCTGCTGCTCGTCGACCCGGACCCGGAGCAGGCCGGCCCGCTGCTCGCGGCGCACCGCCCCGGCATCGTCGAGACCCATCCCAACACCTTTGTGCTGTGGGAGGACCTGGCCACGGCTCCCGGCGCGCCGCTGTCCAACGTCCGGGCCTACGGCTCCACCTTCGACGCGATCCATCCGCGCACCGTACGGCGGCTGCTGGGCGCGTCCCGGCGCCGCGCGCCGCGTCTGGTGCAGCTGTACGGGCAGAGCGAGACGGGGCCGGTGGTGTTCCGCCGGCACACCCGCCGCGGCGTGGAACACGCGAGCGGGCGGCGGGTCGGCAACGCGATCCCCGGGTTCACCCGGATCCGGGTGGTGGACGAGCGCGGGCGCACGTGTCCGCCCGGCACTCCCGGGGCCATCGAGGCGCGCACCCGCGGCCGTATCCTCACCTACCTCGGCGCACCCGAGCAGTACGCCCGGCAAGTCGACCGGGGGTGGTGGCGGATGGGCGACATGGGCTACCGGGACCGGTGGGGCGGGCTGTATCTGATCGACCGGGAGGTCGACCAGATCCCCGAGCTGGACAGCAACCTGGAGATCGAGGACGCGCTGCTGTCGCGGCTCGGCGAGTTGCGCGAGGTGATCATCGTGCCCGGGCCGGACGAGCGGCCCGTGCCGCTGGTGTGCACACGCGGGGACAAGCCGCTGGAGGACGGCCGGTGGCAGCAGGCCACCGGGGACCTGCCGCGGCTGTCCGCGCCGGTGCACTGCCGGTTCCAGGACCTGCCGAGAACCGGCACCTGGAAGATCAAGCGACTGGAGATCGCCCGGCTGCTCGCCTCCGGTGAGCTGCCCACGCTCTCCCCGGCGCGGACCGGGGCCTGACGTGCCGGAGCGGCGGCCGGTCCTGGTGGTGGGCGCCGGGCCGGTGGGGATGACGGCCGCGCTGGCCCTCACCGCCCGCGGAGTGCCGGTCACCGTACTGGAGGCCGGGCCACGAGGGCGGGTGCGGCCCGGCAGCCGGGCGCTGTTCGTGCACCGGCAGTCGCTGCGGTTGCTGGAGCGGGGGCGGCCGGGACTGGGCGCGCGCATCGCGGCGTACGGGACGACCTGGCGCACCCGGCGCACGCTCTACCGCGGCCGCGAGGTGTTCGCGCGGACCAACTCCCCGGCCGCCGACGGCGGGGAACTGCCCGCCTTCGCCAGCCTCCGCCAGGTGGACACCGAGCGGTTTCTGTTCGAGGCGTGTGTCTCGGCGGGCGTGGAGTTCTGCTGGGACGCGGAGGTGAGCGACGCCCGGGTGGCCGGGGATGAGGTGGTGGTGTCCGCGGCCGACGGGCGGCGCTGGACGTCGGGCCATGTGGTGGCCGCCGACGGCGCGCGGTCCGCGGTGCGCCGGGCGCTGTACATCCCGCTGGAGGGCGACCGGTCCGAGGGATACCACGTGGTGGTGGACGTGGCGGAGCCGGGCGACGACGGGCTGCCGGTCGAGCGGGTCTTCCACTACGAGCATCCGGGCGTCGGCGGCCGCAGTGTGCTGCGGGTGCCGTTCACCGGCGGTTTCCAGGTGGATATCCAGTGCCGCGCCGACGACCCGCCGGAGTCCTTCGGCAGCGAGGAGGCGGTGCGCCGGTGGCTGCCGCCGCTGGTCGGCGAGCGGTACGGGGACCAGGTCCTGTGGGTGTCGCGGTATCACTTCCTGCGCAAGGTGGCCGCGTCGTTCGCCGACCCGAAAGGCCGGGTGCTGCTGATCGGAGAGGCGGCCCATCTGTTCCCGCCCTTCGGTGCGCGGGGGATGAACAGCGGGATGGCGGACGCCGTGGCGGCGGCCGAGGCGGTGGCGGCTGCGCGCCGCGATCCGTCGCGGGCGACGGCGGCCGTCGGCGAGTTCGCCGCGGCGCGGCGCGCCGCGGCGGTGTTCAACAGCGCGGCCGCCGGGACGGCGCTGGCGCACCTGCGGCCCCGGCGCTGGGGACGGGTCAGACAGCGCGCCGCGGCGGCGCTGGCCCCCGTGGTGCCCCGCTGCGGATCGTGGCTGGAGCACGCCCCCTACGGGCCGCGCCACGGACCGCCGGGCGCACTGCCCGGCAGCCCCTCGGCCGGTAGATACTGAACCCGGCTCGGATCATGAAGGAGCACGTGAGGATGGAGATGGCCGTGGTGTGGCAAGTCGGCCAGGACGTGGGGAGCGAGCCGGACATCCGGGCGCTGATGTGGTGCGAGGACCGCGGCCTGACGCCGTGCCGGCCTGTCCCGGACACCGCGCTGCTGGCCGCCGATTCATGGCTGGTCGACGAGGGGCGGGTGCGTGGCCTGGAGCGGCATCGCCACCGGTTCGTCGCGGCCTGCGCGGAGGCCACCGGCGACTCCCCGGCGCGGATCGAGAGGTTCTGGCAGGAGGCGATCGGCGCGCTGCCGCGCTCCGGTGCGTGGTTTCCGCGGGTGGAACTCGCCGGCCCCGAACCGGCCCGGCTGTTTCTGCGGATACGGCCCGCGCCGCCGCGTACCGGGAGCGTGGCCGTGTGGGTGGACGAGGAGGCCGACCCGCGGACCCTTCCCCGCCGCAAGGGGCCCGACCTGTCCCTCCTGGCCGAGCTGCGCGGGCGGGCCACCGGGCGCGGGGCGCAGGAGCTGATGCTCACCACGCCGGACGGGCTGGTGCTGGAGGGGACGACGGCGAACGTCCTGTGGTGGGAGGGGGACGTCCTGTGCCGTCCCTCCCCCGAGCTGCCGTTGCTCGCGGGCGTGACAACGGCCCTGATCGAGGAGCGGGCCACGCGGCTGGAGGTGGCGGTGGAGCACCGCCGGCCCACCGCGGCGGACCTGGACGGCCGTGAGGTGTGGTTCGTCAACGCCCTGCACGGCATCCGGCCGGTCACCGAGTGGCTCGGCAGCCCCCTGCGTGCGGGGCCGGCCCGGTACGCGGCCTCCTGGCAGTCCTGGCTCGACACGGCGGCGGAACCGCTGCCCACGACGAATGGAGATTTCCGATGACGATGGCTCCCGGTACGGCACCGACTCCCCGGATGAATCTGAAGCAGCTGACGCCCAAGGTCTCGTCGGCGATGGGCGAACTGCACGCGGCGGCGGCGCTGGCGGCAGCCGAGGCGGGGGTCGAGCCCGAGCTGCTGGAACTGATCAGGATCCGGGCCTCGCAGCTCAACGGCTGCGCCTTCTGCCTTGACCTGCACACCAAGGACGCCCGCGCCCACGGCGAGAGCGACCAGCGGCTCCACACGCTGAGCGCCTGGCGCGAGACGCCGTTCTTCACCGAGCGGGAGCGGGCCGCCCTCGCGCTGACCGAGGCGGTCACCTCGGTCCAGGACGGGCATGTGCCGGACGATGTCCACCGGGCCGCGTGCGAGGTGTGGGACGAGCCGCAGGTGGCGGCGATCATCTGGGCCGCCGTCGTCATCAACGCGTACAACCGCATCGCGATCAGCACCCGGATGATCCCGGGCTAGAGGGTGTCCGGCGGGTCGTCGCGCCCGTGAGGAAAACCAGATGCGGGCCGGGCGTGAGGGCTGGCAGTCTGCCGCGGTGAATCGTGAAAAGATCTCCAGACTCGCCCACGCCGACCACCCGATCGCTTCCCCCGTCGCCGACGACGCGGTGCGCCGGCTGCTCGAAGTGGGCCTGCCGCGCGGCGACGAACGGGTGCTCGACCTCGGCTGCGGCGGCGGGGAGTGGCTGCTGCGCGCGTTGGCCGCGAACCCCAAGGTGCGGGCCGAGGGCGTCGATGTCTCGGAACCCGCCCTGACCGACGCCCGCGCGGCGGCCGAGCGCCTCGGGGTCGCGGACCGGCTCGTCCTCCACCAGCAGGAGGCCGACGGGTTCACCTCCCCGCACTCCTTCGACCTCGTGCTCAGCGTCGGTGCCGCCCACGCCTTCGGCGGGCTGCTCCCCACGCTCGAGGCGGCACGCCGCCATCTGGCCCCCGGTGGGCGCGTCCTGATCGGTGACGGGTACTGGGAGCGCGAGCCGTCCCCGGAGGCCGTCGAGATGCTGGGCGAGTTCGACGACCTGGCGACCACCGTGGACCGGGTCGTCGCCGACGGATGGACCCCCGTCCACGGGCACGTCAGCACGCGCGGGGAGCTGGACGCGTACGAATGGGCCTGGACGGGGTCGCTGGCCGCCTGGGCGCTGGACCACCCCGAGGACCCCAGCAGCGCCCAGGCGCTCGAGACGGCCGCCGAACACCGCACCGAGTGGCTGCGCCACTACCGGGACTCCTTCGGCTTCGTCCATCTGATCCTGCGCAGGACCGAGGCATAACCCGGCGCGCCCGGCCCGCCCGCTCCGCCACGCCGCGGCCGATTGCCGTCATGGGGCGACACGTCCCTGATTGAATCGGCGTACACATCGGCACATACCGGCATGATTCAGATCCGTGCCGGCCGCGCGGGACCGGGACGCAGGAGGCGGTGGCTCCCAGGTGAGCAGCACATCTCGCCCACCGGACGGCCGACGCGCGCGGCGCGTGGTGCGGGGCAGCCGCCCCGGCGGAACGACCCCGGGGGCGGTGGCCCGGGCGCGCGCCGCCGCGCCGGACCGGAGGGCGGCCGGGCAGGGCGGGGGCGAACGCGTACACCCCGCGCTGCGCCTCGCGGCCGGGTACGCGTGGCGGCTGCTGGTGGTCGGGGCGCTCGTCTACGCGGCGTTCAAGGTGCTGGGGCGCTTCGAACTCGTCGCGGTCGCGGTGTTCCTGGGGCTGGTGGTGACCGCGCTGCTGCGGCCGCTGGCCGATCTGTGCGCGCGGGCGCTCCCCCGGCCGCTCGCGGTGGCGGTGGCGCTGATCGGCAGCATCGTCGTGGTGCTCGGTCTGCTGGCGCTGGTGGGCAGCGTGGCGGCCGCGGAGGCGGGCAAGCTGGTGGGCGAGTTCCGCGGCGGGGTGGGCCGGATCAGCCGCTGGCTGGAGCAGCCGCCGTTCCGGATCAGGCACGGCACGCTTCAGGGGCTGCACGAGCGGATCAGCACCTTCGTCTCCGCCCACCGGGGAGCGCTGATCAGCCGGGCGGTCAGCGGCGCCAACCGGGCCGTGGAAGCGCTCACCGGCGCGGCCCTGGCCCTGTTCTGCTCGGTGTTCTTCATCTACGGCGGCGACCGGATGTGGCTGTGGTTCCACGCCCAGCTGCCCGAGTCCGCCCGGTCGGTGTGGGACCGGGGGGCTCGGGCTGCGTGGACCACGTTCGCGGGCTATACGCGCGGCATCATCATCGTGGCGGCCGCCAACGCGACCATGGTGGGCATCGCCCTGTTCCTGCTGCGGGTGCCGCTGGCGCTGCCGCTGACGGTGCTGGTGTTCATCGCCACCTTCATCCCGCTGATCGGCGCGCCCATCGCGCTGGCCGTGGCGACCGTGGTGGCGCTGGCCGGGCGGGGCCCGGTCATCGCCGCGATCGTGCTGGTGCTCATCGTCGTCGTCGGCCAGATCGAGGGCCATGTGCTGCACCCGCTGGTGATGAGCTGGGCGGTGCAGCTGCACCCGGTGGTCGTGGCGATCTCGGTCATCGCCGGCAGCCTCGTCGCCGGGGTGATCGGCGCGATCGTGGCCGTGCCGCTGGTGTCGGTCGTCTGGTCCGTGGTGCGCACGCTGCGCTCCGAGCCCTGACGGCGGCTCAGCCCTTGCCGCGCCGCGCGGCACCGGCCGCGAAGACGGCGCCGAGCAGCAGCGCGGACAGGGCGGCGACGGCCGCCGCGGGCGGTCCGGCCGGGTGGCCGCCGGACCGGACCGCGCCCATGAAGTCGAGCAGCGGCAGTCCGTTGGCGGTCGCGTACCACAGCGGCAGATAGACGGCCTGGAAGAGCCGGTGGGTGCGGCTGAGCGTGCCCAGGGCCAGAGCCAGCGACGGGACGAAGAGCGCGCCACCGGCCCAGGCGCCGGCCCCGGCCCAGTCGGCCGCCGCGACGAACCGCACCAGCGGGGCGAGTGCGGCCAGCGCCGTGACCGCGAGCCCGGACAGCCATTCGGCGAGCGTTCCACGGCGCCGTGCCGGGTAGGCGCCGAGCAGCGACTCCACGCCGTACTCGTGGCGCTGGGTGCCCAGGCGGGACCAGATGAGGACGGGCCAGATCCAGGCCGCCGGGAGGACGAACCGGGGTATCGCCGAGAGCGGCGCCACCAGACCGGCGACCGTGATGGCCGCGGCGACCGCCCACCACCACGGCGGGGTGCCCTGAAGGAGGATGCGGAGCTCGCCGGCCAGCAGCCGCCCGAGGGCGCCGCCCGGGCGCACCGCGGTGCGCGGCGGCCCGGTGAACACCGGCGCCGTCGGGTCCGCCGCGGGCGCGGCCGGGGGTGTGCCGTCCGGCCGGGCCCGCCGGGGCGGCGGTGCCGCGCCGCCGCGGGCGGGGTCGAACCGGCCGAACCAGAGGGCGGGGAGCAGCGCCACCAGAGCCCCCGCCAGGACCAGGGTCAGCCGCGCGGCCACGAACTCCGTGCCCGGGGTGAACCCCTGCCATTCGAAGGTCCGCAGCGGCCGGTCGATGTAGGTCAGGCCCAGGCTGAACTCCTGGCCGGACAGATCGAGGCCACGGGCCGTCATGTCGCCGTGCATCGAGGCGACGACGCCGTGCACCCCGAGGCCGCCGAGCGGTGCGCCGGGCCCCTGGCCGCCGAACGCGACGGCCAGCCACACGAAGAACCAGATGACGTTTCCGAGCCCCTTGCGCAGCAGGGGCGTGGCGTCGAACAGCAGCGCGGCCGCGGCCGTTGCCGCCACCAGGGGGAGGGTGATCAGTGCGAAGGGCAACAGCAGCGGGCCGGGTTCGACGGTGTCGGACTCGCCGCGGGCCAGTTGCATCACCGGCGCGGTGAGCGCGAGCACCGCCGCCATGGAGCCGAGCACCATCGCGTTGCTGAGGAATTTCGCCGCGAGGTAGCCGGAGCCGCGCAGCGGTGTCGCGGCGAGGAGCCGGCCCACGCCGGTGGCCTCGTCCCGGGCGACGGTGCCGCGTACGACGTAGAAGCCGCCGAGCGTCAGCCACAGCGCCCCGGCCAGCGCGGTTGCCATGCCGGTGTAGGCGCTGTTGTAGACGCCGCGGTAGTCGCCGAGCTGCATGATGACCCAGCGGGTGCCGGGGTCCGGCACGGCCAGGTAGCCGAGGCCGACCGCGGCCGCCAGGGTCAGCGCGTAGGCGGGGCGCCGGGCCCGCTCCCGGAAGTCGGCGAGGGCGAGCCTGCCGAGCCGGCCGGCCGTCATCGCCGCGCCTCCCACCGCGGGTCGGCGAGGGGGACGTCCGGTTGGACGTCCGGCTGATGGATGACGGCGAGGTAGGCGTCCTCCAGATCCGGGGCCACCGGTTCCGCGTCCGGGTACGGCGCCTCGGGGGCCAGCAGCCGCAGCCGTACCCCGGCGGCCGTGCGCACGGCGCGGCTGACCGGGTAGCGCGTCTGTGCGGCGGCGGCCTGCTCGGGGCCGACCAGCGCCTCCCACACCTGCCCGGCCACCTCGCCCAGCAGCTCCTCGGGGGTGCCGCGGCGCCGCAGCCGCCCGTGGGCGACCACCGCGATGTCGGACGCCACCGATTCGACGTCGGAGACGATGTGTGTGGACAGCATCACCACCCGGTCGGCGGCCAGTTCGCTGAGCAGGTTGCGGAAGCGCACCCGCTCCTGCGGGTCGAGGCCGGCGGTCGGCTCGTCGACGACGATCACCCGCGGGTCGCCGAGCAGGGTCTGCGCGATGCCCACCCGGCGCAGCATCCCGCCGGAGTATCCGCCCAGGGGGCGTCCGGCCGCCTCGGTGAGGTTGACGAGTTCGAGCAGTTCGTCGATGCGGGCGCGCGCGGCGCGGGCCGCGATGCCCTTCGCCGCGGCGAGGTAGGAGAGGAATTCCCGCGCGGTCAGGTGGGGGTAGACGCCGAAGTCCTGCGGCAGATAGCCGAGCGCCCGGCGCAGGACGTCCGGCCGCGCCACCGCGTCCACCCCGTCGTACAGGACTCTTCCGGCGGTGGGGCGGGTGATGGTGGCGGCCATCCGCATCAGAGAGGACTTTCCTGCGCCGTTGGGGCCCAGCAGACCCAGCAGGCCGGGGCCCAGACGGAGCGTCATGTGGTCGACGGCGCGTTTTCCGCCCCGGTAGACCTTGCTGACATCGATCAGTTCGAGCATGGGGCCACTGTCGCCGGGCGGGGTGTGCGGGCGCTTCGCGGCGGGGAGGGAATTCCGCTTCCCCCGGTCGGGGGAAGGCGTCTCTGGCTCTCAGGGGGGAGGCGGATCGTGTGGGGTGGCCACGATACTTGTGCCCGTGTGGAGAGCGCCCGACTGGAAATGGCCCTGGTGGCAGGCGATCGGCTGTGCGGACACCGTGCGGGGCTGGGCGTACGCGCTGACCGGCGCGGCCTGGAGCCTGCCGCCGATCGCGGTGGCGCTCGCCGTGGCGGCGGGGGCGGCGCGGTCGTGGCCGGCGGGGCTTCGCTGGGTGTGTTTCGGCGCCGTGTTCGCGGCGCTGCTCGCGGCCGCCGGCCGCCTGCGCGCGGTGCGCGCGAGGTGTGTCCGCCTGGCCAACCGGCTGCTTCGCACCGGCCTGCCCGCGCCCGTCGCGTCCCCCGGCGCCGGCCGGCCCGATGTGCTGCGCACCCCGGCGTGGCTGGCGCTGCACATGGCGGTGGGCTGGGCGGTGGTGGCCGTGACGGGTCTGCTGGTGATGGCGGCGGCGGTGCTGCCCGCGGTCTGGCTCGGCGGTGGCGAGCGGATCGCCCTGCTCGGTCTGTCGGTGCGGGTGGCGGGCGGCTGGCGGGGCGGGTGGGCCCCGTTCGCCGCGGTCGGCTTCCTCGCGGTGGCGGCGTGGGTCTGCGCGGGCGCGGTGGCCGTCCTGCGGTCGGCGGCCCCGGCCCTGCTCGGCCCCCGGCCGGCCGAGCGGCTGGCCGCGCTCGAGGAGCGGACGCGCCTGCTGGCCGGGCGCAACCGGCTGGCCCAGGAGTTGCACGACTCCATCGGGCACACCCTCACGGCCGCCACCATCCAGGCCGCCGTGGCGGCGGAGTTGATGGAGCGGGAGCCGGAGGCGGCCCGGCGCGCGCTCAGCAGCATCGAGGAGTCCTCCAGGAGCGCGATGGACGACCTGGACCATGTGCTCGGTGTGCTGCGGGAGGGCAAGGCCCCGACGGCCCCGCAGCACACCCTGGGCGATCTGCACGCCCTGCTGGAGCGGGTGCGGCTGACCGGCACCGAGGTGCGCGCCGACATCGACGGCGACTGGGCGCGGGTCCCGGCGGCCGTGTCCCGGGAGGCCTACCGCATCGTCCAGGAAGGGCTGACGAACGCCCTGCGCCATGCCCACCGGGCGCCGGTGACGCTGCGCGTGGCAGTGACGGACGACTGGCTGGAGGCGGAGCTCAGCAACCCGATGGCGGGCGCCCGCGCGCTCGGGCTCACCCGGCCCGGGCGGCGGGGGCAGGGCCTGGCCGGGATCGCCGAGCGGGTGCGGCTGCTGCGCGGCGAGGTCACCACCGGGCCCGCGCCGGACGGCCGGTGGCGGCTGCTGGCCCGGATACCGCTACGGTCGGCGCCATGAACGACGCGCCCGTGAACGACGCGCCCGTGACCGTGCTCATCGCCGACGACGAGGAGCTGACCCGCACCGGGCTGCGGGCGCTGCTGTCGGCCAAGCCGGACCTGGAGGTGGTGGGCGAGGCGGCGGACGGCGGGGAGGTGCTGCCCCTGGTCCGGGCCACCCGCCCGGATGTGGTGCTGATGGATGTGCGGATGCCCGGGATGGACGGCATCGAGGCGACCCGGCGGCTGCGGTCGGCCCTGGACGACCCGCCGAAGGTCGTGGTGATCACGACCTTCGAGAGCGATGACCACGTCTATGACGCACTGCGGGCGGGCGCCGACGGCTTCCTCCTCAAGCGCACCCCGGCGCAGGCGATCGCCCACGCGATACGGCTGGTGGCCACGGGTGACTCGGTGCTCTTCCCCGACGCCGTGCGCAGGCTGGTGGCGGCCCGTCCGCTGCCCCCGGCCGGCCCGCCCGCCGGCCAGGCGCCGCTGACCGTCCGTGAGACCGAGATCCTGCGGCTCATGGCGACCGGCCTGTCCAACCCGGATATCGCGGGCCACCTGACGGTCAGTCTGGAGACCGTCAAGACGCATGTGAGCAATCTGCTGACCAAGCTGGGCGCCCAGAACCGCACCCAGGCCGTGATCCTGGCCTATGAGTCCGGCCTGGTCGTCCCCGGTGGCCGCTGAGCCGACGGAGGCTCCGGCCGGGACGGGCCGGAGCGCATGGCGCCTGGGAGAACCCCTAGAGGTTTCCCCCGAGCGGCCCCACCGCCCGCCATTGGTATGGACATATCAAGTCCGCGCACTCTAGGCTCCTCCGCGATCGGCCATGAGAGCGCTCTCAGGTCTCCCCCTGTTCTGCCCTCGTCCCGCAGTGCGACAGAAGGAGAACTGCCATGCGACGCACGACCGCCGTCCGTGTCGGCCTGTCCGCCCTACTCGTCCTCGGCTCCCTCTCGGGGGCCGGAGCCGCGCTCTCCACCGCCACGGCGGCTCCGAGCTCCGACTCGTCCGCGCCCTCCACGAAGCTCGTCAGCGCCCTCGGCCGCGATCTGGGGCTGACGGAGGGCCAGGCGCGGACCCGGCTGAGCCAGGAAGCGACGGCCATGAAGCTGGCACCGAAGGCCGAGCGCGCCGCGGGCAAGGCGTTCGGCGGTTCCTGGTTCGACGCGGACACCGGAAAGCTGGTCGTCGGCGTCACCGGCGAGAAGCAGGCCGAGGCCGTGCGGGCGACCGGCGCCACCGCCCAAACCGTCCGGCACACCGCGAAGGAGCTCGACGCGGTGAAGGCGAGACTCGACGACAAGGCCGGGAAGAAGGCAGCCCCGGCCGGGGTGAGCAGCTGGCGCGTCGACCCGAAGGCGGGCAGCGTGGTGATCTCCGTACGCCGGGGGTCCGAGGGCGACGCCGCCGTACGCGCGTTCGTCGACGAGGCGAAGAACCAGGCCGAGCGGGCGGGTTCGGTCCCGGTCGCGGTCGAGAAGGCCGCCGCGCAGGCGCCGGCCACCCTGGCCGCAGGCACGGTCGGCGGCGACCCGTACTACACCGGCAACGTCCGCTGCTCCATCGGCTTCTCGGTGCAGGGCGGCTTCGTCACGGCCGGACACTGTAGCGGGGCCGGCGCCTCCGTCAACGGCTGGGACGGCTCGTACATCGGCAACTTCCGGGGCTCGTCCTTCCCCGGCAACGACTACGCGTGGGTCAGCGTCGGCAGCGGCTGGTGGACCGTCCCGGTGGTGCTCGGCTGGGGCACGGTGCCCGACGCGCTGGTCCGCGGCTCCGCGGAGGCCCCGGTGGGCGCCTCGATCTGCCGCTCCGGGTCCACCACCCACTGGCGCTGCGGCACGGTGCTGGCCAAGAACGAGACGGTGAACTACAGCCAGGGCGCGGTGTACCAGATGACCAAGACCAATGTGTGCGCCGAGGGCGGTGACTCGGGCGGTTCGTTCATCAGCGGCGACCAGGCCCAGGGCGTGACCTCCGGCGGCTGGGGCAACTGCTCCAGCGGCGGCGAGACCTGGTTCCAGCCGGTGAACGAGATCCTGTCGGTGTACGGACTGCGGCTGCACACCGCCTGAGTGCCGAGCGCCTGAGGGCAGACGTGGGAGGCGGGCCGTGTCCGGCCCGCCTCCCACTGTCGGCTATCGGGTCACACCCGCACCACGTCCGCGATGTCCATGGGGAGCCCGGTGGCGAAGGACCGGTTGGCCGCCAGGCCCGCGGCCAGGGCGAGCGCCCCGTCCACCTCGTTCGCCCGCAGCCCGGCCGCGTCGCCGGTGTCGGGCGCGGCCTCGGGGTCGGCGGACCCGTAGAGGGCGTCCAGCATGCGGGCGTCGCCGCCGCCGTGTCCGGCGTGGTCGAAGTCCGTGACGGCCACCTCGTGCGGGGGCTCCCACAGCGGGTGAACGGTGATGCGGTGGCCGCCCGCGTTGGCGAGGGCGGTGTCGCCGTGGACCGCGCCCTTGGCGGAGGCGAGACGGGCCCGGGGCGGCTGCCACAGGCTCTCCTCGACCTGAAGCTCGAGGCGGCCGCGGGTGCCGTTGAACATCACCCGGTAGCCCTCCCACGGCGAGTAGGCGGTGAGGTGGTACGTCATGGTGGCGCCGGTGGAGTAGCGCACGAGGAGCGCCATGTCGTCCTCGATGGTGATGTCGTCGCCGAAGACGTTGCGGTCGCGCAGATAGCCGTCCTCGGCCTCCGCCCGCAGATACAGGGAGTTCAGCGCCTCGTTGTCCTCCAGGTGGACGGCGAAGGGGTCGTCGGCCGCGGCCTGCGCCCCATGGGCCCGGTCGTAGTCGCGCCGGAAGCCGGTGCGCTCCCCCGCCTCCCGGCCGTAGAAGGCGAGCCGCCCGTAGCCGAAGACCTGCTCGGGGCGGGCGCCGAGCCACCAGTTGACGAGGTCGAAGTGGTGGCTGGACTTGTGCACCATCAGGCCGCCGCTGTTGGCCTTCTCGCGGTGCCAGCGGCGGAAGTAGTCGGCGCCGTGGCGCACGTCGAGCAGCCACTCGAAGTGCACGGACAGCACATCGCCGACGGCGCCTTCGGCCAGCAGCCCGCGCACCCGCTCATGGACGGGGTTGAAGCGGTAGTTGAAGGCCACGGAGAGGCTGTTGCCGGTGCGGCGCACCGCCTCCAGGATGCGGGCGCATCGCTCGGCGTCGACGGTCATGGGCTTCTCGGTGACGACGCGCGCGCCGTGCTCCAGGGCGGGGACGATGTAGTGGTCGTGGAGCGCGTCCACGGTGGTGACCAGCACCTCGTCGATGTCCTCGGTGCGCAGCAGCCGTTCGAAGTCCTCAGCGCCGTACGCGGTGGCCGCCGGGCGGCCCGCGGCGGCGAGCAGGTCGTTGTGGTGGGCGATCCGCACCGGGTTGGGGTCGCACAGGGCGGCGACATGCAGTTGCGGGCGGCGGGAGAAGGCTTCGGTGAAGGTCTGTGCTCGGTGGCCGGTGCCGACGATGGCGACGCGCCTGGCTGGGGTGGTGGCGGCCATGCGATTCCTCTCCCGCTGCTGGGCTGATTGAAGATCCAGGGAAGAGTTGCATTCGTTTGCAGACCCGTCAATGGTCATGGGGGAAGTGACGGGGCGTCTGCCGCGGCCATGGGATGAAACGTGTGGGAACGATTGCAGGGATGCCTGCGACGGCGCATACGCATGACTATCGGCCACTATAGATCCGATCTATTGCGCCACCTCTCCCCTTCTTTCCCCTTAACGGCGCCCAACCCCTCCCCAGTTATCGGATGACTGGGTAACGTATCGGGCTCGGGAGGCAATCATGGCGAGATCTGTCAGACGCACCACCCTGGCTCTTCTGCTCAGCGGCGTGCTCTCGATGACGCTGTTCGTCTCGGCACCCGCACATGCCCAGGACTCCGCGTGGACCGTGAGCGGCCCCTCGGCGCGCTCCGGCCCGCAGGCCCGGCTGCAACTCGACTCGGCCACGGGCGCCCTGACGCTCCAGGTGTCGCGGGGCGGCCGTACCGTGCTCGAACCCTCGCCCGTCGGCATCCGCACCGAGAGGGCGGATCTGTCGCGGGGACTGCGTTTCCTGGGGCGCGAGCGCCATGTGGTCGCGGAGCGCTACCGGACCACCGCCGGCAAGGACCGCTCGCGCGACGTACGCATGACCGAGACGAGATTCCGGTTCCGCGGCGGCGAGGGCACCCGGCTCGACGTCGTGGTCCGGGTCTCGGACGACGGCGTCGCCTACCGCTATGTCCTGCCGAAGGGCAGCGGGGACGTCCTCGGCGAGACCTCGGCCTTCACCCTGCCGGCGGACGCGACCGCGTGGCTGGGCGCCTACCGGCGCGACAACGAGAACCTGTTCAACGAGTACCCGGCGGCCACCGCGCCGACCGGCGAGTACATGGCACAGGCGCTGTTCGAGACGCGGGGCGGCTACGCCCTGATCGCCGAGTCCGACCTGACCGGCCGCTACTCCGCCGCCCGCCTGGTGCACGAGGCGGGCCAACCCACCTATCGCATCGGGCTGTGGGACGAGCGCGTGGAGTCCGACGGCGGGCTGAGCACACCGTGGCGGGCGCTGGTCGTGGGCGACCTCGCGACCGTCACGGAGTCCACTTTCACCGACGACCTCGCGCCCGCCTCGCGGGTCGCCGACACCTCGTGGATCCGGCCGGGGCCCGCCCTGTGGACCTGGCTGGCCGGGGGGCGCCCGGCCGGGCAGAGCCTGGCCATGCAGAAGGAGTATGTGGACTACGCGGCCCAGCGCGGCTGGCCGTATGTCGTGGTCGACGCGGGCTGGTACTTCGACCCGGACCAGTGGGACGTGACCGACCCCGACTGGCAGACGAACAGCTGGATGCCGGAGCTCGTCGGGTACGCGCGGGAGCGCGGCGTCGGCATCCAGGTCTGGATGCACCAGCGCGACCTGGACACGGCCGAGGAGCGCGCGCAGTGGCTGCCCGCCCTGGAGCGCTGGGGCGTGAAGGGCGTGAAGATCGACTTCATGGACTCCGAGTCCCAGGCCACGCTGCGCTGGTACGACGAGATCCTCCCGGCCACCGCCGCCCACCACCTGCTCGTCAACTTCCACGGCTCCACGATCCCCAAGGGCATCCAGCGCACCTGGCCGCAGGTGATGACGATGGAGGGGGTCAACGGCGAGGAGAAGCGCGTCAACACCGCGCAGCACCTGGCCATCCTCCCCTTCACCCGCAATGTCATCGGCTCCATGGACTTCACCCCCGGGGCCTTCCACCGCCCGCAGCGCCCGAACGCGGCCTCGGACGCCGGGGAGCTGGGGCTGTCCGTGCTGTACGAGTCGGGCATCCAGAACCTCGCGGGCACCCCCGAGTCGTACGACGCGCGCCCGCTCGCCCGGGGCTTCCTCGAACAGCTCCCCGCGGCCTGGGACCGCACCCGGCTGCTCGCCGGGCGGCCGGGCGACAGCGCGGTGCTGGCCCGGGAGAGCGGCGGGCGGTGGTTCATCGGCGGCACCTTCGCCGGTGCCGCCCGCACCGCCGAGGTGCCGCTGCGGCTGGGGCCGGGCACCTGGCGGGTCGATCTGGTCCTCGACGGCCCGGACGGGCTGGGCGGCCTGGTCCGTGAGTCTCGGGTGGTGCGCGGCGGGGACACCCTGTCCGTACCGGTCGTCGCGGACGGCGGCTTCGCGGCCATCGCCTGCCGCCCGCAGCCCGGCCGCACCAGCTGCGACCGGCCCGCTTCCTGAGCCGGGAGCACGGTACGCGCCCCCGCCCGCCGCGGCGGGCGGGGGCGGCGAGGGGGCGCTCAGCTCGCGCGGCCACCGCCGCCGCGCACCTCGATGCCGTCGAGAAGCCTGCGGGTGGCCTCCGCCACCGCCTCGACGGCCTGGTCGAACGCCTCGCGGTTGTGGGCGGCGGGCGCGCGGAACCCGGACACCTTGCGGACGTACTGGAGGGCGGCCGCCCTGATGTCCTCGTCGTGGAGCTCGGGCGTCATGGGCGGGCGGAGTGTCTTGATGCTGCGGCACATGCCTCCAGTGTGCGCCCCGGCACTGACAACAGGGGCTTCAGTCCCCGAGGTGGTCGATCTCCCGCATCTTGTTGGTCGCGTCCAGGGCCGCGACCTTGTAGGACTCGGCGAAGGTCGGGTAGTTGAACACCGCGTCGACCAGGTAGTCGACGGTGCCGCCGCAGCCCATCACCGCCTGGCCGATGTGGATGAGCTCGGTGGCGCCGGTGCCGAAGCAGTGCACCCCCAGCAGCCGCCGGTCCTCCGGGGACACCAGCAGCTTGAGCATGCCGTGCGAGTCGCCGACGATCTGGCCGCGGGCCAGCTCGCGGTAGCGCGAGACGCCGACCTCGAAGGGCACGCACGCGTCGGTGAGCTGGTCCTCGGTGCGGCCGATGAAGCTGATCTCGGGGATGGTGTAGATGCCGATGGGCTGGAGGTCGTGGATGGGGTTCACCGGCTCGTCGCAGGCGTGGTACGCGGCGCTGCGGCCCTGCTCCATCGAGGTGGCGGCGAGCGCGGGGAAGCCGATGACGTCGCCGACGGCATAGATGTGGGGCACGGCCGTGCGGTAGTGCTCGTCCACCGTGATCCGGCCCCGCTTGTCGGCGGTGAGACCGGCCCGGCCGAGGTCGAGTTCGTCGGTCAGCCCCTGGCGTCCGGCGGAGTACATGACCGCGTCGGCGGGGATCTTCTTCCCGCTCTCCAGCACGGTCAGGGCGCCGCGGGCGTGGCGCTCGACCGCGGCGACCGTCTCGCCGAAGCGGAAGGTGACGGCCAGGTCCCGCAGCCGGTACTTCAGCGCCTCGACCACCTCGACATCGCAGAAGTCCAGCATGCCCTCGCGCTGCTCGACCACCGTGACCTTGCTGCCCAGGGCGGCGAACATGGAGGCGTACTCGATGCCGATCACCCCGGCGCCCACGATGACCATGGAGCGCGGCACCCGCTCCATGTTCAGGACGCTGTCGGAGTCCATGATCGTCCGTTCGTCGAACGCCACGGTCGCCGGGCGCGCCGGCCGGGTGCCGGTGGCGATCACGATGTGCTGCGCGGTCAGCAGCTGTTCGTGGCCGTCGGCGTCGCGGACGGCCACGGTGTGGTCGTCCACGAAGCGTCCGGTCCCCGCGAAGAGCGCGACCCGGTTGCGGGACAACTGGCTGCGGATGACGTCCACTTCGCGGCTGACCACGTGCTGGGTACGGGCGGTCAGGTCGGCGACGGTGATCTCGTCCTTGAGCCGGTAGCTCTGGCCGTACAGATCGCGCTGGGTCAGGCCGGTGAGGTAGAGCACCGCCTCCCGTAGGGTCTTGGAGGGCACGGTCCCGGTGTGTATGGAGACACCGCCGACCATGTCGGGCCGGTCGACCACGGCCACGCGGCGGCCCAGTTTGGCCGCGGCGATGGCGGCTTTCTGGCCACCCGGGCCGGATCCGATCACGAGCATGTCAAAGTCGGGCACCCGAGAAGTCTGGCACCCGCCGCCGCCCGCCCGGAAGAGCGAAGGCCCCGGAAGATCGAGGGCTCCGGCAGATCGAGGGCTCCGGCAGAGCGGGACGCCCGCCCCGCGGCCTCAGGCGCGGCGGTCGGGGCGGCGGCCGGGGGGCTGGCGCGGCTCGGGGCGGGTGGTGGGCTCGGGGATCTTGCGCCTCTGCGACGACTTCTCGGTGACGGTGAGCGGCCGGCCGTAGTGGCGGATCTCCAGCGGGGCGCCGCGCACCATGGTGTAGACGGCGGCGGTCTCGGTGATCTCCACCCGCACACTTCTGCCCAGCCATTGAACGGTGAAGGCCAGCCGGGCCAGCTTCTCCGCCGGCAGCTTGGGGGAGAAGTCGAGGGTGCCCTCGCAGTGGCGCATGCCGCCGAACCCGGCCACCAGCGCGATCCAGGTGCCGGCCAGCGAGGCGATGTGCAGTCCGTCACGGGTGTTGTGCTCCAGGTCCCTGAGGTCCATCAGGGCGGCCTCGCCCAAGTAGTCGTAGGCCAGGCGCAGATGGCCCACCTCCGCGGCCATGACGGCCTGGGCGCAGGCGGACAGGGAGGAGTCGCGGACGTTCAGCCCCTCGTAGTAGGCGAAGTTGCGCGCCTTCTCCTCCACGGTGAAGGCGTCGCCGCGCAGATACATCGCCAGTACCAGGTCGGCCTGTTTGACGACCTGCTTGCGGTACAGGTCGAAGTAGGGGAAGTGCATCATCAGCGGGTACTGGTCGGGGTGTGTGCCCTCGAAGTCCCACACCTGGTGGTCGGTGAAGTCGGCCGACTGCTCATGGACGCCCAGGGTTTTGTTGTACGGGATCGTCATGGCCTCGGCGGCGTCCCGCCAGGCCGCGGCCTCCTCGTCGTCCACCCCCAGCGAGGCGCCCTGGTCCCGGTGGCGTTCGACGATGTCCGCGGCGGCGCGCAGGTTCGACTGGGCCATGAGGTTGGTGTAGACGTTGTCGTCGCCGAGCGCGCTGTACTCGTCGGGACCGGTCACCCCGTCGATGTGGAAGCGGCCGTGGTGGTCGTGGTGGCCCAGCGAGCGCCACAGCCGGGCCGTCTCCACCAGCAGTTCCACCGCGCTGTCGCGTTCGAACTCCTCGTCGCCGGTGGCCGAGACATAGCGCACCACGGCGTCGGCCACATCGGCGTTGACGTGGAAGGCCGCCGTGCCGGCCGGCCAGTACCCGGAGCACTCGGAGCCGTCGATGGTGCGCCAGGGGAAGGCGGCGCCGTGGTGGCCGAGCTGGCGGGCCCGCTCCCGGGCGGCGGGCAGCGTGGACTGCCGCCAGCGCAGGGCCTCGGCGACGGATTCGGGGAAGGTGTAGGTGAGCAGCGGCAGCACGAAGGTGTCGGTGTCCCAGAAGGAGTGTCCGTCGTAGCCCGCCCCGGTGAGGCCCTTGGCGGGGATGGCCCGCTCCTCCGCGCGGGCCCCGGCCTGGAGCACATGGAAAAGGCCGAAGCGCACGGCCTGCTGGATCTCGGCGTCGCCCTCGACCTCGACGTCCGCGCGGTTCCAGAAGTCCTCGAGCCAGCCCCGCTGCTGGTCCACCAGACCGTCCCAGCCGGTGCTCGCGGCGCCGGCCAGCGCGGCCTCCACCTGGTCCCGGACGGCGGGCAGCGAGCGGGCGCCGGACCAGCCGTAGGCGACCAGCTTCTCCAGCCGCAGCACCTCGCCCGGCTGGAGCACCGAGGTGACGGTGAGGCGGGCGACGTCCTCGCTGCTCTCGCCCGAGCTGCGGGTGGGCGGCGGTCCGCTGATGAAGTGGTCGGCGGCGGAGGCTACCCGCAGCCGGCTGGCCTCGGTGCAGTGGATCAGGCGCAGCCGCAGGTCCCAGGCGGCGTGCTCCTCGGGCCGCAGGGGGGACTCCAGGGCGGCGGCGGCCCGGGGGTCGCCGGCCCGCTGCGGCAGTTGCTCGTTGGCGACCAGCTCCGACTGGACGACCACCCGGATCTCGGCGTCCACGGCCTCCACCTGGTAGGCGACGGCGGCGATCGCCCGCTGGGTGAGGGAGACCAGCCGGGTGGAGCGCAGCTTCACGGTGACGCCGGAGGGGGAGGTCCATTCGCAGGTGCGGTGCAGCAGCCCGCCGCGCAGGTCGAGCACGCGCTCGTGGGAGCGCAGCCGCCCGTAGCGCAGGTCGAAGGGCTCGTCGTCCACCAACAGCCTGATGATCTTGCCATTGGTGACGTTGATCATGGTCTGGCCGGACTCGGGGTAGCCGTATCCGGCCTCGGCGTACGGCAGCGGGCGCAGCTCGTGCACGCCGTTGAGATAGGAGCCGGGCAGGCCGTGCGGCTCGCCCTCGTCCAGATTGCCGCGCCAGCCGACGTGCCCGTTGGAGAGCGCGAAGAGGGACTCGCTCTGCGGCAGCACATCGAGGTGGAGCTCGGTCTCGCGCAGCACCCACGGGTCGACGGCGTACCAGGAATCGGTGATCACGAGGCGCCCTCCTCCAGCAGCTCGGCGAGGTCCCGCACCACGATGTCCGCGCCGTGGGCGCGCAGCGCCTCGGCCTGGCCGACCCGGTCGACGCCCACGACCCGGCCGAAGTGTCCGGCGCGGCCGGCCTCCATGCCCGCCAGCGCGTCCTCGAAGACCGCGGCGGCCGCAGGGGCGACGTCCAGTTCACGGGCGGCCGCGAGGAAGGTGTCCGGGTGCGGCTTGCCCGCCAGCCCGCGCTCGGCGGCGACCACGCCGTCGACACGAACCTCGAAGAGGTGCTCAATTTTCGCGGAGATCAGGACATCGCGGCAGTTGGCGCTCGAGGAGACGACCGCGGTGCGCAGGCCCGCGGCGCGGACCGCCTCGACGAAGCGCACCGACCCCGGATACGCCTCGACCCCCTCTTTCCGGATCTTCTCCAGGACCAGGGCGTTCTTGCGGGTGCCCAGGCCGTGCACCGTGTCCAGGCCGGGCGGGTCCTGGTCCGTCCCCTCGGGGAGCTCGATGCCCCGGGAGGCGAGGAAGGTGCGCACCCCGTCGGCGCGGGGCCGCCCGTCGACGTACTCGTCGTAGTCGCCGACCTTGTCGAAGGGGCGGAAGTCAGGGCCCTCGCGGCGGCGGAGGAAGTCGTCGAACATCTCCTTCCACGCCGCCGCGTGGATCACGGCGGTGCGGGTCAGCACCCCGTCGAGGTCGAACAGGCAGGCCCGGACGGTTTGCGGTAGGCGCAGCTCGGTCATGGCTCCCGGTTCCCCAGCAGCCGCCGAAGTATGCGGCGAGCGGGGTGCGGGCGCACGACGGCCGCGGGCGGGCGGCGGACCTGAGGCGGGTCAGCGCGGAGCGACGGTGCGGCCGGTGCGGCGCGAGGCGTCGGCGGCCTCCAGGACGGCCACCACCTCACGGCCGAACCGCACGTCACAGGGGTCGCCGGTCCCGGTGCCGGCGCTGCGCAGCAGCCGGTCCGTGGCCGCGGTGAACGCCTCGACGGCGGTGATCCCGGTGTCGGGCACCTCCGCCACGCCCAGCTCGCCGTAGAAGTCGCAGCTGTGCGCGACGGCGGCGGGCCGGGCGTCGAGGGTGAGCGCGAGCGTGCCGACCGCGCCGGAGCGGTGCCGCAGCAGCACATGCGCCGCGCCGCGCGGCCCGCCGACCGCGGTGACCTCGGCGACCGGGCCCAGGACGGGCAGCAGGACGGACAGGGCGTGCGGGCCGACGTCCCACAGGCCGCCGCGTTCCTTCCGCCACGGGGAGTCCCCGTAGGGGTTGCCGGGCCGGAAGATGGCGGCGAAGGCCGTCGCCCGGCCGCCGTCCCAGCCTCCGGCGGCCGCGGCCCCGGTCAGGAACTCCTCGACGGGTGGCGCGAAGCGGCGGGTGAAGAACACCACGGAGGCCAGCTCGCGCTCCTCGACGGCGCGCACCACGCGGTCGGCTTCCTCGGTGGTGAACGCGAGCGGCTTGTCGAGCAGCAGATGGCACCCGGCGCGGGCGGCGCGCAGCGCCAGGTCGCTCTGGATGTCCGGCGGCAGGGCCACGGCGACCGCGTCGACGTCGGCGATCAGCTCATCGGGCCGGTCGTAGGCCCGGGTGCCGTACCGCTCGGCCAGCGCCCGCGCCTTGGCCGGGTCACGGCCCCAGACGCCCGCCAGCTCCGCCTCGGGGTGCGCGGCGAGGGCCGCGCCCTGTGTCTCGGCCGCCCAGTGGCCGGTGCCCAGCAGTCCGAACCGCAATGCCGCCCCTTTTCTCCCGGTGCCCCGGCCGCCTTCTCCGGGTGCTCCGTCCGTTGCCGGGCGCGATCCTACGCCGCGGGGCGCCGACCGCGGGAGGGGGCTCTCGGGGCCGGCGGCCCGGCCGCGGCGGTGGCAGTGCGAGCCGGTGGACCGCCGGCGGCAGCTCAGGGCTGAGCGCCGCGCTGTACGGCACCGGGCGGACGGTGCTGCGCGACGCCGCCCGGCCTTTGAGGAAGCGCCGTTCGGCAGGAATCCGCCGGGCGCTTCGGGGTCGGACTTCGGTTTGGGCGCACGAACCATGTTCGCGATGTTCAGGCGCTCGTGACCTATCCGGTCGTACCCGCGGACCATCGCAAGCGCGGTCTTGTGCGCGTGGTCGGTGCGCTGACGGCGCACCTTGCGGTGCAGGCCGGCAACCTTCTCCACCGCCCGGCGGTGCCTGGCGCCGCGCTGGTCGCGGCGTCGGTTGCGCGGGAACCCCTTGAGTGCCCGCTGAGCCTCGGCCAGGGCATCGGCGCTGCGCTTCCCGTGTCCGGGGTTTTCGACGTGGGCGCCCTGGGAGGTGGTGAGGAAGTGAGTGACACCCATATCGATGCCGGTCACGGCGCCAGTGGCGGGCAATGGTTCGGCAGGCACGCTGTCGCAGGCGAGGATGACGTACCACTGCCGCCCCTCGCGCTTCACGCTGACGGTCTTGACCCGGCCCTTGACCGCACGGTGCTGGTGCACACGGACGTGCCCGACACCCTGGAAGCGGACACGGGTCACCAGGTCGTGCGGGGTCGAGTCCCACCGGCAGCCGTCCCCGTCCTTCGGGAAGTCCACGGTGTCGAACCAGTTCACCCCCCGGAAACGCGGGTATCCGGGCTTCTCCCCGCCCCTGACCCGGCGGAAGAACGCCTGAAACGCCCTGTCCAGACGGCGAAGCGTGGCCTGCTGCGAGCTGAAGGACCAGCAGCCCTGCCGCTCCGGGTCGAACGCCCGGATCTCCCTCAGCTGCGCCGACTGCTGCCCGTAGCCGATGCCCGTCGTTGCTGATCCACCCGGCGGGCACCTGGTACAACCGCCCCACCGCGGCCACCGCCGTGGCCAACCTCTTCCTCGCCGGGGACTATGTACGGACATGGACCTGGCAACGATGACCTCGGCTGACGGCGGGGGCGGCTCAGATCCGCCAGGAGCGGATGCGGCCCGCCGCGTCGAAGACATCGGCCTTGCCGGACAGGATGTCGCGGACCAGGTCGATCAGCGCGCCGTACGGCGGATCGATGCCCTCGCCGGAGGCGTGCATATAGGCGACGGCCGTGGCGCTGGCGAACCGCGCGTTGCTCCCCGGGAGCGGGCGCAGCAGCGCGATGGTGTGCAGCAGCGCCGCGGCCCGCCACGCGGGGTCCGGGTCGACCCCCAGGCGTGGCGGGTCGACGCGATGCCGGGCCACGGCGGCGACCAGGCCGGAGAAGTCGGAGATGGTCGGCTGTTCCGGCATGACCTCCTCGTGGCGCTGGAGCAGCCAGGGGACGTCGATATGCAGTAGCGGGGCCATGGTCAGGCGGCCTGTCCCGGGTCGTGGGGGCGGTGTTCATCGTCGGGGAACGCGTCGGCGAACGCCTGCGCGTTGTCCGCGAAGAAGCGCCGGAAGACCTCGGCGCCCTCCTGGAGCGCCCGATGGCGGGCGATGTCGGCGACGGTCGCCTCCCGGACGAGGGCCTTCATCGTGGTGCCACGCTCCTTGGCGATCTGGCGGAGGTCCTCAAGTTCCCGATCGCTGAATTCCACGTTGAGAGCTGACATGCTCCCAGCCTACTTGCCAGGTACCCCGACAGCAATCGCCGCAGGTCAAATATTGTTTTTGTAGGTACTTGACAAGGTTGCGGGAGGGTTTGGCGCGGGGTGCGGATACGGTGAGCCGGACCACAGGAGAGAGAGGGACCATGGAGCAGCGTGAGTTCGCCCGGATCGGCCGGACGGTGTCCGTCGTCGGGCTGGGCACCTGGCAGCTGGGCGCGGACTGGGGCGAGGTCCGCGAGGACGACGCGCTGGCCGTGCTGGACGCGGCCGTCGAGTCGGGGGTGACCTTCTTCGACACCGCCGATGTGTACGGGGACGGGCGCAGCGAGCAGCTCATCGGGCGCTATCTGCGAAGCCGCCCGGACGCGCGGATCTTCGTGGCGACCAAGATGGGGCGGCGGCTGCCGCAGGTGGCGGAGAACTACACGCTGGACAACTTCCTGGCCTGGACGGACCGTTCGCGCGCCAACCTCGGGGTGGACACGCTGGATCTGGTGCAGCTGCACTGCCCGCCGTCGTCGGTACACTCCTCCGCCGCCGTCTTCGACGCGCTGGACACTCTGGTGGACCGGGGGCGTGTCGCGGCGTACGGGGTGAGCGTGGAGACCTGCGAGGAGGCGCTGGCGGCGATCGAGCGCCCGGGGACGGCGAGCGTGCAGATCATTCTCAATCCGTTCCGGCTCAAGCCGCTGGAGCGGGTGCTGCCCGCGGCCGCCGCGGCCGGGGTGGGGATCATCGCGCGGGTGCCGCTGGCGTCGGGTCTGCTGTCCGGCCGGTACACCAAGGACACGGTGTTCGCAGAGAACGACCACCGCACGTACAACCGCCATGGCGAGATGTTCGACCAGGGCGAGACCTTCTCGGGCGTGGACTTCGCGGAGGGTGTCGAGGCGGCGGTGGAGTTCGGGGAGCTGGCCCCCGAGGGTGCGACGCCCGCGCAGACCGCGCTGCGGTGGGTCGTCCAGCAGCCGGGGGTGACCTCGGTCATCCCGGGGGCGCGCTCGCCCGAGCAGGCGCGGGCGAACGGCGCGGCGGCGGCGCTGCCCGCGCTGGAGCCGGGCACGCTGGACGCGGTCCGCGAGCTGTACGACCGGCGGATCCGCGCCCAGGTGCACCACCGCTGGTGATGCCGGTGGGTCAGTTCGGGAAGCCGGCGGCCTGCGCCCACCCGCTGAGCTCGCGCTGCGCCGCGGCGCGCAGCTCGGCCGAGGGGGCGGCGGTGCCGTCGGCGACCAGCGCGTAGTGGAGGGTTCCGGCGCCGGGCGGCGCGGAGAGCAGCAGCCGCCGGGCGTCGGTGCCGCCGCTCTCCGCCGCGGTGGCCACGGGGTGGTCGGCGGTGTGTCCGTGCGCGGTGTAGGCGGGCGGGCCGGTGACGGTGCCCAGGTCGGAGACCACGGTGGTGGTGGCGGGGTCGAAGTCGCGGGGCAGATGCAGTTCGGTGGGGGCCTCGGTGGCGCTGTTCTGGCGCCACACCAGCATCCCGTAGCGGCCGGAGCCGACCAGCCGTGCCACATTGGGCAGGCTGCTGGGGACGCGGTCCCAGCTCAGGGTGGTGGAGCCGTCGCGCGAGCGGTCCTCGAAGGTGAAGGCGAGGGTGCGGCCCGCGACCGCGGTCGGGTAGACGCGGTCCAGGAGCCGGGCGTCCTGGCGGAGCACGGCCGCCCCCGTGTCGTCGAGGCGGACGGCCGACAGGTCCTCGTCGTTCCAGGCGTCGCCGTCGGTGAGGATCTTGTCGGGGTTGCCGTTCATCGCCTCGTGGTGGCGCCCGTTGTACAGGTCCCACTGCCACTGGTTGGCGGACAGGACCGGGCCGGAGGCGGCGGCCTTGCTCCACCAGGTGGCGCCGCCGAGCCGGGAGTCCAGCGCCTGGTACAGGCCCTTGACCACGGTCGGCGCCTTGTCGGAGGTGAAGCCGGTCAGCGGGTGTCCGTACTCGCTGACGACGGCGGTGGTGCCGAGCGCGGAGGCGCGGTCGCGCACGGTGGCGAAGTCGGTGGAGTACTGGCCGTCCTGGGCCTTGCCGGGCATGAAGACGCCGGAGATGGCCTTCTGGTCGTAGAAGTGCGTGTTGAACACATAGCGGGAGCCGATGGCGCCGGCGTCGAGCAGTCCGCCCTCGTGGCGCTGGAAGTCGATGTTGGAGTTCCAGAACAGGTTGGGCTCGACGAAGGCGGGCTTGTCGGTCCAGCCGGCGGCGTCCATGCGCGCCCGGAACTTCTCATAGAACGGCCACAGGACGTCCTTCTCCCAGGCGCGGCTGGACTGGCCGCTGTCGTAGCGGCCCGCGTACGGCTCGTTGTACGGATCGAAGCCGACGACGCGGGCGAACTCGTCCGCGGTCAGATGGCCGGCGAGGTAGGCCATCGTCTTCTCGGCGGTGGCCAGGAAGGCGTCCTGGACCCGGACGGGCCCGGCGGAGGTCTCGAGGGTGCGGTTCTTCCAGAAGTCGCGGGTGGCGTCCTGGACGGCCGGGTTCTGGGTGATGTTCTGGCCCCAGTGGACACAGATGCCGCAGGACTCCTTGGCGTAGCCGCCGGCCTTGACGACCCACTGGGGCGCGCCGTCGCCCGAGTACCAGCTGTCCTTGTCGAACAGGTGGCGGGAGTAGAGGTCCTGGTGGAAGTCGGGGTAGATCCGGATCCCGGCGTCCAGGAAGGCCCGCATCTGCTCGGTGGCCCTGCGCAGATACTCCTCGTCGACCTTGCCGGGCTCGGGCTCGGCGTGGGCCCAGGACAGCAGGAAGCGGACGGAGTTGGCGCCGGTGAGGCCGCGCATGGCCTGGGCGGACTTCCGGGCGTCGGCGGCGTCCGCGAACGGCAGGCCGTCGTTCTCCGCCAGCTTGACCTCGCCGGAGACATTGAATCCGCGCAGGACGACCTCGCGCCCGTGGCCGTCGGTGAACCGGCCGCTCTGTACGGAGATCCGGTCCGCGGCCGGGCCGTCGGACCAGGGCGGCTCGGCAGCGGCCGCCGTGCCGCCCGGGGCGGTGACCGCCGCCATCAGCAGCAGGGCGGCCGCCCCGAGCAGTCGTGCGCGGCCCGTTCGGAGACGAACTCTCATCCCGTGCGTCACTGTGGTCGCCATGAACCTACCGTCGGGTAAACATGAGCATCCGTCAACATATTCGGCGCACGAAGGCGGATGAGCCCCTCCTCCCGCTCAGTCCCGGAGCGCTTCTACGCACGGGCTTCCCTCGTCACTGCTCGCTCCTTCGTCGCTGCGCGGCTCCTCAGTCCAGCCCGCGCAGCGCTCCGAAACACGCTCACCCGGTCAGCGGTGGCCGAACCAGTCCATCGCGGGCAGGGCCTTGTCGCCGTAGTCGAACAGCGCCTGGTTCTCCCAGGCGTTACCGGAGCCCGGGTCGGTGGGGTCCCAGCCGCTGCCCTTGACCGCGGTCCAGGCCGGCTCCCAGTAGACGACGCCGAGCCCCCGGCCACCCGGCACCGCCTCCACCACGTTCATCACATCGCGCAGGTTGGCGGCCTGCCCCGCGGGGGTGGCGGGGTAGCCGTCGACGAGCTGGTCGGCGGTGGCGACGTTGTTCGCCAGGCCGTCGTCGTTCGCGAGGGTGTGGGCGTAGGCGGTCTCGGCGACCAGCACCGGCTTGCCGTAGCGGGCCGCCACATCGTCCAGGTTGGCCTGGAGATCGGACAGCGGGCCGTGCCAGTAGCCGTAGTACGACAGGGCGATGACGTCGAACGGCACCTTCTGCGCGACCGCCTGGTCGAACCACCACCTCGTGCCCCCGTTGTCCCCGCCCTTGGCCAGGTGCAGCGCGACCCTGGTGTCGGACGAGACGGCCTTGGCGGCGTTGGCACCGGAGGTGAGCAACCCGGCGAGTTGCGAGAAGTTGCTCGTGGAGCCCTCGGGCCAGAGCATGCCGCCGTTGATCTCGTTGCCGATCTGGACCATGTCGGCCGTGGTGCCCTGCGCCTTGAGCGCGCTGAGCACGTCGTACGTGTGGTCGTACACGTCCTGCTTGAGCCGGCTGTAGTCGTGCCCGGCCCAGGCGGCGGGCTTGGTCTGCTTGCCGGGGTCGGCCCAGCTGTCGGAGTAGTGGAAGTCGATCAGCAGCTTCATGCCCTGGGCCTTGGCACGCTTGGCCGTGGCCGCCACCCTGGCCTTGGTGTTGTAGCCGTCGGCCGGGTTCACCCACACCTTCAGCCGCGCGTAGTTCATACCGGAGGCGCGCAGGATGGCCAGGGCGTCGCCGCTCGTGCCGTTGGCGGAGCGGTAAGTGGCGCCGAAGGCCTCGTTCTTCGCGAGGGTGGACACGTCCCCGCCCTTGATCGCGAGCCCCGTGCCGCCTTTGGTGAAGGTGAGGTCGTCCAGGTTGGCCCACTCCCCCGCGTGGGCGTCGGAGTTGAGGCTGATGGTGCACTGGCCACTGGTGACCGTGACCGAGGTGACCAGGCGGATCCACCTGCCGTTCGGGGTAGGCGGCAGATCGGTACGCTGCTCGGCGCCGCCGCAGTCGCGCAGGGCGAGGTACGCGGCGTTCTGTCCGCCGCTGGAGCGCACCCAGGCAGTGAGGGTGTACGTGCCGTTCGCGAGGCCGGAAAGATACTGGTAGGTCTGCACCTTGTACGCCGAGGAGGACCAGTGGGACAGCCGGTAGCCGCCGCTGTGGCCACCGGCCTCGGAGTAGGAGGCGTTGTTGTTGCCGGTGGCGGAGTAGGTGCTCCAGCCGGACGGGGTGGCGGTGCCGGTGCCGTCGGCCTCGAATCCGGTATTGGCCAGGGTGCTCGCGGCGTGTGCGGCCGGCGCGGGGAGCGCGGTCAGCAGCAGCGCGCCGAGGGCGGGGAGCGCGGCGGTTCGCAGCAGGGTGCGGGTGGTGCTCCGTATGTCGTGCATCGTCGAGTCCCTTCGACAATGAGCGAGTGGGGGTATGGGCAGTTCAGCCGTCCAGGCGCAGCACGCGGACGGTGCCCGCGGGCACCGCGAGGTGTCCGGCGCTGCGCTCGCCGGTGAGCAGTTCGGTGCCGGGCGTGGGGTGGGACACCTTGGCGTCGGTGTCGCCGTGGTTGATCGCGAAGAGGTAGCTGCCGCTGTCGCCGGTGCGGTGCACCACCTCCACGTCGCGGGGCAGGTCGGGGCGGTCCGCGAGGCCCGCGTCGGCGCAGACGGGGGCGAGCAGGGTCGCCAGGTCGTGGGGGGCGAGCCGGGTGGAGAGGTACCAGGCGGTGCCCCGGCCGAGCCGGTGGCGGGTGACGGCGGGGTGGCCGGCGGCGAAGCCGTCGGCGTAGGTCCACACGGTCTCGGCACCGCGCTCCACCACGATCTCGGTCCAGACATCGCCGGTGAGTTCGGCCCCGCCTGGACCGGTCAGGCGCACCCGCCCGCCCTCGGCGAGCGGGGAGAACTCCTCGACCACCAGGCCCAGGACGTCGCGCAGCGCGCCGGGGTAGGGGCCGGGGTGCACGGCGTCGTGTTCGTCGACGATGCCGGAGAAACAGGAGACGATCAGGGTGCCGCCGCCCTCGACATACGCGCGCAGGTTGTCCCCGGCGCGTGCGGTGGCGAGGTAGAGGGCGGGCACGACGACGAGCGGATAGCCGCTCAGGTCGGCCTCGGGGTGGGCGAAGTCGACGGTGAGGTGGCGGTCGTAGAGGGCCTCGTAGAAGCTGTCGGCGCGTTCGCGCGCGTCCAGGTCCTCGCTCGGCCGCCACTCCAGCCGCTGCGCCCACCAGGACTGCCAGTCCCAGACCATCGCCGCGTCGGCCACCGTGCGGCTGCCCCGCACCTCGCCCAGCTTGGCGAGGTCCGCCCCGAGCGCCACGACCTCGCGCCATACGCGGCTGTCGGTGCCGGCGTGCGGGAGCATCGCCGAGTGGAACTTCTCCGCGCCGCGCCGTGACTGGCGCCACTGGAAGAACAGGGCGCCCTCGGAGCCGCGGGCCACGTGCCCCAGGCTGTTGCGGGCCATCTCCCCGGGCCGCTTGGCGGGGTTGCGCGGCTGCCAGCTGACGCCGCTGGTGGAGTGTTCGAGCAGCAGCCAGGGCGCGCCGCCGGCGACGGAGCGGGTCAGGTCGGCGGCCATGGCGAGGTTGACGTGGGTGCGGCGGCCGTCGGTGATCAGATAGTGGTCGTTGGTGACCAGGTCGACCTCCCGGCCCCAGGCCCAGTAGTCGGCCGAGTCGCACTGGCTGAGCGCGGTCATGAAGTTGGTGGTGACCGGGATGCCCGGGGACAGCCGGCGCAGGATGTCGCGCTCGGCGGTGAAGTTGGCGCGCATGGTGGCGTCGGCGAAGCGGGCGTAGTCGAGCCGCTGGGCGGGGTTGGCGACGGTGGGGGTGGCGCGCGGCGGGTTGATCTCCTCGAACGCGCCGTAGCGCTGGCCCCAGAAGGCGGTACCCCAGGCGTCGTTGAGCGCGTCCAGGGTGCCGTAACGCTCGCGCAGCCAGTGGCGGAAGCCGTCCGCGCAGGTGTCGCAGTAGCAGGCGCCCACCGGCACTCCGTACTCGTTGTGCACGTGCCACAGGGCGAGCGCGGGGTGGTCGCCATAGCGCCGGGCGAGCTGTTCGGTGATGGCGGCCGCGGCCCGGCGGTAGGCGGGCGAGCTGTGGCAGATGGCACCGCGTGAGCCGAACTCGTAGCGCACGCCCTCCCGGCTGACCGGCAGGGCCTCGGGGTGGGCGCGGTAGAACCAGGCGGGCGGGGCCACGGTGGGCGTGCCGAGGTCGACGGCGATGCCGGCCTCGTGGAGCAGGGCCAGCAGCCGGTCCAGCCAGCCGAAGTCGTGGCGTCCGGGCTCGGGTTCCAGCAGCGCCCAGGAGAAGATGCCGACGCTGACCATGGTGACCCCGGCCTCGCGCATCAGCCGGATGTCCTCGGGCCAGAGGGATTCGGGCCACTGCTCGGGGTTGTAGTCGCCGCCATAGGCGAGGCCGACCATCAGACCTCCACTCCTGGGAATCACTGGGAACGTGCACAGACCACAGAGCAGCGGCCGCCCCCAGATAACCGCATGGCAACGAGCATTGACAAGCGTCAACCATGTTTCTCTACTGTGAACGCTCACAGATCGCCCAGGGAGGCATTCGTGAACCATCACCCCGTCAACCTTCGCTTCGTCGCGGTATCGGTCGCGGCCGCCTTGTCGGCCACCGGCCTGCTCACCGGCTGCGGTTCGTCCGGTGACTCGGCCGATTCGAACGGTCCGGTCGAGCTGACCTACTGGGCCTGGGCACCCGACCTCGACAAGGTCGCGGCGATCTGGAACCAGGACCACCCGGACATCAAGGTGACGGTCAAGAAGCAGGCGTCCGGCGACGACCTCGTCACCAAGATCATCACAGCCGCCAAGGCACACAAGGCCCCGGACCTGGTGCAGGCCGAGTACCAGGCGCTGCCCACCCTGGTCAGCAACGACGTCCTGGCCGACATATCCGGTCAGGTGGGCGACGCCGAGGGCGAGTTCCCCGCGGGCGTCTGGCGCCAGGTCACCCTCGGCTCGGACGCGGTCTACGCCCTGCCCCAGGACTCCGGGCCGATGATGCTGTACTACCGCAAGGACCTGTTCCGGCAGTACGGCCTCCAGGTCCCCACCACCTGGGAGGAGTTCGCGGCCACCGCCCGCAAGCTCAAGGAGAAGGCCCCCGACAAGGCCCTCACCACCTTCTCCGCCAATGACTCCGGGCTCTTCGCGGGCCTCGCCCAGCAGGCCGGCGCCAGTTGGTGGACCACCCAGGGCGACAAGTGGAAGGTGGCCATCGACGGCGCCGCCACCCGCAAGGTCGCGAACTTCTGGGGCGGCCTGGTCAAGGAGGGGGCCATCGACAACCAGCCGATGTACACCCCGGCCTGGAACAAGGCGCTCAACACCGGCAAGCAGATCGCCTGGGTCAGCGCGGTGTGGGCCCCCGGCACCCTCAAGACCGCGGCCCCCGACACCCAGGGCACATGGGCCATGGCACCCCTCCCCCAGTGGAGCGAGGGCTCGAACTGGACCGGCAGCTGGGGCGGCTCCTCCACCGCCGTCACCAACGACAGCGCGCACAAGGACGCCGCCGCGAAGTTCGCGAAGTGGCTCAACACCGACCCGAAGGCGGTCGCAGCGCTGGTTAAGGAGAGCGACGTCTACCCGGCCGCCACCGCCGCGCAGACCGGCGACGCGCTGAAGAAGGCGCCTGACTTCTTCCCCGGCCAGCCCGACTTCTACGCCGAGGTCGCCAAGATCACCGAGGGCATCGCGCCCGCCGCCTGGGGGCCGAACGTCAACGTCGCGTACGCGTCCTTCAACGACAACTTCGGCAAGGCCGCCAAGAACAAGTCCGATTTCGGCGCCGCGCTGGCGGCCATGCAGCAGGCCACCGTCGCCGATCTGAAGAAGCACGGCTTCGAGGTCGCCGAGTGACCCTGCGCCCTCTGGGGCACGGTCCGCGCCGCGCCCCCTATGTCTTCCTCCTCCCCGCGATCCTGCTCTTCGCAGGCCTGTTCGCGCTGCCCATCGGCTACGCCCTCTACCTCAGCCTCCGCAAGATCGACGTCAAGGGCCTGGGCCTCGGCAAGGGCTCCCGTGAGGAGGTGTGGGCCGGTCTCTCCAACTACACCGACGCGCTGCACGACCCGGAACTGCTCGACGGCGCCCGGCGCGTCCTCGGCTACGGCCTGATCGTCGTGCCCACGATGCTGGGCCTGGCCCTGCTGTTCGCGCTGCTGCTCGACGCCGACCGGCGGGGCCGCAAGGACACCCTGCTGCGCGGCTTCTCACGGCTGGCGATCTTCCTTCCGTACGCGATCCCCGGTGTGGTCGCCGCGCTGCTGTGGGGGTTCCTCTACCTGCCCGATGTGAGCCCGTTCCACTATCTGCTCGGCAAGGCGGGGCTGCCGCGGCCCGAGCTGCTGGACGGCGGCGGACTCTATGCGTCCATGTCCAATATCGCGGTGTGGGGCGGCACCGGCTTCAACATGATCGTGATCTACACCTCGCTGCGCTCCATACCCGCCGAGGTCTACGAGGCGGCCCGGCTCGACGGGTGCTCCCAGCTCCAGATCGCGCTGCGCATCAAGATCCCCATGGTGACCCCGTCCCTGGTGCTCACCTTCTTCTTCTCGATCATCGCCACCATGCAGGTGTTCAACGAGCCGACCACCCTCAAACCGCTCACCAACTCGGTCTCCACCACTTGGAGCCCCCTGATGGTGGTCCATCAGAAGGCCTTCGTCGAGGGCGATGTGTACGCGGCCGCCGCGACCTCGTTGATCATCGCGGTCGTCACCCTGGTCCTGTCCTTCGGTTTCCTGAGGGTCGCGGGCGCCCGCACCCGCCAGGGAGGCTCCCGATGAGCACCACCACGGCCGTCCGCGCCCGCCCCTCCTGGATCCCCACCGCCCTGTTGCTGCTCGGCGCCGTCTACTGTCTGCTGCCGGTCGCCTGGGTCGTGATCGCCTCCACCAAGAGCGGACCCGAGCTCTTCTCCACGTTCACCTTCCTGCCGGGCAGCGGATTCGCGGACAACATCGCCGACCTGTCCGCGTACCGCGACGGCGTGTACTGGAAGTGGATGGCCAACTCGCTGCTGTACGCGGGGCTCGGCGCGCTGCTGTCCTGCGCCGTCTCGGCCCTGTCCGGCTACGCCCTGGCGCGCTACCGGTTCCGTGGCCGCGAGGCCATCTTCAACATCCTGCTGACCGGTGTGCTGATGCCCCCGGTGATCCTCGCCGTGCCGCAGTACCTGCTGCTGGCCAGGGCCGACATGGCCGACACCTATCTGTCGGTGCTGCTGCCGAACATCCTGTCGCCGTACGGGATCTATCTGGCGCGGATCTACGCGTCCGCGGCCGTCCCCGCCGAGATGGTCGAGGCGGGGCGGGTGGACGGCGCGGGAGAGTGGCGGATCTTCCGCTCGGTGGCGCTGCCGATGATGCGGCCCGGCCTGGTCACGGTCTTCCTCTTCCAGTTCGTGACCATCTGGAACAACTTCCTGCTGCCGTACATCATGCTGGGCGACGACGAGAAGTTCCCGGTCACCCTGGGGCTGTTCACCCTGCTGCGGCAGGGCGCCGCCACCCCGGCCCTGTACACCCTCGTCATCACCGGAGCGCTGCTGGCGATCATCCCGCTCATCGCGCTGTTCCTGGTCATCCAGCGGTTCTGGAGTCTGGATCTGCTCTCCGGGGCCGTAAAGTCCTGACCGACGAAGCGATGTCTGGAGAGATAAGAACGCGCATGAGCCGCACCGGCAACAGCACCCCCGGCCGACGACGGCCGCCGACCATCCATGACGTGGCGCGCGAGGCCGGGGTCTCGCGCGGCACCGTCTCGCGCGTCCTCAACGGCGGGCACTATGTGAGCCCGGCGGCGCTGGAGGCGGTCAACGCCGCCATCCGCAGGACCGGCTATGTCGTCAACCGGCACGCCCGTTCGCTGATCACCGGCCGGTCGGACTCGGTGGCCTTCCTGCTCACCGAGCCACAGGAGCGGTTCTTCGAGGACCCCAACTTCAGTGTGCTGCTGCGCGGCTGCACCCAGGCGCTGGCCGCACACGACATCACGCTGCTGCTGATGAGCGCGAGCGACGAGCCGGAGCGACGGCGGATCATGCGCTTTCTCACCGGCGGCCATGTCGACGGGGTGCTGCTGGTCTCCAGCCACTCCGGCGACCCGCTCGCCACCCGGCTGCGGAAGGCCGGGGTGCCGCTGGTGGCCTGCGGCAAACCGCTGGTCCCCAGCCCGGAGATCGCCTACGTCGCCGCCGACGACCGGGCCGGGGCCCGCGACATGGTGCGCCATCTGCTGGACAGCGGGCGCCGCCGCATAGCGACCGTCACCGGCCCGCTGGACACCCCCGGCGGCGTCGACCGGCTCGCCGGATACCGCGAGGAGCTCGCGGCGGCGGGCCTGGCGGCGGACGAGGAGCTGGTGGTCTCCGGCGACTACAGCCGCGCCGGCGGCGAGCGGGCGGCGGCCGAGCTGCTGGAGCGGGCGCCCGACCTGGACGCCGTCTTCGTCGCCTCGGACCTGATGGCCCAGGGCGTGCTGGCCGCGCTGCGGCGGACCGGGCGGCGGGTGCCCCAGGACGTCGCCGTGGCCGGGTTCGACGACTCCCCCGCCGCGCTGGCCGCCAGCCCCGGTCTGACCACGATCCGCCAGCCGTGGGAGCGGATCACCGCCGAGATGGTGCGGGTGCTGCTGGCGCAGATCGGCGGCGAGAAGCCGTCCGGGGTCATCCTCCCCACCGAACTCGTGATCCGGGAATCGGCCTGAGGCGCTGAGGCGCGGGCGCCGTGTGTACCGCGGCGCCCGCGCCCCTCCCGCTGTGCGGCCGTGTGGCGGCGCGCTACCGCGCGAAGCCGCGGCCCAGCTGCGCGCCCGCCTCGGGGCCGCCCAGCGCGTTCGGCCCGAAGGAGACGACCCCGGTGGTGGTCAGCCCGCCCGTACCGCCGCGCAGCACCCAGGCCGCGCCGCTCGAGGTGTAGGTGCCGTCCTCGTCGGGCGCGCCGACGGCCAGGTCGTCCTTGCCGTCGCCGTCGGTGTCCCCGAGCCGCACGGCCGCACCGAAGTGGTCCCCGGCCTCCGCGACGCCCGGGACGCCCGCGGTGTCCTGGGTGAAGGCCTGGGCGCCGGTGCCGCTGAGCCCGCCCGCGCCGCCGTAGAGCTGGACGACGCTGCCCGCGTCCACGCCGCCGTCCAGGTCCTCGTACGGGATGCCGACCGCGATGTCCGCGTATCCGTCGCCGTTGACGTCACCGGCGCTCAGCGAGTAGCCGAACTGGTCGCCGTCCTCGTTCACCCCGGGCACGCCCGCGGTGTTCTGGTCGATGACCTTGGTGCGGGTGGCGCCGGGGCCGCTCGCGGAGCCGTAGAGGACCTTGATGGTGCCGTGGTCGTACGGGAGGTTCTCCACCACGTTGCCGGGGACGGTCCGGATGATCAGGTCGGCGTAGCCGTCCTTGTCGACGTCGCCGATGGTGCCCGAGGCTGCGTGGTCGATCCGGGTCGGTGCCGAGCCCAGGCCACTCGCGCCGCCCTTCCAGTACAGGCTCGCCTCGGACATCTCCTCGAAGGCGTGGTTGGTGACCAGGTCGTCGGAGCCGTCGCCGTTGATGTCGCCCGCGACCATCTCGGTCGGGCCGAAGGTGCGGCCCGTGTTCAGGGTGTTCGCGGTGGCCGCGGCGCCCTGGCGGGTGAACGGGCCGTACAGGACGCGCAGTTCGCCCTCGCCGGTGCCCTCCGCGACCAGGTCGGCGTGGCCGTCGCCGTTGAAGTCGCCTCCGGTCAGGCCAGGGCCGTCGGTGCTGGTCTGGTCGGACAGCGCGGTGCCGCCCGTCAGCCCGCCCGCCGAGCCCCACAGGACGGTGACGGGCGAGTCGCCCTGGGACTGCACGGCCAGGTCGGTGTAGCCGTCGCCGTCCAGGTCCCGGGCGACCGTGCGGTAGCCGAACCAGGCCCCGTCCGCCGGGTCGCCGGGGACACCCGCGGTCGCCCGGCTGATGATCTGCCGGTGGGTGGTATCCGCCCCGGTGGCCGAGCCGTAGACCACCGCGACATAGCCGGCGCGGGTCTTGCCGCCGACCGTGGCGGCGGGGGCCGAGACGACGAGGTCCGGGTGGCCGTCCTTGTTGAAGTCGGCCCGCGGCGCGGCCCCGGCGAGGGAGGTGCCGGTGGCGCCCCGCTCGGCGGCGCCCGCGGCCGAAGCGGACAGTAAGGCCGGGGTGGTCACAAGTGCGGCCACCATCGCGCAGCGCACGGCGGTGGCAATGGAGCGATGACGCACAAGTCCTCCTGCTGTTGGTACAGGTTTCATCTCGGGTACACCCTGGAGGACTGCCGATCGGCGGCGACGGTTGTGCGCCGGGCGCGATCAATCTGTGTGTGACGCGTCGGCCGGCACGGGCTCCTCGACGTCCGGCTCATCCGCGCCCAGCTCGTCCGTCCGCTCCTGGACGTACCGCAGGATGCCCATCATGTGCTGGTCGGCGATGGTCTCCGGGGCGGCGGCCACACAGTCCGTCAGCTCCTTGGTGAGGGCCTCGGCGTCGATTCCGGCGCCGATCATCACCAGTTGGGTCATCCGCGCCTCGCCGGGCGCCCACTCCGAGGGATGGAAGCGGAGGTAGGAGCCGACCGCGTGCAAGGCGAACTTCCGGTCGTGGCCCGGGGCGGCGAAGTGGATGAACCCCTTCATCCGGTAGAGCCCGGCGGGCCGGCCGTCGAGGAACTCCAGGAACCGGCGTGGGTCGAGCGGCCGGTCGGCGGTGAATTCCACGCTCTGGTACGCGTGGTGGAGGTGTTCGTGCCAGTCGTGCTCGTCCGTGCACACCTCGGCGAAGGAGAGCTGGCGGTAGCGCTCCCCGCCCGGTGCGCCGGGGCCGCGGTCGAAGAGGAAGCCGGGGTCCACGCGCCCGTGTTCGGCGGTGACCACGGGGGCGCCCGGGGCGATGCGGGCCAGCGTCTCCAGCACCCGGGCGCGCTCCTGCTCCGAAACGCGGTCGGCCTTGTTGAGCACCACCGCGTCGGCGGCGCGCACATGGCGGTCGAGCTCCGGGTGGCGCTCGCGGGTGTTCTCGAACTCCGCGGCGTCGACGACCTCGATCAGCCCGCCGTACAGGATGTGCTCGTTCTCGCTGGAGAGCAGCGTACGGATCATGCTCTGCGGCTCGGCCAGACCGCTGGCCTCGATCACGATGACCTCGATGCCGAGCGACGGCTCGGTGAGCCGGGCCAGCATCTCGTCCATCTCGGTGGAGTCCGCGGCGCAGCACAGACAGCCGTTCTCGATCGGGATCATGGAGTCGACCTGGCCGGCGACGGCCATCGCGTCGATGTTGATGCTCCCGAAGTCGTTGACGATGACCCCGATGCGGGTGTCCACGCTGCCGCGCAGCAGGTGGTTGAGCATGGTGGTCTTTCCGGAGCCCAGGAAACCAGTGACGAGAACGACCGGGATCCGCCTGGTGGTCAAGGTTGCGACTCCGTTGCAGCGATGCGTGTGCGGCGACTCATGGGGGGGTGGTTGAGGCCGCTCATCCTATCCGGCGTACGGGGCGAGCCCGGACCGCAGCATGGCGAAGGCCCGGTCGGCGGCGGCCACCGCGCCCGGGTGGACCTCGTCCGCGGTCGCACCGGCGTCGATCCGGCGCCAGTTGTCCAGGGCGAGGATCCGCTGGACCGCGATGATCTGCCCCGCCGCGAGCCGCGGCGTCAGGTCGTCCGGCTCGCCGCCCCCCGTCGGCGCCACGCCCAGCGCCGCGGCCAGCGCCGCCTCCGATCTGCTGACGTAGTCGAACAGCCGGGCCACCAGGCTGGGCGTGCCGTACAGCAGCCGGTGGTACGCCAGGACACCCTCCGCGTCGCTCAGGCCGGTGACCGGGTCGCGCCGCTCCAACCCGGTCAGGAAGTGCTGCCGCAGCGCGGCCAGAGGCGACTGCCCCGCCGGGCGCTCCCGCACCACCCGGCCCGCCTCGTCCTCGTGGTCGGCGAACCGGTGCAGCACCAGGTCCTCCTTGGTCGGGAAGTAGCGGAAGAGGGTGGGCTTGGACACCTCGGCCGCGGCGGCCACATCGGCGACGGACACCTGGTCGAAGCCGTGCCGCAGAAACAGGGAGATCGCCGTTTCGGAGATCGTCCGGTACGTCCGCTGCTTCTTGCGTTCCCGCAGGCCCGTCTCACCGCTCATGGGACGCAACCGTAACCCCCGCAGGGGCGATGACCAGTCTCGGCCACGCGCGCCGCCCCGGCGGTCGAACGGTTCCTCGTCCGCAGCCGTGCTCGCTCCACCGCCAGGTCGGCATCAACTCCGCAAGCCATACCATTCCGCGCCACTGGACTCTAGTGGGATCCTGGCCGACTTGCGCCTGTCAGCCGTCTTCCGCAGCCACCCGCCGGGTCCTTAAGCTCTCAACAAGAGAGACGGCTGATGCACCTGCGCCACACGATGCCCGTGTGACCCGGGCCGGGCCCCGCGCACCACGATCAGCGCCGAGCGCCGACTCTTCGACACACACGGCTCGTCGCCTGCCCCACACCCGCCGCCCCTGGCGAGCTCCGGCACGTTCAGTCGAATTTCAAGTCGAACACTGCACGATATACCGAACATCTGGCTTGGCACGCCGGCCACGTGCGCCCCCATGCCCGGACAAAGCGGCACACACCGGCGGTTGGCCCCCATCACCGCGGAGGGAATCGACACCATGCACCAGGAACCGAGCGAACGGGCCGCGGCACCGGCCTGGTCCGCACACCCGCTGCACGAGCTGTCCGAGGACGACCGCCACCTCTTCCAGAGATTCGGCCGGGGCCCGGTGGCGGCGGTGCCCCACGCCTGTGTCCACCACGCCTTCGAACGGCACGCCGCCACCGATCCGTTCGCCCTCGCGGCCGAACACCTCGGCGCCACCATCACCTACGGAGAGCTGGACCGGCAGGCGAACCGGCTGGCGGCACATCTGGCCGGGCTCGGTGTGCGCCCCGGCGACCATGTCGCGTTATGCGTGCGGCGCTCCATCCCCATGCTGGTCGGCCTGCTGGCCGTGCTGAAGGCCGGAGCCGCGTACGTACCGCAGGACGCCGGGCTCACCCCACGCCCCCAGCTGGACCATGTCATCCGCACCTCCCGGGCCCGGGTGATCCTCACGACGTCCGGCTTCGCGGAGCGGATACCGGTGCCCGAGGGCCATGTCCTCGTCGCGATCGACACCGTGATGGCGGAGCCGCTGGACCGCGCCCGGGACACCGTCGCGTTCCGGCCCGCCCGGCCGCCGCGGGGCGACGACGGGTGCTATGTGCTGTTCACCTCCGGCACCACCGGACGGCCCAACGGGGTCACCGTCACCCACCGCAACGTCTGCAACATCCTGCTGACCGCCCCCGGCGACCTCGGCATGCGACCGGGAACGCGGGTGGGCCAGATCCTCAATGTGGCGTTCGACATGGCCGCGTGGGAGATCCTGGGCTGCCTGAGCCACGGCGCCACGCTGGTCATCCGCGGCAAGGACATCGCCGAGACCGTACGGCGGGTGGACGTGGTCATCGCCACCCCGACCGTGCTCAGCCGGCTCGACCCCGACCAGTGCCGGCAGGTGCGGGTGGCGGCCGTGGCCGGGGAGCCGTGCCCGCGCCGGCTCGCCGACCGGTGGGCCCGCTTCTGCGCCTTCTACAACGCGTGCGGCCCGACCGAGACCACCATCGTCAACACCATGCAGCGCCACGACCCGGCCGCGCTGCGGCTGACCATCGGCCGTCCCACCCCCAACAACACCGTGTACGTCCTGGGCCCCGACCGCCGGCCCTGCGCCATCGGCGAGACGGGCGAGATGTGGGCGGGCGGCGACGGGGTGTCCGCCGGGTACCTCCGCAACCCCGAGCTGAACGCCGAGCGCTATGTGCCCGACCCCTTCCTGGGTGGGGGCCGGATGATGTTCCGCACCCGCGATCTGGGCCGCTGGACACCCGACGGCGAGCTGGAACACCTGGGCAGAACCGATGACCAGGTGAAGGTGCGCGGGTTCCGCGTGGAGTTGGACTCCGTCTCGGCGGTACTGGAGTCACTGCCCGGCTGCGCCCGCGCGGTGACGCTGAAGCCGGACGACACCGGCCTGGTGTCCTTTGTCTCGCCCGCCCACCTCGACCCCGAGGCGGCGCGGCGTGCCGTCGCCACGGCCCTCCCCTACTACTGCGTGCCGCGGGCGGTGCACCCGATGGCGGCGCTGCCGCTCACCAGCCGCGGCAAGGTCGACAAGGTGGCGCTGCTGCGGCTGGCCGCCGAGCGCCGGACGAGTGGCGAGGTGGCGTCGTGACCACTGCCCGCACCGCGGCCCCGGCGCACCAGGCACAGGTGGCGCTGCCGCCGCCGACCTCGCTGCCGCGACGGCTCCTCAAGCATCCGCGCCTGATGCACTACAACCGGCTGATCCTGCTGGTGTGGACGGTCAACCTGGCCTTTCTCGCCACTCGCCCGGACGGGGGCCTCGGGCCGCGGACCCTCTCCCACGCCGCGCTGGCGAACTTCCTGCTGGCGATCGTGGTCCGCCAGCAGTACGTCATCAATCTGCTGTTCCGGCTCGCCACCGCGGCGCCCACCAGCTGGCCGCTGCGGATCCGTTGGGCCCTGGCCAAGGTCTACCACTTCGGCGGGCTGCACGTCGGCGGGGCCACCGCCGGCGCCCTGTGGTTCCTGGCCCTGGTCGGCTCCCTCACCCGGCACGGGGCGCCGGCCGCCACGCTCGCCGTCTCGTACGCGCTGCTCGGGCTGCTGGTGGCCATCGTGGCCACCGCGCTGCCGCCCTTCCGGGCGCGGTTCCACGACCACTTCGAGAAGGCACACCGCTTCGGCGGCTGGGCGGCGCTCGCGCTGCTGTGGGCGCAGACCGTGCTGACCACGCTCGACGAGCGGGGCGGCGGCTCCGCCGCGGACGCCCTGCTGACGGCCCCCGAGCTGTGGACCGTGGCCGTGCTGACCTTCAGCGTGGCCCTGCCGTGGCTGCGGCTGCGCCGGGTGCCGGTGGCCATCGAGCGCCCCTCCTCGCATGTGGCGCTCGTCCGCTTCGACCACGGCGTGACACCGTTCGCCGGGTCGTCCACGGCCGTCAGCCGCAACCCGCTGCTGGAGTGGCACTCGTTCGCCAATGTGCCCGCCCCCGGCCAGGCGGGGTTCCGCCTCACCATCTCCCGCGCCGGGGACTGGACCGGGAAGTTCATCGACGACCTGCCCTCCCACGTCTGGGTCAAGGGCATCACCACGGCGGGCGTGGCCAACATCGAGACCCTGTTCACCAAGGTGATCTATGTGGCCACCGGCAGCGGCATCGGCCCGTGCCTGCCCCATCTGCTGGCCCGCGAGGTCCCGGCCCGCCTGGTCTGGGCCACCCGCGATCCGCGCCGGACCTACGGCGACGGGCTGGTCGACGAGATCCTCGCGGTCCAGCCCGACGCCCTGATCTGGGACACCTCCGAACACGGCAAGCCCGACATGGTCGAGCTGGCCTACGCCGCGTACGCCGAGTTCGGGGCGGAGGCGGTGATCTGCATCTCCAACAAGAAGCTGACCTGGCAGGTCGTCCACGGCATGGAGCGCCGCGGGATCCCCGCGTACGGCGCCATCTGGGACTCGTAGGGAGACACCATGGATGTCATCAAGATCGAACAGCATGGGCGTGTGGTCACCGCGCGGCTGCACCGCCCCACCGTGCTCAACGCGCTGAACAGCGAGGTGATGACGGAGCTGGTCGCGGCGCTGTCACCGCTGGACCTCGACCCGGACGTCGGCTGCTTCGTGATCACCGGGTCCGAGCGGGCCTTCGCCGCGGGGGCCGACATCAAGGAGATGGCGGCCAAGTCCTTCGCCGAGATGGCCGAGGAGGACTTCTTCGCGGGCTGGGAGGGGTTCGCCGCGCTGCGCACCCCGAAGATCGCCGCCGTCCGCGGCTATGCCCTGGGCGGCGGCTGCGAGCTGGCCATGATGTGCGATCTGATCCTGGCGGGCGAGTCCGCGGTGTTCGGCCAGCCGGAGATCAAGCTGGGCGTGATCCCGGGCATCGGCGGCACGCAGCGGCTGACCGGTCTGGTGGGCAAGGCCAAGGCGATGGATCTGATCCTCACCGGCCGGACGATGGACGCCCGGGAGGCCGAGCGCTGCGGACTGGTCTCCCGCGTGGTGCCGGACGAACGCCTCGCGCAGGAGGTGGCGGAGGCGGCCGCGGCCATCGCGTCGTACGGCAGGACCGCGGTCAGGGCCGCCCGCGAGGCGGTGGAGCGGGCCCTGGAGGTGGGGCTGCGCGAGGGGCTGCTGTTCGAACGGCGGACGTTCCACGCCCTGTTCGCCACCGAGGACCAGTCCGAGGGCATGCGGGCGTTTCTCGACAAGCGGGCCCCGCGCTTCACCGGCCACTGAGCCGGCAGCGCGGGCGAAAGCGCTTTCTGGCAGGATCTGCCGCAGCCGTCCCCGACCAGAAGGAAGCCAGCATGACCACGCGCCCGTCCGCCGTGCCGCTCCACTGCGACCGGGGCGGTACGGGCGCTCCCCCGCTGCTGCTGGTGCACGGCTGGGGCGGCGACGCCGGGGAGTGGGCACCGCACCTGGCCGCGTGGTCGCGCCGGCACCGTGTGCTCGCCCCGGACCTGCGCGGCCACGGTCGCTCCCCCGCGCCCCGCGAGGGCTACGGGCCGCGGGACTTCGCCGCCGATCTCGCGGCCCTGCTGCACCGCCTGGACACCGGTCCGGTCGTCGCCGTCGGCCACTCGATGGGCGGGCAGATCGTCACCGCCCTGGCCGTCGAGCACCCCGCGCTGGTACGGGCCGTGGTGGTGCTGGACCCGGCGTACGGCGCGGACGAGGCGGAGCTGGCCCGGGTGCCCGCCGAGCAGGAGGCGCTGCGCGCCGAGGGGGCCGGGTGGGCGCTGAAGTTCGTCCGCGGGGCTTTCGGGCCGCACACCCCGCCCGGGGTGCGGGCCCGCCATGAGCGGCTGATGGCGGCCATGGACCCGGAGGTGCTCGCCCGCTGCCGCGACGGGATGTATCTGGCGCCGGACGCCTTCGGGGCGCGGGCGGCGGCGCGGGCGTATCTGACGCGCCGCCGCTGCCCGGTGCTGGGCGTGTACTCGAGCGAGGCGGCGGCCGACTGGGAGCGCGCCGCGCTCGCCCACCCGTACTCCCGCGTCGAGGCATGGCCGGAGTGCGGCCACTATCTGCACGAGGACCGGCCGGAGGCGTTGATCGAGCTGGTCGAGGAGTGGACCGCCGGGCTCGGCGGGCCCGGGGCCGCGTAGCCCCTGTCCGGGCGGGTCCGGCCGGCGCCCCGTCCGGGCGGCTGAGGGGCGCCGGCCGGACGGGGCGGGGCGGTCAGGGGATCGCGACGCCGTTCTCGGCCGAGAGCCGGTCGATCTCGGCCAGTTCGGCGTCGGTGAACGCCGGCGAGTCGAGCACCGCCACGTTCTGCTCCAGCTGGGCGACGCTGCTCGCGCCGATCAGCACGGACACCACCCGCGGATCGCGCAGCACCCAGGCCAGCGCCAGCTGGGCGAGGGTCTGGCCACGGCCCTCGGCGAGCTTGTTGAGGGCGTGCAGCAGAGCGAGCCGCTGCTGGGTGAGCACCTCGCGCTTGAGGAAGTGGCCGACCGCCATGCGGGAGTCGGCGGGCACCCCGTTGAGATAGCGGTCGGTGAGCTGTCCCTGGGCGAGCGGCGAGAAGGCGATCACGCCGACCCCCGCCCGCTCGGAGGCCTCCAGTACCCCGCCCTCCACGTCGCGGTGGAGGAGGGAGTACGGGTGCTGGTTGATCAGGTACGGGGTGCGCAGCTCCTTCAGGATGGCGGTGGCCCGCTCGATGGCCTCGGGCGGATAGTTGGACAGGCCCGCGTAGAGCGCCTTGCCCTGCCGCACCGCGGTGTCCAGCGCGCCCATCGTCTCCTCGAGGGGCGTGTCCGGGTCGAAGCGGTGGGAGTAGAAGACGTCGACGTAGTCCAGGCCCATCCGGGTCAGGGACTGGTCGAGGCTGGCCAGGACGTACTTGCGCGAGCCGAATTCGCCGTACGGGCCCGGCCACATCAGGTAGCCGGCCTTGCTCGCGATGAACAGCTCGTCGCGGTACGGGCGGAAGTCCTGGGCGAAGATCGTGCCGAAGTTGGACTCGGCGCTGCCGGGCGGTGGGCCGTAGTTGTTGGCCAGATCGATGTGGGTGACGCCGAGGTCGAAGGCGCGGCGCAGGACCGCGCGCTGGGTCTCGAGCGGATGGGTGTCGCCGAAGTTGTGCCACAGACCGAGGGAAACCTTCGGCAGCAGCACCCCGCTGCGCCCACAGCGCTGGTACTGCATGGTTCCGTAGCGGTTCTCGGCGGCGAGATAGACCATGTGCGTCGTCCTCGTTCCCGTTCTGTTCTTGTCTCGTTTTCGACCTTGGTGTCAATCGTGGTCATTGTGCCAGGGCCGTGACCTCCGCCGCGGTCAGCGTCTTGCCGTAGACGCGGACGTCGTCGAGCGCGCCCTTGAGGTACGGGTCGGGGTACTGGGACTTGCCGAGGTAGGCGGCGCGGATGTGGTTGCCGAAGTGGCGGGGCTCCACGGTGATCTGCGCGTTGCGGCCCACCTCGCGTCCGTTCACATACAGCACGGCGGTGCCCGCTCCGTAGGTCACGGCGACATGGGTCCACTGGCCGGTCGGCAGCGGGTCGGCCTCGATGCGCTGTTCTGCACCACCTCCGCCCGCGGTGATGGCGAAGCGCAGCTTGCCGGAGTCGGCGCGCGGGGTGAGGAACATGTTGGCGGTCACGCCCGTCCCGATGTCGAAGATCCGGGTCCATGCCGTGTCCTGGCCGTCCAGCCGCACCCAGAGCGCCACGCTGTACGCGGTGGCCCCGGCCAGGAGGTCGTCGGCGAGGGCGACGTATCCGTCGGTGCCGCCCAGCGCGACGGCGCCACCGGTCCGCCCGGCCGTCCAGGAGGCGCCGCCGGTGAGCGTGGCGGTCTTGCCGTTGCCGGTGGCGTCGGCGGCGCTGGTCCCGCCGGTCTCGTCGAAGCGGTGCCAGGCGGCGAAGGCGGGCGGCGGGGTGGGCGGCTCGCCGGTCAGCCAGTACACGTTGTAGTTCTGGTGGTGGACACGGGCGACCGGGAGCAGGGTGACGGTCTCGCCACTCGCGGTGGCGGTGAACTTCAGCGTGGCGCCGGACTGCTGCCGCACCGAGTCCTTCACCAGCCGCGGCATGGTCATATTGGGGCGGTTGCCGTACGCCCCGGCGAGCACGACCGGCCCGTACAGCACGGCCTGGACGTCCGGGTCATCGGGCGTGGGGTCGAGCTTCAGCGCCATCGGCAGGGTCACCTCGACGCGGTCGCCGGCCTTCCAGGTGCGGTCGATGACCAGCCAGCTGCCGGGTTTGGGCTGGTCGGGGAGGGTGGTGCCGTTGAGCGCCGCGCGGGCGCCGGTGGCCCAGGAGGGGATGCGCACCCGCAGTTCGAGGGAGGCCGTGCCGGAGGCCACGGTGAGGGTGGTGGTCTGCTGGTCGGGGAAGCCGGTGGTCTGGCGCCAGGTGATGTCCTTCTCCTGCCAGCGCAGCTCGGAGGGGATGAACAGGTTCACCAGCAGGCTGCGGTCCGCGTAGGTGTAGATGGTGTCGGCGCACTTGGCCTGGGTCTCCATGCCGCTGCCGTGGTCGCAGGAGAAGTTGTTGTAGTCCGTGGAGTACTGGTTCGGGTCGGTGCCCATGAAGGACGGCTGCTGTTTGAAGGCTCCGGGTGCCAGGCCGGTGTAGTAGATGTTGAAGCCGTGGGCCGAGTCCGGGTCCTGCTCGCCCAGCATCTGGTTGAGGAGGGTGCGCTCGTAGTAGTCGAGCAGGTCGGTGCGGTCGGGCGCGTGGAAGTGGATCAGCCGGGTGAGCTTGAGCATGTTGTAGCTGTTGCAGTTCTCGCAGCAGTTGTTGGACAGCTGGGCGGCGATGGCGTCGGGCTCGTGGAACGCCTCGCCGTTGCTGTTGCCACCGATGACATAGGTGTGGTGGTCGGTGACGATCTTCCAGAAGTTCTCGCCGATGGTGCGGTAGCGGCCGGCCAGGCCCTGTTCCCACAGCCGCAGGGCGCCGACCATCTTGGGGATCTGGGTGTTGGCGTGCAACCCGGCGAGCTGGTCCTCGTTGCGGGCGAGCGGGTCGAAGACACGGGCGTGGGTGAAGCGCTCGGCGACCCTCAGCCACCGGGTGTCGCCGGTGATCGCGTGCAGATCGGCCAGCACCTCGTTCATGCCGCCGAACTCGGTCTGTAGCACCCGCTGCATCTGGTCGTAGCCGAGCCTGCCGGTGCGCGTGTCCACCCAGGCGGCCTGGCGCAGCACGACGTCCAGGGCCTCGGCGTTGCCCGCCAGCCGGTGCTGGTCGACCAGCCCGGCCATGATCTTGTGGATGGTGTAGTACGGCGCCCACACCCCGGAGCCGGACTCCAGCCGGTCGAAGAAGTCCTCCGGGAAGGCCGAGAGATAGCCCTGGCCATAGCCCGCTGCCGGGGATTTCGCCTGGCAGGCGGCGAGCGCGGACACCAGCTTGCGGCTCTTGTCCAGCAGCGCGGTGTCGCCCGTGTTGGCGTAGGTGAGGGCAAGACCGGACAGCAGATGGCCGGTGCTGTGGCCGCGCAGCTCGGTGGTCGGGCTCTCCCAGCCGCCGCAGGCCTGGGCGCTGCTGGGCAGGCCGACGTTGAGCCGGAAAGTGTGGAGCAGCCGGTCGATGTCGACGAACCGCAGATAGGCCGTGTTGCGGGACTGGTTGTCCTTGAAGGGGCCCGGCAGCAGGGTGACGGAGCCGAGCGGGAAGGGCCGGACGGCGGTGACCGCCCGCGCCCGGCCGCGGGGTGCGGCCGAGGCGGCCGGGGCGGCCGCCAGGGCCGTGCCACCGGCCGCTGCCGTGAGCGCGACGGCCGCGGCGCCGGACGCCGTGGTGGCGAGGAAGTGCCGTCTGTCGACTGGTTCGTTCATGTTCTTCCCTCACAGAGGTTCGAAATTACGAACAATGTCCGACATGTTGCGCACGGTGACGCTACCGGCCCCTCCCTGGAAGTCAACAGTCCCAGCCGCACCAGGGCACCGGACCGGTCAGCCGCGCTTCCACTGCTGGTTGGTCCCGCCGGTGCAGGTCCACTGCACGAGGGCGGCCTTGTCCGCGGTGGACTCGTCCGCGACGTCCAGACACTTGCCGCTGCTCCGGGAGGTCAGCCGGACATACCCGTCGCCGGTGTCCGTGGCCTGCCACTGCTGGCCGGCCGCCGTGCCGCAGGACGACTGGACGACCTTGGCGCCGTCGTCGGCGGAGCCGCCGCTGACGGTCAGGCACTGGGAGCTGTGCCGGGCGATCAGCTGGACATAGCCGCCTCCGGCGTCCTTGGACCAGAACAGCTGGTTGCCGCCGCCGTTGCAGGTGTACTGCACGGCCGCGGTGCCGTCCGTCTGCGAGGCGGAGGTGATGTCGGCGCATTTGCCGCTGTGCCGCGCGACGAGGGTGCGGTACGGCCCGCCGGAGCCGGTCACGGTGCCCGCCTCGGTGTCGACGGCCAGCTGCGGAAACCAGTCCATCGTCATGGTGCGGGAGGTCGGGAAGGACAGCGGCAGCCACACATAGCGGGAGTCGTTGACCTTGCCGCCGAAGGAGTTGCCCCAGCGGTCGCCCAGATACAGATAGGACGTCGCCCCGTCGCCCTGTACCGGCAGGACGTACGCGGTCTGGGAGCCGTACGCGGTGGCGTCGCCGATGTTCGCCATCTCGGTCCACGGCCCGGCCAGGTCGGTCGCGGTGGCGTACTTCTGCTGGTTGGGATTCCAGCCGGTGGCGCCGGAGGTCAGCATGAAGTAGACATTGCCGCGCTTGAAGAGCGCGGGCGCCTCGCGGTGGCCGCCGGGCCACGGGTTGGCCACCAGGCTCGCCACACCCGTGTAGTCGTCGGTCAGCCGGTAGATCTGGAGGTCGTAGTTCTCCCGGGCCGCCGAGACCATGTATCCGGTGCCGTCGTTGTCCTGGAACAGTGTGATATCCCGCGACATGTGCTGGTCGAGCGGGCGGAAGCTGCCCCGCCAGGTGTAGTCGCCGTCGACGGTCGGGGAGGTGGCGACCGCGGCGCGCGCCTCGCCGTAGTCGGTGCCGTTCTCCTTGTGCATCCACATGACGAACTGCTTGGTCCGCTGGTTGTAGAGGACCTTGGGGCGCTCGATATTGGCCTTCGCCAGCTCGGGGTCGGTCGCCTGCGTCAGGACGTGCCGGCGGAACTCCCAGCTCTTGAGGTCCTTCGAGCGGTAGGCGGACACATAGCGGAAGGTGTTGTCGGTGTTCCGGTTCTCGCCGAACCAGTAGTAGTAGGCGCCGACCTTGATGGCTCCGCCGCCGTGGGCGTGCACCGGATCGCCCGAGGTGGTGGCGAACTGCGTTCCATTGAGGACGGTCACCGGGGCGGCCTGGGCGCCGGAGGCGCCCATCAGCGGGGCCAGCAGGGCCGCGCACACGGCGGCCACGAGCGCCCAGAGGCGGGGGCGCCTCATCCGCGGGGCGGGCATCACGCAGTCTCCTTCGGGTGGATCGCCGTCCCCTGCCCGCGCGCGGGCGCGTCGGCCACCGGTATGCCGAAGTCCGGGGTGCCGTCGGCCTTCCAGGGCAGGGTCTGGATGCGGGTGTGCCGGTTGGGGTCGTACAGCGGATCGCCGGCGATGTCCTTGTACTGGCGCGCGTGGTAGACGAGGACATCGGTGCGGCCGTCCTCGGCGACCGTGAAGGAGTTGTGTCCAGGGCCGTACTGCTTGGTGGTGTCATTGCTGGTGAAGACCGGTGTCGGGCTCTTGGCCCAGGACGCGGGGGCCAGCAGGTCACTGCCCGCGGAGGCGGTCAGCAGCCCCATGCAGTAGTTGCTGTCGGTGGCGCTCGCGGAGTACGTCAGAAACACCCGGCCGTTCCGCTGGAGGACCGAAGGGCCTTCGTTGACCTTGTAGCCGCGGGTCTCCCAGTCGTATGTCGGGCGTGAGATCTCCACCTGCGGGCCGGTGATGGTCCACGGGTTCGCCATCCGGGCGATGTAGAGGCTGGAGTTGTTGCCGACGTCCGGGTTGGACTGGGCCCAGACCAGATGGCGGGTGCCCTGGTGGACGAAGGTGGAGGCGTCGAGGGAGAAGGTGTCCAGCGGGGTGGCGATCCGGCCCTTCTCGGTCCAGGTGCCGGTCACCGGGTTGGCGCTCGCGTTCTCCAGCACCCACATCCGGATCTTCCAGACGTCGTTGGCGGGCGCGGCGGCGAAGTAGACGTACCACTTGCCGTCGATGAAGTGGATCTCCGGCGCCCAGATGTGGGCGCCCATGTCGCCGCTCGCGTGCTTCCTCCAGATCACCGACTCGGCGGCGGTGGCCAGGCCGTTCAGGGTTCTGGAACGGCGCAGGACGATGCGGTCGTACTCGGGTGCGGTGGCGGTGAAGTAGTAGTAGCCGTCGGTGTGCCTGACGATGTGCGGGTCGGCCCGCTGGAGGACGAGGGGATTGCGGTACGGCTCCGCCCGGCGCCCGCCCGGCGCGGCGTCCCGGTCCGCGGCATGGGCCAGGCCGGGCGCGCCCACGACGGCGCCCACGGCGAGGGCGCCTTTGAGGACCAGCCGGCGGCCGGGTTGCTGTTCACTGCGGCTCATGTCTGTCTCCCGATGACGGACCCCCGTGATCGATTTTGTTCGGAGATTAAGGCTTCTGATGAGTTCTGACAGGCCCTGTGGGAGGTGCGAAACTTTCGAAAACACTGTGGATCGGCCTCAGTTCACTCGTCGAGACTGAAGGCTTGTTGCGGAGACCAGGCTTACCTAGGCTCGCCGCAACAACCGGTTTCCAGAGCTGTGACCAGGAAGAAGTGGTGGGCAGATGACCGCAGGACCGATCCGGCTCTCCGAGGGGGCGCACACCGCGCTGCGCCCGGCCACCGCGGCCCGTATCACCGGCGGCTTCTGGGCGGCCAGGCGCCGCGTCAACGCCGAGGTGAGCATCGCGCAGGGGCCGCGCAGGCTCGAGGAGGCCGGCAACCTGGACAATCTGCGCGCGGCCGCCGGGGCGAAGTCGCCGGGGTTCACCGGCGACTTCCAGTTCCAGGACTCCGATGTGCACAAGTGGCTGGAGGCCGCGTCCTGGCAGCTGGCCGACGGGGCGGCGGGCGCGGCCGGGACGGCAGGGACGGTCGGCGGGGAACTGGCCCGGGAGGTCGGCCGGTTGATCGAGCTGGTGGCGGCCGCGCAGGACACCGACGGCTACCTCCAGACGTACTACCAGGTCAGACCGGGCGCCCAGCGCTGGTCCGAACTGCACTGGGGACATGAGCTGTACTGCGCGGGCCATCTCATCCAGGCCGCGGTCGCCCACCACCGGGCCACCGGAGGCGCCGAACTGCTCGATGTGGCGGTGCGGTTCGCCGATCACATCGACGCCACCTTCGGCCCCGGCAAGCCGGTGGACGCGGTGTGCGGACACCCGGAGATCGAGACCGCGCTGGTCGAGCTGTACCGGGAGACGGGCGAGCGGCGCCATCTCGACCTCGCCGCCTACTTCATGGACCGGCGGGGACAGGGCACCCTCGGCGACGGCGCCGAGGACCGGGAGGCCGACCGCCGCCCCGGCGCCCCCTATTGGCAGGACCACGCCCCGGTGCGGGACGCGACCGAGGTCACCGGGCACGCCGTGCGCCAGTTGTATCTGCTCGCCGGGGCCGCGGATCTGGCGGCCGAGACCGGCGACGCGCGGCTACGGGAGGCGCTGGTGCGGCTGTGGGAGGACATGGCCGCCACGAAGGCCTATCTGACCGGCGGCGTCGGCTCCCGGCACGACCTGGAGGCGTTCGGCGACGCGTACGAACTGCCGCCGGACCGGGCGTACGCCGAGACCTGCGCGGCCATCGCCTCGATCCAGTTCGGCTGGCGCATGGCGCTGCTGACGGGCGAGGCCCGCTACAGCGATCTGATCGAGCGCACCCTGTACAACGGATTCCTGTCGGGCGTCTCGCTGGACGGGGACCGCTGGCTGTACGTCAATCCGCTCCAGGTCCGCGAGGACTACACCGGCCCGCACGGCGACCAGGGGGCGCGCCGCACGGAGTGGTTCCGCTGCGCCTGCTGCCCGCCGAACGTGATGCGGCTGCTGGCCTCGCTGCCGCACTACGTGGCCAGCGGCGACGCGGACGGCCTTCAGCTGCACCAGTACGCCTCGGGCTCATACGCGGCGGGCGGCGGAGCGGTGCGGGTGGGCACCGGCTACCCCTGGGAGGGCCGGATCGCGGTCGTGGTGGACGAGGTCCCCGGAGACGGCGAGTGGACTCTGTCGCTGCGCGTCCCGCACTGGGCGGACAAGTACGGCGTGACGGTGAACGGCGAGCCGGTGGCCCCGCGCGCCGAGAACGGCTGGCTGCGGCTGCGGCGTCGCTGGCGGCCGGGCGAGACGGTGGTGCTCGACCTGCCGCTGCGCCCCCGGCTCACCCGTCCCGACCCCCGGGTGGACGCGGTGCGCGGCTGCGTCGCGATCGAGCGCGGGCCGCTCGTGTACTGCCTGGAGGAGCCGGACCAGCCGGACGGGCTGCGGCTCGACCGCGTCCGGCTCGACCCCGCGGCGACGCCGACCGCCAGGCATCGGCCGGAGCTGCTCGGCGGGGTCACCGCGATCACCGCCGGAGCGCTGCGCCCCCGGATCCGGCCCGAGGGCTGGTGGCCGTACGCCGACGCCAAGGCGCCCGGCGCGGCCGGCTCGGCCGGCGGACCGGGCTCCCCCGCGGCCGAGCCGGTCCGGGTGACGGCGATCCCCTACTACGCGTGGGCCAACCGCGAGGCCGGCGCGATGCGGGTGTGGATCCCGGTGTAAGGGCTTGTGCGGACGACCCGCTCGACGGGCCCTCGTACGAGCCGTGGAACTCACCGTACGGCCCGGACGTTGTCCGGCCGAGGAACACGGTCTTGTGCCCGAGGGCACCGGCGAACGGGAGGTGCGCCTTGAGCACCGGCTCCACAGACCGGGGAGCGGACCCCGGCGACCCAGGCGACTGGGACGATGTCGTGCTGGACGAGGAGTTCATACGGGGCGCGGAGGTGTCCGAGCCCGCCGCGCGCACCCGGATGCTGACCGCCCGCTGGCGGCGCCGCGCGCCCGAGCCTCAGCCGTGGCGCGCCGACGAGCCCCCGGCGGGCTGGTTCTGGAGCAAGCGCCGCAAGCGGCGACGGCGGCGCTAGCAGCGGCGGTGGCGATCGCGCCGGCGGTGGCAACAGGGGCGGCGATTTTCGGCGGGCAGGGCAGCAACGTTTCGATGAGCGGCGGCGACCAACCGTCGCGGGCCGGCACGTACCCGTACCGCCCCTCCACGGGGGCGTGCCGCCCGCGTCCACTTCCCGACCCGGAAGCGAGCCGCCATGCCGCTCTTGAGAAAACTCCGAATGCTCCTGGTCGCCGTGGCGGCCGGGGCGCTGTCCGTCATCGGCTTCTCCGCCCCCGCGGTGGCCGCCCCCTCGGCGACGGCCGACACCTGGAACCCGCCGAGCAACCTCGTCCAGCCGCTGAACGAGGTCTGGAAGCACGTCGAGTCCACCTACCCGAACCTGTACGGCTTCAAGAACTACGGCTGGGACCAGGTGATGGCCAACAAGGGCAGCCTGAACTACTGCGTCCGCTGGGAATCCGACCAGCCCGTCAGTGCCGCGCTGCGCGACCAGATCCACACCGCCCTCAAGCGGCAGTCCAAGAAGTGGATCGACTCCGTCGCGGGCTTCGAGGGCTTCCCGTACAACGACGTCCCGGTCAAGATCGTCGGCTGGGCCGTCAAGAACCGCTCGACCCTCCAGTGGACCGACAACTCGGTCGACATCTACACCGGGCTGGAGAGCGAAGGCGCGCCGCAATGTTCCCCCGACTGCGGCCGCTTCTTCCACCAGGACGGCAACTACTCCAAGTGCCCCGGCGGCGCGGCGCGCCACTACGACCAGTCGCTGTGGCTCACCAAGGGCTTCGGCGGCGGCGCGGGCGGCGACTGGGGCCAGCGCATCGGCAGTGAGTACATGGTCGGTGCGGTGAACCAGGACAACATCCACATCCTGCTCCACGAGATCGGCCACACCTACGGTCTGGACGACTTCTACGACTGGACCCCGACCGGTGTCGGCGGCTTCCTGATGCAGGCGGGGACGGCCGACCGCATCACCGAGTTCGACAAGTGGATGTACCGCGACTTCTGGCGCCATCTGAAGAGCCGGTACGGCCTGTAGCACCCGTACCGCGGCCCCGTACGCCCCCCAGCGTACGGGGCCTGTCCTCGGTTTTTCGAAAGTTTCGAGCGATGTTGAATCCTCAATTCCGAGGGCTTCCCCGTTGACTTGGGGCGCCTTAATGTAGGGACCGGTTGCTATCCGGTCAACATCTCGGGCGCTAAGCGCCCGTATTCGAAACTTTCGCATCAACCGGTGGGGACGGAAGGGGATTCTCGATGGCGCGATCCTCGGGGTCGACGGGTCCTACCCTGGCGGTCATCGCCCGCGAGGCGGGGGTGTCGGTGCCGACCGCCTCGAAGGTGGTCAACGGCCGGGAGGACGTCGCCCCGGACACCCGGCGCCGGGTCACCGAGGTGCTGGACCGCCTGGGGTATGTGCGCAGGCCCCGCTTCGAGGCGTCCAAGCCGCCGGCGCTGATCGACCTGGTGGTGCACTCGCTGGACACCGCGTGGTCGGGGGCGGTGCTGCACGGCGTGGAGCAGGCCGCGTACGACGCGGGTCTCGACGTGGTGGTGTCGGCCGGGCTCACCCGCACCCGCGGCGGCCGTCCCGAGCGGGGCTGGCTGGACAAGCTGTGCGCCCGCGGCAGTGCCGGGGTGCTGTTCAACCTCGCCGAGCTGACGCCCACCCAGTACGCGTGGCTGGACGAGCACCGCATCCCGTTTGTGATGATCGACCCCGTGCTGGACCCGCCTCCCGGGGTGCCCTCCGTCGGCGCCGCCAACTGGCAGGGCGGGGTGAGCGCGACCGAGCATCTGATCGGCCTCGGGCACCGGCGGATCGCGGTGATCGGCGGATACCGGCGGAAGCAGTGCAGCAGCGCCCGGGTCGCCGGATACCGCTCGGCGATGTCGGCGGCCGGGCTGCGCGTCCCGCCGGACTATGTGCGGTACGGCAACTTCGACGAGGGCGTCTCCCGTCAGCGAATGTGCGAGCTCCTGGAGCTGCCCGAGCCGCCCACCGCCGTCTTCACCTGCTCCGACCAGATGGCGCTCGGCGTGTATCAGGCGCTGGCGGAGCGAGGGCTGCGGGTGCCGGACGACATCAGTGTGGTGGGCTTCGACGATCTGCCGCAGGCCCGCTGGGTCACGCCCGCGCTCACCACGGTGCGCCAGCCGCTGTCCGAGATGGCGGCGACGGCGCTGCGCAGTCTGCTGCGGCTGATGTCGGGCGAGGTGCCCGAGGGCACCCGGACGGAGCTGTCCACCCGGCTGGTGGTCCGCTCCAGCACCGCGCCTCCGCCCGGCGTTCTCTCGTGACCGAGAAGTCGAACACTGACCGGACATCCGGACGATCATGTACGGCGATGAGCGACAGCGCTATGGTAAGCGCTTACCAGAGCTCTGCGCCCGACCCGCCCGCACCGTCGCACCACTCACCCGGGAGGTACCTCCGCCGTGTTCGTCGATATGCCCCTGGACCAGCTGCGCGCCTATCGGCCGTCCCTGCCCGAGCCCGAGGGCTTCGACGCCTTCTGGGACCGCACCCTCGCCGAGGCGGGCGAGCACGCCCTGGACTCGGTGTTCACCGAGACGGACACGGGGCTGGCGCGACTGCACACCTACGATGTGGAGTTCTCCGGCTTCGGCGGGCACCGGATACACGGCTGGCTGCTGGCGCCGCGCGAGGCGACGGGCCCGCTGCCGTGCGTGGTGCAGTACATCGGCTACAGCGGCGGGCGGGGCCTGCCGCACAACTGGCTGCTGTGGCCCTCGGTGGGCTACGCGGTCTTCGTCATGGACAGCCGTGGCCAGGGCACGTCCCCGAACAACCCCGGGACCACGCCCGATCCGGTCGGCGGCACCGGGCCCGAGGCCGCCGGCAAGATGACCAAGGGCATTCTGTCCCCGGACGACTACTACTACCGCCGTCTTTACACCGACGCGGTGCGCGCTGTGGCGGCCGCCCGCGAGCACCCGCTGGTCGACGCGGCGCGGATCGTCGTCAGCGGCGGCAGCCAGGGTGGCGGTCTGGCCCTGGCGGCGGCCGGGCTGGTGCCCGATCTGACCGGGGCGCTGGTCGATGTGCCGTTCATGACGCATATCCGCCGCGCCATGGAGATCACCGACGCGGACCCGTACGGGGAGGTGGCCCGGTTCTGCGCCGGCCGCCGGGATCTGGCGGATCAGGTCCTGGCCACGCTGGACCACTTCGACGGGCTCAACTTCGCCGCCCGCGCCAACGCCCCCGCGCTCTTCTCGACCGCGCTGCGCGACGCGGTCACCCCCACGTCCTGCGGGTTCGCCGCGTACAACCACTACGCGGGCGACAAGGACCTGAAGGTGTGGGCCTTCAACGGCCACGAGGGCGGGGGCGTGCACCAGCAGGCCGAGCAGATCGCGTTTCTGCGCGGCCTGTTCGGGTGAGCGGGCGCGGCCCCGCCGATCCCTCCCGGGAGCGGAGCGGAGCGGACCGGCCGGGGCTCACCTGGCGGGGGCTCACCTGGCCGGGGCCGCGAGGCTCTCGTCGCGCCGCACCAGGGCGGCGTACCGCCCGCCCATGACCAGCAGTTCGTCATGGCTGCCCCGCTCGGCGATGCGGCCGCCGTCGAGGACCACGATCTGGTCGGCGTCCCGGACGGTCGACAGGCGGTGGGCGATGGTGATCGTGGTCCGCCCGGCGGAGAGGGTGTCGATGGCCTCCTGCACGGCGTGCTCGGTGCGCGTGTCCAGGGCGCTGGTGGCCTCGTCGAGGATGAGGACGGGCGGGTCGCGCAGTACGGTCCGGGCGATGGCCAGGCGCTGCTTCTCACCGCCGGAGAAGCGGTAGCCGCGCTCGCCGACGAGGGTGTCATAGCCCTCGGGCAGCGAGGCGATGTGATCGTGGATCTGGGCGGCCCGCGCGGCCGCCACGATCTCCTCGTCCGTGGCGTCGGGCTTGGCGAAGCGCAGATTGTCGGCCACGGAGGCATGGAAGAGATAGGTCTCCTGGGAGACCACTCCGACCGCGCGCGAGAGGGTGTCGAAGTCGAGGTCGCGAACGTCCACTCCGTCGATCAGAACCCGGCCGCCGGTCACGTCGTAGAGCCGCGGCACCAGATAGCTGAGGGTGGTCTTGCCGGAGCCGGTCGGTCCGACCACGGCCAGGCTGCCACCCGCCGGGACGGTCAGGTCGATGGAACTGAGCGCGCCCTTCTCGCCCTGCTCGTATGAGAAGTCGACATGGTCGAAACGGACTTCACCGCGCACCTTCTCCAACCGCACGGGCTCGGCCGGCTCGGTGATGTCGATCGGCAGGTCCAGGTACTCGAAGATGCGCTGGAAGAGGGCGAGGGAGGTCTGGATGTCCACTCCGGTGGACAGCAGGCTGACCGTGGGGCGGAACAGCCCCTGCTGGAGCGATACGAAGGCGACCAGTGTGCCGATGGAGACCGTGGGGCCACCCGAGTCCAGGACCATGCCGGCGGCCCAGTAGATGATGGCGGGCATGGCGGCCATGACGATGCCGATGGTGGACATCCGCCAGCGCCCGGCCATGCTGGAGCGCACCTCCAGGCCGACCAGGCGCTCGGACTCCCCAGCGAACTCCCGCGTCAGCGACTCGGACCGGCCCATCGTGCGGCCGAGCAGGATCCCGCTCACCGACAGGGACTCGGTCACCATCGCGGACATGGAAGCCATCTGCTTCTGGCGCTGCGAGGTGATCCGCTTCCGCTCGCGCCCGACCCGGCGGCTGATCAGGACGAACGCCGGCAGCAGGAGCAGCGAGACGACGGTCAACCGCCAGTCGAGGGCGAGCATCGCGACGACCGTGGCGACGACGCTGGTGAGGTTGGAGACCAGTGAGGTCGCGGTGGAGGTGACGGTGGCCTGCATGCCGCCGATGTCGTTGGCGATCCGGGACTGCACCTCGCCGGTGCGGGTGCGGGTGAAGAAGGCGAGCGGCATGCGCTGAAGCCGGTCGTAGACCGCGGTGCGCAGATCGTGCATGACGCGCTGGCCGACGGTCGTGGAGATCAGTGTCTGAAGCACGCCGAAGACGCTGGTGACGACAGCGGCGGCGATCATGCCGAGGGCGAGCAGGGTCAGCAGTCCGGTGCGGCGATCGGGAATCGCGGTGTCGAGGATCTCGCGGAGGAGGAACGGCGAGGCGACGGAGACCAGCGCGGAGGCGGCGACGAGCAGGCCGACAAGGGCCAGGCGGCCGCGGTAGGGGCGGAAGAGTCCGAGGATGCGCCGCAGCTGGGCGGGCTGGTCGGGGTCGGCGGCAGGTGGGGTCCACGGGGATGTGTCGTGGTGCATGGGCTCCTTCAGGGCAGGGGCGGACGACCTGTGGCCGCTGACGGCGCGGCCTTTCAGAGCATAGCTCATTGTTACCTATACTCACAATGAACCTTGTCCTGATAGACTGCGATCATGCCCACGCCCGAGACCTCAGGCATCCTCGCGGAGCAGCTGCTGCGCCTGACCCGCAGACTGCACCGCGCCCAGAAGCGGCACATGGAACCGCTGGGCATCACCCCCGCCCAGTCCCGGCTGCTGCGCACGGTCGCCCACTGCGACCGGCCGCCGCGCATGGCGGACCTCGCCCAGCGGCTCGAGGTGGTCCCGCGCGCCGTGACCACGCTGGTGGACGCTCTGGAGGCGCACGGCTCGGTGCGCCGTGCGCCCGATCCGGAGAACCGCCGGGTGGTGCGCGTCGAGCTCACCGACACCGGCCGCGCCACGCTCCGCGCGCTGCGCGACGCGCGCCGGGCCGCCGCGGAGGACATCCTGGCCCCCCTGTCCGACCGGCAGCGCGATGTGCTCGGCGAGCTGCTGGACACGCTCGCCGGCACACCCGATCAGGGCCGCTACTGAGGCGCCCGTCGCCGGGACGCGCTGCACCCGCCCCGAGACGCCGCGCCCGGTGCCGCCGCGCCCGGCGACGTCGGCTCAGCGCCCGGACGCGGGGGACGCCGCGGGCGGGGCGGCCTCGGCCGATGCCGCGTCCTGCGCGGGCTCCTCATCGACGGCCGGCTCCTCCCCCGCCAGCACACGCTTGGCCTTCGCCGCGTCCAGCGCGCCCTCCCAGCGCGAGACGGCGAAGACGGCGACACAGTTGCCGAGCAGATTGGTCGCGACCCGCATCGAGTCCATGATCCGGTCCACGCCGAGCAGCAGCGCCACGGCGGCCGCGGGGATCACCCCCAGGGCGGAGGCGGTCGCCGAGAGGGCGAGGAAGGCCGAACCGGGCACGCCCGCCATGCCCTTGCTGGTGAGCATCAGCACGAGGACGACGGTGATCTGCTGCCCCAGGCTCAGATCCACGCCGACCGCCTGGGCGATGAACAGCGTGCCGATGGACAGATAGATGGAGGCGCCGTCCAGGTTGAAGGAGTATCCGGTGGGGAGGACCAGCCCCACCGCGTCGTCCCGGCACCCGGCCGCGCGCAGCTTCTGCATCACCCGCGGCAGCACGGTCTCGCTGGAGGCGGTGCCGAGGGCCAGCAGCATCTCCTCGCGGGTGTACTTGACGAACTTCCACAGGCTCAGCCCGGTGATCGCCTTGAGCGCGAGGCCGAGCAGCGCCAGGAAGAGCAGCGCGACGCCGTAGCAGAGCGCGATCAGCTTGCCGTAGGTCGTCAGGGCCCCCATCCCGTACTGGCCGACCAGGTGGGCCATGGCGCCGAAGACCGCCAGCGGGGCGAGCCTCATGATGAAGCCGACGATCGCGAAGACGACTTCCTGAGCCTGCTCGACGGCCGGCAGGATCGCGGGCACCTTCGTCTTGCCCAGGTGCAGCAGCGCCGCGCCCACCAGACAGGCCAGCACGAGCACTTGGAGCAGGGAGTTCTGGGCGAAGGCTCCGACTGCGCTCTCCGGCAGCGCGTCCAGGACGAACTGGGAGGTCGAGGGCAGATGCCCGCCGCCGGTCTTGTCGTCGACGGCGGAGGAGTCGAGCGAGGCGGGGTCGACGTGCATTCCGGCGCCGGGGCCGGTCAGATTGGCCGCCAGCAGACCAAGGACCAGCGCCACGGTGGAGGCCACCTCGAACCAGATGAGGGCCTTGAGCCCGATCCGCCCGAAGGCCTTGAGGTCCCCCGCCTTGGCGATCCCGGCGACGACGACGCAGAAGACCAGCGGGGCGATCACCGCCTTGATCAGACGCACGAATCCGTCACCGAGCGGTTGGACGGCCGTGCCCACGTCCGGCCAGAGGCGCCCGACGGCGATTCCGAGCACGAGAGCGCAGGCGACCTGCGTGAACAGCGAGGTGCGCAGCAGTCTCAGGGCGCGCAGGGGAAGGGATGGTGCGGCGAGCGGCACGTGAACACCTCCGGGCTCGTTTTCTGAGATGCGGAAAATAAATTCCGCGATGCGCCACTATGGCGGAGCGCGAGGTTCCACGGAAGAGCCGCGTGTAACAAGCGGGAAAATCCTCCCCGCGCATACCGCCCCGGCCGGTGGGCACCCGGGTGCGAGGAGCGTCCGCCGGGGACGACCGCAGAAGGGAGACGCGGGACGATGCGTTTTCGCGACCGGAGACAGGCCGGGCGGAAGCTGGCCGAGCGGCTGTGCGAGCCGCCGCGCGGCGAGCGGTTGCGACGTCCCGTGGTGCTGGCGCTGCCCCGGGGCGGCGCGCCGGTGGCGGACGAGATCGCCCAGGCGCTGCGGGCGCCGTTGGACGTGCTGGTGGCCCGGAGGATCGGCGCCCCGTTCAACCCCGAGCTCGGGGTGGGCGCGCTCGCCGGGGATGATCCACCGCTGTACGACGAACGGGCGCTGGCCCTGCTCGATCTGACGCCGGCCCAGCTCGCCCCGTGGGCCCGGGAGGAGCGCACCGAGCTGCGCCGCCACGAGCAGCTCTACCGCCGTGGACGCCCGCCCGCCGAGATACGGGACCGCACGGTGATCGTCGTGGACGACGGGCTGGCCACCGGCTTCACCGCACGGGCCGCGCTGCGCTCCGTACGCCGGCGCGAGCCCGCCCGGGTGATCCTCGCGGTGCCGGTGTGCTCGCCGGAGGCCGCCGCGGCGGTCCGCCCCGAGGCGGACGACCTGGTGTTTCTGGACCAGCCGGACCCGTTCCAGGCGGTCGGCCTGTGGTACGAGGACTTCGCGCAGGTCCGTGACGAAGAGGTGATCGACGTGGTGCGCGCCTCCCTCGCGCCACGCTGAGCGGGTGCCGCGCGGGCCCGGCCCGCGGCCGTTGGCTCACCCGGCCAGGTGGGCCTTGTCCCCCATCACCACGACCGGGTGCAGCTCGGGGTCCAGGTTCTTCAGCAGATACTCCATGCCGGACTTGGACAGGCTCACACACGCCGAGGTGCCGCTGCCGTGGTCCATGTGCAACCAGATCGATCCGCCCTTGCTCTGCCCCTCGGGCCGGGTCGGATCGAGCGGTGAGGTGCCCTTGACGCGGTTGTAGTCAATGGCGATGACATAGTTGAAGTCATTCCAGTGTGTCTTCGGCCAGTAGTGCGGGGCGGCGAAGGCCGCGGCCTGGGAGTACGGCAACCGGGCCCCCGGGTCGGCCAGCACCCCGCCCGCGTCGCTGAGCGTGTAGACGCCGACCGGGCTGCGCTTGTCGCCCTCGTGATGCTCCGTCGTCCAGCCCCGCTTGCCGTTGTGCCCGGCCCAACTGCGGGTCCGCTGCCAGTTCTTGCCCTGCTTCGAGTACAGCACGACGGTCGCGTCCGCGGAGTTCACGCCCTTGCCGTACACCGCGACGACCTGCCGCGCGTCGGCCGGGATCTTCGCCTGGAGGGCGTCGCCCACGTCCGGGATGCGGGTGGGATCCGGCGCGGGTGAAGCGCTGCGCAGCGCCTGCTTGCCCTGGGCGCCGCCCTTGTCGCCGTCGCCGCCCGCCCCGCCACCGCAGGCCGTCAGCAGGATGAGGGCGGCGCCGGTGGCGGCCGCGGCGCGCAGGGAGGGGGTGCCGGAAATTCGCATGTCCCCCATCGTCCCACTCCCGCATCGCGATGGCGTACACGGGATTGGCGTGTTCCGTGTCCCGGCCCGGGAAAATCAGTTGAATGCCTCGGGGGTGGGGCGCGAGTCTTTCACGGCTCTTTGCCTGCCCGTCACCCCGCCCGAGCCCTGGGACACCATGCACATTCGCGATCTTCCGTACGACGATCCCGGTCGACCCGACGTCCGGTCAGGACCCCACTTCCTGTGGTGGCTGGGCCGAAATCAGCTGGGCGGGCAGGTGAAGGCGGCTCTGTGGGGTCTGCTGCACATGGCCGCCCTGGTGTCCTTCCCCGTGGCCATCGGCTTCGCCGTGCAGGCGGTCGTGGACCGCTCGGGCGCGCGGCTGGCGCTGGCCGGCGGGCTGATGGCCGGGCTGACCGGGCTCACCGCGCTCGGCGACACCATGCTGCACCGGGCGGCGGTCACCAACTGGATCACGGCGGCGGCACGGGTGCAGCAGCTCCTGGCGCGCAAGGCGGTCGAGCTGGGCTCGGCGCTGACGCGGCGGGTGGCGGCGGGTGAGGTGGTGGCCGTCTCCACCGGCGATGTCGAGAAGATCGGCTGGTTCGTGGAGGCGCTGTCCCGCTTCACGGCGGCCGCGATCACCACGGTGGCGGTGTGTGTGGCCCTGGTCGTCTACCAGCCCGCGCTGGGGGTGGTGGTGGCCCTCGGCGTGCCGGCCCTGGCGCTGGCGGTCTTCCCTCTGCTGCCCCGGGCCACCCGGCGGGCGGACGAGCAGCGGGAGAAGGCCGGCCGGGCGACCGAGCTGGCCTCGGACACCGTGGCGGGGCTGCGGGTGCTGCGCGGCATCGGCGGCGAGGAGCTGTTTCTCGACCGCTACCGGCGGGCCTCGCAGGAGGTGCGGACGGCGGCGGTGCGCAGCGCCCGCATGTGGGCGCTGATCGCCGCCGTCCAGATCGCCCTGCCGGGGCTGCTGATGATCGGCGTCGTCTGGTACGGGGCGACACTCGCCCGGGAAGGGCAGATCACGGTGGGCGAGCTGGTCACCGTCTACAGCGCGGTGACCTTTCTCCTCTTTCCGCTGCGGAACTTCGAGGAGATCGCGATGGCGTACTCCTTCTCCCGGCCTTCCGCGCGGCGCGCCGCCCGGGTGCTGGGGCTGCGGCGCTCCTCGCCCGGCGCCGAGGCCCCCGGCGTCGGCGCCACGGCCGACGGGCCGGACGGGGAGAGCCTCGACGGCGATCTGTACGACCCGGCGAGCGGGGTGCTCGCGCCCGCCGGGCAGCTGACCGCGGTGGTCTGCGGAGACCCGGACCTGGCGGGGCGGCTGGCCGACCGGCTCGGCGGGCACCCCCCGGACGACGGAGGCGACGACGACGCGGCGGAGGCGGAGGCCGAACCGGCTCCGTCGGCGCTGCTGGGCGGCGTCCCGCTGGACAAGGTACCCCTGGCCGCCGCGCGCCGGGCCGTGCTGGTCCAGGACAAGGACCCGGTGCTGCTGTCGGGCACGCTCGCCGAGCTGCTCGATGTGCCCCGCTCGGGGGCGGTCACGGTGCCGGAGGCGCTGGAGGCGGCCCAGTGCGGCGATGTGCTGGACGCACTCGCGCAGGCGTCGGTGGACGGCCCGGGCGCGGCGGATCCGCTGCGGGCGCGGATCACCGAGCGCGGCCGTTCGCTGTCGGGCGGCCAGCGGCAGCGGCTGGCGCTGGCCCGTTCGCTGGTGACCGACCCCGAGGTGCTGGTCCTCGACGAGCCGACGTCCGCGGTGGACTCGCACACCGAGGCACGGATCGCACAGGGCCTGCGGCGGCTGCGGACGGGGCGGACCACCGTGGTCTTCACCTCCAGCCCGCTGCTGCTGGACCGGGCGGACCGGGTGGTGTTCGTGCGGGACGGCAAGGCGGCGGCCGCGGGCGGCCACCGCGAACTGCTGAGCACCGAGGGCGCGTACCGCGCGGTGGTCACCCGCGAGCCGGAGGACGCGGACGCGGATACCGGCCTGGGAACCACCACCGGGACCGGGGCCGTGGGGCGGATCGACAGAATCGAGGAGTCGGCATGATCGGAGTGGCCCCACCGGCCTATGACCCGGCCGCACCGCAGTCGGCGACGACGCTGCCGGTCGGCTCCCCCGCCACCGTGCGGACCTACGTACGCGAGCTGCTGCGGCGGCACCGGACGGCCTTCGCCGTGCTGATGGCGGTGAACGCGACCGCCGTGATCGCCTCGATGGTCGGCCCGTATCTGCTGGGCGGGCTGGTCGAGGACATCTCGGCGGGAGAGCGTGAGCTGCACATCGGACGCACCGTCGCGCTGTTCGCGGTGGCGCTCGCCGTGCAGACCGTGTTCGTCCGGCTGGTGCGGCTGCGCGGCGCGATGCTGGGCGAGCGGATGCTGGCGGATCTGCGCGAGGACTTCCTCGTACGGTCGGTGGGCCTGCCGCCGAGCGTGCTGGAGCGGGCCGGGACCGGCGATCTGCTGTCCCGGATCACCACCGACATCGACCGGCTGGCGAACGCGATGCGTGAGGCGGTGCCGCAGCTGGCCATCGGGGTGGTGTGGACCGGGCTGCTGCTCGGCGCGCTGACCGTGACGGCGCCGCCGCTGGGGCTGGCGGTGCTGGTAGGGCTCCCGGTGCTGGTGATCGGCTGCCGCTGGTACTTCCGGCGCGCGCCGAGCGCCTACCGCTCGGAGGCCGCCGGATACTCCGCGGTGGCCGCGTCCCTCACCGAGACGGTGGACGCCGGGCGGACCATCGAGGCGCAGCGGCTGAGCGACCGGCGGACCGCCCTGTCCGAGCGCCGGATCCGCGAGTGGACCGCCTGGGAGCGGTACACCCTGTGGCTGCGCAGTGTGCTGTTCCCGGTGATCAATGTGACGTACTCGCTGATCACCGGTTCGGTGCTGATGATCGGCGGCGCCTGTGTGCTGCGGGGCTGGATGACGGTCGGCGAGTTGACGACGGGGGCGCTGCTGGCACAGATGCTGGTGGAGCCGGTCGGGCTGATTCTGCGCTGGTACGACGAGCTCCAGGTGGCGCAGGTGTCGCTGGCCCGGCTGGTGGGGGTGCGGGAGATCGAGCCGGACTCGGCCGACGACACGGTGGCGCCCGGCGGCCGCCATGTGCGCGTGGACGAGGTGCGGTTCGGGTACCGGGCCGACAGCGATGTGCTGCACGGGGTGACGATGAGCGTACGGCCGGGGACGCGGCTGGCGCTGGTCGGGCCGTCCGGCGCGGGCAAGTCCACGCTGGGCCGGCTGCTCGCCGGGATCTACGCGCCCCGGGTCGGCACCGTGACGCTGGGCGACGCCGAGCTGGCCCGGATGCCCGCGGAGCGGGTGCGCGAGCATGTCGCCCTGGTCAACCAGGAGCACCATGTCTTCGTGGGGTCGCTGCGCGACAATCTGCTGCTGGCCCGCACCGCCGCGGCGGACACCGAGCTGTGGGCGGCCCTGACCGCGGTGGACGCCGACGGGTGGGCGCGGGCGCTGAAGGACGGTCTGGACACCGAGGTCGGGTCGGGCGGGCTGGCCCTGACCCCGGCGCAGGCCCAGCAGATCGCCCTGGCCCGGCTGGTGCTGGCCGACCCGCACACGCTGGTGCTGGACGAGGCCACCTCGCTGCTCGATCCACGGGCGGCGCGGCACCTGGAGCGGTCCCTGGCCCGGGTGCTGGAGGGCCGCACCGTGGTCGCCATCGCCCATCGGCTGCACACCGCGCACGACGCGGATCTGATCGCGGTGGTCGAGCAGGGCCGGATCAGCGAGCTGGGCAGCCATGACGAACTGGTCGCGGCGGACGGCGCCTACGCGGCGCTGTGGCGCTCCTGGCATCAGTAGCCCGCCTCCCCGGCGGCGCGGCGCCCCCGCGCCGCCGGGCCCGGTGTCCTCGGCGTCAGATGACGCCGAGGGCGCCCAGGCCGCTCAGGCCGCCCAGCACCATGAAGACCGGCATCAGCACCTTCACCTCGACCCAGCTGCCCGCCCGGAACCGCATCCCCTTCGGGGGCCCGACCGGGTACCACCGCTTGCGGCCTATCGGTATGGGCCACAGGATCGGGCAGCCGGAGACGGTGAGCGCGTCCCCGATGTCGTGCACCAGCGCGCCCAGGACGATCGGCAGGCCGAGCCACAGGTACTCCTGACCCGGCTCGGTGAACAGCCAGTCGGCGCCGTTGCCCGGCTTGTGCAGCACATCGGCGAGGATCCAGGCGCTGGTCGCGCCGAGCAGCCACACCAGCACATCGCTGGAGACCCGGGCCATCCGCCACAGCAGACCCTCGACGGCCAGCACCATATGGACGAAGAGGATCGCGAGCACCGCCCAGCGGCCGCCGATCATGGCGAGCACCGAGGCGCCCCCGCCGATCAGCACCGCCCACAGCCAGGTGTGGGTGAGTGTGCGATGGCCGCCCGAGCGGCGCGGGTCGCCCTGCTTCTTGGTCGCCTTGTAGACCGCGTGCGAGAGTTTGTCGGTCACTTCGCACAGGGTTCTCGAGACCGGCCCGAACGAGCGGGATATCGTCGCCGCCTTGTGGTCGAGGTCGGGGGCGAGTGCCGCCCCGGCGCAGATCAGAGCGCCGACGACAAGCACCGGCCAGGGCATCGCATGGCCCGCCGCCGCGGTCGCCGCGCCCACCCCCAGCCAGGCCGCCGCCCCGGACAGCGAATGCGCCGGTCCCATCATGGTCTTAACCCCGCCCCTGTTCATGCCCGCGTACGCGCGGGAGTTCGGTCTGTTCAGAAGTTCTCTAGGGCTCGGTTCGCCTCCAGGGCGCCTCAGCCCCTGTCGACGGTCGACCGTGCTCGGCCCTTCGTTCCTCAGGGCCTCCGCGCGCTCTCCCTTTCGACAGCGGCGCGCCCCTTCGGCTCACTCGCCCGGCACAGCCTAGCGGCGAGCGATCTTCGTCCCGCCAGCCGGTTCCCGGCTCGCGCGGGAAAGCAGGCAGTATAGGGGGGTGACTCTTATCGATCAGCTGCCGAGCGACGCCGACCCCGACGCCCTTTTCGAGGCGTTTTCGACGTGGGTCGAGGAGCGGGGCATCTCGCTCTACCCCGCCCAGGAGGAAGCGCTGATCGAGGTGGTGTCCGGGTCGAACGTCATCCTGTCCACCCCCACCGGCTCGGGCAAGAGCCTGGTGGCGGCGGGCGCCCACTTCGCCGCGCTCGCCCGGGACGAGGTCACCTTCTACACCGCGCCCATCAAGGCCCTCGTCTCGGAGAAGTTCTTCGAGCTGTGCAAGATCTTCGGCACCGAGAACGTCGGGATGCTCACGGGCGACGCGTCGGTCAACGCGGACGCGCCGGTGATCTGCTGCACGGCCGAGGTGCTGGCCTCCATCGCCCTGCGGGACGGCAAGGACGCCGACATCGGCCAGGTCGTGATGGATGAGTTCCACTTCTACGCGGAACCGGACCGCGGCTGGGCCTGGCAGATCCCGCTGATCGAGCTGCCCCAGGCCCAGTTCGTACTGATGTCGGCGACGCTCGGCGATGTGACGCGGTTCGAGGAGGACCTCACCCGGCGCACCGGGCGGCCCACCACCGTGGTGCGGTCCGCGACCCGGCCCGTGCCGCTGAGCTATGAGTACCGCACCACTCCGCTGACCGAGACGCTGACCGAGCTGCTGGAGACCCGGCAGGCGCCCGTCTACATCGTGCACTTCACCCAGGCGGCCGCGGTGGAGCGCGCCCAGGCGCTGATGAGCATCAACATGTGCTCGCGGGCGGAGAAGGACGAGATCGCCGCGCTCATCGGCAACTTCCGTTTCACCACCAAGTTCGGCCGGAATCTGTCCCGCTATGTGCGGCACGGTATCGGGGTGCACCATGCCGGGATGCTGCCGAAGTACCGGCGGCTGGTGGAGAAGCTGGCACAGGCCGGGCTGCTCAAGGTCATCTGCGGTACGGACACGCTGGGCGTGGGCGTCAACGTGCCCATCCGCACGGTCTTGTTCACCGCGCTGACGAAGTACGACGGCCAGCGGGTGCGCACGCTGCGGGCCCGGGAGTTCCACCAGATCGCGGGCCGGGCCGGGCGAGCCGGGTTCGACACCGCGGGCTTTGTGGTGGCGCAGGCGCCCGAGCACGTCATCGAGAACGAGAAGGCGCTGGCGAAGGCCGGGGACGATCCCAAGAAGCGGCGCAAGGTGGTGCGCAAGAAGGCGCCCGAGGGGTTCGTCAGCTGGGGGCAGAACACCTTCGAGAAGCTGATCGCCTCCGAACCCGAGCCGCTCACCTCCCGGTTCCGGGTCACCCACGCCATGCTGCTGTCGGTCATCGCCCGGCCCGGCAACCCCTTCACGGGGATGCGGCGCCTCCTGGAGGACAACCACGAGCCGCGCCGCAATCAGCTGCGCCACATCCGCCGCGCCATCGCGATCTACCGATCGCTGCTGGACGGCGGCGTGGTGGAGCAGCTCAAGGAGCCCGATGCCGAGGGGCGGACGGTGCGGCTGACGGTGGATCTCCAGCAGGACTTCGCGCTGAACCAGCCGCTGTCCACCTTCGCGCTGGCCGCCTTCGAACTCCTGGACCCCGAATCCCCCTCCTACGCCCTGGACATGGTCTCGGTGGTCGAGTCGACCCTGGACGATCCGCGCCAGATCCTGGCGGCGCAGCAGAACAAGGCGCGCGGCGAAGCGGTGGCCGCGATGAAGGCGGACGGCGTCGAGTACGAGGAGCGCATGGAGCGGCTCCAGGACGTCTCGTACCCCAAGCCGCTGGAGGAGCTGCTGTTCCACGCGTACGGCCTCTACCGCAAGAGCCACCCCTGGGTCGGCGACCACCCGCTGTCGCCCAAGTCGGTGATCCGCGACATGTACGAGCGCGCGATGACGTTCACCGAGTTCACCTCGTTCTACGACCTGGCGCGGACCGAGGGCATCGTGCTGCGCTACCTCGCCGGCGCCTACAAGGCCCTGGACCACACCGTGCCGGACGATCTGAAGTCCGACGACTTCCAGGACCTCATCGCCTGGCTCGGCGAGATGGTGCGTCAGGTCGACTCCAGCCTCCTGGACGAGTGGGAGCAGCTCGCGAACCCCGAGGAGGAGTCCGCGGAGGAGGCCCAGGAGCGCGCCGACCAGGTCCGGCCGGTCACCGCGAACGCGCGCGCCTTCCGGGTTCTGGTGCGCAACGCGATGTTCCGCCGGGTCGAGCTCGCCGCGCTGGACAAGGTGGCCGAGCTCGGCGAGATGGACGCGGACTCCGGCTGGGACGAGGACGCGTGGTCGAGGGCGATGGACACCTACTGGGAGGAGTACGAGGACCTGGGCACCGGCCCTCAGGCGCGCGGCCCGAAGCTGCTGCGGATCGAGGAGCAGCCGGAGCACGGGCTGTGGCAGGTGCGGCAGACCTTCGACGACCCGAACGGGGACCACGACTGGGGCATCTCGGCCGAGGTCGACCTGGCCGCCTCCGACGAAGAGGGGCGTGCGGTGGTGCGGATCACCGACGTGGGCCAGTTGTAGCCTCCCAGGCGTCCCGGCCCGACACGCCACGGGCCCAAGCGCCATGGCCCCATACGTCGCGGGGCCGGGCCCCGCGACGAGCACCACCAGTGAAGGAGCACCACCGATGACCAATCCCGCCGAGCGTCTGGTCGATCTGCTGGACCTGGAGCAGATCGAGCTGAACATATTCCGCGGCCTGAGCCCCGACGAGTCGCTCCAGCGGGTGTTCGGCGGGCAGGTGGCCGGGCAGGCGCTGGTGGCCGCGGGGCGGACCACCGACGGGCAGCGCCCGGTGCACTCCCTCCACGCGTACTTCCTGCGCCCGGGGCGGCCGGGCGTGCCGATCGTGTACCAGGTGGAGCGCGTCCGCGACGGCCGCTCCTTCACCACACGCCGGGTCGTCGCGGTCCAGCAGGGACGGACGATCTTCAATCTGACGGCCTCCTTCCATCTTCCCGAGCCGGGCATCGAACAGCAGCTGCCGATGCCCGAGGTGCCTGAGCCGGAGAGCCTGCCGAAGCTCGCCGACGAGATCCGCGAGCATCTCGGGACGCTCCCCGAGGCGCTCGAGAGAATGGCGCGCCGCCAGCCCTTCGACATCCGCTATGTGGAACGGCTGCGCTGGACGCCCGAGGAGCTCAAGGGCGCCGAGCCGCGCAGTGCGGTGTGGATGCGCGCGGTCGGCCCGCTCGGCGACGATCCACTGGTGCACACCTGCGCGCTCACCTACGCGAGCGACATGATGCTGCTGGACGCGGTGCGGGTGCCGGTGGAACCGCTGTGGAGCCGGCGCGGCTTCGACATGGCCTCGCTGGACCACGCCATGTGGTTCCACCGCCCCTTCCGCACCGACGAGTGGTTCCTCTACGACCAGGAGTCGCCGATCGCCACCGGCGGCCGGGGGCTGGCCCGCGGCCGGATCTACGACCGGGCCGGCCGGCTCCTCGTCTCCGTCGTACAGGAGGGGCTCTTCCGCCCCTTGTAGGGAGCCATGGGGCCACCCTCCGCGCCCCGGCGCCCGCCGACGAGACGGTGCCAGAGCCCGCGGGGGCGCCCCGGGGACAGGGCGGGCGGCGCGGGATCGCCGTCGGGCAGTGTGAGCACGCCGACAGACGGGACCGGATCACCGTCCGGCGCCGCCGCCTCGTCCGGCGGCCGCGGGGCGGGGCGCGCCCGCCGGGCGTCCCGCACACAGGTGTCCAGCGCGGCCCGGCAGCGCCGGATCTCGGTGGGGTCGCCGACCGTCACCACGGCCGCGATCACCTCCGCCGCCAAGCCGGTCCCCGAGGCCACCGGGGCGAGCCGGGGCATCAGCGCGCGCACATACGCGCGCTCGGCCGGGTCGGTGAGCGTCGCGTCCAACTCGGCGGGGGCCAGCACCGCGGCCCACACCGCGGCCCGCTCCCAGGGGTCCTCGGTCCGGATGAGCAACTGCTCGATACGGCGGCCGCGCCATCGGGCGGCCCGCTGGTCCTCCCCGGCGCTGAGAGTGGCGCGCAGCCCGGCCGGGATGCGGCCGGTCAGCAGCGCGGGCTCCCGCTCCGCGAACGCGCGGAGCTCCGCGGCCGGGTAAAGCCACACCACGGCTCGGTACCGGTTGACGTAAAAGCGGACCGGGGTGAAGAAGCCACCGCGCGCCAGCCGGGAGAACCGCCCCGGGCTGATGTCCAGCAGCTCGGCTCCCTCCGCCGTGCCCACAACACGGAGCCGCGCGCGCAACGCGCTCGGGAAGCCCTCGGCGGCCGCGAGCCGCAGCAACTCCGCACGCCCCACCCGTCGCCCCATGGCGCCCACGGCCACGGTGAGCACCTCGCCGAGCTGGACGGCCAGCTCGAACTCGCCGAGCTTGAGCCCCAGTTCCCTCGCGGCCCTGTCGAACGCGACGGTCTCCTCGATGCCGTCCGGCACCGCCGGCACCGCCGGCACCGGCCCGCTCCGCAGCTGCCGGCGCGACCTCTGGCCAGACCCCTGGCTCGACCTCGGGCGCGACTTCTCGCCCGTCCTCTGACGTTCCTCCACTACCACGACGGCCCTCCCCCGCGACTGGTCAATCACTGACAGTGACGACGATAGCCGCTGGGCAAGGCAGCCCATCAGGCCTGTGGATAACTCCGGATCACAGCCCGCTGGGCGCCCCGCTCTCCTGTCTCGCCTCGACGCCCAGGTGCTCCCCCACCCTGTTGACCAACAGCGCCATCTCGTACGCGACCTGGCCGACGTCGGCGTCCGGACCGCTGAGCACGCACAGACAGCTGCCGTCGCCGGCGGCCGTCACAAACAGCACGCCCTCCTCGAATTCGACCATCGTCTGCCGCACCCGCCCCGTGCGGAAATGGTGCCCGGACCCCTTGGCCAGGCTGTGTAAGCCCGAGGCGACCGCGGCCAGGTGCTCGGCGTCCTGGCGGACGAGCGATGAGCTCGCGCCCGTCACCAGCCCGTCGTTCGACAGCACCAAGGCGTGCCGTATCTGTGCGATCCGCTCGGTCAGGTCGTCCAACAGCCAATCGAGCCCTTTGCTGAGTGCCATACCGTTCCTCCCCGTCCGGCCATCCACCACAGCTGCCGGGCCAGCCTTTCTCACCTCCGCTCTCCGGGCAACCCGGCCCGCCTGTCGGCGCGCCGATGTGCGCCGCTTGACACAAGATGGAGACATGGCACGGAAAATGACCAAGGATCAGTGGCAGAAGTTCGTCTCGGAGGGCACTCGCACCGCGAAGTTGTCGACGGTGCGCGACGACGGCAGCCCGCATATCGCGCCCGTGTGGTTTCTGCTCGACGGCGACGACCTCGTCTTCAACACAGGCCAGGACACCGTCAAAGGCCGCAACCTGGCCCGGGACGGACGGGTCGGCCTCTGCGTGGACGACGACCGGCCCCCGTTCGCGTTCGTCACGCTTCAGGGGCGCGCCGAGCTCAGCGACCGGCTGGAGGAGGTCCGTGACTGGGCCACCCGGATCGCGGCGCGGTACATGGGCGAGGACGTCGCGGAGCAGTACGGCGCCCGAAACGGCGTCCCGGGCGAGCTGCTGGTGCGGGTCCGTATCGAGAAAGTCATCGCCCTCGCCGGAGTCGCCGACTAGCCCGATTCGGCCGAAAACCATTGGGTGTCTCAGCGCTGATAGAGGCCGACCAGTGTGCCGCTCGCGAGCTGGCTGCGGTCGACGGCCTGGTGCACCTCGTGGGCGGAGGCCTCGTCAGGGAGGACCAGCGGTTCGGGAAGGGCGTACAGCCGGAAGAAGTACCGGTGCGCCCGGTCGCCCTCGGGCGGGTGCGGCCCGCCCCAGCCCTCCTGGTGGTATCCGTTGGTGCGCGACAGCCCGCCCGCCGGTATCTGCCCGGCGCCCACCCCGCCGCTGCTGGGGGCGATGCCGGTGACCAGCCAGTGGACGAACGTCCCCGACGGCGCGTCCGGGTCCTCGCACAGCAGGGCCAGCTCGGCCGTGCCGGCGGGGACACCGGACCAGGTCAGCGGCGGTGAGAGGTCATCCCCGTCCTTTGTGTAGCGGCGCGGGATCGGGTCGTGGTCGTCGAACGCGGCGCTGTTGAGCTCGATTCCAGCCATGAGTTCGCGAGTACCCGCGCGGAGGGCCGGCAAGCAGCGCCCTCCGCGCGGCCTCCGTGTGCCGGGGACACGGAGGCCGCGTGGCGTGAGCCGGTCAGGCGGGGGCGGCGGGGGTCTCCGGGAGGCACGGGTGGGTGCGCAGATGCTCCTCGATACGCTCGACGAGCCGGGCCGTCTCCGAGGCGATCAGCGCGGGGTCGGCGGTGGCCGCGCTCAGGACGGCCAGGCACGAGCCCTCGCCCGCCGCCGCGACGAAGAGGTTGCCGACCCCCGTCTCCACCATGGTCTGGCGCGCCGCACGGCCTCGCCGTCGGCCCGCCGCGCCGACGACGAGGCCGTGGAACCCGGAGGCCATGGCGGCCAGCTGCTCGGCGTCGCGTCGATTGAGCCCGCGGGAGGAGCTCACCGTCACTCCGTCGCCGAAGAGCACGACGGCGTGTCGTACGTCCCCGACACGGAGCACCAGATCGTCCAGAAGGCAGTCGAGACCGTCCGGGAAGCGGGCGGCGATTCGGCGGTGCTCGGTCATGGCCGTCTCCCTCTGTCGGGTTCCGCGAGACTCTGCCGGACGCTAGCCGGGAGGGGGCGCACAGAGGGGGCGCATTCGGAAGATGCTGGAATTTGACAGGGACAGACGACAGAACGATCGGTCGATGCTCGAACGTGCACAATATTCGGGTTCTCGCTCAGGGTTTTCCCTCAGCTTCCTCATGATCTGTCCCGTCCGACGATCCGCGCCCGTCCGAGGAGCCGCATGAGCCGCCAGCACACCCCCGCCGACCACCTGGCCAAGGCCCGGGACTTCTTCGCCCCGAGGGCCGCCGACTGGGACGCCCGTTTCCCCGACGACGGCCCCGCCTACGCCGCCGCCATCGCCGAGATCGGCCTGCGCGCCGGGGACGCGGTGCTCGACGCCGGCTGCGGTACCGGCCGCGCCCTGCCCGCGCTGCGCGCGGCCGTCGGCCCCGCCGGGACGGTCCTCGGCGCCGACGTCACACCCGCGATGCTGGCGGCCGCCGTACGCGCCGGACGACACCGGGACGCCGGGCTCGCCCTCGCCGACGTCACCAGGCTGCCGCTGCGCGACGGCTGTCTGGACGCGGTGTTCGGCGCCGGGCTGATCTCCCACCTTCCCGAGCCCGAGGCCGGGCTGCGGGAGCTCGCGCGGGTGGTGCGCCCCCAGGGCAGGCTCGCGCTGTTCCACCCCGTGGGGCGGGCGGCCCTCGCGGCCCGGAAGGGCCGCCCGATCACCCCTGACGACCTGCGGGCCGAGCCCAATCTGCGCCCGCTGCTGGCCCGTTCAGGCTGGGCGCTGACCTCGTACACGGACCGGGACACACGCTTCCTGGCCCTCGCCGTCCGCCAGGGCTGAGCCGTCCGCCAGGGCTGAGCGGTGTGTCGGAGCTGAGTCGGCAGGCAGGCCTATACATCCATGACGATGTATTACCCGATCGAGGTACAACGCCCGTGCGTCACAATGCGCACATGCTGGAACTCGCCATCCTGGGCTTTCTCTGCGACACGCCACTGCACGGCTATGAGCTGCGCAAGCGAATCGCCGCGCTGACCGGGCACGTCAAGCCGGTGGCCGAAAGCACGCTGTACCCGGCGATCAAGCGTCTGGAGAGGGCCGGGCTGCTGGCCCGCGAGACCCAGCCGGGCGCCGGGGCCGCGCCCCGGCATGTGCTGACCCTGACCACCGCGGGCCGCGCCGAACTCCGCCTGCGCCTCGCCCGGCCGGCGCACGCCGACATCACCGACGAGAGCCGCTGGTTCACGCTGCTCGCGTTTCTGCGGCACCTGGAGGACCCGGCGGCGCAGGCGGAGGTGCTGGAGCGCCGGCTGGAGTTTCTGCGGCAGCCCACGAGCTTCTTCTACGACGGCGGCCGGCCGCTGCGCGCGGAGGAGGTCGAGGACCCCTTCCGGCGCGGCATCCTCACCATCGCCCGCGCCACCAGCCAGGCGGAACAGTCCTGGCTGCGCCGCACTTTGGAGTCGCTGCGGGAGACCGGCGGCGCCTGACGGCGCCCCGGCGGGCGGGCCCGCAAGAGGAGGCTGCCGTGCCCGGCGCGCGCGGCCGGTGCGTGGGGCGCCGCCGCCGGTCGCGGTCATCGGCGTCGGCACGGGTCGACGAGGAGCGCCGCCTCGGCCGTATCCGGGTCGGCGTGCCCGCACAGCGCGTCCAGTTCCGCCCGCCACGGGTCCTGCCAGCCGTTCCTGGCGCCCATGGCCTTCACCAGGACGAGGGCGGTCAGCCCGCCGGGGGCGTCGCCGCGCTCGCGCAACACGCCGACGACACTGCGCACCGCTGCCCGCACACGCTCGTCTTCATGGTCGAAGGCGAAGTGGTCGAAGAAGTGCAGGCGATCCGGCCGCTCCTGGACCAGCGACAGATAGCGCTCCCAGCGGCCGAGGCCGGGGTCGCCCCTGCTGAGCCCGGCACAGGCCAGGCTCAGCACAGCGCTGGTCGCCTGGCGGCGCAGCCCGGCGGCCAGGAGCGCGTCCACCACGGCGTCGCCCTGCGCGAGTTCACCGGTCGGGAGTTCGCCCGCCGACTCCTGGACGAGCCTGCTGATGACGGCGGACCCGCAGTCCGCGAGCCGCCGCAGCGCGTCGGCGCGGCTCGCGCGTCCGCTCCCCTCACCGGCGCCGGTTTCGGTGCGTGTGCGGGCGACCAGCGTCTCGAATACGCGGCGCAGGGCGGCGCCCCCTTCGTCTCCGGGCAGCCGCCCGAGCGCGTCCACCGCGGCGCGCCACACCCTCGACGGCCGGTGCGTGGCGACAGCGGCGGCCGTCAGCGCGCCGACCCCGTCCTCGAACCCGCCGGCCGCCCCGACCGCCACGCAGTGCGGCAGCGCGGCGCAGGCGGCCCGGGCCGCCGCGTCGTCCCCGGTGCGGACCACCCCGGCGAGGAAGGACGCGTACGCCGAGCGGGTACGGATGCCCGCCGCCTCCGGATCGCTCACGATCACGGCCTCGCGGACGGCGGACTCGTGCACCTGCTCCGTCAGCCGGTCGGCCACGCCCGGCGCGTCGACGCGGGCGAGGAGCGAACGGGCGAGCACCACCCGCACGTCCCGGTGCTGCCCGGGCTCGTCCCAGGCCGCGAGCAGCGCGGCGAACGCGCCGTCACCCGGCAGCTCGGCCAGCGCGCGGGCGGCCTCCTTACGGCTGCCGACCGGCGTCGTCACCAAGCGCGCCACGGGTGCCAGCAGCGCGACCGCCCTCCGGTCGGGTACGCCGCCCAGCAGGCGCCGCACCCCCGCCATGGCAGCCCTCCCCCGCGCTCCCCCGGTTCCGGCGTGTCGGAGGAGGAAAGAGAGGACGTCGGGCGGCGTGTGAGGGGCGTCGGCGACCGGGCCGTAGGCGTCGAGGGCGGGCGTGTCCGAATCCGCTACGGCGTTCGGGGCGGCCCCCTCGGGCACGTCGTCGGGCACGTCCTCGAGCGCCTCGCGGACGGGCGCCACGCCGTCGCTCGCCTGGCCGCCTGTCCTGTCGCCACCGAGCATCCGGCCCGGACCCGGCACGTCTCGCGTGGCGGAGTCGCGCGGGGTCGGGTCGGGCCGGGGGTCCGTGCGCGTCGGCGGCGTGGCGACGTTGTGCGCGTGGAGCGCCGCGCTCTCGCTCAGTGCGGTCAGCGCCGCCGCGGCCACGGGCTGCGGCGCGCCGGACGCCAGGTCCGCCAGGAGCGCCGGGTCGCGCACCAGAGCCGCCGCGTCCGCGCGGGCGCGCGGCGGAGCCTCGTCGTCGGCCGCCACCGCGGCGAGATGGGTGGCCAGCAGGTGGCGCGCCCGCGCGGTCCACCGGCCGGTGAGGGAGCACGGCAGGCGCGGCACCCAGCAGTTGGCGGCGCGCCCCGACAGCTGACCGCGCAGCCCGTGGCGGGCGGCGCGCAGCACGTCCTCCAACAGGTCGGTGCGGCGGGTGGCGAGGGTGCGCAGCACCGGTTCCAGCGTGGCGAACGATACGTCGGCGGCGACCAGTTGGGCGCAGCGGCGCTCTCGCGTGGCAGGAGCCGCGAGCCACGCCACGGCCGCGCGCACGGCCGACCCGGGATCCTCGCCGTCGAACGCGGTATGGCCCACGAACGCGTCCAGCTCCGGCAGAGCTGGGAGGTGGGGCGTGAGGAGTTCGGCGAGGGGCACGAGCCGGGAGGTGGGGAGGCGTCTCTCCGCCCGGCCGTCCGCCCGGTCCACGTGTGCGGGGGGACACGGCCGTCGGTCGGCGGCATCGCCGAGCGGGTCGGGGGCCGTTCCGGCCCAGATGGCCGCCGCCGCGCGGGCATCGAGCCTCAGCGGTGCGACCGGGCCGCGCCGGCGCGGATCGCCCACGACCTGGCACAGCAGGCGGGCCACGCGCGCCGCCCGTTCGGCGTCTCCCCTGGCCGCCGCGCTCTCCGTGGTGCGGCGCAGCCACCGTTCGGCGGCGGCGACCGTGGCGGACGTGGAGTCGCGGGAGTGGACGGTGGTCAGCGCCGCGTCGCGCAGCACGCTCAGCGGTACCGCGGTCAGCATCCGGGGCGACGCGCCGGCGACCTGCCCCAACGCGGCGAGCCGTACCTCCTCGCGGTCGTGCCAGGCCCGCTCGCAGGCCGCCACGGTCCGCGCGAAGGCCGCGGGGTCGGCGTTGAGCTCGGCGCACGCGATGAGCGTGCGCCAGGCGAGTGCGCGTTCGTACGGGCGGTGGCTCGCCGCCCCCTCGAGCAGGATCGGTTCGGCGTCGGCGAGCGGAACCACCGCGAGGAGCTGGTTGCGCAGCAGCGGCGACCGGTCCGCCCGGGCGAGAACGGGGCGCATGAGATCCGCGCGGTCCGCCGGGTCGAGCGCGGCGAGGGCGTTGAGCCTGGTCCTCCGGCCGGGGCCGCGCGCGGGGAGCCGGGCTTCGACGACGCGGCGCCGCGCGGCGGCGGGGAGCAGGGCGAGCAGGGGGTCGGGGGTGATGTCCAGCCGGTCGGCGCGGTACCGGCGGAATCCGCCGAAGCTCGCCTCGGCCAGTTCGGCCAGTTCCTCGGGGGTGAGGGCGCGCAGGGCCCGCAGCACGGACCGCGGCAGCGGCCCGGTGGGCGGACGGAGGGCAGGCGTCCGTTCCGACCCGCCGCGGTGGTCGGCGTCCGTGCGGTCCGCGGCGCGCCGGAGGATCGCCAGCACCTGCCGAGGTTTGCGCAGGAGCGCCACCGTGCCGCGGCCGTCGATGAGCGCGGGCGCTCGTTCGAGGAGCAGCAGCCCGGCGTCGGTGTCGCGTTCCGCGACGGCGGCGGCCAACAGGCGGTGGCGGCGGGCGAGTCGGCGCCGACCGTAGTCGTCACGCGCCTGGTAGTCGGCCGCCAGCCGGGCGGCGACGGCCGCCGGGGCGGTGCGGGCGAGGGTGTGCAGGACGCCGATCGGCGGGTCGAGACGGGGCAGCCACTCGGCCGCCACGCCGGGTGAGCAGGCAGGGAGGAGCCGGGCCGCGTCGGTGGGGCCGTACGCGGTGTGCGCCCGCGGCAGCAGCCGGTCGGCGAGGCCGGTACGCCGCCCGACGCGCAGAACGCGGTATGTCTCGTGGCGTACGGACCGGCTCTCGTCCAGGGCGAGTCGGGCCAGGGCCGCTTCGGGCACCGGCAGGCGGATGGCCGCGGACAGGGCGCGGCGGCGCAACAGTGGGTCGGCGAGCGCGGCGGCCACGGCGTCGAGGTCGCGGCGGGCGACGGCGAGGAACAGCGCGAGGTGCCGGTCATCCGGCTCGGGAGAGGAGTCGAGGGCTGCGCGCAGGGTGGCGCAGGCGTCCGGGGAGAGCGTGCGGGCGTACCGCGCCAGGGCGCTCATCCGGGCGGGGAAGGGCAGCGGGTCGAAGTGCGCCCGGAGCCAGGAAGGGGTCAGCGGCTGAGGAGTTTCGTATGCGGCCATGGCGATCACCGAGAGGTCGCGAGGCCGTCCTTTCCATGCGTCATGGCGAGCATGCTCGCCCAGCACCGGCCGACCGCACAAGTGACTTACGGAACGGGGACGGGGTCCGGGTGACCCGCGATCGGTGTTGCGCGGTCACTCCAAGGCGCGTGTCACCCCGGGCCCCGAGCTCGGCCGGCGGCCCTGCTCCACCCCGCCGCGGCCCGCCGCTCCCTTCTCCCCGTTTCCATCCGGGAATTCGCCATCAGGGCGCGCGAAAGGGCCGGTCAGCGCCCCAGCTCCTTGCGCGACACACGGCGCAGCCTGCGCCGCTGAGAGGGGTCGAGCACCAGATACGCCAGCGTGGGAACACCGACGATCACCAGCACTGCCGCCCAGAACGGCAACAGCTGACACAGCAGGATCACTCCCACCGCCGCGCCCCCCGCGACGGCCACAGCGCGCTTGGACATCTCCCTCTGCCTCCTTCGCGGCTCATGCCGCTTCACTTGTGTCAACGGACGTCGGCCGCGTCCGGTTCCTGAGTGCGAAGCATCCACCGGAGCGCGAAGGGCCCAGGTGAGACGGTTCACAACGGACGCCCGCCCCGGCGGGCCCCTCGTCGGGTACTCTCGACCGCTCCCGCTAGTCAAATTTGAGGAATGTGTCAGCTCCGTGACACCACGCACCGTGGCAACGCCCTCCGAGATCGCCGAACTCAGCCGCTGCACCACCGTCTTCCTCCCCGCCGACCCGGCACGCACCGGACGCGTCGCCTTCTGGCGGCCGGACGGCCCGGACCCCACCGGGCCGGGCACCCCCGAAGAGATCACCGTCGTGGTCCCGGCCACCTCCGATGAGGTCGATCAGGCCGATGGTGCCGAAGGAGACCCGGGCGTCCGTACCCGCGCCGTACGGGCCCTCGTCCTGCCCCTGAGCGAGGCGCTTCCGGTGCTCACCCGCGCCCGCGCACGCGCCGCGCACACCGCTTCCCCACCCGCCGATCCCACAGCGGCCTTCTGGGGCACCGCCGCGGTGCTCGCCCTCCAGCTCGCCGCGCGCGGACGGCTGCTGCCCGGGCTCACGGCCACCGACCACGACGCGTGGCGCGTCGGCCCGCTGGCCGAGGAGGATCTGCGGCGGGTGCGTGAGCTGGCGGCGGCCATGCCTCCCGCCGCCCACGCCGTGCCGCTGCCCGGCACCGACCCGCTGCGCCTCCCGGAGCCGGAGCGGCACGTCCGCGCGTTTCTCGACGCGGTCGCGGACGGGCTGCCGCGCTCGCCCGCGGCGGCCCTGGCCGCCGGCGGTCCGGCGTTCGCCGCGGCGAAGCCGCAACGCCTGCCCGAGCAGCGGGCCTGGGCGGCGGACCTCGCCGCCGGGCACGACGCCGGTGTCCGGCTGTCGCTTCGGATCGAGCTGCTGGACGGCGACCTCGGCGGCGACCTCGGCGGCGACGGCGACCACGGCCTCGTCCACGGCCGAAGCCACGACGGGAACCGCGACCGGGCCCCGTCCCCCGGCCCGCGCTTCCGTGCCGTCCTCCAACTCCACAGCCTCGCCGACCCGACCCTGGTGGCGGACGCCGCCGACGTATGGGCGGGCGCGTCGCCCGCCGCCGCGGCCCTCGGCCCCCGCGCCCGCATGGACGCGCTGCTGACGCTGCGCCGGGCCGTCCGCGCCTGGTCACCGCTCGCCCCGCTGCTGTCCGCCGCCGTACCCGAGGCGCTCGACCTCGCCGACGAGGACGTCGTCGAGCTGCTCGGCCCGGCGGCCGCGGCGCTGGACGCGGCGGGGGTCCAGGTGCACTGGCCCAAGGAGCTGGCCCGGGGCCTGACCGCGCGTGCCGTCGTCGGCCCGCAGGGGCGCGTCGACGGCGAGGGTCCGGACACCGCCGGATCCGGGCTGCCCTCGTATCTGTCGGCCGACGCGCTGCTCCGCTTCAGCTGGCGGTTCGCCGTCGGCGACCGGGAACTCACCCGGGCGGAGCTGGACCGGCTCGCCGAGGCCGCCCGTCCGGTGGTGCGGCTGCGTGACCGATGGGTCGTCATCGACCCGGAGGCGGTCCGCCGCGCCCGCGGCCGCGAGGACCGTGACATCACCACCGCCGACGCGCTCGGCGCCGTCCTGACCGGCCGGGCCGAGGCCGACGGCACCGGCGTCGAGGTGCGGGCCGCCGGCTGGCTGGCCACGCTGCGGGACCGCCTCGCCGACCCCGAGGGCCCGGCGCACGGGCCCGTCGCCCCGCCCGTGGGCCTGGCCGCCACGCTGCGCGACTACCAGCTGCGCGGCCTGGGCTGGCTGAGCCGGATGACCTCGCTGGGCCTCGGGGGCACGCTCGCCGACGACATGGGCCTCGGCAAGACCATCACCCTGATCGCCCTTCATCTCCACCGCCAGGACGTCCCCGAGGCCGCCGGGCCCACCCTCGTGGTCGCGCCCGCCTCCCTGCTGGGGAACTGGCAGCGCGAGATCGAACGCTTCGCGCCCGGCACCCCGGTGCGCCGCTTCCACGGCGCCGCGCGCACCCTGGAGGACCTGGCGGACGGCGAGTTCGTCCTCACCACGTACGGGACGATGCGGCTCGACGCACGGCGGCTGGCCGAGGCCGTGCCCGGCGGCTGGGGCCTGGTGGTGGCCGACGAGGCGCAGCACGTCAAGAACCCGTACTCGGCGACCGCCAAGCAGCTGCGCGCCATCGGCGCCAAGGCCCGCGTCGCGCTCACCGGGACCCCGATCGAGAACAACCTCTCCGAGCTGTGGGCGATCCTCGACTGGACGACGCCCGGGCTGCTCGGCGGCCACGGGTGGTTCCGCGCCCACTACGCCCAGCCCGTCGAGAGCGGAAGCGACCCGGCCGCCGCCGAGCGCCTGGCGAAGCTCGTCCGCCCGTTCCTGCTCCGGCGCCGCAAGTCGGACCCGGGCATCGCGCCCGAGCTGCCGCCGAAGACCGAGACGGACCGCGCCGTGGCGCTCACCAAGGAGCAGGCCGGGCTGTACGAGGCGGTGGTGCGCGAGATGCTCGCCGAGATCTCCGGCACCGCCGGGCCGGCCCGGCGCGGGCTCATCGTCAAGCTTCTGACCGGCCTGAAGCAGATCTGCAACCACCCCGCGCAGTATCTGAAGGAGGACCAACCCGTCGTCCCCGGCCGGTCGGGAAAGCTGGAGCTGCTCGACGAACTGCTGGACACCATCCTCGCCGAGGGCGCGAGCGTCCTCGTCTTCACGCAGTACGTCCGGATGGCGCGGATCCTCGAGGAACATCTGGCGGCGCGCGGCGTCGCCGCGCAGCTGCTGCACGGAGGCACGCCGGTGGCGCGCCGCGAGGAGCTCGTGGACCGCTTCCAGCAGGGCGAAGTGCCGGTGTTCCTGCTGTCGTTGAAGGCGGCGGGCACCGGCCTCAACCTCACCCGGGCCGAACATGTCGTGCACTACGACCGCTGGTGGAACCCGGCCGTGGAGGCGCAGGCCACCGACCGCGCGTACCGGATCGGGCAGACCCAGCCGGTGCAGGTGCACCGGCTGATCACCGAGGGCACGGTGGAGGACCGGATCGCCGCGATGCTCGAGCGCAAGCGGGAGCTGGCGGACGCGGTGCTCGGCGCGGGGGACGCGGCGCTGACCGAACTGACCGACGCCGAGCTGGCGGAGCTCGTGGAGCTGAGGGGGACCGAGCGATGACCGATACCGGGAACGTCCGGGAGGGGTACGACGAGCGCGAGCGCGTCTTCGAGGCCCTGCCGCCCGCCCGCGGCCGCGGCTTCGCCCGCACCTGGTGGGGCCGGGCGTGGCTCAAGGCGCTGGAGGACACGGCGCTCGACGGTGAACAGCTGGGGCGCGGGCGCAAGCACGCGCGCGAGGGGGCGGTCGGGGCGGTGTGCGTGCGGCCGGGCCGGATCACCGCGGTGGTACGGGACCGCGACCACACGCCCCACCGCTCCGATGTGCTGCTCCAGGAGTTCGGCGAGGCCGAGTGGGAGCGGCTGCTGGACGTGGTCGCCGACCGGGCCGGGCATATCGCCGCCCTGCTCGACCGGGACATGCCCCCGCAGCTCGTCGAGGACGCGGCGGCCGCGGGCGTCGAACTGCTCCCGGGCATCGGCGATCTGGAGCCGGAGTGCGGATGCGAGGCGTGGGACCACTGCCCCCACACCGCCGCGCTCTGCTACCAGGTCGCCCGGCTGTTGGACGAGGACCCCTTCGTACTGCTGCTGATGCGCGGCCGCGGGGAGCGCGAGCTCCTGGACGAGCTCCAGGTGCGCAGCGTGGCGCGCGCCGCCGGGCGCGCGCCGGGCGGCGCGGCCGAGGAGGGCGCCGGCCGGGCCCCGGAGGGCATACCCGCGCGGGAGGCGTTCGCCGCGACCGCCTCCCTGCCACCGCTGCCCGCGCCCCCGCCGACCGTGGCCGAGCCCGGCCGGCCGCCGGCGCTGAGCGGCGGCGGCGACCCGGCGCCCGGCCTGGACGTCGTCGCGCTGGAGTTCCTGGCGGCGGACGCCGCGGTGCGCGCCCGGCGGCTGCTGGCCGAGGCGCTGGCGCCGGGCCACGCCACGGCCCCGCCGCCGAGCGCGCTCACGCCCTGGCAGGACGCGGTGCGGCTGGCCGCCGCCGGGCCTCCGGCCGGTATCGCCGACCGCCTCGCCGCGGGCTGCGGCCGCGACCGCGGCGAGCTGGCGCGCGCCGTGCGCGCCTGGGGACACGGCGGACCGGCCGCGCTCACCGTGCTGGACGAGGAGTGGAGCCCGGCCGACGAGGCGCTGGCACGCGCCCGCGCCTCGCTCACCACCGCCTGGGAGGGAGAGGAGCGGGCGCCGCGGCTGCGGGCGGTGGGCAGCAACCGCTGGACGGTGGTCGGCGCGGACGCGCAGCTGCGTTACAGCCGGGACGGGCGCTGGTGGCCCTACCGCAAGGAGCGCGGCCGCTGGTGGCCCGCCGGGCCGGCGGACCACGACCCGGCGGCGGCGCTGGCGTCCCTCGAGGCGCCGTCCCCGCGCGGGGCCGGGATGGTGGGGGCGGCGGCGGGCGCGGGCTGACGGCGCCGCGCGGTCGGGGTGTCCGGCAGCGCGATCCTTTCCTCGGCCCTTCCGGCAGCGTCGATGTGCGGCTCCGCCGCGTGGCGGGGGCCACCCCTGGACCCCGACCCCAGGGCCGGCGTACAGGGCCAGGGCCCGCGAAGGGGCGGGACGGGGCCGCCGCGCCGACACACGACTCCGCCGCACGGTCGCATGGCCGCCGCGCGGCCGCCGCAGGCGTCAAGAACCGCCGGACTCCCCCGGCACCGCGCCGTCCGCGAAGCGGCGCGCCCACCGGACCTCGGCCGGCCGACCGGCACGACGCGGCGGATGGGGCCCACTTGGCGTGCGCACCGCCGGGGTGAACTGCGCGCTCCGTCGCCCGAGGGCTCCGCGAAGCCCGGCGAGACCGGCCCGAGCCGCGGCCGGGAACCACAACGGCAGCCAGCGGACATCGGAAGAGCCGGGCCGCGAGCGGCCCACCGCACCCCGGCAACCTTTCCGCCTCACGCGGCAACCGCAGAGCATCCGCATGTCCGGCACGTCTCCACGGGACGGAGTCACCCCCCATGTCCACAACGGACCGGCGCCCTAGGCGGCGCCTCACTGGACCGCTCGTCAGCGCTCCCCTCGCCCTGGTCACGGGCGCCGCACTGATGGCAGCGGGCGCCCCGGCAGCGCACGCGAAGGCCGCGGCGACGATCGTCGTCGCGAAGGACGGCAGCGGCAATTACACGACCGTGCAGGCCGCGGTCGACGCGGTCCCGGCGAACAACCCCTCCGCCGTGACCATCTCCGTGAAGCCCGGCACGTACCGCGAGACCGTGAAGATCCCCGGCAACAAGCCGCACATCCGGCTGGTGGGCACCACCAGCAGCAAGAACGACGTGACCATCGTCTACAACAACGCCTCGGGCACCCCCAAGCCCGGCGGCGGCACATACGGCACCAGTGGCAGCGCGACCTTCGCCGTCGAGGCCGACGACTTCCAGGCCCGCAATCTCCAGTTCGTGAACGACTTCAACGAGGCGAACACCAGCATCACCGACAAGCAGGCGGTGGCGCTGCGCACCGCGGGCGACAAGATAGTCCTGGACAACATCGGGGCCCTGGGCGACCAGGACACCCTGCTGCTGGACTCCGCGAGCAAGGACAAGGTCGGCCGGGTGTACGTCAACAACGCCTGGATCCAGGGCAACGTCGACTTCATCTTCGGCCGCGCCTCCGCCGTCATCACCAAGTCGACGATACGGCTGGTCAAGCGGTACGACGGCAGCTCGGCCGGGTATGTGGCCGCGCCCTCGACCGCGGCCGGCAAGCACGGCTTCCTGATCATCAACAGCAACGTCACCGGCGATGTCAGCGACCGCAGCCACTACCTGGGCCGCCCCTGGCACGCGGGCGGCGACGCGAGCCTCGATCCGCAGACCGTCGTCCGCAACACCTCCCTGAGCGCCGCGGTCCGGACCACCCCGTGGACCGACATGAGCGGGTTCTCGTGGAAGGACGACCGCTTCGCCGAGTACAAGAACACCGGGGCGGGCTCCGGACCGGCGAGCACCGACCGGCCGCAGCTGAGCGACTCCCAGGCCGCGGACTACGAGATCGCGGACTGGCTGGGCGACTGGACGCCCTGACGGGCTCCGGCCCCACAGACCCGGCCGCCGGTCCCGTCGGGGGGCTGGACCGGCGGCCGAACCTGCCCGCAGCACGCGCGGAACGACGGCCGGACCTGCGCGCGACACGCGCGGACCGGCAGCCAGACCTGTCCGCAACACGCGCGGGCAGGCGGCCAACCCGCCCGCGGCACGCGCGGGCCGGCCGCCGGGCGGCGCGGTCAGCCGCGGGCGCGCAGGAGGTGGTCCATCGCCAGCTGGTCCAGGCGCTCGAAGGCCATGCCGCGCTCCGCCGCGGCGTCGACATCGAACTCCTCGAAGGCCGTGCGGTCGGCGAGCAGACCGGCCACGGTCTCCCCCTCGCCCAGCGTCGGGCGCGCCAGTTCGTCCAGGCGCGAGGCGCGCAGCGCCTCCTGGACCTCCGGGTCGGCCCGGAAGGCCGCGGCGCGCTCCTTGAGGATGAGGTAGTTGCGCATGCACCCGGCCGCGGAGGCCCAGACGCCCGCGATGTCCTCGGTGCGCGGCGGCTTGAAGTCGAAGTGGCGCGGGCCCTGGTAGCCGGCCGACTCCAGGAGGTCGACGAGCCAGAAGGCGGCCCGCAGGTCGCCCGCCCCGAAGCGCAGGTCCTGGTCGTACTTGATGCCGGACTGGCCGTTGAGGTCGATGTGGAAGAGCTTGTCCGCCCACAGCGCCTGGGCGATGCCGTGCGGGAAGTTCAGCCCGGCCATCTGCTCGTGGCCGACCTCGGGGTTGACGCCGAACAGCTCGGGCCGCGCCAGCCGCTCGATGAAGGCGAGGGCGTGGCCGACGGTCGGCAGGAGGATGTCGCCGCGCGGCTCGTTGGGCTTGGGCTCGATGGCGAACCGCAGGTCGTAGCCCTGCTCGGTGACATAGTCCGCGAGCAGGTCGAAGGCCTCCTTCATCCGGTCGAGCGCGGCGCGCACGTCCTTGGCGGCGCCGGACTCCGCGCCCTCGCGCCCGCCCCAGGCCACATAGGTCTTGGCGCCCAGCTCGGCGGCGAGGTCGATGTTGCGGATGGTCTTGCGCAGCGCGTAGCGGCGTACGTCGCGGTCGTTGGCGGTGAACGCGCCGTCCTTGAAGACCGGGTGGGTGAAGAGGTTGGTGGTGGCCATGGGCACGGTCATGCCGGTGGCGTCCAGGGCCTGCCGGAAGCGCTTGATGTGCGACTCGCGCTCGGTCGCGGAGGCGCCGAAGGGGATCAGGTCGTCGTCGTGGAACGTTACGCCGTACGCGCCGAGCTCGGCGAGCCGGGTCACGGACTCGACGGGGTCGAGGGCCGGGCGGGTGGCGTCCCCGAAGGGGTCCCGGCCCTGCCAGCCGACCGTCCACAGACCGAAGGTGAACTTGTCCTCGGGGGTGGGGTTGTAACTCATCGCGGCTCCCTCGCCTATTTCGTCATGGCACTTTACAAATTAGTATGCGCGAGTGCCCCGAGGGAAGCCCCGCTCGGGGACAGGGACGTGAAGGAGGAGAGCACGATGGCAGCAGCAGCCGTGCCCGTGCCGGAGGGACCGCTGGTCGTCGGCGTGGACAGCTCCACGCAGTCCACCAAGGCGCTGGTCGTCGACGCCGCGACCGGCCAGGTCGTCGCGCGCGGCCAGGCGCCGCACACCGTCGGCGGCGGGGCGGGGGGTGACGGCAAGGAGAGCGACCCGGAGCAGTGGTGGCGGGCGCTGGCCGAGGCGCTCGGCCAGTGCGGGGCGCACGCCCGGCAGGCGGCCGCCATCTCGGTCGGCGGCCAGCAGCACGGCCTGGTCACCCTGGACGCGGCGGGCCGCCCGGTGCGCCCGGCGCTGCTGTGGAACGACGTGCGCTCGGCCCCGCAGCGCGACCGCCTGGTCGAGGAGCTGGGCGGGCCGAAGGTGTGGGCGGAGCGGATCGGCAGCGTGCCCGCGCCCGCCTTCACCGTCACCAAGTGGGCCTGGCTGAAGGAGATCGAGCCCGAGGCCGCGCGGGCCACCGCCGCCGTGCGGCTCCCCCACGACTACCTCACCGAACGGCTCACCGGCCAGGGCACGACCGACCGCGGCGACGCCTCCGGCACCGGCTGGTGGGCGTCGGCGACCGAGTCGTACGACGGGGAGATCCTGGAGCGCGTCGGCCTCTCCCCCGAGCTGCTGCCGCGCGTGCTGCGGCACGGCGAGGCGGCCGGGACCGTACGGCACCTCCCCGGCCTGCCGCTGCCCGCCGGCGCCCTGGTGGCCACCGGCACGGGCGACAACATGGCGGCGGCCCTGGGCCTCGGGCTGCGGCCCGGGCAGCCGGTGCTGAGCCTGGGCACCTCCGGCACCGTCTACGCCGTCTCGGGGCGCCGGCCCACCGACCCCACCGGGGTGGTCGCGGGGTTCGCGGACGCACGCGACGCCTGGCTGCCGCTGGCCTGCACGCTCAACTGCACGCTGGCCGTGGACCGGATCGCCGCCCTGCTCGGCCGCGACCGCGAGGCGGTGGAGCAGGGCGGCTCAGCCGTTCTGCTGCCGTTCCTCGACGGCGAGCGCACCCCCGACCTGCCGCTGGCCTCCGGGCTGCTGTACGGGCTGCGCCATGACACGACGCCGGGGCAAGTGCTCCAGGCGGCTTACGACGGGGCCGTGTTCGCCCTGCTCACCGCGCTCGACGAGGTCCTGGACGCGGACGCCGCGACGGACGCTCCGCTGCTGCTCATCGGCGGCGGCGCCAAGGGCGCGGCGTGGCGCGAGACCGTACGCCGCCTCAGCGGCCGGCCCGTCCAGGTGCCACGGGCCGAGGAACTGGTCGCGCTCGGCGCCGCCGCCCAGGCCGCGGGCCTGCTGCTGGGCGAGGACCCGGCGGCGGTGGCCCGGCGCTGGAAGACGGCGGACGGGCCGTCGTGGGAGGCGGTGGAGCGCGACGAGGCGGCGCTGGAGCGCCTGGGCGGGGTCCTGTCCGATGCCGACGCGCTGCTGCGCAGGGCCACACCGTAGGGTCGGGGCCGGGCCACGGAGGTACCGCGCGGGGTCCAGGACCGCCAGGACCAGCAGGAACGAGGGGAGAACGGTCAGGTGGCAGCGCCACTGCCCAACACTCAGCAGGCGATGCGCAGACGCAACCTCTCCCTCGTCCTGCATGCCGTGGCCGCGCACGGCCCGCTGTCCCGGGCCGCCGTCGCGGCCCGGATCGGGCTGACCCGGGCCGCCGTCTCGACCCTGGTGGACGAGCTGGCCCGGGACGGGCTGCTGGTGGAGCTCGGGCCGTCCCGGCCGGGCACGGTCGGCCGCCCCGGCAGCGCGCTCCAGCTCAACGAGCGCGGGCCGGCCGGGCTCGGCGCGGAGATAGGCGTGGACCATCTGGCGGTGTACGCGATGGACCTCGGCAGGCGGGTACGGGCCAGGGCCCAGGTCGAGTCGGCGAACCGGGGCCGGGCGCCGGGCCCCGTGCTCGAGCGGCTCGCCGGGCTCGTACGGCGTGTCGCGGCGGAGGCGGAGGGCGAGGGGCTGCGGCCGGTGGGGCTCGCGGTGGCGGTGCCGGGCCTGGTGGCGCGCGAGTCCTGTGTCGTGGTGCGCGCCCCGAACCTCGGCTGGTCGGGCGTGGACGTGGGCGCCGCGCTGCGGGAGGCCCTGCCGGGCGGCGCCCTGACCGTCGACAACGAGGCCAACCTGGGCGCGCTCGCGGAGCTGTGGCTCGGCGGCCACGACCCCGCGCCGCGTGACTTCGTGCATGTCTCGGCCGAGATCGGCATCGGCGCCGCCGTCGTGATCGACGGGCGGCTGCTGCGCGGGACACACGGTTTCGCTGGCGAGCTGGGGCATGTGCCGGTGCGGCCCGAGGGGCCGGAGTGCGCGTGTGGCGGGCGCGGCTGTCTGGAGCAGTACGCGGGCGAGGAGGCGGTGCTGCGGGCCGGGGGCCTGAGCCCGGAGCAGGCCGCCGCCGAACACCGGGCCCCGGGTGGCCGGATCGCCCTGCTGGCCCGGCACGCGGCGGACGGCGACCCGCGCGTGCGGAGCGCGCTGCGCGGGGCGGGCGCGGCGCTCGGCATCGCCCTGGCGGGCACGGTGAATCTGCTGGACCCGCAGAAGGTGGTGCTCGGCGGGGCGCTCACCCCGCTGTCGCCCTGGCTGCTGCCCGCCCTGGAGCGGGAGCTGGCGCGGCGGCTCACGGATCCGGCCCGGCCGGGCCAGGGCGTGGTGACCGTCTCCCGGCTGGGCTCCGACGGGCCGGTGCTGGGCGCGGCGGGCTCGGTGGTGCAGGCGGTCCTGGACGACCCGGCGGCGTTCAGGGAGCAGCGCGGCGCGTAGGTCTCGCGGGGCACGGCGTGCGGGGCGTCGCCCGACTGGCCCACACGCGCCTCACGGGGAGGCGCGTGTGTTGATCATACGATCTGCCAGTGACTGCCGTGAGCCCGCGACGCGGGTCAGTGAGCGCCGCGCAGGAAGTCCTCCAGGCCCGCCAGGTCGTCGGTGTTGATGTAGTCGACGTCGGCGGCGAGGAGTTCGCGCCACAGCGCCTCGCGCTCCGGCCCCGCCACATCGGGGGTGGCCCAGAAGCGGACGCGCTGGCCGTTCGCATGCGCCGAACCCACGATCTGACGCAGCTTCTCCCGCTCGGCCGGCGGCATCTCGCCGGAGCCCAGCCAGCCGAAGCTCTGCGTCCAGTTGCTGCTGATCAGCGGGATGAAGGAGGCGGGCACGCCGGTGCCCTGGTCCTCGAGACGCCCGTCGTAGAAGGCGTGGCGCACCCGCTCGGCCTCCATGGGGGCCCGCGCGCCGCGGTCGCCGGAGATCACGGCGGTCACCGCGGAGCGGCGCACCCGGCCCCCGACGCCGCCGTGGGCGCTGCTCAGGATCGAGTGGTAGGGGCGCAGGCGCTTGGCGAGTTCCAGGTAAGTGGGCTCGCCCGCGGTCTTGATGTCGATGAGCAGTTGCAGCGTCAGGTCGTGGCCGCGGTAGACGCGTCCGCCGTTCTGCTTGACGCGTCGCGCCAGCGGGTCGAGGTAGAGGGCCTCCAGGGTGCGGGTGGGGTCGAGGTCCGCCGCGTCGTGGGCGACCAGCAACTGCCCGTCCACCAGCCAGATGTCGGCCTCCACGCTCCCGAAGCCGTGCGAGAGCGCGTCGAGCAGCGGGCGCGGGTGCTCGTAGTCGTTGTGCGCGTGGGCTCTGGCCAGCGGCGGCTTGCCCCTGCCGGATCCCGAACTCGCGTATGCGGGGGCGGCTATCCCGCCCGCGACGGCTGCTCCGAGGGTGACGACAAAGGCACGGCGCGTGCGGCGGACCATGAGGGCCTCCCGGCTCTTGCCCCGGCGCGGGGCCGGGGTTGCTCGACGGACGCCAGTGAGTATCGGGGCGGCGTGGGCCGCTTGGGCAGGGGCGTGCGAAGAGTTCCTCCGGTGGTCTCCGGCCATTTCCGCGCCGTTCCCGTCACAAGCGCGGCTCAAGCCGAAGCGGTGCCCGGGACCGGGCGGTTGACGGGAGGTGCACGATGGCGGTGAGGAGTCGCTCAAGGTCCGGGCGGGTGCGTAGGCGGTCCGGGCGAATGCGTACGGCGGTGGCGGTGGCTCTCGCGTGGGGCGTGCTGGCCGGTGCCGGCCGGGCCGGGGCGGGTCCCGCGCCCACGGCCCGCGCCGCGCCGCGCTACCTGGAGCGCTCCGCACCGGCGCCGGGCGTGGAGTACCGCGAGTTCACGCTGGCCACCTCGCACGGCACGGCGCTGGGCCATCTGCTCACCGTCGACCTGCGGGAGCCGGGGGTATCGCTGGGACTGCTCCACCCCGACGCGGTCGCCTCGCGCTCCCGGGTCTCGGACATGGCCGCCGAGCGCGCCGCGGTCGCCGCCGTGAACGGCGACTTCTTCCACATCACCGAGACCCAGCACCCCGGTGTGGAGGCGACGGGCGCCGCGGTGGGCCCGGAGGTCTCGGCCGGGCAGCTGCTCAAGTCGGCGGTGCCCCAGGGCCAGCGATTCGGCCCGGCGCCGCCGCCGGGCACCTCGACGGAGGACGTGGTCGGCGTCGGCACCGACCGGATCGCCCGCGTGGGCCGGCTGACGCTGCGCGGCACGGTGACGGCGGAGGGGCGGGGCACCCGGCCGCTGCGCGGACTGAACCAGTACGCGGTGGCGGTGGACGGCATCGGGGCGTACACCTCCGGCTGGGGCGGCGCGTCCCGGGTGCGGGCCGCCTGCGGCGTGGACACCTCCCGGTCGGCGCCGTGCAGCGCGGAGACCTATGAGGTGACGGTCCGTGCGGGTCTGGTCGCACGGCGGGCGGTCACGCCCGGCAAGGGGCCCATCCCGGAGGATTCGTTCGTGCTGGTGGGGCGGGAGGCGGGGGCGCGGGCGCTGCGCGAGCTGCGGCTGGGCGAACCGGTGCGCTTCGAGTACGGGCTGCGGGAGACCCACCGCCCGCCGTTCGCCTTCGCGCTCGGCGGTTTCCCGATCGTGCGCGACCGTCACAGACTCGACGGGCTCGACCCGCTCACCGGGGCGGTGCGCACCGCGGCGGGCATCGGCGAGGGCGGGCGTCTGCTGTATCTGCTGGTGCTGGACGGCGAGATGACCTACCGCGCCGGGCTGACCCTCAGCGAGCTCGCGGATGTGATGCTCGCCCTCGGGGCCGACGATGTGGTCAACCTCGACGGGGGCGGCTCCTCCACGCTCGTGGTGCGGGACGCGGACAGCGGGCGGGCGACCGTACGCAACCACCCCTCGGGCGGCACCGAGCGGCCGGTCCCCAACGGGATCGGGGTGTTCACCCGCCCCGCCCCCGAGACGACCACCGACCGCCCCTGAGACGACCGGACCGGTGCGATCCGGGTGGTCCGCGCGGGGAGGCGGCCGATACGGTGAGCCGCGTGGTGCGGCTGCTTCTGACCTCGGCTCAGCGTACGAGCACGGCGGGCCTGCTGAGCGAGGCGGCGGCCCGGCGCGGAATGGACGTCCTGGTGCTTTCGGGCCCGCGCGGGCTCGACGAGGCGGCGGGCCGGCCGGTGCACTGGTACGGCGGCCCGCGCACCGCCGACCGGGTGGCCGCCCGGCTCGGCCTCGGGCTGCTCGAGCCGCCGGACGCCTGGCTCGCCCGGCTGCCGCGGGAGTTCACGGGCCGGAAGGTCGAGTTGACCACGCTGGCGGCGGCGCGGGCCGCCCGCGGCCCGGTGTTCGTCAAGCCGCCCAGCGACAAGTCGTTCCCCGCCGCGGTCTACGGACACGGCTCACGGCTGCCCCGTTCCGGGGAGGGCGTCGGCCCGCACACCCCCGTGCTGGTCTCCGAGGTGGTGATGTTCGCCGTCGAGTACCGGCTGTTCGTGCTGGAGGGGTGGATCGCCGCCGGGAGCCGGTACGCCGCCCACGGGCGGCTGGACGTCGCCGCGCTGGACCGGGACCCGCACGAGCGGGCGGTGCGCGGGTTCGCCGGGCGGCTGCTCGCCGCCGTGGGGGACTCGCTGCCCAGCGCGGTCACGCTGGACGTCGGGCTGGTGCGGGACCCGGATACGGGGCGCGAGCGGTGGGCGGCGGTCGAGGCGAACATGGCGTGGTTCTCCCACTCGTACGCCGCCGAGGCCGACGCCGTGCTGGACGTCGTGCTGCGCGCCGCCGGGCCGCGGGCCCTGGTCGCCCCCGCCGACCGGGGGTTTCTGCGTCCTGCGGCCGGGGCCCCGCCGGTCAGGGCCGCACGCTGCTGACCACGTCCGCGGTGGCCGCCAGCCCCTCGGAGATGGTGGGCGCGATGCTGCTGCTGGCCAGGTAGAAGCCCAGGGTGACGCAGACCAGCGCATGCGAGACACGCAGCCCTCCGCTCCGCAGGAAGACCACCGCCAGGATCAGCAGCAGTAGGACCACGGAGATCGAAATGGCCATGGCGAGCCTCCTCAGGCGCTTCATGAGGATCGGAATCCGGCCGCCAGTCTGGCCCAGACACCCCCTTGACCCGCGCCATCTCGGGTGCTCCATACGGGTGCCGATCACGGGTGCGAACCCCCGGGCCGCCCCTGCCCGTACGCCCCGGCGCCCCCGTCCGCCCCCGGTCGGCGGGCACCGGCCGGGGGCGGCTCCGCTCAGCCGACGGGGGCGGGGAGGTCCACCAGCCCGGCCAGCGCCGCGCGGTGACGGCCGGGGGTGCCCAGCGCGATCTCGTCGCTCTTGGCCCGCTTGAGGTAGAGGTGCGCCGGGTGTTCCCAGGTCATGCCGGTCCCGCCGTGCAGTTGTACGCACTCCTCGGCCGCGTGCACCGCGACCCGCGCGCAGTACGCCTGGGCGACCGCCACCGCGACGGGGACCTCGGGGCTGTCCGTGGCGAGCGCGTCGGCGGCGTGCCGGGCGGCGGCCCGGGCGGAGACCAGCTCCAGCCAGAGCCCGGCCATCCGGTGTTTGAGCGCCTGGAACGAGCCAATGGGGCGGCCGAACTGATGGCGCTCCTTGGCGTGGCGGACGGTCTCCGTCAGACACCACTCGGCCAGGCCCAGCTGTTCGGAGGCGAGCAGCCCGGCCCCGGCCATCAGGGCCCGGCCGACCGCGTCCCGGGCGCGGTCGGGCCCGGCGAGGCGGCGCGCCGGGGCGTCGGCGAAGTGGAGCGCGGAGAGCGGCCGGGTGAGGTCGAGCGGGGTCAGCGGCTCCACGGTGACGCCCGGGGCGTCGGCGGCAGCGGCAGCGTCGACGGAATAGAGCCCGTATCCGTCGGGGCCCTCGGCGGGGACGAGCAGTATGTCCGCTCCGGCCGCGCCCGCCACGCCGCCGACCCGGCCGCTGAGGGCGCCGTCGCCGCGGGCGGTGACCGTGGCGCTCGGCGCGCCGCCGCCGGGCGCGGTGGACAGCGGCAGCGCGAGCGCGCCGACCGCGCGCCCCTCGGCGAGCGCGCCGAGCGGCCGGGCCACCCGCTCCTCGTCGGTGTCGCAGCCCAGCAGGGCCGTGGCGGCGAGCACGGCGCTGGTGAGGTAGGGGACGGGGGCGACGGCACGGCCCAGCTCCTCCAGCACGACCGCCGCCTCCCGCGCGGTGGCGCCCTGTCCACCGAGCTTGTCCGGCACCAGCAGCCCGGCCGTCCCCATCTCCACGGCCAGGGAGCGCCACAGCGCGGGGTCGTACGGGCGGGCGCTCTCCGCTCCGGCGAGGACGGCGGAGGGCGGGCAGCGATCGGCGAGCAGCGAGCGCACGGCGGAGCGCAGATCGTCCTCGGCCTCGGAGTAGAGCAGGTCCGGGGTGCTCATCGGGGCAGGTCCTTCCACGGGAGGTCCTTGTCGGTCCGGGGCTCGGACGGCAGGCCCAGGACGCGTTCGGCGATGATGTTGAGCAGCACTTCGGAGGTGCCGCCCTCGATGGAGTTGCCCTTGGCCCGCAGATAGCGGTAGCCCGCCTCGCGCCCGGTGAAGTCGACGAGCTCGGGGCGGCGCAGCGTCCAGTCGTCGTACAGCAGGCCCTCCTCCCCCAGCAGTTCCACTTCCAGGCCGCTGATCTCCTGGTTGAGGCGGGCGAAGGCGAGCTTCATCGCCGAGCCCTCGGGGCCTGGCTGGCCGACCGCGAGCTGCTGGCCGAGCCGCATCCCCGCCAGCCGGGCCGCCTCGGCCTCCACCCACAGCCCGAGCAGCCGCTGGTGCAGGTCGTGGGTGCGCAGCTCGGGCCGCTCGCGCCAGGCGCCGGCGACCTTGCCGATCATGCCGCCCTCGCGGGGGACGCGGCCCCCGCCGATGGCGACGCGCTCGTTCATCAAGGTGGTCTGGGCGACCTTCCAGCCCTCGCCGACCCCGCCGAGACGCCGGCTGTCGGGGATGCGCACACCGGTGAGGAAGACCTCGTTGAACTCCGCCTCGCCGGTGATCTGGCGCAGCGGGCGCACCTCGACGCCCGGGTCGGTCATGTCGCAGGTGAAGTAGCTGATGCCGCGGTGCTTGGGCAGGTCGGGGTCGGTGCGGGCGATGAGGATCGCCCAGCGGGCGAGGTGTGCGCCGGACGTCCAGACCTTCTGCCCGTCGACCACCCAGCTGTCGCCGTCGCGCACGGCCCGGGTGGCGAGGGCCGCGAGGTCGGAGCCGGCCCCCGGTTCGCTGAACAGCTGGCACCACACCTCCTCGCCGGTCCACAGGGGGCGCAGCAGGCGGGTGCGCTGCTCGTCGGTGCCGAAGCCGAGGATGGTGGGCGCGGCCATGCCGAGGCCGATGCCGATGCGGCGGGGGTTGTTGTCGGGCGCGCCCGCGGCGTCGAGGTCGGCGTCCACGACGGCCTGGAGCGCGCGGGGGGCGCCCAGGCCGCCGAGCCCCGCCGGGTAGTGGACCCAGGCGAGTCCGGCGTCGAAGCGGGCCCGCAGGAAGTCCAGGCGGCCGGTGGTGGCCACGGGGTGCTCGGCGAGCAGCCGCCGGACGCGGTCGCGCAGTTCGTCGGCGGTCACCCGCCCCGGTTCGGCGGTCGTGCTCACCGTCCCACCCCCTGGCGCTGCCCCGGGACGACCACGACGCGGCCGGTGGTGGTGCCGTCCGCGACGCGCTGGACGGCGTCGGCGGCCGCGTCGAGCGGGACCCGCTCGCTGACCAGGGGCCTGACCGCGCCCTGGGCGGCGAGCTTGGCCAGCTCCTCGTGGCAGGCGCGGACGGCGGCCGGGTCGTGGGTGTTGTACAGGCCCCAGTGGAGGCCGAGGATCGCGTAGTTCTTGATGAGGGCGTGGTTGAGGGCGGCCTGCGGGACCACGCCGCTGGCGAAGCCGACGACCACGATCCGGCCTTCGAAGGCCACGCACTTGACCGACTTGGCGAACGCGTCACCGCCGACCGGGTCGTAGATCACATCGGCGCCCCGTCCTCCGGTGGCCTCCTTGACGGCCGCCACGAAGTCCTCGCGCCGCCGGTCGACGACCAGGTCGCAGCCGAGCTCCCGGGCCACCTCGGCCTTGTCCGCACCACCGACGACGCCGATCACCCGGGCGCCGTGGGCCTTGCCGAGCTGGACGGCGGCGCTGCCCACGCCGCCCGCGGCGGCGTGCACCAGCAGTGTCTCCCCGGGCTCCAGCCGGGCCCGGCGGTGCAGGCCGAACCAGCCGGTCTGGTAGCCGATGTGCAGCGCGGCGGCCTCGGCGTCGTCCAGCGCGTCGGGGGCGGGCAGGGCGGCCGCGGCGCTGACGACCGTGGTCTCGGCGAAGCCGCCGGCGGGCAGCGCGGCGGTGGCGATGACGCGGTCGCCCGGGCGGCCCGGGGCGCCCTCGCCGACGGCCAGGACCTCGCCGCACACCTCGACGCCGGGGGTGAACGGCAGCGGCGGGCGCACCTGGTACTGCCCGCGGCAGAGCAGGGCGTCGGGGAAGTTGACGTCGGCGGCCCTGACCCGCAGCAGCAGCTCCCCGGGCCCGGCGACCGGCTCCGCCACCTCCTCCAGGCGCATCACCGCGCGCGGCTCGCCCGTCTCGTGCACTCGCCATGCCTGCATACCGGTGGCCTCCCACACGCTGTCGGTCGGCGCGGTCCCCGCGCCGAAACCGCATACTAACCAGTCGGTACGAACGGGGGAACCGTCCTGCGGGGCACGCCAGGACCACTCCGCCGGGCGGCCGATGAACTCCTGTGCGACGCTGGACGGGCCCTGAGGCTGGACGGGCCCTTGAGTCGAACACCACTCACAGGTGAGGGTGGGCGACGGCTCATCGACTCGCACCACGGCGAGCCACTGCCGAGCCGATATGGCTGCCGAGCCCATAAAAAGGCGGACGGGAGACGACGGTGCCCGAGAACCAGGCGATCAGCGAAGCCGAGGCGGAGGCCCGAATACGGGGCATCTGTTTCAAGACCGGACCGCCTCGGCGGTTCGGTGTCGAGCTCGAATGGCTTGTGCACGACGCGCACGACCCCGCGCGCCCGGTGGAGACCGCCCGGCTGGACGCCGCGGTGACCGCACTGCGCGGGCTTCCGCTCCGGTCCGCGCTCACCTTCGAACCGGGCGGCCAGCTGGAGCTCAGCTCCCTCCCGGCCGACTCGCTCACCGACCTGGTGGAGTCCGCCGCCGCCGATCTGGCGCTCGTACGCCCCCTCCTCGCCCGCCTCGGCCTCGGCATCGCCGGCCACGGGCACGACCCCTGGCGCCCGCCGCGGCGGTTTCTCACCACTCCCCGTTACGCCACGATGGAGACCTACTTCGACCGCCGGGGACCGGCCGGGCGCACGATGATGTGCAACACCGCCTCCGTGCAGGTGTGCGTGGACGCCGGCCATGAGGAGCCGGGCCCGCTGGGCGTCGGGCGGCGCTGGCGGCTGGCCCATCTGCTGGGGGCCGTGCTGACCGCCGCCTTCGCCAACTCCCCGCTGCGTATGGGCGCCCCGACCGGCTACCGCTCGACCCGGCAGGCCGTGTGGGCCGCGATGGACCCGGGCCGGACGCTGGCGCCGCCCGCGGGCCCGGACCCGCGCGCCGCCTGGGCCGGGTATGTGCTCGACGCGCCCGTCATGGCCGTCCGGGACGGCGCGGGGGCGTGGTCCGTGCCGTACGGCCTCACCTTCCGCGACTGGATCCGCACGGGCGCGCCCCGGCCGCCCACCCGGGACGACCTCGACTACCACGTATCGACGCTCTTCCCGCCCGTCCGGCCCCGCGGCCACCTGGAGCTGCGCATGATCGACGCGCAGCGCGACGACGGCTGGATCGTCCCCCTGGCCGTCACCGTGGCCCTCTTCGACGACCCCCAGGCGACGGAAACCGTCTACCGTGTGGTGAAGCCCCTCGCCGAGACGGCGGGCCCGCAGCCCGCGCCGGCCAATCCGCTGTGGCGCGCCGCCGCCCGGCACGCTCTCGCCGACCCCGAGCTCCGCGCCGCCGCCGCCGTCTGCTTCGCCACGGCCCTGGAGGCGCTGCCCCGGCTCGGGGCCTCCCCCGCGATCACCTCCGCCGTGGCCGCCTTCACCGACCGCTATGTCGCCCGCGGCCGGTGTCCGGCCGACGATCTGCTCACCCCCGCCACCGGGAAGGAGTACCGGCCATGACGACCGCTTCCGGACCCGACACCGACCCCGAGGCGCTGCGGAGGCGCGCCGAAGCGGCGCTGCGGGGGGCGCGCGAGCGCACCCGCACCCTCACCAGCTGCGTCGACGAGCACGACCTCACCGCCCAGCACTCCCCGCTGATGTCGCCGCTGGTCTGGGATCTGGCGCACATCGGCAACCAGGAGGAGCAGTGGCTGCTGCGGGCGGTCGCCGGGCAGGATGCGCTGCGCCCCGAGATCGACTCGGTGTACGACGCCTTCGAGCACCCGCGCGCCGAGCGCCCCTCGCTGCCGCTGCTGCCGCCCGCCGAGGCCCGCGGATATGTCGCCGATGTACGCGGCCGGGTGCTCGACGTGCTCGAGCGGATCCCGCTGCGGGGCGGGCCACTGCTCGACGCCGCGTTCGCGTTCGGCATGATCGCGCAGCATGAGCAGCAGCACGACGAGACGATGCTCATCACCCACCAGCTGCGGCGCGGGCCCGCCGCGCTGGCCGCTCCGCCCCCGCCGGACGCCGCGGACGGCGCATCGCTGCCGTCGGAGGTGCTGGTCCCCGGCGGTCCGTTCACCATGGGCACGTCCACCGAGCCCTGGGCCCTGGACAACGAGCGCCCGGCGCACCGCCGGGTGGTCCCCGCCTTCTTCATCGACACCGCCCCGGTCACGGCCGGAGCCTTCGCCCGGTTCATCGAGGACGGCGGCTATCAGCGGCGGAGCTGGTGGACCGGGCCGGGCTGGCGTCACGTCCGCGAGCACCGCCTGAGCGCGCCGCTGTTCTGGCGGCGGGAGGGCGGGCAGTGGCTGCGCCGCCGGTTCGGGGTGACGGAGCCGGTGCGGCCCGAGGAGCCCGTGGTACATGTGAGCTGGTACGAGGCCGACGCCTATGCCCGCTGGGCGGGGCGGCGGCTGCCCTCCGAGGCGGAGTGGGAGAAGGCCGCCCGGCACGACCCGGCCGCCGACCGGTCCCGGCGCTACCCGTGGGGCGACGCCGACCCCACCCCGGACCACGCCAACCTGGGCCAGCGCCATCTGCGCCCGGCCGCGGCCGGCAGCTATCCGCGCGGCGCCTCGCCGCTGGGCGTCCGGCAGCTGATCGGCGATGTGTGGGAGTGGACGGCCAGTGACTTCCTGCCCTACCCGGGGTTCCGTGCCTTTCCGTACCGCGAGTACTCGGAGGTCTTCTTCGGCGACACCTACAAGGTCCTGCGCGGCGGCTCCTTCGCGGTGGACGCGGTCGCCTGCCGCGGCACGTTCCGCAACTGGGACCTGCCGGTCCGCCGCCAGATCTTCTCCGGCTTCCGCACCGCCCGCGACGCGGGGCCCGGTGAGGCGTGAACGCTGCCCGGAACGGACCCACCCGGATCGGAAGGGGGTGATGCCGATGTGCCGGCATCTCGCCTACCTCGGACCCAGCAGGCCCGTGGGGGAACTCCTCATCGCGCCCCCGCACGGGCTGTACCGGCAGTCTTACGAGCCACGGCGGCAGCGGCACGGCAGGATGAACGCCGACGGGTTCGGCGTCGGCTGGTACGCGGAGGGCGATCCGGTGGCCGCCCGCTACCGGCGCGCCGGGCCCATCTGGGCCGATCTGTCGTTCGCCGATCTGGCCCGGGTGACGCGCACCGGCGCGCTGCTCGCCGCCGTGCGCAACGCCTCCGAGACGAGCGCCGACGGGGAGGCGGGCGCCGCCCCCTTCGCCTCGGGCGCCTGGCTGTTCAGCCACAACGGCAGGGTCGAGGACTGGCCCCACTCCGTGGCCGAGCTGACCACCACCCTGCCGCCCGCCGATCTGCTGCGGATGGAGGCGCGCTGCGACGCCGCGTTCCTGTGGGCGCTGACGCTGCACCGGCTGCGCCTGGGCCAGGACCTGCCCACGGCGCTGGGCGAGACCACCGGCACGGTGGCCGCCGCCGCGCCCGGGTCACGGCTCAATCTGCTGCTGACCGACGGCGAGACCATCGCCGCCACCGCCTGGGGCGACACCCTCAGCTATCTGGCCGAGCCGGGCCACAGCGTGGTGGTCGCCTCCGAGCCCTACGACGACGACCCGCGCTGGACCGATGTCCCCGACCGCACCCTGCTCTCCGCCACCCGCTCCGATGTCCAGCTCACCGCACTCAAGGAGGCTTCCCTGTGAGCCCCTTCACCCTCACTCGCACCCTGCCCGCCGACGCCACGGCCGCCGCGCTCCGCGCCGATGTGGCCGAGGGCCTGACCCGTACCCCCAAGCAGCTGCCGCCGAAGTGGTTCTACGACGCCCGCGGAAGCGAGCTGTTCGAGCGGATCACCGAGCTGCCCGAGTACTACCCGACCCGCGCGGAGCGGGAGATCCTGGTCGCCCGGGCCGCGGAGATCGCCGCCGCGACCGGCGCCCGTACCCTCGTCGAGCTGGGCTCCGGCTCCTCCGAGAAGACCCGCCATCTGCTCCGCGCCCTGCCCGAGCTGCACGCCTATGTGCCGGTGGACGTGAGCGAGAGCGCGCTGACCCTCGCGGGGCGCGCCCTGCTCGCCGAGCACCCGGAGCTGACGGTGCACGCGCTGGTCGCCGACTTCCTGGAGGGGCTCACCCTGCCGTCGGACACCCCGGGCCCACGCCTGGTGGCGTTCCTCGGCGGCACCATCGGCAATCTGCTGCCCGTCGAGCGGGCCGGTTTCCTCGCCTCGGTCAGCGCCCTGCTCGTGCCCGGCGACTCGCTGCTGCTGGGCACCGACCTGGTCAAGGACGAGGCCACACTGGTCGCCGCGTACGACGACGCGCAGGGCGTCACGGCGGAGTTCAACAAGAATGTGCTGGCCGTCCTCGACCGGGAGTTGGGCGCCGACTTCGACCCGGCGGACTTCGACCATGTGGCGCTGTGGGACGCCGAGCGGGAGTGGATCGAGATGCGGCTGCGGGCCCGCGGCGCGGTCACCGCGAAGATCCCCGCGTTGGACCTCGCGGTCCATCTCGCGCCCGGGGAGGAGATCCGCACCGAGGTCTCCGCGAAGTTCCGGCGGGAGCGGGTGCGGGCGGAACTCGTCGCGGCGGGGCTCGAGCCGCGGCGGTGGTGGACCGACCGCGCGGGGCGGTTCGCGCTGTCGCTGGCGGTCAAGGGGTAGCCCCCGAGCCGGTCCGGGCGCGGGCCGTGACTCGCGGCTCGCGCCCGCCGCGCCGAAGGGGGCGCACAACTCCGCTGTCACCGCGCCCCTTTGGGCCACTACGCTCCGTCCCGCCCACAACACCCAACGAAATAATGTGATCCACATCACATCGTGATGGCGAGGCCGCAGCGTAGCGCGCTATGACCCCTATTCGTGACCCAACTCCCTCTTGTTGTGGCGAAATCCACACCCCTAATCTTTGGCGCGCCCGGCAGCGCGCCGCGAAGGCGCATGACAAGGAGCCGTCCATGGCCTTACGCGGACGCCACCGCCGCTACAAGCCCAACCGCATCTCCCGCGCCTCGCTCAGCGTCACGGCGAGCGGCGCCGGTCTCGCCCTGCCCCTGGTCGGAGCGACCGGCGCGAGCGCGGCGAGCGAGGAGACCTGGGACAAGCTCGCCCACTGCGAGTCCACCGAGAACTGGGACATCAACACCGGGAACGGCTTCTACGGAGGCCTCCAGTTCACGCAGTCCACCTGGGCGGCGTACGGCGGGACCGCCTACGCGCCCCGGGCCGACCTGGCCTCCAGGGACCAGCAGATAGCCATCGCCGAGAAGGTGCTCGACGCCCAGGGCCCCGGCGCCTGGCCGAGCTGCTCGGGGCGGGCCGGGCTGGCCCGCGGCGACGCGGAGCCGCACAGTGCGGCCAAGGCCGTCAACGCGTCGGTGACCAAGGGGCAGCAGGCCGCGCAGCCCCGGCGCGCCGAGCCGGCCAAGCAGACGAAGCACGACACGCCGACGCCCACCAGCCTGCCGGGCCGTACCACCGCCAAGGACAGCAAGTATGTGGTGATCAGCGGCGACTCGCTGTCCCGGATCGCCAACCGGCACGAGGTCGGCGGCGGCTGGCAGGCGATCTACCAGGCCAACCGCGAGACCATCGGCGGCGATCCGGATCTGATCTACCCGGGCCAGAGACTAGCCCTGGACGGCTCCCGGGCCAAGCCGCAGGCCAAACCCGAGGCACAGGCCAAGCCCAAGGCGAAGGCCAAGCCCAAGGCCGAACCGAAAGCGAAGCCGAAGACCGCCAAGCCGGAGAGCTCCCACCGGACCACCCCCAAGCCCCCGGCGGCCAAGCCCGCCACCGGCTCCGGCTTCACCCTGCCGGTCAGCGGGGTCAGCCCGACCACGGCCTACCGCGCGGCCGGGAGCAGCTGGTCCAGCGGCCATCACACCGGCATCGACTTTCCCGTGGGCATCGGCACCTCGGTCAAGGCCGTCAGCACCGGCCAGGTGGTCTCGGCGGGCTGGGCCGACGCGTACGGCTATGAGGTGGTCATCCGGCACCCGGACGGCAGATACAGCCAGTACGCGCATCTGTCGCAGCTGTCCGTCCGGGCGGGCCAACAGGTGAGCGGGGGCCAGCAGGTGGGCCGGTCGGGCTCGACGGGCAACGTCACCGGCCCGCATCTCCACTTCGAGATCCGCACCGGCCCCGGCTACGGCTCGGACATCAACCCGCTGGCCTATCTGCGCTCGCACGGCCTCAGCATCTGAGCCTTCGACGCTCGGCGAGCCGGGGCAGGACGTCCCGGGGGCGAGCGCAGACCACGATGCCGTCCACGTCGCGGTGCGATACGAACCCTTCGGCCGCGGCGTGGGCGAGAAAGGCGAGCAGCGGCTGGTAGTAGCCGCCGGTGTCGAGAAGGGCGCAGGGCTTGTCGTGCAGCCCGATCTGAGCCCAGGTCAGCGCCTCGAAGATCTCCTCGGCGGTGCCGAGGCCGCCCGGCAGGGCGACGAAGGCGTCGCCGAGTTCCGCCATGCGCGCCTTGCGCTGGTGCATGTCCGCCACGACCAGCAGCCGGGTGAGTCCGGTGTGGCTGATCTCGTGGCGCTCGAGGTGGCGGGGGATGACGCCCGTGACGGCGGCTCCCCCGCGCAGGGCGGCGTCGGCGACCGCCCCCATCAGACCCACCCGGGCCCCTCCGTACACCAGCTCGAGCCCGGCCTCGGCCACGGCCCGGCCGAACTCGGCCGCCGCTCGCAGATGGACCGGGCGGCAGCCGGAAGAGGCCCCGCAGAAAACCGTGACCCGGCGCAGGGGCGCCTCGGGGCTCACGCTGCGCCATAAATGGCCGAAGGTATTCCGTCGAAAACTTTCGAGAAGATTCTGTCCTGTAAAAAGCCGTGTTCGGCGTGGCGCTCCGCCACCATCCACGCCATCTTCTCCAGTTGCGCCTCGGAGAGCTCATATGAGGTCAGCGATTCCACGCCCACCGAATAGGTGGCGCACCATTCAAGAATCGCTTCGAGCCCGTTGACTGAGGCCGCGAAGAATCGATGGTCCGGGCTCGCCCAAAGGGCGGCCAGCTCTTCGAGCATGCTGCTCCCGGCCCCCTCGGGGACGAGCATCCGGCGCGCCCTGCGCGCCAGGCGGACCACATAGCCCTCCCGGTCCTGGATGTGCAGCAGCCGTACGGTCAGCCGGCAGTCAAGCTCCGGGAGCCGCTCCGCGAAGGCCTGGAGCAGCGAGATGGAGCCGCCCTCGACGATCACGAACCGGTGCTGCTCACCGAGTTGCTCCAGCTTGCGGACGAGCGCGTCCGCCGCCTCCTCGGCCGGGTAGTCCCCGTCGGCGACGGTCCGGTCGCCGAGCCAGGAACGCTCCACGTCCGCCGTCTCCTCACCGGCCCGGGCGCTGGTGGTGGCCAGGTCGGTGAAGCACTGGATCCGGTCGGCCACCACGATCGGAGCGCCCGTGATCCGGGCCAGCGCGGTGGCGGCCGCGCTCTTTCCGACGCCGGTGGGTCCGGCGATGACATGCACGAACTGCGGGCTTCCGCCAGGTGATCCAGCCATCGAAATCCCCTTCGCCGCAACTTTCCTGACGGTGAATCACGGTAACCCCGCTGGCCTCCTGCGCATCCCTAGCCAAGGCATCAAAACAGTAAACGAATGGGCAAGTAATTAAAGGTTGAATATTTAACGCCCTCCTTACTTGCCCGGGGCCACACTCCGGATCACACCATTCTCGGGCAGCCCGAATGGTATTCACGAGAGGACCGGGCATGACTCGACTGTCGGATCCGCCATCAGCAATTCTCGATCGATTCGGCAAGGGATGGGATCCGGACACGCTCTCGACCCTGGCCGGATCGGTTCCGGTCAACCTCGGCGCACCCGTCGAGCGCGTTCTGCAACAACTCGGGCCGGTTCTCGGCCACTCCGGGGGACGTACGGTGCTGGTCGGTTACGGCGCCTCGCCCGACACCGCGCCGCAGGACGTGGCGCTCTTCGGTACGCTCCCCGGCTGGAGCGTCCATGTGCCGGGACACCCCGACGAGGTCGGGCGGCTGCTGCGGGAGGCCGCGGCCGGCGACGGCAGCGCGTACATCCGACTCCCCGAACAAGGCAACGCCGAACCCCACGGCGCCTCGGGGGCGTTCGAGGTCATCAGGCTGGGCGCGGGCGGTGTGGTGCTGGCCGTGGGCCCCACGCTGGACACGGTGGTGCGCGCCACCGCCGGACTGGACCTGACCGTTCTGTACGCCTCGACGATCCGCCCCTTCGACGCGGTCGGCCTGCGCACCGCGGTGCTGGCCGCCGACCGGGCCGACGTCGTCCTGGTCGAGCCCCATCTGGCCGGCACCTCGGCGCGGTGTGTCGCCGAGGCCCTGGTGAACGTCCCGCACCGGCTCCGTGCCCTCGGCACCCCCTGGGACGCCGCGGCGCCCGCCCCCGTGCTCGACGAGGCGGGCATCGCCGCGGCGGTCAGGGCCTTCCTGCGCTGAAGGCGCCAAGCCGGCACACACTTCCCGGGAGGAAGCCGATGAACGTTCTCCTGATCTCCGGCATGGGGCCGGAGGTACCGAACAAGAAGCTTCTGGAGGGCTCCTCGTTCGAGGCGTTACTGGCCCCGGCGGGCCACCGCGCGGCCGCCGGGCGGCGCGAGGTGTTCGACCTGTCCCTCCTGCGCACGGCGGACGCGACAAGACGCCCGCTGCTGCGTCCGAGGCGCACCGGCGGCCGGGCCCGCGCGGTCAGCTCGGTGCGCCTCTCCGCACCCGTCGAGGAGGAACACGAGCCGGAGACGGCACCCCATCTGACCACCTTCACCCTTCAGTCGATCCTTCTGGCCGCCGGATTCGACCACGAGGTGTTCCCGATCGAGCGGATCTGGACCGGCTCCGCGGTGGAACCCCCGGCCGACGTGGACGTGGTGCTGCTCTCGACGACGTTCATCTGGGATCGCCGCACCCTCGCCAAGGCCGTGAGCTGGGTGGAGGAACGCTGCCCCACCGCGGTCCTGGTGCTCGGCGGGCAGTACAGCAACCTCAAGTTCCAGCGGATCCTGTCCGATCACCCCTTCGTCCGGTACATCGTCCGAGGCGACGCCGAGGCCGCCCTGCCCGCGCTGCTGCGCGCCCTGCGCACCAAGGGCGACGTGGCCGAGATCCCCAACCTGGTGTGGCGCGACCGCGACACGGACCGGCTGCGCATGACCCGGATCGAGTACATCGACCTGGACGCGCAGCCCTCGCCCAGCCCGGTCGGCACGCTCCCGGTCGTCCCCTACGAGTCCATGCGCGGCTGTCCGTTCAGCTGCAAGTACTGCTCCTTCCCCGCCGCGTCGCCGAAGTGGCGCTACAAGTCGGCCCAGAAGATCGCCGACGACTTCCTGCGCTACCGCCGCGAGAACGGGGCCGAGTACATCAAGGCCCTGGATTCGACGTTCACGGTGCCGCCGACCCGGCTGCGCGCGCTGCTGCCGCTGCTGGCGGAGGCGGACGTCGGCTGGGAGGCGTACACACGCGCCAACTCGATCCGGGACCGGGAGGTCGTGGCGGACCTTGAACGGGCGCACTGCCGCGCGCTGTCCATCGGCTTCGAGTCGATGAACGACACGACGCTGGGCTATATGCACAAGCAGGTCAAGGCGCGCGCCAACCGGACGGCCTTCGAGCTGCTCTCGGACAGCTCGATCCACTCCTTCGTCTCGTTCATCGTCGGCTATCCCGGTGAGACGCCCGAACTCTTCGAGGACACCCGGCGGTTCCTGGTCTCGGAGTACTCCGGCCAGTTCGCGCTCTACGTCTTCATGATGAACGACGAGACCATGCCGGTCTGGCAGGAGGCCGACCGCTTCGGCCTGGAGGTCTTCGACCTGGACGGCGAGGCGGAGGACTGGACCCACCACGGGATGGACAGCCGCACCGCCGCCCGGCTCCAGCTGGAGACCCTGCGCGAGGTGCGCTGGAAGAACGACCACGCGATCGCCCGGGTGTGGCAGCACGGCTTCGAGTCCCCCCTGCTGCCCGGCCGGTCGCCGGCGCGGAACGCGGTGGTGGAGAAGCTGGTGGACCGCCTCGGGATGCTGAGCGCCGACGTCCGCGACCCGGCCGAGGCCGCGCGCCGCAGGGACCGTCTGCTGTCCGAACTCGCCGGACACGGCGTGGTCACGGCCCGCTGAGGTCGTACTGACACGCCTGGAGATGGAACAGCTCGGCGTAGATGCCGCCCTGGTCCAGCAGCTCCTGCGGGGTGCCCGACTCGGTCACCCGCCCCTCGTGAAGGACGTGGATCAGGTCGGCGTGCCGGACGGAGGCCAGCCGGTGGGTGATCAGGACGACGGTCTGCCCCTCCCCCGCGAGGGCGCGGATCTGCTCGAAGACGGCGAGTTCCGCGCGGGCGTCGAGGGCGGAGGTGGGCTCGTCGACCAGCAGCACGGGGGCCGCGCGGTAGCGGGCGCGGGCGATGCCCAGCCGCTGCCACTGGCCGCCGGAGAGCTGGTGGCCGCCGCGGAACTCCCGGGCCAGCAGGGTGTCCCAGCCGTGCGGCAGCCCGGCGACGATGTCGTCGGCCCCGGCGTAGGCCGCCGCGCGGTCCAGGGCCGCGGCGCGGATGGGGGTCTCCGGGCTGCCGATCGCGACATTGGCCTTGGCGGTGAAGGGCCAGCGCTTGAAGTCCTGGTTGACCATGGCGATCCGGGAGAAGAGCTGCTCCCGGTCGGCCTCCGCGATATCGGTGCCGTCCCACAGGATCCGCCCCGAGTCCGGCATATGGAGTCCGGCGAGCAGCTTGACCAGGGTGGACTTGCCGGACCCGTTCTCGCCGACGAGCGCGACCACGCCCCCGCCGGGAATGGTGAGACTGACCTTGTCCAGTGCGGGCCGGTCGCTGCCGGGGTAGGTGAAGGAGACGGACTCGAAGCGGATCTCCTCCGGCTCCTTCGGCAGCGGCAGCCCGCCCTGGGGGATGGCGCACCGCTCGGCGTCCTCGCACAGCCGGTCCAGGTCCTGGACGAACAGCATCTCCTCGTAGAGCTGGTTGAGCTGGAGCACCAGCGTGGACAGGTTCTGCGAGCCGGTGCGGATGGCGATGACCGCGGTCCCCGCGACGGACAGCTCCATGCCGCCGGTGAGCAGCAGCCCGGCGAGCGCCGAGTACGTGGCGAGGGTCGCCGCTCCGGTGAACGCCGCGGCGATCAGCTCGGTGCGGGCCGCGGCGTCGGCCAGCCGGGTCTGCTCGGCCTCGGCGGACTCCGACATCCGGCGGAAGTGGCGCAGCAGGAAGCGGCCGACGCCGTGCACCCGGACCTCCTGCGCGGCCTCGCGCTCGGTGAGCAGCCGGCTGAGCAGATGGCCCGCGCGGGCGTGTTCGATCATGGTGTGGAAGGAGAGATAGCGGCGGCGGGCGATGCGCAGCGCGCTCCAGCTGCGCGGCAGGGCGATGAGCACCAGCAGCGGCAGCAGCACGGGGTGCAGCACCGTCAGCACCCCGGCCGCGGCGACGACCGCGAGCAGCCCGTTGACCACCGCCACGCAGTACCTGACCATGCGCCGGGCCGAAGAGGCCCCGTATTGGGCGGAGTCCAGCAGCCGGTGGAACTCCGCGTCCTCGATCGCGGACAGCTCCACCCGGGCCGCGCACTCCAGATACCGTTCGGTCGCGAGCCGTTCGACCTTGGGCTCCAGTCGGCCGGTTCCCGCCGTCGACGCGGAGGCCAGCAGCGCGCCGAGGACCGCCACCACGCCGACCACGATCAGGGACGGCAGGGCGCCCCGCAGCCGGTCGGCCGTGGCCCCGTCGGCCAGCAGCGCCGCCAGCGCGTCGTTCACCGCCACCAGGCTGAACGCCTGGCCGATGCCCTGGCCGAGTTCGGCCGCCGCGACCGTGCGCAGCGCCTTGCGGTCGGCGGCCCAGGCGAGCCGTACGGTGGAGCCCACCAGGCGCGGCAGCCTGCGGGCCATGGCCCATAACGACAGATGCAGATAGGCGTCGTCGTAGCGGCTGAATCCCATGTCGTACCGGAGCCGTCCGCCGAAGAGCAGTCGCTCGGACTCCGATGTCTCGTCAGTGGCCTGCTGGTTGCGTCGCCGCGGCCACGGCATCGCACCACCCCCTCCGCGTGCGCACCGCGTCAGTTTCCCGTAGCGGAGGGTCCATCCGCGATGCATTTCCGGTCGGCCTTCGGCGCTCCGTGGCACGATGTGCGAGGTACGGGCGTCGTGCGCCCGCCGTGGGGTGGGGTACGCGCCCTTCGCCCGACAGAAAACGGAGGAGAGTGCGGGGTGCGTCTGGCCCACGACGATCCGCGGCTGCGCTATCGGGGGGCGGTGTCGCTGGAGCGGGGCCCCGGCTGGACCGCGCCCTGGCGGCTGCCGCACCGGGAGGCCGCGCTCCATCTGCCCGAGGGCGGGCTGGGGCGGGCCGCGATGCCGTCGGGGGTGCGGGTGGCGCTGCGCACCGACAGCACCGGGCTGACCTGCCGCTACCAGGCGGATCCCGCGCCGAAGCTCAACGGACCGCCGGAGGTGGCCCGGCTGGATGTGCTGTGCGAGGGGCGGCACACGGCCACCGTCGAACTGCAAACGCACGGCCGGGACGCGGAGTTCCGGGTCGACGGGCTGGGCGGCCGGCCGGGAAGCCTGGCGACGGTCGAGCTGTGGCTGCCCTTCTACCACCAGTTCCGGCTGTGCGAGGTGGCGCTGGACGCGGGCGCGGCGGTCGAGCGCGACGGCGCCGAGGGGCGGCCGCGCTGGATCCACTACGGCAGCTCCATCTCGCAGGGGCGCGGCGCCGCCTCCCCGAGCCGGGCATGGACGGCCCTGGTGGCCCGGCGCGCCGGGTGGGAGCTGACCTCGCTGGCGCTGGGGGCGGCCTGCCAGCTTCAGCCGATGACCGCGCGGCTGATGCGGGACCTGCCGGCCGAGCTGCTCACCGTCTGCGTCGGGATCAACATCCAGGCACTGGGCAGCCACAACCGCGACTCGCTGACCTCGTCGCTCGTCGGCTTTGTGCAAACGGTGCGCGAGGGGCATCCGACGACCCCGTTCGCGGTGATGTCGAGCATCGTCGCGCCGGAGCGGGAGGAGGTGCCGGGGCCGTCCGGGATGACGATGCGCGAGTGCCGGGCGCACATACGGCGCGCGGTGGAGCTGCTGCGTGCGCACGGGGACACGAATCTGCACTATGTGCACGGCCCCGAGGTGTTCGGGCCGAGCTGTACGCGGCTGCTGCTGGAGCCCGAGGGCCTGGACCGGCTGCACCCCGCGCCCGCGGGCCACCCCGTCTTCGCCGCGCGCTTTCTGACGACCCTGCGCCGCGCGGGGTGCACCCCGGCGGGTCCGGCCCGCTCATGACGCCCCGTACACCGGGCGGGGCGGCTCGGCGTCGGCGAGCAGCTTCCGGGCGGCCTCGCCCGCCTCGGCCGGGGTCCAGCGGGCACCCTTGTCGGCGGTGGGGCCCGGCCGCCAGCCCTCCATGACGGTGATCCGCCCGGCCTCGGCCTCGAAGACCCGGCCGGTGACGCCCGCACTGTCGGCGGAGGCGAGCCAGACGACGAGCGGCGAGACGTTCCCGGGGGCCATCGCGTCGAAGGCGTCCGCCGCGTCCGGCGCTGCCATGGTCTCGGGATGAGTCCGCTCGGTCATCCGGGTGCGGGCGGCCGGGGCGATGGCGTTGACCTGGATGCCGTAGCGGCCCAGCTCGGCGGCGGCCACGAGGGTGAGCCCGACGATCCCGGCCTTGGCGGCGGAGTAGTTGCCCTGGCCGACGCTGCCCAGCAGCCCGGCCCCGGAGCCGGTGTTGACCACGCGGGCAGCCGGGGCGCGGCCCGCCTTCGCCTCGGCGCGCCAGTGAGCGGCGGCGTGCCGCAGCGGCAGGAAGTGGCCCTTGAGGTGGACGCGCACCACCGCGTCCCAGTCGTCCTCGTCCAGGTTGATCAGCATGCGGTCGCGCAGAAAGCCCGCGTTGTTGACCAGGCAGTCGAGCCGGCCGTAGGTGTCGAGGGCGGTGGCGACCAGCGAGGCCGCGCCGTCGGCGGTGGCGATGTCGCCGCCGTGCGCGACCGCCTCGCCGCCCAGCGCCCGGATCTCCCCGGCGACGTCCTGGGCCGGGCTGCCCCGGTCCGCCGCGCCGTCCCCGCCGTCCAGGGCCACGCCGAGGTCGTTGACCACGACCCTCGCGCCCTCGGCCGCGAGGGCCAGCGCGTGCGCGCGCCCCAGGCCGCGGCCCGCTCCGGTGACGACGGCGACCCGCCCCTCGCACAGTCCGGTCATCGTGAGTCCTCCCGCTGGTTGACGTTGGCGGCGTCGAGGAACGCCGGGCGTTCACCGCCGCCGTGGACGTGCAGGGCGGCGCCGCTGATGTACGCGGCGAGGTCGGAGGCGAGGAAGACGCAGGCGTCGCCCGCCTCGCCCGGCTCGGCCAGCCGCCCGAGGGGGACGGTGCGGCCGACGGCGGCGAGCCCGGCCTCGTCGCCGTAGTGCAGATGGGACAGTTCGGTGCGGACCATGCCCAGCACCACGGTGTTGACCCGCACCGTGGGGGCCCACTCCACGGCGAGGGAGCGGGCGAGGTTCTCGAGCCCCGCCTTGGCGGCTCCGTAGGCGGCGGTGCCGGGCGACGGGCGGGTCCCGCTGACGCTGCCGATCATCACGATGGAGCCGCCGCGCTGCTGATGCCGCATCACCTCATAGGCGGCGAGGGAGACGGTCAGGGGTGCGATGAGATTCAGCTCGACGACACGCGCGGCGCGGCGCGGCCCGGCGGCGGCGAGCAGTCCGAACGGGCTGCCTCCGGCGTTGTTGACCAGCAGGTCCAGCCGTCCGTACGAGTCGCGCAGCCGCGCGAAGAAGGCGCCGACGGCGTCCGGGTCCCGGACGTCGAGCGGCAGGAAGCGGGCGGTGCGGCCCGCCGCTTCGACGGGCCTCTCCCCGGGCCGGCGCGCGCAGACCACCACCTCGGCGCCCGCGGCGAGCAGCGCCCGCGCGATGCCCGCCCCCACGCCCCGCGTGCCCCCGGTGACGAGGGCGACGCGCCCGGCCAGATCGACGGTGACCGCCACGTGACACCTCCCGCTGCGCCCCGACCGCTGCTACCTTCTCGCCTAACAAATGTTTGGTGGAAAGGTAGCGGATCTGCTCATGGGTGTCTCCACCTCCGCCCCACACGCGGGCATCGCCGTCGTCACCGTGGACTTCCCACCCGTCAACGCCCTTCCCGTACAGGGCTGGTACGAGCTCGCCGCGGCCGTGCGCGGCGCGGGCAGCGACCCGGAGGTGCGCTGTGTCGTCCTCGCCGCCGCCGGCCGGGGCTTCAACGCGGGCGTGGACATCAAGGAGATGCAGCGCACCGAGGGGCATGGGGCTCTGATCGGCGCCAACCACGGCTGCTACGAGGCGTTCGCCGCCGTCTACGACTGCCAGGTCCCGGTCGTCGCCGCGGTGCACGGCTTCTGCCTCGGCGGCGGCATCGGCCTGGTCGGCAACGCCGACGCGATCGTCGCCAGCGACGACGCGACGTTCGGGCTGCCGGAGCTGGACCGGGGCGCCCTGGGCGCGGCCACCCATCTGGCCCGGCTGGTGCCGCAGCACCTGATGCGCGCGCTGTACTACACCTCGCGCACCGTGACCGCCGAGGAGTTGCACCGGCACGGCTCGGTGTGGCGGGTCGTGCCGCGCGCCGAGCTGTCGGCGGCGGCGCTGGCGCTGGCCCGCGAGATCGCCGCCAAGGACGGTGCGCTGCTGCGGCTGGCCAAGGCCGCGATCAACGGCATCGACCCGGTCGATGTGCGCCGCAGCTACCGCTTCGAGCAGGGCTTCACCTTCGAGGCCAACCTGAGCGGGATCGCCGACCGGCACCGCGAGGCGTTCGTGTCCGGCGTTTCCGAGGCGGGTGAGCGGCGTTGAGGCCCGGCAGCGGCAAACGCATGTCCCTGGAGGAGGCCGTCGGCCGGATCGAGAGCGGCATGACGGTCGGCATCGGCGGCTGGGGGTCGCGGCGCAAGCCCATGGCGCTGGTGCGGGCGCTGCTGCGCTCCCCGGTCACCGATCTGACCGTGGTCTCGTACGGCGGGCCGGACGTCGGGCTGCTGGCTGCCGCCGGGAAGATCCGCAAGCTGGTCGCCGCCTTCGCCACGCTCGACTCGATCCCGCTCGAACCGCACTTCAGGGCGGCGCGCGAGCGCGGGGAGCTCGAACTGGTGGAGCTGGACGAGGCGATGTTCATGTGGGGGCTGACCGCCGCCGTCCACCGGCTGCCGTTCATGCCGGTGCGGGCGGGGCTCGGCTCGGACGTGATGACGGTTAATCCGGGGCTGCGGACGGTCACCTCGCCGTACGAGGACGGGGAGGAGCTGGTGGCGGTGCCCGCGCTGCGGCTGGACGCCGCCCTGGTCCACCTCAACCGGGCCGACGCGCACGGCAACGGCCAGTACCTGGGCCCGGACCCGTACTTCGACGACCTGTTCTGCGAGGCCGCCGAAGCGGCATACGTCTCCTGCGAGCGCCTCGTCGACAGCGCGGAGTTCGCGGCGGCGGGCGGTCCGCAGACGCTGCTGGTCAAGCGCCACTCGGTGACCGGCGTGATCGAGACCCCGAACGGCGCCCACTTCACCTCCTGCGCCCCCGACTACGGGCGCGACGAGGCGTTCCAGAGCGCGTACGCGAAGGCCGCCGCGGACCCGGGCGCGTGGCGGGAGTTCACCGAGCGCTTCCTGAGCGGGGACGAGGGCGCGTACCAGACGGCGGTGGCGGCGTTCGCGGAGGAGGGCGCATGAGCACGGTCACCCGGGCCGAATACTGCGTGGTCGCCTGCGCGGAGGCGTGGCGCGGCGACGGCGAGGTCCTCGCCGCCCCGATGGGCGCCGTGCCGCGCGCCGGCGCCCAGCTGGCGCGGCTCACCTTCGCGCCCGACCTGCTGCTCACCGACGGCGAGGCGCTGCTGCTGGGCGCCGGGCCGGGGGTGGTGGAGGGCTGGCTGCCCTACCGCCAGCACCTCGCGCTGGTCACCGCGGGCAAGCGCCATGTGATGATGGGCGCCAGTCAGCTGGACCGGCACGGCAACCAGAACATCAGCTGCATCGGCGACTGGAAGCGGCCCCGGCGGCAGCTGCTGGGCGTGCGCGGCGCGCCCGTCAACACGCTGAACAACCCGACGAGTTACTGGGTGCCCCGGCACTCCCGGCGTGTCTTCGTCGAACGCGTCGACATGGTCTGCGGCGTCGGCTACGACCGGGCGGCCGCCGCCGGGCCCTCCGCCACCCGCTTCCACCGCATCCCGTGCGTCGTGACCGACCTCGCGGTCCTGGACTTCGCCACGCCCGACCGCACCATGCGGGTGCGCTCCCTGCACCCGGGGGTGAGCGCCGGTCAGGTGCGGGAGGCCACCGGCTTCCCGCTCGACATCGCGGACGACGTCCCGTACACCCGTGAGCCCACGGCGGCGGAGCTGCGGCTGATCCGGGAGGTCATCGACCCGGAGGGGCTGCGCGAGCGCGAGGTGCCCGCGTAATGGACACCCCGCTGACCGAACTCGTCGGTGTGCGCCATCCGATCGTGCAGACCGGCATGGGGTGGGTCGCCGGGCCGCGGCTGGTGTCCGCCACCGCCAACGCCGGTGCCCTCGGCATCCTGGCCTCCGCCACCATGACCCCGCACCAGCTGCGGTCGGCCGTACGGGAGGTCGGATCGCGCACCGACGCGCCCTTCGGCGTGAACCTGCGGGCGGACGCGGCGGACGCCGAGGAGCGGGTGCGGATCATCATCGAGGAGGGGGTGCGGGTCGCGTCCTTCGCGCTCGCCCCCACGCGCGAGCTGATCGTCCGGCTGAAGGACGCGGGCGTGGTCGTCATCCCGTCCGTCGGGGCCCGGCGACACGCCGAGAAGGTCGCCGCCTGGGGCGCGGATGCGGTCGTGGTCCAGGGCGGCGAGGGCGGCGGCCATACCGGGAGCGTCGGCACCGCCGTGCTGCTGCCCCAGGTCGTGGACGCGGTCGACATCCCCGTCGTGGCGGCCGGCGGCTTCTTCGACGGGCGCGGGCTGGTGGCCGCGCTCGCGTACGGCGCCGCGGGGATCGCCATGGGCACCCGCTTTCTGCTCACCTCCGACAGCACGGTCCCGGACCCGGTCAAGGCCCGCTATCTCGCGGCGTCGGTCGCCGATGTCACCGTCACCACGGCGGTCGACGGGCTCCCCCACCGGATGCTGCGCAGCGAGCTGGTCGCGTCCCTGGAACGGTCCGGGCGCGTCGCGGCGCTGACGCGGGCGCTGCGACACGCCGCGGCCTTCCGGCGGCTGTCCGGGCTGAGCTGGGCGCGAATGGTGCGGGACGGGCTGGCGATGAAGCACGGCAAGGAGCTGACCTGGAGTCAGGTGCTGCTGGCCGCCAACACGCCGATGCTGCTGAAGGCGTCGATGGTGGACGGCCGCACGGACAGCGGGGTGATGGCCTCCGGGCAGGTCGCCGGGGTGATCGACGACCTGCCGTCGTGCGCGGAGCTGGTGGAGCGGGTGATGGCGGAGGCGGCGGAGATCGTCGACCGCCTCACAGCCGCTCGATGATCGTCGTATTCGCCTGGCCGCCACCCTCGCACATCGTCTGCAAGCCGTAGCGCCCACCCGTGCGCTCCAGTTCGTGCAGCAGGGTCGTCATCAGCTTGGTGCCGGTGGCGCCGAGGGGGTGGCCGAGGGCGATGGCGCCGCCGTTGACGTTGACCTTCTCCGGGTCGGCGCCGGTCTCCCGCAGCCAGGCCAGCACCACGGGGGCGAAGGCCTCGTTGATCTCCACCAGGTCGATGTCGTCGATGGTCATGCCGGTCTTCTTCAGCGCGTGCGCCGTCGCCGGGATCGGCGCGGACAGCATCCGGATCGGGTCCTCGCCGCGCACCGAGAGGTGGTGGACGCGGGCGCGCGGCGTCAGGCCGTGTTCGCGCACCGCCCGCTCGGAGGCGATCAGCATCGCCGCGGCCCCGTCGGAGACCTGGGAGGACAGGGCGGCGGTGATCCGGCCGCCCTCCATGACCGGTTTGAGTCCGGCCATCTTCTCCAGGCTGGTGTCCCGGCGCGGGCCCTCGTCGGCGGTGACCTCCCCGTACGACACGAGCTCGCGGTCGAAGCGGCCCTCGTCCATGGCGCGGATCGCCCGCTGATGCGAGCGCAGCGCGAACTCCTCCATCGCCTCGCGGGTGATGCCCCACTTCTCGGCGATCAGCTCGGCGCCGTAGAACTGGTTGACCGGCCGGTCGCCGTAGCGCGCCCGCCAGCCCTCCGAGCCCGCGTAGGGGCCCTCGGTCAGCCCGAGCGGCACCGTCGCCTGGCGGCTGGCGAAGGCGATGGGCACCATCGACATGTTCTGCACCCCGCCCGCGACCACCAGGTCCTGGGTGCCGGAGAGAACCGCCTGCGCCGCGAAGTGGATCGCCTGCTGCGAGGAGCCGCACTGCCGGTCGACGGTCACGCCCGGGACCTCCTCGGGCAGCCCGGCGGCCAGCCAGCAGGTGCGCGCGATGTCCCCGGCCTGCGGGCCGACGGTGTCCAGGCAGCCGAGGACCACGTCCTCGACGGCGGCGGGGTCGGCGCCCGAGCGCTCCATCAGGGCGCGCAGTGCGTGCGCGCCGAGGTCGGCCGGGTGGACGGACGCAAGTCCGCCGTTCCGCTTGCCGACGGGGGTCCGTACCGCTTCGACGATGTATGCCTCGGCCATGATCCCTCCTGTCCGGTGGTGTCCCGGTGGTCAGGCCCGCGGGGTGACGCCGTCCAGGACCATCGACAGGTACTGGCGGGCGATCTCCTCGGGGCTGTGCTGTCCGCCCGGCCGGTACCACGAGGCGGCGACCCAGACGGTGTCGCGCAGAAAGCGGTACGCAAGCCGGATGTCGAGGTCCGCGCGGAAGACCCCCTCGGCCACCCCGCGCTCGAGCGTGCCCAGCCACGCCTCCTCGAACTTCCGCTGCGAGACGGTGAGATAGCCGAAGCGGGGCTGGGCGGAGAGGTGCTTGGACTCCTTCTGGTAGATGGCGACCGCCGCCCGGTGCCGGTCGATCTCCCGGAAGGACTCGGTGACGAGCGCCTCGATGGTCTCCCTGGGGCCGAGCCCGGCGCCGAGCACGGCCTCGTAACCGGCCCACAGCTCGTCCAGGAAGGTGGAGAGGATCTCGTCGACCATCGCCTCCTTCGAGTCGAAGTGGTAGTACAGGCTGCCCGCGAGCATCCCCACCTCGTCGGCGATGCGGCGCACGGTGGTCGCGTTGTACCCGTGTGCGGCGAACACCTCCGCCGCCGTCGAGAGCAGTTCGCGGCGTCGCTGGGGGGACGGGGTCACGGTGGTCTTCTTGCTGTTCTCGCTCGTCTTCGGCACCTGTCCATTCTCCCGGCCCCTCCGCCTCACGCGTGCTGGCTGCTGACGGACACCGTCTCGCCCGTCATGTACGAGGAGTAGCCGCTGGTCAGGAAGACGATGACGTTGGCGACCTCCCATGGCTCGGCGTACCGGCCGAACGCCTCCTTCTCGGTGAGCTCGGCGAGCAGTTCGGGGGTGGTCACCTTCACCAGGTGCGGATGCATGGCCAGGCTCGGTGAGACCGCGTTGACCCGTACGCCGTAGGCGGCGGCCTCGACGGCGGCGCAGCGGGTGAGCGCCATCACCCCGGCCTTGGCCGCCGCGTAGTGCGCCTGGCCGGCCTGGGCGCGCCAGCCGACGACGGAGGCGTTGTTGACGATGACGCCGCCGCGGCCGTCGGCCCTCATCCGGCGCAGCGCGGCGCGGGTGCAGCGGAAGGTGCCGCCCAGGGTGACGTCGATGACCTTGTGCCACTGCTCGTCGGTCAGCTCGGTCAGCTCGGCGGTGCCGCCGAGCCCGGCGTTGTTGACGAGGGCGTCGAGGCGGCCGTGGGTCTCCTCGGCGAGGTCGAGGAGCGCGGCCACCTGGTCCTCGTCGGTCACATCGCAGGCCGTCCCGGCGACCCGGTCCGCCCCGAACTCCCCGGCGAGCGCGGCGACGGTCTCCTTCAGGCGGCGGGCGTGGGCGTCGCCGATGACGACGCGGGCGCCCTCCTCCAGGAATCTGCGGGCGGTGGCGCCGCCGATGCCGCTGCCCGCCGCGGCCGTGATGACGGCCGTGCGGCCGGTGAGGAGGCCGTGGCCGGGGACATAGGGCGCTCGGTTGGCCTTGTTGCCCGCCTTGTTGTCCGTCACGGCGCCACGGTAACCTACCAAACACTTGTTAGGGAACCGGGAGGGAGGCGGGAGCCGCGGTGGATCTCGATCTGACCGAGCGGCAGCGGGAGTTCCGGGACGAGGCCCGGCGGTGGCTCGCGGCGCATGTGCCCGCCGAGCCGCTGCCCTCCCTGGAGACCGCCGAGGGCTTCGCCGCCCACCGGACGTGGGAGCGCACGCTCGCCTCGGGCCGCTGGTCGGCGGTGAGCTGGCCCGAGGAGTACGGCGGGCGCGGCGCCTCGCTGTTCGAGTGGCTGCTCTTCGAGGAGGAGTACTACGCGGCGGGGGCGCCCGGCCGGGTCGGCCAGAACGGGATCAGCCTGCTGGCCCCCACGCTCTTCGGGCACGGCACACCGGAGCAGCGGTCCCGGGTGCTGCCGCCGCTGGCCCGCGGCGAGGTCGTCTGGGCACAGGCCTGGTCCGAGCCCGAGTCCGGCTCGGACCTCGCGTCCCTGCGCTCCACCGCCGAGCGCACCGACGGCGGCTGGCTGCTGAACGGTCTGAAGACCTGGTCCTCGCGGGCCGCCTTCGCCGACGGCGCCTTCGGCCTCTTCCGCAGCGACCGGGACGCGTCGGCCCCCCATCGCGGGCTGACCTATCTGATGTTCCCGCTGCGCGCGCCGGGGGTGACCGTGCGCCCCATCGGGCGCCTCGACGGCAAGCCCGCCTTCGCCGAGCTCTTCCTCGACCAGGTCTTCGTGCCCGACGAGGACGTGATCGGCGGACCGGGCGAGGGCTGGCGGGTCGCGATGAGCACGGCGGGCAACGAGCGGGGGCTGACGCTGCGCAGCCCCGGGCGCTTCACGGCGGCCGCGCGCCGCCTGGCGGCGCTGTGGCGCGACCATCCGGCCACCGACAACTCGTCCGCGCTGCGCGACCGGGTGGCCGACGCGGTGATCCACGCCCGGGCGTACGAGCTGTTCGCGTACGCGGGCGCGTCCCGGCTGGCGGCCGGCGGCTCCCTGGGCGCCGAGTCGAGCCTCAACAAGGTCTTCTGGTCCGAGCTCGACATCGCCCTCCACGAAACGGCCCTGGACCTGCTCGGCCCCCACGGCGAACTCGCCGACTCCGCCCCCGACGCGCCCGCGCGCGGCGCCTGGGCCGACGGTTACACCTTCGCCCTGGCGGGCCCGGTGTACGCGGGCACCAACGAGATCCAGCGCGACATCATCGCCGAGCGGCTGCTCGGCCTGCCGAAGGGCCGCAGATGAGGCGCGGTCCCCTGCCGTCACGAGCGTGGAAGGGGCGGTACGGATGAGATTCCTGCTGGACCAGGAGCAGACGGAGTTCGGCCGCACCCTGGACCGGATGCTCTCCGCCGCCGGGACGGCGGAGGCGGTGCGGGCCTGGGCGCGAGGGGAGCGGGGGCCGGGCCGGGCGGTGTGGGGGCGGCTGGGCGAGGCGGGGGTGTTCGCGCTGGCCGTCCCGGAGGCCTACGAGGGCGCGGGACCGCTGCCGGTGGAGCTCGCCGTCGCGTATGTCGAGGCGGGCCGCCACGCGGTGCCGGGGCCGCTGGTCGAGACGGCCGCCGCGGCCGTCCTGCTCGCCGCGCTCGCGGAGCGCGGCGACGCGATCGCGGCGGGGAAGCACTGGCTGCCGCGGATCGCGGCCGGGCATGCGGTGGTCACCGTCGCCGCCCCCGCGGGCGGTCCGTACGCGCTGGACGCGGACGCCGCCGACGCGGTGTTCGTCGTCGAGGGCGAACGGCTGCGGACGGGCTCGGGGCACGGGCCGGTGCAGCCCTCGCTGGACCCGGCCAGGCGGCTGGCCGGGCCGCTGGGCGGCGGCGAGGTGCTCGCGAGCGGCCCGGCCGTCGCGGCGGCGGCCGCGCGCGCCGCGGACTGGGCCGCCTTCGCGACGGCCGCGCAGGCGCTCGGCACCGGGCTGGCGCTGCTGGAGCGAACCGTCGCATACGTCAAACAGCGCACCCAGTTCGGGCGCGAGATCGGCTCGTTCCAGGCGGTCAAGCACCGGCTCGCGGATGTCCTGATCGCCCTGGAGTTCGCCCGGCCGCTGCTGTTCGGGGCCGCGCTGGCGCTGGCCGACGGCGCCGACCGGGCCGCCGGGGCGGCGGTCGCGGCCGCCAAGGTGGCCGCGGGGGAGGCCGCGTACACGGCGGCCAGGACGGCGCTCCAGCTGCACGGCGCGATCGGCTACACGGACGAGTACGACCTGTCCCTGTGGATCCGCAAGGCCCGCGCGCTGCGCACCGCCTGGGGCTCCCCCTCCGTCTGCCGCGCCCGCGTCCTGGCGACGTGAGCAGTCCATCCCGGGCGGGCCCCGCCGGGAGCGGTCAGCCGGTGCCACTTCGGCCGAAGGGTGCCGTCCGCCGCGCCGGGTGATCCATGCTGTGACGAGCCGCCCCCACGGATCAGCGGCTCGACGAAGAACGAGGTATGTCCCCATGCACCGGACCCGGCCCACATTGGAGAGCGTGGCGCTGCACGCGGGCGTCTCGCGCGCCACGGTGTCCCGTGTCGTCAACGGCTCCACCCGGGTCGGCGAGGACGCCCGCGAGGCGGTGCAACGCGCCATCCGTGAGCTGGGATACGTCCCCAACCAGGCCGCCCGCAGCCTGGTCACACAGCGCACCGACTCCTTCGCCCTCGTGCTGCCCGAGGAGCCGGGCCGGGTGTTCTCCGACGACCAGTTCTTCCCCGGCGTCGTGCGCGGGGTGAGCCAGCGGCTGGAGGAGGCCGACAAGCAGCTGGTGCTGATGATGGCCCGCTCCTCCGCCGGCCGGGAGCGCATCGAGCGGTTCGCCCTGGGGCGCCATGTCGACGGGGTGATGGTCGCCTCCGTGCACGGAGCCGACCCGCTGCCCGTCGGCCTCGCCCGCATGGGCATCCCGGTGGTCTCCAACGAGCGGCTGCTCGGCCCGGTGTCCCTGCCGTACGTGGGCGTCGACAACGCCGGGGGCGCGGCCGCCGCCGTGCGCCATCTGGCGCGCTCCGGGCGCACCAGGATCGCCACCGTCGCGGGCCCGCAGGACATGGTCGCCGGGATCGACCGGCTGGCCGGCTACCGGGCGGCGCTGGCCGAGGCGCGGCTGTCCGGGGCCGTCGCCTTCGGCGACTTCACCCAGGAGTCGGGGGTGGTCGCGATGCGCGAGCTGCTGCGCGAAGACCCCGGCCTCGACGCCGTGTTCGTGGCCTCCGACCTGATGGCGGTGGGCGTGCTGCGGGCGCTGCGGCAGGCCGGCCGCCGGGTCCCGGACGATGTCGCCCTGGTCGGCTTCGACGACATCGAGACCGCCCGCTACACCGAGCCGCCGCTGACCACGGTCCGCCAGCCCATCACGCAGATCGGCCGGCAGCTGGCCCACCAGCTGCTGCGCCTGGCCTCCGGCGAGCAGATCGAACCATCACTCGTGCTGCCGACCGAGCTGGTCCTCCGCGAGACGGCCTGAGACGGCGGCCGTATCGGCGGCTCGGCCGTACGGCATTCGCCAAGTCCTCCGTATTCATGCCGCTTTCGGACCCCGGCGCGGCTCGCGCGAGGGACACCGTCGTGCGCGGCGCACCCTCGGAGAACCTGCAATAAAGCTAGAATCGGCTGGTCGGCCGAGACGTGGGACCGTCGGAGGGACGGCTGTGGAGTTCGGTCTGCTGGGCAGCGTCGAGGCGTACGCCGAGGGGCGGCCCCTCGATCTGGGTCATGCCCGGCAGCGCTGTGTGCTGGCGGCTCTGCTGGTCGACGTCGGCCGGCCGGTCACGGTCGAGCAGCTCATCGACCGCGTCTGGGCCGAGCGTCCTCCGCGCCGGGCGCGGGACACCCTCTACGGCTATCTCTCCCGGCTGCGGCAGATCCTGACCGCGGCCGAGGACAAGAGCGCCGAGGGCGTGGAGATCGTGCGGGGGTCCGGCGGCTATCTGATCGGCGTCGCGGCGACGGCGGTGGATCTGCACCGCTTCCGCGATCTGGTCACCCGGGCCCGCGCCTGCGAGCAGGACGACCACACGGCCGTCCGGTTCGGGCAGGCGCTCGCGCTCTGGCGGGGCGATGCCTTCGCCGGGCTGGACACACCGTGGATCAACACCCTCCGGCTCACCCTCGGCCGGGAGCGGCTCGCGGCCGAACTCGACCTCGACGACGTCCGGTTGCGCCTCGGCCGCCACTCCGAGCTGGTGGCCGCGGTGTCCGCCCGGGCCGCCGCGCATCCGCTGGACGAGCGGGTGGCCGGCCAGTTCATGCTCGCGCTGTACCGGTGCGGCCGCCCGGCGGAGGCGCTCGACCACTACCAGCGCACCCGGCAGCGGCTGGTGGAGGAGCTCGGCTGTGACCCGGGCCCCGCGCTGCGCACGCTGCACCAGCGCATCCTGGCCGCCGATCCGGGGCTGGCCGACCCCGCCGGGCCACACGGTCCGGCGCCCGTCCCCGAAGTTACCGTCCCCGAGGTGCCCGCTCCCGCGGCGCCGGGCCCTCGCCCGGGAGGCCGACTGGTGGGCCGCGCGGCGGAGTTGGCCGTCATCGACCGGGCGCTCGAGGACACCGGGGCCGATGTGCCGCGCGTGGTGGAGATCGTCGGTGAACCGGGCATCGGCAAGACACGGCTGCTGGGCGAGTTCGGCGAGCGCGCGCGGCGGCGGGGGTTCACGGTGCTGGCCGGGCGCGGCGCCGAGTTCACCCAGGCGCCGTACGGGGTGATCCTGGACGCGCTGGAGGACCACTGGGCCGCGGCGGACGCGTCCGGGACACCGTACGGCGCACCGGCGCCCGACGCGCCCGGCCCGCTCGGCGCGGTGTTCGCGGCCCGCGCCCCACTGCGCCCGGCCGGAGCGGAACCGGCGGCGGCCGGCGCACAGGTGACCGAGCGGCACGGGTTCCACCGGGCCGTGCGGGCCTCGCTCGAGGGCTTGAGTTCCGAGGCCGGGCTGGTGCTCGCCCTGGACGATCTGCACTGGGCCGACGAGGACTCGGTCGAGTTGATCGGCCATCTGTTACGGCACCCGCCCAGAACGCGGCTGCTGCTGGCGCTCGCCTACCGGCCCCGGCAGGCCCCGCCCCGGCTGCCCGCGGCGCTGGCCAGGGCCGGGGTGCTCGACCGGGTGGCCGGGATCCGGCTGGGGCCGCTGTCCGCGGCGGAGGCCGCAGAGCTGTGCGGCCCGGAGATGAACCGCCGCCGTCAGCGGGAGCTGTACGAGGCCAGCGGCGGCAACCCGTTCTATCTGGAGGCTCTGGCCAGGAGGCGGGAGCGGGTGGCGGCGGGCCCGGGGGCGGCCCCGGCCGTCGCCGAGGAGCCGGAGCGGTCCCTGAGCGCCACGCTGCTGGAGGAGCTGGAGGGGGTGTCGGCCGGGGCGCGGATGTCCGCGCAGGCGGCCGCCGTGCTCGGGGACTCCTTCGAGACCGACCTGGTGGCGATCGTCGCCGAGGCCGACGAGGCGCATGTCCTGGCGGCCGTGGACGAGCTCGCCGAGCGGGATCTGATACGGCAGGGGGGCGTCCCGCGGCGGTTCGCCTTCCGCCATCCGCTGGTGCGCGCCGCCGTCTACCACGGCGCGGGCGTCGGCTGGCGGATCGAGGCCCACGCCCGGGCCGCGCGCGGGCTGGCCTCGCGCGGCGCGCCCCTGGCCGCGCGGGCACCGCATGTGCAGCAGTCGGCCCGCGTGGGCGACGTACAGGCGGCGGAGGTCCTCGTCGAGGCGGCCGACGACATCCTCGCGGTCGCCCCGCTGACCGCCGCCGGGTGGATCGGCAACGCCCTGCGGCTGCTCGGTGAGCGCCCCGACCGGCCGCGTCCGGAGTGGCTGCTGAAGCAGGCCGACGCGCTGAGCGTGGCGGGCCATCTGCGGGAGAGCCGGGACATCCTGCGCACGGCCGCGTCCCTGCTGCCCGCCGAGGCCCGCGATCTGTCCGCCCAGGTGGCCGGGTCCCGGGCCACGGTGGAATGGCAGCTCGGCCGGTACCAGCAGGCGATCTCGCTGCTGACGCGCGAGTTGCGGAACGCCGACGGCCGCTCCCGCCGGGTCACGGCGGGCCTGGAGCTGGGCGTCGCCGCCGTGGCGCTGCGCACCGCCGACATCACCACGGCCGTCGACTGGGGCGAGCGCGCGCTGCGCACGCTGGCGGAGGACGGCGCGCCGATCCGGGTCACCACGGCCCGCGGGATGCTCGCCCTCGCCCACACGGCGGCCGGGGACACCGCGCGGGCCGACCACCACCTCGCCGAGGCGCTCGCGGCCATCGACGACACCGGTGACCACCAGCTGGCCGAGCATGTGCACATCCTGGCCGTAATCGGCTGGACGGAGATGTTCCGCGGGCGCCACACGTCCGCGCTGCGCCACCTGGACCGGGGCCTGGAGCTGTCCCGCGGCACCGGCAGGACCGCCCTGCTCGCCGACCTGTTCGCGGCCCGGGCCTATGTGCTGCTGGACCTCGGCCGGCTGCACGCGGCAGCGGCCGACGCCGAGGACGCGCTGGACGCGGCGGCCCTCACCGGCAGCCGGGAGCCCCGCTCCCTGGCCGACGTGGTCGGCGCCGCGGTCTCGCTGTGGCGGGGCGACTTCGCGGGGGCACTGAAGATCTGCGAGGAGTCGCTGTCGCAGGACGAAACCGAACCGGGCTTCAACCGGGCCGCGATCACCGGGATGCTCGGCCGGGCGCTGCTGGCCGGCGGCGATCCGGACGGTTGCGTCCGCTCGGTGACCGAGGCGGGCGACGGCCCGGAGCTGCTCAGGTTCGAGTCCCCCGCGCGCCCGCTGTGGTTCCGGGTGCTGACCACCGCGGAGCTGGCGCGCGGCGACGTGCCGGCCGCCGAGCGGTGGGCCCGCCGCGCGGCCGCCGTCGTGGCCCCCGACGGCCCGGCCGGAGAGCGCGGCTTCGCGCTGCTGGCCGAGGCCCAGGTGCGGCTGGCCGGCGACGACGCGGGGGCCGCCCGGGCCGCCCTCGAGGCCGCCGCGTCGTTCGGCGCGGCCCGGATGCCGCTGTACGAGGCCGAGGCCCGCGTCACGGCCGGTACGGCGCTGGCCGCGCTCGCCCGCCGCGACGAGGCGCTCTCCGAGTACGGGCGGGCCAAGGAGCTGTCGAGCGCCTGCGGGGCGTCCGCGCTGTTCGGCCTGGCCGACGACGCGTACCGCCGGACCGCCGCGCAGGTCGGACCGCACGCGCCCCGAGGTCAGTCCCCCGCGTAGCGGGGCAGCAGGGCCTGGAAGTCGCGCTCGAAGGCGTCGTAGCGGTGGCGCAGGCCGGCGCCCGGCCAGTCGGGGGGCAGCAGCCGGGCGGGCAGCACGGGGTCGGTGAGCAGATGGCGGAGGGACGCGGCCGCGACGGTGAACCGCTCGGCCGGGCCGTCCGCCCCGTCCAGGGCTGCCGCCAGCAGCCGGGCCCGCGCGGCCCAGCCGTCCAGGTTCCACAGCCGGGCCGCGAGCCGGGCCGGGTCGCCCTCGGGCTCGCCGGTCAGCCAGGCGCACTGCTCGGCGGCGACGGACGGGCGCGGCCGTACGAGGTTGGCGGGGCGCAGCCAGGTGCCCTCGCGCAGCTCGGCCAGGCGCAGGGCGGCCATGGCCTGGCGCAGCGCGGCCCGCTCGGGCGCGGCGCGGCGGTCGGTGGTGACGACCGCGATCTCCCAGCCGCCGTCCCAGCTCCGGGTGCGGGGGGCTCGGCTGTCGTCCTGCCGGGCCTGGCGGGCCAGGAGGCGGTCGGTGAGCCGGTAGGCACCGCCGCGCTGCTCCAGGTCGCCGGCGGCGACCATGCGGGTGAGCGCGACCCGGATGGTCCCCTCCGCGGTGCCGAACAGCGCGCCGACACGGACCAGGGCGCGGGCGGGCAGCTGCGGCGGGTGGTGGCCGAGCAGGGTGCTGAGCACGACCGAGCGGGCGGTCAGCGGGCGCAGCGCGAGGGCCCCGGGGGCGCCGTCCGCATCGGTGGCGCCAGGTACGGACCTGTCACGGGTATCAGGGGGTTCGCGGGTGCCACGGGTGTCGTCCATATGTGCTCGGAACCCTATCCATTACAGTTCTTTGTCGCGCATGATGGAAGTGTAAGAGAGCAAGGCCGCCGCGCACGAGGAGACGCCATGGGTGCCACGCATGAAGTCCTCAACCAGGCTCCGCCGCTGACCGGCTTCAGCACGGCCGACGACCCCGCGCTGCTGGAGGCCCTGCGGCGGGACGGAGCGGCCTGGGGCGAGCCGGAGGTGCGGGAGCTGGGCGCGCTGGCCGGGTCCGCCGAGGTGCAGGACTGGGCGCGGATGGCCGAGGAGCACCCTCCGGTGCTGCACACCCACGACCGGTACGGCCACCGCGTCGACGAGGTCGAGTACCACCCCGCGTACCACCGGCTGATGGCCGCCGCCGTGGACAGCGGGCAGCACGCCGCCGCCTGGGGCGACAGCCGCCCCGGGGCCCATCTGGCGCGCGCGGCCAAGTTCTATGTCTTCGCGCAGGCCGAGCCGGGCCACGGCTGCCCCGTCTCCATGACGTACGCCGCGGTCCCGGCGCTGCGCGCCGAGCCGGAGCTCGCGGCCGCGTACGAGCCGCTGCTTGCCTCCCGCGTCTACGACTTCGGGCTGCGCCCGCCGCTGGGCAAGCGGGGGCTGATCGCCGGGATGTCGATGACGGAGAAGCAGGGCGGCTCGGACGTGCGCGCCAACACCACCCGGGCCCTGCCCCAGGCCGACGGCAGCTATCTGCTGACCGGTCACAAGTGGTTCACCTCCGCGCCGATGAGCGACGTCTTCCTCACCCTCGCCCAGGCCGACGAGGGCCTGACCTGCTTCCTGGTGCCGCGCGTGCTGCCCGACGGGACGCGCAACGAGATGCGTCTTCAGCGGCTCAAGAACAAGCTCGGCAACCGCTCCAACGCCTCCTCCGAGGTCGAGTACGACGGCGCGGTGGCCTGGCGGGTCGGCGAGCCGGGCCGCGGGGTGCGCACCATCGTCGAGATGGTCAACGTGACCCGGCTGGACTGTGTGATCGGCTCGGCCGCCGGCATGCGGGCCGGGCTCCGGCAGGCGCTGCACCACACCGAGCACCGGCGGGCGTTCGGCGCGGAGCTGATCGACCAGCCGCTGATGCGCAATGTGCTGGCCGACCTGGCCGTCGAGTCGGAGGCCGCCACCACGCTGGCGATGCGGCTGGCGGCGGCCCTGGACCGGGCTCAGGCCGGGGACGAGACGGAGGCGGCGCTGCGCCGGCTGGGGCTGGCGGTGAGCAAGTACTGGGTGTGCAAGCGCGGCGCCGCACACGCGGCCGAGGCCCTGGAGTGCCTGGGCGGCAACGGCTATGTGGAGGACTCCGGCATGCCACGGCTGTACCGGGAGGCGCCGCTGCTGTCGATCTGGGAGGGCTCGGGCAATGTCGCGGCCCTCGACGTGCTGCGCGCGCTGGGCCGGGAGACGGGCGCGCTGGAGGCCTTCCTGGCCGAGGTGGACGCCGCCGCCGGGGCCGACGCGCGGCTGGACGCGGCCGTCGCCCGCCTCCGCGGCCTGCTGCCGCAGCTCGCCGACCCGCAGCGGGCCCAGCTGCTCGCCCGCCGCCTCGCCGAGCAGATGACGCTGGTCCTCCAGGGCAGCCTGCTGGTGCGGCACAGCCACCCGGCGGTGGCGGACGCCTTCTGCGCCTCGCGGCTCGACGGGGACTGGGGGCACGCCTTCGGCACCCTGCCGCCCGGGGTGGACACCGGCCCCATCCTGGACCGGGCGCGGCTCAAGGACGCGCGCTGAGAGCGGTCGCCGCCCAAGAGGGTGTTTTCCGCGTGATTCACCTATTCGAGGGAATCTATGCGGGCATACGGCTGCAACGGGCCCGATCAGCCGAAGATCTGCGTCGTGAACCGATGGCAACGCACATGGCGTTCAGGGATTCTCGCCACGGCCCTGGTGCTCGCCTCGATCTGGGCGGGCCCGGTAGCCGGGGCGGACGGGGCCGACGGGGCCGACGACCCGGCCGACGGCCCGCGGGTGGGGCTCCATCTCGAGGTCAAGGTGCGCATTCCGGGTGTTGACCTGATCTGGCCGGGGTGGTGGTGTCCGACGCCGACCCCCACCCCCACCAAGACCCCGACGCCCACACCCACGGACACCCCCACGCCGACCCCCACCCCGACGCAGACGTCGACGCCGCCCCAGACGCCGACGCCCACCCCCACGCAGACGACCGCGCCCACGCCGACGCACCGCCCCACCCACACCCCGGCGCCCACCCCGCCCGGGAAGCCGGCGGCGCCGTCCTCGGCCGCGCCGCTCCCCGAGCGCCCCGCGCGCCCGTCACCGTCCCGGCCGGCCCCCAAGAAGCCGCCCAGGACGGCGACGCCCAGCTCTCCGGCGCCGACCGGGCCCCCTCACAGCGCGGAGCTGCGCGCGTACCGCCCGCCCGCGCCCCGGCAGCAGGGCGGCGGCATCTCGTTGGTCACCTTCACCCTGCTGATCACCGCGCCCGCGGTGCTCGCGGCCGCCACCCTGCGCCCCCGCTCTCGCTCGCGCTCCGCGTCGCGCGGCGGCGGGCGGCGCGGCTGACGCCGACGCCGACGACCTGACGGAGGTTGCCCATGCCCGAATGGCTGATTCTGACTCTCGTGACGGCGGGGGTCTGCTCGCTCGTCGTGGCCGTCACCCTGCTCAACCAGCGGCGGGTCGCCGAGGACGACGACCCCTCCGGGACCCCCGATGTCATCGAGTACATGATCATGATGATCGGCGTGGTCTACGCCATCGTGCTGGGCCTGGCCATCGCCGGGGTCTGGGAGGCGAGAGGCGCCGCGCAGGACGGGGTGCGCACCGAGGCCCAGGCGCTGCACGAGGTGAGCGAGCGCGCGAGCGGCTACCCCGCGGCGGTGCGCGACCGCATCCGCGCGGACGCCAAGGCGTACGCGGACCATGTGGCGTCCAAGGAGTGGCGGGTGATGATCGACAAGGGCGAGCTCACCGACCGCGGCGCCGTGCTGCTGGCGGAGCTGCGGCGCGATGTCACCGACTACACGCCGCGCACCGAGCGGGAGTGGCACATCTACCAGCCGCTGGTGGACCAGGTCGCCGCGGTGGACGCCGCCCGCCAGGCGCGGGCGGCGAACGCCGGGCCGACGATGCCCAGGATGGTCTGGCTGGGGCTGCTCGTCGGCGCGGCGCTGGTGATCGGGCTGCTGTTCACGCTTCAGATCCGCCGTACGCCGCGCGAGCTGGCGATGGCGGCGATGTTCAGCGCGCTGATCGTCTTTCTGCTCTTCCTGGTCTGGGACTTCGACGCGCCCTTCGGCCGGTCGGTCGGGGACACGGCCGAGCCGTTCAAGGATCTGTTTCCCAGCTGACGGGAAGGTGCTTGAGGCCGTTCTGGAAGTTGGAGGTGAGCCGCACCGGCTCGCCTGCCCGGCGCAGTCCGGGCAGGCGGGTCAGGACGTTGCGCAGCATCGCCCGCATCTGGAGCCGGGCGAGGTGCGCGCCCAGGCAGAAGTGCGGGCCGTGGCCGAAGCTGACGTGGTCGTTGGGACTGCGGGTGATGTCGAAGCGGTCGGGGTCGGCGAAGACCGTCTCGTCGCGGTTGGCGGAGGCGTGGTAGACGACGACCTTGTCGCCGCGCCGGATGCGCTGCCCGCCCAGCTCCACCTCGCGGGTCGCGGTGCGGCGGAAGTCGATGACGGGCGGCCAGAAGCGCAGCATCTCCTCCACGGCGGAGTCGGTCAGCTCCGGGCGGGCCAGCAGGAGTTCATGGCTCTCGGGGTGGTCCAGCAGGGTCAGCAGCCCGCCGGGGATGCCGTTGCGCAGGGTTTCGTTCCCGGCCACGGCGAAGAGGAAGAACATGTTCTCGAACTCCTCCCGGCTCAGGCCGCCCTCCCGCAGCTGCGCCATCACGGTGCCGGGCCGGGGCCGTTCGGCCAGGGCGTGGGCGTAGGCGAACATGTCCGCGAGGGCCTCGCGGGAGCGCGGGTTCATCGGCCGCCCGTCCGGGCGGGTCAGTGACCGCGGCCGGTGGGCGAGCGCGGCGCGCCCCATCGGACTGAGCGGCGCGGCCTCGGCGGTGCTCGACGCGGCGTATTCGGTGTCCTGGTAGCCGATGACCCGGCTCGCCCAGTCGAACAGCAGCCGCCGGTCGCTCTCGGGCACGCCCATGACATGGGCCAGGGTCCACACCGGCAGGTCCGCCGCGAGCTCCACGAAGTCCGTCCCGCCCCGCGGCGCCACGGCCTCGACGAGCGCCCGCGCGCGTGCCTCGATGACGGCGTGGAGTTCGCGCACCGCGCGCGGGGTGAAGGCCGCCGCGACGACCCGGCGCGTCCGGGAGTGGTCCGGCGGGTCCTGGTTGAGCATCATCGCCCGGACGAACTCCAGGTCGGCGGGCGTGTCCGGGTCGCGGATCTGGGTGGCTCCCAGATGGGAGGAGAACACGTCCGGCGTGCGCAGCACCTGTTTGACGTCGGCGTGCCGGAAGACCGCCCAGAAGCCGGAACCCGCGGGCCACGCCCCGACCGCGGGTTCCTCGATCCAGCAGACGGGGCGGGTGGCGCGCGCCTGTGCGAAGAGCGCGTACGGGACACCGGCGGCGTAGGTCTCGGGAAGGAACACCGCGTCAGGGTTCACAGCCGTGACCGTACGGCGCCACCCGCCGGTGCCGTCAAGACGGGCGCGTACGCGACGCCGGCGGGTCAGGACACCGGCACCGGCAGCACCCGGCGCAGCGGGTCCTCCGGCAGCAGCCCGTGGCGCTTCCACTCCCTGGGGTAGCCGACGGAGACCTCCTGGAAACGCACCCCGTCCTCCACCGTGGTCCTGGGGATGTGCAGATGGCCGTAGACCACGGTCTCGGCCCGGAACCGCACATGCCAGTCGGCGCTGAGCTCGGTGCCGCACCACAGGGCGAAGTCGGGATAGCGCAGCACCTTGGTGGGGAGCCGGGTCATCGGCCAGTGGTTGATCAGCACGGTCCGCAGCTCGGGGTCGCAGGCCGCCAGCCGCGCCTCGGTCTCCTTGACGCGGGCCCGGCACCACGCGTCCAGGGTGGCGTACGGCTCCGGGTGGAGGAAGTGCTCGTCGGTGCACACGACCCCCGCCTCGTGCGCATGGGCGAGGGCCGCCTCCTTGGTCTCCAGGCCCTCGAGTCGGAACGAATAGTCGTAGAGGAGGAACAGCGGGGCGATGGTCAGCGGCCCGCCGATGCCCTCCCACAGCGGGTAGGGGTCCTCGGGGGTGACGATGCCCTTCGCCCGGCACATGTCGACCAGCGCCTGGTAGCGCCGCACGCCCCGCTCCTTCACCGGGTCCTTGGGGTGCGTCCACAGCTCGTGGTTGCCGGGCGACCAGATGACCTTGGCGAACCGCTCGCTGAGCAGCCCCAGCGCCCACTCGATGTCGGCGAACAGCTCGCCGACGTCCCCGGCGACGATCAGCCAGTCGTCGTCGGAGCCCGGCCGCAGCCGCTCCACGATCTCCCGGTTCTCCTGGTAGGCCACATGCAGATCACTGATGGCGAGAAGCTCGCCGCGGTGCGTTCCGCCCATCGATTCTCCTGTCGTACGGTGCCGGTCATGGTGGGTCGCGGCGCGTGGACGCCGCGGCCCGGGCCGGTTGATCACCTACCCGTCCCTGGCGCTAGCCTCGCAGATGTGGTGGACAAACTCCCCGCGTCCTTCGAACGCGGCACGGACGGCCCGAAAGTCATCGTGGTCGGAGTGGACGGCTCCGAATCCTCCTGGCGCGCCGCGGCGTACGCGGCCGGGCTGGCCCGGCGGCAGCACGCCCTGCTCGCCGTGGTCTATGTGCAGCCGGTGCTGGCCGCGGGCGCCGCGCTGGGGGCCTCGGTGGCCCAGACCACCGAGGCGGTCGCCGAGGAGCTGATCCAGGAGATCCGGGAGGCCACGGAGCGGCTGCGCGGGGTCTTCGAGGTGCGCTGGGAGTTCCACACGTTCCGCGGCGACCCGTACAGCGGCCTGGTGCAGGCGGCCGACAAGCTCAAGGCCGACGCCGTGGTGGTGGGCGCGTCCGAGCAGGCGGGGCACCGTCTCATCGGCTCGGTGGCGGTCCGGCTGGTCAAGGCCGGGCGCTGGCCGGTGACCGTGGTGCCCTGACCGGGGCGCCGGACGGCTGGCCGCACATCAGTGCGATCGACCGTGCCCGCCGGCCGTCAGGAGTCGGTGTCCTCGATACGGAAGCCGATCTTCAGCCCCACCTGGTAGTGCGCGATCCGCCCTTGTTCCATGTGTCCGCGAATCTCGGTGACTTCGAACCAGTCAAGCCCACGCAGGGTCTTCGACGCCCGATCGATGCCGTTCGTGATGGCGGCGTCGATGCCGTCCCCCGACGAACCGACGACCTCGACAACGCGGTATGTGTGATTGGACATGGTCCTTCCCCTCACCGTGGAGCTGCCCCTCCCACCGTGCATCACGCCGCCCCCGTCCGCGACTCGATGACGCGCGGGGCCACGGGTCGCGTCCCTGGCCATCAGGCCCTGTTGCTGCGAACATGGGCTTTCTGATCAGCAGTTGGGGCAGGGAGTCGCGCGAGTGACGCGATCACGTCGCGGCGGCGGTATCGACAGCACACGGGGGATCGGGGGATCTCATGACGGAGCCGGCACGCCCGGACGGCCAGCGGCCACCAGAGGGCCCGTCGCCACAGGGCGGCGCGTACGGTCCACCTCCGCCACAGGGCGGCGCGTTCGGCCCGCCCCCCGGCGCCTTCGGGCCTCCGCCGGAACCCCCGTACGCGCCCCCGCAGGGCACGCCGTACCCACCACCCCCGCAGCACTCCCCCTACGGACCGCCGCAGGCCGCACCGTACTGGGCCCCGCCGCCCCCACCGCCATCTCCGGGGCCGCACGGCGGAGCGCGGCGGCTGCTGCCCTCGGGGCGGCGCGGGCGCTTCCTGCTCTTCGGCGGGGCCGGTGCGCTGATCCTGGCGCTGGTGGCCGGGCTGCTGGTCTGGGACAACGCCTCGGAGTCGGGATCGGATGAGCCGCAGGCGAAGCGGAACGTGCCAAAGCTGAACCTGGCGCCGTTCCGGCAGGCGGTCGACAATCTTCTGCTGGCCCCCGGCCTGCGGTACGAAGAATCCTCGACAGCCGACACCATGAAGCGCGACGTCACCGTCACCGCCTCCGGCAGCCGCTTCGGCACCATGGGCCACGGCCAGAAGTCGCTCGACCGCGAGATCCTGAACGTGGGCGGCAAGACCTTCACCCGCTGGCGGGTGGACCCAGCGCCCGGCAAGGACGCCAAGCCCGGCAAGGAGGCTCCCGGCACATGGGACGCCGGGTACGGGAGCAGCGCCGACTCGGCGAAGGAAGTGGTCGAGCACCGGCCGTCCCCGGCCGCGCTGGCGACTCAGCTCTCCCGGGCCCTGGACGCCTTGGAGGGCACTCCGGCCCCGAGCAAGTCGGCTCGGCCGCCCCGCACGGTGCACGGCACACCGGCCCTCGCGGTGGACACCTCCGCGGGCCGGCTGCTCGTCACCGCGAAGAAGCCGCACCGCGTGCTGCGCCTGGAGACCTACGCCCCGTCCCGGCTGGGGGAACCCTCACCGAGCGGCACTGCCGGCAGGGTGAGCCTGACCGCGGCCAAGGATTCCCCCGAGGTGACGGACGGTCCTCTCGAAGGCAGTGATTCCCAGGGCATGGACCTGGCCCCGGTCACCGGGGACGCCGTCGACCCGATGCTCGACACCCTGGAGAAGCGGACCAAGGAACTCAACAAGGCCACCGACAGCGGCATCTCCCTCACACTCAGCGGCTCGGGATCGGTCAAGTGCGGCTCCGGGGGCTGCACCGCCGGCCAGAGCTTCACCGGACAGATCACCACCAGCGCGAGGAGCCGCCTGACGGACGGCAAGGTCACCGCCGTCATGAACGCCTCCTTCACCATCGACGGAAAGTCCGCCGGCGGGTGCACGAGCCGGCAGGGCACCTTCGCCGTCAGCGGCACCAGCGTCTCGGGCAACCTGTCCTGCTCCAACGCGGGCGCCGGCCCGACCTTCGCCTCGATCGAGGCGCAGAAGAAGGCGGAGGCCCGGGCCCGCTCCCGGGCCAACGGCGGCCGACCGGTCCAGTACCGCATCCCGTACACCGCCAGCACCCTGGTCACCGCCCGCGCGCTGGCGACGCTCGAGGTGAAGCGGCTCGTGGACCGGGTGAAGCAGGAGCGGAACAGCGCGAACTGCGCCAGGCCGCACAGTTTCGCCACCGGCACCCGGGCGCTCCTCACCGACGGCACCCGCCGCCCCGGCGAGGACATCCGCCCCGGTGATCGGGTGACGGCCGACAAACCCCGTAACAGCAACTGCAATCCGATCACACGTGAGTGGTCCGACGACATCGCCAAGTACCTGGGCTACAGAAACACCGGCAAGAAATCCGCCGCAGGACCCATGATCTGGGAGCACAAGAAGCCAGGGCGAACACTTCCGCGCTACATCACCTGGGACCGGACCGGGCACAAGGGAGGAATTTTCAAGGGCGCCAACTTCAAAAATCCCTTCCAGTCCACCAAGGACTCGGCCCGGGACGGCACCTACGATTTGGATGTCGGACCCAATGGAGAGATACGAGGCCTCAAGTGGATCGCGAAGTAGTCACCGAGCTGATTGCCGGCCCTCGTGACGAAAACGTGCGAGACGCGCTTGACGAAGCCGAAGGCTGGGGTTCTTACGCCGCGGAGTTGCGTGGGGTGCTCGGGGCCGTGATCGAGGCGAGCGGCGCCGACACTCTCGAGGTCAGCGAGTTGTTCGTCGGCCAGCCGCTGCCCGACGAGCTCTCCGCGCTCCGCAACGGGCTGGAGATCAGCCCGCGGGAGGCTGTGGACCTTGCCGTGGGCATGGCGGCCGGTCGCGGTCCCTACTGCCGGCTGACCAGCACGGATCAGCTGCGCATCGAATCGGGATGGAATGGTTTCGTACATCTCCTTATGACGCCGGAAATGGCCGGCCGGATGGCGGGCCTGCACGGCGACGACGTGAGTCTCGAATGGCGCACCGCGGCACCGGAACCCGCGGACGGGTCACGGATCGTCGACAGGCCGGCCGATGCGGAATTCTGGGCCGCCGTACGAACAGCTACCGCGGAGCTGACCCTGCTGTGCGAGCGCTGGGCGCACGGCGCGTGCGGCTACCGATGGTTCCGGGTGACCTCTGAAAACTCCGCCGAGGTGGCCGAAGCCGTCCGCCCTCGCTCACTGCTGTGTGTCGTGTCCGACCCCGAATTGCGGCTCGACGCGGATCTGCTGGACGACGACTTCACGGCCTTCAAGGCTCCATTGACGCCAGGAGAGTTGACCTACCGTTCCTATCCGGGTGGCGCGGATTCTCTCGCCGAAATCACCGACGAGGGCTTCACGTTCATGCTCAAGGATTCCGCCATGGAGAACTGGCGCGCCGTCGTGCCGGACTCCGACGGAGTGGTCAGAGCGCGATGGGAGGATTTCAGGGAAGAGGACGGGTAGCCGTACCCCCTCAGCCGCCCGGGGCCGCGTGTCCCACCAGCGGTGCCGTCTCCATGCCGACGTCGTGGCGCAGACCGTGCAGGAACTCCTCGATCGTCTCCGCGGAGGTGCGCCGCGGCTGCCACCCCAGTTCGTCCCGGGCGCGGCCGGCGTCCATCAGCGGCAGCCGCAGCGCGGCGTCGAACAGCTGGGGCGCGGCGGGGAGCAGGCGTAGGTGCCAGGCGGCGGCCAGTGCCGAGCGGGCGGCGACGCGTGGCGTCCGGACCACCCTGGCGCCCACCATCTCGGCGAGCACCCGCGCGTCGAGCGGGGGTTCGGCGGCCAGGTTGAAGGCGCCGCGCACATCCCGGCCGATCGCCAGCCGGTAGGCCTCGGCCGCGTCGTCGGTGTGCAGGGCCTGAAGCAGCAGGCCGCGGATGTCGGGCACCACCGGCAGCAGGGCGGGGCGCACCAGCCGACGGGGCAGGAACGGGCCCAGGAACAGGCGGCGCTGCTCGGCCGCTGACTGCTCCTTGAAGAGGAAGGCGGGGCGCATCCGCACCACCCTCACCTGCGGATGCTCGCCCTCGTAAGCGTCCAGCACCCGCTCCAGGTACGCCTTTTCGCGGCAGTACGCGGCCTCGGGCCAGCCGTGGGTGGGCCAGGACTCGTCCACCCGGCGATCCTGGGGGCCGGGCGAGTACGCCCCCACTGAGGACGCGTGGACCAGCACCGGCACCTCCGCGGCCGCGACGGCCTCGAAGAGGCGGATACTGCCGAGGACGTTGGTCCGCCAGGTGGTCACCGGCGCGTGGCTGGGCTGGATGAGCCAGGCCAGGTGGATCACGGCGTCGGCGCCTTGAAGGGGCCGGACCAGGTCGTCCGCCTCCTCCGCGATATCGGCCCGGACCCAGGTCACCTTCGGCGGCGTCCAGGCGGGGACGCGGCGGGCGATCCCCACGACGGAGGCGACGTCCGGGTCCTCGCCGAGCGCCCGGAGGACGCTGGTGCCGGTGTTGCCGGTGGCGCCGACCACCACCACACGCTTTCCGCGCTCGTTGCTCATGGTCCGCTCCTCGTGAAGTCCAGTGGGCGGTTGTACGTCAGGTCGCCGCGCCGACCAGTTCGCGGGCGGCGGCGGCGATGGCCTCCGCGTCGATCCCGGCCTCGGACAGTTGCTGTTCCGGGGTGGCGGAGACCGGCATGGTGCGCACGGCGAGCCTCACCGTGCGGGGCGCCGGGCGGCCGTCGCAGAAGGCCTCGAGCACCGCGTCCCCCAGCCCGCCCTCGGGGTGGTGGTCCTCGACGGTGATCAGGCGCCCCGTCAGCTCGGCGGCGGCCCGCAGGGTCTGCGCGTCCACCGGCTTGACCGAGTACAGGTCGATGACGCGGACGGGGATGCCCTCCCCGGCGAGCCGGTCCGCGGCGGCGATCGCCTCGGGCACGGTCACCCCGGCCGCGGCGACGGTCACCCGGTCGCCGTCCGTGGCGCGCACCAGCTTGCTGCCGCCGATCGGGAAGCGCTCGGAGGGCGGGTAGAGGACCGGGGTCCTGCCGCGGGTGGTGCGCAGATAGCGGATGCCGGACTGCTCGGCCATCGCGGCGGTCAGCTGGGCGGTCTGGTTGGCGTCGCACGGGTACAGCACGGTGCTGCCGTGCACCGCGCGGAAGGCCGCCAGGTCCTCCAGGCCCATCTGCGAGGGGCCGTCCTCGCCGATGGCCACCCCGGCGTGCGAGCCGACCAGGTTGAGGTCCGCCCGGCTGATGGCGGCCATCCGTACGAAATCGTAGGCGCGGGTGAAGAAGGCCGCGAAGGTGGACGCGTACGGGAGCCATCCGCACGCCTGCATCCCGACGGCGGCGGCCACCAGTTGCTGTTCGGCGATGTAGCACTCGAAGAACCGCTCGGGGTGCTCCTTGGCGAAGAACTCGGTGCGCGTGGAGTCGCCCACCTCGCCGTCGAGCACGACCACATCGCCGCGGGCCGTGCCGAGGGCGGCCAGCGCCTGCCCGAACGCGTCCCGTGTGGCGACCCGCTCGCCGGGGTCGAACCGCGGCAGGCTCAGATGCCCGTCACCGGGCGGCGGCCCGGCGCTCACCGCGGGCGGGCCGAGCACCGGCACGGCCATCTCCCGTACGCCGCCGAGCTCGGCGACCGCCTCCTCGGGGTTCGGCAGCGGCTTGCCGTGCATGCCCTCCCGGTTCTCCACCGAGGCCACGCCCCGGCCCTTGACGGTGTGGGCGATGATCGCCGTGGGCCGGCCGACCGTGGACGCCGCCTCGCCGTAGGCCCGGTCGACGGCGGCGACGTCATGGCCGTCGATCTCGATGGTGTGCCAGCCGAAGGCGTGCATACGGCGCGCGTAGGCGCCCAGGTCCCACTCGTGGCGGGTGGGCCCGTGCTGGCCGAGCCGGTTCACGTCGATGATGGCGGTGAGGTTGTCGAGGTGTTCGTAGCAGCCGTGCTCGAAGGCCTCCCACACCGACCCCTCGGCCAGCTCGCTGTCCCCGCACAGCACCCATACGCGGCTGTTGGCCCCGTCCGGCCTCTCCAGGCGTTTATGGGCGAGCGCCAGCCCGACGCCGACGGGCAGCCCCTGCCCCAGCGAGCCGGTGGCCACGTCCACCCACGGCAGCCGCGGCGTGGGGTGTCCCTCCAGCAGGCTGCCGAGCTTGCGGAAGGTGAGGAGTTCCTCGTCGCTGATCGCCCCGGCGGCCTTGAACATGGAGTAGAGCAGCGGTGACGCGTGCCCCTTGGAGAAGACCAGGTGGTCGTTGCCGGGGTGGCGGGGCTGCTCGAAGTCGTAGCGCAGGTGGTTGGCCAGCAGGACGGCCATCAGGTCCGCGGCCGACATCGACGAGGTCGGATGTCCGGACCCGGCGGCCGCCGCGGCCCGCACCGAGTCCACCCGGAGCTGCTGCCCGAGCTCGCTGAGCAGGTGGTCTTGCATAGCACTCCTTCCGGGTCCGTCAGCGGTCGGCCGGGGCCCTGCGGGGCAGCCGGGGCCGCTCGGGCGCCTCGGTGTCCAGCGGCACCGCCCAGGAGGGCACCAGGCCCAGCTGTACGCCCTGGGGCGGCAGCGCCGTGTCGATCAGCCAGTCGGCGGCGACCCGGACGCGGTTGCCGGGCATCGCCATGAGGTGGTAGCCGTGGGTGACCAGGCTCGCGAGCGGCCCGGACAGCGGCACACGCAGCGGGTTCGCGGCGGCCTGTACCCCGCCGAGGTCGACGGTGAACCCGAGGTCGTGGTGTTTGTAGGGGCGCCGCGAGCCGTGCCCCAGTGAGGCGGCGACATTGCGGCCCGCCACCCTGCCCTGCCGCTGGGCGTGCTGCGCGGTCATCGGCGTGTACCGGCCCGGGCGGGTCAGATCGGGCACCGCCGCCGCGTCCCCGCAGGCCAGCACCTCGGGGTGGCCGGGCACGGCCAGATACTGGTCGACGCACAGCCGTCCCTGGGCGGTCGGCTGACCGATGTCGTCCACCAGCGGGTCGGGCCGGACGCCCACGCACCAGATCAGCGACCGGGTGGCCACGAACTCACCGGTGTCGAGCAGCACGCCGTCCGCGGTGGCCTCCTTGACCGAGGTGCCCGTACGGATGTCCACCCCGCGCCTGGACAGCACCCGGTGCGCGGTGTCGGACAGCCTCCGGTCGAGCTCGGGCAGCACCCGGTCGGCGATGTCCACCAGCAGCCAGCGCGGCCGCGGCGCGTCGCGCAGCCCCGCGTTGTGGCGGGCGAGCGCGTCGGTGAGCAGCACGCCGTGGGCGGCCACCTCCGTGCCCGTGTACCCCGCGCCGACCACCACGAAGGTGCACCGGGCGGCCCGTTCCGCGGGGTCGTCGGCGGCGCCGGCCAGCTCGATCTGGCGGATCATGTGGTCGCGGAGGTAGAGCGCCTCGGGCATGCCCCGGAAGCCGTGCGCGTGCTCGGCCACGCCGGGGATCGGCAGCAGCTTGTTGACGCTGCCGACGGACAGGATCAGCCGGTCGTAGTCCGTCCCGGCGGACCGGCCCTCCGGGTCCGTCCAGCCGACCCGCCGCTCGGCGAAGTCGACGGAGCCGACCTCGCCGAGCACCAGGCGGACCCGGGGCAGGGTCTGGGTGAGGGAGACCGAGACCCGGCGGGGTTCGAGCACCCCGGCCGCCACGTCCGGCAGCAGTGGCAGATACAGGAAGTAGTCGTTGGGGTTGACCAGGACGATCTCCGCCTCGTCCCGCAGGGTGCGGGAGAGCGTACGGGCCGCCTGGTAGCCGGCGAATCCCGCGCCGACGATCACGATGCGGACTCGGTTCACTCGGGGCTCCCGTGCGTACGGATCTCACGGAACGCACCAAGTGCCCCCGGGTCCCGTCCCCAAACGCCGGGCCCGGCCTCAGGAGTGAATTCCCGAGGCCGGGCCGCCGCGCTCGCTCCGGCCGTCCCGTCAGCGACGGGCTCGCGCCACCTCTCCGGGGACGGGCTCGTCCCAGTCGATGCGGTAACCGGTCAGCCAGTCCGTGGCGCCGTCGGTGCCCGCCCGGTCGAGCTTGCGCGGCAGCATCGCGTCCCGCAGGGCCCGGCCGACGGGCCCGGGCGCGGTGCGGCGGACCAGGCCCGCGCTGGTCGCCACCGCCCGCTCCACCCGCTCGCGGCGCAGCCTCTCGTACGCGGCGAAGGCCGGCCGGGGGCTGCGCAGGTCGCGCAGGCACTTGGCGAGCACGACGCCGTCCTCGATGGCCAGGGACGCGCCCTGGGCGGCGTTCGGCGCACAGGCGTGCACCGCGTCGCCCACCAGGACCATCGTCTCGTCGGACCAGGTGGGCGTCGAGGCGATGTCATAGGCGTTGGTGGCGACGATGGACTCGCCGCTCGCCCGGATGATGTCGGCCGCGGGGGTGTTGTCCTCCGCGAACAGAGCGGCGAGCTGCTCGCGCCACTGCTCCGGGGTGGTCGCCGCGAGTTCGTCCTTGGACAGCTCGGTGCCGGGGGTGTTGGCGAACCACCAGACCTCGCCGTCGGGGGCCGTGGTGCAGCCGAAGAAGGCGCGCTTGCCGTAGATCATGGCGTAGGTGTCGGGGTCCGGGGGCGACGCGGCGTCCCGGGCGTAGCCGCACACCGTGTGCTGGCCGGTGAAGCGCGGCCGGGGCGCCGCGGCTTCGATGGTCCTGCGGATGAGGGAGTGGATTCCGTCGGCGCCGACGAGCAGGTCCCCCTGCGCCCGCCCGCCGTCCGCGAAGGACGCCACCACGCGCCCGTCGGGGCCGGTCTGGGCGGCCAGCAGGCGCTTGCCGTGCTGGACGCGGACACCTCGGCGCTCCGCCTCCTCGCGCAACACCCGCCCCAGGGTGGCGCGTTTGATCGTACGGGCGCCGAGGGCGCCCTCCTCGGAGCCGGCCATGGGCCGCCCGCCGAGCCGTTTGCCCGTGTTGCTGATGAAGTCTGAGCGGCCTGCCGGGAAGGAGTTGTCCAGCACCGGCCGGTGTGCGCCGATGGTGCGCAGCGCCTCCATCCCGTTGGCGGAGACGAGCAGGAACGCACCCGTGTCGGTGGCCTCGGTGGGGTACGCCTCGTACACGGCCGCGTTGATCCCGGCCTTGCGCAGGGCGATCGCGGTCACGGTTCCGGCGATTCCGCCACCGATGATCAGGGCATTGGTCATGGTGCTCCGTGGAGTGGAGTGGGGGGACAGAGGGTGGTGCGGGTGTCTCTCGGCACACCGCTATCAGGGTCGGCCGACGACCGTCCAGTCCCCGGCCGATGTCTTCGCCGGGTCCCGCGTGGAACGGCGGCATCCTAAGGTGTCATCAACGGTCAAATGTGGGGGGAGGGGGCAACTGTGCGATGGCGCAAGGTGCTTCGCGGGGGCCTGGTCGCCGTGTCGGCCGGCGCCCTGCTCGGCGGCTGTTCGTCAGGGGCCGACGGGGCGGGCCCCAAGGACCGCGGAACGCCTTCGGACTTGGGGGTGCCGCCGTCGGGGAGCGTCGCTCCGAAGGCGTCGGCAGCGCCCCTTCGAGAGCGGTCCGGACACCTGGGCGGTGCTGGACGAGACGTGTGTGTGGCAGCGCGAGAAGCTGCCACCGGGGGTGCTGGCCAGTCTGTCGCAGCGCAGCGTGCTGCCGGCCAAGAGCCCCGCCAAGGGGCCGGTGCGGGTGATGACGGTGGTGTCGGTGCACGCCGACACCGACAGCGCGGACCAGGAGATGGCGACCACGCTGGAGGAGGTGGTGCTCCCCCGGCTACCGCTGGGCGGTGCCCCCTGCCCGGAGCAGCGGCTGAACCAGGACGAGCGGATCATTTCGCTGTTGTCCTCGGGCGCCCCGTGGGGGCGGCGGGGACAGGAGACCGCGGACGACCAGATCTGGGGCACCTCGCGGATCGGGCCGGTGACCGTCAAGGGAGCCAAGGGAGGCGGTTCCGTTTCCTGGGCGACGACAAGACCGCGACGCGCCCCTGAGGCGGGCGCTGTTTGCACAGCCGCGCTACTTGAGCAGCCGGGACAGCCGCCGGTCGGCGAGCGGCTTCCCGCCGGTCTGGCAGGTGGGGCAGTACTGGAGGGAGGAGTCCGCGAAGGACACCTCGCGCACCATGTCGCCGCACACCGGGCACGGCTGGCCGGTGCGGCCGTGCACCCGCATGCCGCTGCGCTTCTCCGCCTTCAGATCGCGCGCCGCCGACCCCAGGGAGCGCTCGACGGCGTCGCGCAGCGTGGTGCCCATCGCCTCGTACAGCCGGGTGACCTCCTCCTCGGTCAGGTCCCCGGCCATCCGGTAGGGCGACATCCGGGCGGCGTGCAGGATCTCGTCGGAGTAGGCGTTGCCGATCCCGGCGATGACGCTCTGGTCGCGCAGCACGCCCTTGATCCGGTGGCGCACCCCGCGCAGCAGCCCCGCGAACACCTCCGGGGTCATGGACTCCGCCAGCGGGTCCGGCCCCAGCCGGGCGATGCCCTCCACCTCCTGGGGGTCGCGCACGCAGTAGACGGACAGCGCCTTGCGGGTGCCCACCTCGGTCAGGTCGAAGCCCGCGCCCTCCGGGCCGGCCAGGCGCAGCCGCAGCGCCAGCGGGCCCTTGCCGGGGCGGGGCGGCGCCTCCGGAAGGCCGTCCCGCCAGCGCAGCCAGCCCGCCCTGGCGAGATGGAAGACCAGATGCGGGCCGTCAGTGGCCAGGTCGAGGAACTTGCCGTGGCGGCGGACGGCTGTGACGGTGCGCCCTTCGAGATCGGTCAGCGGCGGGTCGTACGTCTTGAGGACGCTGACCGCGGCGGGGTGGACGCGGGCGATCTGCCGGCCGACGGCACGCTCGGCCAGGATCCGGGCCAGGGCCTCCACCTCGGGCAGTTCCGGCATGGGACCAGTGTGCCGCAGCGGCCGGCCGCCCGCCGCCGGGCGGGCCGGCCCCTCCGGTCACCCCTCCAGCCGTGCTGAGCTGCGGGTCCGACGGCCCGCCCCTACGCTGACCGCAGAGCCGGACCGGGCGCCGCGCACCGGCTCGGCACGCCCGTGCCGCCCCGCTTCCCGCCGTACCGCGGCTCTCCCGTTCCGCACGGAGGCTCCCCCCATGATCGACACCGCACAGCATGAGCGGCCCGCACTGCGTCACGCACGGTTTCCGTTCCATTACGAGCAGTACCAGGGCGGCAGCCCGGAGGCGGAGCGGCTGGTCTTCGACAAGCTGGCGCGCGAGCTGGCGGGCGTGCGGCGGGGGAACCAGCACGGTGGCCCCGCGCACCTTCTGCGCACCGTCCACGCCAAACCGGCGCTCGGTGTGGACAACGCCCGGATCCGCTTCCACGACGACCTCCCCGAGGCGCTGCGGGTCGGCTACGCACAGCCGGGCGCCGAGTATCCGGCCGCGGTGCGGCTGGCCGACGCGAGCGGCGCCGAGCGGCCGGACGCCGCGCCGGATCTGCGCGGGATGGCCGTGCGGGTGCAGGCCGGGCCCGGGGGGACGCACGATCTGCTGACCACCAGCTTCCCGGTCTCGTACGCCGCGGACGCGCGCGAGTACGTCGCCTTCGCCAAGGCCATGGGGGACGCGGGCAGCGCCGCCGAGCGGGTCTTCGGGCTGCTGGTGAAGCTGCCGCTGGCCGTCGGCTGGTCCACCGCCGCCCGGATGCGCCGCCATGTGCACACCGCCACCCGGCACATGGTCGGCTCGCTGGCCCGCGAGACCTTCTGGAGCTGTGGCGCGATCCTGTGGGGCGACGCGGGGCCGGTCCGCTACCGGCTGCGCCCCGCCCCCGGCTCCACGCCCGCCCCGCCGCCGGACCGCGGCGATCCCGGCTATCTCCACCGGGAGCTGACGCAGCGCCTGTCCACCGGCGACGTCTGCTTCGAGCTGTGTGTGCAGCGGTATCTGGACGAGCGCCGCACCCCGGTCGAGGACGGCTCGGTGGAGTGGCAGGAGAGCGACGCGCCCGTCGTCCCGGTGGCCGTGCTGACCGTGCCGCGCCAGGACCTGGAGGGGGCCGAGGCATGCTCGGCGGCGCACCGGGTGGAGCGGCTCGCCTTCAACCCCTGGCACACCACGGAGGAGTTCCGTCCGCTGGGCAACCTCAACCGCGCCCGCAGGGCCGCGTACGAGGCGAGCGGCGCCCAGCGGCCGGGGCCGCGCTTCCCCACCGCGACGCCGCGCCGCGACGCCGTGCTGTCGCTCCCGGTGCGCGCGGCCTTCGGCCTGGTCGACCGCTGCGTGCCCTGGCACCGGCTGCCCCTTCCGCCGGTGTACCGGGGCGGCGGGTCCTGAGCGGAAGTCCTGAGCGAGGCCCCGCGAAAATCCACCTTGACCGGTTTACCGACGCGGTAAGGTGTGGCGTTCGTCGCGAGCGGCAGCCGAGCAGCGGGAGTCGGTGCATGGACAGCGAGGTCACGGCGGGCCCACCGCGGCGCGTCACCATCAAGGACGTGGCCGCGCGGGCCGGGGTCTCCAAGGGCGCGGTGTCGCTGGCCTTCAACGACCGCCCCGGGGTCTCCCAGGCCACCCGGGCCCGGATCTTCGAGGCCGCCCGGGAGCTGGGCTGGGCACCCCATCTCTCCGCCCGGTCGCTGTCCAACGCGCGGGTGGACACCGTGGGCCTGGCCATCGCCCGGCCGGCCCGGATGCTGGGGCTCGAGCCGTGGTTCATGGAGTTCGTCTCGGGCATCGAGAGCGTGCTCGTCGAGCGGCACTGCTCGCTGCTGCTGCGGCTGGTGCGGGACGTCCGGGAGGAGATCGAGGTCCAGGAGGCGTGGTGGCGGGGGCGCCAGATCGGCGGGTCGATCCTGGTGGACCTCCACGACGAGGATCCGCGCGTCCCCGCGCTGCACCGGCTCGGGCTGCCCGCCGTCGCGGCCGGACACCCCTCCCTGGCCGGCGGGTTCACCTGCGTATGGACGGACGACGGCAGCGCCGTCGTCGAGGCGGTGCGCTATCTGGCGGCGCTGGGCCACCGGCGGATCGCCCGGGTGAGCGGCCCGGCCTCGCTCGGGCACAGCGTGATCCGCACCGCCGCCTTCGAGGCCGCGGTGCGGGAGTTGGGCCTGGCCGACGGGCGCACGGTCGCCACCGACTTCTCGGGGGAGGAGGGGGCGCGCGCCACGCGGGCGCTGCTGGCCTCGGCCGACCGGCCGACCGCGGTCATCTACGACAACGACATCATGGCGGTGGCCGGGCTGTCGGTGACCGCCGAGATGGGTCTCTCGGTGCCCGCGGACGTCTCGCTGCTGGCCTGGGACGACTCCCAGCTGTGCCAGCTCACCCGCCCCACGCTGTCGGCGATGAGCCACGACGTCTTCGGCTTCGGGGCCGAGGTCGCCCGCCGGCTGTTCGATGTGCTCGACGACGCGGCGCCCGGCACCCATCAGTCGCCCACCCCGGCCCTCACCCCGCGCGGCAGCACCGCCCCGCCACGGCGCCCCTGAACCGGTTAAGCGCGGACCGGCGACGGGCGCGCGCCGACCGGATGAACTACGCCCGCCCCGGGGCCCGCCGGGCCGCGCCCCTCGGGCCCAGGTGGTACGGATAGCCGGACGCCCAGGCACTGACGAGCCCAGGGAGCGGTTCCGCATGGAGTGGTTCACCTCATCCGACTACTGGCTGAGCCGGCTGGTCTTCCAACGGGGGCTGGCGGCCGTCTATGTGGTCGCCTTCCTGGTCGCGGCGAACCAGGGGCGGGCCCTGATCGGCGAGCGGGGGCTGACGCCGGTGCCGTGGTTCGTCGCGCGGATGCCGTTCGGGCGCTCCCCCAGCCTCTTCCAGCTCCACTTCTCGGACCGCTTCTTCACCGGCTGTACCTGGCTGGGAGCGGCGCTGGCCGCCGCGGTGGCGGCGGGGGCCGCGGACCGGGTGCCGCTGTGGGCCGCGATGCTGATGTGGCTGGTGCTGTGGCTGCTGTATCTGTCGATCGTCAATGTCGGGCAGGTGTGGTACGGCTTCGGCTGGGAGTCGCTGCTGCTGGAGACCGGCTTCCTGGCCGTCTTCCTCGGCAACGCCGACACCGCGCCGCCCGTCCTGGTGCTGTGGCTGCTGCGCTGGCTGGTGTTCCGGGTCGAGTTCGGCGCCGGGCTGATCAAGATCCGGGGCGACCGCTGCTGGCGGCAGCTGACCTGTCTGTACTTCCACCACGAGACACAGCCCATGCCTGGCCCGCTGAGCTGGTTCTTCCACCGGCTGCCGAAGCCCGTGCACCGGATCGAGGTGGCGGCCAACCACGTCGCCCAGCTCCTTGTGCCGCTCGCGCTGTTCACGCCGCAGCCGGTGGCGAGCGTGGCCGGGGGCGTGATCGTGGTCACCCAGCTGTGGCTGGTGGCGTCCGGCAACTTCTCCTGGCTCAACTGGCTGACCATCCTGCTGGCCCTCGCCGCGGTCGACGGGCGGCGCGCCGCCCGGGCGCTGGGGCTGCCCGAGCCGCCGCCGCTCGCCGCTACCCCGGTGTGGTTCGAGACCCTGGTGCTGGCCGCCACCGCCCTGGTGGTGGTGCTCAGCTACTGGCCCGCCCGCAACCTGGTGTCGGGCCGGCAGCTGATGAACTACTCCTTCAATCCGCTCCACCTGGTCAACACCTACGGGGCCTTCGGCAGCGTCAACCGCGCCCGGTTCGAGGTGGTGATCGAGGGCACCGACGCGCCGGTGCCCACGCCGGACGCGGTGTGGAAGGAGTACGAGTTCCGGGGCAAGCCGGGCGATGTGCGCCGGATGCCGCGCCAGTTCGCCCCGTACCATCTGCGGCTCGACTGGATGATGTGGTTCGCCGGGATCTCGCCCGGCTACGCCCGGTCCTGGTTCGGCCCGCTGGTCACCAAGTTGCTGGAGGGCGACCGGAGGACGCTCAGGCTGCTGCGGGTGTGCCCCTTCCCCGACGCGCCGCCCACGCACATCCGCGCGCGTCTGTTTCTCTACCGCTTCACGACCTGGAGCGAGTTGCGGACCACGGGGGCGTGGTGGCACCGCACACTGATCCGCGACTTCATGCCGCCGGTCACCCTCGACCGGCCGGGCGGCCGACCGGGTGGGGAGGGCCGCTGAGCCCGGGCCTTGGGCGTCAGAAGCCCATGAAGTGGCGCACCGCGGGCACCGCGCGACCGGCCACCATGCGCTCCAGCGCGTAGGCGCGGACCAGTTCCCGGAAGCGGTACTGCCGCCGGCCCGCCGCCCGCTCCCCCGCGACCTCCACCAGCGAGGCGTCGACCAGCCGCATCAGCACCACATCGGCCGTGGTGGTGTCCGTGCCCAGCGCCCGCGCTCCCTCCCCGGCGGTGAACAGCGGGCGCGGGATCACGGCCAGCCGCAGAAAGGCCGCCTGGGCGTCCCCGTCGAGCTTGCGGAAGCAGCTGTCCAGCCGGTCGTAGAGGTCGAGGCCCAGCGCCGAGAACTCGGAGAGCCGGTGCTGCCCCTTGGCGGATCGTATCTTCGCCAGCACGTGGGCGACGCTGACCGACCGCATCGCCGTCAGCCGCTCGCCGAGGAAGGTGATGGCCAGCGGCAGCCCGTCCACGACCCGCACCACCTCCGCGACGGCCTGGGGCTCGGCGTCCGTGCGCTCGCGCCCGATCAGCCGGGTGAGCAGCCGCTCGCCCTCCGCGGTGGACAGACAGCCCAGCGCCACGGTCCGCGCCCCGCGCAGCCCGTACAGCAGGGAGCGGCTGGTGATCAGCACGGCGCAGCCGGTGCCGCCCGGGAGCAGCGGTTCGACCTGCTGGGGCGAGTCGGCGTCGTCCAGCACCAGCAGCACCCGGCGGTCGGAGCTCCAGGTGCGGAACAGCGCGGTCCGCCCGGTCGGCGTGGCCGGGATGTCGCGTGGCGCCACGCCGATCGCCCGCAGGATGTGCTCCATCCCCTCCGCCGCGGTGGCCGGGACGGGCTGCGATCCGCCCAGCGGGACGTACAGCTGTCCGTCGGGGTAGCGGGAGCGGACCGCGTGGGCGAGGTGGATGGCGGTGGCCGTCTTGCCGACGCCCGCCATACCGACCAGGGACACCACGGGCAGGCCGGTGCCGTCGCCGTGGGCCGCCAGCAGGTGGCCCGCCTCGTCGAGTTCGGCCTGCCGCCCGGTGAAGTCGACGGTGTCCCGGGGAAGCTGGGCGGGCGGGGGATGGGCGCGGCGCGGCGGCGGCAGCGGGGCAGGCGGCGGATCGAGCGACGGGTCCCCCACGAGCATGGAGCGCTGGAGCCGCTGGATCTCGGGGCCCGGCTCCAGGCCCAGCTCGTCGATCAGCTGGCGGCGCAGGTCGTGGAAGACCTTGAGCGCCTCGCCGCGCCGCCCCGAACGGTAGAGCGCAAGCATCAGTTTGGCGTGGATGCCTTCGTGGAGGGGCCCGGAGGCGGCGAGGACCTTGAGTTCTCCGGTGAGTTCATGGTGCCGGCCGAGCCGGAAATCGGCGTCGATGCGCATCTCCAGGGCGCGCAGCCGGCGCTCCTCCAGCTCGGTCGCGTGCGCTTCGAGCAGTGGGCCGCGGTCCACATTGGCCAGGGCGCTGCCCTGCCACAGCCCCAGGGCCCGGTTCAGCAGAACCCTGGCCTGTCCCGGGTCCCCCGCGGCGCGCGCCTCCCTGCCCTCTTCGACCAGGACGCGAAACGAAGTGAGGTCGATCGCGCTTTCCGGAACACGGACGACATAGCCGCTCGGCCGGGTCTGGAGAAAAGACTGTCCGCCGTCATCGGGGCGGGCCAGGCCGCGGCGGAGTTCATAGATATAGGTGTGTACGGCGCGCAGGGCTTTGTCCGGGGGGCTGCTTCCCCAGAGTTCGTCGATGAGGGCCTTGGTGGGCACGACCTCGTTGTGCCGCAGTATCAGCAGGGCCAGGGCCCGGCGGAGCTTGGGAGCGGTCGGCGTCAGGACACGGGCGTCGGCCAGGACTTCGAAGTTGCCCAGAACCTGAAACCTCATTCGCGAACCCCCGGTTCATGGTGGTCTCACAAGGCCCTGACCGTGCCCCCGTATTCAGGTCGCAGCCGAGCATACCTGCGGCCTGCGCGATCAGTAGATCGTCACCTTTATTCGTCTCAATCGTGCCCGTGCCTGGTGATACGCGATCGCGGACCAGTTCGACGCGCATATCTCCGAATCGATTTCCCCGGTTTTCGAGTTCGAGTCGCTCGATGAGATGTGCGAGACCGCCCCGGTCCGGGTGAGCTCCACGGAAAGCGGGTGACCGCGCCGGGCGCGGCGCGTTGGCCTGACATGACGACGACGATGCGACGCCGTTCTCTCTCACAGCCGAGCAGAGCGCTGGACCGGAGCACCGCGGGCGGCGAAACGCTCCACCAGAGCACCTGTGTGCCCATCTACGCCGCACTGGTCGAGCGCTGGGCCTCCGCGGGACGGGCGGTGCCGGGGCGCTACGACCGGGAGTGGGCCGAGCTGGTGAACTGCCCGGCCTGGCCCGAGCGGGTCCGCTCCGCCTCCCGCCCCGCCACCTCCCCGGTGTCCCTCAAGCACCCCTGACGCGCGGGCCGCGTCACCGGTGGCGGACGCGGCCCTCCGCCACCAACCGGCGCAGCACCTGACGCAGCGCGGGGGCGCAGCGGTCCGCCTCCTGCGCCGTCAGCCAGGCCAGCTCCGCGATCTCACGGCCCGGTGTCGGCTCGCCCTCCGCCTCGCCCGTGTAGCAGGTCATCCGCAGCCGTCGGCCGCCCTGGCCGTGCGCCTCGTCCTCGATGACGTAGACCTCCGACATGGCTGACATGGCCGGCATGGCCGGCCCGGCCGTGGTCGCGGGAACGGCGGTCAGGCCGAGTTCCTCGGCGAGTTCCCGGGCCAGCGCCCGCGGCCCGTCCTCCCCCGGTTCGAGCTTGCCGCCGGGCAGGTAGAACGCGTCGCGGCCGCGGGTGCGCACCGCAAGCAGCCGCCCATCGCGTACACAGACCCAGGCCACCGACTCCAGCGGCGCCGTCCCACTCCCCCCGTTGGTCACTCGGTCTCGTCCTCCCCGCCCTCCAGGCCGCCCTCGGTCTCCAGATACAGCTCCCGAACCGCCGCCAGGATCTCGGGGTCGGGCTGCTCCCACAGGCCGCGGCTCTCCGCCTCCAGCAGGCGCTCGGCCATCCCGTGCAGCGCCCACGGGTTGGCCTCCTGGAGGAAGGAGCGGTTCTCGGGGTCCAGGAGGTAGCTCTGGGCGAGCTTGTCGTACATCCAGTCGGCGACCACGCCGGTGGTGGCGTCGTAGCCGAAGAGGTAGTCGACGGTCGCGGCGAGTTCGAAGGCGCCCTTGTAGCCGTGGCGGCGCATCGCCTCGATCCAGCGCGGGTTGACCACGCGGGCGCGGAAGACCCGGGAGGTCTCCTCGTGCAGGGTGCGGGTGCGGACGGTCTCGGGGCGGGTGGAGTCGCCGATGTACGCGGCCGGGGCGGTGCCCTTGAGCGCGCGCACCGTGGCGACCATGCCGCCGTGGTACTGGAAGTAGTCGTCCGAGTCGGCGATGTCGTGTTCGCGGGTGTCGGTGTTCTTGGCCGCGACCGCGATCCGTCGGTAGGCGCTCTCCATCTCCGCGCGGGCCGGGCGGCCCTCCAGCCCGCGGCCGTAGGCGTAGCCGCCCCAGACCGTGTACACCTCGGCGAGGTCGGCGTCGGTGCGCCAGTCGCGGCTGTCGATGAGCTGGAGCAGGCCCGCGCCGTAGGTGCCGGGGCGGGAGCCGAAGATACGGGTGGTGGCGCGGCGTTCGTCGCCGTGTTCGGCGAGGTCGGCCTTGGCGTGGGCACGGATGTAGTTGTCGCCCTCGGGCTCGTCGAGGGAGGCGGCGAGGCGTACGGCGTCGTCGAGCAGCGCCACGACGTGCGGGAAGGCGTCACGGAAGAAGCCGCTGATGCGCAGCGTGACATCGACCCTGGGGCGGCCCAACTGGTCGAGGGGGACGGGTTCGAGTCCGGTGACACGCCGCGAGGCGTCGTCCCACACCGGGCGGACGCCCAGCAGCGCGAGCGCCTCGGCCACGTCGTCGCCCGAGGTGCGCATCGCGCTGGTGCCCCACAGCGACAGGCCGACGGAGCGCGGCCACGCGCCGTCGTTGTCGCGGCGGTAGCGCTCCAGCAGCGAGTCGGCGAGCGCCTGGCCGGTCTCCCAGGCCAGGCGGCTGGGCACGGCCTTGGGGTCGACGGAGTAGAAGTTACGGCCCGTCGGCAGGACGTTGACCAGGCCGCGCAGCGGTGAGCCGGAGGGGCCCGCGGGCACGAAGCCGCCGTTCAGCGCGTGCACCGCGTGGTCGATCTCGTCGGTGGTGGCGGCCAGCCGCGGCACGACCTCCCGGGCGGCGAAGTCGAGGATCGCGGCGACCGCGTCCCGCTGCGCGTCGGGCAGGCCCAGGCACGCCTTCTCGGTGGCCTCCGGGGCCCAGTCGGCGTCCTCCATGGCCTGGACGAGGGCGCGGGCCCTGTCCTCCGCCTCGTCGGTGTCGGTGCGGCCGGCGGCCGACTCGTCGAGGCCCAGTGCCTCGCGCAGCCCGGGCAGCGCCGTGGTGCCGCCCCAGATCTGCCGGGCGCGCAGAATGGCCAGGACGAGGTTGACGCGCTCGGGGCCGGAGGGGGCGGCGCCCAGGACATGCAGTCCGTCGCGGATCTGGGCGTCCTTGACCTCGCACAGCCAGCCGTCCACGTGCAGCAGGAAGTCGTCGAAGCCGTCGTCCTCCGGCCGCTGCTCCAGGCCGAGGTCGTGGTCGAGCCGGGCGGCCTGGATGAGGGTCCAGATCTGGGCCCGGATGGCGGGGAGTTTGGCCGGGTCCATCGCGGAGATGGCGGCGTACTCGTCCAGCAGCTGCTCCAGGCGCGCGATGTCTCCGTAGGAGTCGGCGCGGGCCATGGGCGGCACGAGGTGGTCGACGAGGGTGGCGTGGGCGCGGCGCTTGGCCTGGGTGCCCTCGCCGGGGTCGTTGACCAGGAACGGGTAGATCAGCGGCAGATCGCCCAGCGCGGCGTCGGGGCCGCAGGCGGCGGACAGGCCCGCGTTCTTGCCGGGCAGCCACTCCAGGTTGCCGTGCTTGCCCAGGTGCACCATGGCGTCGGCGCCGAAGCCGCCGTCGGCCCGGGGGGTGGCGATCCAGCGGTAGGCGGCCAGGTAGTGGTGGGAGGGCGGCAGATCGGGGTCGTGGTAGATGGCGATCGGGTTCTCGCCGAAGCCGCGCGGCGGCTGGATGACGACGAGGAGGTTGCCGCGGCGCAGCGCGGCCAGCACGATCTCGCCCTCCGGGTCGCGGCTGGTGTCGACGAACATCTCGCCCGGCGGCGGCCCCCAGTGCTCCTCCACCGCCTCGCGCAGCTCCTGCGGCAGCCGGGCGTACCAGCGGCGGTAGTCGGCGGCGGGGATCCGGACCGGGTTGCGGGCCAACTGCTCCTCGGTGAGCCAGTCCTGGTCGTGGCCGCCCACCTCGATCAGGGCGCGGATCAGCTCGTCGCCGTCGCCGGAGGCGAGGCCGGGCAGCGCGTCGGGCCCGTCCTCGGGGCCGAGGTCGAAGCCCTCGGCGCGCAGTCGGCGCAGCAGGGCGACGGCGCTGGCGGGGGTGTCCAGGCCGACCGCGTTGCCGATGCGGGAGTGCTTGGTGGGGTAGGCGGAGAGGACGAGCGCGAGGCGCTTGTCACCCGCGGGTATGTGGCGCAGCCGGGCGTGTCGTACCGCGATCCCGGCGACACGCGCGGCGCGCTCGGGGTCGGCGACGTAGACGGGCAGGCCGTCCCGGTCGGTCTCCTTGAAGGAGAACGGCACGGTGATCAGCCGTCCGTCGAACTCCGGGACGGCGACCTGGGTGGCCGCGTCCAGGGGCGAGAGGCCCTCGTCGTTCTCCTCCCAGGCGGCGCGCGGGCCGGTCAGGCACAGCGCCTGGAGCACCGGGACGTCCAGCGCGGCCAGCGCCCCCGCGTCCCAGGCCTCGTCGTCGCCGCCGGCCGACGCCTCGGCGGGCCGGGTGCCGCCCGCGGCCAGCACGGTGGTGACCACCGCGTCGGCCCCGGCGAGGGCCTCCAGCAGCTCGGGCTCGGGCGCGCGCAGGGAGGCGACGTACAGCGGGAGCGGGCGGGCCCCGGCGTCCTCGACGGCCCGGCAGAGCTCCTCGACGAAGGCGGTGTTGCCGCTCATGTGGTGGGCGCGGTAGTAGAGCACCGCGACCCGCGGGCCGGTGACACCCTCGCGCGCGGTGCGCTCCAGCGCGCCCCAGGAGGGCGCGGGGGCGGGCGACTCGAAGCCGTGGCCGGTGAGCAGGACGGTGTCGGACAGGAAGCGGGCCAGCTGACCGAGGTTCCCGGGCCCGCCGTGCGCGAGGTAGGCGTGGGCCTCGGCGGCGATCCCGACGGGGACCGTGGAGGCCTCCATGAGCTGGGCGTCCGGGGCCTGTTCTCCGGTCAGGACCACGACCGGGCGGTCCCCGGCGAGCAGCGTGTCGAGCCCCTCCTGCCAGGCGCGCACCCCGCCGAGCAGCCGTACGACGACGAGTTCGACGCCGTCGAGGAGCGCGGGGAGGTCGTCCAGCGGGAGCCGGGCGGGATTGGCGAGCCGGTAGGGCACCGGGGTCGGTGCCGAGCGGGCGCTGAGCAGGTCGGTGTCGGACGTCGACAGCAGCAGGATCATGCGACGGCAGGCCTTCCTCGGGGTCCGCGCCCCGGGCGGGTTCGAAGACGGCGGGAGTTCCTGGCTCGCCCGGCCGCCGCGTACCGGCTGCCGCGCTCACAGTGGCGGGACCGCGCCGGATTTCCACCGGCTTCCTACCCTTGTGCCGTCTTGTGCAGTGGCGGGCCGGGACCGACCCGCCGGTGAGCATAGTAGGGCTTCTCGACCTGCCACGGGGCGGTGAGGCGAAGCGGATCGTCGGTATGCTCGCCGCCATGCCCCTCCCCCCGACAACCGCCCCACCAGGGGATGAAACCCCCGTGCGCGGGCGCGACGACGCGTGTCCCGGCGCGCTGCGGCTGCACCCGGCGGACGACGGCGCGCTGGCCCGGGTGCGGGTGCCGGGCGGGCTGCTGACGGCACGTCAGGCGCTGGTGCTGGCAGGCGTGGCCGAGGAGTTGGGAGACGGCCGACTGGACCTCACCTCCCGGGGCAATCTCCAGCTGCGCGGACTCGACGCGGGGTGCGGGGCCGGCCTCGCGGCCCGGCTGCGGGCGGCCGGGCTGCTCCCGTCGGACCGCCACGACCGGGTGCGCAACATCGTGGCGTCCCCGCTGTCCGGGCTGGACGGGGCCGGGCACGCGGATGCCCCGGCGTGGGCGAGGGCGCTGGACGCGCTGCTGTGCGACGAGGTGCCCGCGGGGTCCGGATTCGCCGAACTGGCGGGGCTGTCGGGCCGGTTCCTGTTCGCTCTCGACGACGGGCGCGGCGATGTGTCGGCGCTGGGCGCGGATGTGACATTGATCGCAACTCCGGACGGCGAGGCGGTGCTGCGGCTCGGCTCCGCCGGGGGTCACGGACTCGCGCGCGCGGATTCCACCGCACCGAACGCCGCCGACTCCCCCGACGCGACGGACCGCCCTGACGCGACGGACCACTCCGGCGCGACGGACCACTCCGGCGCGCCGGGCGTCGCGGCGCGCCGGGCCGGGCGGGCAGCGGGCGACGACACGCCGAGCAGGGCGCGGCCGCCGGGTCCCCCCGGGCTCGGTGACGGCCCCTCGGGCGCCGAACTCCTGGTGCGCGCCGAGGACGCGCCGCGCGCGGCCGCGCTGGCAGCCGTGGCGTTTCTCGACGCGGTGCGCGCGAGCGGCACACGGGCCTGGCGCGTCCGCGAGCTGCCGGCGCGACACGCCGTGACGGCCGACCGGTTGGCCGGGCGACTCGCCGCAGCGGGGATCCAGGCCACACCCCTCGGCCCCCAGTCCCCGACCACCACAGCGGGCACACCCGCCGCCGACCCCACGCCCGCCGTCGGGCTCGTCGTCGGGCCTGACGGGCGGTGCGCGGTGTCCGTCGCCGTCCCGCTGGGGCGGCTCTCCGCCACGCAGTGGCGGCTGCTGGCCGGGCTCGCCTCCCGGGGCGGCTCGGGCGAGCTGCGTGTGACACCCTGGCGCGGCGTGGTGCTGCCCGGCTTCTCCCCTGACGAGGCACGGGCCGCGCTGCGGGAACTCGCCGACGCCGGGCTGGTGGCCACGCCGCACTCCCCGTGGCTCGGGATCGCCGCGTGCACCGGGCGGCCCGGCTGCGCCAAGTCCCTGGCCAATGTGCGCGCCGACGCGGCGCGCGCGGTGGCGGGCGCCGCGTCCGGCGACGGCCGCCCGGACCCGCCGCCGGACCAGGGCCCGCCGCCGGGCCGTCCGCCCGTGTACTTCTCCGGCTGCGAGCGGCGCTGCGGCCACCCCGGCGGCCGATGGGTCGACGTGCTGGCGACGGGCGACGGCTACCGGGTCGCCGTGCGAGACCCCGGAGGGTCCACGCCCGGCGTGGACGTGACAGCAGACCAATTGGCCGGCGCCGTGGCGTCGGCCCGTGGAGCGACATGATCGAGGGCACAGTGTTCGACTACGAGAAGGACGGCGCGGCCATATACCGCGCCTCCTTTGCCACCATCCGCGCCGAGGCGGACCTGGGCGGCCTTCCCTCCGACGTCAGCCAGGTCGCGGTACGGATGATCCACGCCTGCGGCATGGTCGACCTCGTCCAGGACCTCGCGTACACCCCCCAGGTGGTCGCCCGCGCCCGCGCCGCGCTGCGCGCCGGGGCGCCCGTGCTCTGCGACGCGCACATGGTGGCCAGCGGCGTGACCCGCAAGCGGCTGCCCGCGGACAACGAGGTGCTGTGCACCCTGTCCGACCCCGCGGTGCCCGAACTGGCCCGGCGCATGGGCACCACGCGCAGCGCCGCCGCGCTGGAGCTGTGGCGCGACCGGCTGGAGGGCGCGGTCGTGGCCATCGGCAACGCGCCCACCGCGCTGTTCCGGCTGCTCGAGATCATCGAAGAGGGTGGGGCCGGCGCGCCCCGCCCGGCCGCCGTCATCGGCGTGCCGGTCGGCTTCATCGGCGCGGCCGAGTCCAAGGATGCGCTGGCCGGGCACCCGGCCGCGCTCGACCACCTGGTGGTGCGCGGCCGGCGCGGCGGTAGTGCCATCGCCGCGGCCGCGGTCAACGCGATTGCGAGCGAGGAAGAGTGAGCGAGCACCAGACCGGCCGGCTGTACGGCGTGGGTCTCGGCCCCGGCGACCCCTCGCTGATGACGGTGCGGGCCGTGGAGGTCATCGCCGAGGCCGATGTCGTCGCGTACCACAGCGCCCGGCACGGCCGCAGCATCGCGCGCTCCATCGCCGAGCGCCATCTGCGCCCCGACCACATCGAGGAGCGCCTGGTCTACCCGGTCACCACCGAGACCACCGACCACCCCGGCGGCTACCGCGGCGCGATGGAGGAGTTCTACGCGGACGCCGCGGCCCGGCTGGCCGCCCACCTGGACGCGGGGCGAACGGTCGCGGTGCTCGCCGAGGGCGATCCGCTCTTCTACGGCTCGTATATGCACATGCACAAGCGCCTGGCCGACCGCTACCCCACCGAAGTCGTCCCCGGCGTCACCTCCGTGAGCGCGGCCGCCGCCCGGCTCGGGGCGCCGCTGGTGGAGGGCGAGGAGGTGCTGACGATCCTGCCCGGCACCCTCCCGGAGGAGGAGCTGACCGCGCGTCTGGCCACCACCGACGCGGCCGCGGTGATGAAGCTCGGCCGGACCTTCCCGGCGGTGCGGCGGGCGCTGGAGCGCTCGGGGCGGCTGGCGGAGGCCCGGTACGTGGAGCGGGCCACGATGGACGCGGAGCGCACCGCGCCGCTGGCCGAGGTGGACCCCGAGTCGGTGCCCTACTTCTCGGTGGCACTGCTGCCGAGCCGGATCGGGGCCCAGGCCCCGGCTCGCCCGGGCGAGGTCGTGGTGGTGGGTCTCGGCCCGGCGGGCCCGCTGTGGCTGACCCCCGAGGCGCGCGGCGAACTGGCCGCCGCCGAGGACCTGGTCGGCTACACCACCTATCTGGACCGGGTGCCGCGGCGCCCGGGGCAGCGGCGGCACGCCTCGGACAACAAGGTGGAGGCCGAGCGGGCCGAGTTCGCGCTCGACCTGGCCCGGCGCGGGCGGCGGGTCGCCGTGGTCTCCTCGGGAGACCCGGGCGTCTTCGCCATGGCCACCGCCGTGCTGGAGGCGGCGGCCGGGGACCCGTACCGCGAGGTGCCGGTCCGGGTGGTGCCTGGCATGACCGCGGCCCACGCGGCGGCCGCCCGCGCGGGCGCCCCGCTCGGCCACGACTATGCGGTGGTCTCACTGTCCGACCGGCTCAAGCCCTGGGAGGTGATCGCCGAGCGGCTGCGCGCCGCCGCGGCCGCCGACCTGGTGCTCGCCCTGTACAACCCCGGCTCGCGCAGCCGGATCTGGCAGGTCGGCAAGGCACGCGAGCTGCTGCTCGAACACCGCGCGCCCGACACGCCCGTCGTGGTCGCCCGGGACGTGGGCGGCCCGGAGGAGCGGGTACGGATCGTGGGACTCGCCGACCTCGACCCCGGCCAGGTCGACATGCGCACCATCCTGCTGGTCGGCTCCTCCCAGACCCGCACGGCCCGGCGCGGCGACGGCACCGAGATCGTCTGGACGCCACGCCGGTACCCGGAGCGCTGACCCGCCGGGCGACTCGCCGGTCGGGCGACCCTCCGGCCGGGCGGGCGGTCAGCTCAGGGTGGCGCGCAGCCACGCCAGCGCGGCCGCCGGGTCGGGCGCGACGGACACGCCGTCCGGGGCCGCGGGGCGCCGTACGACGACGACCGGCAGCCCGGCCTCGCGCGCCGCGGTGAGCTTGGCCGCGGTGGCACCGGCGCCGCTGTCCTTGGTGACCAGGGTGTCGATGCGGTGGCGGCGCAGCAGCTCCGCCTCCCTCTCCAGGGTGAACGGGCCGCGGTCCAGGAGCACTTCCATGCGCGGCGGAACCGGTGGCTCGGGGGCGTCGACGGAGCGCACCAGGAACCACTGCTCGGTGAGCTGGGCGAACGCGGCCAGGCCCATCCGCCCGGTGGTGAGGAAGATCCGCCGCCCCAGGGCGGGCAGCAGCCGGGCCGCCTCGTCCAGCGACCCGGCCCAGTGCCAGCGGTCCCCCGGGCCCGGCACCCAGCCGGGGCGGCGCAGGGCGAGCAGGGGAACATGGACGTCGGCGGCCGCACGGGCCGCGTTGAGACTGATCGTGCCGGCGAAAGGATGGGTGGCGTCGATGAGCGCGTCCACGTGCTGCTCGCGCAGCCAGCGAGCCATGCCCTCGGGCCCCCCGAACCCGCCGATCCGCACCTGCCCGGCGGGCAGCCGTGGCTGGGCGACACGCCCGGCCAGCGAGCTGGTGACGCGCAGCGCGGGGTCGTCGGCGAGCTCCTCGGCGAGTCGGCGCGCTTCGGTGGTGCCACCGAGGATGAGCACATGGCGCACTGGCGCGCTGTTCATCGGGGGCCTTTCGTCGTCCGTACGCCCGTCATCGTATGCGGGGCGGTCGGCCCGTGGCTGAGGCGGAGACGGAGGTCAAGGCGGCGGGCGGCGGGCGCGGGGCGCAGCTGGAGCGTTCTGGGCTGCGGCACGGTTGGACCACCGGGGCATGTGCCACCGCCGCGACCACGGCCGCGTACACCGCGCTGCTGTGCGGGGAGTTCCCGGACCCGGTGACGGTCGAGCTGCCCAAGGGGCAGCGGCCCGCGTTCGCCCTCGCGGGCGAGGAGCTGACGGCGGACCGGGCGATGGCCGCGGTGGTCAAGGACGCGGGCGACGACCCGGACGTCACGCACGGCGCGGTCGTGCGCGCCACGGTGCGGCTGCTGCCGCCCGGCGGCGGCGTGGTCTTCCGGGCCGGGCCCGGGGTCGGCACGGTGACCCGCCCCGGCCTGCCGCTCGCGGTCGGCGAGCCCGCGATCAACCCCGTGCCCCGCCAGATGATGCGGGACCACATCGCCGCGGTCGCGGCCCGGCACGGCGGGGCCGGTGATGTGGAGGTCGAGATCTCGGTGGACCACGGGGAGGAGATCGCCCGCAGCACCTGGAATCCGCGCCTGGGCATCCTCGGCGGCCTGTCGATCCTCGGCACGACGGGCATCGTGGTGCCGTACTCCTGCTCCGCGTGGATCGACAGCATCCGGCGCGGGGTGGACGTGGCGCGCGCGGCGGGGCGTACGCATGTGGCGGGGTGTACGGGCTCGACCTCCGAGAAGGTGGCGGTCGCCGTGCACGGGCTGCCGGAGGACGCGCTGCTGGACATGGGCGACTTCGCGGGGGCGGTGCTGAAGTATCTGCGCCGTCATCCGGTGGACCGGCTGACCGTCGCCGGGGGCTTCGCCAAGCTCTCCAAGCTGGCCGCAGGACATCTGGATCTGCACTCCTCGCGCTCACAGGTGGACAAGGGCTTCCTCGCGGAGCTGGCCCGCCGTGGCGGGGCGGACGAGGAGCTGGCGGCGGCGGTGGCGGCGGCCAACACCGGCCTGGAGGCGGTGCAGTTGTGCATGGCGCGCGGGGTGCCGCTCGGCGATCTGGTCGCGGCGGCCGCCCAGGACACGGCGCTCGGTGTGCTGCGCGGGGCGCCGGTGTCCGTGGACGTCCTCTGCATCGACCGCGCGGGCACGATCGTCGGCCGCGCGGTGCCCCGGGGCCCCCGGGAGCGGTGACCCGACACGCGCTCTCGGGCTGGGGGTGTCCGACGGTTCTCGACGCCTGCGGCGGGCCCCTTCCCCGCCCCGCCCCTTCCCGAACCGGGGCGCTGCCCCAGACCCCGGGGTCCAGGGGCGGAGCCCCTGCCACGCGGCGGAGCCGCACATCGACACTGCGTTTGCGGCACCGCCGCACGCTGGGCACCGCCGCACGGGGGGCGCCGCCGCATGTGGGGCACCGCACCGCAGGGGCACCGCCGCATGTGGGACGCCGCACCGCAGCGGCACCGCACCGCAGGGGGACACCGCGCCGCACGTGGGGCACTGCACCGCAGCGGCACTGCACCACAGGGGGGCACCGCCGCACAGGGGGCACCGCCGCACGCGGAGCACCGCACCGCAGGGGCACCGCCACACGCGGGGGCGCCGCACCGCAGGGGCACCGCGCCGCACGTGCGGCACCGCCGCACGCTGGGCACTTGCCCCGCAGGGGGGCACCACCGCACCGCAGCGCAGCGCAGCGGCACCGCACCGCACCGCACCGCAGGGGCATCGCACCGTAGCCGCCGCGGCGCCGCCTAAGGCCGCTCGCGGCGGGCCGAGTAGAGGTGGCTGTCGCGGAACTGCTCCGCGCCCAGCGTGCGGCCCACCATGATGACCGCGGTGCGCACCACGCCCGCCTCCTTCACCCGGTCCGCGATGTCGCCCAGCGTGCCGCGCAGCACCAGTTCGTCGGGGCGGCTGGCCCGGGCGACCACCGCCGCCGGGCAGTCGGGGCCGTAGTGCGGCAGGAGTTCGGCCACCACCCGGTCCACGTAGCGGGCGGCCAGGTGCAGCACGATCAGCGCCCGGCTGCGGCCGAGGGTGGCGAGGTCCTCGCCGTCCGGCATCGGGGTGGCCTGCTGGGCGACGCGGGTGAGGACGACGGTCTGGCCGACGGTCGGCACGGTCAGCTCGCGCCCGAGCGCGGCCGCGGCGGCGGCGAACGCGGGGACGCCCGGGATCACCTCGTACGGCACCCCGTGCGCGTCCAGCCGCCGCATCTGCTCGGCGACGGCGCTGAACACCGACGGGTCGCCCGAGTGCAGCCGGGCCACGTCCTCGCCCGCCCGGTGGGCCGCGACCAGTTCGTCGGTGATCTGGTCGAGGTTGAGCCGGGCGGTGTCGACGAGGCGGGCGTCCGGCGGGCACTCGGCGAGGAGTTCGCGGGGGACCAGGCTGCCCGCGTACAGGCACACCCGGCAACGGGCCAGGGTGCGGGCGCCGCGCACGGTGATCAGGTCGGCGGCGCCGGGGCCCGCGCCGATGAAGTACACGGTCATGGGGAAGTCTCTCCTTCGGCGGGTTTGGCCGCGGCCCACTGGGTGACGGGCATCGCCTGCCGCCAGCCGGTGAAGCCGCCGACGGGGGCGGCGTGTGCGACGGCGATCCGGACCAGCTCCCCGCCGTGCCGCCGGTACCACTGGGCGAGCAGGGCCTCCGACTCCAGCGTCACGGTGTTGGCGACGAGCCGCCCGCCGGCCGGCAGCGCCGCCCAGCAGGCCTCCAGCAGGCCGGGCGCGGTCAGGCCGCCCCCGATGAACACCGCGTCGGGGGTGGGCAGACCGGCCAGGGCGCCGGGCGCGGCGCCGGTGACGACGCGCAGCCCCGGCACGCCGAGGGCGGCGGCGTTGCGGCCGATGCGCATCGCCCGTACGGGGTCGCGCTCGATGGACACCGCGGCGCAGGCGCGGTGGGTGCGCAGCCACTCCACGGCGATCGAGCCGGAGCCGCCGCCGACGTCCCACAGCAGTTCGCCGGGGGCGGGGGCCAGGGCGGCGAGCGTGGCGGCGCGCACGTGACGCTTGGTCAGCTGGCCGTCGTGCTCGTACGCCTGGTCCGGCAGTCCGGGGACGGCGGACAGGCGCAACGCATCTGCGGCCGGGGCGCAGTCGAGGGCGATGACGTTGAGGGCGTCGCCGGGGGTGTGGTGCCAGTGGTCGGCGGTGCCGTCGAGGTGGCGCTCGCGCTCGCCGCCCAGTTGCTCCAGGACCCGCATCCGGCTCGGGCCGAAGCCGCGGTCGCGCAGCAGCGCGGCGACCTCGGCGGGGGTGGCGGCGCCCGCGCCGAGGACGAGCAGCCGCCGCCGGGGGTAGAGGGCACGGGCCAGGGAGGCGAGGGGCCGTCCGACGAGGCTGATCACCTCGGTGTCCTCGACCGGCCAGCCGAGCCGCGCGCAGGCGAGCGAGATGGACGACGGGTGGGGCAGCACCCGCAGCCGGTCGGCGCCCAACTCCTCCGCCAGGGTGCGGCCGATCCCGAAGAACATGGGGTCGCCGCTGGCCAGCACGGACACCCGCTGCCCGGCGTGGGCCGCGAACAGCCCGGGTACGGCGGGGCGCAGCGGCGAGGGCCAGGGCACCCGTTCGGCGGGGCACTCCGGTGGCAGCAGATCGAGTTGGCGGTGTCCGCCGAGTACCACCTCGGCCGCGCGCAGCGCCTCCCGCCCCGCGGGGCCGAGCCCGTCCCAGCCGTCGGCGCCGATGCCGATCACGGTCACGGGGGAAGGGGGCGGGCTCACAGGTGTTACCTCGTCGGTCGGGGACAGTCCCCGAAACTCTACTGACCTGCTACGACGTCCGTGTCCCCGGCTCCGTCCCGCTGTTCGCGCGCTCGCTCCCGCTCGGCGAGGGCGAGCAGTTGCTCGACCGTGGTGTCCTCGCTGATCGGCACCGGCGCGGGCGTGCGCAGCGGCGGCTGCCAGCCGGATTCCGGGGCCCAGCGGCGTATGATCCGGGCGGGCGCCCCGGCCACCACGGCGTGATCGGGCACCTCGCCCCGTACGATCGCGCCCGCCGCGACCACCACGTTGCGGCCGAGCCGCGCCCCGGGCAGGATCACCGCGCCCGCGCCCAGCCAGCTGCCGGAGCCGATGTGGACGGGGGCCGAGCGCGGCCACTGCCGGCCGATGGGCTGGTCGGGGTCGTCGTAGGAGTGGTTGTCACTGGTGACATAGACGTACGGGCCGCAGAAGACGTCGTTGCCGAACTCCACGGTCCGGGAGGCGATCACATGGCTGCCGCGGCCCAGGACCACGCCGTTGCCGAGCCGCAGGACGGGGTCGGGGCCCAGGTCGAGGCCCGGCATCATGCCCGCGGTGAGCGTCACGTGCTGGCCTATGACGCAGTGGTCGCCGAGCTGGATCCACGGCTCCCCGAAGATGGTGCCCTGGGGGAACGCGAGACGGGTGCCGACGCCGAAGCGGGCGAAGCGGTACGGGCCGGGGCGGTCGGCCGTCACCGCGCCGGCTCGCTGTACGGCGCGCCATCCGCGGTGGACCAGGCGGGAGGTGAGGCGCCCGGGCCGGCCCCGCCAGGATGAGAACAGGTTCTCGTTCTTCGGCATTCGCACACCGTATCCGCCCCGCCGCGGGCCCGTCTGCCTCACCCCGGGGCTCGGCGCAGCACGCAGTCGCCGCACAGCCCGCCACCGGGCACCCGGTAGTAGAGGCAGCAGGTGCGGCGCCGGAAGGCGGGCGGGGGTGAGGTCAGGGTGCCGGTGTCGCGCAGCGGCGGGTGGGCGAGCTGGGCGCGGGCCAGCTCGGTGGCCCGCTCCGCCGCCTCCGGGAGGCCGTGCGCGTGGCACCAGTCGTGCAGGACCCGCAGCGAACCGGCCAGCGCCGAGGCGGCGTTGCCCCACAGCAGCCGCCCCGAGACCCGGTACGCCCGGGTGACGGCGGCGTGCAGCGGCAGCAGCTGGGCGTACGCCGCGTCGCCCACCTGGCCGGCGAGCCCTCCGGGTTCGCCCATGACCGACGGCGTCCCGGGCCACCACAGGTCGTCGGGGGCGGTGCGCCCGGGGTGCCACCACAGCCGGTCGGGGCGGAGGTTGTAGACCCTGCCGGAGAGCGCGGCCGGGCCGAGCGCGAGCGACCACACCCGGGCGGCGAACCCCTGGAAGGCAAGGGAGGCCGCGACCCTCGGCTCATCGGTGCGCAGCGTCGCGGCGACCGCCTCGACGCGGGCGCGCAGCGGCGGCGCGGCCGTCCCCTCGGGCGTCGTCCGGTAGGCCGCGCCGACCGGCACATAGCCCTGCTCGCGCGGATCGCCGGCGCCGGGGCCGGTGCGCAGGGCGAAGAACGGCCCCACCTCGGACCCCGGCAGCGGCGGGTCAGCCATCGGCGTCGGCCGGCGTCCCGAAAGCCTCCAGCAGCCGGTCGGCGGCCAGCGTCGCCGTCAGCGTGCCGTCGCGCACCTGCTGTTCGAGTACGGGGCCGAGCCGCCGCACCCCGGGGTGTTCGCGCAGCCGGGTCAGCAGCTGGTCGCGGACCATGGACCAGGTCCAGTCGACCTGCTGGTCGCGCCGCTTGGCGTCCAGCGCGCCGGTCGCCTCCAGCACCCGGCGGTGCTGCTCCAGCCGCTCCCACACCCCGTCGAGGCCGGTGCCCTCGCGGGCGCTGCACGTCAGCACCGGGGGGTTCCAGGGCGCGTCCGGGGGCTGGAGCAGCCGCAGCGCGCCCCTGAGTTCGCGGGCGGCGGCCTTGGCGTCGCGCTCGTGGGGGCCGTCGGCCTTGTTGATGGCGACGACGTCCGCGAGTTCCAGGACGCCCTTCTTGATGCCCTGGAGCTGGTCGCCGGTGCGGGCGAGGGAGAGCAGCAGAAAGGAGTCGACCATGCCCGCCACGGCCGTCTCCGACTGGCCCACGCCCACCGTCTCGACCAGCAGTACGTCATAGCCCGCGGCCTCCATGACCACCATGGACTCGCGGGTGGCGCGGGCCACCCCGCCCAGCGTCCCCGCGCTCGGCGAGGGGCGGACGAAGGCGGCCGGATCGACGGCCAGCCGCTCCATCCGGGTCTTGTCGCCCAGGATGGAGCCGCCGGTGCGGGTGGAGGAGGGGTCGACGGCGAGCACCGCGACCTTGTGGCCGAGCCCGGTGAGCAACGAGCCCAGGGCGTCGATGAAGGTGGACTTGCCGACCCCGGGCACACCGCTGATGCCCACCCGGCGCGCCCCGCCCGCGTGCGGCAGCAGTTCGATCAGCAGCCGCTGGGCGAGGTCGCGGTGGTCGGGGCGGGTGGACTCGACGAGCGTGATCGCGCGGGCGATGTAGGCGCGCGAGCCGTCGAGCACACCCTTGGCGTAGGTGTCGATGTCGATAGTGGGTCGCTTCTTCGGCGGCATGGGCCTACAGCTCGTGGCCGAGGTCCGCGGCCAGCGTCCGCACCAGCTCGTACGCGGCGTCGGGGATCACCGTGCCGGGCAGGAAGACGGCGGCGGCGCCCGCCTCGTGCAGGGTCTGCACGTCCTGCGGCGGGATGACCCCGCCCACCACGATGGTGATGTCCTCCCGCCCCGCCTCGGCCAGTTGCTCGCGCAGCGCGGGCACCAGCGTGAGGTGGCCGGCCGCGAGCGAGGAGACGCCGACGATGTGCACATCGGCCTCGACCGCCTGCCGCGCGACCTCCTCGGGCGTCTGGAAGAGCGGGCCGACGTCGACGTCGAAGCCCAGGTCGGCGAAAGCGGTGGCGATCACCTTCTGGCCGCGGTCGTGCCCGTCCTGGCCCATCTTGGCGACCAGGATGCGCGGGCGGCGGCCCTCCGCACGCTCGAACTCCTCGACCAACGCCCGGGTGCGGTCCACGCCGGAGGACGGTCCGGCCTCGTCTCGATACACACCGGAGATCGTACGGATCTGGCCGGAGTGGCGCCCGTACACCTTCTCCAGCGCGTCCGAGATCTCGCCGACGGTGGCCTTGGCGCGGGCCGCGTTCACGGCGAGGGCGAGGAGGTTGCCCGTAAGGCCGGCGCCCGGGCCGGACTCGGCGGCCGCGGTGAGCGCGCGCAGCGCGTCCTGGCAGACGGCGTCGTCGCGCTCGGCGCGCAGCCGGCGCAGCTTCTCGATCTGCTGGGCGCGCACCGCGGAGTTGTCGACCTTGAGGACGTCGATCTGCTCGTCACTGTCGACGCGATACTTGTTGACGCCGATCACCGGCTGCCGCCCCGAGTCGATCCGCGCCTGGGTGCGGGCCGCGGCCTCCTCGACACGCATCTTGGGGATGCCGGCGTCGATGGCCTTGGCCATGCCGCCCGCGGCCTCGACCTCCTCGATGTGGAGCCAGGCGCGCCGGGCCAGGTCGTGGGTGAGCCGCTCCACATACGCGCTGCCGCCCCACGGGTCGATCACCCGGCAGGTGCCGGACTCCTGCTGGAGCAGGATCTGGGTGTTGCGGGCGATGCGCGCGGAGAAGTCGGTGGGCAGCGCGAGGGCCTCGTCGAGGGCGTTGGTGTGCAGCGACTGGGTGTGGCCCTGGGTGGCGGCCATGGCCTCCACACAGGTGCGGGCCACGTTGTTGAAGACGTCCTGGGCGGTCAGCGACCAGCCGGAGGTCTGCGAATGGGTGCGCAGCGACAGCGACTTGGGGTTCTTGGGGTCGAACCGGCCGACCAGCTTGGCCCACAGCAGCCGCGCCGCCCGCAGCTTGGCGATCTCCATGAAGAAGTTCATGCCGATCGCCCAGAAGAACGAGAGGCGGGGCGCGAAGGCGTCCACGTCCATGCCCGCGTCGAGCCCGGCGCGCAGATACTCCACGCCGTCGGCCAGGGTGTAGGCCAGCTCCAGGTCGGCCGTGGCGCCCGCTTCCTGGATGTGGTAGCCGGAGATGGAGATGGAGTTGTAGCGCGGCATCCGCTGCGAGGTGAAGGAGAAGATGTCGGAGATGATCCGCATCGACGGCTGCGGCGGATAGATGTAGGTGTTGCGGACCATGAACTCCTTGAGGATGTCGTTCTGGATGGTCCCGGCCAGCTTGTCGGGCGTCACCCCCTGTTCCTCGGCGGCGACGATGTAGAGCGCGAGGACGGGCAGCACCGCGCCGTTCATCGTCATCGACACGCTCATCCGGTCCAGCGGGATGCCGTCGAAGAGCTGCCGCATGTCGTAGATGGAGTCGATGGCCACGCCCGCCATGCCGACGTCGCCGGTGACTCTGGGGTGGTCGCTGTCGTAGCCGCGGTGGGTGGGCAGGTCGAAGGCGACGGAGAGGCCCTTCTGGCCCGCGGCGAGGTTGCGGCGGTAGAAGGCGTTGGACTCCTCGGCGGTGGAGAAGCCCGCGTACTGCCGGATGGTCCAGGGCTGGTTGACGTACATCGTCGGGTACGGGCCGCGCAGATACGGGGCGATGCCCGGGTAGGTGCCCAGGAAGTCGAGCCCGGCCAGGTCCTCGGGCCCGTACAGCGGCTTGACCCCGATGCCCTCGGGGGTGTCCCACACCAGGTCCAGGGCGTCCTTGCCGATGGCGCCCTGGAGCGCTTCGGCCCATGCCCCGGCGCTGACCGCGCCGGGCGACGCCTCGCCGGGTGTCCCCAGGTCGATCGTGGAGAAGTCAGGGATCTTGCTCACGGTCACGCCACCCCCAGGGTCTCGAGGGTCGAGGCGAGCACCCCGACCGCGTCACAGCCGGCGAAGACGAACGCGTCCACCCCGGCCCGCTCCAGCTCCTGGCGCCGCTCGCCGGGCCTGCCCGCCAGATGGACGCGCAGCGCTCCGGCCGCCTTCAGCCGCTCGGCCACGGCCACCGCCTCCTGCTCGTACACCTTGTCGCTGGAACACAGGCAGGCCACCCGGGCGCCGCTGGCGGCGAACGCCTCGGCGACCGACTCCGCGTCGACCGTGGCGGGTTCGTGCACCGCCTCGATCCCGCCCGCCTGGAAGAGATTGGCGGCGAACGCGGCGCGCGCGGTGTGCGCGGCCGCGGGGCCGAGCGCGGCCAGGAACACCCGGGGCCGGGTGCCCTCCGCCGCCAGGTGGGCGTCGGAGCGGGCGCGCAGCGCCTCGTACGCCTCGTCGCGGCGCACCCGCGGCAGGCCGCCGCCGGGCGGTACGGGCGCGGGCTCGCGCTCCACCGGCTGCTCCGCCAGGTTCGGGAACTCGCTGACGCCGGTGATCGGCTCCTTGCGCCGGGCGAGGTCCTTGGTGCGGCGCTCCCAGGTGGCGGCCAGGCTCCGCTCCACCAGCCCGGAGGACAGGGCCCGCGCCAGCCCCCCGGCGCGCTCGATCTCCTGGAAGAAGGCCCAGGCCGCGTTGGCCACGTCGTCGGTGAGGCTCTCGACGTACCAGGAGCCTCCGGCCGGGTCGATGACCCGCGCCAGGTGCGACTCCTCGAGCAGGATGGTGGAGGTGTTGCGGGCGATACGGCGGGCGAAGTCGTCCGGCAGGCCGATCGCGCTGTCGAAGGGCAGCACGGTGACGGCGTCGGCCCCGCCCACCCCGGCGGCCAGGGCCGCGACGGTGGTGCGGAGCATGTTCACCCAGGGGTCGCGGCGGGTCATCATCACCGAGGAGGTCACCGCGTGCTGGCGCTGGGCGGCCGCCTCGGAGGGCGCGCCGCACACCTGCGCCACGCGCGCCCACAACCGCCTGGCGGCGCGCAGCTTCGCGATGGTGAGGAACTGGTCGGCGGTGGCCGCGTAGCGGAATTCCAGCTGGGCGCAGGCCGCTTCGGCCGACAGCGGCCCGGCGTCGGTCAGCGCGCGCAGATACTCCACGCCCGCGGCAAGCGAGCAGCCGAGCTCCTGCGCCGCCGAGCCGCCCGCCTCGTGGTACGGCAGGGCGTCCACGGTGAAGGCCCGCACGCCCGGATGGTCGCGGTCGCAGACCGCCGCCAGCTCGGTGGCGGCGGACAGGTGTCCCGCGAGGTCGGTGTGGTCGCCGGTGCGGGCCGCCAGGCCCAGCGGGTCGGCGCCGAGGTTGCCGAGGGCGGCGCTCGGCGGCACCTGGCGGTCGGCGAACAGCCGCAGCAGCGCGCGGGCGGCGGGCTCGAAGTCGGCGCCCGCGTCGAGGACGACGGGGGCGAGGTCGAGATAGACCCCCTTGAGGGCCTCCGGGAGCCCTTCCACGGGCAGTCCGGCCGCGCCCACCGCCAGCCACAGCGAGCCGGCCCCGTTCTCCAGGTCCGCGAGCACCGCGCGGTTGGTGTGCGCGGGGTCGGAGTGGGCGTGGCGCTGGCGTACGTCCCAGCCGGAGACCGTGGAGCCCTGCGCCCGCCCGCCGCGCACGAAGGGCGCGAACCCGGGATAACCGGCGTCGGGAGGCGCGTCCTCGGCGGTGTAGAGCGGGTGGACCGAGATTCCGTCCTCGAGGGCGGTGGCGAGCGCCGCAGCGGCCTCCGCCCCCACGGCATCGACCGTGCCGGATTTGCGCAGCACCCCCTCCACGAGGTGGTGCCACTGGTCTCGGGTCGCCTCCGGGAAGTCGGCGGCGAGCGGGAGGTCGTCAGGCAGGACCGTCATGGGAGGAGGCTAGTCCGCGCACCTAAAGCGACAGCAGAGTCTCCTTCTGTGACCTTGCTCTCTAGCCGAATCTCTAGCCCATCCGGACCTGTGATCGCCTTCCGGCGGTCCTGGAACGACGAAGGCCCGCCCGGTGCGACGGGGGATGCACACCGGGCGGGCTCGAGACCTTTTTACCGCATCGAAGCGCAGTTATGCATCAAAAGCGTGTTCGTTTTCCCCGCTACCACGCGACAGGAAGCGAGATCAAGCCATGTGCGCGAATCGTCGGCCGCCGGCGCAGCTCTGCGCGCGGCATGTCGAGACGCAGCCCCGGCAGGCGGCTCAGCAGGGCGTCCAGCGCGGTTTCGGTTTCCAGACGGGCCAGCGGCGCGCCGAGGCAATAGTGGATCCCGTGCCCGAAGGCAAGATGCCCCATTCGGCCATTATTCGGATCAAGTCGGTCCGGTTCCTTGAAGTGGCCCGGGTCGCGGTTGGCCGAGGCCAGGGAGAGCAGCACGGTCTCCCCCGCCGGTACGGTCACGCCGCCGATCTCCAGGTCCTCGAGCGGAAAGCGACGGATCGCCAGCGGCGCCGGGCCGTCGTGGCGCGCGAACTCCTCGACCGCCGCCGCGAGGCCGGCGGGCCGCTCGCGCAGCTCACGCAGCAGCTCGGGGTGGTCGAGCAGCGCGAGCACCGAGTTTCCGATGAGGTGGATCACGTTCTCGTACCCGGCGAGCAGAAGCAGAAAGGCCAGCGAGGTCAGTTCGTCCTCGGTGAGCCGGTCCCCGCCGGGGCCGGTGCCCTCGCCGCCTCCCGCGTCGTCCCGCACCGCGATCAGGTCGGAGAGCAGGTCGTCGCCGGGCTGCTCCCGCTTGCTCGCGATCAGGCCGGTGAAGAAGCGCAGCATGCTGCCGACCGCCTCCTTCGCCAGGTGCGGCCGCGCCGGGTCGGGGGCGATCAGGGCGTCGCTCCAGGCCCGGAAGTCCCGCCGGTCCCGCTGGGGGACGCCGAGCAGGTCGCAGATCACAGTGATGGGCAGCGGCCCGGCGTACGCGGCGATCAGGTCGGCCCGGCCGGCCGGCTCGACGGCGTCCAGCAGTTCGTCCGCGGCGCGCCGGACCGGCTCCCGCATCCGCTCCACGCGGGCGGGGGTGAAGGCCTTGGACACCAGCCGGCGCACGCGCGTGTGGTCCGGCGGGTCCATGTTGAGCAGATTCGCGTCCAGGGCGGGCGGTAGGGCGAAGCCACGGAAGTTGCCGGGCAGCGCGTTGCTCTTGTCCAGGGACAGCCGGGGGTCGGCGAGCGCCCGCCGTACGTCGTCATAGCGCGTCACCAGCCAGGCGGGCCGCCCGTCCGGGCCCGAGATCCGGTGCACGGGGCCCGCCTCGCGCAGCGCGGCGTACGCGGGGTGCGGATCCTCCAGCAGCGCACGGGTGTCGAGCGGCTCGGACGGGCCGGGAACGGCGGTGTTCGCGGTGTTCTGCATGGCCCCGACTCTAGGCCCGGCCCGGGACCTTGACTCCTGCGGCGGGCTCGTCCCCTACCCGCCCCTTCCCGCAACCAGGGGCTTTGCCCCTGGACCCCGGAGGTCTGGGACGGAGCCCCCCCCCGGACCCCGGTCTCCGAGCACCGGCCGTGCATGTGACGCGTGTTGGCCGAGAGGCGGCGCCGGGGCCGAATGTCCCCGGCGCCGCCCTGTGCCACGGGCGGCCCCGACCCCCGTCCAGGGCCGCCTCGTTCTCGGTCCCCCTTCACTGCCGCTGGGCGGCGGACCTTTCGCCCAGCTCTTCGAGCACCTCGTCGACGAGCGGCCGGTGGTACACGTCGGCGACGCGCGCCAGGTGTTCGTGCTCCTGGCCCGGCCCGGCCCCCGTCTCCACCACCACGCTGTCCGCGCCGGGCACCGGCACCCGCCCGGCCGCTTGGTTCAGCAAACCGCGTCGGAGCGCCGCCGCTTCCATGAATGCAACAAGTTGCCAATCCCCGAGTCCCGCGGCACGACCCTTGACACGCGCGATCTCCAGCGCCTCCGGCTCCACATGGCGGCGGACGCCGCGCTGTACGTCCCGGATCTCCGCCATCTGCCGGTTGGCCCGCCACTCCAGGTCCGCGAAGGGCCACCAGCCGGCCCAGCGCGGGCGGCCGATGGGCATGGCCACCTCGGGCGCCTGGGCGGTGACCTCCCGCCACAGCGGGTCCAGTCGGCGCAGCCTGCGCCAGGCGGAGGCGCGCGGCCCGAGCGCCGGGATGGCGAACCCGGCGAGGACCAGCAGGGCCGCGACCGAAGCGGTCAGCGGTGCCACGCCGTTGGACAGCCAGGGCAGACCCCGGCCCGCCCAGGAGAAGAGCAGGCCGATCACCTTGCAGGCGCAGTACGCCAGGCCCAGCCAGCACCCGGTGGCCAGCACCCGCAGCCCCCGGGCCAGCCAGGAGCCGCGCAGGGTGGACGCGTAGCGCCGGCACAGCACCCCGAGCCCCGCCAGGCCCGCGCCGAAAATGGCCAAATACAGCGCCAGGAAGATGACAACGCCGGGGGCGTCCGCGTAGGCGGTGGAGAAGTCGCGGGGGTGCTCGACGGCGTCGGGGCGGCCTACGGCGAAGCCGATGACGGCGACCGACCACGCCGCGCCCACGGCGGCCACCACCGTGCGGGGCCGCACCGCCGAGCCGGTCCAGCGCAGCATCAGCACCAGGGCGCCGGTGGCGAAGACCATCACCGAGGAGTAGAGGAGGACCATGGCCAGGTTGGCGACGCCCACCAGGCGGTCGAACCAGCGGTAGACGCTCGGCGCGGAGAGCAGGAACACATTCGCCACCCCGGCCGTCATGACGCAGGTCAGACCGAGGTCGGCGTTCTGCCGGTCGCGGAACCAGGCGCGGGCCTTGTACGCGACGATCGCCCACGCGGCGGCGCCGAAGCACAGGTACACGACGTCAAACATCCGCGCCCCCGCCTTGGACGCCGTGGGAGCCACCGGCCCGCGCGCCGCGCACATGCCGCAGCGCGGGTCCGAGCGCGGCGGCGAGTTCGGCCGCCCGCCCCTCGAGCGGCAGCCCGTCGTCGGGCGAGGCCGGCACCACGCGCTCCATGAGGAGGGTGCCCAGCACCTCGGTCTCGCGCTCGGTCAGATCGTCGTAGCAGTGGTGGCGGGCGAAGTCCGCGGTCATCCCCAACCGGCGCATGGCGGTGGTCACATCGACCGACGGCGCCCACATGCGCAGCGCGTCCTCTGTCACGGCGGGGTCCTGGTCGTGGCCGAGCAGCAGATGTCCGACCTCGTGCAGCACGATATGGGTCTGGTGCCAGGGGGACGTACGGAGCTCGTAGAAGATCCAGAACCCGTCGTCGGTGCTGGCCGTCATGCCCGAGACCACGCCGCCCAGGCTCATCGGCACCAGGTGGACGGGGCGGCCGACGCGGCCCGCCACGAGGTCGCACAGACCCCGCAGATCGGTCGCGGCGGGCAGCCCGAGCTCCTTGATGAGCTGCTTGCACCGCCGCCGTATCCGCCCGACTCGCACGCCTGCACCGTCCTCGCATCCGGTCCGCCGCCAGGATTGGAACAACCGCTCCTGGTCACCGTCGACCACTGGGCGCCCCGTTGTCCGGATCCCCCGGGTCACCCGGGCCGCCCGCGTCGGCCGGGTCCGGTGGGAGGTTCATCTGCTGTCGGAACTGGGAGATGATGGCGGTCAGGCTGTCCTGGACCTCGGGTGGCAGGCCCACCGAGCGCAGCGCGATGCCGCGCACCCGCTTGTCGCGCATCGCGACGAGAAACCGCACCTCTTCCTCGACCCGCTCGGCCTGCGACGGGGACAGGTCCCCCAGCAGATAGCCGACGGGCACGCCGAAGAACTTCGCCAGGGCCCGCAGCACGTCCGGGCTGGGGTTGGTGCGCTTGCCGTTGCGCAGCATGGACAGATACTGCTCGGTCAGGCGGACCCCGCCGTACTCGTCGCCGCCGCTGATGGCCTCGGCCACATGCGCGTTGGTGTAGGGCGCGCCCGGCGGGTGCATGGCGGTGAACAGATAGTTGAGCCGCCGCGCCAGCGGGCTGTCGTCGGCGTCCGGCGACCGCTCGGTCCCCACTGCCATCCGCACCCCCTCCTGCTGGTCACCGCGCACTCACTCACGGTTGGTTAAGGCGGACTCGGCCGCGCGATGCATCCTGCCATGGGCATCGGGCGACACACCAGCCCACCCCCGGCCGACGATGGCCGGGTGGACTTAACCGTCAGTTGAGGCGCGCGGGCGGCGAGAGGAAGGGGAATGCGGGGAGCGCCGCGTTCTGCCGCGCGGGGCCGTTAAGTTCGACGGGGTCGCCGGGTCAGTCCACGCTCTGGAGGATGTGCGGCTCGGCCAAGTCGTCCTCGTACCCGGCGAGCCGGATCGGGGCCGATCTCGCCCAGACTTCCAGGTTGCCCACCTCCGACCGATCCGCGAGCATGTCGCGGTCCCGTGTCGGCGAATCGTCGCTCTGTGTCTTCTCGGGGGTCACCGCACACTCCCTAGTGTCGGCTGAACCGGATGTGTCGCCAGATTAACGAGATCCAGAACGGCGTGCGCGTTGATTCCCAAGGAGTGGACACCCCGTCCCGGGACCGGGTACGGCGGCCACCGGCCCGCGTCGCGCTGAATCGGGCCACGACGGGGCCGGTCAGGGGCCCGGGCGGGGGCCCGGGACGGGAGCCTCCGAACGGGTCACGGAGGGGCGCACAGCGTGCGGTGCGCCGGCGCCCGCCATGGGCCCGCGAGCCCCGCGGCCCGGGTCCGCACCCACGGGGCTCGCCTCGTCTCGGCGCACGCTTCGGCCCGTCTCAGCTTGCGGACCCGATGTCCTCGGCCAGCGCGTCCCGCTCCAGCCGCTCGGCCCGGTTCTCGGCGGGGGTGTGCCGGGCCGCCTCGGCCGCCTGGGCCCGCTCGGCGTCGGCCAGCAGGGAGTGGCCGGTCGACAGGATGGCCAGCCCGACCAGGACCGCGGCCGCCCCGACGTAGAACGGCACATGCGTGTCGTAGTGCTCGGCCAGCCGGCCGGCGGCGTAGGGCGCCAGGCCGCCGCCGATGAACCGGACGAAGCCATAGGCGGCGGAGGCCACCGGGCGCTCGACCGGGGAGACGGTCATGACGGCCTGGGTGGTGATGGTGTTGTTCACGCCGATGAAGGCGCCGGCCGCGATCACGGCGGCGATCAGCGTGGCCCGGGAGTCCGTGAACACCCCGATGACCAGGATGTCCAGGGCGAACAGCGCCAGGTTGAGGTACAGGGTGCGGGCTATGCCGAAGCGGGCCTGGAGCCGGGGCGCCGCGAACACGGAGAAGACGGCCACCAGCACGCCCCAGCCGGTGAACACATAGCCGAGCTCATGGGTGCCGAGCTCCATCGGGAACGGGGCGTAGCCGAGGACGGTGAAGAAGCCCCAGTTGTAGCAGAGCGCCATCAGGCCCATGGTGAGCAGCCCGCGGTGGCGGAGCGCCTTGAGCGGATCGAGGATCGAGGCGCGGCGGGCGGGGGTCGGGGTCGGCTGTACGAGGGCCAGGGTGGCGATCAGCGCGATCGCCATCAGCACCGCGACGCCGAAGAAGGGCCCGCGCCAGCTGATGCCGCCCAGCTCGCCGCCCAGCAGCGGGCCGACGGCGATGCCGACGCCGAGCGCGGTCTCGTAGAGGATGATCGCCCCGGCGAAGCCGCCGCTCGCCGATCCGACGATCACGGCGAGCGAGGTGGCGATAAACAGAGCGTTACCCAGACCCCAGCCCGCGCGGAAGCCGACGATGCCGCCGATGCTCCCGGAGGCGCCCGCGAGGGCGCTGAACACCACGATGACCGCCAGGCCCGCCACCAGGGTCCGCTTGGCGCCGATCCGGCTGGAGACGAAACCGGTGACCAGCATGGCGACGGCGGTGACCACCAGGTAGCTGGTGAACAGCAGCGACACCTGGCTGGGCGTGGCGTGCAGCTGGCTGGACAGGGCGGGCAGGATGGGGTCGACGAGCCCGATGCCCATGAAGGAGATCACGCAGGCGAAGGCCACGGCCCATACGGCCTTCGGCTGCCGGAACGGACTCGGGGCGCTGGCATGAGCGGACAAGGTGTACTCCAGTCAGGAATGCGTTCTCTGAATGCGCTCTCGGGTGATGGAGTCGGGGCGCGGCAAGAAGGGGTGACGGCGCGTCACGAGGCAGGCGTCATCAGTGGCGTGACGGCGCCCGGGCCCGGGTGACGGGGCGTCACCCGGCGGGCGGCGCGGACCGGCCGCCCAGGTCGGTGGCGGCCGCCACGAGGCGCCGCAGGGCGGGCGCGGCCGAGCCGACCGCGGCGGCGAGCGTCGTCTGGTCCTCGGGCGGGAGCGCGGCCAACAGGTCGGACAGGCGCGCGACACGGTCCCGGCGGCGCTCGGCGAGCAGTCGCCGCCCGGCGTCGGTGATGGACACGAGCACGGCCCGGCCGTCGTCCGGGTCGGCGACCCGGGCCATCAGCCCCTGCTTGGTCAGACGCTGCACCAGCTGGGTCATGGCGGGCTGGCTCACCCCTTCGTCGGCGGCCAGGGCGGTCAGCCGGGCGGGGCCCTCGCGGGCCAGCCGGCCGAGGGCGGAGGCGGCGGTCATGCTGATGTCCCGCCGGCCCAGTTGGCGCACCGCGAGCACGGCCAGCTGCTCCAGGAGGTCGGCGATCTCCGCGCGCCGCTCGCGGTCGACCGGGCTTACACGTTCTACAGCTGCATCACCCATGCATTCATTTGTATCACGCACCTATATAAATGGACGAGCCCTGGGACGCCGCTGGTCCGGAACGCTGGGTTAATGTCTCCTGCGCGCCGTACGCGCGCTGATCGCATCCGTGGGGGGACCGTGTCGATTTCGCGTGCCGTCAAGCCCGTCGCCCTGGTGCTGGCGGGGGTCCTGGTGTCCTGGGCCGTGGTGTTCCACTGGCTGGGGTGGTCCGCGCTGTCCAGCGAGTCGAACGGAGCGTGCGGGGGCAGGCACGCCCCGTGCCCCGAAGGGCTCCCGCCGGTGCTCATCCTCGCGTTCGTCTTCACCTTCGCCGGTGTCATCGGGATGTCCTTCGCCGTCGGGGCGAACAGCGGGTCGCTGGCCAGACCCTGGATGGTGTCGCTGGTCGTGGCGGGCCTGGCCGGCGGCGTGTGGACGGGCGTGCTCGGGTACGAATGGCTGCGCGGGCCGCACCTGGACGTGGCCTGGGAGGCGCCCCGGGACCGCCCCTCTTCCGCGCGGGCCGTCGGAGAGTGGATGCCGGGGCCGTCCACCCTCATCAGGGCGCGCAACGACGGGCTGTTCGCCTACGACACCTCGGACGGCACCCGGCGGTGGACCGTCCCGGCGCCCGAGCGGAGATCGGTGTGCGCGATGAGCCGCACCACGCCCTCCTCCATCGGTCTTGTGGGCCTCGGACGGTACGAGAAGCCCTGCGACACCGTGGTCGCCGTCGATCTGTCCTCCGGCCGTGAGCTGTGGACGAAGAAGATCAACGCCGATGACTCCGTCAACCGGGCCACCGACGCCCGGCTGGTGGGCGCCGGCGACACCGCGGTGGTCCTGGAGGAGAAGGCGGTCGTCGGGCTCGGGCTGCGCGAGGGCGCGCCCCGGTGGCGCAGCCCGCTGGACCGGAACTGCCAGGCCCTGGCCGTCGACGCGACGCCCGAGCGCGCCCTGGTCATGGAGCAGTGCACCGGCACCGACGGGGACAACACGAAGATGCGGCTGTCCGCCCTCGACCCCCGGTCCGGCGCCCGGCAGTGGCGCAGCACGCTGCCGACGGAGAGCCGCTGGGAGAAGGTGTTCATGCTGTCGGCCGATCCGATCGTCGTGTATGTGAAGGAGGACGACGATCGCGGAACCGACGCGGTGATCAGCTTCGACGACAAGGGACGGCGGCAGGCCGTGATCCCCCGGCTCGGGCAGGAGGACGACCTCGACTTCGAGGTCATGCAGTACGGCTACGGCCAACCCTTCGACGCCCGGCCGGTCTTCCGGTCGGTGGTGACCAACGGGCTGTTCATCAGCGCTGTCGGCCCGGCGGACCAGAACGATCCCCAGCACGTCGCCGCGTTTTCGCTCAAGGACGGCAGAGGCGTCTGGAAGACATCGCTCGGCGGGACCGTCGCCGCCCTGACGCAGGACCGCTCCGGAGAACTCGGTCTCCTGGCCGGTGGCGACCTGTGGCGCCTCGACCCGGCCACCGGCGAGAAGCACGACAGCACCCTGCTGCGCGGCGCACCGCTCAGCAGCGTCCTCGCCCTGCACCGGATGCAGGGCGGCCGGTATGTGATCGTCAACTCGGACGGGGCGAAGGACACGCCACCGGTGTTCGCGATCAAGTAGCCGAGGACGCCCGCCACCGCCTGCCGCCCCACTGGCCCTGGCAGTTCGACGTACGCATTGCCCCCGGCACCTCCCTCGCGCGAGCCAACGCCACCTCCCGCCACCGGGGGAAGAGGATTTCGCTCCGCCCAGCGATGTGGGCCCGTACCCGCGGATGACACGTTGATCCGCGGATCCGGTCCGGTCGCGAGGGAAGGCGCGTATGTCGAAGACGAAGAGGGACAGAGGGGTCGTGGCGTTTCTCGCCATCACCTTCGGCGGTACCTGGGTGTGGCTGTGGGTGGCCCATGGTGTCCTGGGCCTGTCGGCGCTGAACCCGCTGCTGCAACTGCCGGGGTTCTGTGTGCCGGGGATCGCGGCGGTCGTGGTGCGGCGCTGGGTCACCCGGGAGGGGTTCGCCGACGCGGGGCTCCGGCTGCGGCCGCGCGCCGCGTGGCCGTACTATCTGGCCGCCTGGCTCGGCCCGCTCGCACTGGCCGCGGCGACCATGGCGCTCGCGGCCGTTCTGGGGCTGTGGCGGCCGGAGCTGTCCCCGCTCGACGAACTCGCGCCCGGGATGTCCAGGTGGACGGCGTTGCTCGTCCTGATGCTGGTCGTTCCGCTGCTCACCCCGGTGTACTGGGGCGAGGAGTTCGGCTGGACCAGCTACCTCAGGCCGCGGCTGTTCGGCGGCCGACTCGTGCCGTCCGTCGTGGCCACGGGCGTCATCTGGGCGGTGTGGCACTATCCGCTCGCCTTCGTCGGCTACACCGACTTCGAGAACATGCCGCTCGGCCTGGTGATCTGGACGGTGTCCTGTCTCTGCCAGGAAGTCGTCCTGGCATGGCTGTTTCTGCGCAGCCGCACCGTCTGGGTGGCGAGCCTGGCCCACGCCGGGAACAACATGGTCCTGTTCCTGCTCACCGGCCAACTGCTGGGCACCGGGGCCGACGGCCTCGGGGCGATCGCGACCATGCTCCTCACCACGGTTCCGGTGGCGGCGCTCGCCGGGTGGCTCGCATGGCGCTCGCGCCGCGGGGCGCGGGCGTTGAACGCGCCGCCCGTGCGCTCCGTACTCCACGGGGCGGGCAATGAGACCCGCGGCTCGGGCCAGGAGGGCTGCATCGGATGACCGCACACCGCACCGCTACCGTGGCCGCCCTTGTCGGGGCGGCCCCGCTCCTGCTCACGGCGCTGGCCGCCGGGCCCGCCCGGGCGCATGGCGCGCCGACGGACCCGGTCAGCCGGGCGGTGGCCTGTTCGCCCGAGGGGGGCGAGAACGCCCGGTCGGCCGCGTGCAAGGCGGCCGTGGCCGCGGGCGGGGTCGCGGCCGAGTGGGACAATCTGCGCGTGGCCGGGGTGGCGGGCAAGGACCGGCAGCGGATCCCCGACGGCAAGCTGTGCAGCGGAGGGATCGACGCATACCAGGGGCTGGACCTGCCCCGCGCCGACTGGCCTTCCACACGGCTGACCGCCGGGGCGGACCTCACCCTCACCTACCGCTCGACCATCCCCCACGCCGGGAGCTTCGAGCTGTACCTCACCAAGGAGGGCTACGACCCCACGCGCCCGCTGAAATGGTCCGATCTGGAGGCGAAGCCCTTCGCGACGGCCACCGACCCGGCCCTGGTCGACGAGGCCTACCACATCGAGGCCAAGCTGCCGGCCGGCCGGACCGGCCGTCAGCTCCTGTACACGATCTGGCGGAACACCAGCACACCGGACACCTACTACTCGTGCTCCGATGTGGTGTTCGGCGGAGCCGAGGACACGACAGGCAAGAAGGCCCCGGCCGCACCCACCGCCGAGCCCACCGACACACCCACCGCCGAAAGCACCGCCGAGCCCACCGACACACCCACCCGCGAAAGCACCGCCGAGAACACCGGCCAGGACACCGACCGCGCCGCCGACGCCAACGAGAGCACCTCGCTGACGCTGTACGCGGGCGGCGCGGCGGTGCTCGCCGTGGGCGCCGGCGCGGCCGTCACCCTGCGACGGCGACGCCCCCGGCGTCCCCGGTGACGACGAGGTCGGCCCGGTCCCGGGTGCGGGCCACCAGGTCGGCGTTGCGCTGGTCGGTGCCCAGGCTCCAGGCCACCGCCGCGGCGTGGTCCTTGCCGAACCGCTCATGGCGGGCGACGAGCCGGCGCACCCGCTCCTCCTCGTCCAGCTCGCAGTACCAGACCTCGTCGAGCTGCGGCCGCACCCGGGCCCAGTCCCCCTCGTCGTGCAGGAGGTAGTTGCCCTCGGTGATGATCAGCCGGGCGGTGCGCGGTACGGGGATGCTGCCCGCGATCGGCTGCTCCAGTTCCCGTTCGAAGCCCGGCGCGTACACCACCTCGTCCTCGTCCTCGTGCAACCGGCGCAGCAGGGCCGCGTAGCCCGCCGCGTCGAAGGTGTCCGGGGCGCCCTTGCGGTCGCGGCGCCCCAGTCGGTCGAGTTCGATGTCGGCGAGGTGGAAGCCGTCCATCGGCACATGCGCGATCCAGTCCCCGGAGCCGTCTCCCCCGTCCGCGGCCGGGCCGCAGCGCAGCGCGGCCAGGAGGTGCTCCGCGAGGGTGGACTTGCCGGCCCCGGGGCTTCCGGTGATTCCGAGAATCGCCCGCCTCCCGGGCCGCACCAGCGCGCGGGCGCGGGCCGCGAGTTCCTCGATCGCCATGGGCGTCGGCGGCGTCGGCGGTGTTGTCGGCGTCATCGGCCGCGGCCGCTCACGGCGAGCTGGTTGGTGATGAAGGTGTGGGCGTGGCGGGCCAGGTCCTCGCCGTCGGACCACAGGTCGCGCCAGACGGCGAGGTCGTTGGACAGGCCCCGGGCGACGACAGCGGAGGAGAAGGACTCGAAGGTGATCGGGCCCTGGTAGCCGATGTCGGCGAGGGCATGGAAGAAGGCGGTGAAGTCCAGGTGTCCGGAGCCGAGGTAGCCGCGGTGGTTCTCGCCGATGTGGACGTAGCCGAGCCGGTCGCCGACCTCGTGCACGGGTCGGACGAGGTCGTCCTCTTCGATGTTCATGTGGTAAGTGTCCAGGTGGATCAGGACGTTGTCCGCACCGATGTCATCGGCCAGCGCGAGCGCGTCGCGGGCGGTGTTGATGACATTGGTCTCGTAGCGGTTGCAGATCTCCAGGCCCAGCGTCATGCCGAGCCCCGCCGCCTCCTGGGCGAGCCGCTTCAGTACGGTGACGACGTTGCGCCGGCCGGCGGGGGTGAGCGGACCGGCGTACTTGCCGAGCGCGCTGTAGAGCGCGCCGGTGAAGTGTGTTCCGCCGAGGCCGTGGGTCACGGCGAGGGAGCTGTGCAGGAGTTTCTCGCCGCGCTCGACCACGGCGAGGTCCTCGCTGGAGACATCGGCGTCGAAGGCGAGGCCGCGGGAGCAGGCGACCCGCAGTCCGGCGTCCTCCAACTGGCGCCGCGCCGCGGGGACATCGATCGAGTCCGAGTCGTGCAGCGACAGTTCGAGGAGGTCGTAGCCGGTGGCCTTCGTCTTGTCGATGGCGTACGCGAGCGACGCGGGAGAGGTGTCGCCCGCCCAGACGAGGGCGTGCACGCCGATCGGGCTGGCCTGGGTCACGGTGGTCATGAACAGTGTTCCTTTGTGTGGCTGGTCGGTGGGGGGTGGCTAGCCGGCCTGGGCCCCGGTGATGAGGGCGACGATCTCCTCGCCCGTGGTCTCCTCGGTCCGGCGGCCCGCGACGCAGCGGCCGGACCGCATCACCCAGACCTGGTCGCTGAGCCGCATGACCTGTGCGAAGTTGTGGCTGATCAGCAGCACGGCGTGGCCGTCGTCGCGCAGCTTGTGGATGAGCTCCTCGACGCGCGCGGTCTCCTGGACACCGAGGGCGGCCGTGGGCTCGTCCATGATGACCAGCTGCGAGCTGAATCCGGCCGCCCGGCAGATGGACACGGCCTGGCGCTGGCCGCCGGACAGCCGCCGCACCCGCGAGGTAACCGCGGGGACGTTGACCGCCAGGGTGGAGACCATCTCCTGAGCGCGGGTCTGCATGGCCTTGCGGTCGAGGAAGGACACCGGCCCGATGCGCCGGACGATCTCCCGGTTGAGGAAGAGGTTCTGCCAGACGGTGAGGTCCTCGACCAGCGCGAGGTTCTGGTGCACGGTCTCGATGCCGGCGTCGCGGGCGTCCTCGGGCGAGCCGAAGTCGACCTGCGATCCGTCGAAGAGGATGCGGCCGCTGTCCGGCCGGTGGATCCCGGACACGCACCGCACGAGGGTGGACTTCCCCGCGCCGTTGTCGCCGACCAGCGCGGTGATCTCGCCGCGGCGCAGGGTCACCGAGACATCGACGAGGGCGCGCACGTTGCCGAAGGACAGCGAGACGTCCTCACAGCGCAGCAACTCGTCCGACGCGGTGGCCGCGGGCTGGGGCTCGGACTTCACGGTCGTCATCGCTGAAACCTCATCAGGAAGGCCGCGAGCACCACGACGATGCCGACGGACAGCGGCTGGTAGAACTGGGAGACGCCGAGCAGAGTCAGGCCGTTGACCAGTGCGGTCAGCAGCAGGGCGCCGATGACCGGGCCGAGGACGGTCGCCCGGCCGCCGAACAGGCTGACCCCTCCGAGGACCACGGCGGCGACCGAGTTCAGCAGGAACGAGGTGTTGGCGGCGGGCTCGGCGGCCCCGACCCGCGCCACCAGCAGGATGGAGGCGAGGCCGGCGAGGAGCCCGGCGACGGCGTACACGGCGATCTTGATCCGCGCGGTGCTGATGCCCATCGCGGTGGCCGACTCGGGGGATCCGCCGGTGGCGAGCAGATGGGTGCCGAACCGGGTGTGGAAGAGCACCACATGGGCCACGATCGCGACGGCGGCGGCGATGAGGAACATCCAGCCCAGGATTCCGATGCCGTTGGTGGACAGCCGCAGCAGGGCCGGTTCGATGACGGTCACGGGCTTGCCGTTGGAGACGATGAGGGCGAGCCCGGAGGCCGCCGACAGCATTCCGAGGGTGACGATGAAGTCGGTGATCTTGCCGCGGGCCACCACGAAGCCGTTGACCATCCCGGCGAGGGTCGAGGCGGCCACGGCGACCGCGCAGGACGCGGCGAGTCCCCAGCCGGCCGAGTACGCCTGGCCGAAGCCGACCGCGCCCAGGGTCATGGTGGAGGCGATGGACAGGTCGATGCCGGCGGTGGCGATGACGAAGGTCTGCCCGACCCCCAGGATGATCAGGATCGCGGCGGCCTCCAGCATGGACTGGATGTTGCCGGTGCTCAGAAAGGTCGGGTTGGCGGCCTGGAAGACCACCACGAGAACGATGAGCCCGACCAGGGCCGCCCAGTCGGCCCAGAAACCGATGTCACGCAGGCGCGTGGGCCAAGTGTCACGGTCGGGTGCCGCGAGCGTTGCGTTTGCCATGTGTGTCCTCCTGGCGGTGGCGGGTGGCGTGGCACGCCACCCGCCCGCCGGATTCGTCGCTGCTAGGGGGCGGCCCTAGCGAAGGAGCTTCTTGAAGGGGTCGTCGTAGCTGCCGAAGGGCTTCGGGGTGGCGGCCAGGGCCTTGCCCGCGTTGTCCTTGGTGACCAGCTCGACCGGTGCCTTGACGTCGGCCGGCAGCTTCTTGCCCTTGGCTGCGGCCTGGCAGGCCTCGAGGCCCATCTGGCCGATGGCGTACGGGTACTGGGCCACGGTGGCGTCCAGGGTGCCGGACTCGACGGCCTTCAGCGCGTCCTTGACCCCGTCCACGCTGATGACCTTGACCTTGCCGGTCTTGCCCGCGTTGGCGACGGCGCGTGCGACGCCCAGGCCCATGTCGTCGTTGGCCACGAAGAAGCCGGACAGGTCCTTGTTGGCGCGCAGGACGTCGGTGGCCTTGGTGAGGGCGGTCTGCCGGTCCCAGTCGGCGGCGACGGTCTGAACCACCGTCAGCTTGCCGTCCACGCCCTTCTTGAACCCTTCGACGCGGGCGTTGCTGGTCACATCGCCGGCGATGCCGCCGATGACGGCGACCTTGCCGCCCTTGGGCAGCAGCTCGGTCATCCGCCGGCCGGCCGTCTCGCCGGCCGCCACGTTGTCGGTGCCGATGTAGGTGGCCGGGGTGGCGCCCGCCGCCTTGGCCGCCTTGGCGTCGACGGGGTTGTCGATGTTGACGATGGTCTTCTTCGCCGCGGCGAGCTTGGCCAGCCCCTGGACGAGGTTGGAGCCGGAGATCGGGTTGACGATGAAGCAGCCGTAGTCCTGGCCCGCCAGCCCGTTCAGCTTGTCGGCCTGGCCGGTGGTGTCGGTGATCGAGTTGGCGGCCTGCACGGTCGTCGACATCTTGGCCGACTTGGCCTGGGTCTCTATGCCCTGCTGCATGCTCTGGAAGAACGGGTTGTCCAGCCCCTTGATCACGGCGGCGACCTTGGTGCTGCCCGACGCGCCCGTGTCACCGGATCCGCAGCCGCTCAGGACCAGGGCTCCGGCCACGACAGCGGCGGCGGTGGCGACAACGCTCCCTCTTCTCACGGTGGCTTTTCTCCGCATCAGGCGTCCCTTCCGATGGTGATGCGGCTGAACGTAGCCCTGGTTATGAGATCAAGCAACCCTTCTTTCAACTTTTTCCGTCACAAGACGAGCATCTTCCGTCGCATCAAGCCCATCGCTAGAGTGTGCGGGTGGACACCATCAGCGCAGGCGCTCTCCGGACCGGGGTCGCTCTCGGCGATGTTCTCGCCCTGTTCCGCGATGTCGACGAGGGCCTCACCAAGGCGGATGTGGTACGGCTGACGGGCCTTTCGCGGACCACCGTCAACCAGCGCCTGGACAGCCTCCTCGGCGCCCAACTCCTCGTCCCGGCACCGGAGGACGCGCGCACCCGCGGCCGCCCCGCGAGCCGATTCGTCGTCAACCGCCACCGCGGAGTGCTGCTGGTCGCGGACATCGGCGCCACCGGGCTGCGCACCGCCGTGTGCGATCTGGGCGGGGAGGTACGGGCGGAGCGCGAGGCCACCTCGGATGTGACGGCCGGGCCGACGGCCGTACTGGCCCTGGTCGACGAATTGTTCGGCCGGCTGCTCAAGGAGACGCGGCACGACGAGACGGACGTCCTCGGCGTGGGCCTCGGTGTGCCGGGCCCGGTGGACTTCGCCACCGGGCGCGTGGTCAGCCCGCCGATCATGACCGGCTGGGACCGCTACGACATCCCCGGCTGGTTCGCCCCGCGCTACGACTGCCCGGTGCTGGTGGACAAGGATGTCAACGCCATGGCGTACGGGGAGCAGCGGCTGCGCTACCCGGACACCGCCCATCTGCTCATGGTCAAGATCGGCACCGGGGTGGGGACCGGCCTCATCGCCAGCGGCCGGATCCACCGGGGGGCCGACGGGGCGGCGGGTGACGTGGGTCACATCCAGGTGACCGTGGACGATGTCACCGAGCCGCCGGTCTGCCGCTGCGGCAACACCGGCTGCGTGGAGGCGTACGCGGGCGGCTGGGCGCTGGTCCGGGACCTGAAGGAGGCCGGCTACGAGGTGACCACGGTGGACGACGCCGTGCGGCTCATCCGCTCCGGCGACGCGACCGCCGTGCGGCTCGCGCGCCGCGCCGCGCGCATCCTCGGCGGGGCCATCGCCGACGCCGTCAACATGTTCAATCCCAGCGTCATCGCCATCGGTGGCCAACTCGCCCACACCGACGAGCAGTTGTTCGCCGGGATCCGTGAGGTCGTGTACGGGCGCTCGCTGCCGCTGGCCACCCGCAACCTCCAGATCGTGCGCAGCGAACTGGACCCGCACGCCGGCATCCTCGGCCTGTCCCAGCTGCTGACCGACGGCCTCTACGCGCCGGAGCGGGTGGTGCAACTCGTGGAGGGCACCGCCTCGTAGGGTTCGGGCCGGCCGGCTACGACGACATCGAGCCGGCCGAGGGCCGAGCGCCGCCGGGCGGTCCGCTGCTCTCGCGGACCACGAGCTCCGTGGCGACCTCGACCCGGGTGGTCTCGGGCTGTTCGCCGGCCAGCAGCTGAAGCACCATCCGGGCGGCGAGCGCGGTCATGTCGGCGAGCGGGGTGCGCACGGTCGTCAGCCGCGGGGTCACCCAGTCGGCGAAGGGCAGGTCGTCGAAGCCCACCACACTGAGGTCCTCGGGGATGCGCAGGCCCAGGGTGGCGGCCGCGCGGAAGGTGCCGAGGGCCTGGTGGTCGCTGCCCGCGAAGATCGCGGTCGGCCGCCGGTCCAGGGCGAGCAGGTCCAGGGCGTGCCGGTGGGCGAGGTCGTGGGTGAAGTCGCCGTAGCGCACCAGCTCCGGGTCGAAGGGCAGTCCGGCCTCCTCCAGCGCGGAGCGGTAGCCGTCCACGCGGGCGCGTGAGGTGAGGCGGCGGGGCGGACCGCTGATGATCGCGATACGGCGGTGGCCCAGGGCGATCAGATGGCGGGTGGCGGCCAGCCCGCCGGGCCAGTTGGTGGCGCCCACCCACGGCACGCCGGGCGCGGGCTCGTCGACCGGGGCGACCAGCGCGAAGGGGAGGGAAAGGCGGCGCAGCTCCTCGTGTTGCGCGGTGGTCAGCTCGGGCACGACCAGGATCGCGCCACGGGTGGGCCGGGTGGCCAGGGAGTCCAGCCACTGGCGGGCCGCTCTGGTGCGGCCGTGGGTGGCCGAGACGACCAGGCCCATGCCGACCCCGTGCAGGACCTCTTCCGCGCCCCGGATCAGCTCGACCGCCCAGGGGCTGTCCAGCTCGTTGATGACGAAGTCGATCAGCCCGCCGCGCGGCAGCGCCGGGGTCGCGGCCCGGTGCCGGGCGAGATAGCCGTGCCGCTCCAGCAGGCGTTGGACCTTGGCTCTGGTCTTCGATGAGACATCGGATCTGTCGTGCAGCACTTTTGAGACGGTTGACACGGAAACGCCCGCCTCTTTCGCTATCTCGGCCAAAGTCGCCCCAGCCATTTCGTCCCCAGCCGTTGACCCCATCCGATGTTTCTCCTACCTTTCGGGGCGATCTCGGTGTTGCGAAAACTATCGCAACATCAACTCCCAGGTATTGAGGTGGTCTTCGAGGGATGACCGACCGCAACGAGTTGCAGGGCTTCGCGCGCCGACTCACCGAGCCGCTGCTGCCGCACTTCAGCGCGGGCCGGGCCAGGCTCAGGCTCGGCGTCAACACCGCCATCCACGACGACACGGCCGCCGAACTGGAGTCCTTCGCCCGGCCCCTGTGGGGTCTTGCGCCGCTCGCCGCGGGCGGCGGGGCCTTCGAGCACTGGGGCCACTGGGCGCGCGGCCTGGCCGCCGGCACCGACCCGGACCACCCCGAGTACTGGGGCGAACCCGGCCCCCACGACCAGCGGATCGTGGAGATGGCCGCGATCGGCTTCGCCCTCGCGCTCGCCCCCGACCGGCTGTGGGATCCGCTCAAGGGGCCCGAGCGGGACCGGGTCGCGCGCTGGCTGCGCTCCGCCCTCGACCGCCCGACCACCGAGAACAACTGGCTGTTCTTCCCCGTCCTGATCGGCCTCGGCCTGGACCGGGTCGGGGTGTCCCACGACCGCGGCCCGATCAAGGCCAGGCTGGACCGGCTGGAGTCCTTCGCCCTCGGCGACGGCTGGTACGCGGACGGGCCCACCGAGCGCCGCGACTACTACGTGCCCTGGGCCATGCACTTCTACGGACTGCTGTACGCGGCGCTGGCCGGTGAGCGCGACCCCGAGCGCGCGGTGCGCTTCCGGATGCGCGCCTCGCTGTTCGCGGCGGACCTGCGGCACTGGTTCGCCGACGACGGGGCCGCCGTCCCGTACGGCCGCAGCCTCACCTACCGCTTCGCGCAGGCCGCGTTCTGGGCCGCGCTGCCGTACGCCGGGGTCGAGGCGCTCCCGTGGGGCGTGGTCAAGGGGCATCTGCTGCGCCATCTGCGCTGGTGGCAGCGGCGCCCGGAGGCCGTGGGAGAGGGGCTGCTGTCCATCGGGTACGGCTATCCGCAGCCCGCGCTCGCCGAGCAGTACAACGCCCCGGGCTCTCCGTACTGGGCGATGAAGTCCCTGCTGCCGCTCGCGCTCCCCGCTGACCACCCCTTCTGGACCGCGCCGGAACTGCCCGCCCCCGCCCTCGCCCCGGTCAGCGCCCAGCCCCACGCGGGCGCGGTGCTGATGCGCACGGGCGGCGAGGTGACCCTGCTGGCCGGCCGTCAGCACCACGCGTGGGTGCGCCACGGGGCGGAGAAGTACGCCAAGTTCGCCTACTCGACCCGGTTCGGCTTCAGCCTGCCCGCGGGGCCGCTGGGCTTGGAGCAGGGCGCGTACGACTCGATGCTCGCCCTCAGCGAGGACGGCGCCCACTACCGCGTCCGCGAGGAGCCCGGCTCCACCGAGGTGGACGAGGACACGGTCCGCTGTGTGTGGCACCCCTGGCCGGACGTGGAGATCACCACCTGGCTGACCGCCGCCCCGCCCTGGCATCTGCGCACCCATCGCATCCGCACCGGGCGCGCCCTGCACACCGCCGAGGGCGGCTTCGCGATCGACCGCGACCAGGGCCTCACCCGGCAGGGCTGCGCCGGGCGGGCCCGCGCCTGGGGACCGGCCGGGCTGACCGGGCTGATCGACAGCGACGGACAGCGCACCGGACAGGTCGTCGACTGTCTGCCCGGCACCAATGTGCTCGCCCGGCGCACCGCCCTGCCCACGCTCACCGGACACCTTCCGCCCGGCGAGCACTGGCTGCGCTGCGCCGTCCTCGGCACCGCCCCGGGGCCGGACGGCGAGGCTGCCTGGAGACGCCCACCCGCACACCCGAACACTGGAGGACGCACATGAGATCCGCGCTCAGGCTCGTGTCCATGGGCGCCGCGGCAGCGGCGGCCCTGGTCACGCTCTCGCTCCCGGGGGCCGCGGCCGCCGACACCGCGCCCGGCGCGCCCCGGGGCCACACGTACCACGTCGCCACCTGGGGCGCCGACCGGGACAGCGGCAGCGCGGAGCGTCCGCTGCGCACCATCGGCCGCTGCACCGAGCTGGTCCGCCCCGGGGACACCTGTCTGGTGCACCGCGGCCGCTACCGCGAGCGCGTCGCCCCGCCCTCGGGCGCCAAGGGCGCGCCGGTCACCATCGCCGCGTACGGGGACGGCACCGTCACCGTCGACGGCACCAGGACCGTCACCGGCTGGCGGGAGGCGGGGGACGGGCTGGTCGCCGCCGACGTGGACCTGCCGCTGCCCGCCACCGAGAACGCCCTGTTCGTCGACGGCGAGCGGGCCATGGAGGGCCGCTGGCCCAACTCCGGGCCCGATCCGCTCAACCCGTCCTGGGCCGTGGCCGAGCGGACCTCCACCGATCAGCACATCGACGACCCCGACCTGCCGGCCGGCGACTTCACCGGCGCCACCGTCCATCTGTGGGCCGGCTCCAACCCGTGGAGCCAGCAGACCGGCACGGTGACCGCCACCGCCCCGGGCGCGCTCGACTTCAAGGGCGGCAACTACCGCTGCACCCCGCTGTGCATGGGCAACCAGAACTACCGCAACTACTACCTGGTGGGCGCCAAGTCCACGCTCGACCAGCCGGGCGAGTGGTACTACGACAAGGACGCCAAGCGGCTGTACCTGGTGGAGCCCAAGGGGGGCCTCGCGGGCCACACCGTGACCGCGAAGTACGAGAGCTGGGGCGTGGACCTGAGCGACAGCTCGTATGTCACCGTCCGCGGACTCGACCTGTGGGGCACCTCGCTGCGCACCGGCGCCGACAGCACCGGTGTGCTCGTCGAGAAGCTGCGGGCCCGCTACATCTCCGAGTTCTCGACGCTGCCCATGCCGCGCGACGACGAGCTGGCCATCCCGCCCTTCGAGGGCCATATCGTCGCCTCCCGGGTGCTGGACTCGGGGGTGCAGATCCTCGGCAGCGGCAACACCCTGCGCGACAGCGACATCGGGTACTCCGCGGGCACCGGCGTGCTGCTGCGCGGCAGCGGCAACACCGTCACCAACAGCTATATCCATGACGTCGGCTGGATGGGCAGCTACACCCCCGGCATCGAGGTCAACGGCAGCGGACACACCGTCACCCGCAACACCATCCGGCGCACCGGCCGCGCGAGCATCGACACCGCGTGGCAGCTCAACGGGGTGCCCTTCCACGACAACCGCATCGCGTACAACGACCTGTCCGAGGCCATGCGCACCTCTCGTGACGGCAGTCCGTTCTATGTGTGCTGCAACCTGGACGCCAAGGGCACCAGCGTGGACCACAACACCGTCCACGACGCCGACGGCCAGGTCGGCTACTACATCGACAACTCCTCCGGCAACTTCCTGCTGCACCACAACGTGGCGTACAACACCGGCTCCCGCGGCACCTTCTTCAACGGCCACAGCAGCGTGAGCCTCGGCAACCGCGACCACAACTCGTCCTACGGCCTCGGGGTCTCCACGGCCGTCCGGCTCAGCGGCGCGACCGACGCCTCGGGCACCTATGTCAGCAACGACGTGGCGCTCGCGCCCATGGAGATCAGCGGGCCGGGCGACCCGGCCCCGGTGGTGCGGAGCAACCTGCTGCCGCCCGCCGACCCGGGCTACACCGACGCGCGCAACGGCGAGCTGTGGCCGCGCGCGGGCTCGCCCGCCATCGACGCCGGGGAGGCCGTGGACGGGGTGACCGCCGAGGTGCGGGGCGCGGGCCCCGACCAGGGGGCGTACGAGTACGGCGCGCCGATCTGGTCGTCCGGCTGCGACCTGCCGGGCTGCCAGTCCCGGGTCCGCAACGACGGCTGGAAAGCCACGGCTTCCGACGGATCCGACGCCTCCGCCGCCGTGGACGGCGTCCAGACCACCCAGTGGAAGGGCGCCGCCGCACAGGCCCTGGGCCAGTCGCTCACGCTCGACCTGGGCGCGGCGAAGACCTTCGGCCGGCTGTCGCTCGACGCCGGGATGGACGCGACCGGCCACCCGTACGGCTTCACCGTGTCCGTCAGCGACGACGGCAGCCACTGGGGCGCGCCGCTCGCCCGGGTCGGCGGCCGCTCCTTCACCCAGGACGCGGTGTTCCCACAGCAGACCGCCCGCTATCTGCGCGTCGAGCTCACGGCCCCCGGCGAGCAGCCCTGGGCCGTGAACGAGATCCGGCTCTACGCCGACGGCCCCGACGCCGCGGCCACCCTCCAGGCCGAGCAGGCCACCTCCGTGCGCGGGGCGGAGCGGGGCGACGCGGCCACCGGCGTGCTGGGGGCGGGCGACCGGATCGGCTTCCGCGGGGTGCGGTTCGGCGCCGGCGCGGACCGGCTGACCGTACGGCTGGCCTCCGCGGGCTGCGGACACGGCTGCTCGCTGGAGCTGCGCCTGGACGCCCCGGACGGCCGGGTGGCGGCCACGCTGCCCGTGCGGGACACCGGGGGCACGGACACCTGGCGGGAACGGTCGGTGGCGCTCCCCCGCACCGTCACCGGCACGCATGACGTCTATCTCGTCGCCACCAGCGGCCCGCGGGTCGCGGCCCTCGACTGGCTGACGCTGCGCCGCTGATACCCGCGGGACACATGGCTGGGACGGGCCGGGTCAGGCCCGTCCCAGCAATGCGTCCCGGTGGAGCGAGGCGAGCCTGAGCAGAGCGGCGCCGGCGGGCTGCATGGGTTCGACGGTGGTGAGCCGCTCGATGTGGTCGGCCCGGAAGGGGACGCCCAGGGAGCGGCCGGTGCCGTCCTCGACGCCGACGAGATGTCCTTCGTCGTTGGTCGCGGCCAGGTCCCGGAAGAGCTCGTCGAAGACCTCGGCGTCCAGGACGAGGACGGTGAGCATGTCGGTGACGAAGGTCAGCGGGTCCACGCCGAGCCCCAGCCAGTGGACACGTGCCGCGCCGGAGGCGCGCGCCTCGCCCAGGGCCCGGTGGAAGGGCCACCCGTCGTAGTCGATGGGGGCGGTGTCGCTGCCGTAGTCCTCGCTCGTGCCCAGCAGTTCCTCGCTGAGCTCCCGGACGGTCGCGCGCCACAGGCCGAAGTCGTTGGCCTCGTTCCACGGGGCGTCGTGGGACGGCTGGAACATGCCGACCGGCGTCACCTGGTGGAGCCCGCCCCCGGTGGCGACCTTCGCCGGATCGCGCCAGTGGAGGATGAATTCGGCGTGATGGGCCGTGTCCTGGCGCAGAAGGAGAGTGCTGACGGCCGCCATGACCGGGCGGCGCGTCAGATCGGTCGGGTCGCCGACGAGAGCGCGGAACGGCGTGCGGGGCGTGCCGCCGCCGAGCGAGGCCGCGGCGAACTCGTGTGCCACGGCCTCGCAGATGTCGATGACGTCGAAGTAGTGGCCGCGGCCGAAGGTGAGCGTGGGTGCGTCACCGCCCCTCACCCGGAGCAGCCGGTAACACGCGCGGTTTTCGAACAGGCGGGGGCGTGCCAGCTCACCGACGGCGTCGGAGTAGGAGGCATACGGTGTGCCGTCGTCGCGCAGCGGCCGGATGGGGTCGAGCGCGGGGCTGTGCCCGTCCACCTCAGTGGCGGGGGCCTCGCCGGTCCACACCAGCCGCACCCGCTCCAGCGGGACGGGCCGGTCGGGGATCCACCCGGGCCGGGCGAGAAGGGGGGTGCCGGCCACCCGCCGGTGGGCGGGAAAGGCTTCGGCGGCGCGGGCGGTCAGGTCGGACCGGCGCCGGTTCAGCTCCGCACGTACGGAGCGCCACTGGTCGCGGGTCCGGCCGGGCCGGTCGCGCGGGGTGGATTCGGGATGGTCATGGGTCACCTTCCCCTCTCTACCAGTCTTTACCTGCACGCGTTGCGGTGTGCCCGGCCGGTGGCGCGGCCACCGGCCGGGCACGGCCGTCACCTCCGGTACTCGACGGCGCCGAGGTCCGGGGAGCCCTGGTAGAGCCGGGTGCCGATGTAGTCACGGCCACCGTTGTCCGCGGTGGCCGCGCCGGTGTCGATCAGCGGTGAGCCCTCGGCCGGGGCGAGGCCCAGGGCCGTCTTGAGCTGCGGTCCGGTGGCGGCGGTGCCGTACGGACCCGATACGGCCGGGTCCCGGAACAGCGGGTCGCCCGTGCGGGCCGCCGTGTCGGTGGCGGGGACCGGCAGCGTGGCGCCGCCGTAGAAGTTGCGGGAGTAGGTGATGGTCGGGCTGGTCGTCAGGGACGCGTCGGCGACCGACGAGTAGAAGGCGTTGTCATGGAGGTCGTAGCGCGCGGCGAGGGAGGAGCCGTAGCCGTACACGACATAGCGGCTGGTGGTGTTGGACACCGTGTTGTTGTAGACCTCGGCGGTGGCCGCCTTGTCGGAGTGCAGATAGAACGGGTACCGGGAGTTGCCGCTGAGGATGTTGTAGCGGACCACGACATCGCCGAACGCGAACTGGCAGAGCAGGAGGCCGTCGCCGTTGTCATGGACGAAGTTGTACTGGATGACGACCCGTGTGGTGCCCTTGTCCGCGTCGATGCCGTTGGAGTCGGCGCCCCCGGCCTTCTGCTGCGTCCGGTACACCTCGTTGCGCTGGATCACCACGTCGTCGGAGTAGTACGTCTCGATGCCCGAGGTACCCGTGGCGTCCACGACGTTGTGGTCGACCAGGGCGCCGCGCACATTGGTCAGATACACCCCGTTGCACCCGTAGGCCGTGCCGGCCTGGGTGATGTAGTTGTCCCGGATGGTGACGTCGGTGTGCGGGGTGAAGGTGGTGTCGCCAGCCGAGGTGCGGGTGCCCCAACCGGTCGGCGTGGCGATGGTGTTGCCGTCCGCGTCCTTCCCGTCACCCGTGTACTGCTTCACCACGATCCCCGCGAACGAGGTGTTGCGCACCGTGGAGTGGCGCACCTGTATGTCGTTGAGGACCGTCGGGGCGGCGGGCGGCGTGGTGATGTCGGGCACGGTGGTGTCGAAGATGATGCCACCGGTCTTCTTGGAGCCGTCCCAGCCCGTCTTGAAGTGGATTCCCGGGGCGTTGTTCGAGACGCTGCCGCTGATCCAGTTCACCTCGCCGGTGACGTCGTGGACATCGACCCGCTCGATGACGAAGTGGTCGAGCCGCCGCGAGTCGTCCCCCGACACGTGGATGCCGCGCAGGTCGCGCAGGTTCTCGCCGGGTGTGCCGGTGGCGGGGACCTCGTTACTGACGTCGAGGTCGCGGATCTCCCAGTACTCCTGGTTGAACAGGCGGACCGCGTCATCGACGCGCCCCTCCCCCTGGATCCGCGGCTTCGGCCCCTTGCCGTAGCCGCCGATCGCGATCGGCCGGTGCTCCTCCCCCGACCCCTTGGGCCACAGCTGTCCCTGCCATGACCCGCCGGCCTTGAGCAGAATGCGGTCGCCGGGCTGGAACGTCGTCCGGTTGACCTGGTCGAGGCTCCGCCAGGACGTGGTGGCGCTGGTGCCCGGGGCGCTGTCGTCCCCCGAGCGCGAGTCCACGTAGTACGTGGTTCCACCCGGCACGTCGGCGGCCAGGGCGGTGGCGGGCTGCCCGAGCAGCGAGAGGGCGCCCAGGGCGACCGCGACGAGCGGGCCGAGCAGCCGCCCGCGTCTGACGCGTCCGGCGCGCCCGGCTGGGTGTACAGGTGTCATCATCGACCCCTTCCTCGGGATGGGTGCCGCGCTGCGGCCGAGTCATGGAAAGCGCTGTCAGCGATCCCTGTCAAGACATCAGACGCCCGTTTCGCCGAACACGGCCTGTGCAGTGCCACTTTGTCGTCCCCGGCGGACACCCCTCGGACCTTGTCGCCGACTGCTGGAGACAGCGCTTTCTAGCCCCCGGGGCGGCCGCCCAGATACCCCCGGGGGTAATTCTGCTAGGGTCGGCGATATACCCCGGGGGGTAAATCACACACGAAGGGAGAGCGCAGGTGTTCTTCATCGACACCGTGGACGTGCCGGGGCTGGGCAACCGCGGCTATCTGGCCGGCGGCCGCGAGACGGCCGTGGTGGTCGACCCGCCCCGCGACATCGACCGGGTCATCGCCATGGCCGCCCGGCGGGGAGTGCGCGTCTCGCATGTGGTCGAGACGCATGTGCACAACGACTATGTGACCGGCGGCCTGGAGCTCGCCCGGCTCACCGGCGCCGCCTACCTGGTCCCCGCCGGGGCGCGGGTGGCCTACGAGCGGGTGCCGGTCGACGACGGCGACACCGTGGACATCGACGGCGGGCTGGCGCTGCGCGCGCTGGCCACCCCCGGCCACACCCCGCACCACACCGCGTATGTGCTGGAGGAGGCCGGGCGCGCGGTGGCCGTCTTCACCGGCGGGTCCCTGCTCATCGGCACGGTCGGGCGCCCGGACCTGGTGGAACCGCGGCTGACCGAGCGGCTGGCCCGGGCCCAGCACGGCTCCGTCCGCAGGCTCGCCGCCGAGTTGCCGGACGAGACCGCCGTGCTGCCCACCCACGGCTTCGGGAGCTTCTGTTCCTCCGGGCCGGCCACGGGTGACACGACCACGATCGGCGAGCAGCGCGCCACCAATGAGGCGGTCGCCGAGGACGCCGACACCTTCGTCGCCCGACTGCTGTCGGGGCTCGACGACATACCCGCGTACTACGCACACATGGGCCCGGCCAACGCCGCCGGACCGGCGCCCGTCGATCTGACCCCGCCCGCCCGCGCGGACGCCGACGAGATCGCCGCGCGCCTGGCGGCCGGCGAATGGGTCGTCGACCTGCGCGGCCGCGTCGCCTTCGCCGAGGGTCATGTCGCCGGGACCTTCAACTTCGCGGCCGACGGCCAACTCGCCACCCATCTGGCCTGGTTGATCCCCTGGGGCAAGCCGGTCACCCTGCTCGCCGAGTCGGCCGGGCAGCTCGCCGCCGCCCAGCGCGAGCTCGTGCGCGTCGGCGTCGACCGGCCCGCTGCCGCCGCCACCGGCCCCCTCGCGGGATGGCTGCGGGACGGGGAGCGCCCGCGCTCCTTCCCGCGTGCCACCTTCGCCGAACTCGCCGCCCGGACCGCGGACCGGGACACGGACCGGGCCACGGACACGGTCGTCCTCGACGTACGCCGCGCGTCCGAGCGCGCCCGGGAGCATCTCGCGGGCTCGGTGCACATCCCCCTGCACCAGCTGCGGGACCGGCTCGCGGAGGTGCCGCCGGGCACCGTGTGGGTGCACTGCGCCGGGGGTGCGCGGGCCGCCGTCGCGGCCTCGCTGCTGGACGCCGCCGACCGGTCCGTCGTGGCCGTCGACGACGGTTTCGACTCCGCCCGGAACGCCGGGCTCCCCGTCGTCTCCGGCGGCCCGGGCGACGGCGGCGCGACGGCGTGAGCGCACCGCTCCTCGCCCTGGCCGCCGGGGCCGTCATCGGCCTCGCGCTGGGCGCGCTCGGGGGCGGCGGCAGCGTGCTGGCCGTCCCCGCCCTGATCTATCCGCTCGGCTTCTCCCCCGCCGCGGCCACCACCGCGAGCCTGATCCTGGTCACCGCCACCTCGGCCACCGCGCTGTACGCACATGCGCGCGACGGCCAGGTCCACTGGCGTACGGGGGCGCTCTTCGCGGCCGCGGGGCTGCTGCCCGCGGCCCTGGGCGGACTGGTCGCCGGCCGGCTGCCGCCGGCCCTGCTGACCGGGGCGTTCGCGCTTGTCGCGGCCGCCGCCTCGCTGCGTATGTTCCGCCATGCGCCCGCCCCGGAGGACGACCGTCCGGTGCGGCCGAACCGGGCGGCCGCGGCCGGGGCCGGTCTCGGCGCCGTGACGGGCGTGCTGGGCGTGGGCGGCGGCTTCCTCGCCGTACCGGCTCTGGTGGGCGCGGTCGGCCTGCGGATGCGGGCCGCGGTCGGCACCAGCCTGCTGGTCATCACCGCCAACTCGCTTGCCGCGCTGCTCACCCGCGGCGGCAGCGCCCACGGCATCGACTGGGCGGTCCTCGCGCCCTTCACCGGGACCGCGATCCTCGGCGCCTGGGACGGGAAACGCCTCGCGGCCAGGGTCTCCGGCGGCGCGCTCCGCCGCGTCTTCGCCTCGGTGCTGCTGGCGGTGGCGGCGTTCATGCTGATCGACGTGATCGCATGAGCGTCACGGTCACGCGAGCGAGAGAAACAGCTTCTCCAGCCTGGCGCGCATCTGCTCGCGGTCCTCGTCCGCGTTTCCGCCCGCCTCGACATCGGTCAGACACTGCTGCAACCCGGTGGCGATGATCGCGAAGCCCGCCCGGTCCAGGGCGCGGGACGCGGCGGCGAGCTGAGTGACGACGTCCTCGCAGTCCCGCCCCTCCTCGAGCATCCGGATCACGCCGGAGATCTGCCCCTGGGCACGCCGCAACCGGTTCAGCACGGCCTTCAGCTCCGCGCTGGCGAGATCCAGTTCCACGAAAACTCCTCCACGAAATACCCCTAGGGGTAATTTACTCCCCGCCCGGGGCATCGTCGACAAACACTCAGGATGGCATCCACCATGAACGCTCCCCACGCCTGCACCGCCGACCAGGCCCGCGCCCGGCTGCACGACCTCACGGTCATCGACGTCCGCACACCGGGCGAGTACGCCTCGGGGCATCTGCCCGGCGCCCACAACATCCCCCTCGAGCAGCTCGTCCGCGCCCTGCCCGCGATCGAGGAGGCCGCCGGGAGGGGCGGGATACTGGTGGTCTGCGCGTCCGGCGCCCGCTCCGCGAAGGCGTGCGAGACGCTCGCCGAGCACGGGGTGGCCGCCGCGACCCTGACCGGGGGGACCGGCGCCTGGGCGGACCGCGGCCATGAACTGCACCACCCCACGGCCGCCTCCCGCGCCACCTGGAGCATGGAGCGCCAGGTCCGCTTCACCGCCGGGGCCGTCGTGCTGACCGGCCTGGGCCTCGGCCTGCTGCACCCGGCCTGGCGGCTGGTCTCGGCGGGCATCGCGGGAGGTCTGGTCTTCTCGGCGCTCACCGACACCTGCGGCATGGCCGCGCTCCTCGCCCGGCTCCCCCACAACCGCCCCCGCCCCGCCGACCTCGACGCCACGCTGGCCGCCCTGCGACGGGGCTGAGCGCGGAACACCCCCCGCGGCCCATCGGGCGGGACGCGGGGGGTGCGGTGTGTCAGAGCTTGCCCACGACCTTGGTCGGAGTGACCCGTACGACGAGACGCTCACCGTCGTCCTTGGATGCCGGGTTGAAGGTGGCGTAGTCCTTGCCCGTGTACTTCTGCGACACCTTGTTCAGCACTTCCTTGTCGGTGTCCGGGGTGAGGGTGGCGGTGCCACGCACCTCCGCGTAGACGTACGGGTTCTCCGGCGGGTTGACCATCACGGTTATCCGCGGGTCACGGCGGAGGTTCTTGCCCTGGAGCCGGTCCACGGTCGTGGAGAACAACAGGTCGTCGCCGTCGCGGATGACCCAGACGACCGTCAGGTGAGGGCGGCCGTCCAGTGAGATGGTCGCCACGGTCGCGAAGGCGCGTGATTCATCGAGGTACTTCTTCAAGCCGTCCGAGAGGCTGGCCGCCACAGTTCAGAGCCTTTCCGCAGGGGGCAGGTACCGCGACACCCCGGGGGTGTCCGGCCGGAACGTACCACCTCAACACCCGCACGGATGCGCGCATTCCCCGGACCCGGCGGCGAACCGGCCACCGGTCACCAGCCCTTGGTCACCCGGTGCTCCCTCAGGGACCCGCAGTTGCTCCCGTAGGTCCAGGTCGACTGGTTGTCGATGCCACCGGCCCAGTCCACGCACTTCCCGCGCGCGGAGACGTACACCGGGCCCGCGTACGACGTGTAGTTGCCGGTGTCCTCCTGGTACTCGCCGTCGTACGCATAGAGATAGGCGAACATCGGGACCGCGGAACCCGCGGCGTTCCGGACGGTGACCACGCAGTTCTTGCCCTTCGTGGCGTTGTACGTCAGGTAGACGGTGCCCTTCTGACCGATCGGCGCCGAGTTCACCACCTTGTAGCCGCTCCCGCAGACCCCGTTGTACGCCGCCCTGGTGGCGGCCGTGGCCTGCGGGGCCAGGGCCGCGGTGCCGGCGACGGCGGAGGCGAGGACCGCGGTGGCGGCCATATAGCGAGAAAGCTTCATGTATCCCCCTTATTACCTCTGGACGCTGTTTGCGTCATCCAGGAGACATGCGAGGGGGTCGGATGGTTGTAGGTGCGACCGTGGGACGACGTCATCGATCCGCGGACCGTAGCCGTGGGAGCGCTCCCGTGGGACCATTCCCTCGCCCCACGGGATTCCCATCGGAACGGAGGATCTGGCATGAGATCCCTGTTATTGACATGGCCGCGACGATTAATCGTGGCGGCGGCCATGCTGGCACTCACCGTCGCACTGGGCGTGACACCGGCGGCCGCGCGCCAGCAGGGACCGACCGCAGCGGCGGCCAAGACGGTGTACATCCCGCCCAGTTGGGCGGCCACGGGCGAGGTGCCGTGGGCCCAGAACAGAACCAAGGAGTCGAACAATTTCATTCTGCTGTGGGGGGAAAAGTCGGGCACCGATCCCAAGAACGCCTCCGGGCAGTACCGGTTCGACCCCGACAACATCCTCAGCCAGCTGGAGCAGTTGTACTCCTTCTACGTCAACACGCTGAAGTTCACGCCGGAGACGGGCCTGCTGGCCCAGCACAAGATCGACGTGATCATCACCCAGACCTGGAACAACAGCAACCTCAACGCCTGGGCCACGGGCGGCCAGGCCGACGGCCGGGTCGGCGTGATCAACATCGCCCCCGGCGCGGCCCAGCCCGGCTCCTGGGGACTGGCCCATGAGCTGGGCCATGTGTTCCAGAACTACACGTTCATGGGCAAGGGCGGCGGCGCCGGGCTGACCGACCCCTCGGCCGGGACGTTCTGGGAGACCGGCGCCGAGTACATGGCGATGCAGGTGTACCCGGACGGGGGCGCGGGCGATCTCACCCGGTTCCTGCGCACCGAGAACCTGGCCTACTCCTCCAGCCGCCACCACTACGGCAACTGGATGCTGGTGCAGTATCTGGTCGACCGCTACGGCGGGATGAAGACCTTCACCGACATCTGGAACCAGGCGAGGAACAACGAGCACCCGCTGGAGGCCTACCGGCGGATCAACAACCTCACCCAGGAGCAGCTGAACACCCGGGTCGCCGAGTACGGGCAGCGCCAGGTCACCTACGACTACTCCAACCGGTCCCACATCATGCCGTTCATCAACAACGTCTACGGCGCGGGCTTCATCAACGCGTACAACGGCGTCCCGGTGAACGCGGTCAACCAGGCCACCGGCCACTACGCCATCCCGGACGCGCTCGCCCCGTCCGACTACGGCTACAACAAGATCAAGCTGGTGCCCAGCAACGACGGGGCGCTGATCAAACTGCACCTCAAGGGCCATGTCAACGGGGCCGCCGGGTCCGGCTGGTCCTACGGCTTCGTCGCGGTCAAGAACGGCACCCCGCGCTACGGACCCGTCTCCACCAGCGCCGACGGTCAGCTCAGCTTCCAGACCCAGGCCGGTGAGAAGGAGGTGTACCTGGTGGTCACGGGCACCCCGACCACCGTGCACCACTACGCCTACCTCGACGGCTACACCAAGAACTACCGCTACCCGTACGAGTTCCGGATCAGCGGCGCCGTCCCCTCCGGCTATGAGCCGGGCTACCAGAAGCCGACCGCCACCGGCGGCGGACACTGGCACTCCAACGGCGGCGGCTGGGTCGACAACCGCGCCAACGTCGCGGCCACCGCCTATGTCGGGCCGCGCGCCGCGGTGTACGGCAACTCGACCGTCACCGGCAACGCCCGGATCGACGGCCTGTCCTGGGTCAACTCCGGCGCCACCGTCGGCGGCAACGTCGTGGTCAAGGACAACGCCATCGTCCAGGGCGGAGCCAATCTCTCCGGCAGCGTGGTCCTCGGCGGCGACGCCGAGATCGCCATCGGCTGCTCCTCGGGCACCTATCTGATGTTCAACCCGGACCGGGGCTGCGACGGCCGCGGCGGGGAAACGGACATCAACCCCGCCCACGGCACCTTCACCGACGACGAGCTGGCCATCACCATCTCCTAGGGCCCTCGCCCCGTGCCCCGTCAACCGCTGAGGGCTGCCGCGCCAGGTGCGCGGCCGCCCTCTGCGGCGTGGTGTCACTCGGACGGACCGGGGCTCAGCCCCGGGCCGCCATGTCCTTGCCCAGGTTGTTGGCGTAGGAGGAGATCCAGGCCAGCGGGGCGTTCCAGTTGATGGTGATCTCGTTGGTGGAGAACGCCATGATGTTGTCGGTGTAGCACATCGCCGGTGCGCAGCCCTTCAGCTTCTTCTGGGCGACCGGGTCCTCCAGCCCGGAGTTCGGGCCTCCGGCCAGCGACCCGCGGGCCGGGTGCGGCAGCTTGGGGTCGATCTGGTGCGCCCAGAAGCGGTGGTGCTGGTTGTGGGAGCTCCGCTCGCCGTAGCCCGTGACATAGGACTGGTTGAGCGGGTTGGCGCCCAGCAGGTAGTCCATGCCGCGCAGCACCGCGTCACGGTAGCGGGTCTTGCCGGTCAGGTCGTGTGCGGTGGCGAGCACGACCATGTTGTTCAGCACCTGGCTGTTGGAGCCCCACTCGTACTTGCCGTCCTTCGGCGCGTACGGGACGCCGTACGCCGACTTCTCCGATTCCGCGGCGTAGCGGTCGGCGGCCCGGATCACCGTCTTGCGCACGTCGGCGCGCTGCTTGGCGGTGAGCTTGTTGTCCACGGTGGCCAGGTCGAGCTGTCCGAGGCCCGCGGTCGATGCCCAGGACACGGCGCTGGTGCGCGGGAAGAGCGCTTCGACGTCGCCGTGCAGCGGCGACTGGAGGAGCTCCGTGCGGTAGGCGTTGTCACCGGTGGTGATGAACAGCTCGGCCGCGGCCCAGTAGAACTCGTCGCTGACGTTCGCGTCGCCGTACGCGCCACCGCCCGTGGAGTCCTGGTCACTGGCGATCATGTTCGGGTTTGCCTTGGCAGCGGCCCAGGCGGTCTTGGCCACGTGCAGGCTGCGGGCGGCGAACTGCGGGTCGTAGGGCTTGAAGAGGCGGGCGCTCTGGGCGGCGGTGGCCGCCAGGTTGAGCGTGGCGGCGGTGGACGGCGCGTGCAGCTCGCGCTGCTGCTTGTCCTGGTCCGGCCGCGTCGGGAACCCGGTCCACTCCTTGTCGTGCACCTTATGGAACGCCATGCCGGCGAGCGGCTTGCCCTTGGGCACCTGCATGCGCATCAGGAAGTCCATCTCCCAGCGGGCCTCGTCGAGGATGTCCGGGATGCCGTTGCCGTGCTCGGGCACCCGGAGCTTGCCGTCGCCCAGCGGCTTGGCGTCGGCGCCCTTGGTGGTCTTGGTGCGCTCGAACTCCGACATCAGCTGGGCCACGGAGATACCGCCGTTGACGACGTACTTGCCCTGGTCGCCGGCGTCGTACCAGCCGCCGGAGACATTCCGGCGGTAGTCGCAGACGCCCGTCTGGCACGGCACGTTGGTGTCGCCCCCGTGCGGGGCGGCCTTGTCGTGGCCCGCGGGGCGCGCGTACTTGCCGCCGACGATGTCGGTGTCGATCTTGATGCCGCTGCGGTTCTGGTAGAAGTACTCCAGCGAGTCACGGACCAGCGGGCTGTAGATGTTGTCATCGATGGAGAACGGTTCGCTCTGCTTCCCGTCGATGTTGATCGTGTATCCCTTGCCCTTGGCGGTGACCTTGCTGAAGTCGAAGGTCTGGACGTTCTGCCTGGAGCTCGGGTCGACACCGGCGGGGGTCGTGGTCCCGCGTGCCCGCGCGGTGCCGTCGGCGGCCCGGAGGGTCCACTTCAGGGGCTTGGTGGCGCTGGTGACGACGGTGCCCTGCTTGGGGCCATGGGTGAGGTAGCCGACCTGGTTGACCCGTACCGGGGAACCGGTGTCGAGCTTGGGGCCGGTCTTGGCACCGGCCGTCTTGGCACCGCTCAGGGGGCCGTGGCCCACGGCCCCCGCCGCGGGCGCCGTCAGGGCGCCGAGCGCCAGGCCCGCGGCCACCGCCGCGCCCACCATGCGCTTGCGGCGGCGGCCGGGCTGATCGAGGGCGGGACGTACGCGAGAGGCAGGAGGAATCACGACTTCAGCTCTTCCGAAAGGAAATGGGGTGTATTACCGCGGAAAAATCCGCGGCGTCTTTTTCCATCCCTCGGAGGCTATGAAAATGACCTGGCCTGCATCTTCGTACGCTTAGCCGAAATCCGAATACACCAATTGAGAGAATTCCGACTCATTCAATTGAGGTAGGCGCGGCAGCGTGCACCGTGAAGGCCGCGGTGTGGACCCTGCCCTGGTGCTTGAAGTCCAGGAACAGGCGGTAGGCGCCGGCGCTCGGCGCCGTGGCCGTGAAGGAGATCTCGGGGCCGGGCTTCGTCTCTCCGTCTCCGGGCTCGCCGTTCGGGTGGACGTGCAGATAGGCGAGGTCGCCGGAGCGCAGGGCGACCAGGTGGCCGTAGGCGCCGAGGTAGGGCTGGAGGTCCCGCACCGGCTTGCCGTCCCGGGTGACGGTCAGGGTGAGCTCGCCGCTGCGGCCCGGCGTCAGCGCGCCGCCCAGCTCGACCTCGTAGCCGTCGACGGTGGCCTTGGCGTTCCGCGCGGGCAGCGCCGCCGGCTCGTACGCCCCGGAGACGGCCAGGTCGGCGCCCAGGGTGAGCCCTTCCCCGCCCTTGGGCCTGAAGTCGGCGAAGACCCGGTAACCGCCGGCCTCGGGCAGTTTCACGGGGGTGGACCAGGTGCCGTCGGCCGCCCTGGTCGGGTGCAGATGGCGGAAGGTCGCCAGGTCCTGTGAGGCGACGATCAGGTGCAGTTCCTTGTCGTGCTCGCGGGCGTACGCGGTGAGCGGGCGCCCCGTCCCGTCCCGAACGACGGAGAAGCGCAGGTCGGCGCTCTTGCCCGCCTCGAGGCGCGGAGTCCTCAGATCGAGGCTGTAGCCCCCTTCGGATACCTGGAGGCCTCCGGGCGGAGCGGACTCCTGGCCTCCGACATGGCCCTGCCCGTGACCTCCGTCACCGCTCTCGCCGTGCGAGGGGGCCGAGTGTCCCTGGTGAGCCCCGCCCGACGGCTCGGGTGAGATCTCGCCGACCCCGCTGCCCACGCCGTACGCGGTGCCGAAGGTCGCGGCGAGCGCGGCGGCGAATGCGGCGATCCGCAGTCCGGTGTTCATGACGCACTCCTCGTCTTCCGGCCGCCCGTGCTCGCGGCCTCCGTGCCCACGCGGCGGAGCCGCATATCGTGACCTCAACATACCCCCCGGGGGTATGAAGTCAAGTCGGCCACGGCCTTGCGAAGGATACGGGTGGGGGGTATACAGGAACACGCCACAGCGATACCCCACCAGGGTATCTCGATCGACGACGGAGGATCCCATGTCGGACTGCTGCACCCCCGAGGGAAGCTGCCACACCACGTCCACCACCCGATACCGGGTCGAGGGCGTCGGCAGCGCTCACTGCCAGGGCGTCGTCGCCAAGGCGGTGGGCGCCCTGGACGACGTCAAGGCCGTCGAGGTCGAGATCGGCACCGGCCTGGTGACCGTGACGAGCTCCGCCGCGCCCGACGAGGCGTTCGACCAGCTACTCGCCAAGACCGTCGACGAGGCGGGCTACGCCTTCGTCGGCCGAGCCGACGCCTGACCCGCCCCACCCGGGCGGGGCCACCGGCCGCGGCCCCGCCCGCCATCCCGTGAGCTGCGAGGAGCAGACATGACCACCACCACGCCCGGCGCCGCCGAGGTCGAACTCGCCATTGGCGGCATGACCTGCGCCTCATGCGCGGCCCGGATCGAGAAGAAGCTCAATCGCATGGACGGGGTCGAGGCCACCGTCAACTACGCCACCGAGAAGGCGAAGGTCACCTTCCGGGAGGACATCGCCGTCGCCGACCTGATCTCCACCGTCGAGGCCACCGGCTACACCGCGCGGGAGCCCGAGCCGGACCGCGGGCGCACCGGGTCCGCCTCCGACGGCGGCGCGGACGCGGAGGAGGAGGCGTCCGACGAGCTGCGGCCGCTGCGCCAGCGGCTGACCACCGCCGTCGCGCTCGCCGTCCCCGTGATCGCGATGGCCATGGTCCCGGCGCTCCAGTTCGAGTACTGGCAGTGGCTGTCGCTGACGCTGGCGGCGCCCGTGGTGACCTACGCCGCCTGGCCCTTCCACCGGGCGGCCTGGACCAACGCCCGGCACGGCGCGGCCACCATGGACACCCTGATCTCCGTGGGCACGAGCGCGGCGTTCCTGTGGTCGCTGTGGGCCCTGTTCTTCGGCACGGCCGGGACGCCCGGCATGACCCACCCCTTCGAGTTCACCATCGCCCGCACCGACGGCGCCGGGAACATCTATCTGGAGGCCGCGGCCGGCGTCACCGCCTTCATCCTGGCCGGCCGCTATTTCGAGGCGCGGTCCAAGCGCAAGGCGGGGGCGGCGCTCAAGGCGCTGATGGAGCTGGGCGCCAAGGAGGTCACCGTCCTGCGCGGCGGCCGCGAGGAGCTGATCCCGGTCGGCGAGCTGAAGGTCGGCGACCGGTTCCTGGTCCGGCCCGGGGAGAAGATCGCCACCGACGGCACGGTCGTCGAGGGCTCCTCCGCGGTCGACGCCTCCATGCTCACCGGCGAATCCGTGCCCGTCGAGGTCGGCGCGGGCGACGGCGTCACCGGCGCCACGCTCAACGCCGGAGGCCGCCTGGTCGTCGAGGCCACCCGGATCGGCGCCGACACCCAGCTCGCCCGCATGGCCAAGCTGGTGGAGGACGCGCAGAACGGCAAGGCCGCCGCCCAGCGGCTCGCCGACAAGATCTCCGCGGTCTTCGTCCCGGTCGTCATCGCCCTGGCGCTCGGCACCCTGGGCTTCTGGCTCGGCAACGGCGCGGGCCTGTCCGCCGCCTTCACCGCCGCGGTCGCCGTCCTCATCATCGCCTGCCCCTGCGCCCTGGGCCTGGCCACCCCGACCGCGCTCATGGTCGGCACCGGCCGCGGCGCCCAGCTCGGCATCCTGATCAAGGGCCCCGAGGTCCTGGAGACCACGCGCAAGGTGGACACCATCGTCCTGGACAAAACCGGCACCGTCACCACCGGCCGGATGGCCCTGCTCGCCGTCCACACCGCCAAGGGCACGGAGGAGACGGACGTCCTGCGGCTCGCGGGCGCCCTGGAGCACTCCTCGGAACACCCCATCGCCCAGGCCGTCGCCGCCGGCGCCGGCGCCCGGGTGGGCGCCCTGCCCGCCCCCGAGGACTTCGCCAACCTCGCCGGCCTCGGTGTCCAGGGCGTCGTCGAGGGCCACGCCGTGCTGGTCGGCCGCGAGAAGCTGCTGGCCGAATGGACCATCTCGCTGCCCACCGAACTGGAGCGCGCCAAGGCCGAGGCCGAGGCCTCCGGGCGCACCGCCATCGCGGTCGCCTGGGACGGCGAGGCGCGTGCGGTCCTCGAGGTGGCGGACGCCGTCAAGGACACCAGCCCGGAGGCGATCAGCCGGCTGCGCTCCCTCGGCCTCACCCCCATCCTGCTGACCGGCGACAACCGGACCGTCGCCGAGGCGGTCGCCGCGGAGGTGGGCATAGCCCCCGAGCAGGTGATCGCCGAGGTCATGCCGCAGGACAAGGTGGATGTGGTCAAGCGCCTTCAGGGCGAGGGCCGTTCGGTGGCGATGGTCGGCGACGGGGTCAACGACGCGGCCGCGCTCGCCCAGGCCGACCTCGGGCTGGCGATGGGCACCGGAACCGACGCCGCCATCGAGGCGGGCGATCTGACCCTGGTGCGCGGCGACCTCCGGGCGGCCCCGGACGCCATCCGCCTCTCCCGCAAGACGCTGGGCACCATCAGGTCCAACCTCTTCTGGGCCTTCGCCTACAACGTCGCCGCGCTCCCCCTCGCGGCCTCCGGGCTCCTCAACCCGATGATCGCCGGGGCCGCCATGGCCTTCTCCTCCGTGTTCGTGGTCGGCAACAGCCTCCGGCTGCGCGGCTTCCAGCCGGCGGACAGGTGAGCCGGCGACGGCGATCCGCCCGGCGGTGACGGCCTCACGGGGCAGCAGCGGGCCGCGCTCCGCATGTCGGCCTCGGGCATGAGGGACGAGAAGATCGCCCTACGATGGCCCTTCGTACGGGGTGCCGGAGAGGGAGGAACGGCCATGCGGCGGTTGGGGGAACTGGAGGCGGAGATCATGGACCGCCTGTGGAAGTGGAAGCGCCCGGCGACAGTCCGCGACATCGTGGACGACATCAACAAGACGCGGCCCCTCGCCTACACCACTGTGCTGACCGTGGCCAACATCCTTCATGCGAAAGGCTGGCTCCTGCGCGAGAAGAAGCAGGGCAGAGCCTGGCTGTACGAGCCGGTCCGCACCCGCGAGGAGTACTCCGCGGCCATGATGGAGGACGCCCTGGGCGCGAGCGAGGACCGTCCGGCGGCACTCGCCCACTTCGTCGGGCAGATGTCCCCCACCGAGGTGGCCGCGCTGCGCGAGGCCCTGAGGACCGCCGGACGGCACACGGACACATGACCGCGGTCCCGGCATTGATCGGCTACGCGGCGGCGGTCGGCCTCCTCGCACCCCGGCTGATGCTGCGCGGCTGGGCCCACCGCTCGCCCGCGCTCGCCGTCTTCGCCTGGCACGCGCTGGCCGTGTCGTTCACGACCGCGGTGGCTCTTGCCGCCTATCACCTGGCCGTCCCGGCCCCACACCGCCACACGGGAGCGGCCGGTTTCCTGCACGCCTGCGGGCCGGCCGACACCCCGGAGAGCGGCGTGTCGACCCCGGGCATCGCGGACGCCCTCGCCATCGCCGTGCCCGCCGCCGTACCGCTGGTTCTCCTGGGATCGTTCGCCTTGGAGGTGGCGCACGCGCGGTGGCGACGCTCGCGCCATCTGCGCGTCCTGGACGTCGTCGGCCGCCACTCGGCAGCGCTGCGGGCCACCGTCCTGGACCATGACCTGCCCACCGCCTACAGCCTGCCCGGCCTGCGCTCCCGGGTCGTCGTCAGCCGGGGCGCCCTGAGCCTGCTCACCGCGGACCAGCTCGACGCCGTACTGGAACACGAGCGCGGCCATATCGCCGGCCGCCACCACCTGGCCCTGGCCGCCGCCGAGGCGTTCGCCCGGACCTTCCGCCGACTGCCGCTGGCCCGGCACGCCAGGGAACAGACCGCGATCCTCCTGGAGATGATCGCTGACGACCGCGCCCTGCGCCGCCAGCCGCGCGCGGTGCTCGCGGCGGCCATGTGCGACATGGCCGCCGCGAAGACACCCCGGGGCGCGTTCGCCATGGGCGGCGCCGACGTACTCATACGGCTCCGGCGCGTACTGGCTCCGCGGCGCCGCCCCCATCCGGCGCTGTCGGCCGCGATGGCCGTCGGTGTGACGGCGGTTCCGGTGCTCCCTTTCCTGGTCGGTTGCCCCCCGGTCCTCGGATAGTTTCCACCGGCCGGTGGAGGGGCGGCGGGCGGTGCCGGGGACCGTCCGCCGCCCGTTTCCCGTCCGTGGCCCCCTCAGGCCGCCGCGGGCCGCGCCCCGGGAGCGGGCATCGCCGCGAGGCGGCCGGTGTGGTGCAGCCCGTACAGCGCGGCGGCGCACGCCAGGCCCAGCGCGAGCAGCGCGCACCACGGCAGCGCGGACATCCCCGCCGCCCGGGCCGCGTCCAGCGCGGCGCCGGTGAGCAGGTTGCCGAGGGTGATGCCCACCCCGCAGATGGTGTTGTACAGCCCGTAGTGAGTGGCCACGAGCCGGTCACCCGAGAGCCGGACGATGGTGTCCATCTCGAAGGGATAGGCGATCATCGTCCCCAGAGCGAGCAACAGCGCCGAGAGCGCGGGCGGAACGGCCGCGAGCAGCCAGCGGCCCACGCCGCCCTCCGGTTCGGGAACGGCGGTCGCGGCCAGCAGCGGCACGAACGCCACGCCCATGGTGAGCAGTCCCCAGGCCAGCGCCCGCCCCGGCGCCATCCGGGCCTTGCACCAGGCCGTGACCTTCGTCTGCCCGAGGATGGTGGCCAGGCCCGAGACGGCGAACAGCAGCGCCACCGCCGCGGTCCCGCCCGCGCCCTGGCCACCGAGGCGGCGCACCTCCAGCGGCAGGGCCAGATAGACCTGGAACGACAGCACATACGAGCCGATCATGGCGACGGAGAAGAGCAGGAACGGCCGGTTGGCCACCACGTCCCGCCACTGCGACCACACGCTCTCGCGCGCGGCGCCCCGACCGCCGTCCTCGGCGTCGTCGGCCCGGCGGGACGGCAGCGCCCGGATCTGGACGACGCTGAGCACCGCGAAGACCGCCGCGGCCGTAAGGCAGGTGACGCGGAAGTCGATGCCGGTCAGCACCATGCCCACCAGCGGGCCGAGCAGGATACCGGCCTGGTAGAAGACGTTGAACAGCGCGAACGCCTCCACCCGGCGCTCCCCCGCGTCCGCTGCGACATACGCCCGTACGGCGGGATTGAACAGCGCTCCGGCGAGCCCGGCGGCCGCCGAGGCCGCGAGCAGCGCGGGCAGGGAGTCCACGAGCCCGAGGGCCGCGAACCCGGCGGTGCGCAGCACGCATCCGGCGACGATCAGCGGCTTGTAGCCGAACCGGTCGGCCAGGGTGCCGCCGACCAGGAACATGCCCTGCTGGCTGAAGTTGCGCACCCCCAGGATCAGTCCGACCAGCCAGCCGGCCAGTCCGAGGGTTCCGGACAGATGGGCGGCCAGGTAGGGCATGAGCATGTAGAAGCCCAGGTTGATGGTGAACTGGTTCACCATCAACAGCTGGACGCTGCGCTCGTAGGAACGCGCCTGCGTGAACAGTGCCTTCACCGGCCCTCCTCCTCGCCGGCGTCCTCGGTGGCGCCGTCGTGGGAGAGGGGGTCGACCACGGTGGTGCACCGGGTCCAGCGGGTCGCCTCCTTCTCGTCGAGGTGACCAATCACCTCCGGTTCGGGTGCCGGGGGCGAGTCGAGCAGACCGTGGGCGGCGCAGTAGTCGTCGTCGTAGACCGTCCCCAGGTAGCGCTGCGGGCCGTCGGGGAAGATCGCCACGATGCGAGTGTCCGCGGGGCTGGTCCGGGCGAGCCAGCCGGCCACCAGGGCGACCGCTCCGACACTCCATCCGCCGGTGGCGTAGTGGGACGCGGCCAGCTGACGGCACGTCCACACCGCCTCCGCCGGGGCCACCCAGTGCACTTCGGAGAACTGGTCGTAGGCGACGTTGCGGGGGTAGATGCTGGATCCCAGTCCGCGCATCAGGCGGGGCCTGGCAGGCTGGCCGAAGATGGTCGAGCCGGTGGTGTCGACCCCGACGACCTTCAGGCCGGGGTAGAGCTGGCGCAGGACCCGGGAGACGCCCGCGGAGTGGCCGCCGGTGCCGACGCTGCACACCAGGGTGTCGATGTGGCCGAGTTCGCCGGCCAGTTCCAGCGCGAGCGGGGTGTAGGCGGCGACGTTGTCGGGGTTGTTGTACTGGTCCGGACACCATGAGCCGGGGTGTTGGTCCCGCAGGCGCCGGACGCGGTCGCGGCGGGCCTGCTGCCAGCCGCCGGTGGGGTGGGGCTCGGATACGACGTTGACCTGGGCGCCGTATGCGGTCAGCAGCCGGTTCATGGAAAGCTCGAGACCCGGGTCGGTGACCAGGGTGACCGGGTGGCCGTAGACCATGCCGGCCAGGGCGAGTCCCAGTCCGAGAGTGCCGCTGGTGGACTCGATGATCCGGCCGCCGGGCCGCAGTTCGCCGCGGGCCCGGGCCCGTTCGACCATGTGCAGCCCGGGGCGGTCCTTGATGCCGCCGGGGTTGAAGCCCTCAAGCTTGGCCCAGAAGCCGCGGCCGGCCGGGGCGAGGGGCTCGGACACCCGCAGCAGAGGGGTGTTGCCGACCAGGTCGGAAATGGCCGACCTTGCGGTGAGCGAACCGGTGTCGGTGGTCGTGGTGGATTGCATCTTCGTGTTTTCTCCGCAGAGCGTGAAAAGTGTCGGGTCGTCTTTGACCGCGTCACGGCCGAGCCGCGGCGGGCTTCCCGATCCGGGGAGGCCCCTCGCGTGCGGTGGCGGGACGGCGGTGGCGGGCATGGCCTAAATGCGCCACCGGCAGACGACGGCGAGTCTGGAAATCCCGGACCGCGCTCGGCTGCCCCGTTCCTCCCGGGGCCGTATCGCCGCGCGGAAGGCCGCCCTGGCCGGCGCCGGGAGCGCACCGGCAGTCGGCGTCAGATCGCGGGACGGCGCCGGTGGCCGCGGCGTGGACAGGCCGGTGAGGCCGAGGGGAGCGCAGGATTCGACGCCGCGCGCCGCCTCGGGTGCGTCCGGGTCCCCGGGGGACGCCGCCGTGGGCGGCCCGGAGGTGGTCTGCGCCATGGCGCGCGGGTCGGCCGGCTCCTTGTGCGGGCCGAGGCAGTCGACAGCGGTCAGCAGCAACCCGCACAACAGAAGCGCGACAACACCGCGATACCACGACGAGCCCGGTAAAAGGGCATGGCGGACGTGGGAGTGGAACGGCAACGGTTCCTCCGCATGACACACCTACCCCGCCCTACGGGAGGGCGTGGGTGGTGAGCAGAAGTGGGCATGGGGGGGGTGGCGGCGCCCGGACCTCTCCGGATCAGCGCCCTTGAGCGGCGCGCCACCGGAAGTCGGGGAGCCGTGAGCCGGAAGCGCCTGACCGGGGCGGCGTATGCGGCATACGCCGGCAGGCCGACGGTACGGCGGAGCCTAGATCCTCAGAACCGCGCGGACGGCGGAGTCCTGGAACGGGCACCTGGCCCAGGACATCGGTGCCCGGCCGGTCGCCTCGAGCGGCGCGATCAGGGCAGCCGGCTCCCGGCCGGGCAACGCCGGGCAGGGAGCTGCCACTCCGGAACCGTGCTGTGGCTGGGCGACCAGACACTCGTGTGCGGGATAGGGAGAGCCGTGGTGGCCGTCGTGGTGGTCACGCGTCACGAACGCACCGTCAGAGGTCTTCTCCGAGGCGGCGGATGCCGTCATGACAGCGCCGCCGTGGCCCACGGAAACACCCTGGCCCGCCGCGATGGTGGCGAGGTGCCTCGTCACGCCCTCCGGGCTCACGCCATGCGCGTACACCAGCCCGAACAGGAGCGCGGCCACCCACAGCAGACGCAGCGGGCGCCCCGAGGGGCGGGACCGCGGCATAACGGAGGGCGACCAGGCCGTAACCATGCCGTGACCTTAGCACTGCCGCGGGAGCACCCGAGAAACACCCCTGAAACATCGCGCCAACCTGCCCGCGCGGCGAACGGAATCGGTCACGTACGGCTGACGCAGGCCATCCGGAGCACATCGGCGCCACGGCCCGGAGGGGACCCCCTCGCCACATGGATCGCCGAATGAGCAGGGGCGGGGCGGGCATTCAGGACCGCCGTCCCCAGGGCGGGGAGCCCGAGCAGCAGCGCGCACGGAAACAGCGACTCGACGCGGGCCGGACCGTCACAGGGGTGCGCCATGGACTCACAGCAGCCACCGTCACCGCCCGAGACGCGGTGATCAGAAGGCTGGATTCCGCCCCATCGGTCGACGGATGCCCCGACCGCGCCGAACTCCCGGACGGACACCGGTCCGCGGTGGCCGCCAGGAACGTGAAGCGCGCAGACGAGCGCATGGGCCACGGCGAACAGCGCCAGACCCAGGAGCAACCCCGCCAGCGGGCCGCACTTCCCCGGCCCTTTCACCACACCCCGGAACATGGCGCCGATGTTAGCCAATTGAGAACGCTATGCACGCATAGTTCACTTTTGAGTGAATCACTCACCCGCCGCCGCACACAGATCGCCGACGTCCCCGCCGCGCTCGCCGAGGCCGCCCGCGTCCTGCGGCCGGGCGGACACCTCTACGCTCAGCCCTCCGTGCGTCATCGGCGTCGCCCGCAAGGGCCACCCGCGAGAAACCACGGAGTGACGCCGGGGGCCACCGCGGCCCCCAGCGTCAGGCAATGGGGATCAGGCCCGATAGGCCACCATCGCCATCATCCCGGCCTCGCCGTGGTAGGCGTTGTGGCAGTGCAGCATCCACTGGCCGGGGTTGTCGGCGTCGAAGACCACGGACAGCTTCTTCTTCGGCAGCACGATCGCGGTGTCCTTACGCGGGCCGGCCTTCCCGAGCTGGTAGGTGTGGCCGTGCAGATGCATCGGGTGCCACATCTGCGTGCTGTTGACGAAGTCCAGCCGGACCCGCTGGCCCTCCTCGACCGTGATCGGGTCGGCCGTCGGGTTACGCATGTCGTATGCCTTGCCGTTGATGGCCCAGTTGTACTTGGCCATGCCGCCGGTCAGCTCGATCCGGTGCACCCGGTCGACCTTCTTCGAGGGCAGCCGGACGCCGTCCGCCGCCCGGAGCCGGGACGCCGTCATGATCATGCCGTTCAGCTCCTTCGGCCGTACGGTCGCTTTCGGCGCACCGCCGGAGCCGGTGCGGACCAGGGCCATGGCGGTCGCGTTCTTGCCCTCCGCGAGCGCGACGAGCGGGAAGACGCCGTCGGCGAGGGTGACCAGGACGTCGTAGCGCTCCCCCATACCGATCAGCAGGGCGTCGGCCTGTTCGTGCTCGACGGGGAAGCCGTCGGTGTGGGTGACGGTCAGCCTGTGGCCGCCGAGCGCGACGCGGTAGGCGGTGTCGCCACCCGCGTTGATGATCCGGAGGCGGACCCGCTTGCCGGGCTTGCCCCGGTACACGTCCGGGTCGGCCGGCACGCGGCCGTTGATCAGGTGGTACGGGTACTTCACATCGCCGGCGTCGCCGCCGAGCAGCTCGCTCTCCGCGCCCATCAGCATGAACTTCATCGACATGCCGTCGCCGGAAGCGGACGGCGAGTCACTCGTCCCGGCCGTGCCGCCGCCCATGTCCATGCCGTCCATGCCGTGGCCGCCCGAGTGCATCCCGTCCATGCCCCGCTTCACCTCGGCGAAGACCTGGTCGGGGGTGCCGGTGACGCCGTCGACCCAGTCGTCCAGGACCACGACCCACTCGTCGTCGTACGACAGCGGCTCCTTCGGGTCCTCGACGATCAGCGGGGCGTAGAGACCGCGGTCGAGCTGGACACCGACGTGCGGATGGAAGAAGTACGTCCCCGGGGCGTCGGCGATGAAGCGGTAGGTGTGGTTGGCTCCGGACCGCACGGCCGTCTGGGTGACCGGGGGAACGCCGTCCATGTCGTTGCGCATGGCGATGCCGTGCCAGTGGATGGACGTGGCGGTCCGGTCCGGCAGCTGGTTGGAGAGCTCGGCAGCCACGGTGTCGCCCACCGACACCCGGAGCTCCTTTCCGGGGGTCCGGCCGGAGAAGGCCCAGCTCCTGGCCATGACACCGGCGCCGAGGTCCAGCGTGGCGGGCGCGGCGGTCAGGGTCGTCCGGTGCACCCTGCCGGTGCCGGCGCGCTTCTTCTCGGCGGCGGCGACCGCCGCACCGGACGGCTGGACCAGCTTGGGGGCGCTCCCGGAGCCCTCCCCGGAGCCGCTGCACGCGGCGAGCGCTCCCGCGCCCGCGAGGCCGAGCCCGGCCAGCAGGACGGAACGACGGTTGATGCTGTTCATGGGGATGGTGTCCTCTTCTCGACATGCCTTCTGTTCGGTCGCGTGCGGGCACGGCTGTTCGCGCGCGGGCGCGCGGACGGCCGTGGGGCGGCCTACAGGAGCAGTCGGGAGAGAACGGAGAGATCGGGCGGGGCGCGGCTCACGGTGCCGGGGACATCGCGCCCGGCCGGAGCGGCGCGGGTGTCGCGGCCGACCCCGACACGGAGTTCGGCGGGCGGGGCGATTTTGACCACGTCGACACCGGCGGTCGCGCAGTGCTGCATGGCCATGCCCGGACAGGGGCCGACGTCGCTGTCCGCGACCGGAGCGGCGGGCCACGCGGCGCTGCCGTGCCCCGTCGCGTCCAACGGCGTCGCAGTGGCGGGCGCGTGGCCCATGCCCGGCATCCCGCTCATGGCGGTCGCGTGCGCCGGGGCGGAGACGGCGGCCGTCTCGTGGTGGACGAGCACGACGAGCGCGGCGAACAGCGCGATGACGGCGACCCGCGTCCAGCGGACCGCGCCACCACGGGCGCGGATCCGCCGAGTGCCCGCTGTCGTCATCGCTTCCGTCCGTGTTTCCGGTGGGTGTCGCCGCCAATATACCCCGCGGGGGTAAGACGGGCTCACCCGCTGAACATTCTCCTAAGCCACTACGTACTAAGAGCATCAGTAGTTGAGGGGGACGGGAAAGGGTGATGATGGAGACCTTGGCTCTGAGCTGGTCCGTGGCGGCGATCGCCGCACTGGTGGCCGCCGTCAGCATGGTCCGGGTGGCGACCACCAGCGGCGAAACCCGCTTCGCGGCGGGGAGCGATCTACTGATGGGCGTGTGCATGGCCGTCATGGCGCTGCCCGCGACGACGGCCTGGTACGCGGGGTACGGCATGTGGTGGGCCACCGCGTTCGCCCTCCTGGGGCTCGGCGGCGTGGCGATGGCCGTCAAACACACCCGTGAGTGCGGCTGGAGCCACGGCCGCCACTGGGTACACCTCATCGTCGGCAGCGCCGGAATGGTGATCATGACGCTCGCCATGACGACCACATCCTCGGGGCCGGTGCTCGCACTGGGCGGTTCTTCGATGGCCGGGATGCCTGGAATGGAGAACATGCCGGGCATGGAGAACATGCCGGGCATGGAGCCGGCGCCACGCGACACCGGATCGGGGCACGACATGGGGTCGATGCCCGGGATGAGCATGCCGGGCATGACCGCCGCCGACACCACCACCGCCTCGGCTTCGGGCTCCGTCTGGCGTTTCGTGATCGCGGGGCTCGCCGTGTACTTCCTGCTGTCGATCGGCGCGTCCGTGTGGGCCCGGGTCCGGGGCACCGGCCGCAGGCGTCCGATCGGCCGCGAGGGCGGCCGGGGTCGCGGCTGGGGTCGCTGGCTGCTCGCCATGCCGGACACGGTTGTGGTGTTCCTGGCATCGCTGACCCTCTCGGTGTGGGACCGGGCCAGGGCGACGGAACGGGGAAGCCACGGCCGTCGGCGCAGGCTCGGCGCGGCGCCTGACGCGGCCCTGGCCGCTCATATCGGCATGGGCGGAGCCATGTCCGCGATGCTGCTCATGATGGTGGCGTGACGGGCTTCACCTCACGCGGCGTGGGTCATGTGTCGTCAGCGGCGCTCATGGCGGCCGTGTCGAAGGACACCTCGCCGCTGAGGTAGCGCTTCGGAGAGGTGCCGACGGTCCGGCGGAACGCGGCGAGAAACGCGCTCGGGGTCGCGTATCCCACGGCGTGTGCGACACGGGACACCGGCCGGCCCTCGGCGAGGAGGGGCAGCGCGGCGCGCAGCCGCGCATGGGTGCGCCAGCGGTCGAAGCTCATGCCGGTGTCCTGGACGAACAGCCGGGTCAGGGTGCGTCGGCTCGCACCGGCGGCCCGTGCGTGCGCATCCAGACCACGGCGGTCGGAGGGATCGGCGAGCAGGGCGTCGGCCACGGCGCGCACACGGTCATCGACGGGCCGCGGCACGTCGATGGGCAGGGCGGGCAAGGGACGGAGCAGGTCCGGCAGGACCGCCTCGGCGCGCAGCCGCGCGTCGTCGGCGAGGTCCTCGCGACCGAGGTAGGTGATGAGGTGGGCGAGCAGCCCGTCGACACCGACCGGCATGGGTTCGGTCCAGTCCAGACCGCACCGCGCGTGCGCGACATAGACGCTGCAGAGGACCGCCTCGCGGGTCGCGCCGGCCCGGTGGACCACCCCGGCCGGCACCCACAGCGCCCGGGTCGGCGGCAGCACCCAGTAGGTGTCGTCCACGGCGACGCCGAGCACACCGCGCCGCGTCCAGGCCAGCATGTGGTGTTCCGGATGGCTGTGCGCGGAAATCCACTCCCCCGACAACAGCGGAAACTTCCCGACGACGATCGCGCCGACCCCCGGTGGGACGGCACGCGAGACTTCCTCGGTCATGCGGCACAGCGTATGGCCTCAACGCGATATGACATGGCCTCATGGCGGATGGTGGCCAACTCGGCCCGTCCATAGCGTCGTCGTATGCCGATCACACCTTCGCGCCCAGCGCGCCGCCCCGGTACTCATCCGCAGCCGAACCCTGCGGGACGGCCGTCATGACCGCCACGCCTCAGGCCCGGACCACGGCCGCGAACCGTCGCCGGCTCGCGCTCGTCGTGCTGTGTTTCGTGCAGTTCATGCTCGTCCTGGACGACACGGTGGTGAACGTCGCTCTGCCCAGCATCCGGAGCGAGCTCGGCTTCGGCGCCGCGGGGCTGGCCTGGGTCGCGGGCGCGTACTACCTCGCCTTCGGCGGGCTGCTGTTGCTGTTCGGCCGCGCGGCCGACCTGCTGGGCCGCCGGCGCGTCTTCCTCGGCGGCGTGGCGCTGTTCGGCGCCGCGAGCCTGTTCTGCGGGCTGGCCCAGGAACCCTGGCAGCTCGTCACCGGGCGGTTCGTCCAGGGTGCGGGCGCGGCCATGGCCGGCCCGGCCGCGCTGTCACTGATCACCCTGCTGTTCCCCGGCACCGAGGAGCGGGCCAAGGCGCTCGGTGTGTGGGGCGGCATCGCGGGGCTGGGCGGCACGATGGGCCTGGTGATCTCCGGCGCCCTGACCGGTTTCACGTCCTGGCGCTGGATCTTCCTGATCAACCTGCCGGTGGCCGCCGTGGCCCTCGCGCTCGTCCCCCGGCTGGTCGCCGAGAGCCGGGCTCCCGGCCGGGTACGTCCGGACTTCCCCGGAGCGGTCCTGGGCACCGGCGCCCTGCTGTCCCTGGTCTACGGTCTGACCCGGGCCGGGGAGTCGGGCTGGGGCGACCCGCTCTCCGTCACGCCCGTGATACTCGCCGTCGCCCTGGCCCTCGCCTTCCTCGCGGTGGAGTCCCGTACGGCCGAGCCACTGGTGCCGCTCTCGTTCCTCTCCTTCCGCACCCGGGCCGTCGCCAACGCCGCGACGCTGCTGTTCTCCGCGGCCTTCTACGCGATGGCGTTCCTGCTGATGGTCCACCTCCAGACGGTGCTCGACTACGGCCCGCTCACGGCCGGAGTCGCGTATCTGCCCTACGGCGCAGGCATCCTCACGGGGATATGGCTCTCGTCCCGTGCCGTCATCGGGTTCGGGGTGCGCCGGACCCTCGTCGGGTCGTTCCTGATCTGCTCGGCCGGCCTGCTGCTGCTCTCCGGAGTGGCGCCGAGCGACGGCTACGCCTCCGGGGTGCTGCCGGGCATACTCGTCACCAGCCTGGGCTCCGGGCTGAGCCTGCCCGCTCTCACCGTCGCGGCGGTGACGGGCACCACCGAGGAGAACGCCGGGCTCGGCTCGGCCCTGCTGAGCTCGGTCCAACAGGTCGGCGGCGCGGTGGGGCTGGCGGTCCTGGTCGCCCTGGCCACCCGGCGCAGCGAGGCCCTGACCGCGGAGCGGGGCCCCGAGCACGCCGCCACGGAGGGCTTCTCCCTCGCCCTGACCGTCGCGGCCGCCCTGCTCGCGCTCGGCGCCGTCCTCATAGCCGCCCTGCTCGGCAAGGACCACCGACGAGAACCCGCGCTCGAGGCCGACCGGGCGTGATGTGTGCTCCGCTCCTGGTGTCAGTGCACGTGGGGGCCGCCGGACGGCCGCGGCTTGCCGCGCGGTACGAGGAGCAGGGCGACGGGCAGGCTCGCGGCGGCCACGATCGCGCTGAGCGTGAACGCGTCCGTGAAGCCGTCGATCGCTCCGCGCTCGATACCGGCCGCGGCGACGGTGGACATCACGGCCACCCCGACCGAACCGCCCACCTCGTGGAAGGTGTTGACGACCCCGGAGGCGAGCCCCGCCTCCTCGTGGGCGACCATCGCGAGCGCGGTGGTGGTGGCGGTGACGAAGACCGCGCCGATGCCGAGCGAGGCGACGGCCAGCCCGGGCAGCAGCCTCGCGTACACGCTGCCGTCGGCCGGCAGCCACGCCAACGGCACGGTCCCGGCCGCCGCCACCGCCATGCCCGCCACGGCCGTCGGACGGCTGCCGATCCGGCCCACGAACCGCGACCCGAGGTGGGCGCCGAGGCCGGTGGCCACGGCCACCGGCAGGAACACCAGCCCGGTCTTCAGCGCGTCGAGTCCGCGTATCCCCTGGAGATAGACCGAGCCGAGGAAGAAGAACGCGATCAGCAGCGCGGTGGCGACGAGCATCAGGAACGCCCCCGCGACCACCGGGCGCCGGGTGAACATCCGCGGGTCCATCAGCGGGGACCGGGCGGCGCGTTCGACGACGACGAACACCGCGTACAGGACGAGCGCCGCGAGCAGCGGCAGTACGGCGGTGACATCGCCCCAGCCCGCGTCCCCCGCCTTCACCAGGCCGTAGATGAGCGACGCGGTGCCCGCGGTGACCAGCACGGCGCCGGGCACGTCGAGCCGGACGGGCTGGGGCGCCCGGCGCGGGAGCAGCGCCGGCAGGGTGGCGAGCGCGAGAACACCGACGGGGACGTTGAGGTAGAAGACCCATTGCCAGCCGGGCCCGTCGGTCAGGACGCCACCGAGCAGGACGCCGAAGGCCGACCCGGTGCCGCCGATCGCCGCCCACACCCCCAGGGCCTTGTTCCGCTCCTCGCCCAGGAAGGTCGTGGTGACGACGGACAGGGCCGAGGGCGACAGCAGCGCGGCGCCGACGCCCTGGCAGATCCGCCCGGCGAGCAGCGTGGTGGCGTCCGTGGCGACCCCGGTGAGCAGGGACGCCGCGGTGAACACCGCGAGCCCGGCGAGCACCGTGCGATGGGCGCCGAGCGCGTCCGCGAGGCGGCCGCCGAGCAGCATCAGCCCGCCGAAGCAGAGCGTGTAGGCGGTGACGACCCAGGTGAGCGTCTCGCGGCCGAGATGGAGGTCGGCGGCCATGTCGGGCAGGGCGACGTTCACGACGGTGACGTCCAGGATGAGCATGAACTGGGCCAGGCAGAGCAGCGCCAGCATCAGCCATCGGCGCGGCGGGACTTCCTCGTGGGGCGCGGGCGGATGCTGCGCGTGGGCGGTGTGGTGAGAGTGGCTCATGACGATTCCTCCGTACGGGCCTGACGCACGCGATGCGCGGACACATGAACTGTACGGTTCAGTTCAACTGAACTCAACCGTACAGTTCAGATGCCGGGTAGACTCATGCCATGAGCCCCGAGACGGTCAGGACACCCGCGAAGCAGCCGCCCGCCGGGCCACGCGCCGAAGCCAAGCGGCGGGCCATCGTGACGGCCGCCCGCGCACTGTTTCTGCGCGAGGGCTTCGAGGTGAGCGTCGATCTGATCGCCGCGCGCGCGGGCGTGTCCAAGGTGACCGTCTACAACCACTTCGGCAGCAAGGAAGCCCTGTTCATCGGGGTCGTCAAGGACTCGCTGGACGCGCCGCTCAGCGGCGACCTGGTCGCGGCGATCGACGGACTCGCCGACTCGGACGACCTGCGGGCGGCACTCGTCACCGTGGCCCGGGCCTGGGTGGACGGCATCCACGCCGACCCGGACATCCTCGCCCTGCGGAACGTGGTCGCCCGGGAGCTGCACCGCTTCCCCGAACTCGGCGCCGTGTGGCACCAGTCCGGCCCCGAGCACCACCACCCCGCCGTGGCGGGAGCGCTCCGGAGACTGGACGAGGACGGCCGGCTCGCCATCCCCGATATCGAGGTGGCCCTCCTCCAGCTGTACTCGCTCCTGGTCTTCCCGCACCTCGTCTTCAGCGCCTACGGCGCCGACGTCGACGACGGCCTCACCGACCGCCTGATCGCCGGCGGCGTCGACATGTTCCTCGGCCACTACGCACCGCGATCCGCCCGGCCATCGATTTGACGCCCGAAGTGTCGAGCGTTGTGCTGGGTACGGAAGGGAACGGACGTGGCCAGGAGCCCGGCGGCCGAGGCGGGCGTCATCCAGCTCGCCACGCCCAGCCTGGGAAATCGCAGCTACTTGATCACGGATGGCGCGGTCGCGGTCGCCGTGGACCCGCAGCGTGACATCGAGCGGATCACGGCCGCGCTCGACGCGGGGGCGCTTCGGCTCGGGGCGGTGGTGGAGACCCATCTGCACAACGACTACGTCACGGGCGGTCTGGAACTGGCCCGACGCCGCGGTGCCGACTATGTGGTGCCGACGGGTCCGAAGCTGGGCTTCGACGCCGTAAGGGCGGGCGACGGGGACGAGTTCCGGGCCGGGGAGCTGCGGATCCAGGTGATCGCCACCCCCGGCCACACCGACCATCACCTCGCGTACGCGTTCGCGCCCTGCGACGGGGCGCCACGGCTCGTCTGCACCGGCGGCTCGGTGCTGTACGGGACGACCGGGCGCACGGACCTGATGGGGGCGGAGCTCGCCGAGCCGCTGGCCCGCCGCCAGTACCGGTCGGCCCGCCACCTGGCCGAGGTGCTGCCCGATGAGACCGTGATCCTGCCGACCCACGGCTTCGGGAGCTTCTGTGCCGCGGCGACGGCCGGTGCGGTCGAGCGTTCGACGATCGGCTCGGAGCGCGCCGCCAATCCCGTGTTCAACCTGGACGAGGAGGCCTTCGTCTCCGGCGCGCTGGCCGGTCTCGAGCCCTTCCCCGCGTACTACCGCCGGATGGCCGCGATCAATGCCGCCGGGCCGGCCCCCGTGGCCGGCCTCGGCGCTCCCCGCCCCGCGGACCTGACCGAGGTGGCCACCCGCATCGCGGCCGGGGAGTGGGTGGTGGACGTACGGCCGCGGGCGGACTTCGCGCACACCCATCTGCGGGGCGCCGTGAACATCGACGCCCGCGGCGCCTTCGCCACCTATCTGGGCTGGCTGGTGCCGTTCGACGGACCGCTCACCCTGCTGGCCACCGACGCCGAACAGCTCGAAGCCGCCCGGAGGGAGCTCCTCAGGATCGGCTTCGACCATCCCGCGGCCGTCGCCACCGGTAACCCGCTGGAATGGGCAGGCCCCCGGTGGCTGGCCTCCTACCCGCGCACGGACTTCGCCACCCTGGCCACCGCCCTGGCCGGGCGGCCGGTGGAGGTGCTGGACGTCAGGAGCGGCGGCGAGTGGCGGCGCGGACATCTGCCCGGCGCCCGCCACATACCGCTGCCCGAGCTGCCCCGCGCCCTTCCCGCCCTGCCGGACGCCGAGATCTGGGTGCACTGTCACAGCGGCTTCAGGGCCGCGATCGCGGCCTCCCTGCTGGCCGCCGCGGGACATCAGGTCGTACTCGTCGACGACACCTTCGAACACGCGCAGCCCGAACGGGCGGGATCACACTGAATCAGCCCGGGGACGAGGCGACTTGCACGCGGTGGCTTTCGTCGTCCGAGAGGAACGCCGCCAGTTCCCGCCCCTCCTCGGCGACCGCGGCGTGTTCTGCCGGGGAGAAACCGCGCAGCGGGGCGACGACCACGGTGTCGGCCTTGACGCTCCACGTCGCGGCGACGCGCCCGTCGACCAGCACGACACGCTCGCCGGCGACCGAGAGGCCGCGGTGGGCGTCGTCGATGATCCGGCCGCGGTCGTGGTAGCCGAGGATCGCGTTGTCGAAGGCGGGCAGAAACCGCACCGGAGCGGGGGTGTCGGGGTCGGGGCGAGGCGCGCCGGGGAGGTCGAGCAGCTCGCGGCCCCGCTCGTCGCGAAAGGTGACCAGCTCCTCGCGGATCGCGGCCACCGCGGCGGGGAGTCCGGCCAGGCCGCACCAGGCGCGCAGATCCGCCGAGGCCGCGGGGCCGTACGCGGCCAGATAGCGCCGTACCAGCGCCTGGCCGACCGGGTCGGAGCCATCCGGGGCGAGCGGGTCGGGCTTTCGCCCCAGCCAGGAGGAGAGCAGGACGTTGCGCACCCCCGCCTTGGTGCGCCACAGCCCGCGAGGCGGTGTCTGCACCACCGGGACGAGTGCCGCGACCAGCATTTCGCCCAGCGCCCGCGGTTGCGGCGCCGGCCGGTGCGGGGCGACCACCCGCACCAGCTCGGCCATCGTGCGGGGCTCGCCGTCGGCCATCACCGCCCGGCCCGCCTCGCCGAGTTCGTCGAGGTCGATCCCCTCGAACTCACGGCGGTAGGTCCCGAGCACCCGTTGGCGCAGCATGGCGTCATGGCGGGATCGCCAGGCCAGGACGTCGTCGGCGGTGAGGAGATGGACGGTGCGGCGCATGAGATGGGTCCGCACCACGCTCCGCCCCGTCAGCAGCTCCGAGAGGACCGCCGGGCCGAAGGCGCGCAGCCGCGACCAGAGCCCGACGAACGGCTCCTGCGGCTCCTGTGCCTGCATGCCGCACAGGTGGGCGACGGCGTCCAGGGCCGGTAGGTCGGCGCGATCGAGCAGCAACTGCCGGGCGAGCGTCGCGCGGCCCAGGGCCCGGTTGTCCAGAACGGTCACCGTCAGCTCGACTTCCGCCCGTCGAGGGCCTCGCGCAGGATGTCCGCGTGCCCGGCGTGCTGGGCGGTCTCGGCGATGACGTGCATCAGCACCCGGCGCACGCTCCGCACCGCTCCCGGCTCGTTCCAGGGCGCCTCCGGCAGTGGGTGCGTCGCCGACAGGTCGGGCACGGTGGCGATGATCTCCTCGCTCCGGGCGGCGACCCGCTCGTAGCCCTCGAGGATCCCGGCCAGTGTCTCGCCGGGGAGCATCTGGAAGTTGTTCCGGTGGTCGATCGCCCACTGCGGGATCTCGCGTGCGGTACCACCCGCGAGATCCGCCCAGGTGACGCCGTCGGGCAGGTCGTAACGCAGCGCCGACGGGCCATCGGCCACAAAGCGCAGCCATCCCTCCTCGATGGATGCGACGTGTTTGATCAGCCCGCCCAGGCTCAGCTCGCTGACCGTCGGGCGCTTGGCGGCCTGCTCGTCGCCGAGCTCGCGCACCGTGTTGGTCAGAGCGGATCGCGCGGCGGCCAGCTCGGCGAGCAGGTCGGCCCGCTCGCCGTCGAGGGCTGCGGGGGGCGTGGTGGTGGCAGTCACGGTGTTCGGGTTCCTTCTGGTCGTTCTCGTTCCGGCAGGGACAACCGTGGCAGGGGAAGAGGTCAGGGTGTGGCCGCTTCTCCGGGCACCATGGGCCTCATGCCGAAAACCTCAGCGCGACTGCTGTCCCTGCTCTCCCTGCTCCAGGCGCGCCGGGACTGGCCGGGCCGGTTGCTGGCGGAGCGGCTGGAGGTCAGTCCGCGCACCGTGCGCCGCGACATCGACCGCCTGCGCGAGCTCGGCTACCCGATTTTCACCACCAAGGGCCCGGACGGGGGCTACCGGCTGGAGGCGGGCACGGAACTGCCGCCGCTGCTGTTCGACGACGACCAGGCCGTGGCCCTCGCCGTGGCGCTCCGGACCGCCGCCGCCACCGCCGGTGTCGGCATCGAGGAGGCCGCGGCCCGCGCGCTGAACACCGTCCGGCAGGTGATGCCCGCGCGGCTGCGTCACCGTGTCGACGCCCTGCGGGTCACCGCCGTCGAGAGCCCCGGGGCCCGGCCGAATCCGCAGGTCGACCCCCGGGTGCTCATGACGCTCAGCGCGGCCGTGCGCGCCCGCGAGGTGCTGCGCTTCGACTATGCCCCCGCGTATCCGCCGGGAGCCGCCGACGCCGGACTCGCCGCCGCGGCTCCGCCGCGCCGGGCGCAGCCACACCACCTCGTCACCTGGGGCGGGCGCTGGTATCTCGTCGCCTGGGACCTCGACCGCGACGACTGGCGCACCTTCCGCGTCGACCGGATCGCCCCGCGCACCCCGACGGGGCCCCGCTTCACCCCGCGCGACCTGCCCGGAGGGGACGTGGCCGCCTTCGTCGCCGACCGGTTCCGGGGCTCCGACGGGTCCGGCGGCTGGCCCTGCCGCGGCGAGGTGATCCTCGACCTGCCCGCCCGCGAGGTGTCCGGCCACGCCCACGACGGGGTCGTCGAGGAACTCGGCCCGGACCGCTGCCGGCTCGTGCTGGGCTCGTGGTCATGGCCCGCGCTGGCCGCCGCCATCGGCAGGTTCGACGCCGGTATCGAGGTCATCGGGCCGGCCGAGCTCAAGGACGCCTTCGCGCGCCTGGCCCGCCGCTACGCCGACGCCGCGTCAGCGCACTCCGCGTCAGCGCTCTCCGCGGATCGGCGCCGTGGCCGGGTAGTTGCTGTCTCCCCCGCCGATGGTCAGGAAGAGCGGTGCGATCAGCGGGGCGAGGAACTGGGGCAGTGAGTTGGCGATAGCTGCTGGAGCTGTCCATTCGGCTCGCTACGCTCTTCGCCACCGACCAGTGAGCGGTGCACCCGGCACCGGGCCGGTCAGGCCGCGGAGCGCAGCTCCCCCTCGACGCGGGAGACGGCCCGGTTCAGGTGGCGCTACCGGGAGTTCGAGCAGCAGCTCCTCGTCCCGCTGTGGACCGAGATCGGTGAGCTGATGCCGGCCCACCCCTCCTCCCGGGCCCTGCCGCACCTGTGGCGCTGGAACGACCTGCTTCCCTCGGCCGAGCGCGCGGGGCGGCTGGTCCCGGTCGGCCGGGGCGACGAACGCCGCACCATCGCGCTGGCCAACCCGGGGCTCGGCGTTCAGCCGTTCGCGACGCCGACGCTGTGAGCGGCGATCCAGTACCTCAACCCCAACGAGGACGCGCCGGTCCACCGCCACACCCAGCACGCCTTCCCCTTCGTGGTCGAGGGCGAGGGGGGGTGGACCGTGGTCGACGGCGACCCGGTGGCCATGCGGCGCGGCGACTTCCTGCCGCAGCCCGGCTGGCACTGGCACGCCCACCTCAACCACAGCGACCGCCCGATGGCCTGGATCGACGGGCTGGACATCCCGTTCCAGCACTACACTGTGGTCCCACCCCGGGCTGCGCCCGCTGACCCATCTGCACCCCACCCCGGCCACACCGCTGCTGGCCTACCGGTGGGAACACACCGACGACGCGCTCCGCGAGCAACTGGCCCTGGAACGCGAGGGCCACGACGTGACCGTCGAGCCCGGCCACGCCGCGGTGCGCTACACCAACCCGACCACGGGCGGCGACGTCATGCCGACGCTGCGCACCGAGTTCCACCGGCTGGCCCCGGACACCGCGACGGCCACCCGGCGCGAGGTCGGCTCCTCGGTGTTCCAGGTGTTCGACGGCACCGGCGAGGTCACGGTCGGCGCGTCCCGCTGGACCGTCGAGCGCGGCGACCTGTTCGTCGTCCCCTCGTGGCAGCCGCTCACCGTGGCGACCGAGCGGGGACTGGACCTGTTCCGGTTCTCCGACGCGCCGATCTTCGAACGACTGCATCTCCACCGCTCCCACCAGGGAGGCGACCGAGCATGAAGCTGGCGACCGTACGCGCCGAGGGCGGGTTCCGCACGGTGCGTGTCGAGCCCGACGGCCATGTCGACATCGGCCCCGGCGACGTGGGCGAGTTGCTCACCCGGGCGGACTGGCGGACGGTCGCGGCAGCCGCCACCGGCGACCTCCTGCCGATCGAGCCCGCCCGGCTCGCCCCGGTCGTCCCCCGCCCCGGCAAGATCGTCTGTGTGGGGCTCAACTACCGTACGCACATCACGGAGATGGGCCGCGATCTGCCCGAGTTCCCCACGCTCTTCGCCAAGTTCCCCGAGGCGCTGATCGGCCCGAACGACCCGCTGCCCCTGCCGCCCGAGTCCGACGCGGTGGACTGGGAGGCCGAGCTCGTCGTGGTCGTCGGCCGGCGCGTCCGGCGCGCCGACCGCGCCACCGCGGCGGCCGCCATCGCCGGATACACCATCCTCAACGATGTGACCTTGCGCGACTGGCAGTTCCGCACCCGCGAGTGGCTCCAGGGCAAGACCTGGGAGGACACCACTCCGCTCGGCCCCTGCCTGGTCACCCCGGACGAGCTGGCCCCCGACGCCGAGATCAGCTGCACCCTCGACGACGAGGTCGTCCAGAAGTCCACCATCGGTGATCTGCTCTTCGACCCGGCCGACCTGATCGCCTATGTGTCGACCATCGTCACCCTCGACCCGGGCGACCTGATCGCCACCGGCACCACCGGAGGGGTGGGTCACGCGCGCGAACCACCGCGCTGTCTGCGGGACGGCCAGCGCCTGGTCACCCGCATCGAGGGCATCGGCGAGCCGGTCACCCCGGTGCGGCGCGCGGAACCGGACACCGCGTCATGAGCGCCACCGCACCGGTGACGTATCTGCGCTGGATGGCGCAGGGGCACGAGTACTTCACCGCCCGCCTCGAAGCCATCGGCGATGAGCGGCTGGACGGGCCGAGCGCCCTGCCCGGCTGGTCCGGCGGACACCTGCTGTCCCACGTCGGCCACAACGCGACGGCGCTGGCCCGGCTGGCGCACTGGGCGGCCACCGGGGAGCCGACGCCGATGTACCCGAGCCCGTCCGCCCGCGCCGAGGAGATCGAGTCCGGCGCGCGATGGCCGGCGAGCCGGCTGCGCGACTTCGTCGAGGAGGAACAGGAACACCTGGACACCGCGCTCGACAAGATCACCGACGAGGGGTGGCGGGCCGAGGTGGTCACGGCCCAGGGCCGGACCGTGCCCGCGGCCACGATCCCCTGGCTGCGCTGTCGCGAGGTGTGGATCCACGCGTGCGATCTGCCGGACGGCGGCGACTTCACGGCCCTCCCCGACGCTCTGCTCGACGCGCTGATCGGCGACGCCCTGACTCGCCGGCGCGGCACGCAGGGGGTCGAGTCGGACGTGCGGGCCACCGACCGCGAAACCGGCGGCGCCCACGAGGCCGGTGGCGCGGCGGTCCGCGTCGAGGGACGCGCCGCCGATCTCGCGCGGTGGCTCACCGGCCGCGGGCGGGCCCAGGGCCTGCACACCACCACGGGGGCGCCGCTGCCGCAACTGCCGCCCTGGCTGTGACCCGAGGCGTGCCCGGCCGCTGGGCGACCCGGTCGGGCTGCCTCCGGATTTCGCGGAAGTTTCTCTTCCGTCCAAGACCTTGGCATGTCCCGCATCACTGTTTATGGTTCAGTGCAATGCTACACAGCACTGGAGATGCGAATGGATGATCGGGATTCCCTGGACCGATCCCCGCGTGACGCCGTCGGCCGGACCGGCGCGGTGGCTCCGCTGGCCCCCGGAGAGGTGACACCCCTGGGCGGCTCACGGGTGCGGATCACCGGGGGGCTGCTGGCCGACTGGCAGCGGCGCAACCGCGAGGCCACCGTGCCGCACACGCTCGAACAGCTCGAGAAGGCGGGCAACCTGGAGAACCTCCGTCGTCTGCTGCCCACGAAGCTCGCGGAGAATGAGCAGGTCAGGCCCTATCAAGGCCGGTATCCGTTTCTGGACACCGACCTCTACAAGACCCTGGAGGGGCTGGCCTACGAACTGGCGCGGCCGGACGAGGGCGGCGACCTGGAGCGGCAGGTGATGCGGGACTTCTACGAGGAGACCGTGGGGCTGCTGGAGCGTGTCCAGGCCCCGGACGGCTACCTCAACTCCTTCTTCCAGGACCCCGACTGTGCCAAGGCCCCCTGGGAAGATCTTGCATGGGGCCATGAAATGTACAACCTCGGTCACCTCGCACAGGCCGCGGTCGCCGCCCACCGGCAGCTCGGCGACCGACGCCTGCTGGATGTGGCCATCCGCTTCGCGGACCTGGTGGTGGAGCGCTACGGGCCGACGGGCGAGGAGGCGGTCTGCGGCCACCCCGAAGTCGAGATGGCTCTGGTGGAGCTCTACCGGGAGACCGGCGACGAGAGATATCTGACCCAGGCCCGGCTGTTCGTGGACCGCCGCGGCCGCGGCACCGTGGTGTCACGGGTCTTCGGCTCCCAGTACTTCCAGGACCATGTGCCGCTGCGCGAACTCCCGTCGGTCACCGGACACGCGGTGCGGATGACCTACCTGGCCGCGGGCGCCGCCGATGTGTACCGGGAGACCGGCGACCGGGAACTGCTCGACGCGCTGCGGCGGCTGTGGGACGACATGGTGGCCACCAAGCTGTATGTGACGGGCGGGCTGGGCAGCCGCCACTCCGACGAAGCCGTGGGCGACCGCTACGAACTCCCCTCCGAGCGCTCCTACAGCGAGACCTGTGCCGCCATCGGCACCATGCAGTGGGCCTGGCGGATGTTCCTGGCCACCGGTGACGCCCACTACCCCGACGTCCTGGAACGCGTCCTGTACAACGCGTTCGCGGTGGGCCCCGCGGCGGACGGGCGCGCCTTCTTCTACGACAACCCGTTGCAGCGGCGCGCCGACCACGACCAGCGCAGCGGCGCCGAGGAGGGCGGTGAGGCACTGCGCCGGGCCTGGTTCGGCTGTCCCTGCTGCCCTCCCAATGTGGTGCGCTGGATGGCCCAGCTCGCCGACTTCCTGGTCGCCGAGCGCGCCGGAGAACTGCTGGTCGCAGGGTATGCGCAGGCTCATGTGGACGGGACGGAGGTCGCGCTGGACATGGCGACCGGCTATCCCTGGGACGGCGAGGTACGGCTCACCGTGCGCCGGGCGCCCGACCGGCCGTACCGGATCTCGCTCCGGGTGCCCGGCTGGGCGGACGCCGGGCGGATCCGGCTCACGGTGGGCGACGAGGCCGTGGCCGGGGAGGTGCCGGCCGGGACCGCGGTGGACGGCTGGCTCACCGTCGAACGGCTCTGGCGCCCGGGTGACGAGCTGCGGCTGAGCCTGCCCATGCCGGTCCGCGGCCATGTCTCCCATCCCCACCTGGACGCGACGCGTGGCGCGGTCGCGGTGGCCCGCGGCCCGCTGGTCTACTGCGTGGAGCAGCAGGACTGCCCGGCCGGCGTCGACGACGTGGTGATCGGCGCGGAACACCTCGCGGCCGCCGGGACCGTCGTCGCCCCGGAGGCCGACGGCGGCGGTCCGGCGGGGACGGTGCTGATCCGGGTGGCGGCGGATGTCGCGCCGCCGCGGTCCCCGGAGTTGTATCCCGTGCTCACGGCCGGACCGCGAGCAGCCTCCCCCGACACCGACACCGACACCGACACCAGCACCGCTGACATGCTGCTCGTTCCGTACTTCGCGTGGGGCAACCGAGAGCCCGGCCCCATGCGCGTGTGGATCAGAAACGTCTGACCAGCCTCCCCCTGGTTCCTCTGATCCCCTGATCCCCTGGTCCTCCTGGACCCCGGCCCCCAGGCCGCAGGTACGTCACCCGTACCCCCCCCTTTACTCGCACCTCCCCCACGTGTGCGTCCCCTTGTCCGTGCGTCACTCACTTCCGGAGAAGGCCCCATGAGAAGAGCCGTCCTGTCCTGTGCCGCCCTGTGCACCGCCATTCCCCTGACCCTCACCGCTTGCAGCGGAGGCGGGCCCGCCGCCTCCGGCCAGGCCAAGCCCACCGCGGACCCCGCCACCGGCGGCACCGTGCACTTCCTGGAGAAGCCCGACTTCTCGCACCTCGATCCGGCGCGCGGCTTCGACGGCGGGGTCAACAACTTCTACCGCCTGATCTACCGCACCCTCACCACCCGGGAGGCAGCCGGTCCGCACAGCGACGGGACGAAGATCGTCGGTGATCTGGCCACCGACACCGGCCGGGCCTCCGAGAACAACAAGACCTGGACCTTCACCCTCAAGAAGGGGCTGTTCTTCCAGAATGGCGCCCCGATCACCAGCCAGGACGTCAAGTTCGGCGTGGAGCGGGCCTGGGATCCCGACGCGGGCATCGGCTCGCCGTACGCCAAGCAGGTCATCGCCGCACCCGCCGACTACAAGGGCCCGTACCAGTCGGGCGACCTGGACACCATCGAGACCCCTGACGAGCGCACCATCGTCTTCCATCTCAAGAAGTCCTATCCGCAGTTCTCCAGCGTCGTCGCACAGCCGAACTTCACCCCCTTCCCCAAGGGCACCGGCGCCAAGGCCGCCTTCGACACCAAGCCGATCGCGTCCGGCCCGTACGAGGTGGCGAACTACCGGCGGGGCTCGTCGCTCGAGCTGGTCCGCAACAAGCACTGGAAGCGCTCCACCGACACGGTGCGCGCCGCCCGCCCGGACAGTTTCGTATGGACCTTCGGCCTGGACGCGGCGACCATCGACGAGCGTCTGATAGCGGGGCAGGGCAAGGACATCAACGCCGTCGGCCCCAAGGTGCAGCCCGCGACCATCGCCCGGCTCCAGACACCGCAGCTCAAGCAGCGCACGCTCGCCGGCGTGACCGGCTGCACCACGTATATGAGCCTGAACACCACCAAGGGGCCGCTCCGGGACGTCCGGGTGCGCCAGGCGATCGAGTACGCCGTCAACAAGCAGACCACGGTGGACGCCCTCGGCGGCTCCGCCCTGGCCACCGCGGCCACCTCCATCGAGCCCCCGTCGATCCCCGGGCGGGACGCCACGGATGTGTATCCCTCCAAGGACGGCACCGGCGATCCGGAAGCCGCCCGCAAACTGCTGGCCGAGGCCGGCCAGTCCAAGGGCTTCACCCTCACCGTGGACGCCCGCGCCAACGCGACCGAGCAGGCGGTGGCGGTGGCCGTCCAGCAGGGGCTGAAGCGGGTGGGCATCAAGGTGAAGATCAACACCATTGACACCTCGACCTTCTACGAGGTCATCGGCACGCCCTCACAGCAGCACGACGCGGCGCTCACCGGCTGGTGCCCGGACTGGCCGGGCGGCACCACCTTCCTGCCGCCGCTGTTCGACGGACGCCTCATCTCCGACAAGGGCAACTCGGTGCTCTCCATGCTCGACGACAAGAAGATCCAGAAGCGCATCGACGAGATCGCGGCGATGGAGGACGAGACGGCGCAGAACGAGGCCTACGGCAAGCTCGACGCCGAGATCATGAAGCGCGCCCCGATCGTGCCGCTCAACTACTCCAAGACCGTGCTGGTGGTCGGCACCAATATCGCGGGCGCCCACACCTCGATCTCGTACAGCGGCGGAATCGACCTGGTCGGCATCGGCCTCGCGGACCCGAAGAAGTAACCGGCATGGCGACCACCACCCTCCACGAGGCGCAGCCGTCACTGCCCTCGCCACCGACCGGCGCCGCGCCGCCCGGCGGCACCGCGCGACGTGTCCTGCGCGAGCTGCGGCGCGACATCGGGGCCGTGCTCAGCACCGCGTTTCTCGTCCTGATCGTGCTGATGGCCCTCTTCGCGCCGCTGATCGGCACGCTGGCCGGGCACGGCCCGGACACCTTCGACAGCGCGGCCGTCGACAAGGACCTGGGCGGGCTGCCCAAGGGGTCGCTCGGTGGCATCAGCGGCGACCACTGGCTGGGCGTGGAACCGCAGAACGGCCGCGACATCCTGGTCCGGATCGCCTACGGGGCGCGGATCTCGATGCTGATCGCCGTCTCCGCGACCCTTCTGACCACCGTCATCGGCGTGGTGCTCGGCCTGCTGGCCGGGTTCTACGGCCGCTGGGTGGACCAGGTCATCTCCCGGCTGATGGACTTCCTGATGGCGTTTCCCGCCCTGATCTTCATGATCGCGGTGCTGTCCGCGCTGCCGGCCGGCAACCGCCCAGTGCTGCTGGTGATCGTGTTGAGTGTCTTCGGCTGGCCGTATCTGGCGCGTGTAGTGCGCGGTCAGACGCTGACCCTGACGGGCCGGGAGTTCGTCGAGGCGGCGCGGTCCTCCGGGGCCGGCAGCCGGGCGCTGATCTTCGCGGAGATCCTGCCCAATCTGCGCAGCACCATCATCGTGATGACCACGCTCGCCGTGCCCGGATACATCGGCACCGAGGCCGGACTCTCCTTCCTCGGCGTCGGGGTCACCCCGCCGACCGCCTCCTGGGGGCAGATGATCGCCAACTCGGTCAGCTGGTACCAGGTGGACCCGATGTACTTCGTGATCCCCGGCGCCTTCCTCTTCGGCACCGTGCTCGCCCTGACCGTGGTGGGCGACCGGCTGCGGCACGCCCTGGACGCGGGGGAGGCCTCCTGATGCTCCGCTACGTCGTCGGCCGGCTCTCCTGGGTGCTGGTCATCCTGCTGGCCGTCTGTGTGTTCACCTATGTCATCTTCTTCCAGCTCTCACCCGACCCCGCGGTGATGATCTGCGGCAAGACCTGCACACCGGAGCGCATCGACACGATCCGGACCTCCCTCGGCCTCGACCGCCCCTTCCTTCAGCAGCTGGGGGACTTCCTGCGCGGCATCGTGGCCGGCCGGGACTACGGCTCGGGCGCCAATCTGGTCCACTGCCCCGCCCCCTGCCTCGGCTACAGCTTCCAGAGCGGCCAGTCGGTGTGGGAGATGGTCCTCGAGCGGCTCCCGGTGAGTGTCACCGTCGCCGTCGGCGCGGCCGTGCTCTGGCTGCTCGGCGGGGTCACCATCGGGCTGCTGAGCGGGGTCAAGGAGGGTACGTGGTGGGACCGCTCCACCATGGCGCTGGCGCTCGGCGGCTCCAGCATCCCCCCGTACGTACTCGCCCTGGCGCTCCAGTACCTGCTCGTGGTCAAGTGGCAAGTGCTGCCGTTTCCTGCGGCGATCCCGTTCGGCGACGATCCGGTGGCCTGGTTCCAGTCGTATCTGATGCCGTGGATCGTGCTCGCCATCGGATACGCCTGTCTCTACGCCCGCATGACCCGGGCCAACGTCATCGACACGCTCGCCGAGAACTTCATGCGCACGGCCCGCGCCAAGGGGCTCGGGCCGGTCCTGATACTCCGCCGGCACGCGCTGCGGCCGGCGCTCACCCCGATCGTCACCATCTTCGGGATGGACTTCGCCGGTCTGCTCGGCGGCGCCCTCATCACCGAAACCGTCTTCGGCCTCAACGGCGTGGGCAAGATGGCCTCGGATGCGATCGCGAAGAACGACCAGCCGGTGATCATGGCGGTCACGCTGCTGGCGGCGTTCTTCGTGGTGATCGGCAACGTCGTGGTCGACCTGCTCTACACGGCGCTGGACCCGCGCGTAAGGACCACCGCGTCATGACCGAATCCCCAGCCCACCGGGCCGGACCGGACGAGTCCGCGGACCTGCTGGAGGTCGAGGGCCTGACCGTGACCTTCCCGACCACCCGCGGACCGGTGGACGTCGTCCGCGACAACACCTTCACTCTGCGGAACAACGAAACCCTGGGCATCGTCGGCGAGTCCGGCTCGGGCAAGTCCATGACGGCTCTCGCCGTCATGGGGCTGCTCCCACGGGGCGCGCGCACCAGCGGCAGCATCCGGTTCCGGGGCACCGAACTGCTCGGCCGCCCGGACGCCGAGCTGCGCCGGCTGCGCGGAAACGCGATGTCCATGGTCTTCCAGGACCCGCTGTCCTCGCTCAACCCGTACTACACGGTGGGCCTCCAGATCGCCGAGGTCTACCGCTGCCACCGCGGCGGTTCGCGCCGCGCGGCCCGCCGGATGGCCATCGACGCACTCGGCCGGGTCGGCATCCCGGACCCGGCCGAGCGGGTCGACCGCTATCCGCACCAGTTCTCCGGTGGACAGCGTCAGCGCATCATGATCGCGATGGCACTGATCTGCGAACCCGCCCTGCTCATCGCGGACGAGCCCACCACCGCGCTGGACGTCACGGTGCAGTCCCAGATCCTCGAGCTGCTGGCCGAGCTGAAGCGGCAGACCGGCACCGGCATGCTCTTCATCACCCACGACCTGGCGGTGATCGCCACGATCGCCCAGCGGGTGCTGGTGATGCGCGACGGGGAACAGCTCGAATACGCCGACACGGAGCGGGTCTTCTCCGCGCCGCGCCACCCCTACACCCGGATGCTGCTGGAGAGCATCCCGCGTATCGACGACGAGCTGGCCGCACCGGGCGTCGTATCGCCGACGGCCCGACCAGCCCGACCGACAGATCCCGCCCCAGCACAGGAGGAAGTCCGGTGACCGGCAGCCGAGGCAGCCAAGCTGATGCACCGCCGCTGCTGCGCGCCCGCGATCTCACCAAGCGCTTCACCACGCGGGGCGGGGGCGGTCCGCTGGGGCGCAAATCGGTGTTCACCGCCGTGGACTCGGTCAGCTTCGAGGTGTTTCCGCACGAGACGCTGGCGCTGGTGGGCGAGTCCGGCAGCGGGAAGTCCACCACCGCGCGGCTGGTGGCGAAGCTGATGGAAGCCACCGACGGCACCATCGAGTTCGCCGGGCGGGACGTCACCCATGCCCGCGGGACCGACCTGGCCCGCTTCCGCAATGACGTCCAGGTCGTCTTCCAGGACCCCTTCTCCTCGCTCAACCCCCGCCACACCGTGGAGCGCATCCTCACCGCACCCCTGGTCTACCAGGGGCTTCCCATCCCCAGGGGGCGGCGGGCCTTCGCCGGGGAGCTGATGGAACGGGTCGGCCTCAACCCCGACCATCTGCACCGCTACCCGGCGCAGTTCTCCGGCGGACAGGCCCAGCGGATCGGCATCGCCCGCGCCCTCGCGGTCGGCCCCAAGCTGGTGATCTGCGACGAGGCGGTCTCCGCGCTCGATGTGTCGGTGCAGGCACAGGTGATGGACCTGCTGCTGCGCCTCCAGCAGGAGAGCGGCTTCTCGTACCTCTTCATCGCCCACGACCTCGCCGTGGTGCGCCGGATTTCGCACCGTATCGCGGTGATGAAGCAGGGTGTCATCGTGGAGTCCGGCCCCTGCGCGGAGGTCTTCGAGCGCCCCCGGGACCCGTACACCCGCACCCTGCTGGCCGCGATACCCCGTATCGACCCGGAATGGGACCGCCGGCGCCGCGAGGGCGCCGCTGAGCACGCGTCCATCACCGCCTCACCCGAGGAACTGCCATGACCGACGACCTGTCAACCCGATCCCGTACCGCCACCGCCACGGAGGCTCCCGCCATCGCCACGGAAACCCCCGCCACGGAAGCCGCCGCCACCGCGCCGCAGTCCTCGCCGCGGTCCACGCGGCTGGACCCCCGTATGCCCCGGCTGGCCGAGCTGCCCTCCTTCGCGGCGTTCATGGCGGAGGGCTGGGACACCCCCGACCGCAGCGCCCGGACCGTGCCGGGAGCCGCGGACGCCGCCGCACACCACCGGGCGCGGCTCAGCGCCGCCCACCCGGGAGCGCCGATCGTGGTGGCCGCCGGGCGCGCTCCGGTGCGTTCCAACGACACCAACTACGACTTCCGCCCGGACAGCGACTTCTACTGGCTGACCGGGTGTGGCGGGGTGGAGCACGGCGTACTGGTGCTGCGCCCCGTACCGGGGGGCCATGACGCGACCCTGCACCTGCCCACCCCGGCCCGCCCCGGGGATCTGGGGTTCTTCGCCGACGCCGCGCACGGCGAGCTGTGGGTCGGTGGCGCACCCGGGCTTGACGAGTGGAGCGAGGCGCTGGGCCTGGACGTCCGCCCGCTCGACGAGCTCGACGCCGCGCTGGCCGGACTGACCAAGCCGCTGCTGACCGGCGCGCTCGACCCCGACACCGCACACCGCCACGGACTCGCCGCGTCCGCCGATCTGGGCCGTACTCTGTCCGAACTGCGCATGGTCAAGGACGCCTGGGAAATCGAGCAGATGCGGCAGGCCGTGGACCGCACCGTCGAGGGATTCGCCGCCGTGGTGCGCGAGTTCCCGGCGGCCATCGCGGGCGGCGGAGAGCGCTGGCTGCAGGGCACCTTCGACCGCTACGCCCGCACCCACGGCAACGGCCCCGGCTACGCGTCCATCGTGGGCAGCGGCGCACACGCGGCCACGCTGCACTGGGTGCGCTGCGACGGCCCGGTGGCGGAGGACAAGGCGGTGCTGCTGGACCTGGGTGTGGAGACGAACAGCTACTACACCGCCGATGTGACGCGCACCTTCCCGGCCTCGGGCCGGTTCAGCCCGGCCCAGCGCGCCGCGCACGACCTGGTGGAGCGGGCGCACCGGGCGGGCCTGGCCGCCGTCGCCCCGGGCCGGGACTTCGCCGACTTCCACACCGCCGCGATGGAGGTGGTGGCGCGGGGCCTCGCCGACTGGGGGCTGTTGCCGGTCTCCGTCGACGAGGCGCTGTCCCCGCAGGGCCAGCACCACCGGCGCTATCTGGTGTGTGGCATCGGCCACCACCTGGGTCTCGATGTGCACGACTGCGCGCGGGCGGACTACGACGCGTACCAAGGGGCGAAGATGACGCCCGGCATGGTGCTCACTGTGGAACCGGGGCTGTACTTCCACGAGCACGACCGCACCCTCCCGCCGGAGCTCCGCGGGATCGGGATGCGCATCGAGGACGATCTGCTGGTCACCGAGGAGGGTGCGGAGGTGCTGTCCTCGGCGCTGCCGCTCGACGCGACGGGTCTGGAGCGCTGGATGACGACCCGCTGACCGTCTGCCGACCCCCGGCCGATGGACCGTCGGCCCGTCGGCCGGGGAACCGTAACAAGCCCAAGCATCGAAGTAGTATCCACTACAGTGGCATGTAACATTGCACTGTCCCGAAGGAGGATCCATGACTGCTGGCCCCGACACCCCCTGGCGCGGTGTTCACGTCGCGACACCGCTGCCGCTGCGCAACGACCTCTCCGTCGACTACGACGCCTACGCGGAGCACGTCCGCTTCCTCACCGAGGGCGGCTGTGACGGCGTCTGCCCGAACGGCTCCCTCGGCGAGTACCAGACGCTGTCCGACGAGGAGCGCGCCCGGATGGTGCGCACCGCCGTCGAGGCATCCCCCGAGGGCCACACCGTGATGCCCGGCGTGTCCGCGTACGGCGCGCTGGAGGCCCGCCGGTGGGCCGAGCAGGCGGCCGAGGCGGGCGCCGACTCGGTGCTGCTGCTGCCGCCCAACACCTACCGCGCCGACCGCGAGGGCGTGCTGGCGCACTACCGCGAGGTCGCCGCGGTCGGCCTTCCGGTGGTCGCCTACAACAACCCCCACGACACCAGGGTCGATCTCACCCCCGACCTGCTGGCCGAACTGCACGGCGAGGGCCTGATCGTCGCCGTCAAGGAGTTCAGCGGAGACGTCCGCCGCGCCTATGAGCTGGCCGAACTCGCCCCCGGCCTCGACCTGATCATCGGCGCCGACGACGTCCTGCTCGAACTGGGCCTGGCCGGGGCGGTCGGCTGGATCGCCGGCTACCCGGGCGTCCTCCCGGAGAGCTGCGTGGAGCTCTACCGGCTCGCCACCTCCGGCGACCCCGCCGACATCGCCAAGGCCCTGCCGCTCTACCGCGATCTGCACCCGCTGCTGCGCTGGGACTCCAAGACCGAGTTCGTCCAGTCCATCAAGCTGTCCATGGACGTCGTCGGGTTGCGCGGCGGCCCCTGCCGCCCGCCGCGCACTCCGCTCCCGCCCGAGATCGCCGAGCGGGTCGTCCGGGACACCGAGGTCGCTGTCGCCAAGGGATACAAGTGAGATCCAGCCGCGTCTTCCACACCGTCGAATCGCACACCGAGGGCATGCCCACCCGGGTCGTGGTCGGCGGAGTGGGCGTCATCCCGGGCGACACCATGGCCGAGCGCCGCACGTGGTTCATGGCGAACCGCGACGATGTGCGCACCCTGCTGATGTACGAGCCGCGCGGCCACGCGGCGATGAGCGGTGCCATCCTCCAGCCGCCGACCACCCCGGAGGCCGACTGGGGCGTGCTGTTCATCGAGGTCTCCGGGCTGCTGCCGATGTGCGGCCACGGCACCATCGGGGTCGCCACGGTGCTGGTGGAAACGGGCATGGTGGAGGTGCGCGAACCGGTCACCGTCATCCGCCTGGACACCCCGGCCGGGCTGGTGACGGCCGAGGTGGCGGTCCAGGACGGCCGCGCGCGTTCGGTGACCCTCCGGAACGTGGACTCCTTCGCCCACGCCCTGGACCGCACGGTCAAGGTGCCCGGCCTCGGCGAGGTCCGTTACGATCTGGCCTTCGGCGGCAACTTCTACGCCATCGTCGATCTGGCCGAGCTGGGCCTGCCGTTCGACCGGGGGGCCGCCGGCGAGCTGCTGGCGGCGGGCAAGGGGATCATGGCCGCGATCAACGAGAGCGATGAGCCGGTCCACCCCGGCCGCCCCGACATCCACGGCTGCCACCACGTCTACCTCAAGGCGCCCGGCTCCACCGCGGCACACTCCCGGCACGCCATGGCCATCCACCCCGGTTGGTTCGACCGCTCGCCGTGCGGCACCGGCACCAGCGCCCGCATGGCCCAGCTCCACGCGCGCGGCGAACTGGCCCTGGGGGCCGAGTTTGTGAACGAGTCCTTCATCGGCACACGCTTCATCGGCCGGCTGATCGAGGAGACCGAGGTGGCCGGGCGACCCGCCGTGGTGCCTACCATCACCGGACGGGCGTGGGTCACCGGCACCTCTCAGTTCACATTGGATCCGGACGACCCGTTTCCGGCCGGATTCCTGTTGTAGAAAGGCGAACCAGTTGAACGGCGAACTGCCGGTCGCGGAGGACTCGACGACGCACCTGCGCACCGTGGGAAAGCGTGAAATCCTCCGCGACCGGGTCAGAAACGCGCTGCGCGCCGCGATCATCTCCGGAGAGCTGACGGCCGGCACGGTGTATTCCGCGCCGACGCTGGCCGCCAAGTTCGGGGTGTCCTCCACCCCGGTGCGCGAGGCGATGATCGACCTGGTCAAGGAGGGGTTGGTGGTGGCGCAGCCCAACAAGGGCTTCCTCATCACCGAGGTCTCCGAGCGGGACCTGGACGAGGTGACCGCGGTGCGGCTGCTGGTGGAACCGCCCTCGGTCCGGGCGGTGGTACCGCTGGTCCCCGCGGAGGGCCTCCCCGCCCTGCGGGAGCTGGCCCAGCGCATCGTGGAGGCCGCGGAGCGGGGTGACCTGATCGGCTACGTCGAGGCCGACCGGGTCTTCCACCTCGCCCTGCTGGCGCACGGCGGCAACCGCCGCCTGCTGGAGGTGGTGTCCAACCTCCGGGCCCAGACCCGCCTGCTGGGGCTGGCGCCGCTGGTGAAGAACGGCACCCTGGTGGAGTCGGCGGCGGAGCACCACCAGCTCCTCGACTTCGTCGAGTCCAGGAACGCCGAGGCGGCCGAGCTCTTCATGCACCGTCACATCGGACATGTACGGGGCATCTGGGCGGGCGGCACATGACCGCCCAAGACCGTCGGGCGGCGCGCGCCGACACCGCCGACCTGGTGGTGATCGGAGCCGGGGTGGTCGGCGCCGCCGCCGCGTACTTCGCGGCCCGCTCCGGCCTCCGGGTCACCGTCGTCGACCGAGGCCCGCTGGCCGGCGGCACCTCCAGCGCCGGCGAGGGCAATCTGCTGGTGTCCGACAAGGAGGCCGGGCCCGAACTCGACCTGGCGCTCTACTCCCAGCGGGTCTGGCGCGAGGAACTGGCCGAACACGCCGGGCTGTGGGAGTTCGAGTCCAAGGGCGGCCTGGTGGTGGCCTCCTCCCCGGACAGCGCGGGCCCGCTCGCCGAACTCGTGCGAGAGCAGCGCGCCCACGGGATCGACGCCGTCGACGTCCCGTGGGACGAGCTGCGGGACTACGAGCCCCACCTCTCCCCCAAGCTGGCCCACGGCGTCTACTACCCGCAGGACGCCCAGGTCCAGCCCATGCTGGTGGTGGCGCATCTGCTGCGCATGGCGCGGCAGGCGGGCGCCGAGGTGCGGACGGACACCGAGGTCACCGGGTTTCTCCGGGCCGGTGAGCGGATCACCGGAGTCCGTACCGCCCGCGGGCCGCTCGCCGCACCCGCCGTGCTCAACGCGGCGGGCACCTGGGCCGGCGCGGTCGCCGAGCTGGCCGGGGTGCGGGTGCCGGTGCTGCCGAGACGGGGATGTGTGCTGGTCACCCAGCCCCTGCCGGTCATGATCCGGCACAAGGTGTACGCGGCGGAGTATGTGGGCGACGTGGCCAGCTCGGACGCGGCGCTCCAGACCTCCCCCGTCGTCGAGGGCACCCGCGCGGGCACCGTCCTGATCGGCTCGTCGCGGGAGCGGGTCGGCTTCGACCGCGACGCCCCGCCCTCCGTCCTCGCGGCGCTGGCCCGCAACGCGATCGCGCTCTTCCCGTTTCTGGCCTCCGTCCAGGCCATCCGCAGCTATCTGGGCTTCCGGCCGTACTGTCCCGACCATCTGCCGGTGATCGGTCCCGATCCACGGGCCCCCGGGCTGTGGCACGCCTGCGGGCACGAAGGCGCCGGGGTGGGCCTGTCGGTGGGGACCGGCAAGCTGCTCGCCCAGGCGCTGACGGACCGCCCGACCGACCTGGACCTGACCCCCTTCTCGCCCGAACGATTCGAGCGAGCCCTGCCCGGCGACGAGGTGACGCGCGATGTCCCCTGAGATGTCCCCTGAGCTGCCCCCCGGCAACCCGCCCTGCCGGCTGTCCTTCGACGGGCGGACCATCCACGCCCGGCCGGGCCAGAGCGTCGGGGCGGCGCTGGTCGCGGCCGGGGTGGTCGCCTGGCGCACCACCCGTGGGGAGGGGCGGCCGCGCGGGCTGTTCTGCGGGATCGGGGTCTGCTACGACTGCCTGATCACCGTCGACGGCCACCCCGACCAGCGGGCCTGCCTGGTGCCCGCGGCCGACGGCATGCGGCTGGAGTCCGGACATGCGGGAGGGGACGCCGATGCGCGGGAACGATGACACAACGGCAGATGTGCCGGTGGCCGATGTGGCGGTGGTCGGCGCCGGACCGGCGGGCCTGGCCGCCGCGGTCGAGGCGGCGGCGGCCGGGCTGACCGTGGTCCTGGTGGACGCCGGTGAGCGGCCCGGCGGCCAGTACTGGCGGCATGGCCCGCACGACGACGGCCCCGGCCCCGGTCAGCACGGTCGTCGTACGTTCGCCGCCCTGCGCGCGGGCCTGGCCCGCACCGGGACCCGTACCCTCTTCGGGCACCAGGTGTGGCTCATCGAGCGCGGCGCCGACCGGTTCACCCTCCATCTGCGGCCGAGCCATGACGCCCGCGAGCCCGAGGCCCGCGCGCTGACCGCGCGTTCGCTGATCCTCTGCCCGGGCGCGTACGACCGCCAGCTCCCGGTGCCCGGCTGGGACCTGCCCGGGGTCATGGCGGCCGGCGGGGTGCAGGCCCTGCTCAAGGGAAGCGGCACGCTCGCCGGGCGGCGGGCCGTGGTGGCGGGGACGGGGCCCTTCCTGCTCCCGGTGGCGACCGGCCTCGCCGCGGCGGGGGCCGAGATCGTCATGGTCTGCGAGGCCAATCCGCTGCGCGGCTGGCTGCACGACCCGGGCGGCGCGCTGCGCGAACCGGCCAAAGCGGTCGAGGGCGCCCAGTACGCCGCGCTCCTGGCCCGGCACCGCATCCCGTACCGGACCAGGACGGCGGTCACCGAGATCCGCGGGGAGGACCGGGTGCGGTCCGTGCGCATCGCGCCGCTGGACCGCCACGGGCGTCCGCGCGACGGCGTGCGGATGGAGGTGGAGGCCGATCTGGTCGCGCTGGGCTGGGGTTTCACCCCGTCGCTCGAGCTGCCGCTGATGGTCGGCGCGGCCACCCGGCTGGACGTGGACGGTTCGCTGGTCGCCGTGGTCGACGCCCGGCAGCGGGCCGACGTCCCCGGCGTCCCCGGCGTCTATCTGGCGGGCGAGGCCACCGGGGTCGGCGGCGCGGCGCTCGCCGTCCGCGAGGGCCGGCTGAGCGGGCTCGCCGCGGCCGCCGATCTGGGCAGGGCGGTCGACGAGGGCCGGCTGCGCCGGCTCCAGCGCGGGGTGCGCCGGGGGCGGCGGTTCGCCGCCGCGCTGCACGCCGCCTGTCCGATTCCGCCGGGCTGGACCGACTGGCTCGACCGGTCCACGGTCATCTGCCGCTGCGAGGAGGTGACCTATCACGACCTGTGCCACGCGGCCCGCGAACTCGGCGCCGAGGACCCCCGGACGCTGAAGCTGCTGGCCCGCCCCGGCATGGGCATGTGCCAGGGCCGGGTGTGCGGGTTCGCCACCGCCCAGGTGGCGGCGGCGCTCACCGGCCGGTCGCCGAAAGCGGACGATCTCCTGCCGCTGGCCCGCCGGCCGCTGGCGGCGCCGGTGCCGCTCGGCGACATCGCGGCCCTGGGCGAGGAGTCCTGACCTGGGGCGGCGGGTTCCTCCTGCTCAGCAGGGGTTCCGGTAGGGCAGATCGGGCATGAGCGCACGCCACTGCGCCGTCGACGGCTGCCCCTGAACACGTCGGCAGACCTCCTCGGCCACGCGCCGTGGGGCGATCGGGTACGTGTGCAGCGGGACGCGCGGCCCGGCGGCGTACAGGGTGTCGCCGTCCCGGCCGAAGGCCAGCGACAGGATCCGGTCGCCCTGGGTGGACAGGGTCGGGCCCAGCTGGAGGTGGGATTCGGTGTCCCAGAGCCGTATCCCGCCGTCCTCGCCGGCCGCGGCCAGGACGCGGCCGTCCCGGGAGAACGCCATGGCTGAGATCAGTCCCGCGGGGCCGTTGCGCGACACGCCGGTGGAGTTGGCCGTAAGGACCGCGAGACGGCGTTGCGTACGCCCGCTCCACAGGGTGATCTGGCTGACGTAGGTGCCCCCTGCCAGCAGCCGGCCATCCGCACTCGCTGCCGTGGTCCCGTTGATTCCACTCTCCATGAACGGGAGTCGGCTCACTGCGCCGGTTTTCACCTCGGTGATGATGCTGTCCGCGGTGAGCACACGGCGCCCGTCGGACAGGAACTCGACGATGGCCGCCTCCGTATGGGGCAGGACCTTGGTTCTGACCCGGCGGCGGACATCCCACAGCTCGATGGCCGTTATGGGCCTGTCCTTCTGAAACCGGGAGACGATCAGGGTCTTGCCGTCGGGGGTGAGCTTGAGGTCCACGGATCCGCCGCCGCCCTGCTCGGACTTCGCGGACTTCACGGGTGGCGCCAGGTTGATGACGGTCCGTTTGTGCGGTGCCGCGAGGTCGGTCAGCGTGACGTCCTGCCGGTGCCGGGCCGCATCCGGCGGGGACACCTCGGCCACGATGGTTCGCCCGTCCCGGGTGAACAGCGTGAATCTCTCGCATCCGCGCGGAGCGCGACGGGGTCCGGGAAAGTCGCCGCCGGCACAGGGCACATCGCGCAAGGCAGCCAGGCCCGCCCCGCCGCGTCCGTCCCGCACCCGGAAGAGCCGTCTTTCTCCTTGTCCGTCCACGGTGCTCAGGGTGCGTCCGCCCGGGCTGAACACCGCCCACCGCAACGCCTTCTCGCGCCATGTGGTGCCGACGACGCCGCGCAGATCCAGGGACCGGACCACGTGTCCCGAGGCGCCGCCGAGGTAGCGGAGCACGCCGCGCTCCGGATCCAGCCTGAGCTGGGTCGCCTCCTCGCCGAGCAGCGGGTACCGGAGCACCGGGCGGGCCGGGCCGGCGGTTCGCCACACCAGAATCTCGTCGTCGCCGACCGCCGCGACCAGCTCTCCGTCCTCGCTGAACCGCGTCCAGGTCAGCCCCGGCCGCTCGATCCTCAGGCGTTTCCGCCCGGTGGCGAGGTCGTACGGACGGACTCCGGCGCCGGTCGTGACGGCCAGATTCCGGCCGTCGGGGGTGAACCGCAGATCACGGAGGTCGCCCCGGCCGACACCGCACACATCCGGCCCGGCCAGGGACCGGCGCGGGGGAAGCCTGCGGCGCGTGGTCACCTCCCATATCTCGGCCGGCCCGCCCGCCGGACACAGCGCCAGCAGGCGGTCGTCCGCGCTGACGGCCGCACGGCGCAGGGTCTGCCCGGGCTTCAGCGGCAGTTGATCCGTGTCCTTGGGCCGTCGGCGCCGCGTACCTCCACCGATCGGTTGCCCGGATAGGGGTCGATCACGACGATCGGCCGGGCGGCCGTCTCCTCCGCCGCCTCGCGCCAGCGCGCCTCCCACTCGTCCGCATCGCCCCCGCAGGCCGCAACATAGGCCAACGTCACGGGCAGCGTGGGCAGTTGCTCACCATTCGCCGCCCGCGACAACGTGGTGACCGAGTAGCCCGCCCGGTGCGCCATGGCCCGGTAGGTGATCCCGCCCGCCTCTTCCCGCAGCTTCCGTAACGCGAACGCGAACCGTTGCACCGGACCCGCCCCGGGGTTGTGAACAGGTGGTGATCGACGGCACTTGAGCGTGTTCTGGCACGTATGAGTGAGCTTGCGGGCAGTGGCAGGCAGCACTTCCCTGGGTGGGGAACGGGGGTTCTTGCATCGAATGTGTGACCTTTGCCGGTGGTGGTCGTTGGGTGTGGTGACGGATTGATTCGATGACTGGCCGGGGGTGCGGGGGTGGGTGGACTGCGGGAGGTGGTGGCGCCGTTCGTGGTGCCCGGCCCTTCGGGGGTCGCGATCCGTACCCGGCTGGGGCACCTGACTGCCGGTGACGAGAAGGTGCTTCGCCTGGTCGGCGACCTGCTTGGTTCGCTCGCTTCCCGTGATCTCAAGGCCCGGTGTTCGGCCGGGCCGGAGCACGGCAGTGAGCAGTGGGCGCAGCGCAAGCGTGTCCTGACCGGGGAGTCCTCTTCGCGTTGGGCGGGCAGTATCACGAAGGCCACTCACGACCAGTGGGCGCTCGCCCGGCGCGGCCAGCTCGCGTACCTCCAGAGCCTTCAGGCCGGGATCGAGATGATCACCCGCCGGCTGTCCGTGCCCGTGGGTGAGAGGGGTACCAAGGGGGCGCCGGGCGGTTACCGCACACGGCAGGAGTGGTTCGCCAAGTCCCGCCGCCTGCGCGTGCTCGAAGACCGGCTTCAGGCCGTGCGGGCCGACCGTGAGGCCGGGCGGGTGGATGTGGTGCGTGGCGGCAAACGTCTGCTGAACACCCGGCACCACCTGCCGGAAGCGGAGTTGACCGAGGCCGGGTGGCGCAAGCGGTGGGAGGCCGGGCGCCGGTTCCTGCGGGCCGATGGCGAGTCCGGTAAAAGGTTTGGCAACGAGACCATCCGCGTCACGCCCGGCGGCGAGGTCTCGATCAGGCTCCCGGCACCGCTTGTGCACCTGGCGAACGCCCCGCACGGCCGGTACGTGCTCACCGCCCGCGTGGCGTTCGCGCACCGGGGCGAGCAGTGGGCCGACCGCGTCACCGCCCACCGGGCCGTCGCCTACCGCATCCACGAGGACACCGCCCGCGGGCGCTGGTATCTGACCGCGTCCTGGACGATGCCACCGGTCCAGGCCCTGCCGCTGGAGGCGGCCCGCGCGGGAGGGCTGATCGGGGTGGACACCAACGCCGACCACCTCGCCGCCTGGCGCCTCGACGAGCACGGCAACCCCACCGGCGAACCACTGCGGTTCGCATACGACCTGTCCGGCACCGCCGGCCACCGCGACGCGCAGGTCCGCCACGCCCTGATCCGGCTGCTGCACTGGGCCAAGCGCCACGGTCTCGCGGTCGCGATCGAGGATCTCGACTTCCAGGCGGAGACCACCCGCGAGAAACATGGCCGCCGCAAACGCTTCCGCAACCTCGTCTCCGGCATGCCCGTCAGCAAGCTGCGGGCCCGGCTGGTGTCGATGGCGGCCGAACTCGGCATCACCATCATCGCCGTCGACCCGGCCTACACCAGCAAGTGGGGCGCCCAGCACTGGCACAAGCCCCTCACCACCAAGACCAGGAAGACCACACGCCACGACGCTGCCGCCGTGGCGGTCGGAAGGCGCGCCCTGGGGCACCCGATCCGGCGACGGACGGCACCGCCCCGCACCCACCAGAGCGATGGGTGCGGGCATCGGACCGTCCAGGCCCGACCGGGCACCCCAGAGCGTGAGGCTCTGCTCATCAGCGGCCTCCGGCCGCGGGCCGCCCCCGCATCCCCGGACCACGGACACGATCCGTGCGCGCCGGTCGCGGAGCGAACGCGGTGGACCAGAACGCCCAACACCGTTCGGGGCGTCCGGCTGAGCATGAGCCCTGGCAACAGGACTCACTCCCACTCAGTCTTTAGGAACGGTCCACCGGCGCCTCACGACGCCCCGCCACAGCCTCACCCCTTCCAGCCGTCCCCGTGGCATCGGACCTCGGTCGTCAGGCCACGCCGGCCGCGTCCAGCAGGGTGGCGACGGTCGGGGCGATCAGACCGGCCAGGCTGTCGGCCCGGATCCCGGCGCGGGCGCTCGCCCCGTCGAAGAGCAGGACCAGCTGTCTGGCCAGCAGGTCGGGGTCGCCCGCGCCGCCCCGCTCGGCCTCCTTGCGGAAGAACTCCGTCATCCCCTGCTTGATCCGCCGCGCGACCCGGCTGGCGGGGTGCTCGGGGTTCTTCAGCTCGATCTGAACGGCCAGATACGGACAGCCCAGGAACTCGGGCGCGGCGGACTGCGACTCCAGCCGCTCGAAGACGTGCAGGATGCGCTCGCGCGGCGACCGCGCGTCGTCCCCCTCGGGCAGGAGCCGGCCAGCGAAGGCGGCGGCGCGCCGCTCCAGGCTCGCCGCCAGCAGCTCGTCCTTGCTCTCGAACAGCTGGTACATCGAGCGCTTGGACACCCCCGCGGCCTTGCACAGCGCCTCGACGCCGATGCTGACGCCTTCGGCGTAGGCGAGCGTGGCGGCCGCCTCCAGGAGCCGGTCGCGGGAACTGGGCTTCGCATCCGTGGTCATGGTGAGAGGCTAACTCCGTTCACCGCGCCGCAACGGCGGCCTTTGTGGGCACCGCGTCCTCCTCGGGTACGCGGTGCAGCCCCTTGCGGTCGTACAGCCGGGTCACACCGAAGCCGAAGAGGCAGGCGGCCCCGAGGCCGACGGCCAGCATGATCCAGCCTCGCGTCAGGCCCGCGTCGCCCTGGGCGTCGTAGTAGAGGATCGAGCGGACGCCGCCGGTGATCTGCCGCAGCGGCTCGAACTCCGCGAGGAAGCGGTAGAAGTCGGGCAGCGCCTGGAGGGGCGTGGTGGCTCCGGCCGTCGGCACCGCCATGGCGATGAACACCAGCGTGACCAGCAGCATGCCGGGCGTGCCGAAGACGGCGAGCAGGGTGAGCGCGCCGATGCCGCAGACGGCGATGGCGGCGACCGAGTACAGCCACAGCAGCGGCAGATGGGAGGCGTCCATGCCCATGATGCCGACCGCGCCCGCGAGCACCAGGGTGCCCATCAGTACGGACAGGGCGGCCATGAGGGTGGCGGCGATGGCGAGGGTCTGCACCCGGGTGGCGCGCAGCAGGGGGCGGTGCACACGGCGGGGGCCCATGTCGTTGTGGGTGTAGCCGAGGGCGTGGTCCACCTGGCCGCTGATGACGTTGGCGGCGAGCATTCCGCAGACGACGAGGACGAGCGCGTAGTAGAACGCGGTCAGGCCCAGGCCGCTGTGCGAGTCGAGCGGATGTCCGTCCTCGACCGTGACCGCGGCGGGGTCGGCCAGCAGGACCCGCGCGGCGGCCGGCAGTTTCGCCTGCTGCGCGGGCGGGATCCGCGCGGTCAGCTCCTTGCCGACCTGGAGCGAGGCGGACTCGGCGGCTGTGGTCGTGGCCGCCCGCGCCAGGCTGGAGCCGAGGCTGCCGGCGGACTGGTTGGTCAGCACGGTCAGCCGCGGGCGGACCGGGTCCGCGGTGGCCGTGGTCGCGGAGAGCGCGGTGACGGAGGAGGAGAAGTCGGCGGGGACGAGCAGCGCCCCGTACAGCTTGCCCTTGCCTAGCTCCGCCTTCGCCTCCTTCTCGCTCATCACCTTCCAGTCGATCTTGTCGCCGCCCGCGGTCGACTTCTCGATCGACTCGGTGATCCGCGCGCCCAGGTCGATCCGCTTGCCGTCGGCGGCCGCCCCCTTGTCCGCGTCGACCAGGCCGACCGGCAGCTTGCGTAGATGGCCGGCCGGGTCGACGTTGGCGCCGACGTAGAACACGGTGAACAGCAGCGCCAGGACGCCCACGATCACGCCGTTGGCGATCCACAGGGGTTTGGCGCGCAGCACGCGGAAGGGATGAACACGGTTCATGACTTGTCCGGGTCCGTTCGGCTGATCCACTGGGCGGCCGCTACTGGGCGAGCTGCTGGTACATCGACGCCAGATCGCCCGACAGCGCCCCCTTGACCCAGCGCGTGAGGTCGTCGGCCAGCACCTCGTCGGCTCCGGACTCGATGCCGTCCAGGGCGGCGAGGGCGATGTCGCGCGGGCTGGACTTGGGGCTGTCGACGCCGGAGGTCATGTCGGTGTCGACGTACCCCATGTGGAGCCCGGTGACCTGGATGCCGCGTGGCACCAGCTCCAGGCGCAGGCTGTTGGTCTGGGACCACATCGCGGCCTTCGAGGAGCTGTAGGCGGAGCCGTTGGCCAGCCAGGACAGCACGGAGTGGACGTTGAGGACGTGGCCGCCGCCGTTGCGCTCGAGGACCGGGACGAAGGCGCGGGCGAGCAGCAGCGGGCCGTAGTAGTTGATCTCGAATTCGCGGCGGATGTCCTCGATCGGCGAGGTGAGGAAGCGCGCGCCGGTCGAGACGCCGGCGTTGTTGATCAGGACGGTGACGTCCTGGGCCCGCTCGGCCACGGCCGCCACCGAGTCGGGGTCGGTGACCTCCAGGGCCAGCGGGACGGCGTCGGGGTGGGTCACGGTGCGGGGGTCGCGGGCCGTGGCGTAGACCTTGCCGGCGCCGCGCGCGTACGCCTCTTCCACCAGCGCCTTGCCGATGCCGCGGCTGCCGCCGGTGACGAGGACGACGGAGTTCTTGATCGTGGTCATGGGGATCTCCAGAAAACGCAACCAGAAAACGGAACGATGAAACCGATCGGTTTCCACGCATCGTAAACCGATCGGTTTCTCCGTTCAAACCCGGCTGCTCAGCCCCGGGGCGGACACACCCGTCGAGGGCCTAGGGACCCGGCGCCGGACCCGGGCCCACCCGGAACCAGTCGAACGCCGCCGCGCCGCCCGGTCCTGCGGCCTCCGGCGCGGTGGCGAAGAGCCCCACCGTCGCCCCGATCCACTTGCCCGCCGTCGCCTGGAACGGCGCGCCGAGCGGAGCGAACCCGCCGCCGTCCACGTCGGCCGCGAACCGGCACACCGCTCCCGGGCTCACGCTCACCCGCAGCCGCACCGCCGCGCGCCTTCTCCCCAGCGGTACCGGTGGTGCGGCGTCCACCTCGGTGGCGCCCTCGGCCGCGGTGCGATATGCCAGGACGATCCGGTCGCCGTCGTGGCGCAGGCCCGCCCAGGCGTAGCTCCCGCCCAGCATGACCAGCCCGGCCCGGGCCCCTCCGTCCCTGGTGGACAGCGTCAACGAGGTCGTCGCGACGAAGGACTCGGCGGGCAGCCGCTGGCCCAGCACGTTGGGCAGCAGCCGCAGATCATCGGTGTCCGGGCTGGGCCGACAGGCCAGGGTGAGCCGGCTCGGGAAGCGGCGCAGCGACCACCAGGCCGGATCGGCGTTCGCCTGCCAGCTCCACTGCTTCCCCAGTTCCGGCCCGGTGAACTCGTCTCCGGTGGCCGGCGCGGTCACCCTCGCCCGGCCGGCGACGCGCGGCTTGGCGTGCACCGCCACCGGGGTGCCCCGGCCGCTGCCGTCGTCGGCGCCCATCACCGGCCACCCGTCGGCGCGCCACCGCATCGGCTGGAGATGCACCACCCGCCCGTAGGGCCCGCGGTCCTGGAAGTGCAGAAACCAGTCCTCGCCACTCGCGGTGGCCACCCACGCCCCCTGGTGCGGCCCGTTGACCGGGGTGTCGCCCTGGGCGAGCACGACGCGGTCCTCATAGGGGCCCCGGACGGAGCGGGAGCGGAAGGCCGACTGCCAGCCGTTGGTGACCCCGCCGGCCGGGGCGAAGATCCAGTACCAGCCGTCCCGCTTGTACAGCTTCGGCCCCTCCAGCGTGGTGTAGCCGGGCAGTTCGTCGCCGTTGACCACGATCCTGCCCTCGTCGAGCAGGGTGGTTCCGTCCGGGCTCATACGGTGCAGCGTCAGGCGGTTGTTGATGCCGCTGCGGCTCTTCGCCCAGGCGTGGATCAGATAGGCGCTCCCGTCGTCGTCCCACAGCGGGCAGGGGTCGATCAGCCCCTTGCCCGGCTTGACCGGGTGCGGTTTGCTCCACGGCCCGCGCGGATCCGTGGCCGTCACCATGAAGATCCCGAAGTCCGGGTCCGGATAGAAGATCCAGAACCTGCCGTCGTGGTGGCGCAGCGCCGGGGCCCACACCCCTTCGCCGTGCCGGGGCCTGCTGAAGTGGTCCTTGGGCTCCAGCTCGGTCAGGGCGTGTCCGATGACGGTCCAGTTGACCAGGTCGGCCGAGCGCAGGACGGGCAGTCCGGGGGCGCGGTTGAAGGTGGAGGCGACCAGGTAGAAGTACTCGCCCACCCGGATCGCGTCGGGATCGGACCAGTCGGCGTTGAGCACCGGGTTCTGATAGCGGCCGTCCCCCAGGTCCGCCACCCATGGGAGCCGCCCCCGCGCCGAGGCCGCCGCCTCCGCGGCTCCCCCGCCCGCCTCGGCCGCCCCGCCGGCCCGGGCCGCCGCCGAGGCGTGGGCGGGACCACCGACCCCGCCGACCGCCGTCGTTCCGGCCGCCGCGCCAAGGCCGGTCCGCAACACATGCCTGCGACTGTGTTCGCTCACCGTGTCTCCGCACCTCGAACTGGATCGGTCAGGGGCATTTCCGGGGTAAGCGCTTTCAGCGGATGAGTGTGTCAGCGGGGCGCGCCGTGGACAAGAACGCCCGTGCTCGTCCACGGCAACTTTCCGGCCTCCAGGTGCGACAACGGACCAGGAGAACCAACCGAAGGGAGCGCCACTCGTGTTACGCAGGTGGAAGACAGCCCTTGGGGCGATCGCGCTTGCCGCCGTGTCCGGTCCGCTGACGCCGCCCACGGCCGGGGGCGCTCCGGCCACGGCCGGGGGCGCTCCGGCCACGGCCGCGGCGGGCAGCAGTACGGTCATGGCACCGGTCGCCTTCCCCGGCGCGGAAGGGTTCGGGGCGCAGGTCTCCGGGGGCAGAGGCGGCGAGGTCTATCACGTCACCACCCTGGCCGACTCCGGTCCCGGCTCCTTCCGTGACGCGGTGAGCAGGGGCCCGCGCATCGTCGTCTTCGACGTGGGGGGCTACATCACGCTCGCCTCGCCGCTGCACATCGCCAGTGACATCACCGTCGCCGGGCAGACCGCCCCGGGCGACGGGGTGTCCACCCGGGGGTATCAGATCTCCCTGTCGAACTCCGACAACGTGATCGTGCGGTACATGCGGTTCCGTCATGGGCTCACACCGAACCAGAACCGGGACGCCGTGGGGATCGACAGCGGCAGCAACATGATCCTCGACCATGTCTCCACCTCCTGGGGGCGGGACGAGAACTTCTCCATCAACTCGAGCACCAACGTCACCGTCCAGAACTCGATCATCGCCGAGGGCCTGTCCCCGCACTCGTGCGGCGGCCTCGTGCAGAGCGACGGTGTGACGCTGAGCCACAATCTGTATCTGCACAACAAGACCCGCAATCCCAAGTCCAAGGGGCGGCTCCAGTACGTCAACAGCGTGATCTACGACTGGGGTTCGGACGCCTACATCCTGGGCGACTCGGCGGGCGTGAGCAACGCCAACGCCATCGGAAACTACTTCATCAAGGGCCCCTCGTCGTCCGGCGGTCCGTTCTCGCGCGCCAACGCCAATTACCACATCTACGCGGCCGGCAATTTCTACGACGGAGACCTCGACGGGCGGCTCAACGGCCGGGAGACCACACAGGCGGATCTCGGGCCCGCCACCGTCGAGGACAAGCCCTTCGCGTTCCCGCCGGTCACCGTGGAAACGGCGCAGCAGGCGTACCGGACGGTGCTGGCGGGCGCGGGCGCCTCACGGCCGCGTGACGCCATCGACACCCGCCTGGTCGACGATGTGACCCGGCAGACCGGCGCCATCATCAGCGATCCGGAGAGCGTGGGCGGCTTCGGCACCCTGCGCGGCGGCACCCCGCCGCCCGACGGCGACCGCGACGGCATGCCGGACGCCTGGGAACGCGCGCAGGGGTTGAACCCGGCCGACCCGGCCGACGCCAAGGCCACCGGCGCCGACGGCTACACCCACGTCGAGAGGTACCTCAACGGGCTCGCCGACGGCCACCTGCGCTGACGGCCTCCGGGCGGGGACATCCGCCGCTCCGGCGGGCGACGCACCCCCGTTGAAACCAGTCGCCGGCCTCTAGTCACCAGCCATTCGACGCATCGAGTCTTGGGGCCATGGACCGCAGACATTTCTTCGCTCTGTCCACAGCGACCGCGGCGGGCGCGGCCGGAATCGCGTCCGGAGTCCCGGCCGGAGGCGCCCACGCCGCCGGGAGATCCGGCTCCGCGGCATCCGGCACCGGCGCGAGCGCCCCCCTCCCCGGCGAGCTCGCCCTCTGGTATCCGCGGCCCGCCGCCGCGTGGCTGGAGGCGCTGCCCATCGGCAACGGACGGCTCGGCGCCATGGTGTTCGGCGGCACCGACACCGAACGGCTCCAGCTCAACGAGGACACGGTGTGGGCCGGAGGGCCGTACGACCCGGCGAGTCCCCAGGGCCTGAGCAACCTTCCCGAGATCCGCAGGAGGGTGTTCGCCGGGGAGTGGGCCGGCGCCCAAGACCTGATCGACGAGACGTTCATGGGGAATCCGCTGTCCGAGCTGCCCTATCAGACGGTCGGCGAGCTGCGGCTGACCTTCCCAGCGCAGGGCGAGGTCGGCAACTACCGGCGCGAGCTCGACATCGACTCCGCCGTCACGTCCGTGCGCTACACCCAGGGCGGCGTCGCCTACCGCCGCGAGGTGATGGCCAGCCATCCCGACCAGGTCATCGCCATGCGGCTGACCGCGGACACCCCCGGTTCCGTCTCCTTCACCGCCGCCTTCGACAGCCCCCAGGACGTGACCGGCTCCTCGCCCGACCGGATCACCGTCGCCATCGACGGCTCAGGGGAGACCCGGAGCGGCATCGCCGGGCAGGTGCGGTTCCGGGCGCTGGCCCGCGCCCACGCGGAGGGGGGCGCCGTCAGCAGCGAGGGCGGAGAACTCACCGTGACCGGCGCCGACTCCGTCACCCTGCTGATCTCCGTCGGCACCAGCTATACGGACTTCCGGAACCCGACCGGCGACCACCTCGCCCGCGCCACCGCCCCGCTCAACGCCGCCTCCAACGTCCCGTTCGGAACGCTGCGCGAGCGCCATGTCGAGGATCACCGGCGCCTGTTCCGCCGGGTGGGTCTCGACCTGGGGGTGACCGACGCGGCCGGGCTGCCCACCGACGAGCGGGTGAAGAACTTCACCTCCGCCTCCGACCCTCAACTGATCACTCTGCACTACCAGTTCGGGCGCTATCTGCTGATCGCCTGCTCACGGCCCGGCACCCAGCCGGCCAACCTCCAGGGCATCTGGAACGACGTGCTCAGCCCGCCCTGGTCGTGCCGGTACACCATCAACATCAACACCGAGATGAACTACTGGCCCGCCCCCCTCACCAACCTTCTGGAGTGCTGGGAGCCCGTCTTCGACCTGCTCGCCGACCTGTCGGTGTCCGGCGCGAAGACCGCCCGGACGCTGTACGGAGCGGGCGGCTGGGTCGCCCATCACAACGTGGACGGCTGGCGTGGCACCGCCCCCTGCGACAAGGCCTTCTACGGGACCTGGCCCACCGGAGGGGCCTGGCTGGCGACCGGCATCTGGGACCACTATCTGTTCACGGGCGACAAGGAGGCGCTGCGCAAGCGCTATCCGGTGCTCGCCGGCGCGGTGCGGTTCTTCCTCGACGCCCTGGTCACCGACCCCTCCAGCGGCCACCTGGTCACCTGCCCGTCGATGTCCCCCGAGCACGCCCACCACCCGGATGTGTCCCTCTGCGCGGGGCCGACCATGGACAACCAGATTCTCCGCGATCTCTTCGACGGCTTCGTCAAGGCCTCCGAACTGCTCGGCGAGGACCCGGCCGCGCGGGGCGAGGCGCGGGCCGCGCGGGAGAAGTTGCCGCCCATGAAGATCGGCGCCCAAGGCCAGCTCCAGGAGTGGCAGGAGGACTGGGACGCCATCGCCCCGGAACAGAGCCACCGGCACATCTCGCACCTGTACGGGCTCCACCCCAGCCACCAGATCACCGAGCGCGGAACCCCCGAGCTGTTCGCGGCGGCCCGCAGGACCATGGAGCAGCGCGGCGACGCGGGCACCGGCTGGTCGCTCGCCTGGAAAATCAACTTCTGGGCGAGGCTCCACGAGGGCGACCGCTCCCTCAAACTGCTGGGCGACCTGCTCACGCCCGAGCGCACCGCGCCCAACCTCTTCGATCTGCACCCCCCGTTCCAGATCGACGGCAACTTCGGCGCCACCTCCGGGATCACGGAGTGGCTGCTCCAGTCCCACGCCGGTGAACTCCATCTCCTCCCCGCCCTGCCCTCATCGCTGCCCGACGGCCGGATCCGGGGGCTGCTGGCCCGTGGCGGTTTCGAGGCGGAACTCGCCTGGAGCGGCGGCGCCCTGGCCGAGTGCCGGCTGCGCTCGGGCACCGGAGCCCGGGCCGTGGTCCGGTCGACGGGCCGGCTGAGGGTCATCGCGCAGGGAAAACCGGTGCGGGTGGACCACCCCGAGCCGGACCTCACCTCGTTCGACACCGTCCCCGGACGGACGTACCGCCTCGTCCCCGCGTGACGGTGGACGACCTCAGGGGCGGTCGAGCCTGAGGCGCTCGGCCTTCGGCAGCCGCGCGACCACCAGGTCGTAGGAGTCCTCGACGAGCTCCCGGACCAGCCGGTCCGGGAGCCCGCCGTCCACCGTCACCGTGTTCCAGTGGCGCTTGTTCATGTGCCACCCCGGGACGATCAGCCCCGGGTTCTCACCGCGGAGGCGCAGCGCGTCGTCGGGGTCGCACTTCAGGTTCACGGTGAGGGGGCGGGCGTCCAGGGTCGTCAGGGCGAAGACCTTGCCTCCCACCTTGAAGGCCGAGATCTCCTCGAACCGGGGAAAGGGGAAGTCCTCCACGGCCGCGTTGAAGGAGAGGCAGAAGGAGCGCAGTTGCTCAGGGGTCACACGGATCACCCTAGGGGGTGTCCGACGGATCTTTTCCCCTACCCGCCCCTTCCCGTAACCAGGGGCTTTGCCCCTGGACCCCGGGGTCTGGGGCGGAGCCCCCCGCGCGGCGGAGCCGCATATCGACAGGGGTCGGGAAGGGGCGGGGGCGAGCCCGCCGCAGGCGTCAAGATCCGCCGGACAGGTTCTAGTCCTCGGCGAGCACCACGACCGTGTCACCCTCCTGGAGGACGAGCGGGGCGGTCTTGGAGGGGTTGAGGTGGACGCCGTAGAGCGGCGGCTCGTCGCTCTGCCGCGCCAGCCGGTAGCCGATGGCCGACTCACCGCGCTGCCGGGCGGCCTCGATCACGGTGGCGAAGTTCGCCTTCGCGCCCGGGGTGAGATAGCTCGGCGCGGGCTTGAGGTAGATCTCCGATCCCTCGGGGTCGAAGAGGTCGGCGAACACGGCGTACAGGTGGCGGTTCTCGGTGAGCTGGGTGAGCAGCAGGCTGATCACCTTGGTGCTGACGATGAAGTCGTCGGCCTTGGTGACCTGCGCGACCTCGCGGTTCGCGTCGTCGTTCATCTCGGTGACGATCGAGTACGGGTCGCCGAGCTGGATTTCGATGTCGCGCAGATGGAGGAGGGTCACCAGGGTGCGGTCGTCGGCCCGTCCGGCGTCGATCTCGTCGTCCGTCAGCACCACGATGTGCCGATAGGTGTCCAGGTCCAGGGACTCCAGCGACGGCCGGCGGACCGGCTCGCAGTGCTTGTAGCCGACCGTCAGGTTCGCCAGCTCTCCGCTCAGGTCCTCCTCGGGCCGGTGCGGGGCCGCGACATCCACCACGGACCCTGGTTTCACCAGCCGGTCGAGCAGTGAAACGATCTTCGAAGCGCGGGGGTTCCAGCCGATCATCAGGGTCCGGTCCGGCATCGGCGACGCGACGCCGGCTGTGGCGATCGCCGAGCGGACGATCGTGGGCCGCTCGCTCGCCGCCTTGATGAGCAGATCGTCCTCCGCGACCAACAGCAGCTGGTCGCCGCTTCCGATGACGGTGTCCATCGGGGGGTTGACCAGCACCTCTCCGTCCGCGCGGTGCAGGCCGATGGGCACGCCGAGCTCAAAGGCGTTCAGGGACTCCCCGTACGTGGAACCGACCTGCGAGGGCTCGGCCCACGGGTAGACCTCGTTGCCCATGAAGCTGAGCAGCTCGTTGAAGACGGTGGACAGGCCGGATTGCCGGTGGGACTGGACGATCAGCCGGACGGCGATGTCGTCGACGTCGACCACCAGCGCGCTCTCGCCCGCGGCCAAGCGGGCGGCCGCCAGGTTCTCGGAGCTCTGCACCGCCGCCACCACATGCGGACGCGTCCCGCTCCACACGCGGCTGTTCAGCAGCAACAGCTGCTTGATGACGTCGATGTCGCTGTCCTCCCCGACGGGCGGCAGCACCATGATCGCCTTGGCGGTGTCCGGACTCACCAGCTCCAGGTCCCCCCGCTGGAGCGGACTGCCCGAGCGGCAGATCACCCGCGTCTTCCCGGTGTCGGGGATCCGCCGCCGGATCTCGTCGTCCATGTCGACCTTGTCCCGGTCGGCGAGGATCACCACGCAGGAGCGCCGCTCGCTCTGGTTGGCCTCCACCAGCTCGGCTATGACCGTGAAGATCTGCTCCGACCAGCCCAGCACGACGGTGTGCCCGTGCTCGATCAGCCGCGACTTGCCCTTGCGCAGCTCCTGGATCCGGGACTCCAGGCCGGTGGTGATCACACCGATCAGCGCGCTGACGATGAAGATGCCCCCGACGGTCACCGTGAGCATCAGCAGCAGAAACACCGGCCGCCCGGTGTCCCCTCCCATCGTGCCCGGGTCGAGGGTGCGCAGAAGGCTCATCCAGATGACGCCCGGCCAGCCCCCGTTCTCCTCGGTGTCCTTGTGGGCGAGGACCGCCACCGTGCAGGACACCACGGTGATCAATGCCAATGAGGCCAGCCCCAGCCAGCCGATCAGCGCCGAGGTTCCACGGTCCATCGTCCCGTCGAACCAGTAACGCAGCCGCTCCCGCAGCCTCTTGCGCATGCCGTACACCCTCCCTGGCCCCTGCCGTCACCAGCCGCGACCGGCTTCATGATCAGCTCTGTACGCCGACAGGGTGTAGCCCAAGCCTCTCACCACGCCAATCGGACCCGCGGCCGCCCGCCCAACACGGCCCGGTGCGCGGCGTCTTGGGGGTGCCGGGCCCTGAGCCGTCGGGAGGTGCGCCGCTTGGCCGAAGATCGTCCGAGAGCCACCCGCCATCTTCTACATCGTTGTAGATTATGACGCGTGGACGGGCTGTCCTCGGCGATTCCCGGCGCCATCGGCATGCCCGTCCGCTCCATGGCACGCCGCGCGTTCACGCGCATGTGATTCGCAGTCATTCGCACTAAAGGGGAAACACCTCATGGCCGTGAGCCTGACCAAGGGCAGCAACTACTCCCTCACCCGCGCCGAGCCCGGTCTCGCCAGCGTGGTCGTCGGCCTGGGCTGGAAGGTGAACACCGGCCCCGGTGACGTCGACCTGGACGCGAGCGCCCTGGTCCTGGGCGGCAACGGCAGGGTTCTGTCGGACCAGCACTTCGTCTTCTTCAACAGCCGCACCACGCCGGAGGGTTCGGTCCGCCACACCGGCGACAACCAGACGGGCGAGGGCGAGGGCGACGACGAGCAGATCGCCGTCGACTTCAACCTGCTCCCGGCGCAGGCCGAGTCCGTGGTGTTCGTGGTGTCGATCCACAACGAGGGCGGGGCGGCCACCACCTTCGGCCGGATCCGTGACGCGTACATCCGCCTGGTGCACCAGGCGACGGGCGTGGAGATGTGCCGCTACGAGCTGACCGAGGACGCGCACGACCAGACCGCCATGGTGTTCGGACAGCTCTACCGCCGTGAGAGCGAGTGGAAGTTCCGCGCCATCGGCCAGGGCTATGCGACGGGCCTCGGCGGCATCGCCAAGGACTACGGCGTCAACGTGTAACCGCGCCGACGCGGGTGTCCCTCCTTCCAGCGGTGTTCCCCGGAACACCGCTGGTGCCGTCTCGGCCGTCCCGCATCTGCGAGGCCTTCCCCCTGATTGTTCCGCTTCTGCGATGTGAGACGCATCGTAGGGCTGGCATCTGCGGCAGTATGATCGATGTATGCACACCTATCGGATCGGGGACGCCGCCGCCTTGATGGGCGTCAGCGCGGACACGCTCAGGCGCTGGGTCGACAGCGGCAGGCTGCGCGCCGAGCGCGATGAGCAGGGCCGCCGGATCATCCCCGGGCCGGACCTGGCCGCGTTCGTACGGGAGCTGAACCGCGCCGAGCGGGAGAGCACCGGCTCCTCGGCGCGCAACCGCTTCTCGGGCATCGTCACCGAGGTGATCCTCGGGGATGTGTCGGCGCAGGTGGAGATCCAGGCCGGGCCGTTCCGCGTGGTGTCCATGATCAGCCGGGAGTCGGCCGAGGAACTGGGGCTTGAGCCCGGCGTTCCCGCGGTCGCCGTGATCAAGTCGACGAACGTGGTCGTCGAGAAGGCATGACAGGGCAGAGGGAGATATCCGTGACGACCCGTTCCGCACCCCGCAGGACGCGCGCGCTGACGACGACCGCGGCGGGGGCCGCCGCGCTGCTGCTCGCGCTGAGCGCCTGCTCGTCCTCCTCCGACTCCTCCTCGGAGAAGGACTCCTCCGAGAAGGACTCCGCGAAGAAGCTGTCCGGCACGGTCACGGTGTTCGCCGCCGCCTCGCTCAAGGAGAGCTTCACGACGCTGAAGGAGAAGTTCGAGGCGGAGCACCCGGGGACGAAGGTGGCCTTCAACTTCGGCGGCAGCGACACCCTCGCGGCCAGCATCACCTCCGGCGCGCCCGCCGATGTCTTCGCGGCCGCCAGCGACAAGACGATGAAGATCGTCACCGACGCGCATGACACCGACGGCACGCCGACGACGTTCGTCCGCAACCAGCTTGCGATCGCGACGCTCCCCGGCAACCCGCAGCAGATCGGCACCCTGAAGGACCTCACCAAGTCCGGGCTGAAGGTGGCCCTGTGCGCGAAGACGGTGCCCTGCGGTGCCGCCGCGCAGAAGGCGCTCGACGCCTCCGGTCTCAAGCTGACCCCGGTCAGCTATGAGCAGGATGTGAAGGGCGCCCTGACGAAGGTGGAGCTGAAGGAGGTCGACGCCGCGGTCGTGTACAAGACGGATGTGAAGGCGGCGGGCGGCAAGGTCGACGGCGTGGAGTTCCCCGAGTCGGCCGAGGCGATCAACGCGTACCCGATCGCCCCGCTGAAGGACGCGCCCAACGCGGCGGCGGCCAAGGCCTTCGTCGCCCTGGTGAAGTCCGCCGAGGGCCAGAAGGTCCTCACCGCCGCCGGGTTCCTCAAGCCGTGACCGGCCCCTCGGACGCCGCGGTCGACACCCTCACCGGCGGTGGCCGGCGGCCCCGGCGTCCGAGGCGGCGGGCCGTCGGGCGGGGTCTCGCGCCGCTGCCGCTGCTGCTGCCCGCGCTGCTCGGGCTGGCGTTTCTGCTGCTGCCGCTGTTCGCCCTGCTGGTCCGGGCGCCCTGGCACAGCCTTCCGGAGCAGTTGACCAGCCCGGGTGTCTGGGAGGCCCTGCGGCTGTCGCTGGTGACCGCCACGGCCGCCACGGCGGTGGCGCTGGTGCTCGGGGTGCCGCTCGCGTGGCTGCTGGCCCGTACGGAGTTTCCCGGGCGCGGCCTGGTCCGGGCCCTGGTGACACTGCCGCTGGTGCTGCCGCCGGTGGTGGGCGGTGTGGCGCTGCTGCTGGCGCTGGGCCGCAACGGGGTGGTGGGCCGCTGGCTCGACGACGCGTTCGGAATCACGCTGCCGTTCACCACGACGGGGGTGATCGTGGCCGAGGCGTTCGTGGCCATGCCGTTTCTCGTCATCAGTGTGGAAGGCACGCTGCGGGCCGCCGATCCGCGCTACGAGGAGGCCGCCACGACCCTGGGCGCCTCGCGCTTCACCGCCTTCCGCCGGGTGACGCTGCCGCTGATCGCCCCCGGCATCGCCGCCGGGGCGGTGCTGGCCTGGGCCCGCGCGCTGGGCGAGTTCGGCGCCACCATCACCTTCGCCGGCAACTTCCCCGGCCGCACCCAGACGATGCCGCTGGCCGTCTATCTCGCCCTCCAGAGCGACCCGGCCGCGGCGATCGCGCTGAGCCTGGTGCTGCTCGCCGTGTCCATCGCGGTCCTGGCCGGGCTGCGCGACCGCTGGATGACCACGCCGTGAGAACCATGGGAGACGCAGACTCCACCGACGGATCCGGTGCCACCGCCTCCGCCGTCGCCTCCGCCACGTCCGCCGCCCCCGCCGGGGGGCTGGACGCGCGGCTCGTCGTCGACCGGGGCGCCTTCTCCCTCGATGTGGCGCTGACCGCCGCGCCCGGCGATGTCCTGGCCCTGCTCGGCCCGAACGGCGCGGGCAAGACCACCGCCCTGCGCGCCCTGGCCGGGCTGGCCCCGCTCGGCGACGGCCATCTGCGGCTGGACGGCAGGTCCCTGCGCGACACCCCGCCCGAGGCCCGCCCGGTCGGCGTGGTGTTCCAGGACTATCTGCTCTTCCCCCACCTGAGCGCGCTCGACAACGTGGCGTTCGGCCCCCGCTGCCAGGGCCTGTCCAAGGCTGAGGCCCGCGCGCTGGCCGCCACCTGGCTGGACCGCATGGGCCTGGCCGGCCACGCCTCCGTCAAGCCCCGGCGGCTGTCCGGCGGGCAGGCCCAGCGCGTCGCCCTGGCCCGCGCCCTGGCCACCCGCCCCCGGCTGCTGCTCCTCGACGAGCCGCTGGCCGCCCTGGACGCCCGCACCCGCCTCGACGTACGGGCGCAGCTCCGCCGCCACCTCGCCGAGTTCGAGGCGGTGGCCGTCCTGGTCACCCATGACCCGCTGGACGCCATGGTGCTCGCCGACCGGCTCGTCGTCATCGAGGGCGGCCGGGCGGTCCAGGAGGGCACCCCCGGCGAGGTCGCCCGCCGCCCCCGGACCGACTACATCGCCCACCTGGTCGGGCTCAACCTCTACAAGGGCCACGCCGACGGCCACACCGTGCGGTTGGCCGACGGCCCCGCCATCATCACCGCGGACGACCTGACCGGCCCCGCCTTCGTCGCCTTTCCGCCCGGCGCCGTCACCCTCCACCGCGACCGCCCCACCCAGTCCAGCGCGCGCAATGTCTGGCGCGTCCGGGTGGCGGGGCTGGAGTCCCACGGCGACCAGATCCGCGCCGACCTCACGGGCGAACTCCCGCTCGCCGCCGACCTCACCACCGTGGCCGCCGCGGAGCTGGACCTGCACCCGGGGGTCACGGTCTGGGCCTCGGTCAAGGCCGCCCAGACCCACGCCTACCCGGCCTGACGCCGAGGGGCGTGGACAGCAACCCTCGATACATCGGGTGTATCAACTCATCAGTCTTCAGCGCCTCCAGGTTTTCGGCGCCTGGCACCTTGACGCATCCGATGTATTGGTGATGATTGCCTACGGCGCGCTCAATGTCGCCCGGCCCGCACCCCGGCCGGGCGCGGCGCCCCCGTTCCGCACGTGACCTCACTCCGGCTGGCTCTCACCTGGAAGGGCAGCACCACATGGTCTCGATTCGGCACGTTCTCTCAACCCTGGCCGCTGCACTGACACTCGCCCTGGTGCCGCTGAGCGGGGCGGCAACCGCCTGGGCGGACAGCGGACCGGCCCCCGGCCCCGGCGGCCACGGCGGCCGGGGCTGGGTCGGCACCTGGGAGGCCGCCGCGGCCGGCACCGCACCCGCCCTGCCCGGCAACTCGATCCGCAACGTGGTGCACACCAGTGTCGGGGGCCAGGCGGCCCGGATCCGAGTATCCAACCGGCTCGGCACGGCCCCGCTCGAACTCGGCGCGGCCACCGTGGCACTCCAGGAGGCCGGGGCACCGAAGAGCCCGAACGCCATCGCCGGGTCGGCCCGCCGGATCACCTTCCACGGCCGGTCCTCGGCCACCGTGCCGGCCGGCGAGGACGCGGTCAGCGACCCGGTGCGGCTGCGCGTCCCCGCGGACACCAATCTGCTGATCACCCTGTACACCCCGACCGACTCGGGGCCCGCGACCTACCACCGCTCCGCCCTCCAGACCTCGTTCCTCTCCCCGGACGGCGACCACACCGCCGACCAGGACGGCGCCGCGTTCACGGCCACCACGAGCTCCTGGTACTACGTGACCGGCGTGGACGTGCTCAGCCCGCGCACCCCCGGCAGCGTGGTCACGCTCGGCGACTCCATCACCGACGGCTCGGGGTCCACGGCGAGCGCCAACCGCCGCTGGCCCGACCGGCTGGCCGCGCGGCTGCGCGTACTGCCCCCGCGCCGACAGCTGGGCGTGCTCAACGCCGGCATCTCGGGCAACCGGGTGCTGCTGGACGGGACCGGGCCCAGCGCGCTGTCCCGGCTGGACGCGGACGTCTTCTCCCGCAGCGGGGTGCGCGCGATGATCGTGATGGAGGGCATCAACGACATCAAGGGCAGCCCCAACCAGACCGACCCCACGGCGTTCGCGGACGCCTACCGCGGCATCGTCGAGCAGGCCCACGCGCGCGGCATCCGCGTCATCGGGGGCACCATCACCCCGTACGGCGGCAACGGCGGCTACACCGAGGCCCGCGAGGCCGTGCGGCAGGCGGTGAACGAGTTCATCAGGAACAGCGGGGTGTTCGACGCGGTGGTGGACTTCGACGCCGTGGTCCGCGACCCCGCGGACCCGCACCGCATCCTCCCCGCCTACGACACCGGCGACCATCTGCACTTCAACGACACGGGGCTACAGGCCATGGCAGACGCCGTCGACCTGGCCGACCTGACCGAACCGGCCGGCCCGAGGGGCGGCGGGACCGAACCCGTGCCGGCCGGGTCGGCGAGGGGCTGAGCCTGCCGGTGTCAGTTCACGTCGGCCCGCGTGGCCGACACCTGGCCGAGGTCCTCGGCCGCCTTGGCGAGCAGGTCCAGCATGGCGAGTTCGGCGCGGGGCGCGTCCTGCTCGCGTATGGCGTCCAGGACCGCGCGATGGCTGGGCACGGGGTCGTCCGCGCCGCCGTGGGCGTGCACCAGGCGGTCCCGCTCGCGCAGGCCGGGCTCCAGCAACAGATCGAGGCGGGCGAGGAGTTCATTTCCGGTGGCGGCGAGCAGCGCGCGGTGGAAGGAGGCGTCGGCCTCCTCCTCCGCGGCAGCCCCGCGGGCGTCCGCCATGGCGGCGAGCGCGGCGCCGAGCGCGACCAGATCGGCCTCGGTGCGGCGCAGCGCCGCGCGGTGGGCGGCGGCGGGCTCCACGAGGGAGCGCACGTCGGCGAGATCGCGCATCAGCCGCTCGCCGTCCCCCGCCTCCACGCGCCAGCGGATGACATCGGAGTCCAGGAGGTTCCAGGCGGCCCGGGGGCACACGAAGGTGCCGCGCTTCTGGCGGGCGTCGATGAGCCCCTTGCCGGCGAGGACCTTCAGGGATTCGCGCATCACGGTGAGGCTGACGTCCAGTTCGGCGCCGAGGGCCCGTACGTCCAGGACCTCGCCCTCGGCGAACTCGCCGCCCACGATGCGGGCACCCAGCAGCCGGACCACCTGGCCGTGCACACCTCGGCCGGAATAGGACGGCATGGGGGTTCCTCCTCGCAGATCCGGGCGCTCACCCTATCGCGGGCATTAAATATGAATACATCTTGACACTGCCTGTGACACCCGCCGACGATGAACCGTCCCCCTACCGAAAGGCCGGTCCACCGTGCCCGTCGCGCCGCCCGACCACCTGCCGGAGAAACTGACCATCTCCCTGTGGGACTTCAGCTGGTACACCCGTACCGGCCCCGGGGAACCCTTCGCCGACCTCGACCGCGCCTTCGCCGAGGCCGTGGCGCGCGGATACAACACGGTGCGCGTCTGCGCCATGCCCTTTCTGCTCTTCGGCTCCGGGCTCGACACCAGCCGGCTCCGGCTGGCACCCCTGGGCGGCGGATACGGGCAGCGGACCCGCTGGTACGACGTCGGCGGCAGCACCGAGATCGACGGCCGCGCCCATCTGCGCGCGCTGTTCGAGGCCGCCCGCCGGCACGGCTGCTTCGTCATCCTCTCCAGCTGGGAGTACCAGCAGAGCCCGTCGTTCGGCGGCGACCGCTCCTGGTACGACGCCCTGATGGCCGTCGCCCCCGAGCGGCGCGCCGAGGCCCTCGCCGACGCGCTCGCCGACCTGATCGACTTCCTGGCCGTCCACGGGCTGGACGACCGGATCGCCTTCACCGAGCTGCACAACGAGGTCCAGGGCGGGCGGCTCACCGAGGGGCTGGCGGGCCCAGACACCGTGGTCGCCCTGCGGCCGCGCCTGGAGCGCGGCCTCGCCCGGTTCCGGGAGCGCCACCCCGACCGGCCGGTCACGGTCAACTACGCCAAGGTCCCGGTCGGATCGCTGCGCGGCGTCCCGCGCGACGTGGACGTCGCCGTCTTCCACCCGTATGTCTACGGCGTGCTCGACGAGCTCATCGACGCCTTCGCCCTGCGCGCCCCGTCCCGCCCCTTCCCCCAGGACTTCGCCCGGGAACACCTGTTGCGCCCCGACGCCCCGGACCTGGCCGACTGGGCGCCGCCCGCCGGCGACCTGTGGCGTCTCGAGGCCACGCTCGTCGGCCGCGAGATCTACGCACACGACTGGTGCGACCCCGTCAAATGGGACGCCTGGCTGTACGAGCGGTACGCCGTCCACCGCCTCGCGATGGAGCAGCGGCTGGTCACCTGGATCGAGGCCGCCGCCGACTGGGCCGCCGGGGCCGGAGTCCCGCTGGTCTTCGGCGAGGGCTGGATCGGCTACACCCCGCTGCACGGCACCTTCGAGGAGGGCCCGATCGGGGCCGCGTTCTGCCGCCGCGCGGTCGCCGAGTCCGCCCGGGTGGGCGCCTGGGGCACGGTGGTGTGCTCCAACGCCGCGCCCCACCACCCGATGTGGCAGGACCTCGCGCTCCAGCGGGAGTGCAACACGCTGCTGCTCGGCTGAGCGCCCTGCCCCGCCACGGTCATCAGGCGGGGCCGCGCCGTTCCCGGCGATCTGTTTGGACGTTATGAGGGCGCCCGCAGGGCCGACCGACGTACCCTGTCGTGCACACAACGGGGGTGTCAGACGCCATGAGCGACAACGATCTGCCCGAGCCGGGAGACGACCAGCTCCCACTGCCGCCCGGATCGGCCGAGGGAGGCGGGCTCATCGCCCCGCCCCCCTTGGCGGCCCAGCCGGGCAAGCCCAACATCTACGACCCCGGCGCGCCCGCGCCCCGGCGTCCGCTCGCCCCCGGCGTCCAGGGCCCGGTGCCGCAGAACCTCGCGATCGCCCCCGGCGTGCTGCGCGGCGCGGCCGGCAAGGCGGACGAGGTGTACGACACGCTGCACAAGCAGGCGGCGTCGCTGGAGGAGCCGACCTCCGCGGCGCTCAAGGGCGTGGGCGGTCTCCAGGCCGAGAGCGCGCTGAGACAGTCGCACAAACACTGGGAGGAGCAGGCGGGCACGGTCACCGCCTGGCTCGCCCACATCTCCGAGAGCCTGCGGGCCGCGGCCGGCATCCATGTGAAGCAGGACGTGGACACGGGAGATTCGTTCGGCCTGAAGGAACCCCGGTTCCCGGCCGACGACCCGTCCCTCTCATCGATCTCGAGGTTCTGATGGCCACCTTCTATCAGGAGTTCCGATCGGCCGACTTCGGGGCGCTGGACACCCTGGCCACCAAGTGGAAGGGCGTCCACGACAGGATCAAGGACCTCGACGACAAGGTCCGTGACGAGGTGCTGAAGCCCTTGAAGGACAAGGGGTACTGGGAGGGCATGGCCGCCCCCTTCGCCTGGACGCAGATCGATGACATCCAGCGCCAGGTGACCGCCGCCGCCAAGGTGGCCGACGGGGTCCGCCGGAGCATCGAGGACGGGGCCGGGGAGCTGAAGGCCGCGCAGCGCAAGCTGAGCGACGCGGTGCGGGAGTTCGGCGAGCAGGGGATGTACGTCAACCCGGCGAAGGCCCAGGTGGTCCTGGCCGAGGGGTGCACCCCGGAGAACTACGACGCGGCCGACGTGAAGAAGGTGAACGCCGCCCAGACCCGGCTCAACGAGATCCTGCGGGAGGCGTTCGAGGCCGACCAGAACCTGTCGATCACGCTGATGGAGAACGTCGGCCTGGAGCTGTGGTTCAACACCGGGCAGGTCCGCACGGACATCAACCACACCAGCGGCATCAGCACGGACCACTATGACGCCCTCGGCCGGGACATGGACGGCCTCGACCCCTTCCCCTCGACCAACCACCTCACGCCGCGCACCCTCGCGGCCAACTGGGTCGCCGGGACGGGCGACGACCACTACTTCTTCTCCCAGCACGACCCGTTCGTCGAACAACTCCGCAAGAGCGAGAGCATGGACGGCATCCGGAGCCAGACGCTCGCGGGGTGGCAGGCCGGCAAGGGGGAGGGCCAGCTCGCGTACCGGATCTCCGGCAAGTCGTTCGGCGGGCAGGTGAAGGACTTCGCCAAGGACATGGCCGGTATGTCCGGGCTCGACAATCTGTGGGGCGGCGACACCAACGAGGCGCAGTCCCTGCTCGGCTCGTACAACGTGGACTACGTCGTCAAGGGCACCGACCCGGACGGCAAGCTCATCGTGCAGTACACGCTGCACAACGACACCGACACCGAGTCGTTCCTGCCCGGCTACCAGTCCTGGCAGCGCAAGGCCAACCATGGCGTCGGCCCGGGCGCCGACATCAAGGAAACCATGGTCTGGACCGAGCGCATCGCCCCGGACGACCGCTAAACCGCGGTGAGTTCGCCGAGCAGGCCGAAGGTGAGGGCGTCGACCGGGCGGGGGTCGGTCGCGGTCTGCTCGTTGAAGGTGTTCACCATCATCACCACCGCCGAGCCGCTCTCCCGGCTGAATGCGGCACAGGTGCTGAACCCGCCCGTGCCGCCGTTGTGCCAGGTCATGGTCCGGCCGCCGGGCAGCGGGCTGAGGTGCCAGCCGAGCCCGAGCCGCAGGCCGCCCTCAGCCGTGAAATGGGGGCGCTGGGTCAGCTCGATGGCGGCCCGCAGCGGGGAGCGCCCCGGGCGCAGCTGTGCGCTCAGGAAGCGCACCATGTCGTCGGCGGTGCCGTACATCGAGGTGCCGGCCGCGCTGAGCACGCGGTCGCGCCAGTCGGGGACGGGCTGTCCGGCGAAATGTCCGACCGCCTTGCGGGCCGCCATGTCGGGCCGCAGCGCGGTGGTGGTGTCCTTCAGGCCGAGCGGCTCGGCCACCCGGCGGCGCAGCATCGCATCGACGGCATCGAAGGCCAGCGCCTGCCCGAGGAGGCCGACCCCGAAGTTCGAGTACGCGTAGCGGCTACCCGGTTCGGTGGCCAGGGTGGTCTCGCCGAGGCCGCTCGCCAGATCGTCCAGCGTGTAGTGGGCGTACGGGTCGTAAGGGTCCGCGTCGGCGGCCAGGTTCGGCGGCAGCGAGGGCAGGCCGGAGCTGTGGGTGGCCAGATCGACCAGGGTGATCGGGCGTGGCCCCCGGTGCGGGACGGGGAACCGGGCGGGCAGGGTGAGCGGGGCGTCGAGGCGGGTGGTGCCCGCGCACACGGCGCGGGCCAGGGCCGTGGCGGTGAGTGTCTTGGCGATCGAGCCGAGCTGGTAGACGGTTCTGCCGTCGGGCGCCGCGCCGCCCGGGCCCTCGCCCGCGCCCGCCACATGGCGGCGGCCGCCGTGGATGACCCCGCAGACCACGCTGGGGCTGCCGGCCTCCAGCGCACGGGTCACATACCGCCGCACCAGCGCGGGCAGGTCGGGCAGGTCGTCGGCGGCTGCGGCGTTGCCGGCCAGCAGCGTTCCGCCCGCCGTCGCCGTCGCCACGGTGAGGAACTTTCTCCGCTGCATGGTCACTCCCCTGTCGATCGGATTGCCGTGGGTACCACCGTGGACAGCACGACGAGCAGCGGCACCACCCGGCCCGCGGGGACCTGGTAGTGGCCGCGGCCCTCGGCCTGAAGCCAGCCGGTGGCGGTGAGTTGCTTGAGGTGGTGATAGAGCTGGCCGGTGGTGTGCAGGCCCGCGACCTCCTGGAGCTCCGCGGCGGAGCGGGTGCCGCGCAGCGCGGCGCGCAGCAGAGTGAGCCGGACGGGGTGGCCCAGGGCGGCGAGCGGCGCGGCGCACTCCGACCAGTCGGCGTCCAACAGCCTTTCCGTTGAGGCGCCTTGCTGCCATTCGTACGTCTCGCCCGTCGGGAGTTCGAGCGCGCCGGTGAACAGCACTTCACCGGGGCCGCTGAGGCGCTTCCGCAGACCCTCGAGGGCCCAGAACACCGTGTCCCGCTCCGCCTTGGGCTCTGCCTCCAGCCGCGCCACCCGTTCTTCGAGCGCGGCGACCCGTCTCTCCAGGGACTCACCAGCCATAGGACGGAGATTACGTTATTCCGGAATAGCGGAGCAACTCCCCTGCTGCGCCCCAGCTCAGCGATTCCGCACGGCCCAAGACACGAAAGTCGCCCGAGCAAAGGTCGGATGAAAGATTGTTAGGAACCTTGACAGTCCTAGGGGGCCAGCCCATCGTGAGAGGTCCGCACCGCGTGTGTCATCGGTTGACATCCTCAGAAGGAAACCAACGAACATGACCGAACACGCTCCACGCCACCTCAGCCGCCGGGCGGTACTGGGCTCCATGACCGCGGCCGCCGTCGGCACATCTCTCGCCCTGGGCCGGGAGGCGTCGGCCGCCCCGCGGGCGCCGCAGCTGCTCTGGCACCCGGACCCGTCAAGCGCCGGGCTCAAGGCCTTCGAGGGCATCGAGGCCGACCGCGGAGGCGCCCACCCCGACCGGGACTATGTGACCGTCGAGGGAGGTGATCACTACCGCTTCAACATCTGGAAGGACGACCGGGACACCACCGGTGACGGGGACCGTCAGCGCACCGAGTCCAAGGGCATGGTGCAGGACGGCTCGAAGCTGAAGATGCGCGACGGCGAGACATGGACCATCGGCTACGAGATGTTCATGCCGACCTCGCTGCACGGCACCAGCAAATTCACGCATATCTTCCAGACCAAGACACCCGTGGACAACGGGGGCCCGTACGTCACCCTGGACCTGGGCCGCAGCGGCAGCACGGAGACGCTGCGGGCCCGCGCGTACGCCAACTCCGGGTCGCCGGACATCGCCTCGACCAACCTGTCGCCGCTGCGCAACAAGTGGATCACCATCGAGTGGACGCTCACCATCGGCTCGAGCGGCAAGGCGGGGTTCGTGGCCCGCAACGGCACCGGCTCCGGGGCCCCGGTGGCGGTCCAGGGCAGCATGTCGGGCGTGAAGATCCCGGATCAGGACGATTATGTCCGGCCCAAGTGGGGCATCTACCGGTCCGTCGAAAGCGCCTCGTCGGACATCCTCGACACCTATCTGCTCTTCCGTAACTTCAAGGCGTCGAAGGGCACCTGAACCTCCGGGGGCGGAGGAAACCGGTGAATGTGGGGTCGGCGGCAGCCGGCCCCACATTTCCATGCGCGGGCGAACCACTCAACGATCGCTCGCACTTGGGTTGAAGGGCCCAAAGGGCCGGACGGCCCTCTTGTGATCCGGCGTGCGCTCGGGAATCCTCGACAAGGCGTTGAGCAGGAAAGCGGAGCGGAGATTTTTTCTGCCCCCTGTTCACTTAAGCGAGGTGAAGGGTTCATCATGCTCTCCATCACCAAAGAGTTTCACTTCTCGGCGAGCCACCAGCTGGATCATTTACGGTCCGGCCACCCATGCGCCCGACTGCACGGCCATAACTATGTGGTCGTCCTGGAACTGTCCGCGGCGCCGGAAGATCTCGCACGTCCGGGTTTCGTCCGGGATTACGGCGATCTCTCCTCGTTCCAGAAGTGGGTCGACGAGACGCTGGATCACCGGCATCTCAACGATGTGCTGGACGGGGTGAATCCCTCCGCGGAGAACATCGCCATGTGGCTCCACGAGAGGTGGGTGAAGGAGTTCCCCGAACTCACCGCCGTACGCGTGTCGGAGACCCCCAAGACCTGGGCGACCTACCGTCCCTCCGCCAACGGAGTCGACGCGCCCCTCTGACGGCGGACCGGGACCCGATCCTCGACGGAGGACACGAAAGGGGGTGGTGGACGTGACGGCACCGAAGCTCGTGGTCAACGAGATCTTCGGGCCCACCTAGGGCCGTACAGGGAGAAGGGCCCTCAACGGGCACGTCCTGCGCCTTTCTGCGGCTGGGAGGCTGCAATCTGGACTGCCGCTGGTGCGACACTCCGTACACCTGGGACTGGAAGGGCGTCTCGGACACCGGGATCGCCTACCGCCCGGCCGAGGAGCTGCACCCGTTGGACCCGGACGACGTGGCGCGGCGGCTGCTGGACTTCGGCGTCGGCCTGATCGTCGTCTCCGGCGGGGAGCCGCTCAACCAGCAGAGCAGGCTGGTGCCGGTGGTCCGCGCGCTGCGCGGGGCGGGGGTCGCGGTGGAGATCGAGACCAATGGGACGGTGGCCCCCGAAGACGCGCTCACCGCGACCGGAGCGCGGTTCAACGTGTCGCCGAAACTCGCCCACTCGGGGGTCGCCGAGAATCGCAGGATCGTGCCGGAAGTGATGCGCGAGTTCACCCGGCTTCCCGGCACGGCCTTCAAGTTCGTCTGTGCGGCGGCCTCCGACCTGGAAGAGGTGGACGCGCTCGTCGCACAGCACTCGCTGAAGAACATTTGGATCATGCCGCGCGGACAGTCTCCCGAGGAGATCAGCGAGGGCATCCGCACGCTCGCGGACCAGGTCGTCGGACGGAAGTGGAATCTGTCCGGACGGCTGCATGTGACCATATGGGGCAGTAAACGAGGTGTTTGATGAGCAGTGGAATAAGCGAATTGCCGGGGAGCAACCGGATCGACCGGAGCGCGACGCCCCAGGATCCCCTGGAAATACTCGCCCGACAGCTTCTCGTGGAGATCGGTGAGGATCCCGAACGCGAAGGGCTGCGCGACACGCCCGCCCGCTACGCGCGTTGGTGGCGTGAGTTCACCGAGTACGCTCCCGGTTCGACCGATACGGTCTTCGAGTCCAGCTGTAGCGGTGATCTGGTGGCCGTCTCCGGCATCCATGTGTGGTCGCTGTGCGAACACCACCTCTTACCCTTCTCCTGCCGGATGACCATCGGCTACCTCCCCCGCGGACAGGTCCTGGGCCTCAGCAAGTTCGCCCGGATCGCGCACCAGCACGCACACCGGCTCCAGTCTCAGGAGCGGCTCTCGCAGGACATCGCGGACGATGTCGAGAAGCTCACCGGCTGCCCGGACGTCGCCGTGATCGGCAAGGGGGAGCATCTGTGCATGGCCATGCGCGGCATCCGTACCCCCGCCACCATGACCACGGCCGTGTGGCGCGGCGCGCTCCAGGACAGCGCCCGGCGCACCGAGTTGCTCACCCTCACCAGCGAATCGTTCCGCGGCCCCGGCTCCTGAGCGCCCGGCCGCCCCAGTCGAGAAGGGAGACAGATCTCGTGCGGAAAAGTGAACCTCCGCGGACCGGGCTGAGTTTCGACGATGTCCTGCTGGTGCCCCAGCGCACCTCGCTGACCAGTCGCCGCCAGGCCGACACCTCCTCGGAGCTGCTGCCGGGCGTCGTGCTGCGCACGCCCGTCATCTCGGCGAACACCCAGTGGTGCACGGGCGACCGGATGGCCGTGGCCATGGCGCTGAGCGGCGGTCTGGGCGTGCTGCACCGGATGCAGACCGTGGAGCAGCAGCTGGACCACCTGGACGCGGTCAAGGCGCACCGGTCAGAGGAGGGCGCGGCGCCCGAGGCCACCCGCGCCGCCGACGGACGGCTGCTGGCCGGCGCCGCGGTGGGGGTCACCGGCGACTGGCGGGAGCGCGCCGAGCGCCTGGTCGAACACGCGGCGGACATCCTCTTCGTGGACGTCGCCCACGGCCACAGCGACCAGGTGATCGAGGCGGTGGCCAAACTGCGGGCCGCCTACCCGCGGATGCCGCTGGTCGCGGGGAACGTGGGCACGGCCGCGGGGGTCGTGGACCTGGCGGAGGCCGGCGCCGATGTGGTCAAGGTGGGCATCGGGCCCGGCGGGGTGTGCACCACGAGGCTGGTGGCCGGCACCGGAGTCCCCCAGCTCACCGCCGTCATGGACTGCGCGGCCGCGGCGGCCGAACGGGGGGTGGGGGTGATCGCGGACGGCGGCATCCGGGAGTCGGGCGACATCGCCAAGTCGCTGACGGCCGGGGCACACGCGGTGATGCTGGGCTCCGCGCTCGCGGGCGCCGACGAGAGCGCGGCCACCCCGGTGACCCGGGACGGGCGCTCGTACCGGGTCAGCAACGGGTTCGTCTCCCTGGGCATGAAGCTGACGCTGCGCCATGCGGCGGGCGAGAGGATCACCCGGGAAGAGGTTGACGACTATGTGCCGGAGGGCACCGAGGCGACCTTCCCCGCCACCGGCCCGGTGGCCAGGACGCTGCGCCGGCTCATGGGCGGTGTGCAGTCGGCGATGAGCTATTCGGGGGCGCGGGACATGGCCGGCTTCCGGGAACGCGCCGAGTTCATCCGGGTGACCTCCGCGGGCCGGGCCGAGAACCGCCCGCACGCGCGCGAGCGCTCGGAGCAGATCGACATCGACCATGTCTCCCGGGCGGTGGGCGATGAGTGAGTCCGGAGACACGACGCCCCCCGCGGTGGCCGGTGAGCGGCCCGGCATGTGGTCCCGGCAGGGGCCGTACCTCCTGGACTGGGCCTCCTTCGGGGAGCTGATGGCGGACCTCGCCGCACAGGTGCGGGACGAGGGCTTCCGGCCGGACGCGGTGCTGGCGGTGGCCCGCGGCGGTCTCACCCCGGCCGGCTTTCTCACCTGCGCCCTCGACGCGCCCGTCCAGCACACCATCCGGGTGCGCAGGACCGCGGACGACACCCGCTACGCCGCCAAGCAGGCGCCGGTCATCGACATCGGCTCCCCGCCCGAGCTGGGCCCGGGAGACCGGGTGCTGGTGGTGGACGACATCGTCGGCACCGGCTCCACGGCCGATGTGGTGCTGGCGTATCTGGCGGACGCCGGGGTGGCGCGGTCCGATGTGCGCTTCGCCGCGGTGGTCCGCAACCACCGGTCCGGCTATGTGCCCGACTACTGTCCCGCGGTCATCGACGACTGGATCGTCTTTCCGTGGGAGACCGACCGGGAGAGCACGGCGGACTGCCGCCCCCTCCCGGCCACCGCGCGGACGGGGCGCCGATGACGGCGGGAGGCCCGCGGGGGCTGCCCGGCCGCGGGCTCGTGCCGGTGGAGAACGCCGCCGAGGTGTCCCTGCCCGCCTGTTACGACGCGGTGGACCTGTACACCTGTGACACCCCGCTCAGCCGACGGGTGGAGGTGGCGCGCGCCCTCGCCGAGTTCGAGAAGACCCTGGGGACACGTCCGACGACGGTGTTCACCCGGGTCGCGGAGTGTCCCGGCGGGCGGGTGCTCGGGCACCCGTATCCGCGGGCAGTGCTGCTCGCCGCGCTCGGCACCACCGAGGAGAAGCGCCTGGAGGAGATGTCGGACCGGCTGACGGGCCCCGCGCATCCCGTGCGCGCGTCCCAAGGCGGCCATCGCCGGGAGGAGTTGGGCGGGCTGCTGCACGCCCTGCCGATCCTCCAGCACCGCCCGGGCGACGCCGGACCGTACATCACCGCGGGCGTGGGGGTGACGACCCGGCCCGACGGGAGCGGCGTCAACCTCGGCTTCTACCGCATCCAGGTGGTCGCGCCCGACGAGGTCCGCATCTTCCTGGACCCGCGCACCGACGGCCACCGCAATCTGCGGGCCTGGCTGGAGAGCGGACGGCCCATGCCCATCTCGGTGTTCCTGGGCGCGGATCCCGCCATCAGCGTGGTGGCGGCCTCTCGGCTGCCCGCCGAGGGCGACGACTACGAGATCGCCTCCCGTCTGCTGGGGCGCCCGCTCGGCCTCGGCGGCAGCCCTCCGGTGCCGGACGACGCCACCCATGTCATCGAGGGGCATGTGCTGGCCAGGGACGAGGTCGAGGGCCCGTTCGGCGAGTTCAAGGGCTATTACGCGGAGGCCCGTCGCAGCAATGTGATGACGGTCGACCGGGTGGCCGCCGTGCCGGGCGCGCCGTTTCCCACCATCGTGGCGGGGGCCACCTCGGGTCTGACGCTGATGAGCTTCCAGAACGAGTATCTGATGTACGCGCATTTGCGCGGTCGGGGGCACTCCGTACGCTCGGTACGCTACTCGCTCAAGGCCAGGGGTGAGTTCGTGGCGTACATCGAGTCCGACGAGCCCAGCCAGGAGCTGGTGGCGGAGGCGATGGCGTTCGATGTGCGCTCGAAGGTGATCATCTGCGGCCCGGACCTGTCGAATCCCGGACAGGCGCTGGCCACTTATGGCTTCACCACGCACACGGAGCCATATCACCGCAAGGGAAGGGTGGAGGGCGAACGCGTGGGCCTGGCCTTGGTCATTCCGCCCGAGGGGCGGCCCACCGAGTACTGAATGAGGACATCAGCATGAGCCGTTTCGACCGTGTGCTGCCCGCCGCCTTGCTGGTGGTGCCGGGGCCCGGCCGTACCGTGACCTTCGTCCACCAGCTGAAGGGGCCGTACGCCGGGAGCTGGCTGCTGCCGGGCGGAGGCATCGAGCCGGGCGAGGCGGCCTGTGACGCGGCGCGGCGGGAGGCCCACGAGGAGACCGGCATCCTCGTGGACTCCTGCTCGCTCTTCGCCGTCTACGAGTTCACCGGCGCGTGGGAGCAGGGCGACTACCACCTGCTGATGTTCGCCTGCCTGGCCGACCGCGCGTATGAGCTGCCCGAGGGCTTCTCGGGGCACAACGTGGGCGAGGTCCGCCAGGGGAGCATCGACGACTTCCCGATGCACTCCACGGATCTGAAGATCCTCACCGACGCCGGGCTCGCGTCGTACGACCACGAGGTCATCGAGCGCGCCCTCGCCGCGGACGGCATCACGATGCGCGCGCACCGGGTGGCCTCCACCGTCAGCTGCGGCTGAACTGCAACACTCCGTACGCCTCCGGGGCGCCTCAGCCCCTGTCGACGGTCGACCGTGCTCGGCCCCTCGTACCTCGGGGCCTCCGCGCGCTCTCCCTTTCGACAGGGTCGCGCCCCGTCGGCTCCGCACCGACGACGGCCGGAGACAGGGAGTGGCAGGTGGTCTGCGGGCACTCGATGGTCACCCGGGCCGCGCGCAGCCCCTGGGCCAGAGCCTCCCGCGGTGTCTCGCCGTTCACCAGGGCGACGACGAAGGCCGAGGCCAGCGCGTCACCCGCGCCCGTGTCGTCGGTGCATACGCCCGGCTCGGCCGGGAGGTGCACCGGCCCGGGGCCCGTCGCGGTCGCCAGGGCGGCCCCTCGGGCGGCGTCGGTGACCACGACCACCTCCGGGCCCCGGCGCAGGAGCAGGCCTGCCTGCTCGGCGGGGCGGGCCGGCGCGCCGGGGTCCTGTCCCAGCAGGGTGCGCGCCTCCTTGGCGTTGAGGACCAGCACGTCGTAGCGGGGCAGCAGATGGGCGCGCGGGCCGAAGTCGGCCTGCCGGGTGGGCAGGCAGCACACCGGCACCGCGTGACGTCGTGCCTGTTCCGACACCCACACCATCAGGTCCTCGTCGAGCCCGCCCTCCATCACCACCGCGCCCGCGGTGGCGATGCTCCTGGCCAGCTCCGGTCCGCACAGCGCCTTGCCGAGGGCCGGGTCGGGCAGCGCGATGCGCGCGGAGAGCTGTGAGCCGTTCGTATCCAGCGTGACGTCGAACCGGCCGACGCCCTCGGCGGCGCGGCGTAAGTGGAGGACGACACCCAGCCGGGACAGCGCGCCCTCCAGCTCCGCCGCGTCCGGGCCGAATCCGGACAGGCCGACGAAGGTGACCGGCAGGCCGAGCCGGGCCGCGTTCGTCGCGATATTCCGGCCGATGCCGCCGTGGTGCCGCTCCACGGCCCACACCGTTTCACCGCGGGCCGCTCCGCGGCCGAACAGCCCGGCGGCGAAAAACTTACGGTCCATCGCCAGCGAACCGAGCACAAGAATGCCGGAGCGCGGCGCGGTCCCATCCTCTGCTGCCACCATGTCGAGCGATCCTCCCCTGAGTTTCCGCACGATGTATGCCGTTGACCGATTCGTCGACCCGTAAGGAAAGGGCTTTGACCGATGGGCAGGAAGAGCGACACCACTGATACCGCCGACGCGGGGATTCCGGAATCCGGCGAGCAGAACAAGCATGTCCATGGGCAGCGCACTTATTGGTGGAATTTCACATTAATTTACCTGTCGGGGGTCATGGCCGCCACCAGCATCGGCCGAATCACCCCCGTATCCATCGACCTCGAGAGCGACTTGGGACTGTCGCTGGGGCAAGTGGGCCTGGTCGCGTCCTCGGTCACCGCGGTGGCCGCGGTGCTCGGTCTGGCCGTGAGCTTCGCGCTGCGCCCCCTTGATCCACGGCGGACGCTGATCGGCGGTCTGGTGGTGATGGGGCTCGCGGGGCTGCTGGTCTCCCGGGCCGGTGGCTTTCCGCTGCTGCTCGGCGGGCGGCTGGTGGAGAGCGTGGGCTATGTGGTCGTGGTGATCGCGGCCCCCGTGCTGATCCTGGGGCTCGGCGACGACGAGCACCGCACGGTGTCGCTGGCGATCTGGGGCACCTTCATGCCGGTGGGGCTCGCGCTGGGCGCCTTCGGCGGCGGGCTGCTGTCCGGAGGGTTCGGCTGGCGGACCTCCCTGGCGGTCGCCGCGGCCGCCACCCTCGTGGTGGCCGGTGTGGCGCTCCGGCTGCCCGGGGCCCGCGCCGCGGACGCGGACGCGGGCTCGGACTCGGACGGACCGGAATCGGCGAGACCCGGCGCGGACAGACCGGCCCCGGAGGGTTCGGGGGTCACGCGATCGGGGGACGGCGCCGGGTCCCCCGCCCTGCGGGCGCGCGCCCGCAGGCTCGCCCGCCCGGTGGCGCTGGGCGCCGGGTTCGCCACCATCAGCGCCACGATCGTCACCTTCGTCGCGCTGTACCCCACCTATCTGCACGACGAGTTCGACGTGCCCACCGCGGCGGCCGGGACGCTCACCGGAAGCGTGTCCTTCGCCGGGGTCGCGGGGGGCTTCGCGGCGAGTGTGCTGCTGCGCCGGGGGGCGCCCATGAAGTACCTTTTCACGGCTGCTCTGTTGATGCCGGCCGGCGCCTTCGCCGCCTTCGGGGCGACGGGCGGGCTGGGCATCTCCATGACCAGCGCGGTGCTGATCGCGGTCACCAACGAGTTGGTCGTCGCCACCGTCTTCGCGGCCCTCCCCCTCGTGGTGAGGACCAGCGCGGACGTCGGCGTCGCCAACGGCCTGGTGGCCCAGCTCGGCAGCGTCGGATCGCTCGCGGGACCGCCGCTGGTGGGTCTGGTCGTCACCGCGGCTGACGGGTGGTGGGCGGTGGGACCGACGCTGCTGGCCGGATGCGCGGTCGGCGTCGTACTGCTGCGGGCCGCGGTGGGCAGGGAACGGCAGGCGTGACCGGTTCGGGCGGGAAGGGTGAGGAACAGCATGACCATCAAGTACGTCGTCTTCGACTGGGCGGGAACGCTCACTCCGTGGCACACGGTGGATCTGGCGGGCATCTGGCTCGAGACCGCGCGCGAGATCGACCCGGACGGCGCGCCGGACCTCGCCCAGCGGCTGCTGCGGGCCGACCGGGACCTGGCGGCCCGCTGCCGGGACACCCAGTGCTCGGCCACCCTCGACGAGGTGTTCCGCGCCGCGGAGGTGGTGCCGGACGGCACCGCGATCGCGGCCTACCGGCGGGCCTGGGAGGAGCACACCTATCTCGACCCGGAGGGGGCCGAACTGCTGCGCACGCTGCGCGAGCGGGACCTGGGCGTCGGCGTGCTGTCCAACACGCTGTGGTCGGCCGAATGGCACCACGAGATCTTCGAGCGGGACGGCGTCCATGACCTCATCGACGCCGCGGTGTACTCCAGCGAGGTGCCCTGGACCAAGCCCAACCCGCTCATCTTCGAGCTGATCGCCGAGCGGCTGGGCGCCGACAACCCCGGCGCGTGCGCCTTCGTCGGGGACCGGCTCTTCGAGGACATCTACGGTGCGCGGCAGGCCCGTATGCGCACGATCTGGGTGCCGCACAGCGAGATCCCCGACGAGGAGCTCGGGCCGGATTCGGCCGAGCCCGACGCCACCGCGCACACCCTCAAGGACGTGCTGACGGTGCTCGACTCCTGGGCGGCTCAGCAGCCGTCCCGCTGACCTCGTACGCCGTGTCCCACCCGGCTGGGACACGGCGGTTCGGGCCCGGCGGGGGCCCGAGGGGCGTCAGAGGTCCCACGCGCGGTCGGCGGCCCACTTCTCGAGGGTGTGCCAGCCCACTCCGGGGTGGTCGCGGTGCAGTCCGTCGATGTCCACGTCCAGCCCGGTCTCCTGGAAGTAGCGGAACATGGCGGCCAGGTCGTCCGAGTAGGTCTCGGCGACCGCCAGCGGCACCTCCTGGAAGCGGATCTGACGGCCGCTCGCGGCGCTGATCGCGGCGGCGATCTGTTCGGGGGTCCGCCACTGCGAGGCGATGTCGATCCGGCGCCCGGCGAACTCCGCCGGACGGGTCAGCGCCAGGGCCGCGAAGGCGCCGATGTCCCGCGCGGCGATCACCGGCAGCGGGCGCCCGGGCGGCATGGGCAGGGGGAAGACCCCCTCGCGGAGCGATCGCGTGGTCCAGCCGTTCGCGTAGTTCTCCATGAAGGCGCCCGGGCCGATCACCGTCCATGGCATATCGAGGGTGGCGAGGTGCCGCTCGATCCGCCACTTGCTCTCGAAGTGCGGGATGCCCGTGGACCGGTCGGCGTTGGCGGCCGAGGTGAAGACGGTGTGCCGCACCCCGGCGGCGGCAGCCGCGTCCAGCAGGGCGACCCCCTGGCGCACCTCGGCGGAGAGGTCGCTGCCGAACGGCGTGGACATCGCGAAGAGCACCGCGGTGCCGGCGAGCGCGGCCGCCAGCGAATCCTGGTCGTCGAAGTCGGCCCGGACCACATCCGCGCCGAGCGCCCGCAATTCGGCGGCGGCAGGCGAGGCGGGGTCGCGGGTGAGGGCGCGGACGGGGCGGCCGAGGCGGAGCAGCGCTCGGGCCGTGGCGCCGCCCTGGGCGCCGGTGGCACCGGTCACGGCCACCGGAAGCTGATCACTTATCTGTGTCACGCAGAGAAACATAGGACGCAGTGACTGCGTGACGCAAATAATTATGGCCTCGGCCCGGCCGTAAGATGTCTGCGCGGCGCAGCGGCCGCGCGGCGCATCCGTCCGCGGCCGGCACGAGACGCCCCATTTGGAGACGGAGAGGCGCGGGAGGCCCTGCCGATGGCACGCGAAGATCTGCTGGCGGAGCTGGGGCCGGAATCCCGGCGCTATATGGCCTCGTACATCCTGTTCAACCAGGCGGTGGCGGACCATCTGGGGATGCACCCCACCGATCTCCAGTGCCTCAACCTCCTCACGCTCGAGGACGGCCCGGTCACCACCGGGCGGATCGCCGAGCTGACCGGGCTGACCAGCGGCTCGGCCACCCGGCTGGTGGACCGGCTGGAGAAGGCCGGCCAGGTCACCCGCCGCCGGGACGAGAAGGACCGGCGGCGGGTCCTGGTGGAGGTGGTGCCGGGGGCGCTGGAGCGGTTCGGCGCCGTGTGGCGGGAGCTGGGCGCCGGCTGGGAGGAACTGTTCCACGAGGACGGCGAGGCCGATCTCGCCGTGCTGCTGCGGCATATGCGGCGGACCACCGAACTGGCGCGCCGCCAGATGACCCGGCTCGCCGAGCGGCCGCCCGTGACCTGACCCGACGGGGCCGCGGACTCTACTACAAACACCCCGTTGTTTCGGAGCATTGCCGGATTTCCCTCCCCAAGGCTGAACGGTGCGTAACCTCGTCGTCACTGGCGAAACGCCGCCGGTGCGACTCGGGCCACGCTGGAGGGGAGCCGCATGCCCGGAATCGACGAGTGTCTGCTCGAGGCCATGACCGTGCACGGCGCGCGGGGAGCGGCCGTGATCGAGTGGACCAGCGGGCTCGCGCTCGGCATGGTCGGCGAGACCCGGGGCGGCGACCCCGAGGCCACCGCCGCGGAGACCGCGGAACTGGCCCGCATGGCCGCCGAACAGACCGCGTTCGCCTCGCTCATGGCAGACAACACAGGCACAGACACGGACACGGACACGGAGGACGAGGCGGCCGGGGCGGCGCCCGTGGAAGACGTCATCGTCACCACCCGCACCTGCTACCACCTGCTGCGCTTCGTCGACACGGCCTTCGACAGCGGTGTCTTCCTCTATCTGTGGCTCGACCGCCAGGAGGGAAACCTGGCGTTCGCCCGGATGCGGCTGCGCGATCTGGCCCGGCGTCTGGCGCTCATATGACCTCCGGCAGAGCCCATCGCGCGCCCGGCCTCGCCGAACTCGCCGCCGAGCGGGCCAGTGGCGCCCTGCTGTGCGACGCGGGCACGGTGTATCTGACCGAGGGCCGGGTGATGCACGCCGAGAGCGCCGCGGCCCCCGGCATCGATGTGCTGCTGACCGTCTGCGGGCGGCTCACCGCCGACTCCTGGCGGGAGGCGGTGGACCGGAGGGAGGCGTTCGGCGGCGTCGGCCGGTGCCTCGTCGACACCGGCCGGCTGTCGCTCGCGGAGCTGGAGATCTGCCACCTGGGCGCGCTGTTCGACGCCGCGTACTTCGCGCTGGGCCCCGACAGCCGTCCGCGCGGCTTCTACCGGGGCGCGGCCCACTGGCTGGGCCCGGTGCGCCCGGTGGACGCGGGCGCCGTCGAGCGGGAGACCCTTCGCCGCCAGGAACTGCTCGCCGATCTGTGGCCGTATCCGCAGGTCGACCAGGAGCCCGTGGCGGCCCGCCGCTCCGACGCCCACGCCCCGCCGGTCACCCGCCGCCAGCGCGCGGTGCTGGCGCTCGCCGACGGCGTCCGCACCCCCGCCGCCATCGCCCGGGCCCTGGGGCGCCCCGCCTTCCACACCCTCATCGACATCCGGCGGCTGGCGGCCGCGGGACACGTCGAGACACCCCGGCCCCGCACTCCCCCGCCACCGACCCCGGGCCGCGGCCCCGCCGCGGCCGTCTTCGCCGACCCCGACATCACCCTGCTGCGCCGGCTCCGTGACGCCTTGGAGGCACACCTGTGATTCCCCCGACCGCCCGGCCCGCCCGGTGACCGGCCTCATGAGACGCACCCTGCGGCAGCGCACGGAGCGGCAGCGCACGGAAAGGAAGCAGCTGATGGCCGCCGAGCCCGAGGTGCTGGAGGAGCTCAGGCGGCTGCGGGCGCGCGTCGCCGATGTGACCGGGGCCCTGGCCGCCACCAGCGACGGCCTGGTGCTGGCGCACGACACGGCCGCCATCGAGCCCGAGGGGGTCGCCGCGCTGACCGCCGCGGCCCTCGGGGTGGCGCGGTCGATGGCGGAGGCCACCGGCCGGGGGGCCTTCCGCGAGCTGCTGGTACGGGGCGAGGACGGCTATGTCGCCACCTACGCCGCGGGTCCCGCGGCCGTCCTGACCGTGCTGGCGGACGGGCGCACCAACGTCGGCCGGCTCCATCTGGAGGCCCGTAGGGCGGGCGCGCGCGTCGCCGAACTGGTCGGCGACGCACTCGGCCAGGCCGAGCAGGCCTGACCACACGGTCCCCTCCCACCTTGGTTTCCCCCACCGCCGCGACAGCGGCACCATCCGGACACCACCCATCGAAAGGAACTGCCACGATCATGGCGAACACCCAGACCGCGCTCAAAGAGGCGATGACGAGCATCGAGGGCGCGCTCGGCGTCGCGCTGGTCGACTACTCCAGCGGTATGGCCCTGGGCACCCTGGGCGGAGGGAAGGAGCTCGACCTGACGGTGGCCGCCGCGGGCAACACGGATGTGGTGCGCGCCAAGGTGCGCACCATGGAGCAGCTCGGTCTCAAGGACAGCATCGAGGACATCCTGATCACCCTCGGCAGCCAGTACCACCTGATCCGGCTGTTGAAGGGGCGGGACAGCCAGGGGCTCTTCCTCTATCTGGCGCTGGACAAGAACCGGGCCAACCTGGCGATGGCCCGTCATCAACTGCGTAAGATCGAGGGCGACCTGGAGGTCTGACCCGAAAGCCCACCCGGCCTCCGGCCCGGAACCCGTCCCTCGGGCCGGCTGCCGGGTGGGTGGCCCGCCGAGGAGGAACACGCGTGAGCCGACAGCCCCAGGACGACCAGGTCGCCGCGGCCGCCGCCGCGCTCAAGGCCGCGGGGGTCGCCGACGCGGACGCCGCGCACTGCACACCCCTGACCGGCGGGACGTACAACACCGTGGTGCGCGTCGACCTCGACGACCGCCGGCAGTGGGTGGTGAAGGTCCCCCCGCCCGCACAGACCCCCGCACTCGGCTACGAGCGGGACATCCTGCGGGGCGAAGTGGTCTTCTACACCTCGGCGGCCCTGGCGGCGGACATCCCGGTGCCGGAGATCGTGCACAGCGAACTCGACCCGCACGCGGCCTGCGGGCCCTATCTGATCAGCACCCTCCGCCCCGGCGCACCGTGGCACCAGCTCTCCGGGGCGATCGGGGACGACGAGCGCCGCCGCCTCAGGGAGGAGCTCGGACGGCTGGTGGCCCGACTCCACACCGTGACGGGAACCGCCTTCGGCTACCCCGCCGAGCCGTTCGGCCCCCTGTCCGCGAGCTGGCGGGAGGCGTTCATCGCGATGACGGACGCGGTACTCGACGACGCCGAGCGGTACCGGGCGCCGCTCCCCGTGCCACCGGCCCAGGTCAGAAAGCTGTTCGCCGCGGCGGCGGGCGCACTCGACGACGTGGCCCGGCCCGCCCTGGTCCACTTCGACCTGTGGGACGGAAACCTGCTGCTCGACGGCGAGGCGGGGGCCCGGACCCTCAGCGGTGTCATCGACGGCGAGCGGATGTTCTGGGGCGACCCCGTGGCCGACTTCGTCTCGTTGGCGCTGCTCGGAAACCTGGAGGAGGACGCGGACTTCGTGGCCGGTTACGCGGAGGTCGCCGGCCCTCCGCGCTTCGACGCCTCCGTGCGGCTGCGGCTGGCGCTCTACCGCGCCTATCTCTATCTGATCATGCTGGTGGAGACGGTGCCCCGGGGATATCCCCCGGAGCAGTCGGCCCGCACCCACCGGCATGTGACACCACAACTCCTCGCGGCCCTGCGGGACATGGAGACGATCCGCGCCTGACGCCCGTACCGCCCCCGCGCCGCGTCGGCCCCGTGGCGCCGCCGTCACCGTCGGTGTCCGCCGCCACCGCATACCGCGGCGCCGTCCCAGGTGCGAGGCTGAGAGGAGACGCCTCTCCTTGGAGACCACCGCACCCGGGAGGAGGGCCCGGAGATGACGCACCACACCACCGAACACGAGGCCGGAACCCGCCCGAGCACCTTGGGCACGCAGAGTGAGGAGGACCGGCTGCGGCTGCTGGAGACGCATGTGCAGACCCTGGCCGACGCGGTCCGGGCGCTCGCCCAGGGCCTGGAGAACATCCCGACGCAGGACACCGCCGCCGCGGAGGCGGCGTCCCGCGGCGCCCGGCTGGCCCACGAGCTGCTGCTCTCGCAGAGCCTGTAGCCCCCCGTCCACCGCCGGGGTGTCCCCCGCGGGGCGCCCCGGCCCCTGGGGCGGCAACCTATCCGGCCGGAGCGGCGACGTAGAGCCGGGAGCCAGGACGGACCGGTGAAGGGATGGGCCCAGGTGAAGGTCAACAAAGCCGTGACGGTGCTGCTCGGCGCGGTGTCGATGGCGGCGGTGAGCGCGCCGCAGGCGTTATCCGCGACATCCCCGACATCCGCGGCGCCCGCGGCCGACGCGCGGCTGATCGTCGTGGCCGTCGGCGGGCACGACACGGGCGCGGGCACCCTCGAGGACCCGCTGGCCACCATTCAGGCGGCGGTGGACAGCAGCGGCCCCGGCGACACCATCGCGGTGCGTGGCGGCACCTACGAGCTGACCGACAACATCACCATCGCCACCTCCGGCAAGGCGGGCAGCCCCATCACGCTGACCAACTACTCCGGGGAGCACGTCGTCATCGACGGCGAGCGGCTGCCCGCCAGCCACACCCCCGTGGGCGGCTCCATCCCCCGGGCCGAGCGCGGCGCGATCCACCAGGAGGCGTCGTACTGGCGGATCCAGGGCCTGGAGATCATCCGCGGGCCGTACGGGATCTACTGCGCGGGCTGCAACGACAACGAGTTCACCGGGCTGACCACGCGCGACAACTACGAGTCCGGTTTCCAGCTCCAGGGCGCCTCCAGCCGCAACCTGATCACCAACCTCGACTCGTACGGCAACCACGACCCGCGCAAGAACGGCGAGAGCGCCGACGGCCTGGCCATCAAGGAGGGTCAGGGCGAGAGCAATCGGGTCCGCGGCGCCCGGCTGTGGAACAACGCGGACGACGGCTTCGACGCCTGGCAGTTCACCTCCGCGATCAGCATCGAGAACACGATCGCCTACGGAAACGGGTTCAACCGGTGGAACTTCCCCGACTTCACCGGTGACGGCAACGGCTTCAAGATGGGCGGCGGTGGCGACGTGGACCCGGCGGCCGACCACTCCCTGCGCAACTCCCTCGCCTTCCGCAACGCGGCGCACGGCATCACCGACAACGGCAACCCGGGCAACCTCGCCATCTCCCGCACCACCACCTACCGCAACGGCGGCAGCGGCTTCCGGACGGACCGGTCGCACGCCACGCTCGACGCGAACCTCTCCCTCCTGGACACCGAGCCGGTCCACCTCGGCAGCTCCACCTCCAAGGGCAACTCCTGGGATCTGGGCGGGGTGTGGAACGAGAGCTCGGTGCGGAGCACCGACCCGGCGACGATCACCGGTCCGCGCGCGGCGGACGGTTCGATCCCGTCCTCGCCCTTCCTCGTCCCCCGCGACGGCTCGGCCCTCGGCGCCCGCTTCTGACGCCGCGCGGACACCGGGCTTCGGCAATGCGTTAATCCGGCCCGCCACGGGGGACGAGTGTCCTTGGGGACGGACGGACCGGCCGGAGGCGGGGGGGGGACGGATGGAACACGGGGCGCGCAAGATCGAGCGGTCGGCGGACCCCGACGGAGCCTCCGACTGCCCGGTGCGGCGGGGCCCCGACGGGGTCTGGCAGGTGCGCGGATACCCGGAGGCGCGCGCCGTGTTGCGCGCCACCGGCACCGTGCAGGCCGGTCTCGGCATCGAGACCGTGGAGAACCTGCCGTCGGGGCTCCGGCGGCCGGTGCTCTACCGGGACGGCCCGGAACACCGTGAGCACCGACGGCAGACCGCCCGGTTCTTCACGCCCCGCCGCGTCGACGAGCGGTACCGCGAGGTCATGGTCCGGGCCGCGGAGGTGCAGATCGGCAGGGTCCGCGCCGCGGGGCGGGCCCATCTGGCCGATCTGAGCTTCCATCTGTCGATCGAAGTGGCCGCGTCCGTGATCGGTCTGACGGAGAGCCGGCCCGGCATCCGGCACCGGCTGGAGCGCTTCTTCCCCGAGAAGTTCGGGCGGCCGGGGCTGACCAGCCTGCACGGGATCTACTGGCTGCTGCGCCAGACCGCGAACTGGCTGCGGGTCTATCTGGCCGATGTGCGCCCGGCCGTGCGGGCCCGCCGCCGGCGGCGCCGGGACGACCTGATCTCCCATCTGCTGGACGAGGGGTGCTCGGCGGCCGAGATCCTCGGCGAGTGCCTCACCTTCGCCGCCGCGGGGATGGTCACCACCCGGGAGTTCATCAATGCGGCCGCCTGGCATCTGTTCACCGACGGCGCGCTGCTCGCGCGCTACCGGGGCGCGGACGAGGCCGGCCGGCTCGCGATCCTGCACGAGATCCTCCGGCTGGAGCCGGTCATCGGCCGGCTCCGCCGCCGTACTACCGCCCCGCTGGAGCTGGACGGCGGCGACAGCCCGGTGACGCTGCCGGCCGGGGCGCTGGTGGACGTGGACATCGAGCGCGCCAATGTCGACGCGCGCGCGATGGGCGGGCGGCCTGAGCGGATCTGCCCCGGCCGCCCCGTGTCCGAGGGCTCCGGTGCGGCCGGGCTGTCGTTCGGGGACGGCCCGCACAAGTGTCCCGGCGCCCATATCGCGATCCTGGAGACGGACATCTTCCTCAGCCGTCTGTTCGCCCTGCCGGGAATCCGGATGGCGGCCCCGCCGAAGGTCGGCTTCAAGGACGAGATCGCCGGCTACGAGCTGCGCGGCTGCGCCGTCGAGTGCCGAGTGTGAGACCGGCCCCGGCCCCGCCCCCACCTGAGCGTTTGCACTCAGATCGCCCCTCCGCCCACGCCTTGATCCAGAGCCTCCGGTGCCCTTGCCAATGTTTTGGCAAGCGTTGACAAGGTTGCGCAAGGGTGACGACCATGAAACATGTCGTTCACCTCCCCCACTCCGTCGCACCAGGAGCGGAGTCCCCATGACCCCCACCCTCACTGATGTGGCCAAGCGCGCCAATGTCGCGCTGTCCACGGCCTCCCGCGCGTTCAGCGACCCCAACCGGCTCGGACCGCAGACCCTGCGCAAGGTACTGACCGTCGCGCAGGAGCTGGGCTACGAGCCACCCGTGGCGCGCACGGCCGAGCCGACCGCCGACGCGGGCACCGCCACGGTCGCCGTCGTCGTACCCGACATCGCCAACCCCGTGTTCGGCGCCTTTGTGAAGGCCGCGCAGGGTGCGGGCTGGCGCCGCGGGCAGACCGTCGTGCTCGCCGACACCGACTTCGACCCGGACCACGAGCGCGAAGTCCTCGCCCATCTGCGCGAGCAGGCGGACGGGCTGATCGTGTGCTCGCCCCGGCTCGACGGCGAAGAGGTCCTCGACATCTGCGGCCGTACGCCCGCCGTGCTGGTCAACCGTGAGACCCCTGGCGCGGACTGTGTGCTGGCCGACGCCACCCAGGGCATGCGCCAGGCCGTCGAGTACCTGGCCGCGCTCGGCCATCGTCACATCGGCTACGTCCAGGGCATGCAGCGCTCCTGGTCCAACGCGCAGCGCGTGGAGCTGATCCGCGCGGAGAGCGAGCGGGCCGGGCTGGAGCTGACGCTGCTCGGCTGGCAGTCCGAGACGGTGGCGGGCGGGACCGCCGCCGCTGCCGGTGTGCTGGCCTCGGGCGCCTCCGCGGTGATCGCGCACAACGACCTGGTGGCGCTCGGGGTGGTCTCCGGCGCCCGGGCGCTGGGGGTGAGCGTCCCCGAGGAGCTGAGCGTGATCGGCGTCGACGACATCCCGTTCGCGGAGGTGTCGCAGCCGTCCCTGACCAGCATCGCGGTGCCGATGGTGCGGGCCGGTGCGCTCGCCCTGGAGCTGCTGGGCAAGGTCATCGGGGGCGAGCGGCAGACCCCGCGCACCCTGCGGCTGCCGACCCAGCTCATCGTGCGCGGCTCGACCGGCGCGGCCCGTACCCGGCCCGACGGGCACGGTGCCGTGGCGGGCCGCGCGAAAGCGGAAAGGAGCGGATCATGACCGCCGACACACTGACCGTGGTGGTCGTCGACCCCAATCTCGACCCGCTGCGCGCCGAGTTCGAGGCCGCGCTCCCGGACGGGGTGTCCGTCAGCTGGCCGGACGTCCGGGACGGCGCCGCGGTCGAGGCCGCCCTGAAGGCGGCGGATGTGCTGGTGTCGGGGAAGTGCGACCGCCGGAGGGCCGAGATCGCCACCCGGCTCCGCCTGGTCCACGCGGCGGGCGCCGGAACGGACGGGATCGACATCGCCGCGCTGCCCCCGGGGACCCAGGTCGCGAACACCTTCCACCACGAGGACTCGATCGCCGAGTACGCCGTCTCGGCCGCCATCCTGCTGCGCCGCGGCTTTCTGCGGCAGCACGAGGCGCTGCGCCACGCGCGGTGGGACTCCCCCGCGTACGACCCGCGCTCCCCCTGGGTGGACACGCTGGGCGCGGCGACGGTCGGGTTCATCGGCTTCGGGCACATCGGCGCGCGCTGCTGGCAGCGGTTCCGGGCGTTCGGCGCGCGGGGCGTGGCGGTCACCCGGCGCGGCGAGGTGGACGCGGCGGCCGAGGGGCTGGACTGGTCCGGGACCATCTGCGACCTCGGCTCACTGCTGGAGGGCTCCGACCTGGTGGTGGTGTCGGCGCCGCTCGCTCCCGAGACGACGGGGCTGATCGGCGCGGCCGAGCTGTCCCGGATGCGCCCGTCGGCGGTGCTGGTCAACGTCGGCCGCGGCCCGGTCGTGGACGAGGACGCGCTCTACCGCGCCCTGAGCGACCGCGCGATCGGCGGGGCCGCGCTCGACGTCTGGTACCGCTACCCGGCCGATGGACACTCCGCGGCCCCCAGCAGCCATCCCTTCGAAACGCTGGACAACGTGCTGATGACACCCCACTCCTCGGGCCTCACCCGCGAGACCTTCGCGCGCCGGGCCGAAGACATCGCCGCCAACATCGGCCGGCTGGCCGCGGGCGAGCCGCTGCGCAACGTCGTGGCGGTGGCGCCGTGAACCGCCCGATGGAGGCCGGGACGCCCGGGAGCGACACCATCGTCGCGGTCGATGTGCTGGTGACGAGCCCGGGCCGCAACTTCGTCGCGCTCAAGATCACCACCGCGGAGGGCCTGGTCGGCTGGGGCGACGCCACGCTCAACGGCCGTGAGCTCGCGGTCGCCTCGTATCTGCGCGACCATGTGGCTCCCCTGCTGATCGGCCGGGACCCGGCGCGGATCGAGGACACCTGGCAGTACCTCTACCGCGGGGCGTACTGGCGGCGCGGCCCGGTGACGATGACGTCCATCGGCGCGGTGGACCTCGCGCTGTGGGACATCAAGGGGAAGGCCACCGGCCAGCCCGTGTACCAACTGCTCGGCGGCGCGGTGCGGGACCGGATCCTGACCTACACCCACGCCACCGGCTGGGACCTCCCCGAGCTGCTCGACTCGGTCGACGCACGGCGCGAGCAGGGCTTTCTCGCGGTGCGGGCGCAGAGCGGCGTCCCCGGTCTGGACACGGTGTACGGGGTGACCAGGGGTGGCCCGGGGTACGAGCCGGCCGGGCGTGGCGCGGCCCCGGTGGAGGAGGTCTGGGACACCGACTCCTACCTCCGGCACGCCCCGCGTGTGCTCGCGGGGGTCCGCGCGCATGTGGGCCCCGAGCTGGCGCTGCTGCACGACGCCCACCACCGGCTCACCCCGGGCCAGGCGGCCCGGCTCGGGCGCGCGCTGGAGGAGGTGGACCTCTACTGGCTGGAGGACGTCACCCCCGCGGAGAACCAGGAGGTGTTGCGGCACGTCCGGCTCCACACCACCGTGCCGCTGGCGATCGGCGAGGTGTTCAACACCGTCTGGGAGTGCCAGACGCTGATCACCGAGCAGCTGATCGACTTCGTCCGGACCTGTGTGACCCACGCGGGCGGGATCAGCCATCTGCGGCGGATCGCGGCGCTCGCCGAGATCTGGCAGGTGCGGCTCGGCCCGCACGGGCCGTCCGATGTCTCGCCGGTGGCCCTCGCGGCGTCGCTGCACGTGGGCCTCGCCACCCCGAACTTCGCCATTCAGGAGTACATGGGCTACGAGCCGGTCGTGCACGAGGTGTTCCGCCACGCGTGGAGCTATGCCGACGGCCATCTGCACCCCGGTGACCGGCCCGGGCTCGGGGTCGAGGTCGACGAGGAGCTGGCCGCCCGGTTCCCGTACGAGCCCGCCTACCTGCCCGTCGCGCGGCGCCGCGACGGCTCGATGACGGACTGGTGACGATGCGATCGACGACTCTGCCCCGCCTCGGCCGGGCGACGGTTCCCCCGGCCGCGCCGGTTCTCGCCCGGCCACCGGCCGAGACCGGCATCGTGCACCTGGGCCTGGGCAACTTCCACCGCGCCCACCAGGCCGTCCACACCGCGGCGGCGCTGGCCCAGGCCGACGGCCCCTGGGGCATCCTCGGCGTCGCCGGCCGTTCCACCGACGTGGTGCGGGCGATGCACGAGCAGGACCTGCGCTACGCGGTCGTGGAGATCTCCCCCGGCCGCACCCGGGTCACCGTCCCCGCCGTGCACACCGGGGCGCTGGTGGCCGCGGAGCAGCCGGACGCCGTGCTCGACGCCCTGGCCGCGCCCGGCACGGCCGTCATCACCATGACGGTCACCGAGCACGGGTACACCTTCTCCCCGCGCACCCACGGGCTGGATCTCGACGCGCCCGCGGTCCGCGCCGATCTGCGCGGTGACGCGCCACCGCGCACCACCATCGGGCGGATCGTGCGGGGGCTACAGCGCCGCAGCCGGGGCCACGCGCGGCCGGTGACCGTCCTGAGCTGCGACAACCTGGTGGGCAACGGCGAGTTGACGAGGCGGCTGGTGCGCGAGTTCACCGAGGCGCTCCCGGCCGCCGAACGCGACGAGCTGGTGCCGTGGCTGGAGAGCTCGGTGGCGTTCCCCGGCTCCATGGTGGACCGGATCGTGCCCGCCACCACCGACGCCTACCGCGACGCGGTCGCGGCCCACCTCGGTGTGCGCGACGCCGTGCCGGTGCCGGCCGAGCCGTTCTCCATGTGGGTGATGGAGGACCGGTTCGCCGCCGGTCGTCCGCGCTGGGAGGCGGCCGGGGCCCTGTTCACGGCGGACGTCGAGCCGTACGAGCTGCTCAAGCTGCGGCTGCTCAACGGCACGCACTCGCTCATCGCCTATCTGGGCGCCCTGGACGGGCGGGACACCATCCCGGACGCGGTCGCCAGGCCGTTCATCGCCGAGGCGGCGCGGAGCGTGCTGTACGAGGAGTACCTGCCGAGCCTCACCGTGCCCGCCGACATCGATCTCGACGGCTACGTGGGCCAGTTGTTCGACCGCTGGGCCAACTCCGCGCTGGGCCACCGCACCCGGCAGGTCGGCTCGGACGGCTCGGTCAAGCTCCGCCAGCGGGTGCCCGACCCGGCCCTGCTCCAGCTGCGCGCCGGGCGGATGCCGCACCATCTGGCGCTGACGGTTGCCGCCTATCTGTGCTGTGTGGCGCCCCCGGCCGGCTTCTCGCCGGGCCCGCACGCCACCGCGATGGTGGATCCGGCCCGGGAGTCGCTCGCCGCGACCGCCGAACGGGTCCGCGCCTCGTCCGGGGCAGCCTTCGTCGAGGCCGTTCTGGAGGGCGGGCTGCTCGGCGACGGGCTGCCCGAACACCCCGCGTTCGCGGCGCGCACCGCCGAACTCATCGACATCATCGTGCGATTCGGCCCGGCCCCCGCGGCGGCCGAGGCCCTGCGGGCCACCGCCAAGGCCGTGGCCCCCCTTCCCGTCGAATCCGCGGGCCGCCCCGGCGCCTGAGCGGCGTCCCGCGGATCCTGATCGCCAGGGCCGGTCTCGCGGCTGAGCCGCAGGCCGGAACAGCGGCCCACCCCGCCCGTTCCCGGCCGCCGGCCCCTGGCCGGCGCCCTCGGCGAACCCTCGCATCCCCCTTCTCCGGCTCCCCGGGCCCCCGGCCCGGGGCCCGTCCCTCCCCCGTCCCCCTCACCCCTGCTCTGCCCTGCCCTGAAACCGCTCCGGAATTCGATCCGTTCAAGGAGGCATGGATCATGGACAACACCCCGCGCACCACCGCGCCCCCGCCCACGACGACCACCACCGCCCCGCCCGAGGAGACGCCCGCCGACCCGGGCGCGGTACGTCGTGCCGCCTGGGCCGGTCTGATCGGCACCGCCCTGGAACAGTACGACTTCGTCATCTACGGCACCGCCTCGGCCCTGATCTTCAGCGATCTCTTCTTCCCGAATGTGTCGGCCTCCGTCGGCATCCTCGCCAGCTTCAGCACCTACGCGGTCGGCTTCGCCGCCCGGCCGCTCGGCGGGCTGTTCTTCTCCCGCTACGGGGACCGCCTCGGCCGCAAGTGGGTGCTGGTGGCGACGCTGCTGCTGATGGGCGGCTCCACCCTGGCGATCGGCCTGCTGCCGACGTACGGCCAAGTGGGCCTGCTCGCCCCGATCCTGCTGCTGCTCTGCCGCATGGCGCAGGGCTTCGGCGCGGGCGCCGAGCAGTCGGGAGGCGCCACCCTGCTCACCGAGACGGCGGCCACCGGACGGCGCGGCAGACTGGCCTCCCTGGTGATGACCGGGGCCGCGCTGGGCACCGCGCTCGGCGCCGTGGCCTGGATCCTCGCCCAGCGGCTGTCGGACGACGCTCTGATGAGCTGGGGCTGGCGACTCGTCTTCGGCAGCAGCCTGCTGGTCACCGTGGCCGCCATGGTCATCCGGCGCAAGCTGCACGAGAGCCCCGTCTTCAAGGAGCTGAAGCAGCAGCACGAGCGGCCCGCGTCACCGGTGAAGGAGGTCTTCCGGCACGGCCGGAAGCCGACCCTCCTGGTGCTCTTCATGAACTTCGGAATCAGCACCCAGTCGTACACGTACCAGGTGTTCATGGCCTCGTACCTGGTGTCCTCGGTGGGCGTGGACAAGGAGTTCGTCCCGGAAGTGCTGCTGCTGGGCGCCCTGTGCGGCGGCGTCGCGGCGGTCTGCTTCGGCACGCTCTCGGACCGCTTCGGGCGGCGCCCCGTGTACTCCCTGATCGTCGGCGCCCTGGTGCTGCTGCCGACCCCCACCTTCGTCGCGCTGAACTCCGGCTCCAAGGTCGCGATCACCGTGGCCATCGTCATCGGCTTCATCCTGGCCTGCCAGGGCGCCGTCGGTGTGCAGATGAGCTACTTCCCCGAGCTGTTCGGAAACCGCTACCGCTACGCGGGGGTCACCCTGGGCCGCGAGTTCTCCTCGGTGATCGGCGGCGGGGTCGCGCCCCTGATCTGCTCCGCGCTGGTCACCGCCTTCTCGGGGTCCTGGATCCCGGTGGCCGTCTATATGTCGCTGGTCGCCGTGGTCAGCCTCATCACCACCCGGATGGCCCCGGAGACCCTGGACCGGGACCTCAACACCCCGCTCGACAGCACCGATCCGGCCGGGTCCGCCCCGCACAGCGCGCGCACAGAAAGGACCCATCTCTCCGACAGCTTGGCCGACTAGCGTCGCGGCCATGTCGGAACACCACTCGGCAAGCCCCGCGGCCCGCGCGGCGGGCGGATCCCCGGCCGCGACGGACGACGCCCTGGCGCGGGCCGCCGTGCGGGCCCTGGTCGCGCAGGCGGAGCTGACGCCCAAGCCCGGCCTCGCCGACGCCCGCGATCTCCAGGCCCGTTCGACCGGCACGGACCTGCTGGCGCTGCGCTGGTCGGCCAAGGCGCTGGCGCCCGCGTTCGCCGCCATGGCGGCGGCCGCCCGCCGCCCCGGCACGCCGGCGCGGGCGCTCCGCGAGGAGTTGGGCGCGATCGGCCGGGGAGCCGAGTGGACGATGTCCCGGGCCTGCGGCGGCCCGGCCGCGGGCCCGCACCGCGGGGCGCTCTGGGTGACGGGGCTGCTGGTCGCGGCCGCCGCCCTGGAGCCCGGCGCCCCGCCCCGCGAACTGCCCGCCACCGCCAAGCGGATCGCGGCCCACCCGGACCGGCGCGCCCCGCGCAGGCCCTCGCCGGGCTCGCATGTCTCGGCCACCTATGGCGCGGCGGGCGCGCGGGGCGAGGCGCGGGCCGGTTTTCCGCATGTACGCCGCGCCCTGGACGCCCTGTCCAGGGCGCGGGGTGCGGGGGCCACCGAGCCCCAGGCCCGCCTCGACGCGCTGGTCACCGTGATGAGCACGCTCCAGGACACCGGGCCGCTGTACCGCGCGGGCCCGCCCGGGCTCAGGCGGGTGCAGGACGGGGCGCACGCCGTGCTGGAGGCGGGCGGCGCGGCGACGGCCGAGGGCACGGCCGCCCTGGCCGCGCTGGACGCCGAGCTGCGCCAGCTGGGCGTGGCGCCCCGGGGCAGCGCGGCGGTGCTCGCCGGGGCGCTGTTCCTCGACGGCCTCCCGGCGCCACTGGCCCATCCCTCCAACACCCCTGTCTGATCGGACCTTTCAACCACTCATCGCTGCTGCATCCCGTCACCTGCGAATTCACCGCCTCCCTGAATTGCAATAGGTCGGAGGTCTTCCCTACCGTCGAGCCAGCCTGCACTATGCCCGGTAGTTCACAACCAGGTATGGGAGGCATGTACGTGACCTCAGCGACGGGGAACGGAATCTCTCGGCGAGGTGTGATCGGCACGGCCGCCGCCGTCGGGGCCGGAGGCTGGCTGACCGGATCCGGCACGGCGTGGGCCGCGCCCGAAGAAGCCGCCGACCGGCCCGGAACCACGCATGAGCGGTTGGTGAGAGCCGCCGCCATGCGCTGGCGCCGACTGCCGGGCGACTGGAAGGACGGCCCCTTCCTCGGCAACGGCCTGCTCGGCGCGCAGGTCTACCGGGGCGCCGCGCCCAACTCCGTGAAAATCATGGTCAGCCACGGTCAGGTGCAGGATCAACGGCCGCAGTGGCGCGCCCCGTACGGCTTCTCGCGGCTGCCCATCGGCCACTTCGACCTCACGCTCGCCGGCGAGGTCACCGATATCGACTGGACCCTCGACCTCTGGGACGCCGAGCTGCGCGGCACCGTCACCACGACGCGGGGCAGCGTCCGCTTCTCCATGCTGGTGCACAACTCCCGTACCGCGCTGCTGATCTCCACCCGGCCGAGCGCGGGCGAGCGGTCCGCGGCCTGGACGTTCACCTGGATGCCCGCCATCTCGCCCCGGCAGAAGGACCGGCCCGCGGACTACACGGGCAACCCCGACGCCCGCACCGGCTCCGCGGGCGACACCCACTACGTCCAGCAGCCCCTGGTCGCGGGCGGCGGATGGGCCACCGCCTGGCGCGAGCGGCGGGTGGGCACCGGCCGGCTGCTCGCCGCGCACATCGTCTACCGCTTCCCGGACGACCTGGACGGGACCACCGAGCTGGCCGTCGCGGAGGTGGCCCGTACGCTGGCCGCCGACCCGGACGAGCTGGTGCGCGGCCACCGCGACTGGTGGCACCGCTTCTACCGGCGCAGCCTGCTGTCCGTGCCCGACAAGCGGCTTCAGGACTTCTACTGGATCCAGCTCTACAAGGCCGCCTGCGCCACCCGGGCGGGCGGGCCCTCGATGTCCGAGTGGGGGCCGTGGTACCCGGAGACCGGCGGCAGCTGGACCGCGGTCTGGTGGAACCTCAACGTCCAGATCGCCACCTGGCTGATCCAGGGGTCCAACCACCTCGAACTCGACTCCGTCACCTCCACCTTCAAGGACTTCGAGAAGAACCTGCCGCTCTCGGTGCCCCCGGAGTACCAGGACGGTCAGACCTACGCTCTGGCCCACCCCTCCGACTGGACGCTGCGCCCCGGCGCCAAGACCGTCGGCATCCCCGGCACCTCCACCAAGACCGACAACAACGGCAATCTGATCTGGGCCATGCACAACATCTGGCTCAGCTACCGCCACACCATGGATGTGCGGATCGTCCGGGACGTCCTGTACCCGATCCTCGTCAAGGCGGTGAACTTCTACGACCACTTCCTGCACGAGGGCGGCGACGGCAAGCTGCATCTGCCGCTGACCCGGTCGCCCGAGTGGGCGGACGCCGAGGACTGCACCTACGACCTCTCGCTGCTCCGCTGGGGCTGCGCCACCCTCCTGGACTGTCTGCGCGTGCTCCGGACCGACCACCCGCGCGCCGGGCGCTGGCGGGAGATCCTCCGCCGTCTGGTGGACTACCCGCGCGACGCGACCGGGATCATGATCGGCGCGGCCAAGCCGCTCACCGAGTCCCACCGCCACTTCTCGCACATGCTGTGGCTCTATCCGCTGGGCGAGCTGGACTGGGACCGGGCGGGCGACCGGGACATCATGCGCACCACCTTCGACCACTGGGTCAAGGACCGTGCGCTGTGGGCGGGTTACAGCTACGGCGTCGCCTCCTCCATGGCCTCCCGGATGGAACGGCCCGAGGAGGCCCTGGACTTCCTGACCTTCTTCACCGGCGGCAACGTCATCAACAACGCCTGGATGACTGCGAACACCATGTATGTGGAGGGCGGCAACCTCGGCACCGAGAGCCCGCTGACGGCGGCCCAGTCGATCCTCGACATGGCCGTGCAGAGCCATGGCGGCGTCGTACGGGTCTTCCCCTCCATATCGCGGCGCTGGCCGGACGCCTCCGTCCAGTCCCTGCGCACCCAGGGCGCGTTCCTGGTGGACGCGGACCGCTCGGGCGGCCGGACGCGGTGGGTGCGCGTCCACAGCGAGGCGGGCGCGCCGCTGGTGCTGGCGCACGGCATCGAGGGCGCGGTCGACGTACGGGACGGGCGCGGGCGGCGGCTGCGGTACCGGGAGACGGCGCCCGGCCGCGTCGAGATCCCGCTCGGCCGGGACGAGACGGCGGTCGTCGTCCCGCGCGGCACCCACCCCGACCTGGACCCGCGCGAGGTGCCGGCCGTCGGCGACGCCGAGCCGTGGGGGCTGCCCGACTGAGCCGTGACGCGGCCGGGCGGGTGCGACAACTTCCTCCTCGTTCGGGGCAGTTATTCCGGACAGTTATGCCCACCCCGTGAAGGCGCGGGGTGGGCGGGCGGCTTACGATCCTTGCGAAGACGCGGTGCCGCGTCGATCAGCGCCCTGAAGGCCCTGAAACGCCCTGAAATCGAGGAGAACACACGTGACCGCTCAAGGGGTAGCAGCCCAGACCGGAAGCGGACCGGAGCCCCCCAGCACCCCCCTCAACCAGGGCAAACCGCATAGCGCCCGGATGTACGACTACTTCCTGGGCGGCAAGGACAACTACCAGGCCGACCGCCAGGCCGCCGCCAAGGTGCTCACCATGTGGCCGGGCGTCATGACCGCAGCCCGCACCAACCGCGCCTTCATGCACCGCGCGATCCGGTACCTCGCCGCCGAACACGGCATCCGCCAGTTCCTCGACATCGGCACCGGCATTCCGACCAGCCCCAACCTCCACGAGGTCGCCCAGTCGGTCGCCCCGGAGTCCCGGATCGTCTACGCCGACAACGACCCGATCGTCCTCGCCCACGCCCAGACCCTGCTCAGCAGCCACCCGCAGGGGCGCACCGCCTACGTCGACGCGAACGTCGCCGAGCCGGACACCGTCCTCAACGCCCCCGAGGTCGGCGAGGTGCTGGATCTGTCCCAGCCCGTCGCCCTGAGCCTGTGCGCGCTGCTGCACTTCGTCCCGGACGAGTGGGACCCGTACGCGATCGTGCAGCGGCTGCTCGAACCGCTCGCCCCCGGCTCGTATCTGGTGCTGAGCCACATCACGCCGGACTTCGACCCCGAGGCCACCCAGCGGACCGTGCAGATCTACCACAGCGGTGGCATCCAGGGGAAAATCCGCACCAGGGCCGAGGTGGAACGGTTCTTCACGGGGCTCGAGCTGGTCGAGCCGGGCATCGAGGTGCCGCACCGCTGGCGCCCCGAGCTCGCGGCCCCGGACGCCGGGACGGGCACCGGCGACGTGACCGACGAAGAGGTGTCCTTCTGGGTGGGAGTCGCCCGCAAGCCCGCCTCCTGACCCGCCGGGTCACTTCCGGTTCGCACCCGGCCGCCGGGGCGGCCGGGGCGCTTGCCTTCTGAAGATCCCTGCGCGTCAATGAGCCCGATGACCGACCGGGCGTCCGAGACGTCCGGAGACGCCGACATGGATCGGACGGGACGAGCGATGAGACGTACCACTCCCGGGTTACGCGCCACGGCCACCGCCGCCGCCTGCGCCGCGCTCCTCGCGGGGGCCGTGGCGCTGGCGCCCACGGCGGTGGCCGTGTCGCCGGACACCGCCACGGCCCCGTACGACTGCGGCACGCTCGGCGCCGCGGAGGTCACCCTCCACGCCGCCCAGAACGGCACCAGGGCCACCATCACGCCGGGCTCTCCGGATCTGACCACCCCGGTCGCGATCCCGGCGAACGCCGTCTCCGCCACCCTCCGGTTCGAGAAGAACGGCGGCCCGGACACGACCACGTTCACAGGCGCCTCCAGCCCGGCCATCCCCGCGGGTTCCCCGATCCAGTTCACGCTCGTCGGCACGGTGGCGCCCGGTGACAGTCTGGATTCCTACCTGGGCAGCGGCTCGCTGCGCATGTCGATCGCGGGCGTCCTGATCACCTGCAACGCACTGGCCAAGCAGTCGCCGGGCCCGTTCGTCTTCGACTGACGCCCGGCCCCCATGACTTGCGGCTTACGGCTTACGGCTTACGGTTTGTGGCCGACCGCCTCCGCGTAGAACGAGCGGTCCACGACCCGGTCCTCGGGCAGCGGGTCGCCCTCGGTCACCCCGGCCGCGGCGTAGGCCTTCTGGAGGCGGTCCACCGTGCCGTCGCGGATCTCCCAGTCCATGCGCAGCGACGGCACGGCGGCCAGCGTGTCCGGCTCGGTCTTGAGCGCCTCGCCGAGCTCGTTCACAAACTCCTTGTCCTTCTTGTAGTCCCCGGCGAAGTACGTGTTCACGGTGCGGATGTAGGCACGCAGGAAGGCCACTCCCGCGTCCGGGTCCCCGGTCAGCAGGTCGGGGCCGAAGAGCAGGCCGCCGAGCGGCTCGCCCCTCGGCTGGCCGCCGAGGAAGGCGTAACCGGCGTCGCCGTCCACCTCGCGCCACACCGGGTCGAGCAGCCACGCCGCGTCCACACCGCCGTTCTTCAGCGAGGTGAGGACCTCGGCGGGGCCGAGCTGCTGGAAGCGGACGCTGTCCACGTCGGCCTGGTGCCGGGCCAGCACCTTCTCCATCGGGTACATGATGACCGAGCCCTTGCCGATCAGGGTGCCGACGGTTCGGTCCTTGAGGCTGACCTCGTCCGCCGACCGGCCCTGCCGCAGCCTGACCCAGAATCCGCTCTTGGAGCCGGGCGCGGGTGAGAAGTTCCCGGCGACCCAGCGGATGTCGAAACCCTGCCGGATGCCGTTGAGCACCCCGGCCTCCGGCGCCGCGTACTGGACGTCGATGTCGCCCTTGGCCAGCAGGGGCAGCGCGTCGGGGGTGGGCAGCAGCTTCACCTCGACGTCGAGGTTCTCCTTGGTGAACTCGCCCTTGGCCAGGGCGATCTGGAGCGGCGCCAGATACTCGGCGTTCAGGGTGCTGGCGGAGACGACGACCTTCGTCTTCTTCTTGAGCGGTCGCGGCGCGGGCGCGCCGGGTTCGCAGCGGGCGGGCGCACGGGCCTCGGACCTCTCGGAGGGGTCGGTCCAGCCCTTGGCGCAGCCGGCGACGGGGGTGACCGGCCGGGGCTTGCGCTCGGCGCCGGGGCGCGGCGAGTCGGAGGTCTGGACGTCGCAGGCGGTCAGGGAGGCGAGGACGCCCAGCAGGGTCACGGCCGTGGCCAGGGTGCGGGCGAGGAAGGGTCCGGGTGCTGCCATGGGTGTGCCGCCTTCCGGTTCCGGTGAGGCCGGGGTGAAGTGGGGGTCGGGAACGGGGATCGGGTCCGGCGGTCAGGACTGGGGGCGGCCGCGGTCCCGCGGGGCCCAGGGGGTGAGCCGGCGGCCGACAAGGCGTACCAGCTCGGAGAAGACCACGCCGAGGACGGCCACGCAGACGATGCCGACGAACATCACGTCGTTCTGGAACAGCGCCCGTGAGTCGAAGATGAGATGGCCGAGGCCGTCGTCGGCGGCGATCTGTTCGGAGGCGACGATCACCAGGACCGCCACCCCGGCCGCGACCCGCATGCCCACCAGCACCTGCGGCAGCGAGGCGGGCAGCAGGACATGGCGGAACATCTGCCATGGACCGGCGCCGAAGACCTGCCCGGCCTCCCGGTACCCCTCGGCCACGCCCATCACGGCCGCCATCGTGGAGATCCAGACGAAGAAGAAGACGGTGGTGGCGACGAGCGCGATCTGCGGGCCCTCGCCGAGGCCGAACATATTGAGGAACACCGGCAGCAGCGCGAGCTTGGGCACGACGTACAACGCGTCGAGGAGGGGTTCGAGCGCCGCGCGGACGACGCGCACCGCGCCCATCAGCAGCCCGAAGACATAGCCCGCGGCCGTGCCGACCGCATAGCCGGCGATCACCCGCTGGAGCGTGGCCCACACGTCCGGCCACAGCTTGCCGTCGGCGGCGCGCTGCCAGCCGTCGGCCGCGATGGTGGACGGCGCGGGGTAGACCCGGGGGTCGATCCAGTGCCGGTACGCGGCGAGCTGCCACAGCAGGATCAGTACCGTGGGCACGGCGACGGCCAGGGAGATCTCCAGGGCGAGGCGGCGCCGATGGGCCCGGACCGGGTCGCGCTCCCGGGGCCCGGGGCGCCGCACCAGCACGGTCTCGGCGGGCCCGCCCGAGGACTCACCGGCCCCGGCGGCGCTGTCCGCGCCGAGCGCGGTCTCGCTGTTCATGAGCGCTTGCCCGCCGCCACCGCCGGCCCGGCGGCCCCGGTGCCCGCCCGCTGGACCTCGCCGCGCAGCAGCTCCCACAGCTCGGACTGGAGCGCGGCGAACTCCGGGGAGCGGCGCAGCCGCCCGGTGCGCGGGCGCTCGAACGGCGGGCGCCGCTCGGCGATCACCCGGCCTGGCCTGGCCGACATCACCACCACCCGGTCCCCGAGCACGATCGCCTCCTCCAGGCTGTGGGTGACGAACAGCGCGGTGGTGCGGGTCGCCTGGCACACCGCGAGCAGCTCGTCCTGGAGGATGGTGCGCAGCTGGGCGTCGAGCGCGGCGAACGGCTCGTCCATGAGCAGCAGTTCCGGCTCCACGGCGAGCGCGCGGGCGATGGCGACACGCTGCCGCATGCCGCCGGACAGCGTGGCCGGGTAGGCGTCGGCGAAGTCGGCGAGGCCCAGCCGGTCCAGCCAGTCCCGGGCCCGCGCGTCGGCGGCCTTGCGCGGCACCCGCTGGACGTCGAGGCCGAAGCGGACGTTGGCGAGCACCGTCTTCCAGTCGTAGATCCCGTAGTCCTGCGGGATCATCGCGGCCGGGTGGCGCCGGCCCGCGCGCACCTCGACCTCGCCCGCGCTGGGGCGGACGAGCCCGGCGACGATGCGCAGCAAGGTGGACTTGCCGCAGCCGGACGGGCCGACGATGCAGCAGAACTCTCCGTGGCGGACATTCAGGTCGAGTGGCCCGAGCGCGTGCACCCGCTCGCCCGAGTGCCCGAACGTGCGGGTCACCGCGCGGGCGCGCACCTTCGGCGCGGCCGTGGGTGTGGTGTGCGGTTCCACCCCGTGTCTCCTCCCGCTGTTTCCCAAGAGAAGATATGACGGCCCGTCAGATTCAGACAAGAGCCGGGACGTCACCGTCCCGGCGCGATGACCAGAACCGGCTCGGTGACCGTGAGCGGCTCCGCCGGGATGATCACCTTCGCCGGCATGAGCGGCCCGGTGGCCGGGAGCGGCTCCGGGCGCGCCTGTGGGAGCGACTCCGGGGGCGGCGGCTCGGTGGCCGTCCGGTGCGCGGCGCGGGTGAGCAGCACCACGCCGCGCCCGGCCACCACGGCGCCCAGGCCGGCCAGGGCGACCCCGGCGGGGCCGCCGTGGACGCGCTCGTCGAGCAGGACGAGTCCGATGGCCGCGGCGGCGAGCGGGTTGGCGAGGGTCAGGACGGCCAGGGGCCCGCCGAGGCCGCCGGTGTAGGCGGTCTGGGACAGCAGCAGCCCGGCCACGGCGAAGCCCGCGACGAGCCCGCCCACGACCGCGAACCGCCAGGTCAGGGCCAGTCCCGCGACCGTCAGGGTCTGGGTGAGCGCCGACGCGGCCCCGGAGGTGAGCCCCGAGGCGGCCGCGTGGCCGAGCCCCCGGCCGCGACGGCCGAGGGTGAGCAGCGCGGCCAGGGCCAGCACGACGGCGGCGACGGCGAGCGCGGCGACGGTGCCGAGCGTGGCGTCGGGGGCGCTGCCGCGCGCGGTGAGCGGCAGCAGGGCGCCGAGGCCGACGAGGGTGAGCGCGGTGCCGCGCCACTCGTCCGGGGTGGGGCGCCGCCCGGCGGCCCGGGCGCCGAGCGGTACGGCGGCGACGAGCGTGAGCGCGCCGAGGGGCTGGACGAGGGTGAGCGGCCCGAACTTCAGCGCCGCCACATGGAGCAGGGCCGCGCCGGAGTTGAGTCCGACGGTCGACCACCAGGCGCCCTGTGCCAGCAGTCGCCGCAGGCCGCCGCGGCCGGTGCGGGCAGCCAGGCGCTCCTGCGCGACGGCCGCGGTCGCGTAGGCGACGGCCGACAGGAGTGCGAGCGCGACGGCTATGAGGGTGGCGTTCACGGCATTACCCGGGCCCTTTGGTGTTGACGTACGTGCGATACATCCGCGTATCGATACGCCAGTGTATCGGCACAGAGGCGTATCGATACGCTCGTGTACCGTGTGTTGTGCCGCACAGTCACAGCGGGAGGAGAGTGCCGGGCCCATGGCATCGCCCACGACGGCGGACACCTCACGCCGCTCCAAGATCAGCGCCGAGCGCCAGCAGGAGATCTTCGACGCCGTCCTCGCCCTGCTGACCGAGGGCGGCTATGAGGCCCTCACCTTCGAGGGGGTCGCGGCCAGGGCCCGGGCGAGCAGGTCCACCCTCTACCGCCAGTGGAAGAGCAAGCCGCAGCTGGTCGCCGCCGCGCTGCGCCGCTGCGACCGGCGCATGGCGCTGGACGGCATCGACACCGGCACCCTCGTCGGCGATCTGCGCGAGACGGCGGGCGTCGTCGGGCGGATGTGCCACTCGGACACCACCCTGCTGTACGCGCTGGGCCATGCCGCGCTCAACGACCCGAGCCTGCTCCAGGCGCTGCACGACGCCCTGTTCTCCCGGGAGGTCTCGGTGATCGCGGCCATGGTCCGGCGCGCGGTCGAGCGCGGCGAAATCCCGGCCGACTGCGCGGCGGCCGAGTTCGTCCCCGCCCAGCTGATCGGTGTGATGCGGGTCAGACCGCTGCTGGACGGGGAGCCCGTCGACCGCGACTACCTCCTCCGCTTCCTCGACGCGTCGGTCTTCCCCGCGCTCGGGCTGTCCTGACCTGCCCCGTCCTCACCTGCCCCGTCCTCACCCATGTCCTGCAGCTCGAACCAGTCGAAGTCCGCCACGGCCCGGGTGCCGCCCAGGTCCTGGACGCAGACTCCGACGAAAGCGCCGGTGAACCGCAGCCGTTTCCCGTAGTCGTCGGAGAGCCTGGTCGCCTCCAGCACCGGGCCGACGTCCTGCCAGGACACCCCGTCAGGCGAGGCGGCGAAGCGCAGCTCCGGGCCGTCGAAGCGGGCGCGCAGATGCACCAGCGGCCAGTCGTCCACATCGAGTTCGGAGTGGGGCAGCTCGCCGTACGCGCCGTCGTCGGTGAGGACGACGCCGACCACCCGGCCCCTGCCCTCCACATGGGTCAGCCGCAGGTAGTAGTGGGTGGTGGTGTCGTACCAGCAGATCAGGCCCGCGAGCTGGCTGAAGTGGGAGGGGCGGAAGTCGACGACCGTCGTGGCCTCGCAGCGCACCGAGGTCAGACGCCGGGCGAGCAGGCTCTGGTCGTAGCGGGAGTGCGGGCTCTGGCGGCCGCGCAGCCGCAGATGGCCGGGGCGTTCGGTCAGGCTCAGCCACTGGGGGTTCGCGGGGGCCCGCAGGGTGTTCCAGTACGGGGCGAGGGTGGGCGCGTCGAAGTCGTCGCGGGCGGGCGGGACGGGCACCGGGGCCGGTGCGGCGCCTCGGGGGGCGGCCACCTCCAGGCTCGGCAGACGGCCGCCGTCCGCGAGCCGCAGCCAGCCGTCGTCAGTCCACGCCACCCGCTGGAGGCAGGTCTCCCGGCCGAGCACACAGCGGTCCCCGTCGCGGGTGCGCACCGGGCGCGAGGCCAGGTGGGCGAGAAACCACTCCCCCTCCGCCGTGCGCACCAGCTCGCCATGGCCGGCCTTCTGAAGCGGCCACTCGGGGGCGTCGCGAGTGGTCATCAGGGAGCCCGCCGGGTCGAGCTCATACGGCCCGGCCAGCTCGCGCGAGCGGGCCATCAGAATCCCGTGGTTCCAGCCGGTGCCCCCCTCGGCGAGCATCAGGTAGTACCAGCCGTCGCGGCGGTAGACATTGGGCCCCTCGATCAGCACCTCGTGGGTGAGGATCGTGCGCGGGGCGCCGATCAGGGCCTGCTTCCCGGGGTCGTACTCCTGGAGCAGGATGCCCGCGAAGGCGGGGTGTCCGTCGCGCGGGTCCCACTGGATGTTGAGCAGCCAGGTGCGCCCGTCCTCGTCGTGGAAGAGGGAGGGGTCGAAGCCGGAGGAGTTGAGGAACACCGGCTCCGACCACGGGCCGGAGATGTCCGGGGCGGTGACGAGATAATTGTCGACGTCCTTGTAGGGGTGTCCGATGGTGCGCACGATGCTGTACACCAGCCAGAACCGGCCGTCGTGGTACGAGAGCGAGGGCGCCCACACCCCGGCCGAGTCCGGGATTCCGCGCAGGTCGAGGAGGTCGGCGCGGTCCAGGATGTGGCCGGCCGGCTCCCAGTGGACGAGGTCGGTGGAGCGGTGCACGGGCACGCCCGGGAACCACTCGAAGGTGGAGGTGGCGAGGAAGTAGTCCGCACCGACGCGCACGATGCTGGGGTCCGGGTGGAATCCGGGCAGCACGGGGTTGCGGATGTGGCCCGCGGTCATACAGGTCCTTTCGTACGGCTTCGGCGGCGCCCTGTCGGCGCCGCGGTGATCAGCCCTTGACGGCGCCCTGCATCACACCGGCGACGATCTGCCGGGACAGCAGGAGGAAGACGAACAGCAGGGGCAGCACGCCGATGGCGGCGCCGGACAGGATGAGCGTGTAGTCCAGGGCATAGCCGCTGGCCAGCGAGGACAGCGCGGTCTGCACGGTCGGGGTGACCGAGGGGTCCAGGACGATCAGCGGCCACATGAAGTCGTTCCAGGTGGCCATGAAGGTGAACATGGCGAGCACGGCGGCCTGCGGGCGGATCGCGGGGAGCGCCACATGCCAGAACACGCCGAGTGTGGAGCAGCCGTCGACGCGGGCGGCCTCGACCAGCTCGTACGGCACGGACTCGTCGCAGGCCTGCCGCATCCAGAAGACGGCGAAGGCGTTGACGAGGGCCGGGACGATGACGGCTTTAAGGGTGGCGATCCAGCCGAGCTCCCCCATCAGCATATAGAGCGGGATCATGCCCAGCTGGGTGGGGAGCATCGCGGTGATCACCACCGCGACGAAGAGGGCGTTGCGCCCCCGGAACGGCAGTTTGGCGAAGGCGAATCCGGCGAGCGAGGACAGCAGGACACAGCACACCGTGACCGTGGTGGAGATGATCAGCGAGTTGCGCAGGGCCAGCCAGAAGTCGACGGTGTCGTAGACGCGCTGGATGTTGTGGAGCAGGTTGCCACCGGGGGTGAGGGTGAGCAGCGAGTCGCCGATGGCCGAGTTGTCGCGGGTGGGCAGGGCGAAGGAGTAGTAGAGCGGGAAGACGGAGGCGGCGAGCACCGCCACGAGCGTGGCGTAGACGAGGAATCCGGGGCGCCGGCCGCCGTCGGAACCGGCGCGCCGGCGGCGGCCGGTCGTGGGGTGGGTGGCGAGGGCCATGACGGCATCAGTCCTTCGAGGCGATGCGCCGCGACAGCGCGTAGTTGATGCCGGAGACGACGGCGATGAGCAGGAACATCACCCAGGCGAGGGTGGCCGCGTAGCCCGCGTTGAACTCGCGGAAGCCCTTTTCGTAGAGGTACATCATCAGCGTCTGGAACTGCCGGTCGCTGCCGCCGGTGCCGTCGGTGCCCTGGACGTCGAAGAGCTGGGGCTCGGTGAAGGTCTGCATGGCGCCGATGGTCGACATGACGACGGAGAAGATGATGGTGGGGCGGATGGAGGGCACGGTGATCGACCAGAACACGCGCCGCGGGGAGGCGCCGTCGAGCATCGCGGCCTCGTTGAGTTCGCGCGGCACCCCTTGCATGGCGGCGAGGAAGATCAGCGCGTAGTAACCGGCCCAGCGCCAGATGATGATGGTGGCGACGGCGGGAATCGCGGTCCAGCGGTTGGCCTGCCAGTCGACCCGGTCGATGCCGACCAGGCTCAGCACATCGTTGACGATGCCCGTGTGGAAGCCGTAGAGCTGCGCGAACACCAGGCTGACGGCGACCACGGACACGATGTGCGGCAGCACCACCCCGGCCCGCCAGACGGCGCTGGCGTTCAGTTTCCGGTTGAGCACACTGGCCAGCCACAGCGCCACGGCCAGCTGTACACCGGTGCCGAGCACCAGCAGCAGAGCGGTGTTGAGCAGCGCGTTCCAGAAGTACTCGTCGGCGAACAGGGCCTGGTAGTTGTGGAGTCCGGTCCAGCCCTGGTCGCCCTCGATGATCGCCCACTTGTGGAAGGAGATCCAGCCGGTGTACAGCAGCGGCCAGACCGCGAAGGCACCGAAGATCACGAAGAACGGGGCGATGAAGAGATACGGGGTGTAGCGCAGGTCGAAGCGGGTCAGTCGGGATCGCCAGGTGCGGCGTGGGGGGCGGCGCCCCGGGGCGGCGGCCGTGGTGGCCTCCGCCCCCGGGCGGGTCTCGGTGACCGTCATCAGGTCAGTCCCCCGCGACCTTCTTCGCGTCGGAGACGGCCTGGTTCCAGGCGTCCTCCGGCTTCTGCTTGCCCTGTTCGACGCGGAGCAGCGCGTTCATGAAGGCGGTGGCCACGTCGCTGTCCTTGGTGCCGCGGTAGATGGGCTCCATCTTGTCGACGGCATCGGCGAAGATCTTGCCGGTGGGGGCGTCGGAGAAGTACGCGTCCTTCTTCGCCTGCACCGCGGGGTCGTTGTAGACCGAAGGGTGGCTGGAGAGATAGCCCTTGGAGAGGAAGAGCCTCTTCTGGACCTTGGACGAGGTCAGCCACCGGGCGAGCTCGACCGCTTCCTTGGTGTGCTTGGTCTGCTTGGGCACCAGCAGATAGGAGCCGCCCCAGTTGCCGCCCTGCGGGGCCGCGGCCACCGACCACGTGCCCGAGTTGTCGGCGCCGGAGGCCTCCTTGGTGCGGTCGAGCTTCCAGGCGGGACAGACAGCGGTTGCTGCCTTGCCGGTCTTCAGGGCGTTGGCCATTTCCGGGGTGAAGGGCGGATAGCCGCCGCTGACCTTGCGCACGGACATGTTCGCGGCGGTCAGGAAGTCCTGCTTGAGGGAGGTGTTCCGGTCGGCCATGAAAGAGTCGTCGGATTCCGCGAAGAACGTCTCCTTGTGCTGGTTCTCCATCCCGACCCAGATGTCCCCGGTATTGGCGGTGAAGGAGGCGTCCTTCACCTTGGACCGGAATTTGTCACCGGTTTCGGTGAACTTGGCCCAGGTGGGCCAGAGTTGGCCGACCTGCTCGGGGTCGGTGGGCAGCCCGGCCTTCTTGAACAGGTCGGTGCGGTAGCAGATGCCGAGCCCGCCGAGGTCGGTGCGCAGGCCCAGCACGTACTTGCCGTTCTCGACCGTGCCGTAGTCGTACGCCCACTGCACCCACGGGTCGTCGGTGTTGTTGACGCCGTGGTCGGCGAGGTTGACGAAGCGCTGGTGGCTGGGGATGAACTTGCCGATGGTGTCGTCGCCGAGGCCCACCACGTCGGAGGCGCCGCGGTTCGCCGCGAGCTGGGTGACCAGCTTCTTCGGCAGGTCGTCGACGAGCACCTCGCGGATCTTGATGCCGGGGTGGCTCTTCTCGTACTCCTTGTAGAGATCCCGGTATCCGTAGTCGACCTGGGTGGTCACGGTCAGCGTGATCTTGCCATCCGAGTCGCCCGCGCCGCTCCCGCAGCCCGAAGCCGTGAGGGCCATGACCGCGGCTGTGGCCGCCACCCAAACCCTCCGGCCGGCGTGGTACTTCATGCCCTCACCTCTCTGCTTCCGTGTTCGGCATTGCCGCCCTTGCGAGTTCGGTATTTCGAAAGTTTCGGCGCTCGGAAATTCCGTGGATTCTTCTGTCCGGCGCGCCGTGTCCAGGCGGGCTCAATGTAGGAACCGGTTGTCATGCGGTCAATGTTTCGGTCGCGTAAGCGGCGCTATTCGAAACTTTCGGTGCGCATGGACCGGCCGGAGAGCCATGACGGGCGGGCCCCGCGGGGAAGGTTTTCCTCACACGGATCTTCGTCGACAGATCGGAACGGTTCGTATGAGTGGCACGACTCGGTCGCAGCAGTGGTACGCGGGCGACTCCCGCGACGCCTTCATCCACCGCGCCTGGATGCGCCGCGGGCTCCCCGACCACGCCTTCGACGGGCGGCCGCAGATCGTCATCTGCAACACCTGGTCGGATCTCACCCCCTGCAACGGCCACTTCCGGGAGATAGCCGAGCACGTCAAACGGGGCGTATGGGAGTCCGGAGGGGTGCCGCTGGAGCTGCCGGTGCCATCACTTGGCGAGACCCTGCTGCGCCCGACCGCGATGTTCTTCCGGGACCTCGCCGCGATGGTGGTCGAGGAGCTCATCCGGGGCAACCCGGTGGACGGTGTCGTCCTGCTCGGCGGCTGCGACAAGACGGTACCCTCGCTGCTCCTGGGCGCCGCCTCGGTGGATCTGCCCACGCTGATGGTGACCGGCGGCCCCATGCTCAACGGCTCCTGGAAGGGGCGCGCGCTGGGCTGTGGCACCGGGGTCTGGGAGATGAGCGAGGAGGTACGGGCCGGCCGGATGCCGCGCTCGGACCTGCGGCGCGCGGAGTCGGCGATGATCCGCAGCCGCGGACACTGCAACACCATGGGGACCGCGTCCACGATGGCCTGCGTCGCCGAGGCGCTGGGCATGACGCTGCCCGGGAACGCGGGGCTCCCGGCGCCGGACAGCCGGCTGCTCGAGCTGTCGCACGCGGCGGGCAACCGCATCGTCGAGATGGTCGCCGAGGACCTCCGCCCCAGCGCCGTGCTGACCCGCGAGGCCCTGCTGAACGCGGTGCGCGCGGTGGCCGCCATCGGCGGGTCCACCAACGCCGTCGTCCATCTGCTGGCCCTCGCCCGCCGGGTCGGCGCGGACTTCGGACTGGACGACATCGACCGCGCGGGCCGCGACATCCCGCTGCTCGCCGATGTGCAGCCCGCCGGGTCCCACCTCATGGAGGACTTCCACCGGGCCGGCGGCCTGGACGCGGTGCTCGGGCAGATCAGGGACCATCTCGAGGAGAGCGTCACCGTCTCCGGGCGCCCCCTGACCGATCAGATCTCCGGCCGCGCCAGCACCGACCTGGACGTCATCCGCACCGCGGACGAGCCGATCGCGCCCCAGGCCGGGCTCGCCGTGCTCCGCGGCAACCTCTGTCCCGACGGCGCGGTCATCAAGCCGGCCGCCGCGACGCCGGAGTTGCTGCGCCACCGGGGCCGCGCCGTGGTGTTCGACGGCATCGAGGACTTCCACGCCCGGATCGACGACCCCGAGCTCGCGGTGGACGCGTCCGATGTGCTGGTCCTGCGGGGGTGCGGCCCCCGCGGCTACCCGGGCATGCCCGAGGTGGGGAACATGCCGCTGCCCCGGAAGGTGCTGGAGACCGGTGTGCGGGACATGGTCCGGATCAGCGACGCCCGGATGAGCGGCACCGCCTTCGGCACCGTGGTGCTGCACATCGCCCCGGAGTCCGCGGCGGGCGGGCCGCTGGGGCTGGTCCGCACGGGCGACTGGATCGAGCTGGACGCGGAGCGGCGCGTGCTGCGGCTGGACGTGCCGGACGAGGAGCTCGCCGCACGGCAGCCCGTGACGGCCGCCGCCCCGCCCGCGGAGAGCGGCTGGGAGCGCGTCTACCGCGAACACGTCGAACAGGCCGACCAGGGCGCCGGGCTGGACTTCCTCGCCGGAACCCGCGGTTCCTTCGTCGCGCGGGAGTCGCACTGACCACCCTCGCACCGCGGTGAGCACGGCCTGGCGCCGGCGGCCGGGACGGATTGTCAGTGGCATCCGCAAAGCTGTTTCCCGGATGTGAGCAACCGTCTCGGCGCAGGCGCCAGGCTGGAGGTCGATGGTCGTGTACGCGGACACAACGACGTGGGAGCGGAGCAGTACGGTCCGGGTGGTGCCCCCCGTACGGCCGCGCAAGCTGGCGAAGGTCCCCTTCGTCGAGCTGGCGGAGGGCCGGTTGCAGGGGGTGGTCTCCAGCGGGTCGGACATCGCCCGGGTGTATGTCTCGTCGATCGCGGCGCGCACCCATGACTACAGCTGTAGTACGAACAACAACCGGCCCTGCGGCGGGCTGAACGGCGGGCCGTGCAAGCATCTGCGGGCGCTGGCCGACGAGGCGGTGCTCCAGTACGGGCTCGACCGCGTGGCCCGCTATCTGCACGTCGAGGTGGGCGAAGAAAACGGGGCCGGCGGAGGCGCGGACCTGATGAGCCGTCTGTCGGGCTCGCGCGAGTCCGCGCCGGCGGCCGTGGTGTTCAGCCGCTTCCTGCGCCACCTGGCCTATCTGGAGCTGCCGGACACCACGGCACCCGTCCCCGAACTGCACTGGTTCCCGGCCACGGAGGCGGTCGGCTGATGCTCGGTGTGCAGCTCGCGGCACTGCTCGACGCCGACCCGCCGGGGGTCTCGGAGGCGCTCGACCTGGTGGCCGGCTTCGACGACACCCTCGTCCACGGGCTCGCCCGGCTCGGCGAGGAGCGCGTGGCGGCGCTGACCGCCCTGGCCGGCGCCGTGGCGGCGTCCCCCCTGGGTCCGGCGGTGGCCGAGGCGGCGGCGAAGGTCGCCGTCGGATCCGTCACGGACGACCATCTGGCGGCCCTCGCGGGCGCGCGCACCGCCCTCTTCGGCGCGGTGCACGACGCCCGGCTGGCCGACCTCGACACCGCCCTCGGGCGCACCAGAGAGGCCTGGCCGGAGCCGCCCGCGGCGGCCCCGGAGGGGCTGGGCCCGCTCGTCGGCGCTCGGTCCTGGCTCCGTGAGCTGGCCATCGCCGGATGGCGGGGCGTCGGCCACGACCTGATATCCGCGGCGGACCAGACCATCGAGGCCCTGCTGGCCGAGCCGGAGCTGCGGCGCCCGGCGGTGCTCCTGGACGGCCTGGCTGCGGAGTTGCGTGCCTCGTCCCCGATCGCGACGGCGGAGCGGCTGCCCGCGCGGCGCTGGGCCGACCTCTGGGCCCGCGCCCTCACGCTGTCCTGGGACGACGGGCGGGGCGGCCTCGCTCCGCCGGCGGAGTCGGTGTCGGGGCGTCTGCTGATCCTCGGGGTGGACGTCCACGAGCACGGCACCGCCGTACAGGCGCAGGTGCACGCGGTCCTGGAGCCCGTGGGCGGCGCTCCGGCGCGCCTGGTGCGCACGAGCGTGGTCGCCGCGAAGGTCGACACGATCGTCGGCCCGGCTGTGTGGCGTCTGCTGCACGGCCATCCCCAGCTGATGGCCGCGCTGGCGGAGCACCGCGCCCTGGAGGTCACCGATCTGCCCCTGCTGGCCGGTGGCGACCTGGTGTGGCACGACGACCGGGCCAGCGCGGGCGAGCCCGCCGACCCCTTCGCCACCGCCCGGATCCAGCTCGCCGACGCACTCGCGCCCCCGGTGCCGCCGCTGGAGCGCCATCCGGTGCGCATCGCCGAACCCGTGCTGCTGGAGGGGTACACCACGGACGGAAGCGTGCTGGAGCTGGACGGGCGCACCCTCCCGCTCGATCTGGACCGGCTGCCCGCCTGCGGGCCGCTCACGCCCGCGCTGGTGGCCGACTCCTCGGCCTGTGTCGGCCTGCTCCGGTGGGACGGCGGCCGCTGGGCGCTTCAGCCCCTGGCGGTCCGGGCGACGGTCAAGCGCAAGCCGGTCGAGGTGCACGGCGGCGACTGGGCGCTGGGGATCACGGATCCCAAGGTCGCCAAGGCGGAGGCCAGGGCCGGCGACGCGGTCGCCGTGCTGCGGGAGCGAGCGGGACGGCTGCTGCGGAAATGACCGACACCACGCAGAACACAGGGCTGGACACTCCGGCCGCCGCCGCCGAGAACCGGCGGCAGGTCCTCTACTGGCGGCTGCTGGCCCGCCTGTTCGACCCCGAGGAGCAGCCCGCTCTGGAGGCCGCGAGCGTGGCCGTCGTCGACGACATCGGGCTGCCGTCGGCGCTGCTGGACCCGTCCGTGTCGGTGGACAGCGTCGTCCAGCGCTTCCCGGACCTGGAACCCGAGTTCCGGGAGCTGATGGCGCCCTCCGGCGACGCCCCGGCCTCCCTGGACGGCGCCGGGGACGAGCCGGAGGACCCGCGGGAGCGGGTGCGCCGGGCCGCCCTGGTCTCCAAGCTCCTGCTCAATGTGTTCAACACCGGAGCCGGTGAGGTGACGGCCCAGCAGCTGGCCGACTGGCAGCGGGACGCGGGCTGGTGCAAGCAGGCCCTGGGCGCCGAGGGGGCGGGCGAGCTGAGCGGCACCCTGTCGGCCCTGGAGGGCGACCTGGTGCGGCGCATGCGGCTGCGCGAGGTGCTGGCCGACTCCAGGCTGGCCAGAGCGCTGACCCCCAGCATGTCGCTCATCGAGCAGCTGCTCCGCGACAAGGACAACCTCTCCGGCGTGGCGCTCGCCAACGCGAAGGCGCTGATCCGCCGGTACGTCGACGAGGTCGCGGAGGTGCTGCGCACCCAGGTCCAGCAGACGAGCGTGGGCACGCTCGACCGGTCGGTGCCGCCGAAGCGCACCTTCCGCAACCTCGACCTGGACCGCACGATCTGGAAGAACCTCACCAACTGGGACCCGGAGAGCCAGCGGCTCTATGTGGACCAGCTGTTCTACCGGCACACCGCCAAGCGGACCCTGCCCGCCCGGATGATCGTGGTCGTCGACCAGTCGGGGTCGATGGTCGACTCGATGGTCAACTGCACCATCCTCGCCTCCATCTTCGCGGGGCTGCCCAAGGTGGACGTCCATCTGGTCGCCTACGACACCCGGGCGCTGGATCTGACCCCCTGGGTGCACGACCCGTTCGAGGTGCTGCTGCGCACCAGGCTCGGCGGCGGCACGGACGGCACCGCCGCGATGTCCCGGGCCCGGCCGAAGATCGCCGATCCCCGTAACACCGTGCTGGTGTGGATCTCCGACTTCTTCGACAACCGAGCGCTGATGACCGACTTCGAGTCCGTGCACCGCTCCGGGGTGAAGCTGATCCCGGTCGGCTCGGTGAACAGCTCGGGGCGGCAGAGCGTGGACCCGTGGTTCCGCGAACGCCTCAAGGATCTCGGCGCGCCCGTGATCTCCGGACATATCCGCAAGCTCGTGTTCGAGCTCAAGAACTTCCTCGCCTAGGAGACCCACGAATGACCGACAACGACATGCTGCGCGCCCCGGCCGAGGTGAAGTACGCCGAGGAGCTCGACTGGCTGGAGTCGATCGACGACGGCCCCAAGCCGTTCTCGTGGCGGCTCAGCCCCCGGATGGTCCGGCTGTTCGTCCTCGGGTCCGAGCCCTCCGACGGGCTCGACCGCCCCATCCCGCAGAAGTGGTTCGGCGACCGCAGCTTTGTGGAGCGCAGCATCGTGACGCTGGCCTCGGACCGGGGGCTGCTGCTGATCGGCGACCCGGGCACCGGCAAGAGCTGGCTCGCCGAGCTGCTCTCGGCCGCCATCTGCCGCAACTCGACGCTGGTCGTCCAGGGCACCGCGGGTACCACCGAGGACCACATCAAGTACTCGTGGAACGTCTCGATGGTGATCGCCAAGGGACAGTCGCGGGAATCGATGATCCCCTCGCCGATCATGACGGCGATGGAGGGGGGCGTGATCGGCCGCTTCGAGGAGCTGACCAGGTCGACCAGCGATGTCCAGGACGCGCTGATCTCGATCCTGTCCGAGAAGTATGTGTCCATCCCGGAGCTCGACGACGACAACATCGTCTTCGCCAAGCCCGGATTCTCGATCATCGCCACGGCCAACAGCCGCGACCGGGGCGTGAACGACCTGTCGTCCGCGCTCAAGCGGCGGTTCAACTTCGTCCGCATCCCGGTGGTGACGAACAAGCGCAGCGAGGCGGAGATCGTCCGGTTCCGCACCGTTGAGCTGCTGCGCAGGCACCGGATCGAGCTGGAGGTGCCGCCCACCCTGCTGGACATCCTGCTGCGGAGCTTCGCCGATCTGCGCGCCGCGTCGGCCTCCGCCACCAGCGACGACGACAGGCTCGAATCCGCGCTGTCCACCGCCGAGCAGATCGGCGTGCTGGAGGACGCCATCCTGCACAGCCAGTTCTTCGGTGACCGCGTCCTCGGCGCGCGGACGCTCGCCGGTTCGCTGGTGAGTTCGCTGGCCCGGCGCAGCCCGGAGGACCTGGCCATCCTGAACAAGTTCTGGCACGGCGTCGTGGAGCCGCGCAGCAAGGACGAGGGCGGGCCCTGGCAGGACTTCCTGGAGGGCGGCCGCGAGACGATCGCGACCCTGTCATGACGACACCGAACCCCTTCGGCGCCCTCCGTGGGCAGCTGCGCGACGCGGCGAGCGCCTTCGCCGGTGACGCCGGCGCCGTCCCCGGCATCCTGTCGGGCATGGTCGACGACGTCGACCGGGCGCTGCGCGAGGAGCTCGAGATCTTCCCCGTGTGCCACCACTCCCCCGCCTCGGCCCTGGCCATGGTGCGGCGGCTGCGGGAGAAGCAGCCCAAGGTCATCTATCTGGAGCTGTGCGAGGATCTGCGGCCGCTCCTCGACGAGCTGCGCAACTGCCGCCTCCCGGTGGCGCTTCAGGCCTTCGCGACGGACATCGACGGCTTCCCGCTCGACTGGGCGCCGCTGAGCGTGGTGGCGCCCATCACCGAGGCCTCGGCCGAGTACCAGGCCATCGCCTACGCCCTGGACCGGCCGGACGTGGAGCTGGTGCTGGTCGACCGCTCCACCGACCATGTCTTCCAGTGGACGCCCCGCGACCCGGCCGAGCCTGGGGAGGCGAAAGCGGCGGACGGCGATGCTGACGAGGACGGCGCCCGCCATGACGAGGCCGCGCTGCACGGCGACGCGGTCGGCATCGAGATCGGCGATCTGCGGCCCCGCTTCGCCGAGTTGGAGGCGTATCTGCTCCACCACGGCAAGGTCCGGCACTGGTCCGAGTGGTGGGACCAGTATGTGGAGCAGCCCCTGGTCGGCGCGGACTACGACACCTACCGCCAGGTCATGGTGATGATCGGCAGCCTGTTCCGGCGGCTGCGCCCGGACCGGCAGGCGCGCGAGGACCGGGACGAGGACCGCGAGCGCTATATGTGGACGCGGATGCGCGAACACCTCGCGGCCTCGGGCGCCGAACCTGAGCGCTGTCTGTATGTGTGCGGCGCCTTCCACGCGGCCAGCCGGGTCGAGCAGTTCGGCCTGGCGGCCGAGGGCGAGCCGTACGAGATCACTCCCCGTACGGCCACCCGCTGGATGTACGGGCTCATCCCGTCCAGCCACTCCACCATCGAGGCGCAGTTCGGGCTGGCCCCGGGGGCGGTGTCGATCGCGTCGGCGACCTGGACCAAGGCGCTGAAGCGGGGCCGGGTCACGCCGTTCCGGCTGGCGGGGCAGCAGACCGCGGACCAGAAGCGGGCGGCCAAGCGCGCGGAGCGCGAGCGGGCCGACGCCGTGCCGGGCTCCCCCGAGGGGGTCGCCGACCGGCTGTCCGGGTTCCTGGCCACCCCGCCGGTGCTGGACGACCTCGACGAGGCCGAGCTGCTGGGGTGGTGTGTCGACATCGTCGGGCTGGCCCGCCGCAACGGCTATCTGGCCAGCACGGCCGACGCCATCGCGGTGTTCGAGACGTCCATCCTGCTGGCGGGAATGCGCGGCCGCGGCCGCCCCACCCCGTACGACTTCGAGGACGCCGCGGTCACCTGCATCGAGAAGGACACCGTGCCGGGCCGCCGCGATGTGCGCCGGCTGTGCGAGATCCTGCTGGGCGGTGACCGGATCGGCGCGGTGGGCTATGACTCGCTCCCGCCGCTGGCCCGCGATGTGCTGGACCGTCTGGAGCCGCTCGGGCTCAATCTGAGCGCCCGGACGAACCAGCGCGCGCTGCTCGACCTGGCCGCGGAACCGGCCCTCAATCCCTGCTCCGACCTGCTGTGGATCCTGCGCCGGCTGCTGGGGGACGTGGCCCGTCCGATCATGGGGGCCCGCAGGCTGGGCGAGCGGTCGATCCAGGAGAGCTGGGACCTGGCCATCGGCCGCAACCAGCGCTCCCTCGTCGAGCTCGGCTACGAGGGCGTCACCATCGAGCAGGTGCTGGAGCAGCGGCTGCGCCGCGACGCGTGGGCGCCCGAGGCCACCGCCGCGACCGCGCTGGAGGCTGTGGAGGAGGCCATCCTCTATCTGGGCAGCCGTCGGCTCGCCGACGAACTCGGGGCCCGGGCCGTGGAGTTGCTGACCGCGGAGCGCACCGTGGACGGGGCGCCCCGGGTGCTGCGCCAGATCCGCCGGCTGCTGGCCCACTACCGGGCCGCGGAGCCGGAGCTGCCGCGCTGGTGCGAACGGTTCGTCACCGCGGGCTACGCGCATTACTGCACCCTGCTGCCGACGGCCTTCGCGGACGAGTCCACCGGGCTGCGCCAGGTGGCCGCCATGCTGGGCTTCCTGTTCGAGATGGAGAGCTTCGCGCTCTCGCTCGGCTGCGACCACACCCAGCTCGAACTCGCCGTGCGCCAGTCCCATCCCGAGGCACCCGACAAGGTCGCGCTGGCGTGGGCGGCCCGGTCCCGGCTCGGCCTGATGACCTCGGCCGAGCTGCGCTCGCGCTGCGCCGAACTGCTGGCCAACCCGCTGGTCGTGCCCGCGTTCCCGCGCTATATGAGCGGTTTCGTGCAGGCCCTGGAGCCGGTGCCGACACTGGCGCCCTTCGTGGTCGAGCAGCTGTCCAAGGCGTTCGCGCAGCTGCCCGACTCCGTCCTGCTCCCGTGGCTGCCCAAGCTGATCACGGCCCTGCGCGACGGCGCGCGGGAGCTGGTGCCGGTGCTGGTGCGCGAGGCGGGCCGCACCTTCCCCGCAGCGCTGTCCGCGGTCGACGCGTGGGTGCCGCCGTGGTCGGCGCGGCCGGCGGCGTCGCAGGCGGAGACAGGCGCCGCTGAGGCGGCGCCGGGTGGGGCGGTCGCGCGGCTGCTGGCCGCCCACCCGGCGACCTGTGACGCCGTGGCCGAGACGCTCGGGTACGACGCGGGGTGGCAGGACACCGAGTCCGCTCTCGACCCGCAGGTCGGCGTAACCGGTCGGGGGGAGGTGGCCGGGCTGCTGACACGGCATCCGCGGACCGCGGACGCCGTGGCGCGACTGCTCGATCTCCAGCCGGTCGGATAGCCGGAGCGCGGGCGCGGCCGGTCGTGCGTCGGGGGACGCGACCGGCCGCGCTCGTCAGGCCCACTCCCGGGTCATCCCGCGGCGGTGCCCAGCGCGCCGGTCCACGCCCGGATGGCCTCGGCCGTGGTGCGCGCGTGTTCCTCCATCAGGCTCCAGTGGCTGCCGGGGACGTCCACGGTGTCGTGCGGGGCCGGCCAGGAGGGCCGCCGGTCGCCGCCCCGCTCCGCCTCACGGCCGCTGTGGGTCCGCGGCTCCGGCAGCGGATCGGTGGCCCGGACCAGCAGCGTGGGGACGTCCGTCGGCTCCGGACACCAGCCGCGGGCCATCCGGGTGTAGGCCCCCAGCGCGGCCATGGACATATCGTCCACCGCAGCGTCGAACCAATCGCCCATCTCCAGGGGGACGCGGGCGGGCATGGCGAGCAGCCAGGGCTCGTCCTCGCGCTCCGGTGTGACGTGGTAGGTGTCCACGACGACCAGCCCGGCCGGCGGGGTGCCGGTCGCCGCGAGCCGGGCGGCGACCGAGTGCGCCGGGTAGCCGCCCATGGAGTAGCCGAGGACGACGTACGGGCGGTCGCCCACGTGTTCGCGCACGGTGGCGGCGTGCAGCTCGACCAGCGTCTCCCAGTCGCGCGGTACCGCGTCCCCCCGCAGGACGCCGGGGTGTTGGATCTCGAAGACGTCGCGCTCGCGGTCGAAGCGGGACGCCAGCGTCCCGTACCAGGACCCGCCGGGAGTGGCGGAGAAGCCGGGGACGCAGACGAGCGCGGGGCCCTCGGCGCTTCCGGGTTCCCCGGCTTCGCCGACGCCTTCGGCTCGCTCGGCGGCCTCGGCCAGGCGCAGCGGAGCGACCGCGTGCCGCGCGGCGTCGGCGCGGTCGAACACCGGCGTGGCGAGTGAGGCGGTCACCAGCAGATGCATCGCCGCGACCACCTCGCCCGTCTCGCACACCCTCCGGTAGAGGGAGGCCAGCGTCTGCGCGGGCCGCCGCTCATGGGGCCGGGCCGGCACGGGGCCGGGCCGCCGGGGCTCGCGGGGCGCTTCCTCCGGGAGCGCGTCATCGCCCGGCGAGTCGCTGAGAAGCGCGTACAGGTGGTCGGCGAGCTGCTGGGCGCTCGGCCGGTCGAACACGACCGTGGCGGGCAGCGGTACGCCGGTGAACGTGCTCAGCCGGTTGCGCAGCAGCACTCCGGTCAGCGAGTCGAAGCCCAGCTCGGTGAAGGGTCGTGTCGCGCCCACGGCCGTCGCGTCCGCGTGGCCGAGCACCAGGGCGGCCGTCTCGCGGACCAGGCTCAGCAGCGCGGGCGCGCGGTCGGCGTCGGGCAGCGCCGCCAGCCGCTGCCGCCAGGAGCCCTCCGCGCCACCGGGGTCCTGGCCCAGATCCGACGTCGCACCGGCGCCGCCGTCCCCGGGCCGGGCGGCCGGGCGGCCCGGGCGCAGCAGTCCGCGCAGCGGTGGCGGGGCCGGCGGCCCGGCGGGCGTGGCCGGGCGGGAGCGGTCCAGCGGCAGCGGGGCGAGCACCGGCTCCCCGATGCTCAGCGCGGCGTCGAACAGCGCCAGGCCCTGCTCGGGGGAGACCGCGCGTACGGGGGTGTCCCGGGTCCGGCCGGCGTGGTCGGTGCGCGCCGCCATCCCGTCCTCGTCCGCCCATGGCCCCCAGGCCAGGGAGAGCGCGGGCAGGCCGAGGGCGGTGCGGTGGTGTGCGAGGGCGTCCAGGAAGGAGTTCGCGGCGGCGTAGTTGGCCTGGCCCGGGTTGCCCAGCAGCCCGGCGGCCGAGGAGAACAGCACGAAGCGGGACAGCGGCAGATCCCGCGTCAGCTCGTGCAGATGCCAGGCCGCGTCCGCCTTCGGCCGCAGCACCGCCGCCAGCCGCCGGGGCGTCAGCGTTTCCAGCACACCGTCGTCCAGGACCCCGGCGGCGTGGACGACGGCGGTCAGGCCGGGCGCGTACTTCTCGATCACGGCGGCCAGGGCGGGGCGGTCGGCGGTGTCGCAGGCGACCAGGTCCACCCGGGCTCCCGACCGCTCCAGCTCGGTCCGCAGCGGCCGCGCGCCCGGGGCCGCGGGGCCGCCGCGGCTGAGGAGCACGAGGTGCCGGACCCCGTGCCGGGCGACCAGGTGTCGCGCCAGCAGCCCGCCGAGCGATCCGGTGCCGCCGGTGAGCAGGACGGTGCCCTCGCCCGCGAAGCCGCCTGGGGCGGCGGGGGCGGCGGCGTGCGGCGCCGGTTCGAGCCGGGGGACGCGCACCGTGCCGTCGGCGATGGAGAGTTGGGGCTCGCCCGTGGCGATGGCGGCGGGCAGCAGGCGCGCGGACTCGGGCCGGTGGTCCAGGTCCACGATCGTCAGGCGCCCGGGGTACTCCGACTGCGCGGCGCGCACCAGGCCCCACACCGCCGCGGCCGGGAGGTCCGGGGTCGGGGACGCGGCGCCGCGGGTCACCACCACCAGACGCGCTCCGGGTGAGGCCGGATCGGCCAACCCGGTCCGCAACGCCTCCAGGGCACGCGCGGTCAGGGCGTGCGTGTCCGCGACCGGATCGGTGCCCGATCGCGGGCCGGCCAGCGAGACGACGACCGTCTCGGGACCGGCGCCGCCGGCGGTGGCGGTGAGTGCCGCGCTCAGCTCCAGGTCGTCCGGGCTCGCCACGGCCGGGGCCGGTACCGATGCCGGGTCCGGGCCGTCGGCCGGGACGCCGGTCCACCGCAGTCGGTACAACTCCCCGGCCCCCGCGCCGAAGCCCGCGTCTTCCGGAAGGGGCCGGGTGGTCAGCGAGGCCACCCGGGCCACCGGCCGGCCCGCCCCGTCGGCGAGGTCCAGGGCGATGGTGTCCGCGCCGAAGGGCCGGGAGCGTACGCGCAGTTCCGTGGCGCCGACGGCGTACAGGGTCAGGCCGCCGATGGCGAACGGCAGCCGGGCCGGGCCCTCGGACGGCGCGGCCAGCCGTCCGGCGTGCAGCGCGGCGTCCAGCAGCGCCGGGTGGATGCCGTACCGCCGGGCGTCCGGGCCCGCCGCCCCGGGCAGCCGCACCTCGGCGAAGAGCTCGCCGCCCCGTCGCCAGGCGGACATGACGCCCTGGAAGGCCGGGCCGTACGCGTAACCGGCGTCCGCCAGCCGCGCGTAGGCACCGGTGAGGTCCACGGGTTCGGCGCCCGCGGGCGGCCACGCGGCCAGGTCGTCGGCCAGAGCGGCGGGCGGGTCCGACGGTGTGACCGCCGGGCCGAGCCGCCCGGTCGCGTGGTGCGTCCAGGGGCCCAGCGCCCCGGACTCCTCGGGCCGGGAGTGGACGTCGGCGGTGCGCCGGCCGGAGGCGTCCGGTTCGCCGAGGGCCACCTGGATCTGGACCCGGGCGTCGTGGCCGGGCAGGAACAGCGGGGCCGTCAGGGCCAGGTCCTCCAGCTCGTCCAGTCCGCACGCGTCCCCCGCGTGGAGGACCAGTTCGGCGAGCGCGGCGGCGGGGACGAGCGGGTGCCCGGCGAGCGCGTGGTCGGCCAGCCACGGGTGGGCGGCGCCCGACAGGTGGCCGGTACACAACACGCGCTCGGTGCCGGGGACGGTGGTGGTCTGCGTCAGCAGCGGGTGGCCCCGGCCGTCGTCGGCGGGCGCGGCGGCGGTGGCGGGGGCGTCCGGTTCCGTGTCGGCCAGCCAGTAGCGCTGCCGCTGGAAGGGGTACGTGGGCAGGTCCACCCGCCGGGCGCCGCTGCCCGCGTACACCCGGCCCCAGTCCACCGGCAGTCCGTGCACATGGAGCCGGGCGAGCGCGGCCAGAACCGCCCCGGGCCCGGACCCCCGCGGGTCGGTGCCGGCCCTGGACACGGCCGCGAACACCAGGCGTTCGCTCTCCCCGTCGGCCAGGGCCGCCAGGGCGGACGCGGTGAGGTGTGCGTCGGGGCCGACCTCGGCGAAGGCCGTCACCCCTTCCTTGCGGACGAGCCGGTGGACGACGTCCCCGAAGCGCACGGCCTCGCGGGCGTGCCGTACCCAGTACCCGGCCGAGCGCAGATCCTCCCCGGTGGCCGGGCGCCCGGTCAGCGCGGATACGACGGGGATGCGCGGCTCTCCGTACTCAGGCCGCGCGGCCACCCGGCCGAACTCCTCGAGCATGGGCTCCACCAGCGGGGAGTGGAAGGCGTGGCCGACCCGCAGCCGTGTGGTGCGGCACCCGCGTGCGGCCAGGCGTTCCGCCACGGCGAGCACAGCCGCCTCGTCGCCCGAGAGGACCACCGACCGCGGGCCGTTGACCGCGGCGACCGCGACCCGGTCCGCCGGCGTTTCGGCGGCCCTCGCCAGTTCCTGGGCCACTTCTTCCTCGGAGGCCTCCACGGCCACCATGGCTCCGCCCGAGGGCAGCTCCCGCATCAACCGGCCCCGGGCCGCGACCAGTTCGACCGTGTCCCGCTCGGACAGGACGCCGGCCACGTGAGCCGCCGCCAGCTCACCGACGGAGTGTCCCGCCAGGAAGTCCGGCCGTATCCCCCAGGACTCCAGCAGCCGGAACACGGCCACCTCGAAGACGAAGAGCCCCGCCTGCGAGAAGTCCGTGCGGTCCAGCAGAGCGGCGTCCTCGGTGCCCTCGGCGGCCCACAGCACGGTGCGCAGCGGCCGCTCGAGGCGGGCGTCGAAGTGGTGGCAGAGTCCGTCGAAGGCCGTGGCGAACGCCGGGAAGGCGTCGTACAGCGCGCGCCCCATGCCCGGCCACTGGGCGCCCTGGCCGGTGAACAGCAGGGCCAGCCGCCCGGCGCGCCCCGGGGTGCCGGTGGTCTCGACGCCGGGTGGCAGGGAGGGATGGCGGTCGTCGTCATGTTCCGCCAGCGCGTCCAGGGCGGCCAGCAGCGCCTCGCGGTCCCCGGCGGGCACGGTGGCCCGGTGGGCGAGCGCGGGACGGGTGGTGGCGAGCGAGAAGGCGACGTCCAGCGGGGCGAGTTCGGGCCGATCCCGCAGCAGGGCGGCGATCCGCCGGGCCTGGGCGCGCAGGGCCCGCGGGCTCGCGCCGGAGAGCGGCAGCGGCGGCACGGCCTCCGCACGCCGCGGGCGGCCGGGTTGCGGCTCCAACGGCGCGCCGGTTCCGAGGTGTTCGGGCCTGGCTTCTTCGAGGATGACGTGGGCGTTGGTCCCGCCGATACCGAACGCCGACACCCCGGCCCGGCGCGGGTTGCCGGGCGCCGGCCGCCACGGCCGCTCCTGCGCCAGCAGCCGTACGGTGCCCGGGGACCAGTCCACGCGCGGGGACGGCTCCTCGGTGTGCAGGGTGCGGGGCAGCCGTCCGTGGCGCATGGCCATGACGGTCTTGATGACCCCGCCGACACCGGCTGCGGCCTGGGTGTGCCCGATGTTGGACTTGAGCGCGCCCAGCCACAGCGGCCGGTCCGCGGGCCGGTCGCGCCCGTAGGTGGCCAACAGCGCCTGGGCCTCGATGGGGTCGCCGAGCGCGGTGCCGGTGCCATGGGCCTCGACCGCGTCGATGTCGGCAGGCGACAGCCCGGCGGCGGCCAGCGCCTGCTGGATCACCTGTTGCTGGGCGGGTCCGTGGGGCGCGGTCAGCCCGTTGGAGGCGCCGTCGGAGTTGACGGCGGAGCCGCGGAGCAGGGCGAGCACCGGGTGGCCGTTGCGCCGGGCGTCGGAGAGCCGCTCCAGCAGCACCAGGCCGACGCCCTCGCCCCAGCCGGTGCCGTCGGCGGCGGCGGAGAACGGCTTGCAGCGGCCGTCCGGCGCCAGCCCGCGCAACCTGCTGAACACCACGAACGGCTTGGGGCCCGCCATCACGGTGACCCCGCCGGCCACGGCCAGCGAACACTCGCCGGCCCGCAGCGCCCGCGCGGCCCAGTGCATCGCCACCAGCGAGGACGAGCAGGCGGTGTCCACCGTCACGGCGGCCCCGCGCAGGCCCAGGGTGTAGGCGATACGGCCGGATGCCACGCTGCCCGCTCCGCCCAGCGCGAGATGCCCCTCCAACTCGTGGCGGTCGCGGTGCAGATGGCGGGAGGCGTAGTCGTCGTGCATCAGGCCGACGAAGACACCCGTGTCGCTGCCGCGCAGCGCCACCGGGTCAAGACCCGCGCGTTCGAAGACCTCCCACGCGGTCTCCAGCAACAGCCGGTGCTGCGGGTCGGTGGCCAGCGCCTCCCTCGGGGACATCCCGAAGAAGTCCGCGTCGAAGTCGGCCGCGCCCCGCAGAAAGGCGCCCCGGCGGGTCACCGAGGTGCCGAGACGGTCCGGGTCGGGGTCGTAAAGACGGGGCAGGTCCCAGCCGCGGTCGGCGGGGAAGTCCGAGGTGGCGTCGGTGCCGTCGGCGACCAGCCGCCACAGGTCCTCCGGAGTGGCCACCTCGCCCGGATAGCGGCAGGCCATGGCGACGATGGCCAGCGGCTCCCCGTCGGGCTCGGCCGGCCCGGGGCGGGCGGCGCGGGTGGTGGCCGCCGGGGTCGGGTCCCGGTCGCCGAGCAGCGCGATGCGCAGGTGTTCCGCCAGGGCGGCGGGCGTCGGGTGGTCGAACACCAGGGTCGCGGGGAGGGCGAGACCGGTGGCCGCCGCGAGCCGGTCGCGCAGCAGCACGCCGCCCAGGGAGGTGATCCCGGAGGCGGTGAAGGGCTGTTCGGGCCCCAGTTCGGGCCCGGGGACGTCACCGGTGCGCGCGGCCAGGTCGAGGACGAGGCGCAGCACGGTGTCCCGCCGGTGCGCCGCGGGCAGGGAGCGCAGCCGCTCGCGCAGCGCCTCCGAGGCGGTGTCGCGCGCCTGGGCCAGCCGTTCGGCCAGGTCGCGGGTGAGTTCGCGGCGGAGGATCTTGCCGGAGGGGGTGCGGGGCACGGACCCGGTCTCGTACACCTCGTCGGGCACTTTGAAGGCCGACAGCCGCTCCCGGCACAACGCGAGCAGCCGCGCGGTGTCGACACCGCCGGGGCCGGGGACGACCAGGGCGACCGGCACCTCGCCGAGCACATCGTGCGGCCGACCGACGACGGCCGCGTCGGCGACTCCGGGGCAGTCCAGCAGGGCGTGTTCCACCTCGGCCGGGTTGATGTTCTCGCCGCCGCGGATGATCAGCTCCTTGACCCGGCCGGTGACCTTGAGATGGCCGTGTGCCACGCGGCGGCCGAGGTCTCCGGTGCGGTACCAGCCGTCGCGCAACACGAGCGCGGTGGCCTCCGGGCGGTTGTGGTAACCGCTCATCAGGTTGGGCCCGTGGACCCAGATCTCGCCCTCCTCCCCCTCGGCCACCTCTTCGCCGGTGAACGGGTGGGTCAGCCGCACCGTGACCCCGGGGAGCGGCGGACCGCTGGTGTCGTCGGACCGGGGACCGTCGAGCCGGTTGACCGCGATCTTTCCGCAGGTCTCGGTGGAGCCGTAGCCGTCGAGCAGGGGCGTGCCCAGCAACTCCTCGACCTCGGCCCGCAGTCGCGGCGGACAGGGCGCGCCCGCGGTGAGGCACACCCGCAGTTCGGACACCGGCCGCGGTGTGCCGCGCAATGTTTCCACCAGCAGGTGGTAGGTGGTGGGCACCCCGGTCAGGACGGTGCACGACTGCTCGGCGAGGGCCTCGGCGAGGTTGGCGCCCCCGGCGCCCCGCTCAAGGAGATACGCGCTCGCTCCCACCGCGATCACGCCCAGCACGCACACGGAGTTCGCCAGCGCGTGGAACATCGGCAGGGGCCACAGCAACCGGTCGCGCGATTGAAGCCCGTACGCCGGGACGTAGGCCGCCGCCACCGACCACAGGGCGGCCCGCTGCGTGGTCACCACGCCCTTGCTCTCCCCGGAGGTGCCCGAGGTGTAGATGATCCAGGCCGGTTCGTCGAGGCCGAGGTCGTCCCGTGGCGCGAGGCCCGGATCCGTCCGGGCCAGCTCCTCGAAGGCCACCGCTCCGTCCGGCGCCGCCGCCGGGAGCCCGTCGGCGCCGACCACCAGGACGAGCAGCCCCGGCCGCCCGGCCGCGACCCGGGCGAGCCGGGGCAGCAGTGTCTCCTCGGTGACGATGGCCACCGCGCCGCTGTCGTCGAGGAAGTACTCCAACTCCCCTTCCGTCGCCGTCGAGTTGAGCGGCACCCCAACCGCCCCGGCCCGCAGGACCCCAAGACGGCTCTCCACCTGCTCCACCCGGTTGCCCAGATGCAGCGCCACCCGGTCCCCGGGCCGGACACCCAGCCGTGCCAGATGGCCCGCCACCCGCCCGGTCCGCGCCTCCAGGTCCGCGTAGCCGACGCCCCGGCGGGCGTCCTCGTACGCGATCTTGTCTCCGGTCCGTGCCACGTGCCGCTTGAGTAACTCCGGCAGCTCGCGGATCAACTCGCCGTGCTCTTCCGCCATTCCACACCCTCTCGACCGCGGGGCGCCTGGCTTCCGCCCCCGCCCGCTCACCGTAGGCGGCCGTCGGCGGCGAGGGAGCGAGGCGCGCGGAGCGCCACCCGCTCCAGGGGCGGCATGGCCGTGCGACACCGCGTTTCCGCTGGCTGTTAGGTTGGCACTCCTTGTTTTGCATACGGAGGAGAAGAAGTGCGCAAGGCGGCACACATGGTGGTCACGTCGGTCGTCGTGGGCCTTTTGGTCAGCGGCTGCGGTGGTGGCGACGACGACAAGACAGATGCGAAGCCCAAGGGCGCGACCACCACCGCCGAGCAGCAGTCGAAGAGCCCCGAGCCGTCGGCCCAGGGCTCGATGATCGAGCGTGCGGCCGGGTCCTGGAAGTCCATCGTCGAGGCGAAGGACACCGGCCTGGAGACCCTGACGATCGCGGACGGCAAGGTCACCGCCAAGGGGCCGAAGCTCGACTGCACCGGGACGTTGAAGTCGGGCGAGAAGGCGGGCAAGGAGGCGCCCACGCTGACGCTGACCTGCAAGGGCGGCGGTGACGGGGACCGGGGTGTGGGCACGGTCGGGATGAAGGACGACGACAAGCTCGCGATCGACTGGGCGGGCCCCGAAGGCGGCTTCGGCGGCCTCGTCGAGAGCTTCCGCAAGGTCGGCTGAGACACCCACGCTCCACCAACCTCGGCGGCGGACGCGGGCGTCCGCCGCCGAGGTGTTTCCGGCCCTTTCCACGTCGGCCACTCCGACACACCCCACGGCGGCCGTTCCGTGGGATAGGCTTTTTGATCTCCGGTCCTACAGGCGCCGACAACTGCAGAACGGACAGCAATGGACGCGATATCCCCCGTTCATCTCGCCCCCGAGCCGACCGACCTCCATGGTGTCGAAGGCGCGGCCCTGCGGGCCGCGGGCCCGGTCGCCACCGTGGCGCTTCCCGGCGGAGTGGTGGTCAAGGCGGTCACCACCCGCGAAGCAACTGCCCAGGTTCTGAACGACCCACGGTTCTCCAAGAGCCTCCGGCACTGGGGTGCCCACCGGCGCGGGGAGATCCCCGCCGAGTGGCCGCTGCTCTTCATCCTGGAGGGCGAGGGGCTGCTCAACTCCGACGGCGACCTCCACCGCCGACTGCGGCAGCCCATTCAGCGCGCCTTCTCCCCGCGCCGGGTGCGGGATCTGCGCCCGCGTATCGAGTCGGTCACCGACCGGCTGCTGGCCGCCCTGGACGATGTGGCACCGGGTCAGGAGACCGATCTGCAGTCCCGTTTCGCGCTGCCGCTTCCCCTGGACGTCATCTGCTATCTGCTCGGCGTGCCCGAGGAGGGCGGTCTGCGCGAGGAGCTGCACGTGCTGTCGGCGGCCGCGTTGAGCACCGACGACGGGGCCGAGGACCTCCAGCGCACGATGGCGGAGCGCTTCCCGGCCACCCTGATGACGATAATCGAGCGCAAGCGCGCCGCCGGCGACACCGACGACCTCACGATGGACCTGGTCGAGGCCATGGACCAGGGTGAGCTGACGGTGCCGGAGGTGATCGGCAACCTGGTGGTCACCGTCATCGGCGGCCACGAGACCACGGTGACCCTGATCTGCCACGCGGTGCGGGGGCTGTTGACGCACCCCGAGACCCTGGCCGCCGCCAAGGCCCGGCAGGCGGCGGGCGAGGACCCGTGGCCGGATGTGGTGGAGGAGGCCCTGCGCTGGGAGTCCCCGGTGCGCACCCTGCTGTTCCGCTACGCCACCGAGGATGTGTCCGTGGCGGGCGGCGGCATCGTCCGCGAGGGAGAGGCGGTGCTCCTCCCCCTCGCGACCATCAACCGCTGCCCCCACGCCTTCACCGAGCCCGACCGGTTCGACCCCGACCGGCCGGACGCCTCCCGCCATCTCTCCTTCGGCTACGGCGCCCACCGCTGCCCCGGGGCGTCCCTGGCCAAGGTGGAGGCCGAGATCGCCCTGCGGCGGCTGTTCGAGACCTTCCCGGATATCGCCCTCGCCCAAAGGCCCGCTCCGCGTGCCGCGTCGCTGGGCATGAACAGCTACCGGGAGCTGCCGGTCGTTCTGCGCCCCGCCACCAGCTGAGCGTCTTCGTACGTCACTTCTGGACCCGCTCGGTGTTCTCGAACCGCACCACCGAGACACCGAGCGGCGCCACCTCGAGGGTTGCCCCGGTCTTCGCCCCGGAGATCAGGTCGAGCCCGTCCGCCGCGAGCCGGACCTCGACGGGTTCCGTCTCGGAGTGGTTCAGGAGGAAGAGGTACTCGGCGTCGTCGCCGATACGCCGGGCCGCCTCCAGGTGTGCCGGGGCGGTGTCGAGCAGCGGGATGACCCCGGCCGCCGTCACCGCGTCGAGCAAGGTGTCGCGCAGCGCGGTGGGTTCGAGGCGCGTGCCGATGTACACGACACGGCCGCGCCCCACCGCGTTGCCGAGGATCGCGGGCCGTCCCTCCAGGTGGCCGGAGGTGTAGGAGGCGAGCACCTCCGCGGTCTCGGGGTGGATGCTGTCCTGCCACCAGTCGGCGGTCCGGGTTGTTCCGTCGGCGAAAGCCACTCCGAAGGTCTCGCCGGCGCGTGCGGGCCAGTACTCGTCGATGTACGCACCGATCAGCGCGCGGAAGGCCCCGGGGTAGGCGGGCTGCCTGACCTGGTTGTTCGCGTCGACGACCCCGGAGAAGAACGAGCAGACGACCGTCCCGCCGTCCTCGACGAAGCGCGTGAGGGCGTCGGTGAAACGGTCGTCGACGAGATAGGCGTTGGGCACCACGACGACCTTGTACGGGCTCAGGTCGGAACCGAAGTGCACCAGGTCCACCGCGTGATGTGCCTCCATCAGCGGCCGGTAGTGGTCGGTGGCCAGCTGGGTGTAGTCGAAGTCGTTGCGTGGCAGCCCGTGGGTCTCGGTCAGCCCCCACCAGGCGTTCCAGTCGAACAGCACCGCGATCTCGGCCCGCGACCCGGCGCCCACCGCCTCGGCGATCCTGGGCAGTTCCCCGCCGAGCGCCTCGATCTCCTTCCAGGTGCGCGAGGCGGTGCCGGAGTGCGGCAGCATCGCGGAGTGGAAGCGCTCGTGGCCGCCACGGCTGGCGCGCCACTGGAAGTACAGGACGCTGTCGGCGCCGTGCGCGATCGCCTGGTAGGAGCCCAGCCGCATCCGTCCGGGCCGCTTGACGTTGTTCACCTTCCACTGCGAGACACCACTGGCGGCCTGCTCCATGAGGACCCAGGGTTCGCCGCGCAGCGACCGCATGAGGTCGAAGTTCAGCGCGGCGGCGACATGGGAGTCGTCGTGGCCGGGGTCGGGATAGATGTCCAGCGCCACGGCATCCTGTTCGGGTGCCCAGATCCAGTAATTCGCATTCTTGTAGAAGCGCATGTAGTTGGTGAGGACCGGGATGTCGTCGCGGTAGGAGCGGACGATGTCACGCTCCATGACGAAGCACTCCAGGAGGGCGTCCGAGACGAAGCGCTTGAAGTCCAGCCGGCGGGTCGGGTTGGACCACGACCGCGGCACCTCCGGCGGGTTGACCTGGTCCCAGGAGGTGTAGACCTGGGACCAGAAGCGGGTGTACCAGGCGTCGTTGAGCGCGTCCAGGCTGCCGTACCTGCGCCGCAGCCACTCGCGGAAGGCGGCCACGCTGGCCTCCCCGTACGAGGGCTGCCCGTACTCGTTGCTGATGTGCCACATCGCGAGCGCCGGGTGGTGGGAGTACCGCTCGGCCAGCGCCGTGGTGATCTGGGCGGCGTGTTCCCGGTAGCGGGGGGAGGCGGGGTCGAACTGGAGCCGGTTGCCGAAGCCGAAGCGCTCCCCGTCCTCCATGACCGGCAGGACCTCGGGGTGTCCGTGGGTGAGCCAGACGGGTGGCGCCATGGTGGGGGTGGCCAGGTCCACGCTGATGCCACCGGCGTGGAGGAGGTCCATCACCTCGTCCATCCAGTCGAAGGTGAAGCGTCCCGGCTCGGGCTCCAGCGAGGCCCACGCGAACACGCCCAGGGTGACCAGGTTGACCCCGGCGCGCCGCATGAGTGCGATGTCCTCGTCCCACACCGCCCGGTCCCACTGCTCGGGGTTGTAGTCCCCGCCGAAGGCGAACCCGCCGAGGCGCGCGCGGAAGGCGTCCATACGACTGTTCATGGCTATTTGAGTGCTCCTGTCGTGATGCCGCTGCGCCAGTACCGTTGCAGCGTGAGGAAGAGGACGACGAGGGGGATGGTGCCCACCAGGGATCCGGAGATGACGATCCGGACGAGATCGGGCTCGCTCATCGCGTTCTTCTGCCAGGAGTAGAGCCCGAGGGTGACCGGCCAGAGCGACTGGTCGTTGAGGACCAGCAGCGGTAGGAGGAAGTTGTTCCAGATCGAGATGAAGGCGAAGAGGAACACGGTGACCAGGCTCGGGAGCAGGATCCGCAGGACCACCGTGAAGAAGATGCGGATGTCGTGGGCGCCGTCGATCCGGCCGGCCTCGAGCAGTTCGTCGGGGACGGCGGCGCTGGCGTAGATCCGCACCAGGAACACCCCGAAGGCGCTGGACAGGCTCGGCAGGATCACGGCCCAGTAGGTGTTGATGAGCCCGAAGGAGTTGAGGATCAGATAGGTCGGCAGGGCGAGCACCGTCCCGGGGATGAGCACGCCGCCGAAGATGAGGCCCGTGATGGCGTTGCGGCCGCGGAAACGGTACTTGGCCAGGGCAAACCCGCACAGGGCGGCCAGGAAGGTCGAGCCGAGGGCGCCGCCTCCCGAGTAGATGAGCGAGTTCACCAGCCACTGCCGGAAGACGCCGTCGCGGTAGGCGAACAGGTCCTGGAGGTTCTTGAAGAGGTCGAAGTCCGAGAACCAGAGCCCGAAGGTGGTGTTGAGGTCGGCCGTCGACTTGGTCGACGCGATCAGCATCCACGCGATCGGGATGAGGAAGTAGAGGGTCAGCGCGACGATCGTCGCGGTCAGGATGAAGCGGGTGGACAGCGGCGCGCGGTCCCGCCGTGCCCCGCTCGTCCGCGGCGCGCGGGGGCGGCCGCGGCGGGTGGTGGTGTCACTCATCGGGATTCCTTCTCTGGAGCATGCGCAGGAAGCCGAAGGACAGCAGGAACGCGCCGATGGCGATGATGACCGCGACGGCGGCTGAGTAGTACGGCTGGTTGGACCCGAACGCGAGGTTGTAGACGATCATGTTCGGTGTGTAGTTGTACGTCACGTTGTTGGTGATCGTGCGCAGTACCGTCGGCTCGGAGAACAGCTGGAGCGTGCCCACCACCGAGAACAGTCCGGTGATGAGGATGGCCGGGGCCACCAGCGGCACCTTGATCCGCCAGGCGATCTGCCAGTTGCTCGCGCCGTCGATGCGGGCCGCCTCGAACATGTCGCGCGGGATGGCCTGGAGCGCGGCGAAGATGATGATCATGTTGTAGCCGGTCCACTGCCAGGTGGCCACGTTCGCGATGGACCACAGGACGTTGTCCTTGGAGAGGAAGTCCACATGGGCGCCGGCACCGTCGAAGAAGTCCACGACCGGACTCACCCCGGGCAGATACAGGAAGGCCCAGACGATGGACGCGATGATCCCCGGCACCGCGTAGGGCAGGAACGCGGCGAGCTGGAACAGGCCGCGCATCCGGATGACCGCCGTGTCGAAGATGAGCGCCATCACCAGCGCGAGGCCCAGCATGACGGGCACCTGGACGAGGCCGTAGAGCAGGACGCGTCCGACCGACTCGAGGAAGTCGCGGTCGGTGAGGGCCTGGGTGTAGTTGTCCAGGCCGACGAAGATGACGTTGGGGGTGTCGAATCCCAGTCCGCCCGACTTCTCGACGCCGTGGAAGCTCTGCCACAGCGCGTAGAACACCGGCACCAGGTGGAAGACCACGAAGAAGGCCAGGAACGGGACCACGAACGCCCACGCCGTTTTCCAGTCGGCGCCGAAGCGGCGTTTGTTGCGGCGCGACGCCGAGAGGCGGGGCGGGTCCCCCGCCTGCTCGGCCCCGTTCCCCGGGCCCCGGGTGGCCGGGTCGAGGGTTGGCGCGGTCATCGGACGGACAGGCCCTTCCGCTTCAGCTGCGACCGGGTCTCGCCGTCGACCTTCTTCATCGCGTCGGGCAGTGTCGTCGACTTGTTGATGACGGACTGCATCGCGTCATTGAGGTAGTTGGTGGTGTCGGTCATCGTCGGGCCCCAGGTCCAGGGGGTGGACTGGGCGCTGCGCACCGTGAACACCTCGCTGGGCACCTGGCCGCCGAAGTAGGGGTCGGGCTTCTTCAGCTCCTGGATCTGCTGCCCGGTGTCGGACGCGGGGAGGACGTCGACCGCCAGAAGCTTGGCGCTCTCCTTGCTGGTGTTCAGCCAGGTGATGAACTTCATCGCCGCGTCGGCCTTGTCGGTGACGCTGGTCAGGGCCGTCAGGGAGCCGCCCCAGTACACCGGGGCGGTGTCGCTCTCCGACCACTGCGGCAGCGGGGCGACGGCCCACTTGCCGGAGAGGTCGGGGGCGTTCTCCTTGAGCGCCGAGCCGCCCCAGGCCGGGCCGATCCAGGTCAGGTACTTGCCCTGGGCGAGCCCCTTGAACCAGGTGGGCTGCCAGTGCTGATCGCCCTTGGCGTAGCCCTTGTCCAGCATCTTCTGCCAGTACTCGGCGACCTTGAGGGTGGGCTGGTCGTCGAGGTCCACCTTCCAGGCGTCCTTGTCCGTGCCGAACCACTGGGCCTTGGCGTTCCACGCCAGGGAGGCCAGCCAGGCGCCGCCGTTGGCGGGGAAGGCCGTGGTGTAGGCCTTGGGGTGGGCCCGCTTGAGCTTCTCGGCGGCCGTCATGTACTCGTCCCAGGTCTTGGGGGCGGCCAGGCCCGCCTCCTTGAAGACGTCGGACCGGTAGTAGAGCACCTGGGTGCCGATGTCCTGCGGCACCCCGTACACCTTGTCGTTGACCTTGACCTGGTCCCATACGGCGGGCTTGAACCGCGACTCGACGTCATCGGTTTGGTCCGTGATGTCCTTGAGGTCGCCCGCGATGATCGTCGAGGTGAGGTTGGGGTAGTCCACCTGGGTGATGTCCGGCGCCCCGTCCTTTCCCTTGATCGCGGCCTGGAGCTTCGGATAGAAGTCCGAGGTGATCGACTGGAACTTGACGTGGATGTCGGGATGGGTCTTGTTCCAGAGGGCGACCGGCTTGGACATGTCCGACCACCCCCAGAAGACGATGGTCTGCTTGCCGGAGGAGCCGCTGTCGGAGGATCCGGACGAGCAGCCGGTGAGGACGAGGGCCAGGGCGGCGGCCGCCGCGGCGAGGCCACGGGGGCGGAGGCGTGCTGCTGAGTGCGACATGATGACAACTCTTCATTGAGTGTTCGCGGACGGGTGGACTGTGCCGGGGAGGTCAGGCACCGGTGGGGGGCGGCGGGTTCGGGGAGATGTCGGCCGTGCTGAGCCGGGGCTCGGCGCCGGTCACCAGGTGGGTGTCCCCGACCAGGCGCACGGTGTGTTCGAGGATCACGTCGCCCGCGTCGCGCCGGACGCTGACGCCGATGTCGCCGGGCTCGACGATCCGCACCCGGTGGCGGTCGGTGAACGCCAGCAGCCGGGTGGGGACCGTGAAGTGGACCCGCGCCGACTCCCCGGGCCCGAGGGGGACCCGGGCGAAGGCGACGAGCTGTGCCAGCGGGCGGGTGACCGAGGCCACGGGGTCGCTCGCGTACAGCTGGACGACCTCGGCGCCCTCCCGGTCCCCGGCGTTGCGCACGGTGACGGCGCAGCCGATGGCGTCGGCGACGTCGACGGTCTCCGAGTCGACCGTGAGGTTCTCGTAGTCGAACCGGGTGTAGCCGAGGCCGAATCCGTACCGGACGGGCGGCGCGGTGTCGATGTTGGTCACCGAGCTGGCGGCGCCGAGCGGGGGGTGCAGATAGCTGTAGGGCTGGGCGCCCGCGCCGCGCGGCAGGCTCATGGGCATCCGGCCGCTCGGGTTGACCCGGCCGCTCACCACCCCGGCGATGGCGCCCGCGCCCTCCTCGCCGGGGAAGAAGGCCTGCACGACGGCGGCGGCCGAGTCCAGGAGCCATTCGATCGCGTAGCCGCGCCCGGTGAGCAGGACCACGACGGTCGGTGTGCCCGTGGCGAGGACCGCCTCGACGAGGGTCCGCTGGGCGCCGGGGAGTTCCAGGTCGTCGGCGTCGCAGCCCTCTCCGCTGGTCCCGCGTCCGAAGAGGCCGGAGCGGTCGCCGACCACGACCACGGCCACATCGGCTCCGGCCGCGGCTCCGGCCGCGGCGGGGATGCCGTCGGTGGTCCCGTCGTCGACGCCGGTGCCCTGCTCGGTGACGATGTCGGCGGTGGCGAACTCGCGGCGGAGGGCGTCCTCGACGGTCTCGACGCGGAGCCCGGCGTCGTGGTCCGGGTGGTGCGGCATGACGTGGTTGATGAACGAGTAGCAGCCGAACATGGCGGACACGGACCGGGCGTTCGGGCCGATGAGGGCGATGCGCCCCGGGGTGGCCCCGGCGCCGCCCAGCGGCAGGACGCCGTCGTTGCGCAGCAGCACCACGGAGCGTTCGGCGAGGGTCGCGGCCAGCGCGCGGTCCTCTTCGGTGTCCACGTCGGCGGCCGGCCCGGGCCCGGGGTGCCAGTCGGGGTCGAGCAGGCCCAGCTCGGCCTTCTGGCGCAGCACCCGCTCCAGCGCGCGGTCCACGACGTCCATGCCGAGCCGGCCGTCCGCGATGCGCTGCTTCAGGGGTTCCAAGTAGGTGACGCCGGTGGGGAGTTCGATGTCGATCCCCGCGGTGATGGCCTGGGCCGCGGCGTCCCCGCCGTCCTCGGCCACCCGGTGCAGGGTCTGGAGGAACGCCACGGCGAAGTAGTCGGCGACCACGGTGCCGGTGAAGCCCCACTCCTCACGGAGCGTCCCGGTGAGGTGGTCGGCGCTCGCGGCGACGGGCACTCCGTCGATCTCGGCGTACGAGTTCATCACGGAGCGCGCTCCGGCGTCCCGTACGGCCACTTCGAAGGGGAACTCCAGGATGTCGCGGACCTCGCGCGGACCGGCGTGCACCGGTGCGAGGTTGCGGCCGGCGCGCGAGTCGGAGTAGCCGACGAAGTGTTTGAGGGTGGCGGCGACCCCGGCGCTCTGGAGGCCCCGCACATACGCGGCGCCGGTGACCGCGACATGGTAGGGGTCCTCGGATATGCACTCCTCGACCCGGCCCCAGCGCATGTCGCGGATCACGTCGAGGACCGGCGCGAGGCCCTGGTGGATGCCCAGGCCCGCCATGGTGCGGCCGATCCGCGCCGCCATGCGCTCGACGAGCGGCGGATCGAAGGTGGCGCCCCAGGCCGGTGGGACGGGGTAGGTGGCCGCCTGCCACGCGGCGAGCCCGGTCAGGCACTCCTCGTGCACGATCGCGGGGATCCCGAGCCTGGTGTTCTCCCTCAGCCACCGCTGCTTGGCGGCCAGGGTGGCCAGGCCCTCCCGCGGGTCCAGCGGCCTGGTCCCGTAGTGCCGGGTGATCTGGCCGAGGCCGTGTGCGGCGAAGTCGGCGAAGCTCTGCTCGACGGTGTCCATGGCGTCCTGCAACGGGGCCACGGCGCCGCCCTCTCGGTCGACTCCCTGCCAGAGACCGACGAGTTGGGCGAGCTTCTCGTCCAGCGTCATGTCCGCGATCAGCTCGCGGACTTCGGGTCGGCCGTGGCCGGCCCCGATCGTGTCGTCATCGATGGCGGACACCCATCACATCCCCCCTGCTCGGCGGGCGAACCCGCGGCTCTCATCAAGATGGCCCCGCAATTACCCGCAAAACTTTGCGGAACTTCTGCGACCGAGACGCTAAGGCGGGGTAAAAACGACTGTCAATACAGGTGGATCGAAAGCGCGGACCACAGGCCGTTTGCATGGGGTCCTCGCGGAATATTCCAACAAATATTGCGGGAATTTGCGGCAGGGCAGTACTGTCGCGATGCCCTACGGGAGGGAAAGGCAGCATGACCACGCGCCCAACGATGGCGGCCGTCGCCGAGGCCGCGGGGGTCTCGGTCTCCACGGTGTCCCGGGTGCTCGCCGACAAGCCGGACATCTCGGAGGAGACCCGCGCCCGTGTCACCCGGGCCGCGCACGACACCGGCTATCTGCACCGCAAGGGGCGCCGCAAACAGCTCGGCGGCATCCTGGACGTCCTCATCGAGGGGACCACCTCGCCCTGGGCGGGAGAGCTCATCGCCGGGGCCCAGCACGCCGCGTTCAGCCTCGGGTACACCCTGGCGCTCACCGCCACCGGCCATCCCCGGTTCCGCATCAGCGACTGGCTCGAGGCGCGGCGCTCGCGCCCGTCGGACGGCATCGTGCTCGTCCTCTCCCGGGCACGCCACGACGAGATCGCCGCGCTGGCCGGGCTGCCGGCGCCGCTGGTCCTGCTCGACCCGGTCGGCACCAGCGAGCCCACGATCCCGACGGTCGGGGCGACCAACTGGTCCGGTGGCGCGGCCGCCACGCGCCATCTGCTGGAACTCGGCCACCGGCGCATCGGGTTCATCGGCGGCCCCGCCGAGATCCAGTGCACCAGGGAGCGGCACGAGGGCTATCTCGCCGCGCACCGCGAGTTCTCCCTCGCCCCCGACCCGGCGCTGACGCGGTACGGCGACTTCCTGCTGACCGGCGGCACGGGCCACGGGGCGGCGCTGCTGGACCTTCCGCAGCCGCCGACGGCGATCTTCGCCGGCTCCGACACCCAGGCGGCCGGGGTGTACCAGGTGGCCCGCGCGCGGGGGTTGCGGGTGCCTGAGGACCTGTCGGTCGTCGGCTTCGACGACACGATGATCTGCACGATGCTCGCCCCGCCGCTCACCACCGTCCGTCAGCCGCTGGCGGAGATGGGGGGCGAGGGGGTGCGGCTGATCGCCCAGGAGCAGTCGCGGCAGGGCTCGTCGGCCGGCCGCAGGGTCGAGTTGGCGACCACGCTCGTGGTGCGGGAGAGCACCGCGCCACGCACGATCCGCGACGGGGTCTGACAGCAAGACGGGGTCCGACAGCAGGACGACTGGTGGGAGGAGCAGGCGATGAGTGTGCGGCCCGCAGTGCGCATGGCGACCGTGGCGCAAGCCGCGAAGGTCTCGCAGAGCGCCGTGTCGAAGGTCCTCAACGGGCGGCCCGGGGTGTCGCCCGAGGTCCGGCAGCGCGTCCTGGACGCGGTGCGGGCCACCGGCTACGAGTGGCGTCGCCGCGCACCGAGGCACGGCTCGGTCGAGGTGGTGTTCGGCTGTGTGGCCAGCGCCGTCAACGCGCCACTGCTGCGCGGCCTGTCCCGGGTGCTGCGCTCCTCCGGACGCGCCCTGACGGTGAGCCACGCGGATGACGACGGGGACTGGCTGGAGTCACTGCTCGCGCACCGCCCGAGCGGCATCGTCCTGGTGCTCTCCCCGGTCGCGCCGGCGGTCGCGGAGCGGCTGGCGCGGTCCCGGGTCCCCGCGGTGGTCCTGGACACCATCGGCGACGCACCGCCCGGGATGAACACGGTCGGGGCGACTCAGTGGCGGGGCGGGTGGCTCGCCGCCCGCCATCTCACCGGCCTCGGCCACCGGCGGATCGCGCTGATCTCCGGGCCCCTCGAACTGACCTGTTCCCGGGCGCGGTTCGGCGGCTACCTCGCCGCGCTCCGGGACGCCGGGGTCCGGCCCGACCGCGATCTGATCCGCGCGGTGTCGTTCCAGACCGAGCCGGCCAGACGCGCCGCCCACGCCCTCCTCGACGGGTGGGACGCCCCGACGGCCTTCGTCACCGGCAACGATCTTCAGGGTCTTGGCGTCATCGAGGCGTGCGTGGAGCGTGGGCTGCGCGTCCCCGAGGATGTGTCGGTCGTCGGCTACGACGACATCGACGCCGCCGTGTCCGCGGCCCCGGCGCTGACCACCGTGCGGCAGCCGTTCGAGGAGATGGCGGCCGAGAGCATCCGGGTGCTCGACTCGGTCACCGACGATCCGGGGCCGGCCCCGATCCGGCTCGACATGTCGGTGGACCTGGTCGTCAGAAGGTCGACCGGGCCGGTGCGCCGGGACTGATCGCGCCCCGGGACCGGCCCGCCGCCGTACACCGCCGCTACGGGGCCTGCGGGCCGGTCCAGTCGGCCGCCACATGGCCGATGCGCACCCGCTGCGGATGGTCGCCGACCGCGACGGACGCGACCTTCCGCCCCGTCGCGAAGTCGATCGCGGTGACCTGGTCGGCGCCGCTCTCGGAGACGACGCAGGACTTGCCGTCGCCGCTCACCGTGGCCCAGTACGGCTTGGAGGTCGGCACCAGCGGGCCCTCCTGGAAGCTGTCCCGGTCCACGACGGTGGCGTAGTCGTCCATCGTCCCGGCGACGCACAGCTTCTTCCCGTCCGGGCTCATCGACAGTCCGTGGTGGCGGGAGTCGTTGACCCAGGTGGTGCGGTCCTCGCTGGTCGCGGGGTTCTTCGGGAGCGTCTTGGCGCGGGTGATCTTGTCGGTGGCCACGTCGTACTCCAGGAAGCCGTTGAAGAAGGACACCTGGAAGTAGAGCTTGGACTCATCGGGGCTGAAGGCCACCGGACGGACGGCGTCGGACAGGTCCTGGCGGCCGAAGGCGTCCAGCCGGTCCCGCATGTCGATGACCTTGACCTGCTTGTAGGTGTTCGCGTCGACCACCGTGATGTGCCGGTCGCCCTTCGTCCAGTCCATCGACGGATCGTCCAGCGCGGTGTTGACCTCGCCGATCGACATGTTCCACAGATATTTGCCGCCGTCGGTGTAGACGTTCTCGTGGGGCTTGTCGCCGGCGGAGAACGACCCGAGCTGTTTGCCCGTCTCGATGTCCAGCACATGCACCGTGTTCGACGTCGAGGCGGACACCGCGACGCGCTTGCCGTCGGGCGACACGGCCATGTGGTCCGCCCGGAATCCCGACACCGGGAAGCGCCATCTGACCTTGCCGGTGGCGAGGTCGATGGACACCACGTCGGCGAAGCTCGGCCGGGAGACCACGACGGCCGACCCGTCCGGGGTCGAGTACATGTCGTCGACGAACTGGTCGTGCCCCTCCCCCGGCCCCTGCCGGATGCCGAGGAAGAACGCGAGCTTGATGGGGTTGAGATAGATCTCCGTGAGACGCTGATCCTTGTCCGGTATGACGTTGATCCGGCCGATTTTCGCCAGGTCTCCGGTGGACTTGATGACGTCGGCCGTGCCGTCCCAGTTGTTGCCCACGAACATCACCTCCCGCAGCCCGGCGGCATCGGTGCGCGCGTCGCTCGACACGGACGCCGACGCCGACGCGGTCGCGGTCGCGGAGCCGGTCACCGCGAGCACCACGGCGGCGGCGAGGGAGAGGAGGGTGCGTGCGGGCCCCCGGCGCGCGGAGCCGCTCGGGGAGAACACTCGCCGGGTACGCCCGGCTGCGCAGTCAGGCATGGTGGTTCCTTCCAGACGGCCTTCCAGAGGCCTTGCGAACGGCGGGGAACGCCCCTTCCGAGCCCGGTCGTGAACATGGCAGCGGGCTGCCTACTGGAAAGTAATGAAGCGGGGTGCAACCCACAAGACTCGGGGGCGGAAAAAATGACACGCCCTCAGCTTTGCCCCGGCGGCCCCCGCACGCGCCGCGTGGCCGCCCAGGTTGCCACTTGACGCTCGATCAAGCCGATCATTACATTCGGTACGCCGAAGGCTCCCCGGAGCCCGGCACCGAGAGCGACGCACCCAGCCGGTAACTGATGTCACCCATCACCAGCCCGGCGTCGGTCGCCAGGATCTAAGCGGTCTTGGGTAGGTCCGAGGCGGGGTCAGCGTCCACGCACCTGGGAAAGCAGATGTCTCTACGCAGCGCCTTCTCCGCCCGCCAACCGCTGTCGGGCGCGGTGCTGGTGACCCTGATCGGCATCGTCGCCCTCTTCACCGTCATCGGGTTCGCACACGCGGGACCGGAGGACACCCCGCGGACGAAGAAGGCGGCCAAGGCCCCGCAGGACACCGCCTCCCCCGAGGCCGAGCGCGCCGCCACGCCGGACGGTGTCACGCTCCCGCCGACCGACGGCGGCAACTTCGACTACCAGATCAGCGAGCCGTACACCCCGCCCGACGGGGTGAAGGTCGTCAGCAGGGACCGGGAGGCCCCGCCCGCGGCGGGCCTCTACAACATCTGCTACGTCAACGCCTTCCAGGCGCAGCCGGACGCCGAGGGCGACTGGGACTCCGATCTGCTGCTCAGGGACGACAACGGCGATGTGGTGATGGACGAGGACTGGGACGAGGCGCTCCTCGACATCGGCACCGCCGACAAGCGGCGGCGGATCGCGGACACGGTCGGGGACTGGATCGACGGCTGCGCCGAGGACGGCTACCAGGCCGTCGAGCCGGACAACTACGACAGCTACACCCGCTCCGAGGGGCTGCTCACCGACGACGACGCCATGGCGTTCATCAAGCTGCTGGCCGACCGCGCGCACGACGCGCACCTGGCCATCGGCCAGAAGAACACCCTGGAGCTCGCCTCGCACCGCGAGGACCTGGGTCTGGACTTCGCCGTCGCCGAGGAGTGCGGGCAGCAGGATCCCCCCGAGTGCGGCGACTACACCGAGGCCTTCTCGAAGGTCATCATGATCGAGTACACGGACTCCGCGCTGGACACCGCCTGTGAGGGCTCGCAGCAGCCGGGGGTCGCCATCGTGCGCCGCGACGTGGACGTGTCCACGCCGGACGACGACGGCTATGTGCGCAGGACCTGCGACTCCGTGTGACCGGATGCCCCGCCACCCGGGCCCGTGGGCCGGGCGCCGCGGCGGCAACGGGTGTAAGCAGGAGATATGCGCGTTCGGCACGGTTCCGCCCCTCCGGCCGGTTCACGGCGGTGGAACCGGGCGTTGCTCGCCATTCCGCTCGGGCTCATCGTGGCGATCTCCGTGCTCGACGTGCAGACGCCCAAGAACATCCACCTGAGCCCGTTCCTGATCGCGGCGCCCGCGATCACCGCCTCGTTCGCGGGCGCCGCGGCCACCGGCGCGATCGGAGTTCTCGCCGTGGTGGCCCAGGTGATCATCGGCCAGTTGCAGGGCGGTCTGTCGACCGCGAACCACGAGGCGCAGATCGGCACCCTCCTGGTGATCTCGGCGCTGGTGACAGGCTTCCGGCTCGCGACCGACGTGCACCAGCGCAAGCTCACCCAGGTGCGTTCGGTGGCCGAGGCGGCCCAGCAGGTGCTGCTGCGGCCGCTGCCCGACCGGCTGGGGCCGCTGCGGATCGCCTCCACCTATCTCGCGGCCGAGGAGGGGGCCCGGATCGGCGGGGATCTGTACGCGGTCGTGGCCACCCATGAGGCGGCCCGGCTGGTCATCGGCGACGTCCGCGGCAAGGGGCTGGCCGCCATCGGTGACGCGTCGGTGCTGATCGGCGCCTTCCGCGGGTCCGCCTACCGAAACCTCTCGCTGACGGCCGTCGCGGCACACCTGGGCAACGCGATGCGCTGGAACTGGGACCACGGCGGCAGGGAGGACTCGGATCCCCATGAGTCGTTTGTGACCGCCCTGGTGCTGGACGCCTACGACGACCGCCCGCTCGCCGGGCTGGTGAACTGCGGACACCCCCCTCCGCTGCTGGTGCGGGACGGGGAGGTCCACACGCTGGAGATCTGCGAGCCCGCGCCGCCACTGGGGCTGGCCATGACCTCCGAAAGCGACTACCAGGCCGGGACCTTCGGCTTCGAGGAGGGCGACCTGCTGGTCCTCTACACCGACGGCCTCATCGAGGCGCGGGACACCACCGGAGCCTTCTACCCGCTCGCCGAGCGCGTCGCGGCCTGGACGGGCGACGGCCCGCTGTCGCTGGCCCGCTATCTCCAGGACGATCTGCTCCGGCACACCGGCGGCCTGGTGCACGACGACGCGGCCACCGTCGTGATCGCCCGCGAGCCCTCCGCCACGGACACCTGACGGACCGCGGACGCGGATCAGGGGGAGGGTGATCACCCGCACGGCTCGCCTCCGTAGAGTGTGCGCCATGTCGGAGGACTCCCCCCTGATCCAGAGCCTGCGCACGGCTGTCGCGGCGGCGCCCGGCGACGTACCGCTGCGGCTGCATCTCGCGGAGTTGCTGCTGACCGCCGGGCAGCAGGACGCGGCCGTCACCGAGGCCGCCGTCGCCCTTCAGCACGCGCCCGGCGACCCGCAGGCGCGCGAGCTGATGGCCCGCGCCATGGGGGCACCCACCACCCAGGCCCCCGCCACCGGGGCCCCGGCTGCGCCGACCCCGCCCGCCGCACCCCGGGCCGGCTTCGACTGGCGGGCCGCCGCGGACCAGGTCGGCGATGTGGTGCCGCCCCGGTTCGTGGAGACCCCGCTCACCGTCGACGGCAGCGGCGACCCCAAGGACGCCGCCGCCTGGGAGGTGGCCGCGCCCGGCACCGTACGCCTGGCGGACGTCGGCGGCATGCGGGAGGTCAAGGAGCGTCTGGAGGCCGCCTTCCTCGCCCCGATGCGCAACCCCGAACTGCGCAAGCTGTACGGCAAGAGCCTGCGCGGCGGACTGCTGCTGTACGGCCCGCCCGGCTGCGGCAAGACCTTCATCGCCCGCGCCGTGGCCGGAGAGCTCGGTGCCGGCTTTCTGTCGGTGTCCATCAGCGATGTGCTCGACATGTGGATCGGCAACTCCGAACGCAACATGCACGAGGTGTTCGCCACCGCCCGCCGCCAGGCCCCCTGTGTGGTGTTCCTCGACGAGCTGGACGCCCTCGGCGGCAAGCGCAGCCGCACCCAGAACAGCGGTATGCGCAACACGGTCAATCAGCTGCTGACCGAGCTGGACGGCATCGACGCCCCGGCGAACGAGGGCGTGTTCGTGCTCGCGGCCACCAACGTCCCCTGGGACGTGGACATCGCCCTGCGCCGCCCCGGCCGTCTGGACCGCACCCTGCTCGTGCTGCCGCCCGACGCCGCCGCGCGCGAGGCGATCCTCCGCTACCACCTGCGCGACCGGCCCATCGAAAGCATCGATCTCGGCAAGCTCGCCAAGGCCACCGACGGCCTCTCGGGCGCCGATCTGGCCCATGTGTGCGAGGCCGCGGCCGAGACGGCGCTGCTCGACTCGGCGCGCACCGGCACCGTGCGCATGATCGGCATGCGGGACCTGCTCGACGCGGCGAAGTCCGTGGTCCCCTCCACCGAGCCGTGGTTCGCGGCCGCGCGCAACGTGGCGATGTTCGCCAACGAGGGCGGGATGTACGACGACCTGCTCGCGTATCTGAAGAAGCGGCGGAAGCTGTGACCACGCACCCGGCCCTCGAGCGGGCCGAGGCGCTCATCGAGCTGAAGCGGTACGACGAGGCCGCGGCCGTGCTGGGCGGCCGCCTCGCCGAGGACCCCGACGACGTACGCGCCTGGGTGAAGCTCGGCCGCTGCCAGGTGGCGGCGGGCCGGGTCGAGGAGGCGCTGACCACGCTCGGCGAGGCGCTCCGGCGCGCCCCCGAGGACATCGGCGCGCTGTACATATACGCCTTCGCCCTGCGCCGCGCGGACCACCTGGAGCGGGCGGAGCGCTGGCGGAAGGCGGAGGAGGCGCTGCGTCAGGCGCTGCGCGTCGACCCGCAGAACAGCTCGGTGCACGCGCTCCTCGGCGAGTTCCTGATGTACTACCCGACCCGCCGCGTCGAGGCCCTGGCCCTGGCCAAGGAGGCGGTGCGGCTGGACCCGGAGAGCGTGGACGCGTACCAGGCGCTGTGGCGGACCGCCGGCGCCGCGGGCGAGACCGAGACCTACACATGGGCGCTGCGCCAGGTGCTCCGCCTGGACCCCACCGACAACCAGGCCCTGTATCTGGTGAGCAGCCAGGAGGCCCACAAGCCGGGCACCACCGCCGCGCAGGCCGCGGAGGTGTACGCCGACGCCCTGGCCGCCGCCCCGGACAACACCGGACTGCGCCACGACCTCGACCGGGCCACCTACCGGCTGCTGCGCGGCGTGCGCTGGCTGGCGCTGATCTGTGTGGCGGCCGCGGGCGTCATGGTCGATCTGTTCCCCCAGGACGGCGAGGCGGCGCGGGACCTGCCGGTGCCGCTCGGCAACCGGCTGTGGGTGCTGGTGGTGATGGCGGCGGTGTGGGGCTTCGGCGCCTGGCGCCGCTACCGCGGGCTGCGCTCCGGCGTCCAGCTGAATGTGCGGTCCCTGGTGCGCCGGGGCCGCTGGGCCCGCGTCGTGCTCGCCCAGGCGGCCTGGGCGATGCTGTGCGCGCTGCTGATCTCGCAGGTGCCGTGGACGGAGCGGTCCGTGCCGCGGATTCTCTTCTGGGCGGGGCTGCTGCCCACCCTGGCCACCGTCTGGTTCGACCGGAGGAAGACACCATGAGCGCCACCAACTGGGCACCCTGCCGTACGAGCTGCTGGCCGGGACCCGGGCCGCCGTCGACTTCCTGGCCGGGCTCGGCCCCCGGCGGGACGGCCCCCGCCGGGAGCGGCTGGTCTCCGCGCTCACCGCGCTGGAGGCGATACGGCACGAGGGGCTGCCGCCCTGCGGGCGCGGATCGAGGCGGGGCTGGCCGGGCTGGAGCGGATCACCGTCCACTCCCGCGCGGCCGACCGCACCCCCACCCTGCTGCTCACCATCGAGGGCCGCAGCACCGTCGACGCCTACCGCTATCTGGCCGCCCGGGGCGTGGACGCGCCGTCCGGCTCCTTCTACGCCCTGGAGGCGTCCCGCCGGCTGGGTCTCGGCGACACGGGAGGGCTGCGCGTGGGCCTCGCGCCGTACAACGACACCCGGGACGCCGACCGGCTGCTGGAGGGGCTGTCGGACTTCCTGCGCGGCACGGGCTGACCCGGCGCGCGGCTACCAGCAGGTCACGCCTCCGTCGACGATGAGATCGGTGCCGGTGACAAAGCTCGCGGCGTCGCTCAGCAGGAACACCACGGGCCCGACCATCTCGTCGACCGAGGCCATCCGCCCCAGCGGGGTGTCGGACTCGAACTGCCTGACCCGCTCCGCGACCTCGGCGCGCAGGTTCATGGGGGTGGCGGTGTAGCCGGGGCTGACGCTGTTCACCCGGATCCCGCGGTCGCACCACTCCGTGGCCAGGCTCTTGGACACGTGCATCACGCCCGCCTTGGAGGCGTTGTAGTGCGCCTGGAGCAGTCCGCGGTTGGCGATGGTGCCGGACATCGAGGCGATGTTGACGATGGAACCGCCGCCGCCCCGGAGCATGGCGCGCGCCTCGGCCTGGCAGGACAGGAACACGCCGGTGAGGTTCACGTCGATGACCCTGTTCCACTGTTCGACGGGCATGTCCTCGGCGGGGGCCGCGTTGGCGATGCCCGCGGCGTTGACGGCCAGCCGCAGCGGCCCGAGGTCGCGTTCCACCGCGGCCACCGCTTCGGTGAGTTCGTCGGACCGTGTGACGTCGGCGGGGAGGGCGACCGCTCGCCGTCCGGTCTCCTCGACGGCCGCCACGGTGCCGGCCAGATCGCCCCCCGGCAGGTCCAGGCACCCGACGTGCGCTCCCATCTCGGCGAGCCCGATCGCCAGCCGGCGGCCGATGCCACTGCCGGCTCCCGTGACGATGGCGACGCGGTCGTCGATCCGGAAAGAAGGTGCGGCCATGGGTTCTTCCTCCATTGTGCGTAACAGCTGTGGCCTCGCCCGCGGCGGCCGCGGAGTGGTGTCTCCGGTCAGCCGGCGAGCCGTCGGGCGATGCCCAGGTCGGTGATCAGGACATCGACCCAGCCGCCGCTCACCGCTGCGTTGATGGCAGCGTACTTGCGGTCGCCGCCGGCCACCGCGATGCGGCGCGGGACGGCTCGGTAGGCGTCGGGGTCGATGCCGATGACGCGGTCGTTGAGTTCGGTGTCGAGCAGCGTGCCGTTCTCGTCGAAGAAGTGCAGACAGATGTCCCCTACGGCGCCGAGGTCGCGGAGCCGCTCCTGGTCTTCGAGCGAGAAGATGTTGCCGCTGCGGCGCAGCAGTGGCGACGGTTCGAGGCTGCCGATGCCCACGACCGCGATGGTGAGGTGTTTCCAGGCGTCGGCGACGCTGCTGACCTTGGGGTCGGCGAGTATGGCGTCGCGCACCGCGGGGCTCGCGACGACGCCGGGGGCCGACATGAAGACCGGTTCTGCGCCGGTCGTCTCGGCGAGCCGCCCCATCAGACGGGTCGCCTGGATCTGGACCTGCGGGTCGCCCACGCCGCCCATCAGCTGGACGACCTCCTCCAGGGACCGCTTGCCGGGGCGGGACCGCATGGCCTCGACGGCGGCGAGCAGCGTGGCGCTCCAGGACGAGATGCCGAGCCGGTCGCCCTCCAGGAGCGTGGTCTCGAGGTAGACGGCGGTCGCCGCCCCGAGGGCCGGGATGACCTCGTCCCCTTCTCCCTCGACATCGACGACCACGACGTCGCGCAGCCCGTAGCGGCTCGCGATCGTCTCCTCGAGGTCCGCGAAGACGCCTTCCGGCGGCACCACGATGGTGCGGACGATTCCGACCTTGGCCGCCTGGGCGAGCAGCCGGGAGACCCGCGCCTGGGAGATGTGGAGTTCCTCGACGATCTGCGCCTGCCGCATGCCCTGTTCGTGATACAGGCGTGCGACCCGTGTCATCAGGCGCAGTTGCTCATCGGCCGTCGCCATGCGGGTGGTGCGGCGGTTCACCGGCTGACCGGTGCTGCTGCGGGGGTCCATCGTGTCCTTTCAAGCAGGCCCATCGGGTGTCGGGAGCCGCCGCGAGGCGTGCCGGCGGCTCCCGATGCATCATGCCGTGGCGAGGCGCATGACGGCGACGTCCGTCGCCTCCTCCGCGGGCAGGATGCCCTGTTGCCGCCCCCGGCTGAGGACGAGCACCCGGTGGGAGAGGCCCAGCACCTCGTCGAGGTCGGAGCTGACCACGACGACCGCCATGCCGGACCTGGCCAGGTCCGCGATGACCTCGTAGATGGCGGCGCGCGCCCCGACGTCGATACCGCGGGTGGGCTCGTCGAGGATGACCACCTTCGGTTTTCGCTCCAGCCACTTGGCGATGACGACCTTCTGCTGGTTGCCGCCGGAGAGCGTCCGTACGGGCTGCTCGGCCCGCCCCTTCACGGTCATCAGCCTGATGGCGGCGGTGGCGACCTCGGTGACGCGCCGGGGTGTCAGCCAGCCGCGGCGGGCCACCCGGTCGAGGTTCGGCAGGGCCACATTGTCACCGATCGACAGGTCGAGCACGGCTCCCTGGCCCTTGCGGTCCTCGGGTACCAGGGCGACGCCCGCCTCGATGGCGTCCCGGGGCCCGCGCAGCCGCAGGACCCGGCCCTCCACCGACACCGTTCCCGCGGCCACCGGGTCGACGCCGGCCACGGCCCGCACGAGTTCGGTGCGGCCGGCCCCGACGATGCCCGCGATGCCGAACACCTCGCCCTCGTGCACGCCGAAGGACACGTCCCGGAACGACGGGTTGGTGAGGCCCCGGACGGTGAGGACCTCGCGCCGCCCGGGGGCCCCGGTGTCCGGGAAGATGCGCTCGACGCTGCGGCCCACCATCTCCTCGACCAGCCGTGCCACGGGCACCTGCGCGGTCGCGTGGGCGGCGACGCGCTGTCCGTCCCGCATCACCACGATGCGGTCACAGATCCGGGCGATCTCCTCGAGCCGGTGGCTCACATAGATGAACGACACGCCTTCGCGGCGGAGGGCGTCGATGCGCTCGAAGAGATGATCGGTCTCCTCGCTGCCGAGCGCGGCCGTCGGCTCGTCGAGGATCAGGAGTTTCGCGTCGAGGGTGAGCGCCTTGGCGATCTCGACCTGCTGCTGCGCCGCGACCCGCAGCGTGCGCACCAGCCGGGTGGGCGCGATGTCCAGGCCGAGCCGCCGCAGCTGCTCCGCCGCCCGCCGGTTCATCTCGGCCCGGTCGATGCGCCCGCCGCGGACCAGCAGCCGGCCGAGGAAGACGTTCTCGGCGACCGTCAGGTCCGGGAGCAGACGCATCTCCTGGTGGATGAGGCCGATGCCGTGGCTGATGGCGTCCCCGGGCGACTTCGGCTCGTAGGGCCGTCCCCGCCAGAGCATATGGCCGGTGTCGGAGGGGAACGACCCGGCGACGATGTTGGACAGCGTGGACTTGCCCGCGCCGTTCTCGCCGAGGAGGGCCACCACTTCACCGGGGCGCACATCGAGGTCGATCCGGTCGAGGGCCTGGGTCACGCCGAAGCGCTTGGACACTCCCCGGACCACCAGACCCTGGTGGGTCCCGTCCTCCGGGGGCCGGCCGACGTTCGTCATGGCGAGGTCCTGCCTTTCGGGTTCCTTGCCGCGCTCAGGGGTGGCTCTTGAGGTACTGGTCGGCCTTGGCCGTGTCGTCCTTGGTGAGGAGGTAGGCGGGCTGGAGCTGCATGGCCGGGACCTTCTTCTTGTCCAGGATGTCCAGCGCGGTGTCCACGGCCATCCGGCCCATCTTCTGGGTCTGCTGGACCATGGTGGCGTCGATGGTGCCCTTGCGGACGGCCTTGATGCCCGCGAAGTCGCCGTCGAAGCCCACGATCAGCCGCTTCTTCCCGCCGGCGCCCTTGGCGGCCTGCGCGGCGCCGAGCGCCATCGCGTCGGCCTGGCCCCACATGATGTCGATGCCGGGGTGCGCCTGGAGCATGTCCTGGGCGACCGAGTACGCCTTGTCCTGCGCCCAGTCGGCGGACTGCTGGGAGACCACCTTGATGCCGGGCGACTCGGCGAGCGCCTGCCCGAACCCCTTCTGCCGGTCCACCTGGGGAGTGGTGCCGATCTGGCCCTGAAGTATGGCGAGTTGGCCCTTGCCGCCCTTCTGCTTGCTCACCCACTCGCCGAGTGTTTTGGCGGCGGCCACGCTGTCGGTGGCGATGAACGACTCGCCCGGCACGTCCGGCGGGTTGCGGTCGACGGTGACGACGGGGATGTGCGCGCGGTTCGCCGCCTTCACCGGCACACCGGCCGCCGTGGCCCCGGCCGGGATGTAGATGATGGCGCTGACCTGGCGGCTGATGAAGTCCTGGATCTGGTTCACCTGGGTGGCCGCGTCGCCGCGGGCGTCGGAGACGATGACCTTGATGCCCTTCTTCTTGGCCTCGGCCTCGACGGACTGCTTGATCTGGTTGAAGAAGTCGGCCTGGAGGTTGGCCACGGCCAGGCCGATGGTCACCGGCTTGCCGTCGGCGGTCTTCGCTCCGGCGTCCTCGCCGCGTCCGCAGGCGGCGGCGCCGAGCGCGAGGGCGGCCACGACACCGGTGGCGATCACACGTGGGGTCTTCATGAGAACTGCTCCTTCGGGAACGGATCCCGGCGACTCGGGGGGAGGTGGTTGCTGAAACAAGAGGAGATGGGCTGGGGACGGAGGAAGGACCTGTGGTGGTCAGCGCGAATCGCGTCGGCGCAGCACGTCGAGCATGACGGCCAGCGCGATCACCACGCCGATGACGATCTGCTGGACGAACGGGGAAACCCCGAGCAGATTCAGACCGTTGCGCAGGACTCCGATGATCAGGACGCCGAAGAGCGTTCCGCTGATGGAGCCGACACCGCCGCTCAGGCTGGCGCCTCCGATCACGACGGCGGCGATCGTGTCGAGCTCGTAGCCGGTACCGGCGCTCGGCTGGGAGGAGTCCAGGCGCATCGCGAGGAAGACCCCCGCCGCGCCGGCGAGCAGGCCGGTCACGGTGTAGACGAGCACCGTCCGCTTCCGCACGCTGATCCCGGCGAGCCTGGCGACCTCGGAGCTGCCGCCGATCGCATACAGCTCGCGCCCACCGGACCGGTAGCGCATATACGCCCACCCCGCCGCGTACAGCACGACCAGCACGAAGGTGGTGAAGGTGAAGATGCCGAGGTAGCGGGTGGTGGAGAGGTTGCCGAACCAGTCGGGGAAGCCGACGATCTGCTGTCCGTCGGTGATGACGTTGGCCAGGCCGCGGGCGACGGACATCATCGCCAGGGTGGCGATGAACGGCGGGAGTCTGGTGAACGTGATGCCCAGCCCGTTGGCCAGTCCGCACGCTCCCCCGACGCCGGTGGCGACGATGGCGCTCAGCCACAGCGGCCACCCCTGGTCGTGGGAGAGCCAGCCGAGCACCATGGTCGCCAGGGCGAGCACCGCGCCGACCGACAGATCGATGCCCCCGGTGACGATCACCGCGGTCATGCCGAGGGCGAGCAGCCCCAGGATCGCCGTCTGGTCGACGATGTTGAGCAGGTTGTTCTGGGTCAGGAAGTACGGCGTCGCTATGTAGAAGACGACGCACATGGCGAGCAGGCCGAGGGCGGGCCCTCGTGATCCGGTGAGCAGTTCCGTCGCCCAGGACGGTACCCGCAGGCGCCGTTCGCCCGGTTGGGCGTCAACGGGCGTCGCGGCGTCGCTGGTTGCACTCATCAATACCTCCGAGTATTGACATTTCTCTAATATCCGACTCGAGAGGGGCGTCATGGACCGCGTGTCCGGCGAGCGACGATGTCGTCGTGCCAGGTCGCGCGCTAGTTCATGAACATCCCGCCGTCGACGTTGATCGTCTGGCCGGTGATGTACTCCGCCTCCTCGGAGGCCAGAAACAGCAGCAGATTGGCGACGTCGTCATGGGTGCCGGCGCGCCCCAGCGGGATGCCCGCGACCCACTCGTCCATCAGCTCGCCCGGCCCGTAGCCGCCGAGCAGCCGGCCCCACTCCCGGTCGTTGTAGTCCCACATGTCGCTGCCGACGATGCCGGGGCAGTAGGCGTTCACCGTGATCCGGTCCCCGGCCAGCTCCTTCGCCAGGCTCTGGGTCAGCCCCACGACCCCGAATTTGCTGGCCGCGTAGTGCGGCGTATAGATGAAGCCCTGGCGGGCCTGGCCCGAGGCGGCATTGAGGATGCGCCCTCCGCGTCCCTGCCGTCGCATGATCCCGGCGGCGGCCTGGGCGCACAGGAACACACCGGTGGTGTTGACCGCGAGGACCTTCTGCCAGTCGTCGAGGGTCAGGTCCTCGAGACGGCTGATGGTGATGACACCCGCGTTGTTCACCAGGACGTCCAGGCGTCCCCAGGTCGTTTCGGCGAGCGCGAAGGCGCGGGCCACGTCGTCGGCGGAGGTCACATCGGCCCGGACGCCGAGCACACCGCCCGACGGGCTCTCGGCCGCCACTTCCTCGGCCGCCTCCTCGACGGCCGGCGACGCGTCCACCATCAGGACACCGGCGCCCTCCGCGGCGAACCGCGCGGCGATCCCGCGGCCGATGCCACGGGCCGCTCCCGTGACGACGACGCTCTTTCCTTCGAATCGGCTGGACTTGTTCATGATGCTTTCTCTCCGGCGTCCGAAGGGTGCGAGGTGTTCTGTGGGGCCGCGGCGGCCCGGAGGCGTGCGCGCCGCACCGTGGTGTGCCAGTGCGCGCGGCGGGCCGCCCTGCTGCCGGCGTCCTCGGCCGGTGTGTAGAGGTCTCTCGGGCGGTTCAGCCGTTCCAGGTCCGCCCTGCTCCACACGCCGCCGCCGAGCCCCGCCAGATGGGCGGCGCCCAGGGCCGACAGGTCGCGGGCCCGGGCGCGTTCGACCGCGCGGCCGCTGGTGTCCGCCTGCAACTGCATCAGCAGCGGGTTGTCGGTGGGGCCGCCGTCCGCGAGCAGCCGGACCACGGGGCCGATGTCCTCTTCGACCGCCGCCACCACGTCCTCGACCTGGAAGGCGATCGACTCCAGCGCGGCCCGCGCGAGGTGCGGGGCGCCGGTGCCCAGCGTGACGCCGCTGATCAGGCCGACGGCCTCGTCGTCCCACCAGGGCGCGCCGAGCCCGCCGAAGGCCGGGACGATGACCACGCCGTCGCTGCTGTCCGCGGCCAGGGTGGCCAGCGCGGACGGGTCGGTGCCGAGGAGCCCCGCCAGCCAGGTCAGGGTGGCCCCGGTGGAGCGGATGTTGCCCTCCACGGCCCAGGCCGGGCCGTCGACGTCCCAGGCGACGGTCAGACACATCCCTGCGGACAGGGGGGTGTCGGGCGAGGTGAGCGCCATGACCGAGGAGCCGGTGCCGTAGGTCGCCTTGACCGTGCCGCGCTGCCATCCGGCGTGTGCGAACAGCGCCGCGTGCGAGTCGCCGAGGACCGCGGTGACGGGGACGCCGTCCGGCAGCGGCCCCAGGCCGCCCGCGGTGGGAAACGGCCCCTGCGAGGACACCACGCGGGGCAGCACCTCCCGCGGTACGTCGAACAGTTCCATGAGCCGCTCGTCCCAGGTGAGGCGGCGCACGTCGAGCAGTTGGGTGCGGGCGGCGTTGCCCACCTCGATGAGGTGTTCGCCACCCAGCTTGTACAGCAGCCAGGAGTCCACCGTGCCCAGGCAGAGTTCACCGCGGCGGCTGCGCCGGCGCTCGGGGTCGTGGTGGTCCAGGAGCCAGGCGGCCTTCGGCGCCGAGAACATCGGGTCCAGCGGCAGGCCGCTGATGTCACGGACCGTCCGGGCGGAGTCCACGGCCCGCAGCAGGGCCGGGCTTTGGGCCGTGCGCTTGTCCAGCCAGCTCAGCAGCGGGCTCAGCGGGGTCGCGGTGGCCCGCTCCCACAGGAGCAGCGACTCGCGCTGGGTGCTGAGGCCGACGGCGGCGACCCGCCCGGCGTCCTGGCCGTCCAGACACCGGGCGACCGCCAGGCGGCAGCTCTCCCAGATGTCCTCGGCCGACTGCTCCACCCAGCCGGGCGCGGGGGTGGACAGGGCAACGGGCGCGGACCCGTGCGCGACGATGTCTCCGCGCACGTCGACCAGGATCGCCTTGGTCGCGCTGGTGCCCTGGTCCACGGCCAGGACGAGCGGCTCAGCCGTGCTCATGCGCCCCGCCGGGGTTCATGGCCATCAGCTCGCGCACGGCGGCCGCGATGCCGTCGGCGGTCAGCCCGAAGTGTTCCAGCAGGAAGGCGGCGCTTCCGGTCGGCGCGAACTCCCGGTTCACGCCCAGGATCCGCATGGGCACGGGGTGGTTCTGCGCCACCACGCCGGCCACCGCGGCGCCGAGGCCGCCCGTGGTGGTCGCCTCCTCGGCGGTGACGATGCCCCGGGTCTCCCGGGCCGCCCGCAGGACCGCTTCGACGTCCAGCGGTTCGACGAAGGTCATGTTCAGCACCCGCACCCCGATGCCCTCGGCCCGCAGCGTCTCGGCCGCGGCCAGGGCCCGGGAGACCATCGTCCCGACGGCCATGACGGTGATGTCGGAGCCGTCGGTGAGCTGGACGCTGCGGCCCAGTTCGAACGGTGCGCCGTCGGGGGTGACCGAGGGGACCTTGAACCGCGGGACGCGCAGATAGGTGGGGCCGTCCTGCGCGGCCGCCCAGCGCACGGCGGCGCGGGTCTGGGCCGGGTCGGCGGGCACCACGACGGTCAGGTCGGCGATGGCCCGCATCCACGCCAGGTCCTCGATCGAGTGGTGGGTCGGCCCCAGCTCCCCGTAGGCCATGCCGGGGCTCTGGCCGCACAGCACCATCGGGAGTCCGTTGTAGGCGGCGTCGGTCTTGATCTGCTCGGTGGCCCGGCCGGTGAGAAACGGGCCCGCGGCGCTGACGAAGGGGATGAACCCGCCGATGGCGAGTCCGGCGCCGACACCGACGAGGTCCTGTTCGGCGATCCCGACGTTGATGAGGCGCTCGGGGTAGAGCTCGCGGAAGCGGACGAGGTTGCTGGAGCCGACGGAGTCGTTGCAGACGGCGACGATCCGCTCGTCCTCGGCGGCCATGGCGATGAGTTCGTCCGCGAACGCCTGTCGGCAATCGTAGGTCCGCGTGGTGTCGGGCATGAGTTCGGCGGTCATCGGCTGAGCTCCTCCAGCGCGGCGTGAACCTGTGCGGCGTCGGGGACCTTGTGGTGCCATTCCACGCGGTCCTCGATGAACGACACGCCCTTCCCCTTGATGGTGCGGGCCACCACGGCGACCGGCCTGCCGGTGGTGGAGGGGCGCAGGGCGGACAGCAGTTGCGCGTGGTCATGGCCGTCGACCTCGCGCGTCTCCCACCCGAAGCTGGTCCATTTGTCGGCGAGCGGCTCCAGGCGCTTGGTGTCCTCGGTGCGGGCGCCCTGCTGAAGGCGGTTGCGGTCGACGATCGCCGTGAGGGAGCCGAGGGAGTAGTGGGCGGCGGTCATCGCGGCCTCCCAGTTGCTGCCCTCCTGCAACTCGCCGTCCCCGAGAACGACGTAGGTGCGGTACGAGGAGCCCGACAGCTTGGCCGCCAGGGCGCAGCCGACACCGACGGGGAACCCGTGTCCGAGCGGCCCGGTGTTCGTCTCCACACCCGGCACCTTTCTGCGGTTCGGGTGGCCGTTGAGCGGCGAGAGGGGGGCCATGAAGGTGTCCAGCTCGGAGAGCGGGAAGAAACCGCTGTGGGCGAGCGTGGCGTACAGGGCCGCCGCGCAGTGGCCCTTGCTGAGGATGAACCGGTCGCGGTCGGGCCTGCGCGGGTGCTCGGGGTCGACGTCCAGGACTCCGCCGAACAGGGTCACCAGGATGTCGGTCACCGACAGGTCGCCGCCGATGTGGCCGAGCTGTGCGTGGTCGATCATCTGGACGATGCTGCGGCGCACGTCGGTCGACAGATGCCGGAGGTCGTCGAGATGGCCCACCGGATCGTCTTCGGCGACGCGTCGGCGCCGTGCCCGGAACCGGGCGGCACCCTCTGGGTCTGTGCTGAGCATGTGAGTGTCCTTGATCGCTGACTCTTCGGAGCGTTCGGAGCGGCGGGCGCCTGCGGCGTCGATCGGAGCGGCGGCAGGGGGCCCGGACCAGGAACAGGGCCTGAGGAAGGGGCCCTTGCGAATAAATATTCACTAATGAATCTCGGTGCTCTAGATACTGGTGGCGTTTCAGCCGCGTGTCAATAGGGTGAATCGGCAGGCCCGAAGGGCCGTCTCGTGTTGTGCGAGGGGGCATGGCCAGCGGTTTGGCCCCGGCCGGAGCTCAGTCCGGGCAGGTCCTCATGATCTTCCAGACCCGGGTGGCCACCTGGAGATTCAGCCGGGTTTCGACGTTGGTGAGGTCGGAACCGCTGATCTCTCGGATCCGCTGGAGCCGGTAGCGCAGGGTGCTGCGGTGCACGACGAGCGCCGCCGCGGTCCGGCTGTAGTTTCCGCCGCAGTCGAAGTACTGGGAGAGGGTCGGCACCAGGTCCGTCCGGTGCGCGGAGTCGTAGTCGAGCAGCGGCCCCAGCCACTCCCGGACGAAACCCTCGACCTCCTGGTAGTCGTTGCCGGCCCGCAGGATCCGGTAGAGGCCCAGGTCCTCGAAGAAGGTCGTGCCGTACGCGGTGGGCGAGCGCCGCCGCACCTCCAGCGCCCGCAGCGCCTCCCGGTAGGAACGCGGAATCTCGCCCGGGGAGTCACAGCGGGCGCCCACGCCGACGGCCCCGCCCGGCGTCCCGGCCTCCCGGCTCAGCGCGGCGTGCAGATCGTCTCCGGCCGGCCTGCCGTCGGCCACCAGGACCACCACGCCCGACCGGCGGGCGAGCAGCGACCGCAGGCCCACGGCAGCCGCCGACCGGTCGACGGCGGCGGCGAAGGAGGCGTCGGCCGCCCGCTCCGCCCACCGCACCGCGACCACATAGTGCGGCCCGTGCAGATCGTGGCCGAGCGCCTGGGCGCGGGCGTAGGCGCTCGCGTCGTCCGTGCCGGCGAGCAGGTCCTCCACCAGATCGCGCCGCAGCCGCAGCTCCACCTCGGCCAGGGAGCGCTGGTGCGCCAGTTCCAGGGCGAGCGACGCCGTGGCGTGGCCGAGGGCGAGCCGGGCGCGCTCGTCGGCCCGCTCCTCGGGGTCGACCAGGAACAGCGCGCCCAGCACCTCGCCCTGCGGGGCGGCGACCGCGAGCAGGCGCTCCCTGACCCGCACCGGGCGCCCGCCCCGGGCGGTGTCCCGCAGCAGCTCCTCGTGGCGGGCCGGGTCGGGCCGGGGATACGGGTCCGGGCGCCCGGGCCCCGCCCAGGCCCGCGGATTGCCGAACCGGTCCTCGACGCCCGCCGCAAACCCGGTGATCTTGTGCAGCGCCTCCGCGATGCCCGCCTCGCCGTCCCCGTGCAGGGCGGCCCGGTGGAGGGTGTCGAGGACCCCTCGCTCGTGCTCGAGGTCGGACCGCGAGGACTCCAGCCGCTCCCGGACGGCCTGCTGCTCGGCCCGCGCCCGGCGCAGCTCGGCCGCCCGCTCCCGCTCCCGCCGGTGCGCGGCCGCGCCGGCCAGGGCCGCCGCGGTCTGCCGGGCCAGCACGGTGAGCCAGAAGCGGTCGTCCTCGCTGGGCGGCACCCCCGAGCTCACCACGAGCTGCCCGCGCAGACCGCCCGGTTCCCGCAGCGCGTACGCCCAGCCCCAGGCCTGCCCGGGGAGGCGCACCGGCCCGTCCCGCCCGCCCAGTTCCCGGACCCGCTCGTCGAGGGCGGCGGCCGCGATGCCATCGGCCCCGGCGGCCCCATCGTCGTGGCAGCGGGTCAGCGCGCCGCCGACCACGAGGTACCCGGCCTCGGCCCGCCCCGGCCCGAGGGCCGCGACCTGCGCCATCGCCCGGTGCAGGATCTCCGTCTCGTCCCGGCTGTCGAACATGGCGGTGGAGCAGAGCAGCAGCCCTCGCGCCCGAGGGCTCAGGGAACGGTCCCGAGCCCCGCGCTCGTCCCGGGTGAAGGCTGTTGAGGTCATGCCGTCGCTCCGCCCGCGTTCGGAAGAGAACGAGTCCGAACTCGCGGGTACCCGCCGGGCGGGGCGGTCACCGCTGCGGCCACGCTCCGCCTGTACCCACAGGTCCACCCTAGGCGTGGTTTTTGGGCCTCGCAGGCGCAGGCGGGCCGGGGCCCCGTTTTGCCAGGCTGGGCGCGTCGGCGCCGGAAGACGGGTTGGTTCCGCGGCTGTGCGCTGTCCGCGGTGCCGCCGCCTCGCGAAGGAGTTCCTCATGGCCAAGGCAGTCGGAATCGATCTGGGCACCACCAACTCGGTGATCGCGGCCTGGGAAGGCGGCGAGGCGGCGGTCGTGCCCAGCTCGGAAGGCAGTCGCACGACCCCGTCCGTGGTGGCCTTCACCGACACCGGCGAGCGGCTGGTGGGCCAGCTGGCCAGGCGCCAGGCGATCCTCAACCCCAAGGGCACCATCTACTCGGCCAAGCGCTTCGTCGGCCGGCACTACGACGAGGTGTCGGACGAGGCCAAGGCCGTGGCCTATGACGTCGTCGGCGGCGAGGGCGGTGTCGCGCGCTTCAACGTGCGCGACAAGCTGTACTCCCCCGAGGAGATCAGCGCCCTGGTGCTGCGCAAGCTCGCCGACGACGCCGCGAAGCAGTTGGGCGAGCGGGTCACCGAGGCGGTCATCACGGTGCCCGCCTACTTCAACGACGCCCAGCGCACGGCGACCAAGGACGCCGGCCGGATCGCGGGCCTGGAGGTGCTGCGGATCATCAACGAGCCCACCGCGGCCGCCCTGGCGTACGGCATGGACAAGAAGCAGCACGAGACGGTGCTCGTGTTCGACCTGGGCGGCGGCACCTTCGACGTGTCCGTCCTGGACGTCGGGGACGGCGTGGTGGAGGTCCGCTCCACCGCGGGCGACAGCCACCTGGGCGGCGACGACTTCGACCGCCGGCTCGTCGACCACCTCGCCGACAAGTTCCAGCAGACCGACGGCATCGATCTGCGCCGGGACCCGCAGGCGCTCCAGCGGCTCTTCGAGGCCGCGGAGAAGGCGAAGACCGAGCTGAGTTCGGTGACGCAGACGCAGGTCAACCTGCCGTTCATCACCGCCGACGCCGCGGGCCCCAAGCATCTGACCGAGTCGGTCATGCGGTCCACCTTCGAGCAGATCACGGCCGATCTGGTGGAGCGCTGCCTCGGCCCGGTCGAGCAGGCCATGGCCGACGCCAAGGTCGGCGGGACGGACATCGACGAGGTGATCCTGGTCGGCGGCTCGACCCGGATGCCCGCGGTGCAGGCCCTGGTGCGCCGGCTGACCGGCGGCAAGGAGCCCAATATGAGCGTGAACCCCGACGAGGTCGTGGCGCTGGGCGCGGCGATCCAGGCCGGGGTGCTCAAGGGCGAGGTCAAGGACGTGCTGCTGCTGGATGTCACCCCGCTGTCGCTGGGCGTGGAGACCCGCGGGGGCGTCATGACGAAGATCATCGAGCGGAACACCACGATCCCGGTGCGCCGCACCGAGACCTTCTCCACGGCCGAGGACAGCCAGCAGGCCGTCGACATCGTGGTGCTCCAGGGCGAGCGGGAGCGGGCCGCGGACAACCGGGGGCTCGGCCGCTTCCAGCTGACCGACATCCGCCCGGCGCCGCGCGGCGAGCCGCAGATCGAGGTCGTCTTCGACATCGACGCCAACGGCATCCTCAACGTCACCGCCCGCGACCGGGACACCGGCAAGGAACAGTCCATCACCATCAGCGAGACCGGCAACCTCGACCGCGGCGAGGTGGACCGCATGGTCCAGGAGGCCGAGCGCAACCGGGGCGAGGACCAGGCGCTGCGCGAGGCCGTGGATGCCCGCAACGAGCTGGACGCGATCGCGTACCAGGTCGAGAAGCGCCTCGCCGAGTTGGGCGACGCGGCGCCCTCCCATGAGAAGGCGCGCGCCGAAATGCTGGTCGGCGACGCCCGTGAGGCGGTCAGGAACGAGGCCGGCGTGGACCGGACCAGGCCGCTGAGCTCCGAGCTCCAGCAGGTCCACGCGGGCCTGACCGCGCATGCGACGGCGGGCGCGGGTGCTGGCGCGGGGCCGGAGACGGGCGCGGGGGCCGGACAAGCCCGGCCCGGTGGAGACGACGAGGACGTCGTCGACGCCGAGTTCGACAAGGGGTAGGCGGCCGCCATGTCCCACCGTCCGCAGCAGCCCGACCCGGTACCCGAGGGCGCCGTGCCGGAGCCCGGCCAGGACCTCCCCGCTCCGGGCGCCGCCGAGGCGCGGGGCGCGGAGGGGCCCGGCCCGGACGCCGCCGGCGGCCCCGCACTCCGCCATGACGAGGACGAGGCCGCGGCCCTGGCGGAGCTGGAGGACCGGTGGCGCCGTGCCCTGGCCGACCTGGACAATCTGCGCAAGCGCCAGGCCAGGGAGATGGAGCGGGAGCGGGCCGCCGAGCGGGCCCGTACGGCCGCGGCGCTGCTGCCCGTCATCGACAACCTCGAACTCGCGCTCTCCCACGCCGAGGCCGACCCCGGCACCATCGTGGAAGGCGTCAGGGCCGTGCGCGACCAGGCCGTGGACGCCCTCGCCCGGCTCGGCTACGAGCGGCGGGCCGAGACGGGGGTGCCGTTCGACCCGGCCCGCCACGAGGTGGTCGGAGTGGTCGACGACCCCGAGGCGGAGCCGGGGACGGTGGTCCAGGTGCTGCGCCCCGGCTACGGGGACACCGGCAACCAACTGCGGCCGGTGGCCGTCACCGTGGCCAGGCGGGGGTGACCGGCCATGGCACGGGACTACTACGAGGTGCTGGGGGTCTCGCGGGGCGCGAGCCCCGAGGAGATCCAGCAGGCGTACCGCAATCTGGCCCGCAAGCACCACCCGGACGTCAACAAGGACCCCGCGGCCGAGGAGCGGTTCAAGGAGCTCAACGAGGCCTACAGCGTGCTCTCCGACCCCGGCACCCGGGCCCGCTACGACCGGTTCGGCGAGGACTTCCGCAAGATCCCGGAGGACTGGGAGGAGCGGGTCGGCGCCGGAGCCGGGGGTGGCGCCGGTGGCGGCTTCCGGTCCTGGACGACCTCGGGGGACGGCGGCCGGGTGCGGTTCGTCCGTGGCTTCGGCGAGGACGCCCAGGGCACGGGCGCCGACTTCGAGGACCTGTTCGGCGCGTTCTTCGGCGGCGGCGGCGCGCGGCCCGGAGCGGGGCGCGTCCATGTGCCCGGGGCCGACCAGGAGGCCGAGCTGCCGCTCACCGTGGAGGACGCCTACCGCGGCGGCCGCCGCACCGTCACCCTGGCCGGCCCCTCGGGGCAGCGCGGCTACCAGGTCGATGTCCCCGCAGGCGTCACCGATGGGCAGCGCATCCGGCTTGCCGGGCAGGGCGGCCGCGGCAGCGGTGACGCCCCCGCCGGGGACCTGTATCTGCGGGTGCGGATCCAGCCCCATCCGCGGTTCCGGCTGGACGGCCGGAACGTCCACGTCACGCTCCCGGTGACGCCCTGGGAGGCGGCGCTCGGCGCGACCGTCCCCGTGCCCACCCCGGGCGGCACGGCGAAGGTGTCGGTCCCCGGCGGGTCCTCCAGCGGCCGCCGGCTGCGGCTGCGCGGCGAGGGTCTGCCGAACCCCGGCGGCCAGAGCGGCCATCTCTACGCCGAGATCCGCGTCATGGTGCCGCCCCACCCCACCGACCGGGAGCGCGAGCTGTTCGAAGAGCTCGCCGCCACCTCCTCCTTCGACCCCAGGAGCGCGCCATGAGCACCCACCCGCCGAAGGCACGGGCGGCCGCGCGGTCCGCGCCCGTGGCCTCCGTCCAGTACGCGCTGGTGCCCGCGCGCCGGCTCACCCTGGAGACCGTGGCCAGCCGCGCCGGGCTCCACCCCGAACTGGTCCGGCGCTTCGTCGCCCTCGGCCTGGTCGAGGCCGAGCGCGACGCGGCGGGACGGCTGGTGTTCCCCGAGGCCGCCCCGGCGACGCTGGCCCGCGTGGAGCGGCTGCGCACCGGACTGTGTCTGAACTACGCATCCATCGGCCTGGTGCTCGACCTGCTCGACCGCATCGGCCGGCTCGAGGCCGCGCTGCGCCGCGGCGGCGCGAGGAGTGACAAACCCCCATGGACATGAACCGCCTCACCCAGAAGTCCCAGGAAGCCGTTCAGGACGCCCAGACCAGGGCCCTGCGGCTCGGCCAGACCGAGGTCGACGGCGAACACCTGCTGCTCGCGCTCCTCGACCAGCCCGAGGGGCTGGTCCCCCGGCTGGTCGACCAGGTGGGCGCCGACCCCGCGGCGCTGCGCACCATGCTGGAGGCCGACCTGGCCCGCAGGCCGAAGGTCACCGGCCCCGGCGCCGCCCCCGGGCAGGTCTTCATCACCCAGCGCCTGGCCAGACTGCTGGACACCGCCGAGCAGGAGGCCAAGCGGCTCAAGGACGAGTACGTCTCGGTGGAACACCTCGTCCTGGCGCTCACCGACGAGGGGGCCGCCACCCCGGCCGGGCGGGTGCTCAAGGAGCACGGCGTCACCAAGGAGGCGTTCCTGAACGCCCTCACCCAGGTCCGCGGCAGCCAGCGGGTCACCTCCGCCAACCCCGAGGTGGCGTACGAGGCCCTGGAGAAATACGGCCGAGACCTGGTGGCCGAGGCCCGCACGGGCAAGCTGGACCCGGTCATCGGCCGGGACGCCGAGATCCGCCGGGTCATCCAGATCCTCAGCCGCAAGTCGAAGAACAACCCGGTGCTCATCGGCGACCCAGGGGTCGGCAAGACCGCCATCGTCGAGGGCCTGGCCCAGCGCATCGTGCGCGGGGACGTGCCCGAAGGGCTGCGCGACAAGACCATCTTCGCCCTCGACATGGGGTCCCTGGTGGCCGGGGCGAAGTACCGCGGCGAGTTCGAGGAGCGGCTGAAGGCCGTGCTCAGCGAGGTCAAGGCCGCCTCGGGCAGGATCCTGCTGTTCGTCGACGAGCTGCACACCGTGGTCGGCGCCGGGGCGGCCGAGGGCGCCATGGACGCCGGGAACATGCTCAAGCCCATGCTGGCCCGCGGCGAGCTGCACATGATCGGCGCCACCACCCTCGACGAGTACCGCAAGCACATCGAGAAGGACGCCGCGCTGGAGCGCCGCTTCCAGCAGGTGCTGGTGGACGAGCCGTCCGTGGAGGACACCATCTCGATCCTGCGCGGTCTGCGGGAACGTCTGGAGGTTTTCCACGGCGTCAAGATCCAGGACACCGCCCTGGTCTCCGCCGCCACCCTGAGCCACCGCTACATCAGCGACCGGTTCCTGCCGGACAAGGCCATCGACCTCGTCGACGAGGCATGCGCCCGGCTGCGCACCGAGATCGACTCCATGCCCGCCGAGCTGGACGAGATCACCCGCCGGGTCACCCGGCTGGAGATCGAGGAGGCGGCGCTGTCCAAGGAGACCGACCCGGCCAGCGCGGCGCGGCTGGCGGAGCTGCGCCGGGAACTCGCCGACCTGCGCGCCGATGCCGACGCCAAACACGCCCAGTGGGAGGCCGAGCGGCAGTCCATCCGCCGGGTCCAGGCGCTGCGCAAGGAGCTGGAGGAGGTGCGCCGCGAGGCCGAGGAGGCGGAGCGCGACTACGACCTCAACCGCGCCGCCGAACTGCGCTACGGCAGGCTCCAGGAGCTGGAGCGCCGGCTGGCCGCCGAGGAGGAGCAGCTGGCCGCCAAGCAGGGCCGGCACCGGCTGCTGCGCGAGGTCGTCACCGAGGACGAGATCGCCGACATCGTCTCCGCCTGGACCGGCATCCCCGTCTCCCGGCTCAAGGAGGGCGAACGGGAGAAGCTGCTGCGGCTGGACGAAATCCTGCGGGAGCGGGTCATCGGCCAGGACGAGGCGACCAAGGCGGTCGCCGACGCCATCATCCGGGCCCGCTCGGGGATCCGGGACCCGCGCCGGCCGATCGGGTCGTTCATCTTCCTCGGCCCCACCGGCGTCGGCAAGACCGAACTGGCCAAGACGCTGGCCGCGACCCTGTTCGACACCGAGGAGAACATGGTCCGCCTCGACATGAGCGAGTACCAGGAGCGGCACACCGTCAGCCGGCTGCTCGGCGCGCCGCCCGGATACGTCGGCTACGAGGAGGGCGGCCAGCTCACCGAGGCGGTGCGCCGCAAGCCCTACTCGGTGGTGCTGCTCGACGAGGTCGAGAAGGCGCACACCGACGTCTTCAACACCCTGCTCCAGGTGCTCGACGACGGGCGGATCACCGACGCCCAGGGCCGGGTGGTCGACTTCCGCAACACCATCCTCATCATGACCTCCAACATCGGGTCCGTGTACCTCCTCGACGGCGTCACCTCCGAGGGAGAGCTCAAGCCGGACGCCCGCGGCCTGGTGATGAGCGAGCTGCGCGCGCACTTCCGCCCCGAGTTCCTCAACCGGGTCGACGACATCGTGCTGTTCAAGCCGCTCGGCGAGCCCCAGATCGAGCGGATCGTGGATCTCCAGTTCGAGGAGTTGCGGCAGCGCCTCGCCGAGCGCCGGATCGCCGTCGAGCTCACCGAGGCCGGCCGGCAGGTCATCGCCCACGAGGGCTACGACCCCGTGTACGGGGCGCGGCCGCTGCGCCGCTTCATCTCCCACGAGGTCGAAACCCTCATCGGGCGCGCCCTGTTGAGCGGAGACGTCCAGGACGGCGCGACGGTGCGCGTCGACGGCCGGCACGGGGAGCTGGTGGTCACCTACCGGCAGCCGGAGCTCGCGGGAGCGGGCAGGGCAGGATGAACCCGCAGGAGACGACGTCACGACAGAAAGAGCGAACGACATGGCCACAGAGCGGGACCCGCATCTCTCCATGATCCGCGATGTCACCGCCCGCACCCCCGAGGGCTGCGAGGAGTGCCTGCGCCTTGGGACCCCCTGGGTGCATCTGCGGCTCTGCCTGACCTGCGGCCACGTCGGCTGCTGCGACTCCTCACCGCTCAGGCACGCCCGCGCCCACGCGTTCGCCGAGGAGCACCCGATCATGGAGCCGATGGAGCCGGGTGAGGACTGGCGGTGGTGCTTCGTCCACGAGGCGCTGGTCTGACCGCGGCAACGGCACCCCCTGCAATCGGATCCTTCGGGGAGAGCCGGTGGGTGCTCAGGCCACCGGGTCGAGCAGTTCGTCGAAGGCGCGGGGCAGTTTCCTCCAGCCGTCCGGCCCCGCCGCGTACTCGGCGTCGGTGAGCAGACACGAGTCGAGCAGGGTCAGCAGGCCGTCGCGGTCGAGGCCGGGTGAGGTGAAGGTGAGGTGCTGGCGGCGGTCGCCGTGCCGGGGGTGCCAGTCCAGCGAGGCCGCGACCCGGCGCTCGGCGGGCACCATCTCCCAGGCCGCCGCCGGTAGCGCGGCCATCCAGGGCCCGGCCGACTCCACGCACAGCGCGCCGCCCGCCGCGTCCCACGACAGCAGCGTGTCGGGGCGGTCGGCCAGCCAGAAGCGTCCGCGGCTGCGGGCGGCGGCGCAGGTCAGGTCCTCCAGCGCCGCGTAGAGCCGCCCCGGGTGGAAGGGCCGCTCGCGCCGCCAGACCACGGTGCTCACCCCGTGTTCATCACACTCCTGCGGCAACAGCGCGCACGCCGGATGCTGCCGGGCGGCCGCCGCCGCCACATCGAACCCGACCAGCAGGGCGGGGCCCAGGGCCGCCTCGCTCGTACGCACGCGCCGCGCGCCGGGCGTGAGCTGGGCGAGCAGGGCGTGGTCGCCGTCGTCCGAGGGCCGGTCGGCCGCACCGCCCTCGAACACGGCGATCACCGTGGGGTATTCGAGCTGCCGGGCGAAGGTGTCGGCGATGGTGCGCTGATCGCGCGGTGCGGCGGCGAGACCGGCCTCGGCGAGGTCGTCCCCGTCCGTGAGGCAGGGCACGAGGAGGGCCGGGTCGACCGCGGTGGCCACCCCGGTCAGCTTCAGGGGCTCGCCCTCGGCGGCGATGACCGCGGCCACGGCCTGGGGCTCGACGGAGTCCCACAGCTCGACGACGGCCAACCGGTGGCCGCCGCCGTCAGCCAGCCGCAGCAGTTCGGGGACCAGGTCCTCGCGCAGGGCGCAGCACGCGCAGTCGTTCACCAGGGGCGCGTCGCCCGCGCCGAGCAGGCCTCGGCCGTCTCGTACGGTGCGGCGCACGGCGCCGTCGGCGGCGGACGACAAGTCGTGATGCAGCGCGACGGAGCCGGGCACCGTGCGCAGGATCTCCCGGACGGCGGTGCGCCGGGCGTCGGCGTGCAGCCCGCCCACGATCGCGACGGCGAGCCGCGTCTCGGTCCCGCTCATCGGTTCCCCCGTCCGCGCCCGTAGCGCCGCTCGAAGCGCTCGACGCGGCCCGCCGTGTCCACGACCCGCTGGTTGCCGGTGTAGAAGGGGTGGCTCGCCGAGGAGATCTCGACGTCGATGACCGGGTAGGTGTTGCCGTCCTCCCAGACGACGGTCTTGTCGCCGGTGGCCGTGGAGCGGGTGAGGAAGGCGAAGTCGGCGGCTCGGTCGCGGAAGACGACCGGCCGGTACTCGGGGTGGATGCCGGGCTTCATGGCGGTCAGCGCTCCTCGCGGAAGTCGACGTGGCGGCCGGCGATCGGGTCGTACTTGCGCAGGGTCATCCGATCGGGGTCGTTGCGACGGTTCTTGCGGGTCACATAGGTGTAGCCGGTGCCGGCGGTGGACCGCAGCTTGATGATCGGGCGTAGTTCGTTCCGTGCCATGCCCGACAGCATACATGGAGTTGGTTTTCATTTTCATAAGCGGCTAGGGTGCCACCATCAGCACCCCACCAGAGCGAGAGGGACCATGTCCGCCCACTGCCAACTCACCGGTCGGCAACCCAGCTTCGGCAACCACGTCTCCCACTCACACCGCCGCACCAAGCGCCGGTTCGACCCCAACATCCAGCGCAAGCGCTACTGGCTGCCGAGCGAGGGCCGCCACGTCCGGCTCACCCTGAGCGCCAAGGGCGTCAAGACCGTCGACGCGATCGGCATCGAGGCCGCCGTGGCCCGCATCCGCGCCACGGGAGGAAAGGTCTGATGGCGAAGAAGAGCAAGATCGCCAAGAATGAGCGGCGCCGCGCGATCGTCGCCCGCTACGCCGAGCGCCGCGCCGAGCTGAAGGCGATCATCGCCGCCCCCGACAGCTCCGACGACGAACGCACCGCCGCCCAGCGGGAACTGCGCCGCCAGCCGCGCGACGCCAGCGCCACCCGGGTGCGCAACCGCGACTCCATCGACGGCCGCCCCCGCGGCCATCTGCGCGCCTTCGGCCTGTCCCGGATCCGCCTGCGCGAGCTGGCGCACGCGGGCGAACTCCCCGGGGTGTTCAAGAGCAGTTGGTAACCCGCGCCCCGGCTCGGCGCGCGGGAGCCAGGTCGGCCTCCACCGCCGCCGCGGGCAATAGCCGCCCGGGTCCACCATGGCGCAGCTGTCCCAAAACACGTGAACGGGTGAATCGTCGTACCGGAGTCCGCGATCAAGCCGTCGGCGGGACGGCCCGGTCCCGCTCGGTGACCTCCCGCATCTCGGGTGTCATGGCCCCCGACCCTGTCACCCCCGACCTGTACGCAGCCTGAACGCCTGCGCGGCCGGCCCCGGGGCACACCGGGTGGCGGGTGATACTGGGTCGGTGACCGTTCACCCGGGTACGGTCGTCGAGGACGACCACGGACTGCGCGATGTGTACCAGGCCCGCGGCGCGGGCGGGGATCTGTGCTTGGACGCGGCCGCGCGGGGAGCGAGATTCGTCGTCTCGCTCCCCGCGAGCTGACCGCCGGGACGCCTGTTCCCTCTTACGCGTCCTCTCCGCCCCTCGCTTACTCGTCGCCCTCGAACTCGTGCTCCGCGTTGGCCGAGGTGTCGGCGTGGCCGCCGGGGCCGTCCGACTGGTTCTCCTGCTCGCCGCTCTTCTCCTGCTCGCCCTTCTTCTCCTGCTCACCGTCGCTCTTCGGGCCCGGAGGGGTGGGCTTCTGTGTCGCCGTGGCGGACACCGAGGACGTGGCGTGGTGCGCCGGAGCCGCGGAGGCCACCGCGGCGCCTCCTCCGATCACGGCCGTGACAATGGCTGCGGTGGATGCGGCGAGGACGGCGGCCTTCTTGCGCGTGTTCATGATCACCTTCGCTTTCGCTACCGGATGGACCGTCCATCCGGAATGCGGCAATCCTGCGCCACCCCGGCTGAGGGGAAGCTGAGACCGGAGACGGCGGGGTTCTCAGCCTCTTCTCAGCTGCGCATGCCTACGGTGGAGGTGGGCGCTCCGGAAAAGTGAGGCGGCGCCTGGAAGGGAGACGTGCCATGCGCGTCCTGGTCGTCGAGGACCATCCCGCGCTCGGGCGGGCTCTGGTGCACGGGCTCACGGCCGAGGGGTTCGCCGTGGACCTTGCCGTCGACGGCGAGGAAGGTCTCCTGCGGGCGGCGGACACCTCGTACGACGTCGTCGTCCTGGACATCATGCTGCCCCGGCTCAATGGTTACGACGTGTGCCGACGGCTGCGAGCGGCGGAGAACTGGACCCCGGTCCTCATGCTCACCGCCAAGGACGGGGAGTACGACGAGGCGGACGGCCTGGACATCGGGGCGGACGACTACCTCACCAAGCCCTTCTCCTATGTCGTGCTGACCGCCCGGCTCAACGCCCTGATGCGGCGGGGCGGGCGCCCCAGGCCCGCCGTCCTTCGTGTCGGCGATCTCCGCCTCGACCCCGGGGATCGCACCTGTCGGCGCGGCACCGTCCCCGTCGAGCTGACCACGCGGGAGTTCTCGCTGCTCGAGTGCCTGGTGCGCCGTCCGGGAGAGGTGCTGAGCAAGCAGGACATCCTGACCCACGTCTGGACGGACCACTTCGACCTCGACCCCAACGTCGTCGAGGTCTACATCGGCTATCTGCGCCGCAAGATCGACGAACCCTTCGGCAGGCGCACCATCCAGACCGTCCGGGGGGCCGGGTACCGGCTCGCCGACGACAGGTGAACCGTGCCGGGCATCCCCGCACCTGTCCGCTCCGGCCGAGCCGGAGCGGTGGCGCCGCGCCACCGGCCGTTCCCCCACTGGCGCAGACTCAGCCTGCGCGCCCGGCTGACCGCGGCCGCCACGCTCGTCGCCGCGCTCGGCCTGTCCCTGGCCGCCGTGCTCCTTCTCATCAGCCAACGCGGCTCGCTCATGCACGGCTTGGACGGCAGCGCCCGCCAGCGCGCACTGATCATCGCCACCGCCCTGGACAAGGGCCGCCCCGTGCAGCCGCTGCCCGCCTCCGGCGCCGGGGACGACGTGGCACAGGTGGTCGACAGCCGTGGCCGGGTGGTCGCGGCGTCGGAGAACGTGGCGGGAGAACACGCTCTGTTCCATGTGAGGCCGGCCGCCCCGGACAGCGAACCGTCGGTCTACAGCGTGCGCGGCGTACCGCTGGGCGACAACGACACCTACCGCGTCGCCGCCCTGTCGGCGGGCCCGGCGGATGCGCGCAAGACCGTGTACGTCGGCCTTCCCACGGCCCCGGTCGACCACGCCGTGCACACGCTCACCGCCGAGCTGGCCGTCGGTCTGCCGACCCTGACGGCCCTCCTCGCCGCCGCCGGATGGCACATCACGGGGCGCGCGTTGGGGCCGGTGGAGCGGCTGCGCCGGCAGGCGGCCGAGATCACCACCACCGACCTGCACCGGCGGCTCGACCTGCCGCCGAACACCGACGAGGTACGACGCCTCGGCGAGACCCTCAACGATCTGCTCAAACGGCTCGACGAGGCGACCGCCCGGCAGCGGCAGTTCGTGGCGGACGCCGCGCACGAGCTGCGCAGCCCAGTGGCCGCCGTGCGCGCGGAGCTCGAGACCGCCGCCCGGCATCCCCGCGCCGATCTGTCGGCCAGAATCCCGGGCATGCTGGAGGAGACGGTCCGGCTCGGCGCGCTCGTCGACGACCTCGTACACCTGGCCCGGCTCGACACCAGGGGCGCGCTGCGCGAGACGGAGGTCGACCTGGACGACCTGGTAGAGGCGGAAGTCCGACGGCCGCACGCCCACCCCGAGGTGTCCGTCGCCTGTGGCCGGATTCAGCCGGCCCGGATCCGCGGGGATCCCGACGCCCTGTCGCGCGCCGTGCGCAACCTCCTGGACAACGCCGTCCGGCACGCCCACCGCCGGGTAGAGGTCACTCTCGCCGCCACGGACAGCGAAGCGGTCCTGTGTGTCCGCGATGACGGCCCCGGCATCCCACCCGCCGACCGCGAGCGGGTATTCGACCGGTTCACCCGTCTGGACGACGCGCGCAGCCGGGACGCCGGCGGCTCCGGGCTGGGGCTCGCCATCGTGCGGGAGATCGTCACCCGGCACGGCGGGCGGGCATCCGTGGAGGACGGCGGTCCGGGGGCCCGGCTGGTGCTGCGGCTGCCCGTTTCGCCGCCGGGCGGCCGACCGGACGATCGCCCCGGGCGCTCCGTCAGGAGATATACCCCTCCCGCAGGGCGTAGGCCACGGCGTGGGCGCGGTTGCGCAGGCCCAGGCGGGTCGTCAGGCCCTGGATGACGTTCTTCACGGTCCGTTCCGAGTACGAGAGTTTGGCGGCGATCTCTCCGGTGCCCAGCCCCTCCGCGACCAGCCGCAGGACGTCGGTCTCACGCGGGGTCAGACCGAGCGGCCGGCCCCCGGGCTGGCCGAGCGCGCCAGGCCGCAACGCACCTACCTGGCTGACCAGTTGGCCGATCAGATCGGCGGGGAGGTCGCCGTCGCCGCGGGAGGCCGCGAGGACCGCCTGGAGCAGTCGGTGTCCGGTGGCCTCGCGGCGCCAGACGATGACCCCGACACCGCACTCGATCACATCGAGCAGCTCGGCCCGGCGGATCAGGCTCGCGACCAGGACCACGCGCAGCCCGGCGTCATGGACGAATCGGCGCAGACCGGCGAGCGTGGCCGCGTCGATCGAGTCGGTGAGCAGCATGACCACATCGCCCGCCCGGGCGTCCGACTTGTCGAGGAGGACGATCTCGGGATGGTGCCGCAGCTGGCCGATCGCCCCCTCCCGGGAGATCGGATCCCGCGCGTGGACGACGACCGAGATTCTGCGCCGGGAGTCCGTCGTCGCCGACCGGGGATCCACCGGCTCTAAAGAGGCGCCCAATGTACTCCCTCTGTCCACCGCGAAACGGACCACGCGATTCCGGTTTTGATCATACGCCAGCCGCCATCGACGCCCGCGTACTCAAATCCTTCTTTATCGCTTCGATACCGCCGGTAACCCATACGACAAAAACGCTAGGGAAACACTCGGAAACAGCGCGGCGAAAGTGATCGCCGCGGCGCCCCCGCCACGGTCCCGCCTCCGGCGTCCTTCGCGCGGCGACGGCCGCGCGGCGCTGCCCGAAAGACCAAAACTCGCTGCCCCGATGAACCTGGACCTGCCCAAAGTGCCTCTATAGCGTCGCAGGCGGAGTATCTGGGCTTGTCGCCTGCGCCCTGTGGTGGAGACACCCAGAGGGCCATCCGGTCCCTGTCGGACAACTCACCCGCACGGCAGCCCCTTCCCTCGTCCCCTGCCGCGCGCGGGCCGAGGGAGGACCCAACGCGTGCTGGCAGGGAAGGATCTCGGTGCACGATCACTCCACGTGGTACAGCCTGCTGGGCCCGGTAGAGGTGACACGGGACGGCACGGCGCTGGCCCTGGGGCCACGGCAGCGACGGGTGCTGCTGATACGACTGCTCATCGAGGACGGACGGCCGGTCTCCCTGCGCCAACTCTGCCTGGACGTATGGCAGGGCTCCCAGCCGACCGGGGCCATCTCCTCCGTACGCGCGCACATCAGCAGACTGCGCTCGGTGCTGGAGCCCGTGCGGGGCGGCCGGTCCACGCTGCTGGTCAACGGCCCCGCCGGGTACGCCCTGAAGGTGCCCCGCGAGGCGCGTGACACCACCCGCTTCGAGGAGTCCGTGACACGGGCCCGGGACACCATGCGGCGAGGCCAACTCGACGTCGCGAGCAAGGAGATAGAGGGGGCGCTGGGACTGTGGCGCGGCCAGGCGCTCGGCGAGACCGCCGAACTCGACTTCGCGGCGCGCGAGACGGCCCGGCTCAACACCGCGCGACAGGACGCCATCGAGCTCCAGGCCACCATCCTCATCAAACAGGGCGACCTGGAGCGCGCCATCGGCGTCGCCGAGGGACTCACCATCAGCGCCCCGCTCCGCGAGTCCTCATGGGCGCTGCTGATGCGCGCGCTGTACGGGGCGGGGCGGTCCGTCGAGGCGCTCCGGCAGTACGAGCGGTTCCGCACGTTTCTGGCCCAGGAGCTCGGCCTCGACCCCAGCCCCGGACTGTCGGATCTGCACACCGCCATCCTGCGGCACGACACCCGGGTCCTCGGCGAGCCCCACTCGACCGGACCCGCGGTCACCCTGAACTCCGCCACCCTGCCCGGCGCCGAAGCCGGTCCCGCCGACGCCCCGTTGGTGGGCAGGTCCGAGGAGAGCGCGCGCCTCACCGCCCTGTTGCGCGCCGCGGGCGCGGGGCGCGGTCAGTGGGCCGTGGTCTCGGGGGAGCCGGGGTCCGGCAAGACGCGGCTGCTGGACCAGGTGTCCGCCTGGGCCGAGCAGGCCGGGTTCGCCGTGGCGCGGGCCAGCGGCGGCCAGGCGCTCAGCGAGAGCCACGGCATCTCCCTGGTGTGCCCCGCCGCCCAACTCCTGGACGCGCTGCGCCGGAAGCGGTCCGGCACCGGCCCCGACGACACCCCCGCCGAGGCCCGGCCCGACGAGGACCGGCTCGCCGCGCTCGTACGGGAACTCAACCGGGGCCCCGCGCTGTGCGTCGTCGACGACCTCGACTGGGCGCCACCGGACTTCCACGACCTGCTGCGCCGGCTCACCGCCCTGCTGCGCGACGCCCCGGTCGCCGTGGTGTGCGCCCTGCGGAACGCCGACGACCCCGCGGCCAGCGGGCTGCTCGCGGAGCTGGCCCGGCACGGCGCCACCCGGCTGCACCTGGAGCCGCTGTCCGCCGCGGATGTGGGCGAGTTGCTCGCCGCCCGCGGCGAGCGCTCCTCCGCCGAGGAGGCCGCGGCGCTGCACCGGCGCGCCGAGGGCAACCCCTTCACGCTCGGGGAGTTGCTGAAGCTGCCGCCGGACCGGCGCGTGGGACCCGCGGCGCAGGTGCCGGCCGCCGTGCGCAGCGTCGTCCAGGCGCGGCTCGCCGAACTGTCCGCCCCCGCCAGGACGATGCTCACCTACGCCGCCGCCGACGGCCCGCACCTGGACATCGGGTTGCTCGCCGATGTCCAGGGCATGGCGCGGGACCGGCTGCTGCCGCTGATCGACGCCGCCGTCACCGCCCGTGTGCTGGTCTGGGACACGGACCCCGGCCAGTGTGACACCGGGCGCTACCGCTTCCCCGAGCTGGCCCGCGAAGTCGTGTTGGGTACGCTCACCCCGTCCTCCAGACAACTGCTGCACGCCGCGCTCGCCCGCGAGCTGGCAGCCCGGGAAGACACCGACCCGGAGCGGCTCGCCCGGCAACTTCGCGCGGCGGGCCCGATGGCGCCGGTGTCGGACCAGGACCGGATCCGTCATCCGTCGCCGGACCAGGGCCGTTGAGCCCGCTCCTGGTTCCGGCGCGATGTCCGGGCCGGTGAGCGCCCGGTCATCCCGTCCCCTCTGCCATCACATCCCCCGTCAAGCCCCCACCGCCACCGGACCCGGGTCCGGTGGCCACGAGGAGAAGCTCATGTCCGATCAGCACCGGACCGGTGACGACACGACGTCCAGCGGCCAGCCGGCCGCGGCGTTCTTCGCGTCGCCCGAGCCGGAGTCGCCTTCGCCACGCGGTTCCGCGTCCGCGTCCGCGTCCGCGTCCGGCGAGTCGTCCGCCACCGGCGAGGCCACCGGCAAGGCCGCTGGTTCCGCCGCCGGTGAGAGTGCCGACTCGCCCGACGCGGCGACCGTCGAGGAACACCTCACCGGCAAGAAGACATCCGCCAGCACCACCACCACCGCGCGAGCCGCCTCCTCCTCCGCCTCAGCGACCACGGACGGCCACGACGAGGCCGAACCCGAGGCCGATCCCGATCCCGATCCCGAGGCTGAGACCGAAGCCGAGACCGTGAGCGGTAAGAAGGCGGAATCGGAAGGCCGGTCGGAGGACAGCGCCCGGTCGGAGGAGAGTGCCCCCGCCCCGAAGGCCCGCCGTGGCTGGGGCAGGGTCGCCACGGTGTCCGGCGCCGACGGTCGGCCCGACGGGGCCGCCGCGGCCGCCGCCGCCACGACCATCGGCCCCGGTGGCGACTCCCCCGACGCGGACGGCGGCCTCTCCGGCCGCCCGAAGAAGCCCCTCCTCGCCGGCGCCGCCATGGCCGGGGCCATTCTCGTGGCCGTGCCGCTGCTCATCATGGCCACCGGCAAGGACGACGACGACAGCAAGAAGGTGGCCTCCTCCAGCTCCGCCGACACCGTGCTGGACGACGACGGGGGCCGGGCGGGCGAGTTCGTCGCCGAATCCCCGTCTCCCAAGAAGAGCAAGCCCGAGAAGAAGGAGAAGGAGAAGGAAAAGGAGAAGGAGTCCCCCTCCCCGGCAAAGGAGAAGGCCGCGGACCCGTCACCGCCCAGCTCCTCCCCCACGGCGAAGGAGGAGGAGAAGAAGAAGACCTCCGTGCGCAAGAAGGCCCCCAGCAATCTGCCGGCCGTGCTGACCCGGGTGCTGATCAAGAACAACACGAACGGCACCTGCGTCGATGTCCCGGGCTTCACCAGCGGCAACCCCGACGGCCCGATCCACCAGTCGGCCTGCAACAGCAACCCCGACGACAACCAGCTGTGGAACGTGGAGAAGAGGTACGACAGCAAGGGCCCCGGCGGGGTTCCCCTGTTCCAGATCCGCAACGTCATGGACGGCATGTGCCTCGACCTGCCCGGTTACGGGGCCGCGGGGAACGCCACCAAGGTGACGGAGTTCCCGTGCAACGGCACGACCGCCGACAACCAGCTGTGGTGGCTGGACAAGCAGGCGGACGGCCGGTTCTGGATCCGCAACTTCGCCAGCAACAACACCTGTCTGGACTCGTACGGGCCGGATGACCAGACGCGCGATCTGATCATCTGGCCGTGCGCACCGGAGAATCTCAACAACCACGAGTGGTACTTCACCCGCTCCTGAGCCCTCGTCCCGGCTCGGCTGCCCGTGGCCCCGGCGGTTTCCGCCGGGGCCACCGGCGTATCAGGCCCTGTCCCCTCCCGGACCGTCGGCCGCGTAGGACGGGTCCGCTGTCAGCAGCAGCAGTTGCTGGGCCGGGGTGAGCTCGACGTCCACGAGCGGCAGCATGTCGACGAGGAGCGCCGCCTGGGCGTACTGGGAGGTCGAGAGCTTCACCCCCATCTCCTCCAGCAGTTTCACCGGCACGGTGCGGCTCTTGTCCAGCGGCGGGAGCGCCTTCTCGGACACCTCGTCGGCGACGGCGTCCTCGGCGGGGGACTCCCACGGCAACTGCATCGCCTTGGCACCCTCGTTGGCCGGAGCGACCGGTGTCAGATGGATCCCCGACGCGTCCACCACCACCCGGTAGGGCGCCGTCCCGGGATCCAGCAGCTCCAGCGCGTCCCACAGCGTGTCGATATTGGTCACCCGGCCGATCCAGCCGCTGTCTCCCCGCAGCAGCACCCCCGCCGCCGGATGGACGAAGTCGTCGCCGAACCGCTGCCACCCCTCCGACGGCAGCACCTCGCCGTCGGGAAGCCGGATCCTCCCCGCGTCGCTGACCTCGTAGCCCCATGGCGTGGACTGGTTCGGAGAGGGGCGCCCGAACTTCCGCCACTGCTCCGCCGACTTGCCCTTCCCCTCCGGCGCGGCCGGCGGCGGCACCTCGCGCACACCGCCGCCGTACCGCGGTCCCCCGACGGTCAGCTCATGACCGACCGGCCAGCCCTGTGCCACCGGCTCCACGTCGGCGTCCCTCGTCCCGCCACGCAGTCCGACGGGCAGCGTCATCGGCGCCGAACCCCGGTGATCGTCGACGGTGACGGCCACCTGATGGGTCCGGCTGATGTCGCCACCGGGGCGCGCGGTTCTGGACACCGGCGTGATGGGGAACCGATCCGCCGTGACGCGTGGTCTCCCCTGCCCGCTCTGGAGCCGGGCCAGATGCTCGGCCAGCCTCTCCCGCAGCGCCGTGGCCACCGCCTCGGCCCGCCACGGGCCGCTGTCCTTCGCCCGCCCCGCCCTGGAGTCGCGGACGTTGTCCCGCGCGGTGATGGTGATGTCGGGGAGCGGAAGTCCGTGGGCGTGGTTCCACATCCCCACCCGGGCCAGGGTGGCGGCCAGGTCGTTGATGACGAAGCGGTTCTGGTCGGCCGTCACCTGTCGCGGGCTTTCGACGGTGAGGGTCTTCGGGGTGATCCGGTGGCCGTGGACCACCACCGCCGTGAGGGGGTTGACCTCGGCGGAGGGGCCGTCGGACAGCAGATCGGCGTTGACCTCGTGCATGCTCTCGCCCTGACGCCCGCTGAACATGCGGAAGTACCACATGTCCTCGCTCCGGACGAGCGCGGCGGCGCGCTTGATCGCGGCCTGGGCCCGGCCCAGGGCCCGGTCCAGCTCGCCCTGTGCCGCGGCGTGTTCCGGGGTGCCCCGGACGTGCTCGTCCCGGTCAGCCGTCGCCCGGTCGACGGCGAGCAGCGCCTCAGTGACCTTCAGATAGCCGCGCAGCCGGTCCAGTTCCCGGGCACTCGTCCCGTCCCGCTCGGCCTCCTCGATCCTCTGGCGGAGTCCGGTCTCAAGACGCCACCAGTCCTCGGGGGTGGAGCGGTCCTGGTTCTCCTCGACCATCCAGGACAACAGGGACTTCATATAGAGCTTGCGTGAGTGGTTCTCCAGGGTGATCTGGTCGGCGCCGTCCTCGCTGGCCAGCACCACCTGCGCGAAGTGGTATCCGAACGGGACGCCCTCCCCGGCCTGGGGCTTGGCGTAGTTGCGGTTCAGTACGGGACGGCCCTGATCGTCGACCGCGCCGATCGACTGGATCACATACCCGGAGCCGATCGGGGCCCAGGCGCCCCTGTTGGCGCCGATCCGTTTCACCGCCGTGTCCAGCCGCTCTCGGCGCGGGTTGTCCCCCTCCTCGAGGCTCTGCGCGCTCCCGTACGCCTCGCCGGGCAGCGGTCCGTCCACGCCGCCCATGGGGCGGTCGTCCTCCCGCGTCCGCGCCGCCGCCCAGCGCGGATCCACCCGCTCCAGGTCCTCCAGGCCATCGGCCACCTCGGCCAGTGCGCGCGCCAGATGGTGGGTGCCGGTGACCTCCCAGCCGTCGGAGGCGTTGACGGGCACGGTGACCGGAGCGCCGCCGTCGGGGTCGGTGAACACCATGTGGGACACGGGCACCCCGCCGGCCAGCATCCTCGCGAAGTCGCGGCAGATCTCGTCTTCCGAACGGCCGCTGCGGGTCAGGAACTCCGGCTCCACCTTGAACAGGGGCTCACCGCGGCTGCCGTCCGCGGTGGGCAGGACGATGGCCACGTCCTCGTGCGCCGTCAGCCGGACGTGGTTTCCCGCCTCCGCCATGTGCGCGTTCGCCCGCTCGATGGCCTTCCTGGTGGCGTAGACCTGCTGGTTGAAGCCCAGTTCCCCGTTCTCACCGCTCTGGACGGCGAGTGTCCGGTCCCCCGAGAAACGCAGGGTGGGACGTTCGTCCGTCGGGGTCTCGGTGTAGCCCTGGCTGGGCAGGTAGAGCGCGGCCCTCCGGGACGCCGACCGTCCGAGGGGATGGGCGACGCTCAGGACGGGGTTGTCCGGCTGCCGGAACAGCACACCGCCACCGTCGCCGCTGGTGTCGATGACCTCGTAGTCGCGCGTCACCAGCGGCCCGGGCCGGCGCGGCTCCTGGGGCGCGGCGGGCCGGGTCTCGCCACCGATGCGCCCCCTCACCCGCCGCAGGGCGCGCTGCGGCCCCGGTTCGGCCGCGGCGATGATGCGCGCGTCCAGCACGGGCGGCCGACTCCGCGCGGGGCGTGAACCCTCCGCCAGGGGCAGGCCGCCGCGCGGCCCGGCGCCGCCGCGTGACACCGGCTCCCCGCGGCGGTCCCTGGACGGGTCGTCCGCGTTGAACGTGTCCGTTTCGGAGGTCGTCGCGGTGCGCGCGGCACCAGGCGCCGGGGCTGCGGGACGGCCGCGCTGCCAGTGGTGCTTCTGCCCGGGGGCCGCCGTCACCACCATGACGCGGGTACCGGTCAGGGGATCGTCGTGCACGGTGACCGGGCCACGGGACGAGACGGTGGTGCGCGCGGTCGCCGCCCGGCTGTTGAGGGACTTCGGCAGGCTGCGGCTCCCGCTGCCGGCGTGGGACTTGATCACCGCGATCTCGGCGTCCGGGGGCCTGACGGTCAGCCACGGGTCGTGGACGAGCAGTTCGGCGATCTCGTCGTGCGGCACCCGGCGGCGTGAGCCGTCCGGCCAGGGCATGTCGATGTGGCCGTCGCCGCCGTCGGCCAGGACGAAGAACGGGAGCCGCGCCCTGGGCACATCGGAGGTGCCGTCGACGTTCCACGGCGTGTACCGCGGGGTGCGGGCCTCGAAGGCCCCTTCGAGTGTGCCGTCCGGGGACTCCAGGTAGTACGCCACCTCGAGCGGCTTGGTGGAGCGCTGACCGGTCCAGTCGCGGCCCCTCGCCTCGCTACCGGGGGTGCGGATCAGCGTGTCGTCGGAGAGCGCTCCGTTCAGCTGGAGGTGGTGGGCGGCGAGGGCGGTGGGGTTGTGGACATCACGGCCCGCGGCCGACGCCGCCGCGATCAGCCACACCAGTTCCGCGTGGCGCGCCCTGTCGAGCGGCCCCGCCCCGTCGCCGAGGTGCAGGACCTTGGCCGCCAGCGCCGCCACATCGGGGGTGTCGGAGAGCACTTCATGGGCCTCGATCACCGCCCACAGCAGCCGTTCCCGGTCCGCGTCGGTCACCTGGTCCGGGGAGTTCAGGTGGAGGACCTCCGCCGCGCGCTCGTTCAGGCTCAGCCGGTCTCCGCCGACCACCCTCCGCAGCAGGTCCACGCCCCCTTCCACCGACGGCATGGACACGAACTCGCTCAGCTCCGTGCCGCGCGGCGCGGACGGCGCGGCGAGAAGCAGCGCCTTGACCTGCTCCGGCGTCGGCTCGGCCGGCCGGCCGCCGGCACGGGGCAGCACCCCGGCATGGCCCAGGGCGGCGCGCCTCAGCAGCTCCATCCGGAACCGCCCGTCGGCACCGCGCCGGCGCATCCGCTCCACCGCGCCGATGCCGCGCAGCAGCCGCCGGTACTCGCCCGCCGGGCCGTCCTTGTCGTTCTCCACCGTGACGCCGAAGGTGATGCGCAGCGCCCGGACCAGCCGCAGGGTCACCTTCCTGACCTCGGCCGGGGCGCGCCCCTCCCCCCTGTGCAGGCCCGCGATCCGGGCGAGCTCGTCCAGCTCGGCGCCGTAAGGCTCGGGCCGGGTCTCGAGCCAGCGGCGCGGCCGGAGCTGCGGGTCGGTGACGATCGAGTGCCGCCCCTGGGAGGCGCGGAATCCGGAGGTCCGATCGGCGCTGAAGTGGGTGCGCCGGGTCCTGTTGGCCACCCGCTGCATGGCCGAGACGGTCTCCAGCGGGTCGGCGGCGGCGGTGTCGCGGCTGAGGTTGCCGACCTCGGGGTAGCCGTCGGCGCGCGCGTCGATCCAGCAGCTCATGGTGACGACCACGTCCTCGGGGCGCAGCCGCCGGATGCTCGGACGCCGCTCCAGGAAGCCCCCCATCTCGTCCCCGTCCACGCTCCAGGACCGGTCACTGTCGTCCGTGAGTTTGAACCGGTTGGGCATCGCGTGCGTGCTCACGAAGTGCGCGTTCCGGCCGGCCCACGGCACCTTCTCCGGCGGACCCACCGGCTGCCCGGTGACAGGGTCGAGGACGATGTACTCATCGGTGTCGGGGAGGATCTCGAAGGTGCCCTCCCGTATCCGCGTGTCCGCGTCGTTGAAGCTCGCGCGGCCGTAGGGGCGCCCGTCGGCCACCATGGTCGTGTGCTTGACGGCGCTGTCCGGGATGAGGTGTCCGTCGGTCGTACGGACGAAGCCCTCCGCCGCGGCGATGTCCTCCTCGTCCAGATCGTCAGGCTCGCTGCCGATCCACCCGCCGACGGGCGGTCCGCCCTTCCCGCGGTCGATCACCACGATCCGGCCGGAGCGTACGGTCACCTCGCCGCTGTGCGCCCAGACCGTCCTGTTGGTCCGGAAGGCCCCGGTACGGGGCAGCAGGAGGCCCCGGTCGCCCGCGCCCGGCACGGCCAGCAGCACCGGAACGTCGGGGTCGAGGCCGAGCAGCTCCGGGTCCCTGACCAGCAGTGCGGCGAACTCCTCCAGCGTCACCCGCACGGGAGCGGAGCCCGGCAGCGAGACCATGATGTGGTCGTGGCCGCCCTCGGCCACCACGACATAGGGGGTTCTGGCCCCGGGCCTGCGCCACCACTCCCCCGTGATGGGCCGGCTGAGGGAGCCGTCGGGGTTCTGGATGAAGTACGACCGCCGGTCGAAGGCGCCGATCGGGCGTCCCGTCAGGTTGCGGCCCATGGTCCTGCCGCCGGTCGAGGTGATGGTGGTGGCCTTGGCGAACACGCCCCGCTTCACCAGGTGTTGGACGCCGAGTTCGGCCAGGCTGCCCGCCCGGTCGGCCGCGATGGCCTCGTCCACCAGCCGGTACAGCTCGCGCCGCTGCTCGCCGCTGACCGGCGCGTCCGGGGCCAGGTGCAGGATCCGGCGGACGAGCGGGTCGGGGTCGAACGGGCCCTCGCGCAGCGCGGGGTCGGGGTCCGTGCGCCGCAGGGTGTCCAGCCGCTCGACCGCCCCCGAGTAGCGTGAGCGGACGATCTCCACCGTCGTCCGGGCGCGCGGCCGCCGGTCCGTGCCGTGCGTCCGCCCCTGGCCGACGGCCTCGATGGGGATGTCGCGGGCGTCGATCCGCCCGGCGGTCGACGGCTCGTTGCGCTGGGCCCGCCGCAGGTAAGTGTGCGCGCTGTCGAAGAGCGCATCAGCCACCGTATCCGCGCGCTCCTGGTCCAGGGTGCCGCTGCCCTGGCCGACGTCCGGCCGTACGGATCCGGTGCCGTCGCGGTGTCCGGTGACCTTCACCTTCGGCGGGGCGAGACCGGCCCGGGCGTCCCGCAGGGCGACCTCGGCCAGTTGGCGGCCCAGTTCATCGACGAGGGCGCCCTGCTGTGTGTCGAGCGCGGAGGAGCGGTCGGCGAAGGAGACATGGGACCGGGGCGGCAGGACCGGCGGCAGCGCATCGCGGAGCGCGGCCGTCGTCGGCGCCGCCGACGACGCCGGGGCGGGGGCCTGGTGGGAACGGGGGGCGTCGCGGTCCGGGGCGTTGGTGTAGTCCCCGGCCGTCGACTGCCGGCGCGGCCGGCCCGGCCGTGTCGCGGGGGACGCCGAGCCCCGGTGGTCGTCGACCGTGATGGTCGCCTCGCGGCCCTTGGCGGGGTCGCCGCCACCGCGGGCCGTCTCGGGCACCTCGGTGATACGGAACCGGTCCGCGGTGAGCAGGGGCGCCTCCAGCCCGCTCTGCAGCCGCTCCAGGTGTTCGGCCAGGCTTTCGCGCACCGCCTTGGCGATGTTCTCGGCCCGGATCTGACCGGTGTTCTTCGCCCCGCTCCCCAGCGAGAAACGGCGGTTGTTGGCGCGCCCGGTGACGGTGATGTCGGGCAGCGGAAGGCCATGGGCGAGGTTCCACAGCCCCACCCGCGCCACGGTCGCCGCCAGCCCATGGATCACGGTCTTCTTCTGTTCCGCGGTCACCTCGTGCTCGCCCTCGGCGAAGGCGACCGTCTTGGGGGTGATCCGGTGGCCGTGGACCACCACCGCCGTGAGCGGGTTGGCCTCCGCCGAGGGGCCGTCCGACAGCAGATCGGCGTTGACCTCGTGAATGGTCTCGCCCTGGCGCTTGCTGAAGACGCGGAAGTACCACTGGTCCTCGTTGCGGATCAGCGGTGCGGCGCGCCGGATGGCGGTCTGGGCGCGGGTGTGCGCCCGGCCCATCCGGTCCAGCGCCGCGGCGTGTTCGGGGCTGCCCTCGGGGTGCGTACGGGCGTCGGCCTCCGCCTGGCCGATGGCGAGCAGCGCCTCCGTCAGCTGGAGATAGGCGCGCAGGTTGGCGAGTTCCCGCTCGCCGGTGCCGTCCGTCTGTGCCTCGTCGACCCTGCGCCGGAGTCCGGCCTCCAGCCGCCGCAGCCCCTCCGGGGTGGTACGGGCCCGGTTCTCCTCGACCATCCCGGACAGCAGGGACCTCATATATCCCTTGCGCGCGTGGTTCTCCAGGGTGACCTGGTACGCGCCGTCCTCGCTGGCCATCACCACCTGCGCGAAGTGGTAGCCGAAGGTGACACCCTCCGCGCCCGGGGGCTTGGCGTAGTTGCGGTCCAGCGCCGGACGGCCCTGCTCGTCCGCGGCCCCGATCGACTGGATCACATAGCCGGAACCGACCGGCGCCCAGGCGTTCCTGTTGGCGCCGATCCGCCGGAGCGCCTCGTCCAGCCGTTCGCGCCGGGGGTCGTCCTCTTTCTCGTAGCTCTGGGCGCTGCCGTACGACTCGCCCGGCAGCGGGCCGCCCATGCCGCCCATGGGGCGGTCGTCCTCGCGCGCCCGGTCCGCGGCCCACCGCGGATTCACCTGCTCCACGTCGGCCGCGCCGTCGGCCACTCCGGAGAGCGCCTGGGCCAGATGGTGGGTGCCGGTCATCTCCCACCCGTCCAGGGCGTTGACCGGCACGGTGGTCACCCCGTCGCCGTCGGGGTCTTCGAACACCATGTGGGAGACGGCCGTCCCGCCGGCGAGCATCTGCGCGAAGTCGCGGCAGATCTCCTCCTCCGAACGGCCGCTGCGGGTCAGGAACTCCGGCTCCACCTTGTACAGCGGCTCGCCCGGAGTGCCGTCCTCCGACGGGAGGACGACGGCCATGTCCTCGCTCGCCTTCAGCCGGACGCCGCGGTCGTAGAGGGCCAGTTGCGCGTTCGAGCGCTCGATGGCCTTGCGGGTCGCGTAGACCTGCTGGGGGTTGCCCTGCGCGCCGTCGTCGTCGCTGCGCAGCGCCAGCGTCCGGTCCGCCGAGATACGCAGCGGGGGGCGGGCGTCGGCGCGGAAGGGGTAGTACCCCTGGGTCGGCAGATACAGCGCGGCGACATCCGGGTCCGGCCCGCCGCCCAGGGGGTAGCAGACGCCCAGGGACTCGCCGGACGGCTGGCTGAAGAGGACGCCGTTCCCGCTGGGGTCGATGACCTCGTAGTCGGTCGTCACCAGCGGCCGGGCCTTGAGCGAGTCCCTGAACGCGGCGTGCCGCGCCTCGTCGGCGGCCCGCCCCGGGCCGGGCGGCGGTCCGCCCGGGCCCCGGGGCGCGCTGGGGCCGGGGGTGGGTGCCTCGTCCTCGTCCGGCTCCTCGTCCTCGGCGAGTACGTCCAGCATGGGCGGGCGGTTGCGGGCGGTACGCGAGCTCTCGCCACGCGAGCTCTCGCCACGCGAGCCGTCGCCGCGGGGCGCGCCACCGCGGGCCCTGACGATGTCGCCGGTCTCCAGGGTCTGGGCGATGGCCTGGCCGCGCTGGCGCAGTGTCCGCCGCCACTGATCGGGCGACAGCTCCTGATGCGCCCGCATCACGGTCTCGTCGTCCAGGCTGACGGGTGCGTCGCGCGCCAGCCGCCGCAGGGTCCGTACCTCCGCGACCGCCTCGGACCGCAGCACCGACAGGTCCGCGGCGCTCAGCACCGGGCCGAGGTCCGTGTGACGGCCGCCTTCGTCGAACCGCAGCAGCCGTACGGTGCCATCGGTGGCGGCCAGCAGCAGGTCGACCGGGGCGGCGAGGCTGTCCGCCAGCTCCGCGACCGTCTCCGTCGGATCGCTCCCGAACGCCCCGGCGTCGGCCCGTAGCACCAGCCGGACCCCGCCCAGCGGCTCGCCCGCCACCGAGGGCAGCAGCGCCTCCCCCAGCTCGTCGGCCTCGCGCACCGGAGCGCCCTCTGTCAGCTCCGAGACCCGGAACTCCAGCGTCTTCCGGCCGTCGTCCGGGGCCAGGTGGACGAGGGTGTCCCAGGCGGGCTCCACGGCGCCCTCCGGGGCCGGCGACGCCGGCCGAGAGCGGTCGGACGCCGCGTCCTCCGCCGTCGCGTCGGTGGCCGGTGGCTCGGCGAGCGAGCGCAGGACGTCCAGGTCCAGGGGCCGGCCCTGGTCGGCCGCCTCGGTGGCGGCGTCGGTCAGCGCGCCGATGTGGGCCTCGCTCACCTCGTCCACCGAGCCGAGCCCGAACACCTCCCGGGTGTACGCGGTGATCGCCTCGGCGGCGGTACCGGAGGGGAACCGCGCCATGGCCGGCCCGCTCAGCGAGCGGACCGCCGCCAGCCGCGCCAGGTCCGTCGCCTCCGAGCGGGAATCGGGGCCGAACAACGCGTCGCCGAACAGCGCCCGGGCCGTGCGCACCGTGGCGGTCACCTCGCGGCGCCGCGCCTCCGGGTCGGCGTCGGCGAGCCCCAGGGTGGTGGCCAGCCGGACCACCAGCTCGGCGGGCGGCCCCTGGGGTCCGTTGAACCCGTCCCAGCGCGCCTGGGCGGCATGCCGGGCGAACCGCGCCATGCCCTCCTTGAGGCCCGCCACGATCTCGTCCACGGTGAACCCGCCGAGGAACAGCGAGCGCGAATCCATCAGCACCGCCGGGCGGAACCCCTGTTCCAGCAGGAACTTCTGCATCAGCAGATGGACGTTGACCCGGCTGTTGGCGTCCGTGAACGGCTGGAGGATCTGGAGGGCCCGGGTCACCCGGGCGACGGCCCGCAGCTTCTCGTCGGGCGTGACCGCGACCGCCACCTCGCCGTAGTAGCGGTCCAGCGCGGCCTGCACCACCTGACGGGCCTCGCCCGGGGCGTAGTCGATGGAGATCTGTCCGCCGCGCTGCCCGTGGTGGAAGACCACCCAGGGCTTGGCCATGCCCGGCTCACGCGGCTCGTTCAGGGAGAACACCAGCCTGCGGCCGAGCAGCACGTCGTCCTTGATGTCCGCCGCGACATGGTCGGCGCCGGTGCCACGCATCGTGGTCTTCATCCGGCCGCCCTCGTGGCCCGACCACGTGGTCGCCACGTTCTGCCCCTCGCCCGGCCTGAGATGGCGGGTGGCGATGTTGTGCAGCTCCTCGTACGCGTCGGCGTCGATGCGCGACCAGTCGCGTCCGGTGCCGCCGACGTCCAGGACCTGCTGGTACGCCTCGGTCATGCCCAGCCGATAGCCGGGGTACGTCCGGGTGTCGAGGTGGCCGCCCACGTCCTCGGGGGTCGCCCGGAATGCTTCGGCGTGCACATTGGGGTCGATGAACAGTCGCCACCACGAATCCCGGGGCAGCAGCCGGGACAGCCGCGGGGCCGCCGCGCCCGGCGGGGCCCCCGAGGTGGTGTCCGCGTAGTACTCCCGGATCCGCTCATCGGGGAACCGCCCGCCGATCGCGACGTGTTCCCGCAGCTCCTCCTCCGACAGCGGGGACAGACGGTGGTAGCGGCGCCAGGTGTCCTCGTAGTCGAAGCCCAGCTCGCTGCGGTCCGGATGGTCCTCCTCATGGGCCCACAGCTCGGTCGCCCTGAGGAGTTCATGGAACGTGTGGTGGCGGTCGGCGAGCATCGAGCCGACGTACGCCAGCCGCAACCAGCGCAGGTCCAGGCCCGCGTCCCATTTCTCGTTGGCGTCCTCGGCGGCGTCGAGCAGGCTGTAGACGGTGCCCGAGCTGCCGGTCTTGATCAGGCCGCCGGTGCGCTGGGCGCGCGCGTGCGGGGAGTCCTCCAGGGTCAGCGGGCGGGGGTCCTCGGCCAGCCGCGCCGGGGGTTCGTGGTTGATGCCCGACAGCTCCTCGCCCGGCTTCCAGGTGGCGCCGTCCGAGGTGAACGCCCGCTCGCGGGCGCTGAGCGGCGGCACGATGTACTCCGGGGCACGCCGGTCGAACGGGCCGTCGGACGGGGTGCCGCGCCAGCGACGCTCGTCGTTGATCATGGGCGGCTGGTCGGTCGGTGTGCCCAGCAGCATATGGAAGAGGCCCCGGCGCAGCGCGTTCCACACGAGGGTCGACTGCTCGCGGAAGTTGCCGTCGTGGACGACCTCTTCCAGGGTCTTGGGCTCGACGCCGACCGCGCCGGGCACCTCCTGCTCGTAGGTCCCGAGCAGACCCCGCAGCGCCGGGGGCGTCTTCTCCCATACGAGGCGGGCGAACCGGGAGATCTGCTCGACGACCTGCGGATGCTCCGAGAGGTAGTCGCCGAGCCTGCGCTCGTACGCCTCGGACTCGTGCTGGTAGCGCAGCCATTGGAGGTCCGCGTAGCTCGCGGGGATGAGGGGACGGTGGCCCGGGCCGCTTCCGGGCGGGGGCGGCAGGGGGATGTCCTGGGTGTCCCGCGTCCGGTCCTCGGTGTTCCCGGCCTGGTCTTCGGTGTCCGGCGCTTCGTCCTCGGCGTCACTGACGTGGTCCTCGACGTCGCCGGTCTCGTCCTCTGCGGGGCGCGGGCGGGGGCGGGCCAGGAGGAATTCGTCGCCCCGCTGATAGAGGGTGACGGTGTTCTCGGGAGTGGCCGCGGGGTCGCCGAAGGTGCGGTGGGTGCCGTCCTCGGACACCAGGGTGAGGGTGATCCCCTGCGCCCGCGCGGTCAGTTCGGCGGCCAGCGCGGCGGTGGTGGCGTCCCAGCGGCGGGCCGCGTGCAACTGGACGCGCAGCAGCGCTTCCCCGTTGCGGTCGGCGTTCCGGGTCGCCTGGGGGATCCGGCCGCCGGTGCGGCGCATCTCGCCGCGCAGGGCGTCGCGCCGGGTGGCGTCGAGGCCCAGCGTGAGCCCCGCCACGTCCTCCCAGCGGAACGTCGCCGACGGGTCGAGCCGGGCGCCGTCCGGCAGGGGCTGCGCGGCCACGCGGGTGGCGATGCGGCGCGCCACCTGGGTGGCGGACAGGTCGGCCAGCGGGGTCGCCCCCGGTACGCCCGGTCCCGTGTTCCCGCCCCGCGGGGTGGTCCGGGCGGTGGCCGGGGGCCGGGCCGCCGCCACCGCGGCGTAGAAGCGGTTGCCGTCTCCCTCGGCCTCCACCAGGTCGTACACCCGCCCGTCGGGGCCGGTGAGGGTGCGGTGGTCCTTCGCCGCGTCGAACCGGGACCCGTCCTGGCCATCCTGGCCGTCCTGAGGAGCCGTCCAGGGCGGTGTGGTGTGCGCCGGGCGCTGGGTCCCCGTGGCTGCCACGGGGGCGGGGGCGGTGGTGGTGGCCGGTGCGGGGGCGGGCAGACCGGGTGGCGGGTTCGAGTCGACGGACTCCTCGGGCAGCATCAGCTGGTAGTGGCGGTCGTCGCCCTCGCCACCCAGCCACAGCTGCACGGGGTCCGCGTCGGCGCCGGACCCGTCGGCGGAGAAGCCGTCCGGGGAGAACTGGAGGAAGCTTCCGTCCGGCGTCACCACGCGCACGGGGACGCCGAAGGTGCGCGCCGCGAGCAGCGGCAGCAGGTCGGCGGCGGCGTGGTCCCAGCCGCCCCGCTCCGCCGTGCCGCCGGGCCGCAGCAGCTGGGTGACGGCCAGGGCGAGGCGGGAGCGGGTGCGTACGGGCAGCGAGTCGGGCAGCACGCCGATCGCCTCGAACTCCCGCCGCTCGGCGGTGTCCTCGCCCAGCTCGATCCAGGCGCCGCCGATCTCGTCGTCGGTGAAGGTGTCCGTGGTGTCCGGCGCGAGGACGTCGAGCAGATCCGCGTTGGCGGGGTCGGCCAGCCGGGCGGCCAGCAGCTCCCGCAGGCCGCGTACCAGCGCCGCCCGGCTGGACAGGTCCAGGCCCGCGTCGGCGAGCAGGCCGGGGTCCAGCCGGTGCAGGCCCTCGGCGAGCGCGTGGAAGAAGGCGTCGCCGTCCCTGGGCACATCGAGGAGGGCGAACCGCTCGCCGTCCGGGGCGATGAGCGCCGCCGGGTCCTCGTCGCCGTCCTCCTGGGTGTAGCGCGGCGCGTCCTGGGTGTCGGTGTCCGTGGTGTCCTCGGTGTCCGCGGCGGCGGTCTTGGACGGGTCCGTGAACGTCACCTCGGGCGGCTTGGGCAGCCCGTCGAGCCGGGTGCGACCCTCCTCGGTGGCGTTGAGCCGGTGCCAGCGGGTCAGCCGGTCGGCGGCGGTGCGCACCCGGTGGTATTCGGTGGCCAGCGCCTCGGCGGTCGCCTGGAGTGTGTCGAGGGTGCCCTGCCAGGTCTGCAGGGCCTGCCGGGCCGCGTCCCGGGTGTCGGTGGCCCTGCGCTCCGCGGCCGTCGCGGCCTGGAGCTCCCGCGCGGTCCGCCCGCGCTCGGCGGCCGTGGTCCGCTCGGCCTCGGCCACCCGCTCGGTGGCCGCGGCCCGCAGCTCGGCCGCCCTGGTCTCGGCGGTGGCGAGGTCGCGGAGGGCGTCCGTCAGCGCCTCGCGCTGGAGCTCGGCCCAGCCGTCGTGTTCGGGTGCGGCGTCCGCGGCCGCGCCGCGCTCCCGCTCGACGCGCAGTCGCGCGTCCGCCACCAGCTCACCGGCGGCGCGGTCCGCCTCCACGGCGGCGGCCCTGGCGTCCACCAGCGGCCGCCGCGCCGCCACCTCCGCGTCCCGCGCCTCGGTCAGCTGCCGCTGGAGGTCCCGCAGTTCGCGCTCCGCCCTGGCCAGGGTGTCACGTGGTCCGGAGCCCTGTTGGCGGCGGGTCTCCCAGTACTTCTCGTCGGCCTCGGTCCAGGCCTTGGCCGCCTCCTGGACGGCGTCCCACGCCTTCCCGGCCTCCGCGGGGAAGTTGGTGTCGTCGATCAGGCCGAGTTGGCGGGCCACGTCCTCCCGTACCCAGGCGATGACGGCGGCGTCCGTCTCGAACGCCTGCCGTCCGGCGGAGCCGAAGTGGCCCGGCATGAGCTTGTGGAACGGGGAGGCCACCATCCGGCCGATGGCGCTGTCCCTGATGTGCCGGTGGACGGTGGCGCTGCTGAGCCAGGTGGTGGGGACGGCGAAGAGGAAGGCCCGGTCCTCGCCGTCGTTGACGGAGATCTCCGCCATGAAGTCGCGGTTGTATCCCGCGCCTTCGCCCTGCGATGTGTTCGGGCCGGTGGCCGCGGCGCCCGGCCTGGTCGAGCCGGCGCCTCCCATCGAGGCGGAGACGGCGGCGTCGACGGCCGAGGTCTGGCCCTCCGACCCCGAGGCGGCCACCCCGTCGGCGGTGACGTGGCGCCGGGCGATCTGGAGGTTGGTGCCGGGGGCCACCGTCAGCAGTTGTGCGCCGCCGAAGTGCGGCTTGGAGTAGAGCGCGAGCTGACCGTCCGCCCCGCCGACCAGGCTGTCCTCGGTGAGCCCCGGCACCTGGTAGCCGACCGGCTCGAGGGTGAGCGGGTAGTGGGCGGCGAGCACGATGTTGCCGGTGCCCTCGTCCAGGGTGTGGGCCGAGCCGGTACCGAGGCCGGTCAGGCCGGTGTCCTTGGCCCGTACGAGGACGTCGTCGCCGTCCGTCTTGAAGCCGATGTCGTACGCCTTGGCGAGGGCGAGATAGCTCCCCGCCCGGACCTGCTCGAAGCCGATGACCCCGCGGACCTGGAACCCCTGGGCGGGCATCTCGAACACGCCCTGCGTGCCGTCGAGGAAGGTGACGCGCCGCCAGTCGCCGTCCCCGCGCAGCGACGGGGGCGCCGCCGGCCGCGGGTCGGAGGGGGCGGGAAGGGTGGGCGGCCCGAGGGGGTCGACGGCGGCCGGGGCCGTCCGCGGGCCGGCCGGGTCCGGGCTCATCAGGCTGAGCGGAGTCTGCTTGCGCAGCGTGCCGACGTCCCCCTCCTCCACGACGCGGCGCTTGCCCCGGACATAGCGGGACGCCTGCCGCGCCCGGTGGGTCAGGTGTCTGACACGGCTGTCGGCGGCCGCCGGCGGGGCGGGGTCGGGGGCGTCCTCGACCTCCAGGACGATCCGCAGCCGGTAGGGGGTGTCGTACTCGGCGTAGGGCTCGCTGGTGGCCACCGTCCAGGTCGTCATCGGGCTGGAGGAGTGGCTGGCGGTGAGGGTCTTGCGGCCGGAGCCGGTCTCGCTGTAGCCGGGGCCCGCCGTGGGGGCGTCGGGGTTGTGGGTGTACGCGTTCTCGCCGACCGAAAGACCGAAGTCCGGCCCGCGGGTGCGGCTCAGGCTGGAGCCGGTGGACTCGGTGGCCGCGAGGTTGTCCTCCCAGTCGATGCCGTGTCCGAGCCGGCGGAACTGCGGCGCGCCGGCGATCAGCTGCACCCGCAGCCGCACCTGGCGGCCGCCGATGCGCAGCCCGTCCCAACCCCAGCGCCCGGTCCTGGCGGGCACCGTGGAGCCGGTGCCCTCCATGTCGCCGCGCAGCGCCCGCAGCAGCCGGCCGGAGGCGAGGCGCAGCAGGGCGTTGCGGCCGGTCTCGTCGAGCGACAGACCGCGCAGCGCGCGGTCGAAGGCGTCCAGCACCGCGGCCGCGTTGAGTTCGCCCAGCGGATAGCCGCTCAGCGCGTTGCCCGCCAGCCACGCCTGCGGCGACCAGGTCTGCGCGTCGTAGTGCGGCACCGCGCCCCAGCCGTCGTCGATCAGCCGGAGTTCCACGGCGCTGTACTCGGGGAGCAGCCCGATCCAGCCGCCGGGGACGGCCAGCAGCCGTCCCGAGGCGGCGGCGAGGCCGCGCGGCACCAGCCGGCTGCCCGCGCCGGTCGTGGTGCCGAGCGCGCTGGAGGCCACCGCGATCTCGTGCTCGGCGTTGCCGGACACCAGCACCTGGTGGGTGTTGTCCTGCCGGGAGACCTCGTTGGTGACGGACCGGCTGATGGTGTCGCCCTTGGTCCGGCCGTACGACCAGGGGCTGATGTTCAGCGAGTAGAACCCGGCCGCGCCGCGCTCGCCGCCGTGCGGCTGGAAGGCGGAGAGCCGCCCGCCGAAGAGGAAGCTGTAGGTGACGGTGTTCTTGCCGCCCGACTGCGTGCCGCCGGTGATCTTCAGGGCGGCGGCCATCGGGGCCGGTTCGGACAGCAGCGTCAGCCCCGCCACGGTCATCCGGTGGGCGAGGACGCCGCCGCGGTTGAGATACGGGCCCCTGGCCCACAGCCCGGTGATCCGCCAGCCCGACGGGCTGAGGCTTTGGTCGGCGTTGGCCGTCAGATACGGGGCCTGGAACGGGCGCACCGCCGCGTCATGGGCGGGCGCGCCCTGCTGGGTCAGATGCCACGACCCGCCCGAGGCGCCCCGCAGCGACTCCTCCACGGCCCGGATGAGGGCGGGCTGGCCGAGGACCGCGATGGTGAGCTGGGCGTGGCCCGCGAACGGCTGCTGGGCGCGGCGGGCCGCGCCGTCGAGCGCGGTGTGGTCGGCCTTCGCGAGCGCCAGGGCCTGTGCGTCGTCCAGCGGGGTGCTGTCGATGCCGTCCTCGAAGTCGCGATAGGGGTTGGCCGTGCCCGCCGCGTGCGGGTCGGTGGCGGAGGTGTGCTCGTCGAGGATGCTGAGCAGCACCCGCCCGGTGAGCGGGCCGCCGCCCACGGGGGTGCCGTCGGTGGCGGTGCCGATCACATCGGACGGCTTCTCGCGGAAGACGAAGGGCTGGGTGCCCAGCAGCCCGGCGGAGGCGAAGCCGCGCAGCAGGCCGGGCAGCCGCCAGTAGCCGCCACGGCTGACGGTGACGCCGAGTCGGTAGCTGTACAGATGCGGCGGTCGGGTGCTCGCCACCGCCCGCTCGACGGCGGTGCTGGGCCCGAACACACTGTTCTGGCCGCGGCCGCGGCCCCCGCTCAGCCCGAGGAACAGGCTGCCGGAGTGCTTGGCGAGGCCGAGCGCGGTGGCGGCCGTGGTACGCAGGGTCCCGTTGCCCTCGATGCCTGCTTCCAGGTCGTGGACCACCCCGTGGTCGCTGTCGAGCTTCTCGCCTCCGGGCGCGGAGTGCTTGATCTTCAGCCCGGTCTGGGTGCCCTCGTAGCGGCGGCCGGTCAGCTCGCCGTCCAGCCACAGATAGCGATAGCCGCGCTTGAAGCGCAGCGACTCGCGCAGCGGGATCCGGACGCCGCTGGTGGTCAGCGTCTCCAGGCTGCCGGCCATGGTGTGGTACGAGAGGGTGGTGAGGATCTCCAGGGTGTTGGCGAGCGCCGTCTGGAAGTGGTCGGCGTCGCGCCAGCGGGGGTTGTCCGGGTCGAGCTCGTCGAGCGGCGCGACCAGGTCCGGGTAGGCGCGGGCGGCCTCCCGCAGGATGGCGTCCGCGAAACTGTCGAGCCAGGTGGTGTCGGTGGCGTCGTCGGCGGTGGCGTCGTCGGCCGTGAACTCCTCGACTCTGGCCACCCCCAGCGTGGGCGGCCGGTCGGTGGTCAGATACGCGGGGGCGTACGGCTCGGGCGCGCCGCTGCGCATGCGCAGCCGTGTCCCGTCGTCCCAGCCCGCCAGCCGGCGCGCCTCGGAGCGGGGCATCCGGTCCAGGCTCCAGGTGACGAACACCCGGGCCGTGTGCTCGGGCCCCGGGGTGGTGTCCCCGGTGCGGTCGCGGCCGGCGCGCCGCACCACGACGGCCTTCTCGACGAGATAGAGGCCGACGGGGGTGTTCTTGGCCTCGCCCTCGGTCTTGACCGCGCCGGACCCGCCGGTGTTCATGGCGCGGGTGGACCGGTGGCCGTACCGGGCGGCGAAGCCGAGCAGGAAGCGCAGATTCAGCTGGTCCCCGTTGAGACCGAGCCAGTTGAAGGCCGGTCCCACCGAGCCGTTGATCTCCTGGCCGGTGGCGATGGAGAGGTTGCGCTCGTTGGTGAGCGTGAGCGCGGTGACGTCCTTGAGGGCGGAGGCGGTCGTCTCGTCGACGAGGATGGCGCGGCGTGGCAGGACCTGCACCGTGAAGACGCCGAGTGGCGTGCGGAGCTTGTCGTCGGCGAACAGCGGGGCGGTGGTCATCCGGCCGGTGCCGAGGACCCGGGACATCCGCTGGAAGTTGCGGGACGAGATGAACGCGTCCAGCTCGCGGTGGGCCGAGGAGCCGGGGCGGGCCCCGATCTGCCCGGCGGCCCAGTCCCTGACATGGATGAGGGGGCCGAAGTCCTCGGTGGTGACGAGCCGGTGGTGCGGCCGGCCCTGGTAGCCGATCAGGCGCGGGATGCGGCCCGGCTTGGACTCGGTCACCGCGCTGTCCGAGAGCCGCAGGGACAGCCCGCCGCGCATCCCGAAGCCGAACGTCGCCGGGGTCCGGCCGCCGTCCTCCGTCACGGGCCGGCCCTGCTCATCGGTGACGGTGAACTCGTAGTAGGCGTCGTCGAGGTAGCGGTGCGAGGTGTCGGTGCTGCTCGTCTTGGACTGGCTGGTGGCCTGGGAGGTGAGGGTGTAACCGACGGCGTGGGTGCGGGCGAAGCGCAGGCCGACCCGGCCGAAGACGTCCAGCGGCTTGGTCAGCGGCCACAGCGGGACGAACGGGTTGAGGGCGTAGCTGGTGCTCTGGGTGGGGGTGCGTCCCGTGGTGCGCTGGGTCCGCGCCGTCGACTCGATCTTCCGCGGTCCGTCGGAGGTGTCGGCGAAACGCTCCCAGCCGCCGTAGTGGCGCACCGCGAGATGCAGCACCCGGACCCGGCCCTTCTCGTCGGTGTAGGTGAACTCGCGCCCGTCGCCGCTGAGTCCGCTCAGGTCCTCGCGGAGCGCCGTCGCCACCTCGGCGAGCAGGCCGGTGTCGCGCGGGGCGCCGGAGCGGGGCTTGCCGGGCCGGGCGCCCGGCCTGGCCCGCAGCTCGCGATCGAGCTCCTTCAGCGCCTGATCGGTGCCGCGCAGGGTGAAGTCCTTGGTGCCGAAGGCGGCCGACCGCGCCAGCACCTCCTCGGGCAGGTCGGCCATCAGCTGCCGGATGCCGTCGAGGGGGGCGGGCATCCGGCTGCCGTCGGTGAACCGGGCGCCTTCGCGCTCCAGCGGGGCGGGCGGCAGCCCGCGGTCGAGGCGGGGCGGGCGGCGGCGGTCGAGGTGGTGCTCGATGCTGAGCGGGTCCTTGGGAGTTGTCGTCTCCGGCGTGTCCGTACCGGTCTCGGGGGTCTCGGTACCGTCTCCGTCCTGGTCTCCGTTCCGCTCCTGCTGGTCCTGGGTGGTGGTCTGCGGCGGAGGGGGCGTCCGCCCGTCGGTCCCGAGGGTGTCCACGGTGGCCGGAGCGGTGGGCGCGGGGTCGGGCGCGGGCGCGGGGACGTGCGGCTGGGGCCGGTGGGTGTTCTCGGCCTGGTCCCACAGCCCGCGGAACCCCTCGTACAGGTTGTTCTCGGCCTCGGGACGGCTCGTGCCGTACAGCCGCTCCAGCAGGGGCAACAGCCGCTCCCGCTTGGGCCGTCCCCGCTCGTACTCCCGCACCCACTGGGCCCCGTTGTTGCGGCGCTGCCCGGTGTACGGGTCGGTGCCCTCGTTGGTCCCGAGGTAGGCGTTGGTCAGCTGGGCGAAGAACTCGTACTCGTCCCGGGCGGAGTAGTTCAGCACCGGCTGCCCCGCCAGGTCCCTGGCCACTCCGTCCGGCCACTGCGGCGGGGGGACCTTGGAGCCCGGCAGCTGCGACCGCCGCTCCCGGTTGCGCTTGGCGTAGAAGGCGTCCCGGATGCGCTTGCGGTCCTTGTCGGAGAGCCCGTGCTGATGGATGGCGTGCGCGAACTCGTGCGTGGTGGTGGAGTACCCCTTGGCGTAGATGTGCTCGTCGCCGATGGTGCTCTCTTTGCCGAGAAGGTTCTCCTCAGTCACCGCTGTCGTGCGGCCGCCCTTGCCGCGCACGGTGTCCCAGACCCGCCCGTCCGGGCCGACCGGCTTGCCCCGCAGATGGCGGAACGGGGCGAGCGAGGTCATCGCCTCGTCCTTGGGCACCACCACGACCCGCGCACGGGCCCTCAGCAGGGTGGCCGCCACCTTGCGGTTGCTCAGCATCGGCGTGAGCCGGCCGAGCACCTCGCGCCGTGCCGCGTCGGGCTGGTTCACCCCCTCCGGCACCTGGATCAGCAGCCGCGCGGCCGTCGCGGCGAACTCCGGCGCGGGCAGCCCGGCCTCCAGCGCGTCGATCAGCGCCGGGTCCGACGCCAGTTTCTCGCGGTCGGCCGACGACAGCAGCGCCAGCTCCTTCGCGCGCTCCGCCGCCGGCATGCCCGGCAGCCGGGCGGCAAGGTCCGCCACGCGGTCCGGGGAGGCCGGGGACGGGGCGGGCCGCCGCGCCCGCGGCCGCTGCCCCGTCGGGTCGGCGGCCGGGGACGGGGCCGAGGTGCCGGGGGGCGGCGGCAGGGGGCGCGCGTCGAGCGCGCCCTGCGAGCCCTGGGCGGAGAAGCCGAGATACGAGCCGATGGCCTCCAGGTCCAGCGGGTCGAAGCCGCGCTGGGCCGGGGTGTTCTTGATGCCGAAGGCGGCGAGCGACTCGGTCTTCAGCCGCGCGCGGGACCCCGTGTTCGCGCTGTCGAGGTCGGACCACCACGGGACGGGCGCCTCGTTGCCGGTCACCTCGGCGTTCTTGACCACCCACTGCCCGGCGAGGGTCGGCACCTTGTTGACGGTGATCCGCTGATAGCCGATCTTCGGGTCGTGCCAGGCCTTCATCCGCTTGGCCTGGTGGTTCCCGGACTCCTCCAGGTAGCGCACCTGATGTCCGATCAGGGCGTAGCCCTCCAGGTTGCCGCTGCGGAAACCAAGGTGCTTCAGGTTGCCGCCGGAGGCCTGGGAGAGGTGGTCGAAGACCTGGAACTGGACCTCGCGCGTCTCGTCGGGGAACGCCTGCCGCCAGTCGTCCGTCTTCCAGAACTCCGTGAGGTCGTGGACGTTGTCATAGCCGTCGGCGAGCCGCTTCAGCGCGCCGCTCTGCGCGCTGTCGCCCGCGATGATCACATTCGTGCCCGGTGGCAGATGGTCGATGATCTGCCGCAGCCCGGTCGTGCCGCTGTCGTGCTGGGGGTGCGCGTCGCCCTCCTGACGGCTGCCCAGCCGCGACCACAGCACCACATGCGGGCCGCCCTCCGGCACTCCGCGGGCCGCGAGGAAGCGCCGCACCCGCTCGGTGTGGTGGTTGTCCAGGCCCCAGGCGCCACGGATCTTCGCCCGCGAGCGCCCCTGGCCGTCCCATACCTGCGCCACCTCGCTCGTGGCGTACTTCGTCGGCTTCTGGAACCGGGTGCTGCGCAGCCCCGCCGGCACGGGCGGGCTCATCGCGTCGTAGGGCAGGGCCTCGTAGCCGTTGGCGGTCTGTGTGTACAGCTGGTGCGGGTCGTCGGTGTGGAGGGTGTGGAGCCGGTCCTCCTGTGCGCGCAGCTCGGCGTCGCGCCGGGCGGTGAGCCGGTCCCGCTCCTGTGCGCGCTCGCTCGGCGACAGCCCGGTGTTCGCCTCGAGTTCGGCCATCGCCCGGGCGTGGCGGGCGTGCACCGGGGCGGTGAGGGTCTTCCGGAGGAACGGCCCGACCTGGTCGCGGGTGCGCGGTCCGGTCACCACGCCGACGTGCAGCTTCGGGTTGAGCGAGAGGGCGGTGGCCAGGCCGAACATGTCGCCGGTGAAGTTGCCCGCCGTCAGGACCAGGGCGCGGTGCGGGCCGGACCCGGCCCGGAAGCTGTCGGCGAGGTCGGTGAGGGTGGTGCGCAGCCGTTGGACGTCCTCCGGGGTGGCGCCGAACTCACGCCACTGGGCCTCCAGGGCCTCGCGCGCGGCCCTGGTCCCCATCAGCCCGTTCAGCACGTCGATGAACTGGCTCGTCACATCCGCCTTCGCCTGGGCCGGCCGCTGGGCGGCGTACTCCGAGCCCCGCCGCCGCACCAGCTCGTCGGCGAGCGCCGCGTCCAGGCCCGGGTGCCCGCCCAGCGCCCACAGCAGGTCGAACAGGTCCGAGCCGCGCTTGTGCCGGTCCGGCCGCGCGGCCAGCGCGTACGCCGTGTCGACCAGGGAGTCGACGAGGGACGGGACGGCGATGCCGTCGGCCTCGTCCGTGTCGCGGTACGGGTCGGTGCTCGGGCCGATGGTGATGTCGACGCCGTTGATCCGTCCGCTGAGCGCGCGGGGGTCGCGCCCGTCCTGCCGCAGGACGCCCAGCGGGGCGCCGGGCGGGCTCGGGAAGTGCTCGGCCAGGGCCCGGTTGAGCAGGTCCTCGTGGAGCCGCACATCCGGGGTGGCGAGCCGGAAGTCCAGGCCCGCGAGGGGGCGCGGACTGCCGAAGCGCAGATTGGCCTGGGCGCCGCCGGTGAGCACGACGGGCCCCTGGACGTCCCGCGTCCGCCCGTCGCCCGGGAACAGCCCGTTGATGAGCGCGGCCACGTCGCGGCCCACCGTGAGCGCCCGCGCGTTGGCCTCCGGCGTGGTCGCCGGGTCGTACGGGGGACGCGGCGGGCCGGCCGGCCCGGACGCGGGGGCGGTGGCCGACTGCGCCGACTCGATGCGGATCTCCCGGCTGACGGTTCCGCGGTGGCCGTCGGCGTTGAAGGAGAGCAGCACCTTGTGGGTGGCCCCCGCCGTGAGCTTGGCCTTGGGCTTGGGCACGGTGAAATCGCCCGCCCGGTCCGTGGCGCCGAGCCGCTCCAGGACCGCGGTCATCAGCTGCGGCGCGGTCACGCTGGCGCCGTCCACCGTGATGGTGAGTGGCCCGCCACCGGGGCCCTGGCGCTCGACCGCCCGGTCCCACAGCTCCTTGATGTCCTCGACGTCCTTGGGCGCCGCGGTGACCCCGACGTTCGCCTGGGACGGCGGATGCGCCGGTCGCAGCTGGGCGGGCGGCAGCAGATCGGCCGGGTCGCCGGAGGTGGTGGTCGGCAGGGGCCGGGCCGAGACCGGGTGGTCGGGCACGGCGGGACCGGAGTCGGCGGCGTCCTCGATGGTCCGCAGGTAGTGCGCCGGCACGGCGCGGTCGGGCAGCGTGTTCGGATCGGCCATGATCCCGACGCTGTCGACCGAGCCGTTCTCGATGCGGCGGAAGAGCGAGGAGGGGTCGAGCGACCGGTCCCCCAGACCGGCGAAGTGCATCAGCTCATGCAGCGACCGGGCGTCGTTCTTGCGGCGGCGCACCGCGTTCTCCTCCGGCCCGAGAGACGGGTCGTCGGAGTACAGCCGGAAAGAGAACTGGTCGAACTCGGTGGGGTCGGCGGTCGAGCTGAGCTCGATGGCCTCCGGGTGGTCGGGCGCGTGGACGAAGTTCACGTCGATGTGGAGCTGGTCGCCCGAGCGCGGCAGCGTCAGCCCGTGGTTGATGTGGGTGTCCAGCAGTTCGCGCATCCGGCCCTCGAAGCCGGGGAGCCGGTCGGCGGGGAACCCTTCGCCGAACCGCACCGGCAGATTCAGCGTCAGGTTGCGCACCCAGCGGCCGTCGTCGGCCTGGACCCGCCGGATCCACGCACGGATGACGGTGTCGCGCCCGCCCAGCGTCTGCGGCCCGCGGCCCGGACCCTCAGCCAGCGGGTCGGCGGCCGGGTCGTAGCGCTCGGTCCACAGGGGCGCCGAGGGCGCCCCCTCCCGCCGGGGGCGCCACTGCTCGGGGCGCACCGGGTCGACGACGGGCTCCACCATCACCGGCTTGCGCGGAGCGGGGTCGACCGGCGACGAGGAGGCCGTGGCCAGGACCGTCGGCTCGGGCACGGGGGCCGGGTCGGTGTCGACGGTCTCGGTGAGGGCGGCGGGGCCGTCGGCCTCGGTGAGGGTGCTGGTGGGTGTCGTGGACGTCGTGGCGATGGCCACGGGCGGGGTGGGCTGGGTGTGGTCGGCCACGGAGGGGGTGGGCGGCGGCGCCTGGTCGGCCACGGCCGGGCCGGTGTCGGTCAGGTCCTCGACGGTCTGGAGGTGGTCAGGGCGTACGGCGGGGCCTGGCAGCGCGTCCGGATCCACGTCGAGGCCGGCGTAGCGCAGTACCTGGCGCAGCGCGGTCCCGTCGTTGCGGAGCTGGCGCCGGGCGCGCTCGGGTCCGCCGAGTGACGGGTCATCCGGGGACATCCGGACGTGGCGCTGATCGGACGGGGCGGGGTTGGCCGTCTCGGTCAGCTCGATGGCCTCGGCGTTGCCGGGGTCGTGGACGAGGTTCAGGTCGATGTACAGCTGGTCGCCGGAGCGCGGCAGTGGCAGGCCGTGGTTGACCTGGGTGTCCAGCAGTCCGCGCATCCGCTCCTGGAACTCCTGGAGCCGGTCGGCGGAGAACCCGTCGCCGAACCGCACCGGGAGGTCCAGGGTCAGGTTGCGCACCCAGCGGCCGTCGTCGGCCTGGACGCGCTGGACCGTGGTGCGGACGACCGTCGGGTCCTGGGCGGGCTGGGTCACCGGGCCGCCGTGACCCTGTTCCTGGCTCTGGTCCTGGTCCTGGTCCTGGTCCTGCGTCTGGTCGTCGGCGGCGGGCCGGATCTCGGTGTGTATCTCGGTCGGGGACCCCTGCTGCCGCCCGCGCCACTGCTCGGGGCGTACCGGATCCCGGACCGGGTCCGCAGCCGCCGGGTTGTCGTCGCTGTCCTGGGTGATGGTGTCCGGGGCGGGGGTCGTGTCCGGCGTGTCGTCGGGGGTCGCGTCGAACCCGTCTCCGTACAGGTCCGTGTCGCGGCCGCGTGGCGAGGCGTACGGCGTCGTCGAGGGGGTCGGGGTGGGCGTGGCGGACGGTGTGCCCGGGGGCACGAGCGCGGTGGGGCCGGCCGACGCGGGATCCGGGAGCGGGTTGCTGTCGGCTGTGGTGTCCCGCCGCGGGGTGTTCGACGACAGCGGCAGCGGGTCGGGGGCCCCGGCCTTGGGAATGGTCAGCGGCACGGCGCCCGGGGCGGTGCCTGGGTCGGTGCCCTCGTATGCGTCCCAGTCGGTGATGTCCGAGTACGCGTCCGAGTTCGAGGTCGAGTTCGAGGTCGAACTCAGAATCGAGTCCGTGTCGCTGTCGGAGTACGGGGCGTTCTCCGGGTCGAAGTCCGGGTAGAGATCCGGGACGTCGCCCGCCGGGATGTCGACGTCGTTGTTGTGGACGATCGGAGGGGTGACCGTCGTGTGCACGGGTGTGGGGGGTGGCGTCGTGATCGGGGGCGGCGTCGGGGTGTGGGAGGTCGGGGTGTCGTTGGTGACCGTGTCGACGGTGGCCGGCCCGCCGGAGCCGGTGCCACCACCGCCCCCGCCCAGGACGGAGTTGGGCCCCGGTCGGTCGTTGAACAGCATGATGCTGAAGAGATTGCCGCCGATGAACTTGGTGTTCAGGCCCTTGCCGAGGTAGCCGAGTCCGCTGCCGATGATGTGCTCGGAGGCGCCGCCGAGACCACCGCTCACGATGGTCATGGGGTCGAACTTCCAGTTGCCTTCGAAGAGGCCGTTGATCAGGAACTCGGCGAACGCCTCTCCGACGCCCTCGCTTCCGAAGCTGTTGAAGAGCTCCGCGCCGAAGTTCCCCCACTTGTTGTCGCCGAAGTTGTTGAAGATGTTCTTGAAGAGGGGCCCGAGTACCGAAGAGAGGCCGCTGATGAAGAACCCGGCCAGGGCACCGAAGGCGGCGGACTTGCCGATGTTGCCCCAGTCGATCCCGTCGGGGCGGCGATCTCCCTTGTTCAGGCCCAGCATCGCCATCCGTACCGCGAAGGTCGTGAAAGCCTCCTGAAGTGCCTCGCTGAACGTGGGCGCCAGATGGGTCATCCGCAGCAGCCGGTCCAGGATGATCAGCACCGCCAGACGGCTTCTGGTCCTCGCCAGGACGGCGTCGCCGAAGGACAGCCCGCCGGTGAAGAACGCCATGGCGGCGATGAAGGCCAGCTCGATGATCAGTTGGATGATCTCGGCAATGACCTCCCACTTGCTCTCCATGATGTTTCTGGAGTGCCCGACCTGCCCCTTGCTGATCTCCCTCAGGTTGTCGGCGAACTCCCCCATGGCGTCCTGGCCACCGGCGCCGGTGAGCATCGCCATCGCCTGCTTGTAGACGTCGGCCACCTGCGTCGGCAGCGCGCCGTCGACCCGGTTGACCGAGTCCATGATGCGATCGCGCAGGTCAAGCAGCGCCTGCGCGTACTCGTCGAACGGCATGCTGCTGCCATAGGCCATGTCCGAGGACGCCTGCGGCGGCTCGAGGCCCAGGGCGAACAGCATCTTGCGGACGTCATCGGGAAATTCGATGGAGTCCTCGGGGACGGAGCCTCCCCGGTCGGCACCGCTCAATGTTTTCCGCCGCCGCCTTGGGTGCCGTCCCCGCCCACGGAGTTCACGGCCTGCCGCAGTTCGTCCACGCTGTCCAAGGCGAAGGACTCCGCCCCCCGGACCTCCTGGAGTTCCTGGAGGCGGCCCTCGACCACGCCGATGACGGCGTCGGAGATGGCGAAGAAGGTGTCGCTGACGCCCTCGACGGTCTTCTCGTACTGGGGGCCGTACCCCTCGGCGACTTCGTCGTCGATCCCGTACCACCGCCGCGTGGGTTGCAGGGCCGAGGTGAATCCGCTCGGGAGCTCCCTCGCCTGCTTGGCGATGGCTCGGATCTCATCCATCATGGCGATCAGCCGGGCCGGGTCGGCCTCGTACCGCTCGCCGCCGTAACCGTAACTCACCGTGGCCTACCTCCGGTCCCCGTCCTCGTGGATCTCGTCTCTCAGCCGGTCGCTGGAACGGGTATGCGCGGCCCGGCCCTTCGAGGCGGTGTCCGCGAGCGGTGCGAAGATCTCGTCCCATTCGATGCCGACACCGTCGAGGCGCGGGGCGCCGCTCACACTGTCGGACAGCGGCCGGAAGGTGTCCATGACCGTCTGGGCCATCTGCGCCTGGGCCTGGGTCACCGCCTCCAGCACCGAGGCCGCGAGCTGCGCGGCAGCCATGGTGCGGTACCTGCCGTCGAGGAACTTCACATCGGCGAGCTGTCCCTGCGCGCCGACGGTCGCCTCGACCGCGCGGTCCCGCGAGCGCACGGTGACGGAGGCCGTCCTGAGCTGCGCCTTGGCCTGCGCCACGGCCTGCTGGGTCCGCTCCATGTCAGCCATGGCCCGGGCCAGCTGATCCTTGATCGATTCCCTGTCCATCGCTACGCCTTCCTCGCCGCTCTCAACGCCCGATGACGGCTGGAGCGCCGCCCTCGTCCGTGCCCCAGACGTCCTCGTCCTCCTCCAGCCACGCCGCCCGTTCGCGGTCGGAGCTCTGGGTCTGCGGCTGGCCGCCGCCCATGCCGCCGCCCATCGGCGGGGCGAAGGGCATGCCACCGGCGGTGGACATCCCGCCGCCGCGCGCGGCGACGATCTCCTCTTCCTGGTAGCTCGAACCGGACGGCCGGGAGCCGCCGAGGCGCCGCACGATCGGCTGGGTGGGGTCGTCGTACACCCCGCGGACCCGCTCGGTGTCGCCGGAACCGGCGCCGCCGCTCATGGACCCGTTCATCCGGGTGCCGGGGGGCAGCATCGGCATGCCGCCACCGGACGAGCTGCCGTCCGCACCATATCCGTTGCCGGACGGCGTGCTGTTGTACGGGGTGGAGTCGTACAGGTCGTCCTCATAGCCGCCGCCGTACAGGCCGTCGTACGAGGAAGAGCTCGACGGCGAGTGGAGGTTGGAGGAGCTGCCGAGGTTGCTCGGCAGGGTCTCGCCCGACTCGATCGGGGTGGTGGTCGTGGTCCCGTCGGGCTGGCGGTTGGTGATCAGCCCCTGCTCCGGGTCGATCCGGGTGCTGCTGCCGTCGGGGAACTCGGTGTTGAGGGTCCCGTCCCGCTCCAGGGTCGTGATGCTGCCGTCGCTGTTGGTGATCGAGTCACCGGGGCGCAGCGTGTCGAAGTCCGTCGAACCGTCCGGCAGGACCGTGGAGATGTCGCCGCCCGGCACATCGATCGTCCGTGAGGTGCCGTCCGGGTACTCCAGGGTGACCGTGCGGTCGGGGTTGAGGGTCGTGGTGCCGCTGGTGCGGTCGAGCGAGGGGCTCTGGCCGCCGTAGTCGTCGGGCAGGTCGGAGGGCAGGTCCGGGCTTTCGTACCGCCCGGGGCTCCCGCCGCCGAGCTCCCGGGTCTGGCGCTCGTAGCGCTTCTCCGCATCGGCCTGGCGCTGTTCCTGTTCGCGCTCCAGCTTCTCCTGTTTGGCCTCGGCCTCCTTCTGTTTCTGCTCCTGCTTCGCCTCCTGCTCCGCCTGCTTGGCTTCCTGCTCCGCCTGTTTGGCCTCGGCCTTGGCCTCCTGCTCGGCCTGCTTGGCTTCGGCTTCCTTCTCCTTCTGCTCCTGCTTGGCCTCCTGCTCCTTCTGCTTGGCTTCGTATTCGCTCTCGGTCTGAATGCGCTTCTGTTCCTGCTCCTCCTGTCTGGCTTCCGCCTCCTTCTCCTTTTCGGCCTGCTTGGCCTCCTGCTCGGCCTGCTTGGCCTCGGCCTCCTTCTCCTTCTGCTCCTGTTTCGCTTCCTGCTCGGCCTGCTTCTCTTCCGCCTTGCGCTCCTGCTCGGCCTGCTTCTCCTCCTGCTCCTTTTCCTTCTCGGCCTGCTTGGCCTCCTGTTCCGCCTGCTTCTTCTCCTGCTCCTTCTTCTGCTGCTCGCGTTCCGTGCGTGCCAATGTCGTAGCAGCTTGCTGTTGTGCCTCTTGCTCCTTGTACCGCTCCTCCTGCTTCCGTTCCTGCTCGGCCTGCTTGGCCTCGGCCTCCTTCTCCTTCTGTTCCTGCTTGGCCTCCTGCTCCGCCTGCTTCTCCTCGGCCTTGCGCTCCTGCTCGGCCTGCTTCTCCTCCTGCTCCTTTTCCTTCTCGGCCTGCTTGGCCTCCTGTTCGGCCTGCTTGGCCTCGGCTTCCTTCTCCTTCTGCTCCTGCTTCCTCTCCTGCTCCCGCTGCTTCTCCTCCTGCTCCTTCTCCTTCTGCTCCTGCTTCCTCTCCTGCTCCTTCTCCTTCTCTTCCGCCTTGCGCTCAGCCTCGGCCTGCTTCCTCTCCCACTCCTTCTCCTTCTCCTCGGCCTTGCGCTCGGCCTCCTCCTGCTTCTTCTTCCACTCCTCTTCTTTCCTCTTGTTCTCCTCCTCTTTCCTCTTGTTCTCCTCCTCGATCCGCTTCCTCTCCCTCTCGGCGTCCGCCTTCTCCTTCGCCGCCTGGTCCTTGGCGAACTCCTGGCTCAGGCTGGTGGTCTCCGTGTCGATCTTCTTGGGCAGGTCCTGGTCGTTCACGGAGTTCTGAATGGCGAGGATGGCTGCCTTGCCCGCCTCCCCGAGCACGTCCACGACGGACTGCTGCCACTTCTTGATGGCCTCTTCGCCGATCTTCTTCCAGGTCTCCTTGTCCTCGAGCTGGCCGTAGGTCGGGTGGTCGCCGTGGAAGCCGTCCAGCTTCACCGCGTGGTACGAGTCGTAGGAATCGTATCCGTAGTCCTCGTAGTAACGGACCTTGGTGATGTTGTTCTTCCAGATCCACTCGGAGACATCCAGCAGGATGTCGTGCAGCCAGCGCAGCGGATTTCCGGTGAGCAGCTGCCAGGTGTTCCATTTGTTGTACAGCGAATAGGAGGCGTTGTGGATGTCCTGCCGGTATTTGCGGAGCTCATTGCCGTACTTGGATCCGTTGCCCTGGAGGGGAATCTGCTCGTTGTACGACTTGTAGTTGCGCGCCATCCCGTGGACCATGTCCCGGAAGACCCCGGCGGCCATTCCCTTCCATGACGCCTCCTCCTTGCCGAGGTCGAACTCCCAGTCCCGGAGGTCGTCGTACCGATTCTTGAAGAAGCGCGCGGCCCGGTCGAGGGCTTCGGCCGACCTGTTCAAGGAATCCAGGTCCACCGCGTCCTTCTCGTTGACCCTGAGGCCATACCAGTCGAATCCGGTGGTCTTGCCGTTGTTGATCAGCGACACCAGCGCCATGCCGCCGCCGTAGCTGTAGTGCGACAGGCCGACGTTGCTCCAGGTCGTGTCCTTCGACTGGCCCTCGAAGTCCTTGCCCAGCCCGCTCTTGAACTCGCCGCCCACGACCACTCCGCCGGCCGGGGGGTCGTCCGTGCCGTTGGTGCCGAGCAGGGTGATGCGGGCCTGTTTCATCACGACCTTGGTGCCCGGGGCCGCCCCGCTGATGGGGCCGTGTTTCCCGGAGTAGAACGGGATCACGAAGTCGGTGTTGTTGATGCGCCAGCCGGAGTTCTCGGTACGCCACGACATGTCGTTGACCGCTTCGACGATCGCGTTGGAGGGCTCGCCGTTGTAGTCGGAGAACTCCAGCCGCATCAGCGGGATGTCGTTGTTCCCGAGGAGGCTGTCGAAGAGGTCCGCCCTGGCGGGCAGGACGACGCCCGTCAGCACCCGAACAGCCCTGGCCCACCAGTCGTTGTCGGAGTGGGCGACGGGGACTTTCTTGGACATGGCGCGGGACCTCCGGCGGGCCGGTCAGCGGGGTGGGGGGCGGGCGGGAACGGGGGCGGCGGGACGCTCAGCGGCTAGTCGTCATCGTCGCCGCCACCCTTGCCACCGGCCAGGTCGTCGTCCACGTCCTCGAAGATGTCCAGGAACTCCTGGCCGTCGATGGTGGTCAGATTGCCGCTCTGGGTGGAGAACAGCGTGGAGATGGTGGTCTCCAGGTTGTCCTCGATGTCCCCGAAGAGCTTGGCCTGCTCCTTGTAGATCTCGACGAGGTTCTCCGCCATCGTGGCGAGGCTCTTGTTGAGCTTCGCCACCTGCCCGTCGACTTCGCCCTCCTGGAGCATCCAGCCGAGCGACAGCGGCTTCCCGGCCTGGTAGGAGTCGAAGTCCTCGATGCTGATGTCTTCTTTGCCGATCAGCGAGCCCATCGAGGGACCGAACGTGGGGTCGTCCTCGGTGATCTTGCGGATCTCGTCCTTGAAGGGCAGCACGCGATTGTCGAGGAAACTCTGGAGACCGGCCTTGTCCAAGGTCAGCTTGGTCGTCTTCTCGTTCGGATCCTTGGTGTCCACTCCGGGTCCTTCCCGCTGGGGGTGTGATGGGCGAGCCGGCCGCGGGGGCCGGCCCCGCCGGCGGGCGTCAGCGGCCGATCTTCACCGAGTCCCACATCTGCGTCAGCGACTGCTCGCTGTACTGGTAGTTCTCGGAGACCGAGGTCAGCAGGGCGGAGTGCTTCGTCAGCAGGTCCTCCATCCCCTTGACCGCGTTGTCCCAGGCCTGCTGCTTCTGGGTGTAGACGTCCTTGTCGTCACCGATCCAGGTGTTCTTGAGCTCGTTGAGCTCCATCTCCAGGTTCTCGAGCGTGGTCGCGATGGCCTTCGTCTGCGTGATCATGTCGTCGGCCGCGTTGCTCATGTGCGAGTAGTCGACGTAGATGTAGCCGTCGGTGAAGTCGCTCATTGCCTGTCCTCGTCTCGCCTAGGGTCCGAAGGTTGGTGGGGAAACCGGCGGTCGGATCAGCCGGTCAGGGTGTCGAAGACCGCGTCCGACTGCGAGTAGGCCTGGTTGATGGCCTCGTTCGAGGACCCCTGCTGCTTGCCCTGCTCGACGAGGGTCTGGTTGAGCGTCTCGATCATGTCCTGGACGTTGGTGAGGATGACATCGGCCTTCTCCTCCCATGACGTGACGAGGTCCCGGAAGGCGCCACCGTCACTGCCCTTGTAGTGGGTCATGAGGTTGTTCTTGGTGGACTCGACGTCCTGGCGGCACTTCATGACTCCGCTGAAGGCCATCTCCAGGGCCTGGATGCCGTTCCGTGTCGCGGATTCCTCTGACTGCTGCATGCCGTTGGCAGACATACGCGCCCCTCTCCTCGATCGGCTTCAGGAGGGCGATGCTACGAGGCTCCGTTTGTCTTCTCGTTCGTCTGACTTGTCGTCAGATTGTTTTTCGCTTGTTCGCCCTTGCCGGGGAAACGGCAGCGCGGCGCCGTCACGTTGACCTGGCCGTTCTGCGCCGCCTGCGGATACAGGTCGGGGCCGGAGGGGAGCATCGACAGCATCAGCGAGGGCATCTCCTGCGGGCCCTCGCCCTCGTAGCCGAGCGCCTTGACCGCGTCCTGGTTCGCCAGCCGGTGCTTCACGCCCGAGTCGGTGACCAGGTAGACCGTGCTGCCGACCCGGCCCCCGCCGGCGCCCAGCGCCCGTACGAGAACGCCGCGGCCCGGCGGCACGGTGATCCGGTCCACGGGCAGACACGCGGGGGCCGCGGCCGCGCCCGCGGAGTGCTGGGCCACCGGGCCGAGGTCCGGCTCCTCGACCAGCGTGACCCCGACCCGGGTGCCCTTGCCCTGCGGCGCTACCCGGACGCACGGGGTCTGCTCATCAGACACGGTGACCGCCTTCGGCGGCGAACTCGGGGCCTGGCCGGGGCCCTTGTTCAGCGAGCCCTCCGGCGCGAGATTGCCCTGAAGCGCCTGGGAGGTCACCGGCGAGGCGACCGGAGCCTGGCCCCCGTATGCCTTGGCGCGGGTCTGCGGATCGCCAAGCACCAGCGCCAGCTCGGTCGCGGTGAGCGGCGCGAGGCCCTCCTTCCGCAGCAGGTAGTAGCGGCTGTCGGAGCCCGGGACGTCCAGCGCGAACGCCTGCCCGACCCGGGTGGAGCGGCCGCCCAGCCGCGGCCCGAGGTCGCCGAGCCCGGGGGTCTCCGGCGGTGCGAGGTCGGGGCCCGCGGGCAGCGCGCTCAGAAACCCGGCCGACACCGGCACCGGCTTGGTGGTGGCGTAGCCGAGCGCCTCGGCCGCGCCCGAGTCGCGGTCCAGCCGCAGCCTGCTGCCCTGCCACAGCAGGTAGCGGTTGCGGTCCGGGCCCAGTACAAGCACCCCCTCGCCCTTGCCGAGCGCGTCGCCCGGCGTCTCGGCGCCGACCGCGAGCGTGGTGCCGACCTTGCCGTCGTTCTCCGCCGACGGTGCCGAACACACCTGCCACGGGTCGTCGGACAGGTCACCCGCCTTGGGCAGCGAGTCCGGGGCGCCCTCGATACCGATGGGCGTGCCGAGCGGGGTCCCCTTGAGGGACTTGGAGCCCACCGTGGTGGTCTCCAGGTCGGAGCCGGCGAGCAGCAGCGCCGAGGCGTAGTTGCGCACCGGGCGCAGCCGTCCGTCGAGGTACAGGTAGCGGGCGCCGGTCTGCTTGTCGACGATCAGATTTCCGGCCGAGCGCCAGGAGTCCTTCTGGCCGGGCGAGATGAGGCCGAGGACGAAGGCCCCGGCGCACAGCAGCACGGTGATGATCACGCCGATGGCGACGCCGCGGTTGGTGCGGCCCTGGGGGCTCTCGGGCGCGTCCGGGTCGGAGCGCAGCATGCTGGAGGTCAGCCGGCCCATGAGGAACATATGGGCCTGGACCTGGTCGCGTTTGGTCTGCATGGAGAACTCGTCCTTGGGCGGTCTTGGGCGTTATCCGTTGAGGGAGCGGAGGGCGCCGTAGACGCCGAGCACCCACAGCGACAGGGGCAACATGGCGATCGCCATGGCGGAGTGCAGCAGTTCGGCCGCCCGCCCCCAGTACGGGACCAGCCGCCGCCCCGGCACCGTCCAGGAGGCGATGGCGATGGCGGCGGCGACCGCGAGCAACCCGCCGACCAGCAGGAGCTTGCCGGACGAGCTGTACGAGGTGGCCGCCTCGTAGATCAGCAGGGCGCCGCCCCACAGCGCGGGGACGACCAGCGACAGGCGCTGAAGGGTGTTGCCGAGGCCGCGGCTGTGCAGCAGGAGCAGCACCGACAGGGCGGCCATGGTGAGGATTTCGGGGAGATCCTCGGCGCGCGCGAGGCCCAGCATGCAGCCGGCGCAGATCGCCCCGGCCGCGGCGTACAGGCCGGTCATCCAGCCGTCGGCGATGACGGTGCGGGCGGCCACGGCGGACGGCGAGTGGGGTTCGATGCCCTCCTGGAGCTGCTGGGCGTTGGTGGGCAGCGGGGGCATGCGCAGCCCGGAGAGCCGGAACGACATCGAGGGCACGAACGCCCCGAAGAGCACGGCGGCCAGGGAGACAAGACCGGCGGCGTGGGCGGCCGACAGATCGGCGGTCATCATCAGGACGGCCGCGAGGACGCCCGCGGCGGCGACCGCCACGGCGGCCACGAAGAGCGCGGCGAAGGCGACGACCAGGGCGACGGCCAGCATGGCGCCGCCCGCCGCCGCGGCGCTCGCGGCGAGCAGCCGGGAGCCGAGCACCTCGTACGGGTGCGGTCCGCCGAGGTCGCCGCCGGGCAGCAGCCATCCGGCGAGGGCGCAGTACGGCACGGCGGCGAAGCCGAGCGCCGCGCCCGCCTCGGCGTCGCCGACCGCGCGGCTGGCCGAGGCGGCGCCGCCGAGCAGCAGCGCCGCGGCGGCGGCCGCGGCCAGGGCGCGCAGTTCGGCGGGCGGGCCGGGTATCGCGAGGACGGCGAGCCCGGCGGCGAGGGTGAGGATCAGCGTGCCGAGGAGCAGCCGGCGGCTGATGGTCGCCGTCCAGCCGAAGGGGCGGTCGGCCATGGTGGTGGCGATGCCGTCGACCAGGTCGTCCAGCCGGACCTCGGGCAGGACGTCGGTGCGCGGGCTGAGGTAGAGCGTCTCGCCGTCGAGCACACCGAGGGATTCGAGGCTGCTGTCCTCGGCGAGCGGTTCGCCACCGAGCCGCTGGAGCACCCAGCCCCCGTGTTCCAGACCCTGTTCGGCGAGGTCGTCACCCGCGTACCGCACCAGCGTGGGCAGCAGATCGACGACGGGGACATCGGCCGGGACCGCGAGGTCGATGGAGGTGGCGGGGGCGCGCACGGTGACGCGGCAGAGCCCTGCCGTTGCGCTGTCAGTCATGAGAGTACTCACGCTTCTTCGGGAGACGTGTTCGGGACACGGGGTAAGTCTCCGTGGGGGGTGTGGGGCGTTGGACGTGTGCGCAGGGAGGCTGCACACTACTTGCTGAACCGCCTGCTTCGGTCACGGCCGTCGAAGTGAACCGTGGAATCGGATCGTAGACTCTTCTTCACCGGCCCGGGATTCCTGCCCCCGGCTCGGGTTCACCGCTCCTGCCGTCCGCCGCGGCTGCCCTGATGGCCGGGCCCTGCCTGCCCCGGCCGCGCGTGTCACCGTCCGTTCAACGGTTGTTTTCAGCCCATTGGCAGCATCCCGGCAGCACCCCCGGCCCCGAAGGAGACCACCCGCTTGAGTACCGTCCTGTTCCGCAGGCCCGCGCGTCGGCGCGGCCCGGACATGCCCGAAGGGGAACTGAGCCTCCAGGAGCCGCCCTCGCTCCCGGAAGTGACGCCCGACAGCTCGGCGGTGTGGAACTACCTGCCGATGGCGCTGATGTCGGTGTCCATGATGCTGATGTACATGCGGCCGGGCGGCTCCAAGAGCGGCGCGTTCATCTATCTGGCCCTCGGGATGATGGTGGTCTCCGCGGTCGCCATGATCCTGGGCCAGGTCGTGCGCCGCAACAGCGAGCGCAAGCAGCGGCTCAAGGGCGAGCGGCGGGACTATCTGCGCTATCTGCGGCAGACCCGGAAGAAGGTCCGGGCCGCCGTGGTGGAGCAGCAGCGCGCCCTCCTGTGGCGTCATCCGGAGCCGACCGCGCTGTGGTCGCTGGTGGGCACCACCCGGCTGTGGGAACGGCGCCCGGGCGACCCGGACTTCGGGGAGATACGGGTCGCGGTGGGCGACCAGAAGCTGGGGCTGCGGCTCTCGCCGCTGTCCACCAAGCCGGTGGAGGACCTGGAACCGCTCACCGCGCACGCGCTGCGCAGCTTCATCCGCGCGTACTCCACCGTCCCCGGCCAGCCCATCGCGGTGTATCTGCGGACGTGGGCGCGGGTGCTGTTCCGGGGCGATCCGGCCCGGATCCGGGAGCTGACCCGGGCGATGCTCGCCCAACTGGCCACGCTGCACTCCCCCGAGGACCTGTGGATCACGGTGGTCACGGCGGACGAGCAGCGCGCCGAGTGGGACTGGGTGAAGTGGCTGCCGCACAATCGGCACGCGCAGGAGAGCGACGGCGCCGGCTCCGTACGGATGGTCGTGGCCTCGGTGAACGAGCTGGACGACCTGCTCGGCGGGGAGTTCCAGGAGCGGCCGCCGTTCGACCCGGACGCGATGGCGGGGCGCGAGGAGCCGTACACGGTGATCGTGCTGGACGGTGTCGCGCCGCCCGGCGGACACCGCATGGAGGGGCCCGGCCACCGCAACGCGGTGGTGCTCGACATCACCGGCGAGCTGCCCTGGCGGCCGGGGCGCGCCACGCTGCGGTTCCAGGTGTCCGACGAGACCATGAATCTGGTGCGCACGGACCGCGACCGCAAGGAGCAGTCCACCCCGCTCGGCCGGCCCGACCGGCTGAGCACGACCGTCGCCGCGTCGCTGGCGAAGCATCTGGCCCCGTACCGGATGGGCCTGGCCACGGAGTCGGCCGAGCCGCTGGCCGCCGATGTGGAGCTGACCTCGCTGCTCGGCATCCCGGACCTGTACCGCCATGAGCCGCCCACGCTGTGGGAGCGCCGTACCGGATCCGCCCGGCTGCGGGTGCCGATCGCGGTGGGCTCGGACGGGGTGCCGGTGGAGCTGGACATCAAGGAGTCGGCGCAGGGCGGCACCGGGCCGCACGGCATGCTGATCGGCGCGACCGGCTCGGGCAAGAGCGAGCTGCTGCGCACCCTGGTGCTGGGGCTGGCGCTGACCAACTCCTCCGAGACGCTCAACTTCGTGCTGGTCGACTTCAAGGGTGGCGCGACCTTCCTGGGTCTTGACGAGCTGCCGCACACCTCCGCCGTGATCACGAACCTCGCGGACGAGGTGGCGCTGGTCTCCCGGATGCAGGACGCGCTGCACGGCGAGTTGATGCGCCGTCAGGAGTTGCTGCGGGCGGCGGGCAACTACACCTCGGCCCTGGAGTACGAGAAGGCGCGGGCGGACGGCACGCCGCTGACGCCGCTGCCGAGCCTGTTCGTGGTGGTCGACGAGTTCAGCGAACTGCTCTCCGCGCACCGCGATTTCATGGAGCTGTTCGTGATGATCGGCCGCCTCGGCCGCAGCCTCGGGGTGCATCTGCTGCTCGCCTCGCAGCGCCTGGACGAGGGCCGGATGCACCAGCTGGAGAGCCATCTGTCCTACCGCATCGGCCTGCGCACGTTCTCGGCGATGGAGAGCCGGGGCGTGCTGGGCGTGCCGGACGCGTACGAGCTGCCGCCGACTCCCGGCAGCGGCTTCATCAAGACGGGCGTCGAGGCGCTGACCCGCTTCCGCGCGGCCTATGTCTCGGGCCCGTACCGGCGGCGCAGCGGCTCGGCTCACCAGGCGCGGGTGGCCAGCCAGGTGGTGCCGTGGACGGCGGGCTGGGTGGTGCCGCGGCAGCTGCCCGACCTTCCGGACGAGCCGGAGAAGCCGGACGAGAGCGAGGCCGGGGACGGCGACGCCCTGCTGTCGGTGGCCGTGGACCGGCTGCGGGACGCCGGGCCGCCCGCGCACCAGGTGTGGCTGCCGCCGCTGACCGACCCATCGCCGCTCGACGAGTTGCTGCCGCTGCTCGCACCGCACGCCGAGTACGGGCTGACCACCACGGATCTCACCAGGCGGGGGCGGCTGTCGGTGCCGGTCGGCGTCGTGGACCGGCCCTTCGACCAGCTCCGGGACGAGCTGCGGGTGGACCTGTCCGGGGCCGGTGGCCATGTCGCCGTCGCGGGCGGCCCGCAGAGCGGAAAGTCGACCCTCGTCCGTACGCTGATCACGTCTCTCGCGCTCACCCACACCCCGCGCGAAGTCCAGTTCTACTGCCTGGACTTCGGCGGCGGCACGCTCGCGGGTCTGGTGGGCCTGCCGCATGTCGGCGGGGTCGCGGCCCGGCTGGACCAGGAGCGGGTCGGCCGGGTGATCGCCGAGGTCTCCGCGGTGCTGGCGCACCGGGAGCGGTTCTTCCTGGACAACGGCATCGACTCGATGGCGACGCTGCGGCGCCGCCGGGCGGCCGGGGAGTTCCCAGGGGAGAAGCACGGTGATGTCTTCCTGGTCATCGACGGCTGGTCGACGGTCCGCCAGGAGTACGACCAGCACATCCCCACGTTCAACGCCATCGCCGGCCGGGGCCTCAACTACGGCGTCCACCTGATCGTCACCACCGCCCGCTGGGTCGAGCTGTCCTCGGCGGTCCGGGACCAGGCCGCGACCCGTCTGGAGCTGCGCATGGGCGACCCGATGGACTCGGGGATCGATGTGCGCAAGGCGGCGGGCGTGCCCCGGATCCCGGGGCGTGGCCTCACCCGCGAGTCCAAGCTGCACTATCTGGCGGCGCTGCCGCGCATCGACGGCGTGGCCGGGGCCGATGACCTCGCGGACGGCGTGGCCGGGCTGGTGGCGGCGGTGCGCGAGCACTGGTCGGGCCCGCCCGCTCCCCCGGTGCGGATGCTGCCGACGAAGCTCCCGGCGGCCGAACTGCCGCCCGCCGAGGGTGATCTGCGGGTGCCGCTCGGTCTGGAGGAGGACCGGATGGGCACCGTCTGGCATGACTTCAGCGCCAATCCGCACATGATCGTGGTCGGCGACACGGAGAGCGGCAAGACCAACCTGCTGCGGCTCACGGCGCAGGCGATCATGGCCCGGTACTCCCCCGCCGAGGCCCGGATCATGGTCGTGGACTACCGCCGCGAGCTGGTGGAGGCGGTGCCCGACGAGTACCGGCTGGGTCACGCCGTCTCGCTGGACGCCCTCAAGGAGCTGGTCGGTGGCGCGGCGCGGGCCGTGAAGACCCGGATGCCGGGCCCGGACATCGCCCCGTCCCGGATGCGGCAGTGCGACTGGTGGACCGGGCCGCGGCTGTTCGTCCTGGTCGACGACTACGACATGGTGGGCGGCGGCGGACCGCTGAACCAGCCCTTCGAGGGGCTGACGAACTTCCTCGCGCTGGGCTACGAGGTCGGTCTGCACATGATCGTGGCCCGCGCGGCGGCGGGCGCCGGCCGGGGCCTCAACGACCCGCTGATGCGAAGGCTCCAGGAGGTCAACACCCCCGGAATCCTGCTGTCCTGCCCGCCGACCGAGGGCTATCTCTTCGGCAACGTCAAGGGGCGCATCCTGCCGCCCGGACGGGGGCTGCGGATCGCCCGGCGCAAGAGTGTGCAGATCCAGACGGCCCTGATGGGCCCGGAGGATTCATGACACCGGGCGGCGATCGTGGTGCCGGCGTACGGAGCGCGCTCCGTACGCCGGCACCGCCGTGCCGTGACCCGCTCGCGTGGAGTCCGGTCCTACCCGGCCGGGCGCCAGCCGCGGGCCTTGCCGCGGGGGACGATGAACGCGGCGGCGGCCACCAGCAGGACGACGGCCGCGGCTCCGCCCGCGATCAGCAGGGCCCGTACCCGCGGCGACTTGGGGGCGGCGGGCGGGACATGGGCGGCGGCGGCCTTCGGCTCGGCCCGGGTGCCGTCGCCGAGGACCGCGGTCAGCCCGGCGTAGGTGTCCAGGCGCGGGGCCTCGCCGGGGTAGGCGGCCTCGGTCAGCCGCCGGGAGACCTCGGCGGCGGACAGGTCGGGGTGGTAGGAGCGGATGAGCGCCGCCGCCCCCGCGACATGCGCGGCCGCCAGCGACGACCCCGAACCGATGTAGTGGCCATTTCCCTTGGGCCCGATGCCGACCACCGCGTCGCCGGGGGCGGCCAGGTCCGGGGCGAGGGGGGCCGCCGCCTTCTCCGGGCGGCCGCCGCTCGGCCCGTAGTCCACCACCGACAGCACCTGCGGGACCTGGGCGGGCCAGTAGGCGCGGGCTCGCGGATCGGGGCGCCCGTCGGCGCCCTCGGGGGCGATGTCCGGCGCGGCCGGGGCGATGACCAGCACGTCCTTGGTGGTGGCGTAGGCGACCGCCTGGGTCAACTGGCTTCTGCCCACGGCCAGGGCCTGCCCGGTGTAGATGATGTCCGCGCCCTCGTCCACGGCGGTCCTGATGCCGTCCGCGACCTGCTGGGCGGTGGTGTTGCCACGCGCGTCGGTGGCCCTGACGGCCAGGATGCGGGCCCGTGGCGCGACGCCGACGACCGCGCCCTTGCCGCTGGGGGCCCCGGCGATGAGGCCCGCGGCGAAACTTCCGTGCCCCACGCAGTCGACGCCCGCGTCGCCCGCCTGGGTCACCCGGCCGGAGAGCGCGGGAAGGTCGTCGCCCACGCCCGTGTCCACGACGGCCACGGTCACATCGGCGCCCTTGGACAGCTGCCACGCCCGGGAGAGCTGCAACGCCTGCCATGTCCAGGGCTGCTGCTCGGCGGCCTTGAGCGACGCGGTGGCACAGCTCTCGTCGGGGGCGACGCGGGAGCGGAGCGCGGGCAGGCTGACCGGGTCGTCCTGGTCGGCCTGTGCGGGCGTGGACATCATCAGCGCGGGGAGAGCGGCTGCCGCCGCGAGTGTCACAGAGGCGCGGCGGTAACGATCGCTTCGCATGCCACGCATGATAGGGGAAGCCCGGCCGCCAACACGGTTCGGTCCGGGCACAGTTCACTGCACCATGAATTCAGGAGGTCCGAGCGTGTCACGGCAGGTACTGACGGTCTGCCCGGAACAACCGGAGAGTTTCCGGACGATCGGTGAGGCGCTGGCCACGGCACGCACCGGTGCGGTGATCCATGTCCGGCCCGGCCGTTACGCCGAGAACCTCACCGTCAAGACCCGGGTCACGCTCGTCGCCGAGGGCGAGCCCGGCAGCGTGGAGATCTGCCCGCGCCGCGGCACCGCGCTGACGCTGGTCGCGGACGCGGTGATGCTCACCGATCTGACGCTGCGCGGCGGCAGTGAGGACGTGGCGGTGGTGGACGCGCCGCGCGGGCAGGTGGCCATGGACGGCTGCACGGTGATCGGTTCCGGCTGGACGGCGGTGCTGGCCCGGCAGAGCGGCTCGCTCGCCATGCGGGGCTGCCGGGTCACCAACCGCGAGGGCGCCGCGATCGTGGACACCTCCGAGGTGGCGAGCGTCATCGAGGACTGTGTGCTGGAGAACCTCGGCACCTCCGGCGTCGTGTTCAGCGAGAGCGCCCGCTCGACGGTGCGCGGCTGCCGTATCCGCGACGCCCGCGGCAACGGCATCCTCGCCAACGGCGAGTCGCAGGGCTCCATCGAGTCCTGCGACATCACCGCCACCGACAAGCCCGCCATCGCGCTGGAGGGCAACAGCACCACGTACGTGTCCCGCTGCACCGTCCGTGACACGGCGGTGGGCGTCTATCTCACCAGCGGGTCCCGCCCCATCGTCGAGGACGTCACGGTCTCCGGCACCACCGGCCCCGCCATCGCCCTGTCCGCGGGCGCCGACCCGCTGCTGCGCCGGTGCCGGACACTGCGCACCAAGGGCGCCGGGGTGGTCGTCTCCGAGCGGTCCCGAGGCACCTTCGAGGACTGCGAGTTCACCTCGGTCACCGGCCCGGCGATCCGGGTGACGGGTTCCAGCTCGCCGTCGTTCACGCGCACCACCGTGCGGGACTGTGCCGACGCCGAGGCGGCCGTGCTGCTCACCGAGGAGTCGACCGCCGAGTTCGACCGGCTGGAGGTGATGGACGCGGTCGGCAGCGCGGTCGCCATCCGCTCGCACGCCAACCCGCTGCTGCGCGGCGCCCGGATCACCGCACCCGGCAAGTACGGCTTCGAGGTGGGCGACGACGGGCGCGGACGCCTGGAGTCCTGCACCGTGGAGCGGGCGGGCGGCGGCGGGATACGCGTCGCCGACGGCGGCAACACCCGGATCGACGACTGTGTGCTGCGCTCGTCCTCGGAGACCGGTGTCTCGGTGGGCCGCGACGCCGTCGCGGCCGTGCTCGACTGCCAGATCGACACCTGCGGCGCCTCGGGCGTGGCCGTCGAGGAGGGCGGGGAGCTGACCCTGACCCGGGCGCGGATCACCGGGGCCGGGGCACACGGTGTGCTCCTCGCCGCGGGCTCCCGCGCCGAGCTGCACAGCTGCGAGATCAACGGCAGCGTGGGCGACGGCATCCGGATCGACAGCTCCGAGCCGGTCAGCGTCACCAACTGCACCGTGCGCGACAACCGGGGCGCCGGGCTGACCCAGACCCGGGTGAGCGAGCGCCTGGAGGTGCTGGAGCTGACCAGCGCCGACAACTCCACTCCGGATGTCTGGGGCGCCGAGGTGGCCGCGAACACCACCGCGCGCGCCGCGGGGAAGGACTCCGGCGGCGGCGAGCCCAGGGAGCCGCTGGACGAGCTTGAGGCCCTGATCGGCCTGGAGGGCGTCAAACACCAGGTGCGCACGCTGGTCAATCTCAACCAGCTCTCCCAGCGGCGCCAGCGGCTGGGCATGCCGGTGCCGTCCATGAGCCGCCACCTGGTGTTCGCGGGCCCGCCCGGCACCGGCAAGACCACCGTGGCCCGGCTCTACGGCTCCATCCTCGCCCAGCTGGGCGTGTTGCCGTCCGGCCATCTGGTCGAGGTGTCCCGCGCGGATCTGGTCGCCCAGGTCATCGGCGGCACGGCCATCAAGACCACGGAGGCGTTCAACGAGGCCCTCGGCGGTGTGCTGTTCATCGACGAGGCCTACACCCTCACCCCCGAGGGCGCCAGCTCCAACGACTTCGGGCGCGAGGCCGTGGACACCCTGCTGAAGCTGATGGAGGACCACCGGGAGGACGTCGTGGTCATCGCCGCCGGCTACTCGGCGGAGATGTCCTCCTTCCTGGAGTCGAACCCGGGCCTGGCCTCGCGCTTCACCCGCACCATCGAGTTCACCAACTACTCCGTCACGGACCTGGTGACCATCACCGCGAGCATGTGCGCCTCCCACCAGTACGAACTGGGCCCCGGCACCACCGAGGCGCTGGCCGTGCACTACGAACGGATGCCGCGCGACGCCACCTTCGGCAACGGCCGGGCCGCCCGCCGGGTGTTCGAGGAGATGGTGGACCGCCAGGCCTTCCGCCTCGCCACCATGGCCGAACCCGCCGAGCGGGACCTCACCCTGCTGCTCCCCGAGGACATCAGCGACGAGAGCGACGTCGAGCAGAACACCGGCGAGGACCGGGAGGCGATGCTCGCCCGGCTGGAGGCCATGGTCGGCCTCACCGCCGTCAAGCGCGAGGTCACCGATCTCGTCTCGCTGCTCACCACGGCCAAACAGCGCGAGGCCGCCGGGCTCCCCGCCCCGAAGATCAGCCAGCACCTGGTGTTCTCCGGGCCGCCCGGCACCGGCAAGACCACCATCGCCCGCCTCTACGCCCAGCTGCTGCACTCTCTCGGCGTCCTGCCCCGCGGCCAGCTCGTCGAGGTCGCGCGCGCCGACCTCGTCGGACGCTATGTCGGCCACACCGCGCAGCTCACCAAGGAGGTGTTCGAGAGCGCGATGGGCGGTGTGCTGTTCATCGACGAGGCCTACACCCTCACCCCCGAGGGCAACTCCAGCGACTTCGGCCGCGAGGCCGTGGACACCCTCCTGAAACTGATGGAGGACCACCGGGACCAGGTCGTCGTCATCGTCGCCGGCTACACCGGCGAAATGCGGCGCTTCCTCGACTCCAACCCCGGTCTGGCCTCGCGCTTCTCCCGCTTCGTCGAATTCGAGAACTACTCCACCGACGAGCTGCTCACCATCCTGGAACGGACCGCCGAGGAATCCGGCTACGCCTGCCCGGCGACGACGCTGGACGCGCTCCGCACCCATATCGAGGCGATCCCCCGGGACCGCTCCTTCGGCAACGCCCGCCTGGCCCGGCAACTGCTCGAGACAATGATCACGCACCAGGCCCGGCGGCTCACCGCCATCCGCACACCGAGCGTGGACGACCTGCGGGCGCTGCTGCCGGAGGATCTGCCGGCCGCCGGGCTGGGCGTGTCCAGGTGACGTAGTGCCAGGTCGGGTGACCTGGTGCCAGGTCGAGTGGCCTGGTGCCAGATCCCGGAGGTCAGGGGCGCGGTCCCACGGTCGTGGCGCCGTCGCGGACGGTGATCGCCTGCGCGGGGCAGGAGTCCGCCGCGTCCAGCACCCGCTCCTCCTCCGGGACCTCGTCGCTCAGCGGCTCGGCGTGCTCCGCGCCGAGGGCGAACAGATCGGGAGCGATTCCGGCACACATGCCGGAGGCCATGCACCGGCCCCCGTCGATCTCCGCCTTCCAGGTCATGCCGGCTCACCACCCGACCGGCATGACGCGCGGCCCACGCACCAGCATCTGGTTCTTCCACTCCACGTCCCCGGCCAGGCGCAGCCCCGGGAAGCGGGTGACCAGGGCGCCGAGCGCCTCCTGGAGCTCCAGCCGGGCCAGGGGCGCACCGAGGCAGTGGTGCACACCGTGGCCGAAGCCGAGGTGCTGGGTGGCGGGGCGGGCCACGTTCAGCGTGCCGGGCTCGTCGAAGCGCAGCGCGTCGCGGTTGGCGGAGCCGACGGCGACGAGGACGGGCTCTCCGGAGCGCACGAGGGTGCCGCCGACCTCGATGTCCTCGGTCGCGTAGCGGGGCTGGGAGGCGCCCACGCCCAGGGGTACGAAGCGCAGCAGCTCCTCGATCGCGCCGTTCAGCAGGGCGGGTTCCTCACGCAGGCGGCGCAGCTCGTCGGGGTGGTCGAGGAGCGTCAGCACGAAGTTGGGGATCTGCGAGGCGGTGGTCTCGTGTCCGGCCACCAGGATGCCGACGCACAGGTCGACGAGTTCGAGCTCGGACAGCCGGTCGCCGGCGTCCCGGGCCTCGATCAGCGAGGTCATGAGGTCGTCCTGCGGCGCGGCGCGGTGGTGTTCGATCAGTCCGGCCATGTAGGCGCGCAGTTCGTCGCGGTTGCGCTCGAACTCCTCGGCGCTCAGCGAGCTGGTGGACAGCGCGGCGTCGCTCCAGACCCGGAACTTGGGCCGGTCCTCCTCCGGCACTCCGAGCAGCCGGCAGATGACCCCGACCGGGATCGGCAGGGCGTAGCGGTCGACCAGGTCGGCGGGTGGCCCGGCGGCCTCCAGTTCGTCGAGGAGTTCCTGGGTCAGCCGCCGCACCGACGGCCGGAGCTTCTCCACCTGGTGGACGGTGAAGGCCTTGGCGACCAGGGTGCGCAGCCGGGTGTGGTCGGGCGGGTCCATGGTCAGGATGCCGCTGTTGCGCCGGCCCTCGGACTGCCGGGGCTCGTCGTGGTGGAGCGCCGCCGCGCGGCTGAAGCGCCGGTCCCCGAGCACCAGCCGGGCGTCGGCGTACCGGGTGACGAGCCAGGCGGGCTCGCCGTACGCCATGCGCACGCGCAGTAATCCCGCGCGTCCCCTGGCCTCTTGGTACGCCTGGCTGAGCCCCAGACTCTCGGAGGTGTTGAAGGGATAGGTGATCTCCGTCGGATCTACGGTCGTCTCCGCTGTGGTCATGGTGACCTCCCTCGCGTAAGCACGTGCTTACAAACGTAGGAGCCCCTCCTTGGTACGGTCAACGGCCCGATTGCGCCGTTGATCCGACGGTCCGGCGGGGGGACCGCGGAAGGTGCGACGAGAGGAGTGTCGCGATGGGAACGACCACGTCAGCGGGGCGGCGGCGGGACGCACAGGACACCCGGCGGCGGTTGCTCGAGGCCGCGTCCGCGCTGTTCGCCGAGCGGGGCTACGAGCGGGCCACGGTCCGTGAGATCGCGGATCGCGCCGGGGTCAACCAGGCACTGCTGTTCCGGTATTTCGGCTCGAAACGAGCGCTGTTCGGCGAGGTGGTGGCGCGCAACGGGGAGGCTCAGGTGCGCAACACCCCACCCGGCGAGCTGCTCGAGGCCGCCCTGCGCGGGCTGCTGGGCCACCGCGGCAAGGAGCCGGCCAACCGCGCGCTGGCGACCCTGCTGCGGTCGGTGGGCAGCGGTGACGAGATCGGTACGGCCGTGCGTGCCACCAGCGACGACTACGCGCGGGTGCTGGCGTCCCTGAGCAGCGCCGAGAACCGTGCGCTGCGGGCGGACCTGGCGCTGTCCTGGATGCTCGGGATCGGCATGATGCGGGTGGTCGTCGGCAAGGAGCCGCTGGCCGACGCCGACCCGGACGAGGTGTGCGCGCTGGTCATGGTCGCACTCGGCGCGCTGCTCGACGGTCTGCCCGGGATATCGTCTCAGGGTTCGGCGAACACCGAATCATCGGCCCTTTAGCGTCGGTGCCATGCGAATCACGCGAGAGGACACCGCATGACGCCGGGGGACATGGTCGCCGTCTTCGCGGCCGGCATCAGTGCGGGCGCCATCAACACCGTCGTCGGCTCGGGGACCCTGATCACCTTCCCGGTCCTGCTGGCGACGGGCCTGCCGCCCGTGACCGCCACGGTGTCCAACGCGCTCGGCCTGATCCCCGGCTCAGTCAGCGGCGCCATCGGTTACCGGAGCGAGCTGAGCGGCCAGGCCCGGCGGGTGCTGAAGCTCGGCGTCGGCGCCGTGCTGGGCAGCTTCGCCGGCGCCACGCTCCTGCTGGCCCTGCCCGCGACGGCGTTCGAGACGGTCGTGCCCGTCCTCGTCGGCCTCGCGCTCGTCCTGGTCGCGCTCCAGCCCGTGATCGGCGAGCGGGTGCGCCGCCGCCGCGAGCGGACCGGCCGCCCCGCCCACCGCGACGGCGGCCCGCTGCTGTTCACCGGGCTGACGCTCGCCAGCGTCTACGGCGGCTACTTCGCCGCCGCGCAAGGCATCATCTACATGTCCCTGATGGGCATGCTGCTCGATGAGCCCCTCCAGCGCCTCAACGCCGTCAAGAACGTCCTCGCCGCCATCGTCAACACGGTCGCCGCGCTCTTCTTTCTCTTCGTCGCGGATTTCGACTGGACGGCCGTGGGGCTGATCGCGGTCGGCTCGGCGCTCGGCGGCCAGATCGGCGCCAAGGCGGGCCGCCGGCTGCGCCCCGTCGTCCTGCGGAGCCTCATCGTCACGATAGGCACCGTCTCCATCGTCCAGATGCTGCTCAACTGACCCGGTGGCGGCCGCCACCGCCGGTGCGGTTCACAGTGCGGTACGGCGGCGGGCGAGCACCACGCCGCCCCCGGCGAGCGCGGCAACCGCGACGACGGCGCTGAAGACGGTGGTCCCGGCCGACAGCCCGACCGCGTCGCTGAGGTAGCCGGCCGCGACCGGCAGCAGCCCGGCGGGGAGGTAGCCGCCGACGTTCAGCGCCGCGTTGGCCTCGGCCAGCCGGGCGGCCGGGACATGGGCGCCGATCAGCGTGAGGCCGCCCAGCTGCCCCATCCCCTGGCCCGCACCGGCCAGGACGGCCGCGAGGGCCAGCAGCGGGGTGGCCGACAGCTGGACGGCCAGCGCCAGCGCGCCCATGGCCAGGGCGGTCGACGCGGCCCCGGCCGCCAGGATGGCGCCCACCTTCAGCCGCCGCACGGCGAACTGGACGGCCGTCGCGGCCGTGAACATCACAAAGGCGGTGGCTCCGGCGACGACGCGGCTGGAGGTGCCGAGCAGATCCGCCAGGAGCGAGGGGCCGAGCGACAGGACGAAGGAGGTGGAGGTGATGCCGGGGGCGAACACCACCACGCCCAGCAGGAGGTGGCCGCGGTTGGGGCGGGGCACGGACGGCACCCGGACCCAGGCACCCGGTCGGCGCGAGCCCCGGGCGGGACCCGCGGCGCGGCGCAGCGGCATGCGCAGCACGACCACCACCGCCAGGGCCAGGAGCACGATCTCCACCAGGAACACGGTGACCGTGGGGCCGGGCAGGGTCTCCGAGAGGATGCCGGCCAGCAGCGGGCCGAGCCCCGCCCCCAGGACCATCGCGGTGGAGGCGAGCAGCGCGGCGAGCCGCTTGCGGTCAGGCCCCGCCACGTCGGCGACGGCGGCCATGCCCGCCGAGACGATGGAGCCGACCGCGACGCCGCTCAGCAGCCGGGCGATGGCCAGCGCGGCGATCGAGCCGGCGGTCGCGAACAGCACACTGGCCACGACCGCCAGGGCGAGGGCCGGCAGCAGCACCGGCTTGCGGCCGACCCGGTCCGACACCACCCCGGCCACCAGCAGGGCCGCCAGCAGCCCCACGATGTAGCAGGCGAAGACGACGGTCAGCATCCCGGAGGAGAAGCCGAGCTCGTCGCGCCACAGGACGTACAGCGGGGTGGCCGTGTTGGACAGGATGAACACGGCGGTCACCGGCCATGCCGCGAGCCAGACCTCGCGGCGCGGCGGGGGCGTCGTGGGCTTCGTAGGTGTCGCGGGTGTCGTCGCCGGGGTCTCGGCGTGCCGGGCGCTCCCCATGGGTCCCCTCCAAGCCGCACAGCATGCTGTACGAGAAAACTCGAACCACTAGTACGGCCAGAGTCGAACATAAACTCCTGTACGATGCAACTCGTACTGATGGTTGTGTTGTCTTCCCCGAGGTGACGCGGATGTCGCAGAGCGCCACGGCCGACAGGTTCGCCGGCCCCTACCCCGCCCCCGCCGGCCTGCCGGAGCCCCTGCCCGAGCCCGCCCGCGAGGAGCTGCGTCTCGAGGTGGTGATGGCGGCGCTGAGCGACCCGCTGCGCATGGGCGTGGTCCGCACCCTGCTGCTGGAGTCGGAGGCGTTCGACCACCCGTGTGGCTGGTTCGGCATCGACCGCCCGAAGTCGTCGCTCACCCACCACTTCCGCGCCCTGCGCGACGCGGGGCTGATCCGGCAGCGCCAGTACGGCCTAGAGCGCCGCAGCCATGTGCGCGTCGACGACCTGGAGGCGCGCTTCCCCGGGCTGCTCGCCCTGATCGCGGACTGGACGCCGCCCGGCAGCTGAGCGCCGCGGCTCAGCGCGCGGCAAGGGCCTCCACCGTGGCCACGGTGCGGTCGACGACCGTGTCGTAGAGGCGGCGTTGAGCCTCCGGCAGATGGGACAGCAGCGGCTCCACGGCCTCCCGCTCCTCCCGGGGCCGCTGCGCCGCGGCCTCCCGCAGGGCGGTCAGCTTCTGCTCGGCGGGGCGCCGGTGGCTCTCGTACACGGCGTGGCCGAGAACGGTGGAGCAGACGAGGGTGACGGCCAGGGCGAGGTCTTCCTCGCTCAGCCGGAGCGGGCGCAGCACCCCGGTGAGGGTGACCAGCGCGGGTACCCACGCGGGCTGTTGGGTCGCGGCCATGTAGGACAGCAGCTGCCGGTAGGGCAGCAGGCGGTCGCGGCTGGTGTGCATCCAGGCGCGCAGCTGGTCCTGCCAGGTGTCGCCTGGCGGGTCGGTGTGCTCCGCGTCCGCGATGATCCGGTCGGCGACGGCCTGGAGCAGGTCGTCGCGGTCGGGGAAGTAGCGGTAGAGGGCCATGGGGGCGGAGTCCACGGCCTCGGCGACCCGCTTGATCGTCAGCACGACCCCCGGCTCACGCGCCGCCAGTTCCGCTGCGGCGCGCACGATCTGATCGCGCGACAGACGCGGCGGACGCCCCCTTCCCCTGCGGGCCGTCCCGTCCGCCTGCTGCGCCATCCGGTGGTTCCCCTCTCCCGTCCGCCCCCGCCCGCCGACGCGGGCACCGGAGGTCAAGGCTACGCAGGTGACCGGAGCCCCTCGTACAGCGCCCGCGCGGCACCCCGCCGCACGGCACCGGAGCCCCGGGAAGATTTGACGTACGCGTTACACAAAACTGTGCGACACTTGCCGCCGCCCCTGCTGAGGGGCCGTCATACAGCAGCGGCGACACGGTGTTTCCCGTGGCGCCGGCATCCCGGAGGACACCCGTGGCCCAAGCGCCCCATACGGCCGAGACGACGGCGGACACCCACGCACCCCGCTCCGGACCGGTGGTCGCGGTGCTCGCCTTCGGCGGGATCGTGGTCGCCCTGATGCAGACGCTGGTGGTCCCGCTCATCCCGGACCTCCCGGAGCTGCTGCACTCCTCGGCCTCGGACGCCTCGTGGGCGATCACCGCCACCCTGCTCGCGGGCGCGGTGGCCACCCCCGTGCTCGGGCGGCTCGGGGACATGTACGGCAAGCGGCGGATGCTGCTGATCAGCCTGGGGCTGCTGGTGGCCGGGTCGGTGGTGTGCGGGCTCAGCGACTCGCTGGCGCCCATGATCGTCGGCCGTACGCTCCAGGGCTTCTCCTCGGGCGTCATCCCGCTCGGCATCAGCATCATGCGGGACGAGCTGCCGGCCGAGCGGCTCGGCTCGGCCATGGCGCTGATGAGTTCGTCGCTGGGGGTCGGCGGCGCGCTCGGGCTGCCCGGCGCCGCGGCCCTGGCCGAACACGCCGACTGGCATGTGCTGTTCTGGGTGTCGGCGGCCGCGGGTGTGCTGGTGATCGCGCTGGTGCTGGCGGTGGTGCCCGAGTCCCCGGTCCGCGGCGGCGGCAGATTCGACCTGGTGGGGGCCGTCGGGCTGTCGGCCGGTCTGCTGTGTCTGCTGCTGGCGATCTCCAAGGGGGCCGACTGGGGCTGGACCAGCGCCGTCACCGACGGGCTGTTCAGCGCGGCGGCGGTGATCCTGCTGCTGTGGGGGCGGTGGGAGCTGCGGGTCGGGCAGCCGCTGGTGGATCTGCGCACCACGGCGCGCCGCCAGGTGCTGCTGACCAACCTCGCCTCGATCGTCATCGGCTTCGCGATGTACGGGATGTCGCTGGCGCTGCCGCAGCTGCTCCAGCTGCCCGAGGCCACCGGCTATGGCCTGGGCCAGTCGATGATGACGGCGGGGCTGTGCCTGGGCCCCTCCGGGCTGGTGATGATGGCCGTGTCGCCGGTCTCGGCGCGGATCACCGCCACGTGGGGGCCGAAGTTCTCGCTGCTGATCGGCTCGGCGGTGATCGCCGTCGGATATCTGCTGGCCATCGCGCTCATGTCCGAGGTCTGGCAGATCGTCCTGGTGTCCTGTGTCATCGGCGCCGGGATCGGCTTCGCGTACGCCTCCATGCCGGCGCTGATCATGTCGGCGGTGCCGGTGTCCGAGACGGGCGCGGCCAACGGCCTCAACACCCTGATGCGGGCCATCGGCACCTCGACCTCCAGCGCGGTGGTCGGCGTCGTCCTCGCCCATATGACCACCCGCGTGGGCCCGTTGGCGGTGCCCTCCGAGAACGGCTTCCGCACCGCCTTCGCCATGGGCGCCGGCGGTGCGCTGCTGGCGCTGGCGATCGCCACGATGGTGCCGGGGAAGGGCGCGGGCCGGCCCGCCGTCGTGGGCGCGACGCACTCCGGTAGCCGGGACGTAGCATCCCGTTAACGGTTGACGCTTCTCTGTCAACTGTTCGAGCGGGCCCCGGAGGGCGGTTTTAGGATGCAGCATTCACTGCCGTGACCGAGACCGCCCGAGGGCCGCCCATGACCAAAGTCCTGAATCTCGACGCTCCACCCGGGATCACCGCGCTCAAACGTGCCAAGAGAAGGCGCCCAGGACTGTTGGTGGCCAATGCGGTGATTCTACTGCTGGCCGCCATGGCGGTGTCGACGATTCTCACCAATCCCCGCTTCGAATGGGGAACAGTCGGCAAGTACTTCTTTGAGATCCGCATCATCAAAGGAATCGGCGTCAGTCTCGGCATGACGGCCGTGACCATGCTGCTCTCGCTGGTCCTGGGTACCGTGGTCGCGTTGATGAGAATGGGTTCCTCGCGATTGATGGCCACAGTCGCGGCCGCCTTCATCTGGGTATTCCGTTCCATTCCCATGCTGGTGCAGCTGCTTTTCTGGTACAACTTGGCGGCGCTCTTTCCCACCCTGTCACTCGGGATCCCGTGGGGCCCGCGGTTCGTCACCTTCGACTCGAACTCGCTTCTGGGGCCACTGACCGCCGCGGTCATCGGGCTGACGCTGCACGAGACCGCGTACATCGCGGAGTTGATCCGCTCGGGGCTGCTGGCGGTCCCCGATGGGCAGCGACAGGCGGCCGCCACCCTCGGACTGACGCCGGGTCAAACCTTCTTCCGCATCACGCTTCCGCAAGCGCTGCGCGTCATCGTGCCGCCGCTGGGAAATGAACTGATATCGCTCCTCAAGGCCACCTCACTGGTCAGCGTGATATCGCTCGCCGATCTCCTCTATTCGGTCCAGCTCATTTACGCGAAGAACTTCCAGACGGTTCCCCTGCTGATCGTGGCGGCCATCTGGTACATGATCATCACCGGCCTCATCACCCTCCTCCAGCAGCGACTGGAGCGTCGCCTCTCGCGACACACTCTGATACCGGCCGAGCGGGCCGGAAAGGTCAAGGGGAGCGAGCACTCGCTATGAGCGTGACATCGGAAGAAAGCACGCAGGCGATTGTCTCCCTGCACGGAATCCGCAAGTCGTTCCGGGGCACCGAGGTGCTTCACGGGATTTCCCTGGAGATACACCGGGGCGAGACGGTATGCCTCATCGGCCCGTCCGGGTCGGGCAAGAGCACCCTGCTGCGCTGCATCAACCACCTCGAGGTCCCCGACGACGGCCTGGTGACGGTCGACGGCAGTGTCATCGGCTACCGGCTCAGCGGCGACACCCTGTTCGAGCTGGGCAAACGCGAGCTGGCAGCACAGCGGGCGAGCATGGGCATGGTGTTCCAGAACTTCAACCTCTTCCCCCACCTGACCGCCCGCGAGAACATCGTCCACGCCCCGCGCCATGTCCTCGGGCTCTCCCCGGCCGAGGCCGACGCCCGGGCCGAGCAGCTCATGACCCGCGTGGGTCTCGCGCACAAGCTCGACGCCTACCCGGACAAGCTCTCCGGCGGCCAGCAGCAGCGCGTGGCCATCGCCCGTGCCCTGGCGATGCGGCCCAAGGTGATGCTCTTCGACGAGCCGACCTCCGCGCTGGACCCGGAGATGGTCCAGGAGGTGCTGAGTGTCATCAAAGACCTCGCCCGCGAGGGCATGACGCTGGTCGTCGTCACCCATGAGATGCGCTTCGCCGCCGACGTCGCCGACCGCGTCGTCTTCATGGACGACGGTCGCGTCGTCGAGGAAGGCCCGCCCGAGCGGCTCCTGAAGGCCCCGGCCCACGACCGCACCCGTACGTTCCTGTCGAAAGTCAGCGCATGAGCAACAGCCCCCGCCCCCTCCCCCGCAAGACCCGCGCCCGCCTCGACCTGTGGCGCTCCTACCGGTCCTACCAGTACCTGGAGGCCGGCCGGGACTTCCGGGCCTTCGACCTCGTGCCCGCCCTCGGACGCGTCGCGGACAGCGGGCCCGTCTGGAGCGAGAGCGTGGAGACGCGCGCCCGGGCCTTCGAGGAAGAACACCTGGTGATCTCCGCCCACGACCATCTGTCGCTGCGCCCCGCGGACCCCTCCGACTTCGCCGCGTACCGCCGCCAGGGCCGGGAGTCGATCCCGTACGAAGGGATCGCGCACTCGGGCGTGGACCTGTTCTTCGACGGCGGGCCCGCCGCCGTCAGCATGATCCGCTCCCACACCTCCTGGGACTGGGACGACGCGGTGAGCGACCTGGCCATGCGCCGGGCCGACATCGCCCACCAGCAGCTCGTCGCCGTCGTGACGACCCTGGAGGAGGCACGGCGGGCACGGGCCGAGGACCGGGTCGGCGTGGTGCTGACCCTGGAGTCCGCCAGCCCCATCGGCAACGACATCGACCGGCTCGATCTCCTCCACGGCCTCGGGGTCAGGCTGCTGGGCCTGGTGTACAGCGAGAGCAACCAGCTCGGCTCCGGCCTCGCCGACACCGGCGACGCGGGGCTGACCGCGCTCGGCCGGCGCGCCCTGCGCAGGATGAACGACCTCGGCATCATCGTCGACGTGTCGCACACCGGGGACGCGACGGCCCTGGACGCGGCGCGCCGCTCGTCCGCGCCCGTGGTCATCACCCACGCCGGGTCCCGGGCGCTGTGGCCGACGGCGCGGATGAAGCCGGACGAGGTGATCCGGGCCTGCGCCGACACCGGAGGGTTCATCGGCGTCGAGGCGGCGCCGCACACCACCATCACGGCCCGGCATCCCCGACACTGCCTGGACTCGGTGATGGAGCACGTGGAGCGCTGCGTGGAGCTGGTGGGCATCGACCACGTGGCCTTCGGGCCCGACACCAACTTCGGCGATCACACGGCCTGGCACCGGACCTTCGCCCCGCTCTTCGGCAAGGACGACAAGGACGCCTCCGCATCCTCCGGGCTGCCGGCGCACGAGAGCGTCGAATACGTGCACGGCTGCGAGAACCCGGCGGAGGCGGTCGGCAACATGATCCGCTGGCTGTTCGACCACGGCTACTCCGAGGAAGACATCGCCAAGCTCGCCGGCGGCAATGTGCGGCGCGTGGCCGCCGCGGTATGGGGCTCGTGAGCGCCCCCCACACCCGCCCCTCCCCGTCCCCCCTGTTCCTCCGCTGTTCTCCTCTTCCCCTCGCCCTCAGCCTCCCCGGTCCCCCCTGCACACTCCTCCCGAACGGACCTCTTCCATGCGCAACCGTCCCCGCGCCGCCCTGGGTGCCCTGTCCCTGCCCCTCGCCCTGTCCCTGACCCTGGCCGGCTGCTCGGTCGACGACTCCGCCGGCACCGACAAGCCCAAGGCCAAGTCGTCGGCCGCCGTGCGCCTCGAACCGCTGGACCGCGAGCTGGCCGCCGAGGTGCCCGCGCAGTACAGGAACAAGACCCTGATCATGGGCGTCAGCGAGTACGCGCCGTACAACACCTTCGGCTCGGACGGGCGCGTGACGGGTCTGGTGCCCGACCTGGCCGCGCAGCTCTCCGCCATGCTGGGGGTGAAGATCAAGGTGGAGAAGACCACCTTCGACGCGATCATTCCCGGTCTGAAGTCCGGCCGCATCCATCTCAGCGCGCCTGCCGGCGACTTCGTCGAGCGTCAGGAGCAGGTGGACTTCGCCGACTTCGCGAAGAGCAGCGTGACGCTGATGGTGAACAAGTCGGCCTCCTTCCAGCCCAAGACCGGGCTGGAGGTCTGCGGGCGCAAGGTCGGCGTCGAGAAGGGCGCGGGCACCCAGAACGTCGTCGCCGCGCTCACCGAGCGGTGCGCCGCGAAGGGCAAGCCGGCCGTCGACGAGCAGGTCTTCCCCGACCTGTCCGGCGCCGCCCTCGCGCTCCAGAGCAAGCGCATCGAGGCGGTAGCCGCGCCGAGTGCGGCCAACACCTCCGCCAGCAGCGGCTCGAACGGCCGCTTCCAGACGCTGGAGCTCAAGGACATCCTCGATCTGCCCGCCGCGACGGCGATCTACGGCATCGAGGCCAAGAAGGGCTCCGGGCTCGCCCCCGTGATCACCAAGGCGCTGCGGGAAATGTACGAATCGGGCACCTACGCCAAGCTGTTCGGCCTGTGGCGTCTCCCGCTGTCCACGGTGTCGAAGTCCCAGCTCGCCGTGAACGGCTCGAAGCAGTCCCAGACCAAGTGACCGGTTCCATGACACAGACCACCGACACCACCGACACCGCCCCCCTGGAGCACCTGGCCGAGCGCGGGATGTGGCGGCGCACCCTCGGAGTCCCCCTGCGCGACGGCGTGGTGCTGGCCGCGGACCTGTACTCCCATGCCGCACGGCCGGAGCCCCGCCCGGTGATCCTGGAGCGCACCCCGTACGGCCGCCGCCAGATCCGCGGCTCGGACCAGAACCGCCACGACGAGCCGCTGCCGACGCCGGAGGAGACCTCCGCGTACTTCGTGCGCGCCGGGTACCACGTCGTGCGGCAGGACTGCCGCGGCCGGGGCGACTCGCAGGGCACCTTTGTCAAGTACCTGGGCGAGGGGCCCGACGGAGCGGACACCATCGAGTGGATCGCGGCCCAGCCCTGGTGCGACGGCCGGGTGGCGATGATGGGGGTCTCCTACTCGGCACACGCCCAGACGGCGGCCGCGGCCGAGTCCCCCGGTCCCCTGGCCGCGATGTTCATGGACTCCGGCGGCTTCGCGAGCGCGTACGAGGCAGGCATGCGGATGGGCGGGGCGTTTGAGCTCAAGCAGGTCACGTGGGCGTTCCGGCACGGCGAGGAGAGCCCCGAGGCCGCCCGCGACCCGCTGGTGCGCAAGGCGTTCGAGGGCACCGACCTGCGGGACTGGTTCACCGTCCTGCCGTGGCGGCCGGGCGTCTCACCGCTGCGCCAGGTCGGCCCGTACGAGGACTATCTGCTCGACCAGTGGCGCAACGACTCCTTCGGGGCGTACTGGCGGCAGCCGGCGATCTACGGGCGCGGCCACTACGACCGCTTCCCCGATGTCCCCACGCTGCACATGTCCAGCTGGTACGACCCGTACGTGCGCTCGACCATCGAGAACTTCACGGCGATGGGCCGTCTGAAGGACTCCCCCGCGTATCTGGTGATGGGGCCCTGGACGCACGGCCACCGTTGCGTCACATACGCCGGCGATGTGGACTTCGGCCCCGCGGCCACGCTCAGCGACAACCTCGACGCCTCGTATCTGTCCTTCCGACGGCACTGGTTCGACGCGGTGCTCCGGCATGACGGCGATCCGGAGTCCATTCCCCGGGTCCGGTACTTCCTCATGGGCGGCGGGGACGGCCGCCGGGACGAGGCCGGCCGGATGCGCCACGGCGGCCAGTGGCGGACCGACACGCGGTGGCCGCCCTCGGGGGCGCGCGAGACGGCGTTCTACTGCCACGCCTCGGGCGAGCTGAGCGAGCGGCCGCCGACCGGGCGGCGGGCATGGGTGGAGTACGACTTCGACCCGGCGGATCCGGTGCCCACCCTGGGCGGGCAGGTGACCTCGGGCGAGCCGGTCATGGTCGGGGGCGCCTTCGACCAGGTGCCGGACGCCCGGTTCTACGGGGCGCGGGAGCCGTATCTGCCGCTGAACGCCCGGCCCGATGTGATCTCGCTGGTCACCCCGCCGCTGGCAGAGCCGCTGGTGGTGGCGGGCCCGGTCACGGCCCGGCTGTTCATCTCCTCGACCGCTGTGGACACCGACTTCACCGTGAAGCTGGTCGATGTGCACCCGCCCAACGACGACTATCCGCACGGTTTCGCCATGAACCTGACCGAGGGCATCTTCCGGTGCCGCTTCCATAAGTCGTTCGAGCACCCCGAGCCGCTGATGCCGGGCGAGATCTACGAGATCGAGATCGCGGCACCGGACACGGCGAACCGCTTCGAGGCCGGGCACCGGCTGCGGGTCGACATCTCCTCCAGCGACTTCCCCCGCTTCGACGTCAACTCGGGCACCGGCGATCCCGAGGCGGTGACCCGCCGCAAGGTGATCGCCACCAACCGGGTCCACATGGACGCCGAGCACCCCTCCGCCGTGCTGCTGTGGACCCAGCCCGGCCAAGCCGACGACAGCGCCTGAGGGCCCCGGCGAGCGGTCACCGCATGATGGTCGCCAGCACATCCTGCCCCAGCCGGAGCAGGGTGCTGGTGGCCAGCCGGTGGTAGACGTACCTGCCCTCCCGTTCCGATTCGATCAGGCCGGCCTCCCTGAGCTGCCTCAGGGTGCGGGAGACCTGTGTGTCATCGAGGCCGAGCCGCTTGGCCAGCTCGGAGGTGGTGATCGGCTCCCCCAGCAGATGGCGGCACAGCTCCATCCGGCCCGGAGAGGCCAGCACGGAGAGCCGGGCGTGCAGCTGCCGCAGCGTGAGTTGCTCGGGCGCCCGGACCTCCGGTGCCGCGAACTGGAGCACCACCGGATAGGACCGCTCGTCCTTGATGGTCAGATGCGGCCACACATGCACCGAGGGCACCAGGAACAACTGCCTGGGCCCGATCCCGATCTCCGCGATCGCCAGCTTGTCGTAGCGGACGTGTGAGCCGTCCCCCGCGACCACCGCGGTCGGGCTGAGCCCTGCCAGCACCTCGGCCAGACCCTTGCGGGTCACCTCGGTACGGAACCGCATGGCGGCCGCCTCCAGCCGGTCGTGCACCGCGCGCCACTCGGCCGCGAAGAACGCTCCCCCGCAGCGGTCCAGGAAGTTGATCAGTCGGGCCCGCACGTCCTCCGGCGAGGCCATCAGGTCGTGCGCCAGTGCCCCGCGCCGGAAGGATCGGCGCTCACACTGCGTGACATAGCAGCGGGCGGCCTCTTTGTCGTCCAGCAGGAGGCGCGCCGGGGGGACGGCCTCGCGGAAGCCGAGAACCCCCTGGGCACACAGATCGACGAACTCATCCAGGGGCAGCTTCTCCAGGTGCCGCAGCTCCCCTTCCAAGGTCTGGTCCAGCGGCAACGCCAGAGGGAACAGCAGCCGGCACCGAAGACGCGCCCACAGCGGCGACAGCGCGCTCATCTCGTTGGCCAGGGAGTCGTCGAAGGTCGTTCCGAGCTGACGGGTCCAGCGCTGGGCCTCCGGATGGTGGTCCGGTTCGGCCAGGATGTGCAGCACGGACATCAGCTCGGCCAGCGCGGATCGGCCGACGTGCACATCGGCCGATCGCGCGTTTCTCAGGTCGAGCGTGATCCCCACGGGGGCAGCCTACATACCCGCTGGCAGCGGCATCGCGGGCGGCCACGGCGGGGCCCGCCGCGGCGACGGGCCGGGGCCCGGGCCGGGGTCACACCAGGTCGACTCCGGGCCGCCCGTTCTCCACCCGTAGCCGCGCCAGGGTCCGCGCCGCCGACCGGGGCTGGGTGACGGTGTCCACGATCCGCACCTGGGCGTCGATGCCGCCGCGGTCGATGTCGAAGAGGTGGTAGCCGCGGTGGGCGTCGAGGAGCTTCCAGTGCGGGTTGTCGGGGACCAGGGGGTCGAACTCGGCGTGGAAGGCGTCCTGGTCCTGGTCTCCGTTGGAGGTGATGGAGGTGCCCACGAACTCGGCGCCCACCACCGGCGAGGCGGGGTCGGCGAAGTCCCGCTTGAGGTCGCTGATCATCGTCAGATGGCGGTCCCCTGAGAGCACCACCGGGTTGCGGACCTGGGCGAACTCGGCCATCAGCGCGTTGCGCTCCACCTGGTAGCCGTCCCAGGCGTCGTAGAACCAGAGCTTGCCCGGGCCCGCGAGCCGGTCGGTCTCGGCCATCATGATCTGTGAGCCGATCAGGTTCCAGCGGGCGGGCGAGCGGTGCAGCCCGTCCAGCAGCCACCGCTTCTGCTCGGCGCCGAGCATCGTCAGCAGCGGGCTCTGCGCGCCCTCCTGCGTGGTGACCTGGTCGCTCCGGTACTGCCGGGTGTCCAGCACCTGGAGCCGGGCCAGGCGGCCGAAGTCGAGGCTGCGGTACATCGTGATGTGCGGGCCGCCTGGCACGGCGGTGGCGCGCACCGGCATGTGCTCGTAGAACGCCTGGTAGGCGGCGGTGAGCCGGGCGACGAACGCGTCGTGCGACTGCTTGTCCGGGTCCTGCGGGATCTCGCCCGCCCAGTCGTTGTCCACCTCGTGGTCGTCGAAGGTGACGATCCAGGGTGCCTGGGCGTGCATCCGGAGCAGGTCGGGGTCGGTGCGGTACTGCGCGTAGCGGTTGCGGTACTGGACGAGCGAGTACGGCTCGCCGTTGCCCTCGTGGCGGCGTACGGCGGTGGCGGAGGGGGAGCTCTCGTAGATGTAGTCGCCGACGAACAGCACGGCGTCCGGGTCCTGTTCGGCCATGTCGGCATACGGCGTGAAGTAGCCGTGCTGCCAGTTCTGGCAGGAGGCCAGGGCCAGGCGCAGCGGGCCGGCGGCGTTCGGCGCGGGGGCGGTGCGGGTGCGGCCGACCGGGGATATCTGGTCCGCGGCGCGGAAGCGGTACCAGTACTCGCGGTGCGGCCTCAGGCCGCGCACATCCACATGGACGCTGTGGCCGAGGGCGGGCAGGGCCTGCGCGGTCCCCTGCCTGACGATGCGCCGGAAGCGCGAGTCCTCGGCCACCTGCCAGGCGACGTCGACGGGCCGGTCGGGCATGCCGCCGCCGTTCAGCGGGTCGGGGGCGAGCCGGGTCCACAGCACCACCCCGTCGGGCAGCGGGTCACCCGAGGACACGCCGAGCGTGAACACGCCACTGGGCAGGGCGGGGTCCGCGGCGCGCGCGGTGCCCGCGAGGGCCAACTGGCCCACGGCTACCGCGCCGACGGCCGCGGCACCGGCGGCGAGGAATTGGCGTCTGTCGGAAGGGGATCTGTCGGATGGCTGTGATCCGGTGGCCTGTCCAGGCATGGCGGTCCCTCTCGTCACATCGAGCGATGGGTCATTGTGACCGGACGAGACGTTTTCAGGCAGACCGGGGACGGCCCTTGAACAGGATCTGTCCAGAAGATGACGCGTCCATGTTCAGTGAGCGCCGACGGAGTGTCAGGCCCCGTGATGGCGCGCGTCGTCGTGTCATCTCGGCCCGGCCCGGGAGCGCCGGCGAGGGCGGCTCATGGGGGGCCCGCTAGTGGATCTTCACCCAGTCGAGCGTGCGCTCGACGGCCCGTTTCCAGCCCGCGTAGCCCTCTTCCCGGCGCTCCCGGCTCCACTGCGGCTCCCACCGCCTGGACTCCCGCCAGTGCGAGCGCAGTTCATCGGTGTCGCGCCAGAAGCCGACGGCCAGACCCGCGGCGTAGGCGGCGCCGAGCGCCGTGGTCTCGGCGATCTGTGGGCGGCTGACCGGGACGCCGAGGACATCGGCCTGGGTCTGCATGCACAGGTCGTTCCCGGTGACCCCGCCGTCCACCTTGAGCACATCGAGGTGGACCCCGGAGTCCTGGTCCATGGCCCCCACCACGTCCCGGGTCTGGTAGCAGATGGCCTCCAGCGTGGCCCGCGCCAGGTGGCCGCCGTTGTGGTAGCGGGAGAGGCCGACGATCGCGCCGCGCGCGTCGGAGCGCCAGTACGGGGCGAACAGCCCGGAGAACGCCGGGACGAAGTACATCCCGCCGCTGTCCTCGACGGAGCGGGCCAGCCGCTCGCTCGCGGCCGCGTCGTCGATGATCTTCAGTTGGTCGCGCAACCACTGCACGGCCGAGCCGGTCACCGCGATGGAGCCCTCCAGGGCGTAGACGGTGGGGCCGTCGCCGAACCGGTACGCCACGGTGGTGAGCAGCCCGCTGCGCGAGCGGACGAGCTCGGTGCCCGTGTTGAGCAGCAGGAAGTTGCCGGTGCCGTAGGTGTTCTTCGCCTCGCCCGGCGCGAAGCACACCTGGCCGACGGTGGCCGCCTGCTGGTCGCCGAGCACCCCGGTGATGGGGGTTGCGGTGCGCAGCGGGCGGGTGGTGCGGGTGCGGCCGAACGCCTCCGGGTGGGCGGAGGGGTTGATGGTGGGCAGCATCGCCCGCGGCACGCCGAAGATCTCCAGCAGCTCGTCGTCCCAGTCCAGGGTCTCCAGGTTCATCAGCATGGTGCGGCTGGCGTTGGTGACATCGGTGGCGTGGACACCACCGCCGGGGCCGCCGGTGAGGTTCCACAGCACCCAGCTGTCGGTGGTCCCGAACAGGGCGTGGCCGCGCTCGGCCGCCTCGCGTACGCCGTCGACGTTCTCCAGGATCCACTGGATCTTCGCGCCGGAGAAGTAGGTGGCCGGGGGCAGGCCGGCCTTGCGGCGGATGACCTCGCCGCGGCCGTCGCGCTCCAGGCCGGCGGCGATGGTGTCGGTGCGGGTGTCCTGCCAGACGATGGCGTTGTAGTACGGCATTCCGTTGCGCGGATCCCAGACGACGGTGGTCTCCCGCTGGTTGGTGATGCCGATCGCCGCCAGGTCGGCGGGCGCCAGTCCACTGGCCCGGACCGCGTTCTGCATGACCGAGTTGGTGCGCTCCCAGATCTCCACCGGGTCGTGCTCGACCCATCCGGAGCGCGGCAGCAGCTGGCGGTGTTCGAGCTGGTACTTCGCCACCTCGGCGCCGTCGTGGTTGAAGATCATGAAGCGGGTGCTGGTGGTTCCCTGGTCCACCGCACCGACGAATTCCGGCATCCTGCCGCCTCTCGTGGCTCGGGGTTCGGCTCAGGTCTCGGGGGACGGGGTCTGCCCCACCTCCTGCGGCCCGGGCCCGAGCACCGGGAGGAAGGGGCTGACCAGGATTCGGTAGAGGGCCCCGCCGACCAGGCCGCCGACCAGGGGGCCGACGATGGGCACCCAGAAGTAGAGGTTTCCGTACTGATCCCGCCAGGCGGTGTCATAGCCGGTGATGAAGCTGGCGAGGCGGGGGCCGAAGTCACGGGCCGGGTTGATGGCGTACCCCGCGTCGGTGCCCCAGGCCATGCCGATGGCGACCACGATGAGCCCGATGACGACGGCGGCGAGGTTGGCGCCCGGGGGCGTGTTCAGCAGGTCGGTGACCGCGAAGACCAGCAGCATCAGGATCGCGGTGCCGATGACCTGGTCGCGCAGCGCACCCCACTCACTGACCGGAAGCACACCGTTGCCGGGCAGGGTGGAGAAGACGAACTGGGTCTTGAGGGTGTGCCCCGGATCGGCCTTGGCCAGCACCTCGGTGTAGTTCCAGCGCACCAGCAGGGCCGCCACGAACGCCCCGGCGGTCTGCGCGATCGCGTACGGCAGGACCTTGCTCCACGGGAAGCCCTTGAACGCCGCCAGGGAGAGGGTGACGGCGGGGTTGAGGTGGCCGCCGCTGAGCCGGGCCGCGACGTACACCCCGAACGTGACGCCGAGCCCCCAGGCCCAGGCGATGCTGTCGTGGTCGCCCAGTCCCCCCGCCACCACCTGGGCCACCACGCCGCAGCCGAAGAGGATGAGGACCATGGTGCCGACGAACTCGGCGGACAGCTCGCCGATCAGCCCCGTCCTGTGGGCGGCTGGTTTCTGCTCGCTCATCGGGCCACCTGTCTCCGGCGCTGTGACGACCATCGTGACCGGGCCGGGTCCCGGCGGCTTCCGCAGCTGGGCCGATCGGGGCAACTGAGGGGCGCGTGGGACTGTACGAGGTGGTGGGCAGCCCTGTACTACGGTTCCTGGCCGCCTCGCCGGGCGACCACTTCGGCCAGAACCCCTTGACCGAAACCGAGCACTTCCAGGACAGGATCAGGAACGCGGATGCTGACAACCGGAGCCCCGACGAACTGGGCCGGAAACATCACCTTCGGTGCGGCCCGGGTGCACCGACCGACCTCGGTCGACGAGCTGCGAGGGATCGTCGGCTCCGCCGAGCGCGTCCGCGCGCTCGGCACCGGCCACTCCTTCAACCGCATAGCCGACACCAGCGGCGATCTGATCCGCCTCGACCGGCTGCCGCAGCGGGTCGAGATCGACCCCGACGGCTCACGGGTGACCGTCGCCGCGAGCATGCGGTACGCCCAGGTCGCCGAGGCCCTTCAGCCGGCGGGCCACGCGCTGGCCAACCTCGCCTCGCTGCCGCACATCACGGTCGCGGGGGCCTGTGCGACCGGCACCCACGGCTCCGGCGTCGCACAGCGCGGCCTGGCGGCGTCGGTGGCGGGTCTTGAGATCGTCGGCCCGGAGGGAGACCTGACGCGGCTGAGCCGGGAGGCGGACGCGGACCGGCTGGCCGGGGCGGCGGTCTCGCTGGGCGGGCTCGGCGTCGTCACCGCCGTCACCCTGGACATCGAGCCGTCCTTCGAGGTGGCCCAGTGGGTCTACGACGGGCTGCCCCTGGACCGGCTGGCCGACAGCTTCGACGAGGTGTTCGGCGCCGCGTACAGCGTGAGCGTGTTCACCGACTGGCACGCCGGGGACGGGGTGGTGTGGCTCAAGTGCCGCACCGACCGGCCCGGTCCGCCCCGGCCGGGGCAGCCGTGGCTGGGCGCCCGCCCGGCCGACGGCCCCCGCCACCCCGTGCCCGGCATGCCGCCCTCGCACTGCACCGCGCAGGCGGGCGTGCCGGGGCCCTGGCACGAGCGGCTGCCGCACTTCCGGCCCGACTTCACGCCCAGCAGCGGCGAGGAGCTCCAGTCGGAGCTCATCCTGCCGCGCGGCGCCGCGCCCGAGGCCTTCGCGGCGCTGCGCCGGCTGGGCGACCGGATCGCGCCGGTGCTGCTGGTGTCCGAGGTCCGTACGATCGCCGCCGACGACCTGTGGCTGAGCCCGGCCTACGGCCGTGACTCCGTCGCCCTCCACTTCACCTGGGTGCCGGACCGCGCCGCGGTGCTCGAGGTCGTCGCCGCGATCGAGGAGGAGCTGCTGCCGCTGGGAGCGCGGCCGCACTGGGGCAAGCTGACCGCGGCCGCGCCGGCGGACGTGGTCGCGCGCTACGAGCGCGCCGCGGACTTCGGGCGGCTGCTGGGCGAGTTCGACCCGGCGGGGAAGTTCCGCAATCCGTACCTGGACCGTCTCTTCCCCACGGGCTGAGGGGGCCGAAGGTCCCTGATCGGACCCCGGGCAGCCCATGCCGCCCGGGGTCCTGTCGCGGGAGGGTGGCCGCGAGGGGCGGAGAAGGGGCCCGCGATGAAGCACCGCAAGATCGGCAATGTGATGACCGACGACGTCGTCCGGATCGGCTCCGGTGCCTCGCCCGAGGAGGTCACGGAGTTGCTCGCGCGGCATCGCATCGGCGGGCTGCCCGTGGTGGACGAGGACGAGAAGGTCATCGGGGTGGTCTCGGCGGCCGATCTGCACGCCGCGTCCGGGGCCCGCACCGCCGGGCAGCTGATGTCGCGGCCCGCGGTCACGGTGCGCCCGCAGGACAGCGTGGTCGACGCCGCGCGGACCATGGCGCGGTACGGCGTGGAGCGGCTGCCGGTGATCGACGAGGAGGACCGGCTGATCGGCATCGTCACCCGGCGCGATCTGCTGCGGGTCTTCCTCCGCCCGGACCACGAGATCCGCGCCGAGGTGATCGACGAGGTGCTGGTGCGCGCCTTGTGGCTGCTGCCCCACGCGGTCGACGTCACGGTGACCGACGGGGTGGTGCGGCTGGAGGGGCAGTTGGAGCGGCACAGCGAGGTGCCCATCGCGGTACGGATGGCCGGCCAGGTGGACGGGGTGGTGGCCGTCGTCGACCGGCTCACCTACCGCGTCGAGGACGCGCGCCCGGGGCCCGTCGGCCGGCCGGTCGGAGGCGGGTGAGGGCCCGGCGCGGGTGATGGGACAAGGAGATCCGGCATGTACTGGTGGTACGGCCACATGATGGGCGGCTGGGGCTACTCCCTGCTGACCTTCATCGCGATCGCGCTGTGGGTCCTGGTGGCACTGGTGGCGGTGGCGCTGTTCCGGCACGTGGAGCACGGCGTCCGCGCGCCCTGGTCGTCGGCCGAGCGGGTGCTCTCCGAGCGGTTCGCGCGCGGGGAGATCGACGAGGACGAGTACCGGACGCGGCTGGCCGTCCTGCGGGGGCGGACCGCGCCGCCGCAGGCCGGGCCGAGGGCCTGGCCCGGGTCCGGTGCCGGGGGCGACGCGAAGTCCGGTCCCGGCCCAGGGTCCGGTCCCGGCCCAGGGTGAGGACGGGAGGCCGCCGCCATGACGCGTTCGGGCACCCCGCCGCAGGACGGCCGGGTCGTGGTGGGCCTGGACGGCTCGGACAGCGCGTGGCTCGCGCTGGACCGGGCGGTCGGCGAGGCCCAGCGGCGCGGGTCGACGCTGGAGATCGTGCACGCCTGGCCGTGGGCGCAGACCGACCCGGCCGCGCTCGACGTGGGCGCCGAGCCGCAGCGGACCCCGGTGGAGATCGCCCGGACCGTGCTGCGGCTCGCGGTGGCCCAGGTGGCCGAGAAGGCTCCGGAGCTGCGGGTGGTGCCGACCCTGACGGCGCAGGACGCGGTGCCCGAACTGCTGCGCATCGGCGCGGACGCGGCGCTGACCGTCATCGGCACGCGCGGCCTTGGGGGCTTCACGGGGCTGCTGCTGGGCTCGGTCGGGCTGCGGCTGGCCGCGCACACCACGCGCCCGCTACTGGTGGTGCGCGGCGACATCACGCCCGTACTGGGCCCCGAGGGCCACGGCAAGGTGCTGGCCGGACTGGAGACGAGCGCCGACGAGGCCGCGGCGCGGTACGCGTTCGAGGAGGCGGTGCGGCGCACCGCGCGGCTGCGCGTGCTGTACGCGGGGACGCACTCGCAGCTGTTCCGGGGCGATCACACGCTGCCCTCGCGGGAGGGCCCGGCGGCGCGGGCGGAGCGGGAGCAGGAGGGTGCGCGCCGGGTGGTCGCGGCGCTGGGCGAGAGGTTTCCGCAGGTGCGGGTGCGCGAGCACCTGACCCGCGGCGCCCCGGCGCAGGCCCTGGTGGAGGCCTCGCGCGCGGCGGACGTCGTGGTGCTCCCGGTGCACCGTCATACGGCCCGACTGGGGATGCAGCTCGGCCCCGTCACCCACGCGGTGCTGCACCACTCCCACTGTCCGGTGGTGCTCGTCCCGATCGACGGGGGCGAGTGAGCGCATACAGAGCACCTACAGAGCCCGTGCACGGTACGTGCCCAGCGAGGACAATGGGTATATCCATACAAAAGCGAGGAAGCGGTCATGAAAGCACTCGTCTTCCACGGACCCGGAAGGCCCTCCTGGGACGAGGTCCCCGACCCCGGTCTCCAGGAGGCGTCCGACGCGATCGTCCGCGTCGACACCGCCACCATCTGCGGCACCGATCTGCACATCCTGAAGGGCGATGTGCCGGATGTGCGGCCCGGGACGGTCCTCGGCCACGAGGCCGTCGGCGAGGTCGTCGAGACCGGCGGCGACGTGCGCACCGTACGCCCCGGGGACCGGGTGCTGGTCTCCTGTGTCTCGCCGTGCGGCCGCTGCCGGTTCTGCCGGGAGCGGGCGTACGGACAGTGCCACGGCGGCGGGGGCTGGGTCCTGGGGCGGCTGATCGACGGCGCCCAGGCCGAGTACGTCCGGGTGCCGTTCGCCGATCTGTCCCTGCATCCGCTGACCGGCGCGGCCGACACCCTCGAAGCCGTGCTGCTGGCCGATGTCTTCCCCACCGCCTACGAGGTGGGGGTGCTCAGCGCGGGGGTGCGGCCCGGCGACACGGTCGCGGTCGTCGGCACGGGGCCCGTGGGGCTCGCCGCGATCGCCACCGCGGAGCTCTTCTCCCCCGGCCGGATCATCGCCGTCGACCTGCTGCCCGAACGGCTGGACGCGGCCAAGCGGCTCGGCGCCGACGCGGTGGTGCAGACCACGGAGGGGCCCGAGCCCCTGGTCGACGACCTCACCGGAGGGCTCGGCGCCGATGTGGTCATCGAGGCGGTGGGCACCCCCGCGAGCTTCGAGGCCTGCACCCGCATGGCGCGGCCCGGCGGGCGGATCGCCAACATCGGCGTGCACGGCCGGCCCGTGACGCTGCATCTGGAGGACCTGTGGATGCGGAATCTGACGATCACCACCGGTCTCGTCGACACCCGCACCACCCCCACGTTGCTGTCCATGCTGGCCGCCGGGCGGCTGCCCGCGGCGTCGCTCATCACCCACACCTTCGAGCTCGACCAGATGGAAGAGGCGTACGACGTCTTCTCGCGGGCGGCCGACACCGGGGCGCTCAAGGTCGCGCTCGGGGTGCCCACCAGGCCGCTGGTCGCCAGGGAGACGAGCGGAGCGAAGTGATCGGAGAAATCGAAGAAATCGAAGAAATCGGAGAGAAGTGATCGGCCATGTCCGAAGCAGCACGGCCGGACCCGGCCGCCACCCGGCGGCCCGGCGGCGGAGGTGACATCGGACGGCGCGTGGCCCTGCGGCGCGAGCGGCTGGGGCTGAGCAGGGAGGACGTGGCCGGGCGCGCGGGCACGTCGCCGAGCTATCTGCGGTACCTGGAGGAGAGCCCCGCCGACCCCGGCACGGGCTTTCTGCTGAGGCTGGCCGCGGCGCTGGACACCAGCGCGGCCGAGCTGCGGGGCGGAGGCGTCGGGCTGCCGCCGGGGCTGGGCCAGGCGGGCTCCCGCCCGGATCTGGTGGAGCTCACTCCCCGGGAGTGCTACGACCTGCTCTCGACCCATGGGGTGGGCAGGATCTCGGTGTCCACTTCCAAGGGTCCGAGCATCCTCCCGGTCAACTACAGCGTCATGGATGACGCGGTGGTCTTCCGCACCGCCCCGGACGCCTCCCCGGCGGCCGCCGCGGGGGCCGAGGTCGCCTTCGAGGTGGACCACATCGACGAGGCGCTCAGCGAGGGCTGGAGCGTGCTCGTGGTGGGGCGGGCCCAGCGGGTCACCGACCCGGAGGCGATACGGCGCGTGGCCGCCGACGCGTACAGCAAACCCTGGCCGGGCGGCAGCCGCGAGCTGTGTCTGCGGATCGACCCCACGCGCGTCACCGGGCGCCGGATCCGCGTCCACTGACCCACCGGGTCCGCCGGCGCCGGCCCCACCCGGCCCCCGGCCGGGCCCACGATCGCGGAGGTAGCGGCCATGCCACCGCAGGTCACCGCCGTCCCGCACCACGCGCCGTGCCCGGTGGGGGTGGTCCCGTACCGCTGAAGCAAGGAAGGAGGTCCCCGTGCACCGGACCTCGCACATCGTGAGTGATGTGATGACCCATACCGTCGTCGCCGTCGGCCGCGAGGCCCCGTTCAAGGAGATCGTGAAGACGCTGGAGCAGTGGAGGGTGAGCGCCCTGCCGGTGCTGGAGGGCGAGGGGCGGGTGATCGGCGTGGTCTCGGAGGCCGATCTGCTGCCCAAGGAGGAGTTCCGGGACAGCGATCCGGCCCGGCTCGGACAACTGCGCGACCTGCCCGACATCGTCAAGGCGACCGCGGTGACCGCCGAGGAACTGATGACCTCTCCGGCCATCACCGTGCACGCGAACGCGAGCTTGGCCGAGACCGCGCGGATCATGACCCATAGGCACGTCAAGCGGCTGCCCGTGGTCGACGACGAGGGCCGTCTGGAGGGCATCGTCAGCCGCGCCGATCTCCTGAAGGTGTTTCTGCGCCCGGACGAGGACATCGAGGAGGAGGTGCGGCGCGAGGTCGTGTCGTATCTCTTCCCCGCGTCGGCGGGGCAGCCGGTGCGGGTGAGCGTGAACGAGGGCGTGGTCACCCTCACCGGCCAGATCAGGGACACCGGCCTGATCCCGGCGGCGGCGCGGCTGATCCGCTCGGTCGAGGGCGTGGTGGACTTCGACAACCGGCTGACCGCCGCGCACCACGTCACCAGGCCGTCCTGACCGGCCCGTCCGGCCTGACCGGACTGACCGGCCTGACCGGCCTGACCGGCCGTCGGAGCGCGACGGCCGGCTCAGCCGCCGCGGCTGCTCCAGCGGGGCTCGACCTCGGCCCACGCGCGCTCCCACTCCGCGGCGCGCTGGCGGTCCAGCCGCCAGCGCACGGTGCGCCGGCCGGCCAGGGTCACCAGGCAGACACCGGTGGCCGCGGTGGCGCCGGTCAGGGCCGCCCGGGTCTCGGCCTCGCGCTGGGTGAGCGGTTCTGAGACCAGCCGGCCGCGCGCGTCGGTCCACACCACCGTCCGGCTACCGGCCGGCCGCCCCTCGTGCACCCGCGCCACGCCGGTGTGCACCGAGCCGTCGGGTGCCGTCCAGCGCACGGTGGCGGGGACGCGGCCGAACTTGCCGCCGTCCGCGGCCTGGGCCACCGCGGGCGCGTTCTCCAGCAGCCGCGCCGGGACGGGGTGGTGCTGGGCGCGCTCCGCAAGCAGGGGCCGTTCCACGGCGGCGGATGTGACCATGCCGGCCGTCGTGCCGCCGACCGCCATCACCAGGCCCGCGACCAGCGCGACCCAGGCCTCCACGACGTCCGAGCGGCGCTTGAGCGGGTTGCGCCGCCACCGCCACAAGAGCCGCCCCCGCGCCTTCGCACTCATCGCCGCACCCCCTGTCGTGTGCTGTCGCGTGCTGCGGGGCGAAACCCGCGCGGCAGCGCGGGGGCTCCCTACAAACGACCCTCGCACGCGCGGGCCGCGGGTGCGAGGGCCGGGCGGACCCGGCGGTGGGACCATCGGCCCCGCCGCCCGAGCGCCGGGGACCGTTCGGCCCTGGCGCGGCCGCCGGGGGCGAGTCATGATCAATTGAAGGGGGCCGATCGCCGGTCCCAGTCCCAGGGGGGCCGGGCCACGACAACCGTGCGGAAGGCCGCCATGACCGACTCTGCGCACCACTCCCCGCCGGCGCCGACCAGTCCGACCAGTCCGGTCAGGGTTTTTTTGCTGGACGACCACGAGGTCGTCCGGCGCGGGCTGCACGACCTGCTCGACGCCGAGCCGGACATCGAGGTGGTCGGCGACGCGGCGACCGTCGCCCAGGCCCTCGCCCGGGGGCCCGCGCTGCGGCCCGATGTCGCGATCCTGGATGTGCGGCTGCCGGACGGGGACGGGGTCACGGTCTGCCGTGAGCTACGCTCCACCATGCCGCGGCTGGCCTGTCTGATGCTCACCTCGTTCGACGACGACGATGCGCTGCTGGACGCGATCATGGCCGGGGCCGCGGGATATGTCCTCAAGCAGATCAGGGGTTCCGACCTGGTGTCCGCAGTCCGCACGGTGGCGTCCGGCCAGTCGATGCTCGACCCGGCCACCACCGCCCGGCTGATGAGCACCCTGCGCGGGGGCGGCGCCGAAGAGCAGCCGCAGGACGAGACGCTGGCCGGGCTGTCCACCCGGGAACGGGAGATCCTGGCCCTGATCGGCGAGGGAATGACCAACCGGGAGATCGGCAAGCGGCTCTATCTGTCCGAGAAGACGGTGAAGAACCACATCTCCCGCCTGCTGGCCAAGCTCGGCGTCGAGCGCCGCGTCCAGGCGGCCGTGATCGCCACCCACGCGGAGCCCCGGCACCCCGGCGCCCCCTCCGCGCGGCCGGACTCCGCCCACTGACCCCCGGGGACGTCCGGGCCCCGCCCAGGGACCATTGGCCCCTGCCCACGCCCGCCCACCGCCCCGCAGGCTGAGTGACCGTAACCCCCGCGCGTCCGCCGAGGAGATCACATGCAGCCCTCAGCACTCGACGCGGCGACCTTGGAGAAGCTGATCTCAGCCGCTGTGGCCGCCCCCTCGATGCACCACACCCAGCCGCCCTGGCACTGCCGGCTCGACCCCGACACCGTCACGCTCGAAGTGCGGGCCGCCCCCGGGCGCGTCCCGCGCCACGCCGAGAGGCCCGACGGCATGGCGCGGACCCTGAACCTCACCGTCGGGGCGGCCGTGTTCAACCTTCGGGTCGCCATGGCCCACTTCGGGTGGCGGCCGGTGGTCCAGCTGCTGCCGCGGCCCTCGGAGCCGGAGCTGCTGGCCACCGTCCGCCCGGAGCCCGCGCCGAGCGGGGGCGACGGCCACCTGGACGATCTGTACGAGGTGATCTGGCGGCGGCACGGCGATCGCCTCGCCTTTTCCGGCCGAGTCTCCGGCCGACGACTGCCGCAGCGGGTGCTCACCGAGCTGACCGAGGCCGCGCACACGCACGGCGCGACCCTGTACTTCCCCCGCCACGAGGAGACCACGCAGCTGCTGCGGATCAACGAGGAGGCCGAGCGGCGCAACGCCCGCGACCGCGGCCGGGCCACCGGGAACGGGTCGGGCCCGCACGGGCAGGAGCGGGCCGACGCCTTCGCGCAGCGGCCGACCGTGGCCGTGCTGAGCACCCGGCACGACCACCACGCCGACTGGCTGCGGGCCGGCCAGGCGCTCCAGCACGTCCTGCTGGTGGCCGCCGCGCGCACGGCGCGGGCCGCGCTGCTGCACCAGGCGCTGGAGTGGCCCGATCTGCGCTGGGCGCTCAGCGACGACCGCCGCGTCACCGACCACGCGCAGATGCTGATCCGGCTCGGCTAGGGCCCGGCCGACCCGGTCACCCCTGTCGTCTGAAGGCGGCAATCCGTTCCGACCCATCGGCGGTGTCCGCTGTGCGGGATCTCCGCGAGCTCCACGCCGCCCGCGGCCGGGCCGTTGGTCCTCAGTCCCGGCCCGTCAGTCCCGCGGCAGCGGCACGCTCCACACCAGGCGGGTGCCACCGCCCGGCGCCCCCTTGACCAGCAGCTCGCCACCGCGCTTCCCGGCGCGCTCGGCGAGGTTCCGCAGCCCGCTGCGCCGACCGCCCTCCGGGATGCCCACCCCGTCGTCGGTGACCGTGAGGGTCAGCCGGCCGGACCCGACGGCCAGGGAGATCTCCGCGCCGCGGGCCCGCGCATGGCGGGCGACGTTGGACAGCGCCTCGGCCAGAACCGCGACCAGGTCGTCCGCGACGGGGTACGGCACCTCGGTGTCGACCAGCCCCTCCGTACGCAGCGAGGGCGTGAAGCCCAGCGCGGGCACGGCCTCCTCGACCGTCCTGGCCGTGCGCACCCGCAGCCCCTGGGCGGCCGGGCCCGCCTCGTGCGACCGGAGACCGAAGATCGTCGATCGGATGATCTTGATGGTGTCGTCCAGGTCGTCCACCACCCGCAGCAGGCGCTCGGAGCCCTCCGGGTGCTGGACGAAGCGCATGGTGCTCTGGAGCGTCATCCCCGCGGCGAACAGCCGCTGGATGGCCAGGTCGTGCAGATCGCGGGCGATCCGGTCGCGGTCCTCCAGCAGCGCCAGCTGCTCGGCGTCGCGCCGCCGCTCGGCCAGCTTCATGGCGATCGCCGCCTGACCGGCGAAGCCGAGCAGCATGTCCGTCTCCACCGGGGTGAAGGGCGGGCTGCCCGCCGCTCGGGCCAGCGACAGCACCCCCTGGACGCCCTCGCTGGTCCGCATCGGGACCGCCACCGCGGGGCCGAGGCCCGTCCACCGGGTGGGGCCCTCGGTGATCCGCGGGTCGTTCTCGACATCGACGCTGGTGACAGCCTCGGACCCGAGGAAGGCTGCACCGGCGAACGAGCCCTGGCGGGGCAGCACGAGACCGCGGTGCGCCTCGGCGTCGATCCCGTCCGCGAGCGCCATCTGGAGGTCGGTGCTCCCCTCGACCGGCAGCGCGAGCACCCCCAGGTCGGCGGCGAGCAGCCGCCGGGCGTGCCCGACGATCAGCCCGAGCACCCGGGTCTCGTCCACACCGGACAGCAGGCCCTGGGTGACCTCGGCGTTCGCCTCCAGCCAGCGCTGGCGGTGCCGGGCCTCCTCGTACAGGCGGGCGTTCTCGATGGCCACCCCGGCCGCCACCGCGAGCGTGGACAGCACCGTCTCGTCCTCGCCGTCGAACTCCTTCCCGCCCCGCTTCTCCGTCAGATAGATATTGCCGAAGACCTCGTCCCGCACCCGGATGGGCACCCCCAGGAACGAGTGCATGGGCGGGTGGCCCGGCGGAAAGCCGTAGGATGCCGGGTGCTCCGACAGCTCGGCCAGCCGCAGCGGCTCGGGGTGGCGGATCAGCTCGCCCAGGATGCCGTGGCCGGACGGCAGCGCGCCGATCGCCGCGATCTGCTCCTCGCTGACGCCCACGGTCAGGAACTCCGCCAGCCACCGCCGGTCCTCGCCGATCACGCCCAGGGCGCCGTACTCGGCGTCCACCAGGACCACGGCCGCCTCGACGATCCGCCGCAGCACCTGCGGCAGATCCAGCTCCCGGCCGACCGAGAGCACGGCCTCCAGCAGGCTGTGCACCCGGTCCTGGGTCCCCCGCACCGCGTCGATGCGCACCTGCAACTCGTCCAGCAGCTCGTCGAGCCGCAGCCGAGGCAGATTCCTGGAGCTGCTCGCGCTACCCATGCCGACCGGCGCCTCCCACTCCTTACGGTAGCCGCGCACCCCGGGCGGTGAATGCTGCCCGGAGTCTTGGCGCGAAAGGGTCCGTTGGCTAATGTTCGGTGCTGTTGATTTTCGGATTGTTTTGGCAAGCCCGTACATCGACATCGAAGAGAAGGGTGGGCCCCGATGCCCCGTCTCCTTCGCTCCTTCCGCCTCCTTCCCCGGCTGATGCCCCGGCTCATCCCCCTGGCCCTGGCCGGAACGCTGGTGGCCCCCGTCCCCGCCGCGACGGCGAGCCCCTCGGCCCCGCCCGCGGACGTGTACAAGCTCCTCGAGGACCCCGAGGTCACCGCGGTCGGGCAGGAGCCGGCCCACGCGCCGCTGACGCCGTACGACAATGCCGCCGGCGCGCTCAAGGGCGGCCAGGACACCCCCTGGACCAAGTCGCTCGACGGCTCCTGGAAGATCCATATGTCCGATCGCCCCGAGAATGTCCCCAAGGACTTCTTCGCCGAGGGCTATGACACCTCGGGGGCGGGCTGGCGCGGCGTGAGCGTGCCGCACACCTGGCAGACGGACGGCCTGGACCACCCGGTGTTCCGCAACATCCCCACCGAGATGTATCCGGACGACCCTCCGAAGGTGCCGCACGACGTCAACCCGACCGGCGCCTACGTCAAGACCTTCCAACTGCCCGGGAGTTGGGAGAAGCGGCGGACGTTTCTGCGCTTCGAGGGCGTCACCAGCGGCTATCTGGTCTGGGTCAACGGCTCGTACGCCGGGTACGACCAGGGCGGCTACACGCCCGCGGAGTTCGACATCAGCGAGCGGCTCCACCCGGGCCGGAACACGGTCGCGGTGCAGGTGCACCGCTGGGGCTCCGGCGCCCATCTGGAGGACTACGACCAGTGGCGCTTCGCGGGCATCTTCCGCTCGGTCGGCCTGTACTCCACCCCGGCGACCCATCTGCGCGACATCACCGTCAAGACCGATCTGGACGCCGCCTACCGGGACGCCCGGCTGACCGCCCGGGTCGATGTCGCCGCCAAGGGAGCGGACGGCGCGAGCGGGGGCGGCGCGGGTGAGCGCGAGGTCACCGGGACGCTGTACGACCGGCGCGGACGCAAGGTGACAACGATGTCGGATACGGTCGATCCCGGCGGCGGCACCGGCTCAGCCACCCTGAGCGCCCAGATCGCCGACCCCGACAAGTGGACCGACGAGACACCGAACCTCTACACCCTCGTCATCCAGCTCCACGGCGCCGACGGCCGGGTCACCCACACCACCGCCCAGCCGGTCGGCTTCCGCGAGATCGAGATCAAGGACAAACAGCTCCTCGTCAACGGCCGCCGCATCCTCGTCAAGGGCGTCAACCGCGCCGAGACCGATCCGAACACCGGCCGTCACGCCACCAGAGAGCGCACCGCATCCGACGTCTCCCTGATGAAGCAGCTCAACATCAACTCGATCCGCACCTCGCACTACCCGTCCGATCCCTATCTGTACGAGCTGGCCGACGCGCGCGGGCTGTGGATCGACGACGAGGTCGACATCGAGACCCACCATCACGACGGCTGCCCGGACGACTGTCTGGCCGAGCGGCCCGAGTGGCAGAGGGCGTTCCTGGACCGGCTCACCGCGATGTACGAGCGGGACAAGAACCACCCCAGCGTCCTGATGTGGGACACCGGCAACGAGGCGGGTCTGGGCAAGGCCCACTACGCGATGGCCGAGTTCCTGGACCGTGAGGACCCGGCCCGCCCCGTTTACCACCAGCCCAACAACCCCGACGGCGACGCCCCGTTCGCCGATGTCTGGGGGCCGCGTTACCCCTCCCCCGCGGGCCTGGAGGAGAAGGCGAAGGCCACCACCAAGCCGATCATCATGGGCGAGTACGCCCACGCCATGGGCAACTCGCTCGGCAACTTCCGGGAGTTCTGGGACGTCGTCCGCAAGTACCCCCAGGTCCAGGGCGGCTACATCTGGGACTGGGCGGAGCAGAACATCACCCAGCCGCTGCTGACCACGCCCGACTCCTCCGGCAACGACATCCTGTCCTATGTCTCGGGGAAGCCCGGTCTGGTGGCGGGACACCGGGGCAGGGCGCTGGAGCTGTCCGGGCTCGACGACTTCGTGGAGGTCTACCGCGACCCGAAGCTCGACACGGTGGCGGACGCGCTCACCCTGGACGCCTGGGTGAAACCCGCCGACTGGACAGGCAGCTTCACCGTGATCGCGAAGGGCGACCACAGCTACGCCCTGAAGATGCGCGACAAGGACACCCTGGAGTTCTTCGTCTACGGCGACGGGGAGTGGCACACCGTCGCGGCCGACGTCCCCGGCGACTGGTACGGCTCCTGGCACCGCGTGTCCGGCACCTTCGACGGCTCGGCACTGAAGCTCTACATCGACGGCGGGCAAGCCGCCTCCACCGGCTGGCGCGGAACCGTCGGCTACTCCGCCCAACCGGTGAACATCGGCCGCAACCCCGAGACCGACCAGGAGAACATCCGCAGCCGCATGGCACACGGCACGGTCGACCAGGTCCGCGTCTACCACAAGGCGCTGGGCCCCGATCAGCTCGCCGCCGACCCCAGCGCGGACGCGGTGCTCGCGCTCGACTTCGACCGGCTCGACCGGAAGGGGGAGTTCCTGTCCTATGGCGCGGGGACCGGCGGGGTCGACGGGGTGGTCTCCGCCGACCGCACCGTACAGCCCGAGGCCCGCGCCATGGCGGCGGTACACGCCCCGGTCCGGATCTCCGGCGCCGAGGCCGCGTCGGGGCGGATCGATGTGCTGAACGAGCGTTCCTTCACCGGCACCGGCGACCTCAGGCTGCGGTGGCGGATCGCCGAGGGGGCCAGGACCCTGGCCCACGGGACCCGCTCCCTCACCCTCAACCCCGGCGAGCGACAGCGCGTCCGGCTGCCGAAGCCACCCGCCAACCCCGAGGACGCCGACCGGCAGCTCACCGTGGAGGCGGTGCTCGCCAAGGACACCACCTGGGCGAAGGCCGGGCACATCGTCGCGGTCGAGCAGTTCGACATCGGCGGCGCACAGCTCGCGGGCGCCACCCCTGCCAGAGCGCCGGGCAGACTGACCACCGCCACGGCCGACGGCCGGATCACCGTCACCGGGAAGGACTTCTCGTACGGGTTCGACCGCACGAGCGGTGAGCTGGTCTCGATGCGGGCCGACGGACGGGAGCTGCTCGGCTCCGGCCCCGAGCTCGACGCCTGGCGCCCACCGGTCAGCAATGAGATCGGCTCCGAGGAAGGGCCGTGGCGCGAGGCGGGCCTGGACCGGCTGCGGACCGGGCCGGGCAAGGTCACGGTCTCCGAGCGGGGCGGCGAGGTCACCGTCACCGTGCCCTCCACGGCCGCCGCGCCCGGCGTCAAGGGATCCTCCTTCGCGCAGACCCTCCGGTACACCGTCAGCGGCACCGGGGAACTGCGCCTGGACCACCGCGCCGAGGCACGCGGCAAGGCGCGCACGGTGCCCTACCTGCCCCGCATCGGGCTCTCGCTGCGGCTGCCCGAGCGGTACGACACCTTCACCTGGTACGGGCGCGGGCCGCAGGAGAACTACAACGACCGCGAGGACGGCGCCCCCGTGGGGGTGTATGCCACGGACGTGGACGAGCAGTTCGCGGGATACACCAGGCCCCAGGACTACGGAAACCATGAAGACGTGCGCTGGGCGTCGCTGTCCGACGGCAGAAGCGGCATCCTGGTCTCGGGCTCCGGGGGCTTCTCGGCCGGGGTCACCCCGTACACCGGCATCGACCGCGCCGCGTACCCGTTCGCCCTCCGGAAGGACCCCGGCGGCAACACCCTGCACCTGGACCACGCGGTGAGCGGCGTGAGCGAGACCTTCCACACCGTGCTGCCCCAGTACCAGGTGCGGCCCGCCCGGGAGTACGCCTACACGCTGCGGATACGCCCACTGACCGGCGCCGAGGCCCGCACCGGCACCCCGCGCGGCCCGGTCGTCTGCGCCCCCGAGGCCGAGCTCACCGCCGCCGATACCACCGTGCCGGCGGGCGGCTCCACCTCGGCCGAGCTGACCGTCACCAACCCCTGCGACACCCCGCTGCGCGATGTCACCGCGGCCCTCGACCTCGCCGAAGGGTGGACCGCCGAGCCGGGCTCCCTCGACCTCGGCGACCTCGCCCCGGGCAGGACCACGACCGTACGCGCCAAGGTCACCCGCGGCGAGAACACCCCCGACGGGCTCCGGCCGGCCGTCGCCACCCTCCGTGCGACCTCGGCCGGCGGGGCGCGGGTGAGCGGCTCGGCGGCGGTCGACCTCGACGGCACCCCTCCCCCGCCGCGCGGCGAGGTGTCCGTGTCCACGCTGGACTTCATCACCTCCGACAACGGCTGGGGCCCGGTCGAACGGGACCGCAGCAACGGCGAGTCCGCCCCCGGCGACGGCAAGACGCTCACCATCGGCGGCAAGACCTACGCGCACGGCCTCGGCGTGCACGCCGACTCCACGGTGGAGGTCTTCCTGGGCGGCAACTGCTCGACCTTCACCGCCGAGGTAGGGCTGGACGACGAGGTGGCCGGCGACGGCAGCGTCACTTTCGAGGTCTACGCCGACGGCGAGCGGGTCTACCGCGGCGGCGTCGTCGACGGCGCGGACCCCGCGGTCCCGGTCGAGGCCACGGTCGAGGGCGCGCAGGTGCTACGGCTGCGGGTCACCGACGGAGGCGACGGAAACGCCCACGACCACGCGGATTGGGGGGCGGCGACGGTGCGCTGCGGCTCGGACTGACGCGGGCCCTTCCGGCCCACCCCATGGGCCGGAAGAGCCCCTCCTCCCACCCCCGGTAAAAGAACTGCTTGATGGAGTACTTCCAGCACAGTGACGGATGCGGTTTCTTTCCCGTAGTCAGCGGCCCGTATCCAGCACCAGCCCAGTGATTTTGTGGTGAGTATCGGACAGCGACACGCCGGTCGTGGCGGCTACGGGACACGGACACAGCACCACGCCCGCAACGGTCGGTGG
>NZ_JBIRPV010000004.1:275142-399291 GCF_044332865.1 Streptomyces sp. NPDC021225 | reverse complement strand
GGGGTTTTTTTCCCTTTTTTCCGGGCCCCTTACCCACCCCCCGCCCTGTTTTTTTGTGTTGATTATCGGACAGCGACACGCCGTGGTGTCGGCGTGTCGCTGTCCGATACTCACCACAACTCAGGCATCGGACGATCTGCCGACCCGGACGTGGCGCCTACGGCACTCGGACGCGGACGGCCGCGCGCTCCTGTCGGAGGAGTTGCGGGTGAACGCGGACACCGGCGTTGGCTTACTGCATCACTCCGACGGCGCCCAGGCGCTGTTGCGTCTAAATCCTCTGTACTTCCTTCAAGGGCGCGCCTGCGGCGCGCCGGTCGGCCGGGACGCTCGGGCGAGCTGCGGCCTGACGGCCGGGACATGGCCGCTGATCAACTCCACCACCAGACGCGTGCGGGTGTTCGCCATGTCACCGACATGTTGCAGGGCCGCACCACACTGGCCCAACACCGCGAACTACTCGTATCCGCAGGCTGGTTGTTCCTACGGTGTCGCCGCCGCCCGCTTCGGCGAGCTTGAAGAGGCCGTCTCCGTCGCGGGACGCGCGCTTCAAACCTCGCGGAAGTCTCTGCCCTCCCTTCTCATGGTTGCCGGGGAACTCACCGACGAACTAGAGCAGCGATACCCGCGCGAGTCCCTTTCCCAGGAGTTCCGCGAGCAGGTGACCCACATCGCCGCCGGAGCACAGACCGCGCTCGGGACGTAGAGCAGTCCCAGGCCGTTCCAGGGTGAACGCGCAGGTCACAGCACACAGAAGAGACTGCATTCGTCAGGGTATTGCTTGCTCTACATCAAGCACTTTTTTCCAAGGGGGTGGAGGGAGACCCCGAACCGGAGCTCCACCCACCAACCCGCGGCCGGCGAGCGACCGGAGCCACCGCCCCTCCTTCCCGCTGCCCGCCGTCTTTGCGCCGAAGGCGCGAGACGAAGCCCGCTCCCGGCGACCGGGAATGCCGCGCAGCGGCGCACATCCGCGGGGTCAGCCGCGCAGCCGCTCCTCAAGGCGGTCCAGGAAGATCTCCTGCTTGGCCACGATCTTCATGCGCGCCTGCGCGAGATCCAGCCACACCACCCGGTCGATCTCGGGGAAGGTCTGAAGCCGCCCGGACCCCCTCGGCCACTCCATCTCGAAAGTGCCCGGGGTGACGCGCCGCGGATCGAGGTCTGCCGCCAGCGCCCAGACCGTGACAACCTTGCCCCCGGTCTGCTGGACGGAGCCGAGCGGAAGGAGGTCGCCCGGGGGCGGCGGCAGGCCCAGCTCCTCCTGGAACTCCCTGCGTGCCGCGGCCTCCGGGGCCTCGTCCGGTTCGTACTCGCCCTTGGGGATGGACCACGCGCGCTCGTCCTTGCGCGCCCAGAAGGGTCCGCCCATGTGGCCGAGAAGGACCTGCGCGGCGGAGACCGGGTCGGCCCCGGCCGCCCCCTTCGCCACCGCCCCGCGGAACAGCAGGATGCCGGCGCTTCGTTTTGCCGTCACGGTGCCCAGTGTGCCCCGCGCCCGCCCGGCCCGCCGCCGTGGCCCATCAGGCCTTGCGGGCGTAGCCGAGGTAGGTGACCTGGGGCCGGGTGTCGGGGGCCAGGACGAAGTCGACGATGGGCGGGATCTCCTCGTCGGTGATCCGCCCGCGGCGACGGTCCATCGTGGCCTTGACCAAGCTGCGCGGATCACGGGGCTTGAAGTCGCAGATGTCCTGGTTGCGCAGCTCATGGCGGCGCAGCGCCTCCGTCATTTCGGCGGGGGTACGCATCCGCTCCGCGGCGTAGCGGCCGGGTGGCATGATCCGGGTCATGGGCAGGCGCTGGAAGGCGATGAGGTAGATCAGCCGGGACACCAGGGTGCGGTTCACGGTGTCGTAGACCAGCACACCGTCCGGCGCGAGCGCCCGGGCCCCCTCCGCCAGGACCGGGTCGAGGGCCGGGGTGACCTCGAAGGTGTCCGCGTAGTAGACGAGGTCGAACGCGGCGGCGGCGACGCCCAGTTCCTCGGGTGGCGCGGTTTCGTACCGGACGGCAAAGCGCTCCCGCTCGCCCGCCTCCCGCTCGCCCGCCTCGCGCGCGATCGCCGTCGCGGACGCGGACGGGTCGATGGCGACAACGTCGAATCCCACCCCGGCCAGGCCGCGGGCCAGCAGTCCGCGGCCGCTCCCCACCACCAGGGCCCGGCTCCCGGCCGCGGTCAGGCCGACGCTCCGCAGGGTTTTGTCCACGTACTCCAGGCGGCTGGCCTGGAAGGCGACGGCTCTGATCTGACGGCCGTCCACCGTTTCGGGTAACGGTGAGTCCAGTTCGACGCGCGGCGCTCGGGCCATGCTCTGCTCCCTCTTCTGCCTCTTCGGTTCTGCCCTCGTGTGCGGCTCGTCCGACGTTAACAAGGGGCGTACGGCGGCCCGCCACCGGCGGTTCGCGGGGGCGGCCGTGGGCACTCGACCGACGATGCCGACAGCGCGACGCTGGGGGTGCTGTTCATGCGTTACGAAGAGCTGACGAGCCAGGTCCAGGCACTGGCGCAGCTGCCCGACCGGCGGTCGGCGGAGCGGGCGGTGCGCGCCACGCTCGAGACCCTCGCCGAGCGGATCCCGGACGGTCTGGCCGACCACATGGCGGCGCAGCTGCCACCCGAGGCGGCCTACTCCATGCGACGGGTGGCCGCGTCCCACGAGGCCTCACCCGCGCAGCGGGCCTACCGGCGCAACCACGGCGAACGGTTCGACCTCACGGGCTTCGCGGGGCGAATCGCCTGGCGCGCCCGGGCATCGGAGGACGAGGCGATCCGGGAGGCGAGCGTGTTCTTCGAGGTGCTGGACTCCGCGGTGAGCCCGGAGCTGATGGAGAGGCTGTACAAGGCGCTGCCGAGCGACATCCGGGAGCTGCTGCCCGAGGCGCGGGCCTTCGAAGGCCAACAGGAACGACGGGGCCGGGAGAGATAGGGAACAGGGGCGAGGGACAGGGAAGGCCGGGCGGGGCTTGGGTCCGCCCTTCGGGCGTCACTGCACGACCGCGTAGCGTCACGTTTTGTCGCGTATCAGTGGGCTACTCGCCAGAGCGCGTTGATCACGTCGGCCCGTCGGCTCGTTGCCCCGGACCCGTTGAGCGCTTGAGCGAGGTGAGCGCATGAACATCCTGATCTGGCCTGTGCACGGCTCATGGACCACGGCGTTCGTCCAAGGACCGCACCGCTATCTGCTGCCGGCCCTGCCCGACCGCGGGCCCGACTGCCTCGGCCGCGGGCGCACGTTCACCTGGCCCGCCTCGGTCACCGAGCTGAGCCCCGTACGACTGCGGGACGCCCCGGTCGACCTGGTGGTCCTCCAGCGGCCGCACGAGGCCGCGCTCGCCGAGTGCTGGCTGGGCGGGCGCCGCCCCGGGCGCGATGTGCCCGCGGTCTACGTGGAGCACGGCACCCCGGGCGGAGGCGTCCCCGGCACCCGCCACCCCTGCGCCGACCGGGACGATCTGCGGGGCGTGCCCCTGGTGCACATCACCCACTTCAACCGGCTCTTCTGGGACAGCGGCACCGCCCCCACCACGGTGATCGAGCACGGCGTCGTCGACCCGGGCCATCTGTACACCGGGGAGCTGGAGCGCGCCGCCGTCGTCGTCAACGACCCGATCCCGCGCGGCCGCACCACCGGCACGGATCTGCTGCCCGAGCTGAGCCGGGCGGCGCCGCTGGACGTCTTCGGCCGCCGCACGGAAGGGCTCGCCGCGTACCTGGGGCTGACCGAGGACCGGCTGCGCCGCGCGGAGCTGCCGCAGGCCCGGCTGCACGCCGAGATGGCCCGCCGCCGGCTGTATCTGCACCCGCCGCGCTGGACCTCGCTCGGGATGTCCCTCCTGGAGGCCATGCACCTGGGCATGCCCGTGGTGGCGCTGGCCACCACCGAGGCGGTCGAGGCGGTGCCCGAGGGCGCCGGTGTGCTCTCGACCCGCCCCGAGGTGCTCGCCCGCGCCGTCCGGACCTATCTCCGGGAGCCGGGGGCGGCGGCCGAGGACGGGGCACGAGCCCGCCGCGCGGCGCTCGACCGGTACGGGCTCAAACGCTTCCTGGACGACTGGGAGCGACTCTTCGAAGAACTGCGGAGCTGAGGAGCTGACGAAGCTCCGCGCGTCAGGGGTGGGCGCCGTCCCAGAGCAGGATGGCCTGGGCGTCGTCCACGGAGTCGGGCAGCGTACGAGCCCGGTGTGCGCGTAGGGGACCCGCGCGTGCCCAGGCGGGGGAAACAGGCGGGCCCGCGCGCCTGGCGGAGGTGCGGTTTCCAGGCCACTTGACAAAAGCCCTTGCCGGAACGGCAAATAGAAGGGTGTCGGACGACGATTTCGCGAGTGTGCTGACGGGTGTGGGGCCGCGGTTGCGCGCGCTGCGGCTGGCGCGCGGTGCCACGCTGTCCCAGTTGAGCGAGACGACCGGGATCTCGGTCAGCACCCTCTCGCGCCTGGAGTCGGGGCAGCGCAAGCCGACCCTGGAGCTGCTGCTGCCCCTGGCCAGGGCCCATCAGGTGCCGCTGGACGAGCTGGTCGACGCGCCCGCCACCGGCGATCCTCGTATCCATCCGCGGCCCTTCACCCGGCACGGAAGGGTGTTCGTGCCGCTGACCCGCCACCTCGGCGGGCTACAGGCCTACAAAATGATCCTGCCCGCCGGGCAGACGTCCGAGGGCACTCGGCTCGAGCAGAAGGTGCACGAGGGGTACGAGTGGCTTTATGTGCTCGCCGGCCGGCTGCGTCTCGCGCTGGGCGAGCACGACCTCGTCCTCACCGCCGGCGAGGCCGCCGAGTTCGACACCCGTGTCCCCCACGGCTTCGCCGGCGCGGGTGACCAGCCCGTCGAGGTGCTGAGCCTCTTCGGGGCGCAGGGCGAGCGGATGCACGTACGAGCACGCCCCACCGGCGCGTGACGCCGCTTAGATGGCCACGACGCAGTCGTCGGAGCTGTTGGTGCCCAGGACGCTGACGATCCCCGCGGTGCCGTCGCCGAAGAAGCGGGAGAACATCCCCGCCGGGCGGCCGCCGAACAGCAGGGGCCCGAGCACCGGGGCCACCTCCACGTCGTGCGGCTCCCGGACGCCGTCGGCGACCATCGCCAGCCGACAGGTGCGCGGCGCCACGAACTCCTGCACCACGCTGGTGCCCGCCTCCGCCGCCCCGGCCACCGCCGCCTCCCACTCCGCCTGGCCGCTCTCCCGGCCGATGACGACCTGCTTGCCGCTCATCCCGATGCTCTCCTTGAGCACCAGCAGCTCCCGGTTGGCCACCGCGAAGGGGACGAGGTCGACCTCGCGGCCGCCCCGGCTCGTCCTGCGGTGGGTCAGCACCCGTGTCCACGGCAGATACCTGTCGACCAGGGCCCGCTCCGCCGCGCTCATCCACGGCCGCCCCTCCGACAGCAGGCCCATGGTCAGCTTGCTGGACAGGAAGGTGGAGGTCTGGGTGGACACCAGCAGACAGCCGTGGTCCAGCGCGGCCTGCACCGGCGCGGTGTCGATGCCCAGCTCGGCCCAGTCGGGGAGGGTGAAGTTGCGCAGCCCGAGCGGGTAGCGCAGCCGCGGTGGGCAGTCCCATGCCTCGTGCAGATCCTCGGGTTCGAAGAAGCGCGCGGTCAGCCCGTGGCCGTTGAAGTGGTCGGCCTCCATGTCGAAGTAGCGGGTGGACTCCACCCCCTGGTCGCGGGCGCTGCCCACCAGGGCCACCCGGGGCGCCACGGCCAGCTCCGCGCACAGGTCCCGGAACATCTCGGCGCGCACCGCGAACGGGCTCCGGCAGCGGAACGGCAGCCGGCCCGCGTCGTCGGCGTAGAGCTTGCGCCACACCTCGAGGCGGCAGTGTGTCTCCACGGGGCCGCCGAGCGCGCCACTGACGTTGAACTCCAGAAACCGCGGCCCGTCCGGCCCGATCATGATGTCCGGCCGGGCCACGCAGTCCGCGTACCGCTCCTCGGTGAACGGGTCTGCCATGAACAGCCGGTGTTCACTGTCCGGCATGCCGTACGCCGCCAGCCTGCCCTCCGTGGTGGGCGCGGTCTCCAGGGCGGTGCGGCGCACCAGGTCGAGGAGCGCCGCGGTGGCGCGGAACAGCTCGGCGTAGGACGCGCGCGGCAGCGCGATCGGCGCGGCGGGCAGCAGCGGCTGATACGGCCAGCCGGTGTCCCTGATCTCGGTGCGCAGCATCTCCCGGATGGTGTCCGCGGGCGCGTCGGGCGGCCTCAGCCGGTGGCGTCCGAACCACGGGTGTCCCGTGGCCGCCGGGGTGCCGATGTCCTCGAGCCCGCTCATCCGGGTTCCCCCAACTCCGCGTCGCCGAGCGTCGATCGACCGGGTGTCAGCATAGCCAGGGCCTACCCTTGGGGGCATGACGCTGCGCCGGGTCGGGGACAACGAGTACGTCGAAGAACACGGTGGGGACTACGAGGACTTCGAGCCCGGCATGGTCATCCGGCACTGGCCGGGCCGCACCATCACCGAGACCGACAACACCTGGCTGACGCTGCTGACCATGAACCAGCACCCGCTGCACTTCGACCGGGCCTACGGGGAGGGCGCCGAGTACGGGCGGGTGCTGGTCAACAGCGGGATAACGCTGTGTCTGGTGGGTGGCATGACCGTGCAGGCGCTGTCGGCGCGGGCGGTGGCCAACCTCGGCTGGGACAAGGTCCGGCTGAAGGATCCGGTGTTCGTCGGCGACACGCTGTACGCGACGAGCCGGATCCTCGCCAAGCGGCTGTCCCGGTCCCGGCCGGGGCAGGGGATCGTGACGGTGGAGACGACCGGCGCCAAGTCGACCGGGGAGACGGTCATCGTGTTCGAGCGGTCCTTCATGGTGCGCTGCCGCGAGGCAAGCTGACTCACCGCCCGCCGGTGGCCGCGGCCTCGTGGAGCGCCGCAGCGGCGGCGGTGTCCTCGATGGCCAGGCCCACCCCACGGAACACCGAGGTCCGGCCGTCCGCGGCGGTCGTCCCGTTCACCAGGCCGCCCAGTTCGTGCAGTTCGGTCACGCCGATCAGCCCGTAGGCCAGCGCGGCCCGCACCTCACCCGCGTCCTCGAGCGCGGCGGCCCGCTCCTCCACGACGACGAACGCGGACGCGAGGAGCGCCGGGTCGACCTCGATCGCGTCCTCGTGGGTTCCGCCGATCACGTTGACATGCGCGCCGGGAGCCACCCAGTCGGCCGCCACCAGCGGTGTCCGGCCGTCGGTCGAGGTGGCTGTGCAGATGATGGCGGCGTCGGTGACGGCGTCCTTCGCGGTGTCGCACACCGAGACGTCGACCGAGTGGGCCGAGGTGGCGCGGAGCCACTCCGCGAACGCCTCCGTACGGGCCCGGGTGCGGGAGAACACCCGGACCGAGCGGATCGGGCGCACCGCGCACACGGCCCGCACCAGGGCCCGCGCCTGCACCCCCGCGCCGAGGACGGCCAGCTCCTCGACGCCCTCGGGGGCGCACAGCCGGGTCGCCAGGCCGGCCACCGCGCCGGTGCGGACGGCGGTCAGCTCGGCGCCGTCCAGCAGCGCGGTGATCCGCCCGGTCTCCAGGTCGGTCAGCACGACCACACCGTGAATCAGCGGCAGCCCGCGGTCCGGGTTGTCCGGGGTGAGCGTGGTGATCTTGACGCTGCCCACCCCGCGCCGCTCCCAGACCGCAGTCCCGGCCAGCAGCTGCCGCCGCGGGCCGGGCGCGCCGTGTTCGATCACGGTCCGGGAGGGGGACCGGGTCCGGCCCGCCGCCAGATCGCCGAACACCTCGGCCAGCGCGTCGATGACCCGCACCAGCCGGTCCGCGCCCGCCATGTCCTCGGCGCCGATGGTCACCGGGCCACTCGGAGCAGTCATACCCCTCCCTCCCGCTCAGTCTTGGCGCGCTCCAACGCAGGGGCTTCCCTCGTCACTGCTCGCTTCTCCGTCGCTGCGCGGCTCCTCAGTCCAGCCCGCGCAGCGCGCCAAGACACGCACCCCTCCACCCGCTCAGTCCCGGCGCGCTCCAACGCACGAGCTTCCCTCGTCACTGCTCGCTCCTCCGTCGCTGCGCGGCTCCTCAGTCCAGCCCGCGCAGCGCGCCAAGACACGCTCATATGGCGGCCTTCCGGGCGCTCAGCTCGGCCACGACATCGACGATCAGGTCCTCCTGCCCCGCGACGGCCTGTCGTCTCCCGAGCTCGAAGAACACATCGCGCGGGTCGACTCCGGCCCGCGCGGACTGGTCCAGCACCTGGTGTTTGAACCCGGAGAACACCCCGGCCAGGCCGCTGACGATGGACAGCGAGCCGGTGACCGGCGGCGCGGGCATGAGCTCACGCTCGGCGAACTCGGCGGCGTCCAGCAGCGCGTACAGATCGATGCCGGTGGCGTACCCGCTGCGCTCCAGCACCGGCACCACCACCTCCAGCTGGGTGTTGCCCGCCCCGGCGCCGAAGCCGCGCGCGCAGCCGTCGATGATCGCGGCCCCGGCCCCGGCGGCGGCCACGGAGTTGGCCACGGCCATGCCGAGGTTGTTGTGGCCGTGGAAGATCAGCGGTACGTCCACGGCCTCGGCCATCGCGCCGATCCGGTCGGTGACGTCCTGGGGCAGGAGGTGGCCGGCGGAGTCCATGATGCCCACCGCCCGTGCCCCGTACCCGACGGCGCGCGCCGCGTGTTCGGCCAGCTCCGCCGGGGTGGCCATATGGCTCATCATCAGCACGCAGTGCGCCTCCGCGCCCTCCTCGCGCAGGAACTCGAGGTGGCGCTCGGCCAGCGAGGTCTCGGTGCAGTGCACCCCGACGCGGACCACGTCGGCGCCGTGCGCCACCGCCTTGCGCAGATCGTCGGAGGTGCCCCAGCCGGGCAGCATGAACACCGCCATCTTGCTGTGGCGCAGGGCCTCCCGCACGGTCGACAGCATCACGTCGTCGCTGACGGCGGCCCGTCCCACCTGGAGGGAGGAGGCGCCCAGGCCGTTGCCGTGGCCCACCTCCACCACCGGGATCCCCGCCGCGTCGGCCGCCTCGGCGTACCCCCGCAACGCCGCCACGCCGAGTTGGTGCCGCACCGCGTGCTGGCCGTCGCGCAAGGTGGGGTCGTGGATCACCACGGAGCTCATCGGCCCGCCCCCGTCCCGGCGGCCGGGGCGAGCCGGGCCGCGTGCTGCTCGGCGACCAGGACGGCGGCCGAGTTGATGATGTCCAGGTTTCCGGCGTACCGGGGCAGTACGTCGCTGTCCGCGGTGACCTCCAGGGAGATCACGACCCGGTCGCCGGTCACCGTGCAGGCGATGACCTCGTAGCCGGGCTGATGGGCCCGCACCCGCTCGGCCGCCCCGGCCACCACGGCGCGCACCGTGGCGGCGTCGGCCCCGGGGACGACGGCGTGGACGGCCGTGCGGAAGGTCGCCGGGGGCGCGGCCGGGCTGATGTTGAGGATCGCCTTGGTGTCGCGCACCCCGGTGAACTCGGTGAGAGCGTGCTGGGTGGTGGCCACGTACTCGTCGAGGTTGAGCCGGGTCGCCCGGCCCGCGATGCCGCCGGCCACAGTGGAGACGGCCTCCAGGTACGCCACTTCGTACCGGCCGGCGAGGGCGTGCGCGACCGGGATCGCCGCCTGTCCGCCGCAGCTGATGAGGCTGACGTTGCGCTCGGCCGGCGGGTGGGTCCCGGTCACGGTGGGCACCACCATCCGGCCGAGCCGGCTGGGGGTCAGATCGATCAGCAGCGTGTCCAGCGGCCTGAGCAGCCGCCAGTGTTCGGCGTGCGACATCGCGTTGGTGGCGTCGAACACCACGTCGAACGGGCGCGGGGCGGCGAGGATCGCACTGATCCCCTCCGCCGTGGTCGGACAGCCGAGCGCGGCGGCGTGGCGCAGCCCCGCGGACTCGGGGTTGCGCCCGGCCACCAGGCCGCACTTCAGCACGGCGGAGCGCCGGACCTTGCCGACCAGGTCCTGGCCGATGGCCCCGGTGCCGAGGACGGCGACGGTGATGGGCGGGACGGTGCCGGGCCCGGCGAGAGCGCGCTCAGCGACGGCCATCGCCCGCCTCCTCACCGATGCCACCACTGTCGCCGCTGTCGCCGCCGAACCGCTGCGCCCAGGCGTCCCCGCGGGCCACCGTCGCCTGGGCCATCCGGGCGAAGGGCGGGCCGACCATGTTGCCGTCCAGGACCGCGATCCCGCCGTCCGCCGCCCGCACGGCCTCGCTGACCCGCCGGGCCAGCCGCAGGCCGGCCGGGTCGGGTCGCAGGGCCCGGTTGATCGCGCCCAGCTCGCTCGGGTGCACGGTCACCTTGCCGTGGAAGCCCAGCTCGCGCACCCGGCCGAGCTCCTCCGCGAGCGCCTCGGGCTCGGCGAGCCGGAAGTTGGCGGTGTCGATCAGGGCGGTGCCGTACCGGGCGCCGGCCAGGGCCATCGCCTGCCGGGCCGCGAGCAGACCCGCCCAGGTGATGTCGATGCCCAGGGCGGCGGCCAGGTCCGCCGAGCCGAGGATCAGCCCGTCGGCGGCCGCCGCGATGGCATCGATGTCAGCGACGGCGGCCGGGGTCTCCACGGTCGCGTAGATCTCCGGGCGCGTCCCCGCCGAGGCGAGGGTGTCGCGCATCAGCGCCACCTCCACCGCGGACTTCACCATCGTCATCACCACGAAGCCCGGCTTGACCGGGCATTCGATGAGCATCGCCAGGTCGTGCACCGCCTCGGCGGTGCCCAGCTCGTTGACGCGCACGGCGGCGTTCGCGGGCTCCGGCGCCTTCTCCAGCGCCGCGCGGCACACGCTCCGCGCCGCGGGCTTCCGCTGCGGCGGGATGGCGTCCTCCAGGTCGATCAGGTGCACATCCGCGTCGTACGACCACGCCTTGACCACCCGGTCGAGGGACAGCGCGGGCGTGTAGAGGATGGAGCGCGGGATGGCCCGAGCGGTGCCCGTCGGTGTCAGCGGAGGTGCCACCTTCATCTGGTCGCCTCCGCCGGGGCCGCCTGCTGGGCGCCCACCGCGGCAAGGGCCGCGCACAGCCCGCGGATCTGCTCCTCGGTCTGGCCGGCGCGGAGCATCACCCGCAGGCCCGCGGTGCCGCGGGCGACGATCGGGAAGAACACCGGGGAGACATAGAACCCGGCCTCGTACACCCGGCGGCCCGCCTCCATGACCGTCTCATCGCTCATCGACACGACCCGGATCGGAAACGTCGTCCCGCTCTGCCCGGTGCTGATGTGCCGGTCGAACAGCTCGATGTTGGCTCGCAGCCGCCGCTGGAGGACGGTCAGCTCCTCGGTGCGGTGGATCTCCGCCGAGGCCAGGGAGGCCCCGACCGCGGCCGTGTTCATCGGCTGCGAGTAGCTGAGCGCGCCCGCGAACCGCTCGACCACGCGCAGCGTGTCCTTCGGGTAGCCGTCGAGCAGGATCGCCGCGCCGCTGGTGCCGAACGCCTTGTTCAGGGTGGCGACGGTGATGGTCCGCTCGTCCAGCACCGGGCAGTGCGAGCGGATGTAGCCGATGCCGCGCTCCCCGTACGCCGAGATCGAGTGCGAGTCGTCGTAGTACACCAGCAGGCCGTACTTCTCCTGAAGCTCCGCCAGTTCCCGCACCGGCGCGTAGCCGCCCAGGCTGTCCGCGCCGTCCACGACATAGGCGACGCGCTCGTACCGTGCGCACATGTCCTCGAGGAACCCGAGGTCGTGGTGGTCGCAGGTGACCACCTCCGTCTCGTCGGCGCAGGTCGGCTTGGCCGCGGCCATCGACACATGGCAGTTGCGGTCGAACACCATCAGCGGCCGGACCCGGTTGCCCAGATGGCCGGAGGCGATCAGCGGCAACAGCCCGGCGCTGGCGACGCCCGCCGAGACGGCGGCCACCACCTCGGCGCCGAACAGCTCGCCGAGCGAGGCTTCCAGCTCCGGCAGGGCCGGGAGCTGCACCCGGGTGCGCGGGATGCAGTGGTCCAGCACGCCGAACCGGCGCAGTGCGGCGACCGCGCCCTCGATGACCTTGGGGTGCGAGTCCAGGTCGAGATAGGAGCAGCAGGTGAAGTTGGTGAACTCGTGGCCGTCCTCGGTGTGCAGCACGCCGGGCTCGCCGTCCTCGAGTTCGGCCGTGATTCCGGCGAGGCCGTTGCGCTCGGACGGGTCCCAGAACGCGTTCCCGACGCCGACGGCCTTGTCGTTGTTGCGGTACCGGTGCGGGGGTGTGATGGTCCGGCGTTCGGTCATGACGCGGCCTCGGCGGGCTGGTAGTTGTAGACGCCCGTGAGCTTGCGGTAGGCGGCCGTGTAGAGCGCGACGCCGAGCACATGGGGTCTGCGGAAGATCTTGGGGTCGCGCAGCCAGAAGTTCATGTTGATGTTCATCTCGTCGAGCGACTCGGCCTGGTGCCACCAGCCGAGCGGGAGATAGAGCATCTGGCCGGGCTCCAGGATCAGCTCCCGGCGCTCGGCCAGTTTTGCGGCGAGCCTCGGGAAGCGCCGCCGGTCGACGTCGTCGAAGTCGAAGGCCCGCGACTTGTCGCCGAACCCGCGCACCAGCGACCTCGGGTAGTACTCGCGGAATCCCGGGGGCGCGAGGACGAACCGCTTACGGCCCTCCAGGGCTATGTTGAAGTTCTCCAGCTCGTCGAAGTGGCTTTGGGTGAACACTCCGCGGTGACTGATCCACAGATTGGCCGCGTTGAGCGAGCGCCGGTAGTCGAACAGCTTCCCGGCGTCGAAGCCGAGGATCGCGTCGACATCGGCCGGGCTGTTGCGGATGTTCGACACGATACGGTTCCAGGTGCCGGGGTCGGTCCGGTATCGGCCGTCGTCGAAGAACTCGCGGAGCCGGATCTCCTTGGTGGTCCAGCGCTGCGAATTCCGCTTGTCCCCGGGCTCGGTGAACAGGGTCACCTTCTTGTTTCCCAGGCGCTCGGCCACGCCTTCCCTGCCGAGGCCCCGGGCGCCTTTCGGTAAATCGATCACCACGGGGACATCCGCCCGGATGAGGGCCTGCCGCCCGAATGCCATGAACTCGTCGAAGAAGAGACGGGGAACCGGTAATCCCCCGAGTCCGTCCCGCTCGGACGCGTGCCGCGCAGTGCTCACCACTCTGTCCTCATTGTTCTCGTCATCGCTCCGCCATCGCTCTCGTCAACGTCATGGTGCTCATACGGCGGTTTCCGGGGCCGGTTCCGGGGCGGGCCCCGTCCTCAGGAGCGCCGGCTGTCCCACGAGGCTCAGCCCCATGGCGAGGAGCCCGCCGCCGACCGCCGCCCACGCGGCCTGTTCGAAGCCGCCCGGGTCGGCCAGCCGCCCGCCCACGGCGGTGCCCAGGGCGATGCCCAGGGCACCGGCGCTGGTGAGCCACGAGAACCCCTCGGACAGGGAGCCCTTCGGGGCCAGGGACTCCAGCAGGGTGCTGCCCGCGATCAGCCCCGGGGAGATCGCGACCCCCGCGACGACGGCGAGGAAGGCCATCGCGAGGGGGGAGTCCGCGAAGGCCAGGGGGACCACGCCGAGCGTCAGCGCCGAGGTGGTGATCGAGAGCAGCCGCGCCTGCGACAGCTTCCAGTCCACGGCCCCGTAGACCACCCCGGCGCTCAGACTGCCCACCGCCGTCAGCGACAGGAACACCCCGGCGAGCCCGGAGGCCGACCGCTCCTGCGCGAACGCGATCAATGTGACGTCGACCGCGCCGAGCAGAAACCCCATCCCCGCGTACGCGACCATCAGCACCCTGACCCCGGCCACCGAGATCGCCCGCCGGGGACCACGGCCCGGGGCCGGTTCGGACACCGGCTCGGACCGGCGGTGCAGCGCCACCGCGATGGAGCCGGTGGTGGTCAGCACCGCGCAGGCGATCAGGCCCGCGGCCGGGTGCACCGCGGTGGCCAGCAGGGTGACCAGCAGGGGCCCCAGCAGGAAGATGGTCTCGTCCAGCATGGATTCCAGGGCGTAGGCCGTGCGCAGCAGCCCGCGGTCGGCCATCGACGCCCACCGCGCCCGCATGAACGAGGTGAACGAGACCGAGGCGCACCCGGTGGCCACCGCCGCGAGGATCAGCAGCCACAGCGGGGCCTCGAGCAGGATCGACACCACCAGCAGCGTCATCCCCGCCCCGTGTGCCAGGCAGGCGGTGAGCAACACCCGCCGCTGGCTGAGCCGATCGGCCAGCCGCCCCAGCACCGGGCTGGCCACGCCCTGCGAGACCAGCATGGCGGCCGCCACCGTCCCGGCGTCCGCCAGCGACCGGGTGACCGCGGAGATCAGCATCAGACAGCTCAGCGACCGCATGGCGATCGGGAATCGGCCGACCATCCCCCAGAACGCCAGCGCCGCGGCGCCCGGCGCCCGCAGCAATCGGAAATAGGACCCGAGCCCGGAATTCGAGCCCGATGTACCTTCGGCCACATTGCCCCCGTCAGCGCGAAACGGCCATCCCGAGTTATTCCGACGATCTCGAGCCGGAATACCCGGTCACGCCACACGTCAAGGAACGAATTGTTCCGCACCGACTGTGCCGATCCCCTGTACCCCCGCCCAATACAGCGATTCGTCATAATAGGCGGGCCGCACCCGGTTGGCCATGGGTCCGGCGGTATCCGAGAACGATGGCCGTGTTCACCGCGGGTTTTGGACGCCTTGCTCACCGCGGCCTGTTCAAGCAGCGCAAGAACGGCCTGGGGCGAGGCGTGAGCGACGAGGTCGAGGCCTGGATGGCCGGCCTCAAGGCGTGACGCCCGCGCGGTGAGGCTGCCGCCCCGTGGCGCACAACGGGGAGAGTCACCGCGGAGCGGCAGCCGGACCGGGCCACGAGGCCCGGGAGAGCCGCCGGAGGCGTGGGTTCCCCGGCGACTCGACAGAAGATACGGGCCGCCGCCCCGCGTTGTTCAGTCTTCGACTAAACGGGTTTTGCCGCTGAGCCCGGTTTGCCGCGGCGGCCCGCCCCTTGCCAGGCTGTCCCCATGCCGACCACCCCGCTGCCCGAGCTCGTCGACGCGCTTCTCGCCGGCCCCCGCCCGTTGCCCATCGTCTCCGCGGGCGTCCCGGTCCTGCGCCGGCCCGCCCTTCCGTACGAGGGTCAGCTGTCCGACGGGCAGCTGGACCGGCTGGTGGTGGCGATGCGGGAGACCATGCACGCCGCGCCGGGGGTGGGCCTGGCCGCCCCGCAGATCGGGATTCCGCTGCGGATCGCGGTCATCGAGGACCCGGCCGAGGTGTCCGCGGAGGTGCGTGAGGCGCGCGGGCGGGTGCCGCTGACCTTCCGGGTCCTGGTCAACCCGTCGTACGAGCCGGTGGGCGACCCCGGCCGCCGGGTGGCGTTCTTCGAGGGGTGCCTGAGCGTGCCCGGCTGGCAGGCCGTGGTCGCCCGCCCCGAGCGGATCCGGCTGCGGGGGCAGGACGAGCGGGGGCGGGTGCTGGACGAGGAGTTCGCGGGGTGGCCCGCGCGCATCGTCCAGCACGAGACGGACCACCTCGACGGCATGCTCTATCTCGACCGGGCCGAGACCCGCTCGCTGGCCTCGGCGCGCTCCGTCGCCGAGCTGTGGTCCCAGCCCACCCCGGCCGACGCGGCCCGGGCGCTGAACTTCCCCCTGCCGGGCGCCTAGGGCCTGTCCGGCGGGCGTCCTTCTGGTGGACGGCGCGTGTTCCGGCCGCGGCGGCACACGTTCGTCATCGAGCGGCAGTCGTCGAATCACCGTCCGGACACTGCCGCGTTCTCGTACCGGGGCAACACTTGCGAAGCCATTCCAAGCTTCGCTGGTGCTGAATCCCCTGAACGGAGAACAGGAATGCCCTTGCTCTCGACAACCCCGGTACCGGCGGACGCCGGCTCCTACGTCACCTCGATCGCGGACACCGAAGAGCAGATACAGGCCGCGCAGCGGCTGCGCTACCAGGTGTTCGGCCAGGAGCGGGGCGCCCGGCTGCACTCGCCCGTCCCCGGCCGGGACATGGACGAGTTCGACGAGGTCATGGACCATCTGATCGTCACGGACACGGCGACGGACACCGTGGTCGGCACCTACCGGCTGCTGCCTCCCGGGCGCGCCGAGCGGCTGTACTCGGACACCGAGTTCGACCTGAGCGGGCTCCCGGAGGAGATCCGCTCGTCGATGGTCGAGGCGGGCCGGGCCTGTGTGCACCCGGACCACCGCTCGGGCGCGGTGATCAATCTGATGTGGGCCGGGCTCGCCCGGTATGTGCTGCTGTCCGGGCACCGCTATCTCGCGGGCTGCGCCTCGGTGCCGCTGGCCGACGGCGGGCAGGCCGCGGCGAACGCGTGGCTGCTGGGCACCTCCCGGCACGCCGCGCCGCCCGAGGTGCGGGTGCGCCCGCACGACCCCTGGATGCCCACCCGGCCGCTGGTGGCCGAGCCGGGCTACGCCTCGCTGCCGCCCCTGCTGCGCGGCTATCTGCGGATCGGGGCCTGGATGTGCGGGGCCCCGCAGCACGACCGGGACTTCGACGACGCCGACTTCTTCGTGCTGCTGGACACGGAGCGGATGAACGACCGCTATCGGCGCTACTTCCTGGGCGATTCACGGTGACCGTGCCCGTGCCCGTACCGGCGCCCGCGAGCGCGTGGGCCGCGTGGTCCCCGTGCACCACCCGCTGTGTGGCGCACGCCGCCGCGCGGGTGCCCGCCTCGCGGGCGGCCGGGCGTGCCGCGTCCTTCGCGCGGACGGTGGTGAGCGCGCTGCTGCGGGGCCGGGGGATCGGCGAGCCCGCCACGCTGCGCGCCCACGCCGCGGCGGTGCTGGACGCCCTGGACATCCGGCTCGAGGTGATCGGCGGGCCGCTGAGCGTGCCGGGTGACACGGGCACGCTGGTCGTCGCGAACCACATCTCCTGGCTGGACATCCTCGCCCTGCTCGCCGTGGAGCCGGTGACCATGCTGGCCAAGCGGGAGGTCGGGGGGTGGCCGGGGGTCGGCCCGCTGGTGCGGCGGGCGGGGACGCTGTTCATCGACCGCGACAGCCTGCGCGGGCTGCCGGACACCGTCGCGGCGATGTCCGGGCAACTGCGCTCCGGGCGCTCGGTCATGGCCTTCCCGCAGGGGGCGACCTGGTGTGCCGGGACGGGCGGCCGTTTCCGGCGGGCCACCTTCCAGGCGGCCCTCGACGCGGGGGCGCCGGTCCGGCCGGTGTCCCTCGAGTACGTCCAGCACGGAGCGCCGACCACGGTGGCCGCCTTCGTCGGCGAGGACGACTTCGGCAGCTCGGTGCGGCGGATTCTGGGTGCCGCCGGGCTCACGGTGCGGGTGCGGGTGCGCGAGCCGCTGTGGGCGCTGCCGGGGGTGGACGACCGTCGGGCGCTCGCCGCGCGGGCCCAGGCGGCGGTGTGCGGAGCGGAGATGGCCGTACACGGCTGACCCTTCGGGCAGTGTGGGCGATGTGTGGGATCGGTGGCGGCGGTCTGCCCGAGTCCACGGTGACACCGGCGGACGGGGCCCGACCCGGAGGTTTCGGCGCCCTTCCGCCGTACGACACGCGGAAGTTGATCACAGTTGCCCCGAACTCCATTCGGGCAGAAACGGTCACAAGTCTTTCGTATACGGGCAGGGCCAACAGTGCGTGGCATTGGTATACACCTGAAAGCGGACCTAAACACCCGTCACCAGATTGTTCAGCCGTTGCCGATACGACAGAAAGTGGTGACTTCCCTTGGCTGCCCTCCCCCACACCGCCCGGGTCACCCCTGATCACCCCAGAGTCCATGAAGGGCGCGGCCGGTACGCCACCGGCATGGCCACGCTCACCTCCGACCTGCGCGTCCTCGCGGGTGACGACGACTTCTTCCGCCACTTCGGCGGCTCGTCCGCGGAGCTGTGCGGCCGCGAACTGTTCGAGCTGCTGCGCCCCAGCGCGCTCTCCGTGCTGCGGGAACACTTCTCGCGCCTGCACGACGGGCGCCGCACCCGCTTCACCGAGCGCGTCGTGGGATGCCGCTCGGACGGGCAGGTGTTCTCCGGCGATCTGACCGGCACGGCCATCGAGGGCCCGTCCCGGCAGGCGTCCTCCATCGTCGTCCTGGTCAGGCCGGACGACGAGCCGGCCACCGAGGAGGTGTCCACGCTGCGGGGGCTGCTGCTCTCCCCCATCGAGGCCCGGATACTCGAAGGAGTGGCCACCGGCGCCTCGACCGTGCAGCTGGCCTCCAAGCTCTATCTGAGCAGGCAGGGCGTCGAGTACCACGTGAGCTCGATGCTGCGGAAGCTCAAGGCGCCCAACCGCGCCGCTTTGGTGTCCCGCGCCTACGCGGCAGGCATCCTGACCGTGGGCACCTGGCCGGCCCAGGTGCTCCCGGAGTACATCAAATAGCCCCCGTCGGCGGCACGGCCGGGGGCGTGCCGCCGACGCGGGTCGCTCCGTCGCTATCCGGCGACGAGCGCGGCGGTCACGGACGCCGTGGCGACGACGGCCAGGGCGATCCCGCCGAGCAGCGCGGCCACCAGCCGGCACCGCAGCCGGAGATGGACCGCCTGATACTCCGCGCGCAGCTCCTCGCAGCGCCACGCCACCTTGCGCAGCATCTGCTCGGTGACGTCCAACTGGTCCTGGGTGTAGCGGCGCTCGACCTCCTGGCGCTGGGCGACGGTCAGCCAGTCCAGCCGGCCCGCGAAGCGGCGCGCCCGTTCCGCGGCCAGGTCGCGTTCCGCCTGGAGCAGCAGATAGCCCTCGAGCTGGTTGATGCCCATGGCGATGTCGCCGGAGTACGGGGCGCCGGCCGCGCTCATGCCCCTCATCCCACCGGCTCCCGCTCGGCGACCTCGGGGTGGTGCAGATCGAACGCCGGGGATTCGGAGCGGATCCGGGGCAGCTCGGTGAAGTTGTGCCGGGGCGGTGGGCAGGAGGTGGCCCACTCCAGCGAGCGGCCGTAGCCCCACGGGTCGTCGACCTCGATCTTCTTGCCGTACTTCGCGGTCTTCCAGACGTTGTAGAAGAACGGCAGGATCGACAGGCCGAGCACAAAGGAGAAGATCGTCGAAACGGTGTTCAGCGTGGTGAAGCCGTCGGCGGCGAGATAATCCGGAATCCTGCGGATCATCCCTTCCGCCCCCAGCCAGTGCTGGACGAGGAACGTGCCGTGGAAGCCTATGAACAGCGTCCAGAAGGTGATCTTGCCGAGGCGCTCGTCCAGCATCTTGCCGGTGAACTTGGGCCACCAGAAGTGGAAGCCGGCGAACATCGCGAAGACGACCGTACCGAAGATCACGTAGTGGAAGTGGGCCACCACGAAGTAGGTGTCGGACACGTGGAAGTCCATCGGCGGTGAGGCGAGGATGACACCGGTCAGACCGCCGAAGAGAAACGTGATCAGGAAGCCGACCGCCCACAGCATCGGGGTCTCGAAGCTCAGCGACCCCTTCCACATCGTGCCGAGCCAGTTGAAGAACTTCACCCCGGTCGGCACCGCGATCAGGAACGTCATGAAGGAGAAGAACGGCAACAGCACGCCGCCCGTGACATACATATGGTGCGCCCACACCGTCACCGAAAGACCCGCGATCGAGATCGTCGCGCCGATCAGCCCGATGTAGCCGAACATCGGCTTGCGCGAGAACACCGGAATGACCTCGGAAATGATCCCGAAGAACGGCAGCGCGATGATGTACACCTCGGGATGGCCGAAGAACCAGAACAGATGCTGCCACAGCAGCGCCCCGCCGTTGGCCGCGTCGAAGATGTGCGCCCCGAACTGGCGGTCCGCCTCCAGGGCGAACAGCGCGGCGGCCAGCACCGGGAAGGCCAGCAGCACCAGCACACCGGTGAGCAGCACGTTCCAGGTGAAGATCGGCATACGGAACATCGTCATGCCCGGAGCGCGCATGCAGATGATGGTGGTGATGAAGTTGACCGAGCCGAGAATGGTGCCGAAGCCGGAGAAGGCCAGACCCATGATCCACATGTCGGCGCCCACACCCGGCGAGCGGACCGCGTCCGACAGCGGCGAATACGCGAACCAGCCGAAGTCGGCGGCGCCCTGCGGGGTGAGGAACCCGCCCACCGCGATCAGCGAGCCGAACAGGTACAGCCAGTAGGCGAACATGTTCAGCCGCGGGAACGCCACGTCGGGCGCGCCGATCTGAAGCGGCATGATCCAGTTCGCGAAGCCCGCGAACAGCGGCGTGGCGAACATCAGCAGCATGATCGTGCCATGCATGGTGAACGCCTGGTTGAACTGCTCGTTCGACATCAGCTGGTGGCCCGGGCGGGCCAACTCGGCGCGCATGAACAGCGCCAGGATCCCGCCGATACAGAAGAACGCGAACGACGTGACGAGGTAGAGCGTCCCGATCGTCTTGTGGTCGGTGGTCGTCAGCCACCTCACGGCCGCGGATCCGGGGCTCGGACGGCGCGTGGGCAGGGGCGCCGGTGCCGCGACAACAGTGTTGTTACTCATGCCCGGTAGGTGTCCGGCACCCCTCCCGACCGTCACAGGGGAGGCCGGGAAAAGAAAGATTCCCGGGGTGTGATGATCGGGGGCATGCCGGACACCTACCGGGCATGAGCCCCGACGAAGCCTTCGACACCGCCTACCGTGAGCATTACTGGGCGGTGAGCCGCTTCGTGGCGCGACGGCTCGACGGGCAGCCGAGCGAGGTCGAGGAAGTGGTCGCGGAGGTGTTCGCCGTCGCCTGGCGGCGCCGCCGCGAGCTGCCCGGGTCGCCCTTGCCCTGGCTGTACGGGGTGGCGCGGAACTGCCTGGCCAACGCGGTGCGCGGGCGCGGCCGGTACCGCAGGCTGCTCGCCAGACTCGGCCACCACGAGGTGACGCGCGGCCGGCGCACCGTGTCGGGCCCGGACGCCGAGCGGCCGGGCTCCTGGGTGCTGGAGGCGCTGGACCGGCTCACCGAGGCCGACCAGGAGGTGCTGAAGCTGACGGCGTGGGAGGAGCTGACCGTCGAGGAGCTGGCCACCGTCCTGGGATGCGGCCGGTCGGCCGCGGCCATGCGGCTGCACCGGGCCCGGCAGCGGCTGCGGGCGCAGATCGACACGGTGCGCGGGACTGTCCCGGTGCCGGCGGGGACCAGCACGGAGGAACAAGGGACATGACCGACGAACTCGACCTGCTCCGCGGCGCCGACCCCGTCCCCGCAGGCGACGAGCGCTGGCGGGACCGCCCGCTGGACTTCGAAGGCGAGCGGCGGCTGCGGCAGCTGGTGTCCGGCGCCCGGCGGCGCCGCACCGTCCGGCGGATCGTCATGGGTGCGGCCACGGCGACGGCGGGCGCGGTGGCCGCCATCGCGCTGACCGTCTCGGGCCCTGCCTCCTCCCCGGCCGTGGCCGCCCCGGTGGCGCTGCGGCCGCACGCCTCCGCCGCCGATGTGCCGCTCGCGGAGATCGCCGGCCGGGCCCGGACCGCGGCGGCCGCCGAGCCCGGGACGTCGGTGCGCGGCAGCCATGTCCAGGACTGGTCGCTGGGCCTGGAGTCGGGGAAGGACGCGGTGACGGTCCCCCTGGAGACGCTGACCCGCTGGAACGCGGACGGCAGCGGCTCGCTTCTCGTGGTGGCCACCGACCCCCGCCACCCGGGCCGCCCGGTCATCGACGACGGCGTGCCGCCCCGTACGGTCCACGACGGCAAGGTGGTGCAGCGGGAGAGCTACCCGCCGGGCATCGGCGGCGCGAACCAGAGCTTCTTCGAGCCGCCGCCGGCCGGCGCCGCCGCGCTGCGCGACTACCTCGCCGTCTGGCACCCGGGCGCGGACCGCGACCCGGACGAACTGCTCGGCGCGGTCCGGGACTTCCTCCGGGTGTGGACACCCGGCCCGCGCGAGATCGCGAACCTCGCCACCCTGCTCTCCCGTGACGCGGGCCTGCGCCCGGCCGGCCGGGTCACCGACCGGATGGGCCGGGAAGGCCAGGCGTTCGTGCGCACCACCGGCGGGCTGCGGCAGATGGTCGTCCTCGACCCGGACGACGGGAGGGTGCTGGACGTGGAGGAGACGTACACCCGCGACGACCCCGAGTACCGGATCGAGTCGGGCGATGTGCTCTCGTACACGGCCTGGCTGTCCTGAGCGCTCACTCCGATGCGGCCGCACAACATCCGTGCGGCGCAGGGGTGTCATAGGGTGATCGGCCTATGCACTCCTCAGTCTCCCAGCGGCGGACGCGGCTCCTGCTGCCCGCGCTCGCCGCCGCCGGCGCGGCCGTGGGGCTCGCGGGCTGCGCGTCCGGGACCGGTGCCCGGGACGACGGCGCCGCTCCCCGGCTGTCCGCGCCCACCAGCGCCGTGCCGCTGTGGCCGGACTTCACTCCGCCGCCGACGCCCGAACATGAGGGGCAGGCCCCCCGCTTCGTCCGCTATCTGCCCGTCGACGGCGTGTCCGCGCCCGCCGGCGGGCTGGCGAGGGTGTCCCCGAAGCGGCTGCTGGACAAGGACCCGAATGTGCCGAAGGTGGTGCAGAGCGCACTGGCCGCGTGTCCGCGTGCCGACTGCCCGCTGCGCAAGCCGGTCCTGCGCGATCTGACCGGCGACGGCCGGGACGAGCTGGTGACCGCGGTCGACCTTCCGAAGTTCCAGCGGACGCTGGTCCAGGTGTACTCGGCGGAGGGCCGGACCATCAGACCGGTGCTGATCTACTGGGGCCAGCTGGGCGTCACCGGCGAGACGTACGGCCGTGACCTGGTCATCACGTCGACCGGCGACGACGGCCGGCTGACCGCGCGTTACCGCTGGAACGGCGATGTCCTGGCCGCGGTCACCCCGCGCGGCGCCTCCACCGCCCCGGATGCCGGGGTTCCCGTCCCCGCCGCCCCGGAAGTCGCGGAGACCGGCCCCGGCGCCGTGCCGGCCGAGACCGCCCCGCCGAGGAGGACGCCATGACCTCCGCCTTCCCCCCGCCCGCGGCCGCCGGGCCGGGCCCCGCGGCGCCCGGCCCCACCACCGAGGCCCACCTCCTGCTCGTGGAGGACGACGAGGTGATCCGCAACACGGTGCGCATGCTCCTGGAGCGCTACGGCTTCACCGTGTCCACCGCCGGGGACGGCCTCACCGGCCTCGAGCTGTTCCGCGAGCGGCAGCCCGATCTGCTGCTGCTGGACGTCATGCTGCCCGAACTGGACGGCATCGGGCTGTGCCGCCGGGTCCGCGAGCTGAGCCTGGCCCCGATCCTGATGATGTCCGCCCGCGGCGACGCCCTGGACGTGGTCTCCGGTCTCGAGGCGGGGGCCGACGACTACGTGGTGAAGCCGGTCGAGAGCGCGGTGCTGGTGGCCCGTATCCGCTCCCTGCTGCGCCGCGCCTCGTTCGCCCCCGTACGGCGGAGCGCGCCCGGCGGGCCGGAGGGGGAGACGGCCGAGGAGGAGCCGCGGACGCTCGCCTTCGGCGACCTGACCATCGATCCCCGCGGGATGGAGGTGCGCCGCGCCGGCCGGCTCGTGGCCCTGACGCCGACCGAGCTGCGGATGCTGCTGGAGTTCGCCGCGTCGCCCGGCGTGGTGCTGGAACGCCGGACGCTGCTCAGCCGGGTGTGGGACCACGCCTGGCACGGGGACACCCGCGTGGTCGACCTCCATGTCCAGCGGCTGCGGGCCAAGATAGGCGCGGAGCGGATCGAGACGGTCCGCGGCTTCGGCTACAAGCTGCGGCGCTGACGATGGCGCTGAGATGGCGGATAGCCGCCCTGGTGGCGGCGGCCGCCTGTGCGGTCGCCGCGGCGGTCGGCGTGCTGGTGCACCGCGCTTCACAGGAGCGCGAGCTGTCGCAGGCGCGGGACGCCGCCCGCACCACGCTGGAGCGGGCCGCCGCCATCTATGCCCGCACGGGCGACGTCGAGGGTTCCGGAGCCGCCCTGGACGCGCCCGGACTTCCCGGCGGGCTGCGCGGCCTGGTGCGCAAGGGACACCAGGGCACCGAGTTCACCACCGGGGCCGGTGGGCCCACGATGTGGGCCGCCAGACCCGCCGACGGCCAGATCCTTTCGGTCCGGGTGGACCTGGGCACCTCCATGCGCGACATCAGCGCGCTCGACACCAACATCGTGCTGGCCGGCCTGATGGCCACCGCCGTGGTGCTGCCGCTGGGGGTGGTGACCGCCGGGCGGATGAGCCGGCGGCTGCGCACCGCCGCGGCGACCGCGCGCCGGATCGCCGCCGGTGACCTGGACGCCCGTATCGCGGCCACCGCCCGCCCGCACGACGAGATCGCCGAGATCTCGGGGGCCGTGGACTCGATGGCGGCCGCGCTCCAGGAACGGCTGCTCCGCGAGCAGCGGTTCACCGCCGATGTGGCCCACGAGCTGCGCACCCCGCTGATGGGTCTGGTGACCGCGGCCGAACTGCTGCCGCCGGGCGAGGCCGCCGGGTATGTGCGGGACCGGGTGCGGGTGCTGAGCACACTGGTCGAGGACCTGCTGGAGATCTCCCGGCTGGACGCGGGCGCGGAGCGGGCCGATCCGTCCCCCTGCCCCCTCGGGGCCCTGGTGGCCGAGGCCGTCGCCCGCACCGCGCTGGACGTACGGCTGGGCACCGGCCCGGGGGCGGAGGAGGGCGCCGGGGACGGACCGACGGTGTGGACGGACCCCCGGCGGATGGAGCGGATCGTGGCCAATCTGGTCGTCAACGCCCATCGCCACGGCCGCTCCCCGGTCGAGGTGACGGTGGACCCGGACCGCAGGACCGTGACCGTGCGCGACCACGGCCCCGGCTACCCGGACGATCTGCTGCGGGACGGCCCGCAGCGGTTCCGCACCGGCGCGCGGGAGCGCGGCCGGGGCCACGGCCTGGGGCTGACCATCGCGCTGGGTCAGGCGGAGGTCATCGGCGCCGCGCTGGCGTTCTCCAACGCGCCGGACGGCGGGGCGGTGGCCACGCTGCGGCTCCCCGAGGGCCCCGAAGCGGCGCCGGTCGAAGCGGCGGCGGCACCGATACACGGCTGATACATCGTCGAGCGGGATTCGAGGCCCGGCCGAGCCGGGGCCGTTACCGGGCTTTGCGGTTTTCAAGATCTTCGCTGCCGAGGATGGCCCCGCCCGCGAATATCTCGCGGGGCTCGACGGAGGTGCTCCCGGTATGACAGGTCCGCGTATGGCGTTACCTACTCGGCGCGAGCCGGACGGTGCGGCGGCCCGCGAGGAGACGGCCGGGGCCCCTGGAGGGACGAGAAGGAGGCCCAGACGGGGGAAGCAGCGGAAGCGGGAGAAACCGACCGGGCTGCGGCGCTTCTTCACCTGGCGCAGGCTGCTGGCCTACGTGATCGCGCTGTGCGCGCTGCTGGTCGGGACCTTCGCGGTCCTCTACTACCTCATCGACATCCCCAAGGCCAACGCCCTGGCGAAGGCCGAGAGCAATGTCTACACGTACAGCGACGGAACGGTCCTGGCCCGCACGGGCGACATCAACCGCGAGTCGGTGCCCCTGAGCAGGGTGCCGAAGCACGTGCAGCACGCGTTCGTCGCGGCCGAGAACAAGACCTTCTACGACGACCCGGGCATCGATCCGATGGGCGTCGCCCGCGGCCTGGTCAACACCGTGACCGGGAAGGGCACCCAGGGCGGCTCGACCATCACCCAGCAGTACGTCAAGAACTACTACCTGAGCCAGGAGCAGACCGTCACCCGCAAGGTGAAGGAGCTGATCATCTCCCTCAAGGTGGACCAGCGGAACTCCAAGGACGACATCCTCGCGGGCTATCTGAACACCAGCTACTTCGGGCGGGTGGCCTATGGCGTCCAGGCCGCGGCCAGGGCGTACTACGACAAGGACGTCGAGGACCTGACCGTCGCCCAGGGCGCCTATCTCGCGGCACTGGTGCAGGCCCCCAGCCAGTACGACTGGGCGGTCGCGACCCCCGCGGCGAAGCGGCTGGTGACCCGGCGCTGGAACTACGTCCTGGACAACATGGTCGAGATGGGCTGGCTGAACGCGGGCGAGCGGCAGACCCTGCGCTTCCCCGAACCGGTCGCCCCCCAGCCCGCCCGGGGCCTGAGCGGGCAGGCCGGCTACCTGGTGGACGCCGCGCGGAACGAACTCATCGCGGCCGGGGTCAGCGAGCAGGAGCTGGCCGCGGGCGGCTGGACGATCACCCTCAACATCGACCCGGACAAGCAGCGCGCCCTGGAGCGCACGATGAAGCCGGCGCTGCGCGACAAGGACACACAGGGCGCGGCGGTCTCGGTGGACCCCGGGAGCGGCCGGCTGCTGGCGCTGTACGGCGGCCGGGACTACACCAAGCACTACCTCAGCAACGCCGCCCGCGCCGACTACCAGGTGGGGCCCGTCTTCCTGCCGGTCGTGACCGCCACCGCGCTGGAGAACAAACAGGGGCGGAACAACGGCCGGGCGGAGGTGAAGGACATCGCGGTGGCCCTCGGCATGCCCCCGGACACCACCGGCCTCACGGACCCGCTGACGGTGTCGCTGGGCCTGGCGGGCGTGAGTCCACTGCGGATGGCCGGTGCCTACGCCACGTTCGACCGCCACGGCGAGCGCGTCACGCCGGTCATCGTGAAGTCCGCGCGGCGCGGTGACGAGACGGCCGGGCCGCCGCGAGCCATCGGCGACCGGGCGGTCACCCGCGCGACCGCCGACTCCGTCACCTCCGACCTCGTGCAGAACGGCGAAGGGCCGCTGGCGGCGCGCAACCTCGCCCGGCCCGCCGCGGGCATCTCCGGCACCGCCGACGACAAGAAGTCGGCCTGGTACGTCGGCTACACCCCCGACCTGGTCACGACGGTCGCCTTCTTCGGTGAGGACGCGAAGAGCCGGAAGCAGATCCGGCTGAAGGACACCGGGACCGACGTCCTCGCGAAGATCTGGAGCGCCTATACGCGGGAGGCACTGCGCGGTGCGCCCGCGTCCGGGTTCGATCTGAAGGGGGCCTTCCCCACGGTGCGGGTCCCGGCGCTGCGGAGTTGAAGGCGCGCCGCCGCGTCATGACCCATTCGTCATGACCCATTCCTCATGATCCGTCCGGCTGACAGCGGGGGCACCAGGCGGTGGTCCGCCCCGCCATCCGGGTGCGGCGCAGCGGGCCGCCGCAGCGCGGGCAGTGCGGGTCGGGGTCGTCGCGGCGGCCGGTGAGCCAGGAGGGGCCGGTGGGCACATGGCCCGCCCGCACCGACGTCCGCAGCACGCCGCGCATCTCGCGCTCCAGCCGGGCCCGCTCCTCGGCGCTCAGCCCGGCGGTCGGCCGCGCCGGGTGGATGCCCGCGCGCCACAGGATCTCGTCGCCGAGCAGATTGCCGAGCCCGGCGACGACGGACTGGTCGGTCAGCGTCGCCTTGACCCGGCCGCGCCGCCCCGCCAGCAGCCGGTCGAGTTCGGCGCGGCTCACGGACAGCGCGTCCGGGCCCTGGTCGCCCAGGATCCGGTCCACGTCGGCCTCGGTGGCGGCCAGCCACAGGCCCTGGAGCTTGCGCTGGTCCCGGTAGCGGAGGTCATGGCCGTCGTCCAGGGCGAGGGTGACGCGGTCGTGCGGATGGGGCGGCTCGTCGTGCGGGCGGCACAGCAGATCGCCGGTCATCCCGAAGTGCAGGAGTACGGTGGGACCGTCGGTACGGGCGATCAGCCATTTGCCGTGCCGCTCCGGAGCGCCGAAGCGGTGGCCGGTCAGCTCCCGCCGCAACCGCTGAGGCGTCACCCCGCGCAGCACGCCGGCGTCGCTCACCTCGACCCGCTCCACCCGGCGGCCCTCCGCGCAGGAGGCCAGCACCCGCCGGTAACCCTCCACATCGGGTAGCTCGGGCATAGCGCCACACCCCACGATTCGCGGCCTTTACAGCACGTTAACTCCGGAATAGTCCGTAATCCGATTAAAGTAGCAGGTTATGCGATTCCTCCGCTCTTCAGCGGACCGGGGAGCTTACGGTCACAGCCGTAGGCTCTTCGCGGTTGCGCGGTGCCTGCCCTTCGTGGCCCTCGTCGCGGTGGTCACGATCGAGCTCTCACCGGCGCATGTCATATACACCGGCCCCCTGCTGTCCCCTGCCCCGGCGCTGGCCGCGGTGACCATGGGGCCGCTCGGCACCAGCGCGGTGGCCCTGCTCGCCTTCGGGGTGAGCTCGGCCACCGCGACCGCCAACCACGCCTGGGGCACCCAGCAGGTGTACGCCAACATGGCCGCGCTGCTGCTGGTGGCGCTCGCGAGCGTGGTGGGCAGCGCCGTGCGGGTCCGCAGGACGCAGGAGCTGACCCAGGTGCGGCGCATCGCCGAGGTCTCGCAGAACGTGGTGCTGCGGCCGCTGCCCACCCGGATGGGCATGGTGATGGCCGCCAGCGTGTATCTGGCGGCCGAGCGGGGTGCGCAGATCGGCGGCGATCTCTACGAGGCGATGACCACCCGGTTCGGGGTGCGCCTGATCGTCGGGGACGTACGGGGCAAGGGGCTGGCGGCCGTGCGGTCGGCCGCGGCGGTGCTGGGCGCCTTCCGCGAGGCGGTGCACTACGAGCGGGACCTGGCCGAGGTCATGCACCGCTGCGCGGCCGCGCTCCAGCGGGAGTACGCGCTGATGGACCGCACCGACCCGCGGAACTGGGAGGAGCAGGCCGAGCAGTTCGTCACCGTGCTGCTGGCTCAGGTGCCGGACGACGCGACGATCCAGGTGATCAACCGCGGCCATCCGCCGCCGCTGATCGTCCAGGACGGCTGCGTACGGACCCTCTCCCCCACCCGTCCGCTGCCCCCGCTGGGCCTGGAGGAGTTCCTCACCGGGCCGCCCATCGGCACCGAGACCTTTCCCTTCGCCGTGGGCGAGCGGATGCTGCTGCACACCGACGGGGTGCTGGAGGCGCGCAACCGCTCCCACGAGTTCTTCCCACTGCCGGAGACCCTGGAGAAACTCGACGGCGCGACCCCGGAGGAGTACCTGGAGCGGCTGCGCCAGGCGCTCGTCCGGCACGCGGACGGGCACCTGGCGGACGACGCGGCGATGATCCTGATCGAGCGAGCCGTCACGGCCCCCGCCCCCGGCGAGCCCTAGAGCCGGCGGGTCACCTCAGCCGGTGGGCAGTGTCGCGCGGCCGTAGGGGACCAGGCGGACCGGGCCGATCAGGCCGTAGCGCTGCCGCTTCGCGGCGCCGAACTCGGCGGGGCGGACGGTCCGCAGCCGGTTGAGCAGCGTGGTGGCCACCTCGACCTCGATGGTGTTGTCTCCGCGCCGCAGCAGGCCCCCCAGATCCACCACGCCGGTCACCTGGTCCACGGGGCCCACCGCGGTGCCGTTGACCGTGACCCGGTAGGTGTCGAAGACCTCGCCGAGCTCGAGCCGGGCGCCGTTGGCGCCGGTCCAGCCGCGCCCCAGCCGCACCGTGGCGCGGTAGCGCCCGATGCCGGACGCGTCCTCAAGGCCGGGGAGGTCCGGCCAGGCCGCGAGGGCGTCCAGGTCCAGCCGGTGTTCCACCGTGACATGGCGGTCGGGCGAGGGGCCCGGCCGCCAGTCCGCCACCCGCAGCGACCAGCGGTCCAGGGTGAGCGGCGCGGGCAGCTCGCCGATGCGGGCGACGGCCCTCCGGCCGTCGCTCACCACGGTCTCGCGGGTGCCGGGGCGGGTGTCCACCACCTCCAGGACACCGTCCGTGACCCGCGCCGACTCGGCGTCGGTGCTGATCGCGTGGAGCGGCCCGGCGCCGCGCGCGAGCGCGACGAGGGCGGTGGCCCCGGGCGCCAGGGCCATCCGCAGCGTGACCCGGTCCCCGTCGCGGCGGTGGACGGCGACCGGCGCCACCTCGCCGGTCCAGGCGTCCAGCGCGTACGGGGTGGCCTTCGGCCAGGGCGCGGCGATGGCCACCTCGTGGTCCACCGTCTCGGTCGCCGAGCCGTTGGCGAAGAAGTGGTAGGCCACGTCCCGCGCCGCCCGGTGGCAGTGCAGCAGCGGCGAGCGGGCCGCGTACGCCACCTCGGGCCCAAGGCCCAGGTCGGCCAGGGCCGCCGGGATGTCGGGCCGGTCGGCGACATTGCGCACCCCGGGGACGGCGAACAGCCGGGTGATCAGGGCGCGCAACCGGTCGTCGTCGCCGTCGTGCGGCAGCCCGGGCACATGCCCGTCGGACCAGTCCCCCACCACGATCATCGGAAGGCCGTCCTCGGCCAGCTCGATCAGTTTGCGGGCGGTCACCAGTTCCAGGGTGCGCTCACGCCCGATCATGACGTCGCCCTCCAGCACCAGGACCTTGAAGGCGGGCCCGTCGGGCGCCAGCCGCCCGCCCCGTACCACGGCGCTCGGCAGGCCGAGCGAGCGCGGGCTGAGGAAGGTGTGCGTCCAGCCGAGTGGCACCCCGTCCGCGGTGAACCAGGGCGCGCCGAGCCCGGAGCCCGCGTAGCCCTTCTGGCGCAGCACGGCCACGTCCACGCGGTGGCTGCCGGTCTGGAGCACGCCCTGGATCCGGCCCAGGTATCCGGCCACGTCGGACACATGGCGCCAGGCCGGGGTGCGCGGCCCCCATGCCTCGCCGTATCCGGGGCCGCCGTGGTACGGGGAGAAGGCGGCGAAGCCCGGCCAGGCGGCGCCGGGCGCGGTCGCGTAGCCGAAGCCGTGGAGCACCGCCTGGTTGACGCCCGCGCAGTACTGGGTGACCAGCTTGCGCAGGGTGGCGTCCCAGGTGGTGGCGTACGCGCCGCCCGCCGTGGCGCCCGCCTCGTTGGACAGCACCCGCCCGCCGCCCATGTCCCGGCCGCCCGCCAGACAGCGGAAGTCGTCGAGGTTCTTGAAGCCCAGCGACTCGCCTTCGGGGATGTCCAGGAGCGAGGCGCTGTGGATCGCGTCGGTCTCCAGGCCGTAGGGCTGGACGCGCAGGGCGAGGCCCAACGAGTGGGCCCAGTCGCGCAGCGGCAGCAGGTGGTGTTCCAGATACAGATCGGTGATGACCTGCATGTAGTCGCGGCGCACCGCCTTGTTGGTGGCGGCGTCGAAGGCGAAGACATACTTCTCGTCCTTCTCGATCACCGCGGCCAGATACGGCAGCAGGGGGTGACCGATCCGCCGCTCGAACTCCTCCGCGAGGCCGGGGGTCCACAAGGTGGCGTCGGTCTCGATCTCCAGGGAGTCCTCGAACAGCGCGCCCCCGGCCCGGCGCAGCAGCTCCCGGACCCGGCGGGTGAGGATGCGGCGCTCCCAGAAGTCGGTGACCGCGCGGGTGCCGGCGGCGTTGAAGTGGTCGACGACATAGGCGAGCGGGGAGGTGTGGGCCGGGCCCTCGGGCCGCTGGCCCGAGCCGCGCTCCCAGTACGAGATCACCGCCCACTGTCCGTCGTCGGGCGCGGTCCACTGGAGCGCCCCGTCGCGGACCAGCGCGGTCAGGTCGGTCACCGAGTCCCGGTCCAGTTGCAGCGGCGCCGGGGCCGCGGCGGCCGCGCCGATACGGGCCGCCTGCACCCACAGCAGCCGCCGGGCGGTGGCGCCCTCGGCCGCAGGCACCACCGGCGGCGGCACCGGGCCCGCGTAGGAACCTTGGAAGGTGTTCAGGCCGTGGGCCAGCTCGTGGGCCGCCGCGTCGCTGTCCGGGGTGATGGTGGGCACTGCGGCGGGCCAGGCCGGGCCGATGGTCACATCCACGGTGAGGCCGCGCCGGTCGGCCTGGCGCAGGGCGCTCTCGAGACCGGCGGCCCAGGCCGCGGTCCCCCAGCCGTAGCGCTCGGCGTCGATCGGCTCGCTCAGGCTGTGGGTGACGGCCGCGACCTCCACCCCGCCGAACCCGGCGTCGGCGATCTGGTCGACCTCCCGGGCGATCTCGGCCGGGTCCACCAGGCCGTCCGGCCACCACCAGCGGAACTTGGGCCGCACCGCGCGGCCCGGCGAGGCGAACGCGGCGGCGAAGCCGGGCCGCGGGGCCTTGCCGCGCGCCGCGGCGGGTGTCGCGGCTGCCGGGAGCACCGCGGCCGCGCCGGCCGCCGCGCCCAGGCCGAGCAGCGCCCGGCGGCGCGGGCCACCTCTGTCGTCTCTCATGCGTCACTCCCGGTCGGCGGCTCGTAGACGGAGGTGAAGGTCCAGGTCCCGGAGGCGACGGCGTACACCCGCGCGCCGTCCTCGGTACGCAGCGGACGCGCCCCGTCCGGCGCCCCCACGGCCCCGGAGGTGACGGGCACCCGCACCTCGGCGGTGGTCCCGGCGGGCACCGTCACGGTCAGCCGGTACGCGGAGCCGTCGCGCCGCCAGGCGCTGCGGGCGGGGCCGTACGGGGTGGTGTACGAGGCGGCCACCTGGGTCAGGTCGCCGACGACGGCGGGTGCGAAGAGCAGCTTGCGGTAGCCGATCGAGTCGTCGGTCTGCCGGATCCCGGCGAGGGAGCCGGTGAACCAGGAGTCGACCGAGCCGAGCATGAAGTGGTTCTGGGACTGGCCGGAGCCGCCGTCCCAGGTCTCGCCGAGCGTGGTGTTGCCGTGCACCACCTGGTAGCCGTAGCTCGGGCTGTCGGTGCGGGTGGCGATCCGGTAGACCACGTCGTCGCGCCCGGCGGCGGACAGCACCCGGAAGGCGGCGGGCAGCGAGATCTCGCCGAGCACGAGGTGGTCACCGGCCTGCTCGACGCTGTGCACGAAGTGGTCGAACAGCCGCTGCCGCTCGCCGTCGGGGACGGCGCCCATGTCCAGCGCGAGCGCCTCCGCGCCGTGTCCGCCACCGCCGAAGGTGCCGGTCGCGGCGTCGTAGTACTTCGCGGACAGGGCGGCGACCGAGGCGTCGGCCTTCTCCCGGTACGCGGCGGCGTCCTCGCGCTCGCCGAGCACGCCGGCGATCCGGCCGAGGGCGTCGACGACCCGCCAGTAGCCGTAGGTGCCCGCGACGGCGCGCGGGAAGGTGCGGTCCGGGGTGATCCAGTCGCCCAGGCCGTAGTCGAGGATGCCGTCGCTGACCTGCTGGGCGAGGAAGGCCGCGTACCGCTTCATCCTCGGGTAGTAGGCGCGCAGCGTCTCCCGGTCGCCGTAGGTCGTGTAGAGCTGCCAGGGGACGAGGACGAACGCCCCGCCCCAGTTGGCGTCGTTGCGGTAGGAGCCGGGCAGCAGGGTGTAGTCCGGCACGGTGCTGGGGATCAGGCCGTCCGGGGTCTGGGCGTCGGCCATGTCCCGCACGATCTTGCGCAGCTGGGACTGCATGTCGTAGTTGGCGGCCAGGGCGGGGAAGACCAGTTGGTCCTGCTCCAGCCAGCCGAGCTTCTCCCGGCTGGGGCAGTCGGTGAGCACGCTCATCATGTTGCTCCGGATGGCGCCCCTGATGAGCCCGTGGATGCCGTTCAGCAGCTCGTCGGAGCTGGTGAACTCGCCCGCCGAGGCGTTGTCGGTGCGCAGCACCAGGCCGCGTACGGACACCTCGGCGCCGGCGGACAGCCCTTTCAGCTCCAGATAGCGGAAGCCGTGGTAACTGAAGCGCGGATGCCAGGTCTCCGCCCCGCGGCCGGCCGTGGTGTAGCTGTCCCACAGCGGCGCGCCGACGTTGCTGATGGACTGGTGGGCGTGGCCGTCCTTGAGGCTCTCGGCGGGGTGGACCCGCACGGCGGTGCCCTCGGGCGCGCGCACGGTGATCTCGGGCCATCCGGCGATGTTGCGCCCGAGGTCGAACACCCGGCTGCCGGCCGGGGAGTTCGCGACCTCGGTGCCCTCAAGGGTCTCGGTCACCCGGATCGGCTCGGTCTCGCGGGCGCTGACCTGGGCCGGGTCGGTGGCGGTGCCGGGTGCAGCGACGACGGTGGCGGCGCGCCAGCCGGTGCGGTCCCCGCCGGGCCGGTCCCAGCGCGGGAGCTCCCGGCGGGCGTCGTAGTCCTCTCCCCCGTACCAGTTGGAGGAGGTGGTGGCGCCGAGCGTGGTGCGCCAGTCGGGACCGCTGGCGATGCGCCGGACGGTGCCGTCGGCGAGGGTGATCTCCAGCTGGGCGAGCAGCTTGGGGTCGCTGAGGTTGCCGTAGAGCTTGCGGTAACGGTCGGCGGTGCTCACGACGTTGGCCATGCCGTTGCCCAGCTCGACGCCGATGGTGTTGGCGCCGCGCCGCAGCCGCTCGGTCACGTCGTAGGTGGCGTACTGCACGCGGTCGGCGAAGTCGGTGTTGGCGGGCTCCAGTACGGCGTCTCCCACCGGGCGGCCGTTGATCCGCGCGTCGTAGACCCCGAGGCCGGTCAGGTAGAGGCGGGCGGAGCGGATGCCCTGGGGGACGGTGAAGTCCTTGGCGAACAGCGGGAGTCCGGCCGGGAGGTACGGCTTCGGCGGCGTCTGCCCGGTGACGCGGGCGGACTCGGTGAACGGGCCGGTGGCCGCGTCCGAGGTGGAGACGGTGTAGTCGACGGGGAAGTCCGGCACCCGGCCGTCGGCGGTGAGGACGTCGGCGCGCGGGTAGAGCAGCACCCGGTCGAAGCGGGCGGTCTGCTTCAGGTCCAGGGTGAGGGTGATGGGCGTGGCGGAGACATCGGCGTCGGGGTGCGGCTTGCTCGCGTACCCGGCGGCGGTCTGCGCGCCGCTGTTGGTGAGCCCGTCCACGGCGAGGGCCGGCTCCCAGGTCTTGCGGACGGTGTTGCTCTCGGAGGCGGTGACCGCCGCCCCTTTGGCGAGGTCGGGGCCTTCGGGGTCGGCCGAGTCGCGCACCTCGATCTCGGCCAGTTGGAGCCGCCGGGTGAGGTGGGGGAAGTCGCCTTCGGCGAGCGGCAGTCCGAGCCGGGTGACGTCGAGCCGTACATAGCGGGCGTCGGTCTTGGGCAGGTCGACGACCACGGGGGTGACCTGGCGGCCGCTCAGCTGCCAGTCGGCGTGGCCGATCCACTGGGCGGACCAGTCCTCCGGGGAGGTCAGCCCGGTCTCGAAGACGGACGGCGCGCTCCAGCCGGACGCCCGGCCCGCGCCGCCCCCGGTCCACACCTTGACCCGCCAGTACACCCGGGTGCGCGGGCCGAGCCGGTCGCCCGCGTAGGTGGCGCGCGGCGCGTCGGAGCGGACCTCGCCCGAGTCCCACAGGTCGGGGCGGCCGGCGTCCAGCCGGGCCGCGCTGGTGGCGGCCTGGACGCGGTAGGCGCGCTGCACGGTGTCCCGGCCGGTGACGGACGGCCGCCAGCTGAGCTCGGGTGTGGTGTCGTCGATGCCGAGCGCTTGGCTCAGGGCCCCGGTGCGCAGCGCGCTGGGACGGCCCGCGCCACTCGCGTCGGCGGGGGCCGCCGAGGGCACGGTGGTGGCCAGGGCGGCGAGGGCCGCGACGGCGGTGGTCGCGAGCCGGGCGAGCCGTCTGCGGCGCAGCGGTGGCCGCGGAGGTCGGACGGGTCTGTCCATGGAGCATCTCCGAATGAGTGGTCGGGGGCCCGGAGGGATACGGGCGGAAGTCGGGCGCGCCGGAACACGAAACGGGCGCGAAGCGGGCGCGGCCCGGGGCCGCGGCTCCGGGCCGCTGGTCAGGCGCTGGTCAGGCGCTGGTCACGCTCGGGTCAGAAGGGCCGTCACCGGGCGCAGCGGGCGCAGCGTCACCGGCCCCAGCAGCCCGGACGGCAGCGGCTTGCCGCGCTCGTTGGAGAGGGTGTTGGCCACGCGGACGGCGATGGTGTTGACGCCGGGGCGCAGCAGCTCGGTGACGTCCACGGAGTACGGGGCCCACAGCGCGGGCGGCAGCGCGGTGCCGCCCACCGTCACCCGGGCCACCTCGCGCACCTCGCCGAGGTCGAGGTGGAGACGGCGGCCGTCGAGGTCCGCGCGGGTGAGGGTGATGTTCTTGGTGTAGGTGGCGCTGCCGGAGAAGCGCGGGTCCAGGTCGGCCCAGCTGCCCAGCGGCCGTACGACGGGCTCGGCGCCGTCCCGCTCCAGGGTCAGGGTCCAGTCCCCGTCCAGCGGAATCGCCCGCAGCGGGTCGGTGACCTCGGCCTCGCCGCGGTAGGTGTGGCGCCCGTCGGTTCCGGTGAAGGCGTAGCGGCCGGGTGCGTCCGCCAGCGCCTTCGCCCGCAACCCGCCGCCCTCGGCGGTCACGGCGGTGACCGGGAGATCGGCCCGGGTCAGATGGGCGCGCGCCGTGGTGCCCGCACGGAACACCACGGCCAGCGTCTCGTACGGGCGCAGGCGCAGCGGCAGCCGGGTCGCCTCGGCTCCGGGCCGGCCGACGGTGGTGTGGACGGGGGCGGGGATGACCGTGCCGGTGGCCGGGTCGCGCAGCTCCGGTGCGCCGCCGGCCGGGAGGACCGCCTCGGTGTCCACGCTCTCGGCGCTCTCGTTGTTGAGCAGGAAGGCCGTGTCCCGGCCGGAGGTGGTGCGCAGCACGAGCACCGAGGGGGCGGGCGGATCGAGCACGGCGGCGGCGACACCCGCGGCGCGGGCCGCCTCGCCGAGGCCGGCGGGGTCCGCGACCCGCTCGGCCCGCCCCCGGCCGACCCGGCGGCTGCCCGGGGCCTGCTCGGGGAACAGGGCCCGCAGGGCGCGGCGCAGCGCGGCGTCGTCGCCGTTCGCCTCCTGGTCGGGCAGCTCGCCGACCGCGAGGACCGTGCCGCCGCCGCGGGCGAAGTCGGCGAGGGTGCGGACGGTGGCGGCGTCCAGGACCGGGGTGTTGGGCACCACGGCCAGCTCGTAGCGGGCGTGGCCGACGGCCAGGGTGCCGCCGTCGGTCCTGGCGTGGTCGCGCAGCGCCCGGTCGCCGGACAGGGCGCCCTCGTGGACGAGGTCGAAGTCGGCCTGGGCGCTCTCCAGCGCCCGGGCGGCCGCGCCGAACGCGGTGTCCAGCGCGGTGCCCTGGTCGGTGCCGCGCCACTGCTCGGCGGCGCGCTGCGGCTGGATCAGGGCGGTGCGGGCGGCGGAGGTGCCGCGGGCGGACTCCATCACGCGACCGGTCCAGTCGGCCAGCGGGCGCATGGCCCACCACCAGGGGGCGCGCGGGCCGATGGGCGGCGGGAAGTAGACCCGGGTCTCGTCGGTCCACAGCGCGTGCAGCACCGTCAGGTTGACGCCCCTGGCGGCGCCGGCGCCCAGCAGCGCGTGGGCGAAGGCGGGCGCGACCTGCCACCCCATGTTGCCGAAGGCCTCCAGCAGCACCCGCTCGCGGCCGGCCTGGTGGGCGGCGCTCGCCGGGTTGCGCGGGATCATGCTGGGCTTGCCCGCCACATACTCGCCGGTGATCATGTCCCCGCCGGGGATCTGCGCCCACTGGTTGACCTTGTGCAGATCGCCGGTGGAGGCGATGCGCTTGGCGGGGGCGGCCTCGTCGTACAGGGGGTTGGTGATCAGGGCGACGCGCCGCTCGGCGTACCAGTCGGCCTGTTTGCGGAAGGAGAGCGCGAACCGGTCGGAGACCGCCTGCCAGAACCGTCCGCGCAGCACCCGGCCCTCCCGGCCGAGGCCGTCGTCCAGGAGCGCGGCGTACGCCCGGCCGGGCTCGGCGCCGACCGCGCGCAGGGCCGCCTCGAGCGTGGGCGACCAGGGCGCCCGCTTGAAGTGCGGCTCGGCGGAGGCGAAGAACGGCTCGTCGTCCCAGAAGCCGGGCACCACGGTGCCGAAGTAGCGGCCGAATCTGCGGTGGTACTCGCCGGGCACCATGTCCAGCATCAGCTCGATGGGTTTCTCGTCGAGCAGGTCGACATAGGCGCGGCTGTAGCCCTGGGTGTCGTCGGCCAGGGTCGTCCCGCCGAACACATCGATCTGCCACCGCCCCGCGGGCACCTCCCAGCGGCGGGTGGTCCGCAGCCGCTCGGTGAGTTCGACCAGCAGCGCGGCGTCGTCGGCGCCGACCGGGCGGGCGGCGGCCGCCACCGGTGCTGCGGTCCCGGGGCTCCGGCGGGTGGCGAACTCGCCGGGGGCGGCGGGGTCGGCGAAGTCCTCGCGGTAGAGAACGGTGTCGTCGGCGGCGGTGACGGTCAGGTCCTCCCACAGGGCGCGCTGGGTGCCGGTGGCGTGCACGCCGACGCTGCCCGCCGGGTGGGTGTCGTCGGTGACGGTGCCCTTGTCCTTGTCGTCCAGGCGGACGGTGAGCGTGGCGCCGCTGACGGCCACCCGCAGGGTGTGGAACTTGGTCCGGTTGAAGCCGTCGGTGCGGGCGCTGCGGGCGAGTTCGGACCGCTCGCCGCCGTCCAGCCGGGAGATGGTCACCACCCCGGTCTGGTCGAACTCGACCACATAGCCGTCGTCTCCGGTGGCGGAGGCGCGCAGCAGCAGTCCGGCGGCGGCCGTCTCGGCCTTGGCGCTGCCGGTGACCGTGCAGTCACCCCAGCGGGCCCCGCGGCGGAGCACGGCCGCGCCGTCGAGCACCGCGGCGTCGGCCACGAGCCGGCCGCTCTCGACGCCGACGCCCGTGGTCTCGTACAGGTCGACGGTGGCCGGGCCCTCCACCACGGTGGTCGATCGCCACAGCGCCTTGAGGCGCAGCTCGGGACGGGCGGGGTAGTGGCGGCCCCCGACCGTGCCGCCGTTCACGATCAGCCCGGCGGCGCGCCCGCTGGGGAAGTGGTTGTCGTTGAACACCCACACCCGCATCCCGGTGCGCTCGGCGACGGCCAGGACGTGTCCGACCACGTCGAACCAGTCCTCGCTGAAGAACACCGGGCTCATCTCGGCGTTGTCGAAGGGGAAGAGGACGACCTCGTACATCCCCTTGTCGCGCAGCTCGGCCATCTGGCGGTCGATCAGCTCATGGGTGACCGGTCCGTTCCAGTACCAGTACACCGTGGGGCGGCTGTCGCGGCGGGGGTCGGTGAACCGGGCCGCCGGGAAGCCGGCCCCGGCGGCGGACTCCGCGTGGGCGGCGGGCAGGCCGGTGCCGAGTGCGGCGACGACCGCCCCGGAGGCCATGACGAAGTGGCGTCTGGTCGGTCGGATCGGTCTTCCGGGCTCTGGGGTGCCGGTTTCAGGCATGGGGGCGCTCCCGTAGGGACAAAGGCGGAAGGAGGGGGAGGGGTCAGCCGTCGGTGCGGTGCAGCGCGGCGACCTCGGCGGCGGTCAGGGCGCGCCCCAGGACGCGGAAGTCGGCGACGGCACCGTGCAGATACGGGTGGGTCGGGTTCTGGGAGCGGCCGAGGTAGTTGCGGGTGGTGGCGCCGAGCAGCAGCGGTCCGGAGACCACCGCGTCGTTGCGCCCGGCCTGCTCGCCGTCCACGTACAGCACGCCGGTGCCGCCGCCGAGGGTGAGCGCGAGCTGGATCCACCGGCCCGGCTCCAGGGCGGCCGAGGCGTCGATGTAGTCCTCCGCCTCCATGCCCGCGATCTTCCAGGCGGCGCGGGCCTTACCGGCGCCGGTGCGCGGGGTGAGGAAGAGGTAGGTGTTCTTGTGGAAGCCGAGGTCGAAGACGCGCGCGGAGTTGGCCACGCTGTCCAGGAACACCCGGACGGAGAGGGTGAGTTCGGTGAGGCCGGTGAGCAGCCCCGTCGGCAGGGCGACATGGCCGTCCTTGCCGTCCAGCGCGACGGCCGCGCCGTGCGGCGCCGCGGTGGTCCAGGAGGCGCCACCGGCCAGCCGGGCGTCCGGGAAGCGGCGCAGCGCGTCCGCGCTGGTCGCCCCCGAGCCTTCGGCCAGCGGGAAGCGGGCGATCTCGCGCCGCCGCGGGCCGCGCGGCGGGACGGCGAAGTAGACGTTGTAGCGCTGGTGGTGCACCCGGTGGAAGGGCAGCAGCGGCACCCTCGTTCCCCCGGCGACCGCGGTGAACTCCGGCCCGCCGCCCAGCACGCCGGGCGGCCGCACCGAGGACGGCTCGATGTCCGGGATGGTGCGCGGGCCCGTCTCGCCGTACGCGCCCGCCAGCACCAGCGGGCCGTAGGACACCGCCTTGATGTGCGGGTTGTCCGGCGCCGGGCGCCACACCAGCTCGCGGGGGAAGGTCAGCTCGACGGTGTCGCCGGTGCGCCAGTGCCGGTCGATGGTCAGATAGCGGCCGGGCACCGGCCTGGCATCCACGGGACGGCCGCCCACCAGCACCCGGGCCCGGCGGTCCCCGTCCGCGAGCCAGCCGGGCACCCGCACCTTCAGGGCCAGCCGCCCGCCGCCCTCGGTGACGGTCAGCCGGACGGTGTCGGTGTCGGGGTAACCGCCGCGCTGCCGCAGCCGGAAGCCGCGCTCGGCCCAGGTCACTTCGGAGGGGATGAAGAGGTTGACGTACAGGGCCCCGGCCTTCTCGTCGCGGAAGTACACGGTGTCCGCGAACTTGGTGTGGGTCTCCAGGCCGGTGCCGTGGTCGCAGGAGAAGTTGTCGTAGTCGCCGCTGTAGCTGCCGGGCGCGGAGCCGAGGCCGCCCTTGGGCTGCCGGCGCGAACCGGCCCACAGACCGGTGTAGTACGTGACGAAGCCGTGGTCGGAGTCGGGGTCCTGCTCGCCGAGCATCTGGTTGTACAGGGTCCACTCGTAGTGGTCCATGTACGCGGCCCTGCCCGGGTCCTGGAGGAACAGCAGGCGGCCGATCTTGAGCATGTTGTAGCTGTTGCAGTTCTCGCAGGTGTCCTCCGACAGCCTGCTGACGACCTGCCCGGGCGGGCCGAAGAACTCCTGGTTGGAGTTGCCGCCGATGACATAGGAGTGGTCGCGCACGACGATGTCCCAGAAGTTCCGCGCGATCCGCAGATAGCGCGGGTCCCCGGTGGCCCGGTACTCCTCGGCCGCGCCCACGATCTTGGCGATCTCGGTGTTCGCGTGGCGCCCGTCCAGCTCGTCGCGCCCCTCCGCCAGCGGGCCGTACAGCGACTCGTGGTCGAAGCGGCGCGCCGTCCGCAGATGGGCGGGGTCGCCGGTGACCAGGTACAGGCCCGCCAGCACCTCGTTCATGCCGCCGAACTCCACGCCGAGGAGCCGCTGCATGGTGGCCTCGTCGAGCGGGGCGGTGCGGGAGTCGGCCCAGGCCGCCATCCCCCGCAGCACCTCCAGGGCCTGCTCGTTTCCGCTGAGCCGGTACTGGTCCAGCAGCCCGGCCATGATCTTGTGGATGGTGTAGTACGGGGCCCACGGCTTACCGCCCGCCTCGAGCTCGTCGAAGATCCGCTCGGGAAACGCCGACAGGTACCCGCTCCGGAAGCCCGCGCCGGGCGAGGCCGCCTGACACTCGGCGAGCGCCGCGACGATCCGGCGCGCCTTGTCCGCGTGGACCTCCTCGCCGGTGTTCGCGTGGGCGAAGGCCAGCGCGGAGAGCAGATGGCCGGTGGTGTGGCCGCGCAGCAGCACATTCGGGGCCTCCCAGCCGCCGCAGGGCTCGGCGGTGGAGGCCAGTCCGACATTGAGCCGGAAGGTGTGCAGCAGCCGCTCCGGGTCGACGAAGCGCAGATACGACAGGGTGCGCCGCATATTGGCCAGGAAGGGGCTCTCCAGCAGTCGCACGGCGGAGAGCGGGAAGGGGGTCAGCCGCGCGGGGGCGGCCTCGGCGGGTGCCTCCGCGGATGCCTCCGCGAAGGCGGGGGCGGGCAGCCCCACGGCCCACACGGCCGCGGCCGCGCCACTCGCGGCCAGCACCCGTCTGCGGCTCATACGGGACCCTGCGGCTGATCCGGATCCGGTCATGGCGGTGCGTCTCCTTCGGGGGCAGGGCGGGGCAGAGCGGTTCCCGGGACCGAAGTTGAAACGTTTCGATTTGGTTGCCAGGAAGCTATGGGCGCATAGCGGGGTGCGTCAAGAGTTGTGCCGCCCTAAGAAGTTGACACGATTCATACGGCGTGGTGGGTCCGGCGGGCGGAACGGCCGCCGGACCAGCGACTAACGCACGGCGGCGCCGAACTCCCCCACCGCCTGCTGGACGATCGCCTCCAGGCGGGCGTGGTGCGCGCCGCGCCAGTAGACGCGCTCGCAGGCCGTGCACTGGGCGAACACGTCGTAGGTGCGGCGTGTGCCGTGTTCCAGGCGCTCGCCGACGGTGTCCTTGTCGGCGTCCTCGAGCGGGCCGTTGCACGCGGTGCAGCGCGTCCAGGGGGCCAGCTCCGGGGTGAACCGGCCGAGTATGTCCCGCAGTTGGTCGTCGGGGCGGTCGCTGTAGACATACGCCCCGGCCCAGAGCTCGCGTCGGCGCAGCAGCCCGCGGTCCCGGGAGAGCAGCACCCGCCGCTGCGCCGCGGAGAGCGCGGCCAGGGCGGGGTCGCCGAGGTCCTCGCTCTCGTAGGCCGCGTCCACGCCCAGCAGTCGCAGCCGCCGCGCGAGGGTTCCCAGGTGCACATCGAGCAGGAAACGCAGCGGCGCGCCGGGCACCCGCTGCGGCCGCGCCACCGCGCACACCTCCACGGTCTCCCCCGCCCGCGGCACATGGGACACCGGGGTCTCGCGGCCGTCCACGAGCAACCCGCCGACCTCGGTGAGCGGGACGCCGAGCGACTCGATGACGTGTCCGAGCGTGGACGCGCCGTCGGTGACGACGGCCGTGCGCTCCCGGCGCCGCTCGGGGACGGCGAACATCCGCAGTTCGGGGGCCAGGCCGACATGGATCCGGGGTCCGTTCACATGGCCAGCATGCCAGAAAGTCCCGTCACACCCGTCACTTGCGTCACGCTCCGCGCTCTCCGCCGAATGCCTGAAAGATCGAGGCGCGGACACAAGGATCTCCCGGCCACGCGGAAACCGGCGGGAGGGTAATGGCGCGAATACTTCTGCCCGAACGGGCGCCCCAATCACGGGCCATCCGGATTTGCCTATTCCTGTTGACACCCACGACCAGCCACCCCAATGCTGTGAGGGTTCGGTGCAGATCCGCCGCAAACCATGCCTCCCCTTGCGATGGGAATACGCCATGCGCCCATCGTCCGGCGCGCCCGGAAATCGGGGCCGGGCTGCGTAGAGCGGTGACCTTAAGAACCAATCACAAGAAAGGACCAATCATGGAATGTCCTGCCTGGGTGAAGCCGGAAATGCTGCCCGTCGAGTTCGATGTGGACCAGCCGTGCTCCTGTGATTGTTCGGGCGGTGCCGGTGCCGGATCCGGTAACGCGGAGTCCGAGCCGAGACTCGACATCTGACCGACGGCTGTCGGCAGTCCCCGTCAGCCGGCAGGCGGGGCCCCGGCGCGCCCGGAGCCCCGCCTGCTCATCGGAGGTGCAGGATGAAGCTGCTGGAGCAGTGGCACGACCTGATCGTTCCGGAAGATCTCGTCTACTTCCGGTACTCGGAAAAGCGCCTGGTCACCAACCCCGAGCTGGCCGCCTGGTGCGTGCTGACCGAGCCGGAACTGGCGGTGCTCGAGGCGCTGAGCCGGGGCTGGAAGCCCCCGTCGCCCGGCGGTGGATCCGCCGAGGTGGAGCGCGCCCTGGCCAAACTGGTGCTCAAGTGGATCGTCTATCTGCCCGGGCACCGCCCGGCGGTGCGCCCTCCCAAAGGGAACCTCACGACCGTCTACTACGCGATCACCGACGGCTGCAATCTGCGCTGCCCGTACTGCTACGCCTCCTCGGAGAAGTGCCTGCCCGGGGAGTTGTCCACCGAGGAGTCGCTCGACCTCGTCGACCAGGCGGCCGACATGGGCGTGGAGCAGTTCATCTTCACGGGCGGCGAGCCCATGCTGCGCAAGGATCTGTTCCAGGTCGCCTCGCACGCCCGCGACCGGGGACTGACGGTCAACATGATCACCAACGGCACGCTGATCCGCACGGCCGAGATCGCGCGGCGGATCGCGGAGATCTTCGGCACGGTGACCGTGAGCGTCGACGGCGGCACCGCGGAACTGCACGAGCGGACCCGGGGCAAGGGCACCTTCGCCCGCACCGGAAAGGGTCTCGGGCTGCTCAACGACGCGGGCGTCGCCCCGGTCATCAACCATGTGGTCACCCCGGAAAACGTGGACGCCCTGGAGAAGGTCTGCGAATTCGTCGACGATCTCAAAGTGCGTCGCGTACGTCTCATGTATCACTCCGACCTCGGCCGTGCGGCCACCGACGGGTACGACTTCGGATGGCTGGACTTCCAGAAGATCCAGAATTTCTTCTGGACCAATCCGATGGCCGACAAGCTTCTCCCCGACGGCCCCAGGTCCAGCAAGCCGTGCTCGATCAAGGGCAACTGCGGTATGGGCGGAAATGAAATCTACGTAAATTCACTGGGCGATGTTTATCCCTGCAAACTGGTCACCGAGCAGATACACAAGGCCGGAAACGTCCGGCAGCGCCGGCTGACCGAACTCTTCGCGTCCCCGGTACTCGCCGACATGCGCGGCAACAGCGTATTCAGCGGCGAGAATCTCAAGGACTGCCGCCGCTGCTATATCCGGGGCGCCTGCGGCGGTGGCTGCCGGGCGTACCACATGGCGGAGACCGGAGATGTCAATCGCAACGGCCGGCATCTGTGCCGGATGCTGCGCCACTCCATGATCTCCAACTGGTGGCGGGCCACCGGAGTGTCCGGGCGCCAACTCGCCGAACACCAGGAGGAGATGCTCCGGCCCCATCTGGTCCGGGACGACACGGTCCACCCGGTGTACGAGGACTGGAAGACCTCCGGCCGCCGTCTCCTGCCGCTCGTCGACTGAAGGGAATCGTCCATGCGCTACCGGATCGCCCCCGACGTCGTCTGGATGGCCGACGACGGCGAAGTGCGGCTCTACGACGCGGGTTCGGGTGAGTTCCGGACCCTCAACAGCACGGGGGCCGAGCTGTGGATCCTCGTATCGGAAGGACAGCCCGTCAACGCCATCACCTCGGAGATGGCGCGGCGGTACGCCGCCGCCGACACCGGGCAGACCGACGTGGTCGTGCAGGACGTGCGCGACTTCCTGGACGCGCTGGCCGGGCAGGGGCTGCTGCTGGCCGATGACGTCACCCCGTCCGGGACCCCGGGCCCGCCGGCATGACGCCCGCGGTCCACGCTCATGACCTGGTCAAGCGGTACGACGGCATGGACCGGGACGCGGTGAGCGGGCTGTCCTTCGACATCGAGCCGGGCGCGGCCATCGGGTTGCTGGGCCCCAACGGGGCGGGCAAGACGACCCTCATCAAAATGATCTGCGGAGCCACCGTGCCCACCCGGGGCGCCGTCGAGGTGTTCGGGGCCGATCCCGCGGCGCCCAGCGGAGTCACCAAACGCGGGATCGGCGTCGTCCACCAGAGCGGGCCGTTCGACATGATGCTGCCCGCCCTGGACAACCTGCGTATCACCGCCGCGTACAAGGGACTGCGCTGGCGCGAAGTGCGACCGCGGGTGGACGAGCTGCTCACCGCCTTCGGCCTGGACGGCAAGGTCCGCCAGCTCGTGTTCACCCTCTCCGGAGGGGAGATGAGGCGCCTTCAGGTCATTCGCGCGCTGCTCGGCGACCCGCCGCTGCTCCTCCTCGACGAGCCCTCCGCCGGGCTGGACGTGGGCGGCCGCCTCCAGGTGTGGTCCCTGCTGCACGAGCTGCGCCGCCGACACGGCACCACCATGCTGTGGACCAGCCACTACGTGGAGGAGCTGGAGCGCAACTGCCAGCGGGTCCTGGTGGTCAACCACGGCAGGCTGGTCGAGTTCGCGGCCCCGCGCGAGCTCGCCGACCGGTTCGGCGGCCAGGTGGCGCTGGTGCGCCCGGACAGCCCGCGGGACACCGACGGGCTGCTGGCCGTGCTGGGCCGGGGGCGGCCGCAGCTGCGGGTGACGGCCGGCGACGGACATGTCGAGGTGCGGGGCCAGGCCACCCGGACCCGCCTGCCCGCGCTGCTCAGCGACGCGGAGGCGCTGGGGATCGGCGTCGGGCCCGTCGAGTACCGCACCCCGTCGCTCGAGGACGCCTTTCTCACGCTCGTGGGGGCCGGACATGACGGCTGACCTCGCCCCGGGGCCGTCCGGGGAGACCGCCCCGGCACCGGCCCCACCGCCCCGGCCGCGCGGCGATGTCGCGGCCACGATGTACCGCGAGTACCTCCTCCTCACGCGCAACCGCACCAACCTGCTGCTCGCCATCACACCGAGCGCCGTCTATCTGCTCCTGTTCGCCACGTCCCTGTCCCGCCTGGTCGGGGATGTGCGCTACGAAGGCCGTGTCATCAGCTATCCGGAGTTCGCTGTTCCAGCGCTGCTGCTCTCGTCGATGCTCGCGGCGGCCACCACCGCCGGCACCTCCCTGTTCCAGGAGCGCCTGGGGCGGATGGATGTCGAGCTCTGGTCCTACCCCTTGCGGCGCGGCAGCTATGTGGCGGGAAAGCTCCTGGTCAGCACGTTGCTCATCCTTCTCCAGAGCCTGGCCGCGCTGGGCGTCTCGCTCCTCGTGTTCACCTTCCGCTGGCCGCCGAGCCACTGGGTGTCGGTGCTGTGCGGGATCGCCGTCGCCTCGATGGCCTTCAACGGCCTCTATCTGCTGCTCGCCACCCTGTTCAAGGACTTCCAGCGCTTCTCGGTGACCATCAACGTGCTCGCGCCCACGCTGCTGTTCGCCAGCCCCTCGTTCTACCCCGCCGCACAGATGGCCCCCCTGCTGCGCTGGCTGTCATGGGCGAACCCGGTGACCTACGGGATCCGCTGCATCCGCGACGGGGCCCTCTTCGGGTTCGGCGCCGCCTGGCCCTGGTTGCTGATCCTGCTCGGCATCGCGGCCGTCGCCTGGGTCCTCATCGGACGCTCCCTGATGGCGCGCGCCCGCGAGATCTGACGCCGAGGCCCGGGGGACGGCCGGCTCGAACACCACCGACCACGGCCTCGGCCGTCCCTCGTACCACTCCCCACGCCGCTCCTCGGCTCGCCCCTCGTGCCGCTCCCCGGCCGGGGCCGCGGGCAGCCGCCGGGCCGTCGTCGTGTCGCGGGCCACCACCTCGGCCGCGATGCGCGCGAAGCGCCGGGCCGCCGGGTGGGGCCGCTGCTCCGGCCAGACGGCGGACATCTGCTGGATCAGCGGGCGCCCCGCCAGCGGACGCCACATCACCCGCGGTTCCCGCCCGGCCACGCGGCCGTCGTCGAAGGCCACCCCGCACCCCGCGGAGACCAGGCCCACCAGGAACTCGGGGTTGCGCGCGTGGCGGACGGCGGGCGGGGCGAAGCCCGCCGCCCGGCAGAGGTCGAGCATCCGGTCGTACCAGCCGGGGGCGCCAGCCCGGGGAAAGAGCACCAGGTCATGGCCGGCCAGGTCGGCCAGGGACACCTCGGGCAGCCGGGCGAGCGGGGACGTACGGGCCAGCACCACGCCCAGCTCGACCCCGACCATGGGGCCGAGCGCCAGATCGGTGGCGTCCCCGCACTCGACAGGATGCTGCACCCAGCCCACATCGAGCTGTCCGCAGGCCAGCAGCCGCAACTGCTCGGCGGTGTCCACCTCCTGGAGATCGATCCGCAGCCCCGGACACCGTTCGGCGCACGCCGCCAGCAGCGCGTGCAGCGTACGGGCGGGCATCTGGGGCGGCACTCCGGCCCGGAGGGTGGCCGGCTCCCCGGTGCGGGCGCGGCGCATGACCGTACGCAGCCGCTCCTCACGGGCCAGCAGCTCACCCGCCTCCTGGAGCAGCAGCGCACCGGCGGCGGTGAGCCGCACCTGGCGGCGGGACCGGTCGAACAGCTCCACCCCCATCTCGCTCTCCAGCCTGCGGACGGCCTGGCTCAGCGGGGGCTGCGCCATGCCGAGCAGCTCGGCGGCGCGGCTGAAGTGCAGCTCCTCGGCGACGACAATGAACAGCCGCAGGTGGCGTATCAGATCCACCGGGCGACCATACGTGACGCGCGAGAGGGACCGTGGCATTGGCTTCGACCGAGGAGAGAATCGAGGACAAGGTAGCGGCGGTCTTCGAGGCCGCGGGGGCTCGTGGACGGCTGCACGCCGTGGGGATCGGCGGTGGGCGGGAGGTCGCGGTCGGCGCGGACGAACCGGTGGTCATCGCGTCCGTGTTCAAGATCCTGCTGGTGCTGGAGTTCGCCCGGCAGTCGGCGGCCGGTCAGCTCGACCCGCGGGAGCGGGTGCTGCTGACGGCGGCCGACCGGCTCGGTGGCTGGGGCACCGCCGGGTGCCTCGACGACGTCGAGATGTCGCTGCGCGACCTGGCGTACTTCGCCCTGTCGGTGAGCGACAACACGGCGGCCGATGTGCTGATGCACCGGGTGGGCCTGGACACGGTGCGGCTGCTGGCCGCCGAGCTCGGGCTGGAGCACACGGTGGTCGTGGGCGGCCCCCGGGAGCTGCTGGAGTCCATGCTGGAGGACGTGGGCGCCCGCGACGAGGCCGAGTTCGCGGCCGTCTTCCCCACCCTGGGCCCCGAGCGGGTGCGGGGGCTGCGGGTGCTCGACCCGCGGCGGACCACCAGCAGCACGGCCCGCGACATCACCCGGCTGCTGGGGCTGATCTGGCGGGACGAGGCGGGGCCGCCGCAGGCGTGCGCGCGGGTGCGCGAGCTGATGGCCCGGCAGGTCTTCCGCCACCGGCTGGTCTCCGGGTTTCCCGGCGACGTACGGGTGGCCGCGAAGACGGGGACCCTGCCGAGCCTGCACATGGAGGCGGGCGTGGCCCACTACCCGGACGGCGGGCGGTACGCGGTCGCGGTGTTCGCCGAGACCCGCGAGCCCGGCACCGTGAACACCGCCGTGGACGCGGCGATCGGCCGGGCGGCCCGGCTGGCCGTGGACCACCTCAGAGGCTCTGACCTGGCGTGATATCCACCCGGATATCGATGGGGAGAGGTTTGGATCTTGGACGGGGCCGGTCGGCGCCTGCTCTGCTGTGGCCATGAACGACGAGAAGACACCACGTTTCAACCGCCGTCTGCTGTTCCGGGGAGCCGCCGCGGGGGCGGCCGTCCCGATGCTGTCCGCGGCCCCGGGCGCGGCCACCACCCCGCGCCGGCCCGGAAGCCGGACCGGAAAGGCGTCGGGCGCGGAGTTCCGCTGGCTGGGGACCACCGGGTGGCGGATCGACTTCGACGGGCGGACCGTGCTCTCCGACCCCTATCTGACCCGCTTCAAGACCGGCCTGTTCGAGGGCTCCTTCAACGCCCGCACCGAACTGGAAACCGACGAGGCGCTGGTCGGCGAGCACATCGGCCGCCCGGAGCTGGTGCTGGTCAGCCACAGCCACTGGGACCACTTCAACGACGTGCCGTTCATCGCCCGTTCCACCGAGGCGCGGATCGTGGGCACCGAGACCACGTACCACCTGCTGCGGGCCTTCGGGATCGACGCGAGCAGGATGATCGTGGTCAAGGGCGGGGAGGTGCTGGACTTCGGCGGATATGTGGTGGAGGTCGTCTCCAGCCGCCACAGCCGCAACAAGGCCCAGAGCTACTTCGCCCCGGGCACGCTGAACGCCCCGCCCGCCGCCCGGCCGGAGACGATCTCCGACCTGCCCGAGGGGGACACGCTGGCGTTCCAGGTGACGGTGGGCGACGGCCCGTCGGCGTTCCTGATGGGGGCGAGCGACTTCAGCGCACGGGACGCCGAGGGCCTGCGGCCCGATGTGGCGATGGTCGCGGTGCCCAACAGCGTCTCGACGCACCGCTATGTGCCCCGGCTGCTGAAGACCCTCGGATACCCGGGCACCGTCGTGCCGGTGCACTGGGACGTGTTCGAGAACCCGCTGAAGGACGGCGCTCAGGAGGACCCCACGATGGACCTGGCCGGCTTCCGGGACCAGGTGCGGGCCGCCGCGCCGGGGACACGGATCCTGCTGCCGGACTACCTGACCTCGTACCGCTTCTGAGCCGAACGTTGCGGACCCGGTGGGCCGGCGTCAGGCCTTTCCGTGCCGGCGCCGGTTCACCAGCAGCACCCACTCCTCGTGCAGCACCCTGCCGAGGAGCGCCCCGCCGAACACCACGAAACCGACGCCGACCAGCCAGGACTGGACGACCAGGACCGTGCCGACCGGGCCGTAGGAGACGGCGCTCGACGCGATCAGCGGCGAGAACACCAGCCGGGAGAAGATCCGCAGACCCAGCAGCCCGGCCGCCGTGGCCACCGCTCCGGGCAGCAGGGGGCCCCAGCCGATCCGGCCGCCCAGCAGCACCCGCTGAGACCACCAGAAGAACGTCACCGTCCCCACGATCCCGATCCACAGCCGCCACCCCGGAGTGAGATGCGAGGACACCAGGAGGTAGCCGATGAGCACCGCGAGCCACACCAGATGCCGCCAGACGGTGTGCCAGCGGCCCGGGGACAGTTCCCACACCTTCTCGTAGCCGGTCTGCACCGCCGCGCCGAACCGGAGGCCGAAGACACACAGCGTGGCGAGACCGAAGGCGGTGGTGGTCTCCAACGCCTGCCGCGGCGCCGCGAACAGCCGCCGCACCTCGTCCCGCGACTCCTTGGACACCCCGAGGCCCTCGGCCAGCCACTGGGGGAAGCCCTGGGGATTCACCGGGTCGGCCGCGGCGACCACGATGAGCAGCGGTACGAGGGTCAGAAACCCGAGCGCGGCGAACCCCATGGCGCGGTGGAGCAGTTCGAACTCGCTGCCGCGCCGCCACCCCCGCCCCATCGCGGAGGCGTGGAACCCGTCGTGCAGCCGTTTGAAGAGTGATGGGTGGTCGTCCTGGTCCTGTGGTGATCCGCCGTCCCGCGGCGTGGGTCCGGCCACTCAGTACGGGTGCCGGTCCGGCTTTTCCATCCACGCCTGGTAGGCCCCGGCGCCCAGCTCCGGGTGGATCTGCTCGATCCGGATCCTCCGCTCGTCCAAGGGCCGCTGGAAGTCCTCGTACTGGAAGGAGTCGTCGAATCCGATCTCGCGGGTGGCGGCCACATCACAGCTGTAGAAGACGTTGTCGATCCGCGACCAGTAAATGGCGCTCATGCACATCGGGCACGGCGCCCCGCTGATGTAGATCGAGCAGCCCTGGAGCATGCGCGCGCGCTCGGGCACCACGTCGGTGGATCCCTCGGGGCGGGGCACGTACTGGAGCGTGCTCTCGTTCTGGTGCTCCTCCGATATGGTCGGCGCTTCCGGGTTGAGCACCTGGGACGCCTTTCGGATGGTCTCCACTTCGGCGTGTGCGGTGGGATCGCCGGTGAGCAGCACGCGGTTCTGCCCCCGGGCGAGGATCTCGCCGTCCCGGGTGAGGACTGCCCCGAACGGCCCGCCCCAGCCCTTTTCGACCGACTCCGTGGCCAGTCGCACGGCTTCAGCCAGGAACTCCTTGTTCCCCATCTCGAACCTCCGCTCGGCCGCTGCCCGGGTTCCGCGCGGGACACCATACCATTTGGTCCACTATTGCCCCGTTATTCGCTCAACTCACGGTTTGCGCCTTAAATCCCCTTTGAAATACGCTACTCCATATGAGTGCCCGTGCAAGCCAGGGCTCCGAGGGGACCGGCGCCACGGTCGTGACCTCGCAGAAGGTACGGCCCGGCCGCACCGAGGAGTACCAGCGCTGGCAGGAGCGGACGGACCGGGCCGTCCGCGACTTCGAGGGCTTCGAGGGCACCGAGCAGTACCCGCCGGACTCCGAAGAGGAGAACGAGTGGGTGGTGGTATTCCGTTTCTCCCGGATCGATCAGTTGACGATGTGGCTGCGGTCCAGCGTCCGGCGGAAGCTGCTCGACGAAGGCAGCGCGCTGTTCGAGGAACCACCCACCCAGGAGGTGCTCAGCGGCGGGGCCCCGGTCCGGGAGGCCGTCACGGCCGTGATCTCGCACGAGGTACGGCCCGGCCGGGAAGCGGACTTCGCGCGCTGGCAGCAGAAGATACTCAGGGCGCAGCAGAAGTGCCCCGGGTTCATGGGCTCCGAGCTCTTCGAGCCGGTGGCGGGGATCCAGGACAACTGGGTTGTGGTCTTCCGTTTCGACACCCGGAAACACCTCGACGAGTGGCTCGGGTCCGACGCCCGCGACAAGCTCCTGGATGAGGGGCGGGAGTACTTCTCCACGTACGACGTCCGCAAAATCACCTCACCGTTCAGCGGCTGGTTCCGTTTCGGAGAAGGGGAGCAGGACGGCGTTCCCCCCAACTGGAAACAGGCCATGTCGGTGGTGCTCGCCCTCTATCCCACCGTCATGATCCTCAACCTCACCGTGGGTCGCGGGCTCGACTCGCTCGGGACGCCCGGGTATCTGGCCCTGTTCATCGGAAACGTACTGAGCGTCAGCGCCCTCACCTGGCTGATGATGCCGCTGGTGAACCGGGCGCTCGCCTTCTGGCTGCTGCCCGGGCGGGCCCGCACGGTGGGTGTCCACGTGGCGGGCGCCGCACTGGTGACGGCGTGTTACGCACTGCTCATCGTGGTGTTCGGGCTGTTCACCTGACACCTGCGCCCATGCCGGGCAGCGAGTCCAGCGGGGCCTCGAACCGATTGCAGACGGCGTCGAGGACGGCGGCGTACCCGCCGAGCCACCCGTCGGCGGTCGACGGGTCCCACAGGTCGGTCGCGTACTCGACGTACAGCTCGTAGGTGTCGCCCTGGGGCACGACCCCGAAGCTGCAATCCCTGCGCGCGCCCTCCGTCGGCTGATCCATGACCTCCGCCCGGATCCCGGGCAGGTCCAGGGTCAGGTCGAGGGAGTTCTGGAAGGTCATACCGATCGGAAACGCCCCGGGCAACCGCAGCCCGTACTCCTCCAGCAGGCCGCGGCGGAGGGCGGACAGCGGCAGCAGATGGTCGATGCCCTCCACGGTACGGCTGACCACCTGGTCGACCAGGTCCGCGAAACGGGCGGCCCGGTCCAGACGCAGCCGCAGCACCACCCCGGTGGCGGTGGTGGTCACCAGGTGCTCCATGTTCCCGCGCGGCCGGTTGGCGTAGTTGGTGACGACGGGCAGGTCGTCCCGGCCGGTCAGGCTGGACAGCAGGACCGCGAAGGCGGCGGTGGTCACCGCGAACGGGGTGACGCCACGCTCGCGGCACAGCGCGCGGAGGGCGTCGGCCGACCCCCGCTCCAGGGTCAGCCGCGCAGTACGGCCGCGGCCGCTGGCCCGGGGCGGGCGGGGGTGGTCGAGCGGCAGGTCCAGGTCGGCCGGCAGATCGGCGAACCGGCCTGCCCAGTAGGCCAGTTCACGCCCGTTGCCGCCCGGCCCGGCCGCCTTCGCGGCCTGTTCCCGGGCGTAGTCGGTGCACTGCGCCACCCGTTCGGGCAGTTCGGGCGGGCGGCCGCAGACCGCGGCCCGATACAGCTCGGCCAGGTCGCGCAGCAGGACCGTCACCGCCCAGCCGTCGACGCAGATGTGGTGGACCACGAACATCAGCACCCAGGCGTCGTCGCCCGTGCGCAGCAGGCTCCACGCCGGCCAGGTGCCGGAGGTGAGGTCGAACGCCGTGTCGACGGCGGCCGCGCACTCCTCCTCGACCCGCTCGGCCCGGCGCACCGCGTCCAGGCCGGTCAGGTCGCGCACCGGAAGCGGCACGGACCGGGGGGCCAGCACCTCCTGCCGCCACCGCTCCCCCTCGACCTGGGCAAAGCGGCAGCGCAGCGCGTGGTGCCTGGCCACCAGCCCGTCCAGCGCGGTGTGCAGCGCGGCGGGGTCGACCGGCCCGGTGAGGGAGATCCGCAGGGGGATGTTCCACACCTGGGGCACGGGGTCCTGCCGGCTCCGCCCCAGCAGGCCGAGTTGCTGGACGGACACCGGGGCGGTGGCCACCACCGTGTCCCGGCCCCGGTCTTCGAGTTCGAGGCGGGCGAGCAGTTCGCGTTTGTGGCGGGTGAGCGCGGCCAGCACGTCGGGGCCGAAGGCGTCGCGCGGGGCGTCGTACCGCAGCCGGTGGCCCTTTCGGGCCAGCACGATGCCGTGCGCGGCGACGTACTCCAGCAACTCGTCCACGGTGGCGTCGGGGGTCATATCTCCCCCCGGACCCGCGAGGGCTCCTCCGCGGTCTCCGCGGTCGCCGCCAGAGCCTGGGTCATGGCCCGTACGGTCGGCCGCTGGTAGAAGCGGACCATCGGATACTCGGCGCCGAGCTCCTCGCGGACCCGGTGCAGCAGCCGCATGGCGGCGATCGAGTCGCCGCCGAGCCGGAAGAACGAGGCGTCCGGCCCGATGCGCGCCGCGTCGAGCCCCAGTTCGGCCGACCACAGGGTCACCAGCGAGGCCTCGGCCTCGGCCTCTCCGGAGATCTCGTACGGCATGGCCTCGTCCGGTGGCGTGTCATCGGTGACGGCGGTATCGGGGTACGGCACGGCATCGGCGTACGGCACAGCCGCCTCGGGCAGCGCGCCGCGGTCCAGCTTGCCCTGTGCGCTCAGCGGCAGGGCGTCGACCACCGCCCAGGCGCGTGGCACCAGGTACTCCGGCAGCCGCTCGGCGAGGCGCCCGGCGACCCGCCGCAGGAACGCGGCCTCGTCGGCGGGCGCGCCGCCGTCGGGGACCACATACCCGGCCAGCCGCGCCTCGCCCCGGCCGTCGCGGACGGCCACCACCGCGGCCTGGCCCACCTCCGGCAGCTCGCGCAGCACTTGGGCCGCCTCGCCCGGCTCCACCCGGAAGCCACGGATCTTGACCTGGTCGTCGGTGCGACCGACGAACTCCAGGGCGCCGTCCGGGCGGCGCCGGGCCAGGTCGCCCGTCCGGTACAGCCGCGCGCCGCCGACGAGGCCGTCGAGGAACCGCCGCGCGGTGTCCTCGGGGCGGCCGAGATAGCCGCGTGCCACGCCCGGGCCGCCGATGTACAGCTCGCCCGGGTCACCGTCCCGGACCGGCCGCAGGTCCTCGCCCAGCAGATACAGCGAGGTGTTGTCGATCGGCCGGCCGATCGGGATGGGCCCAAGGTCGCTCCCGGCGTCGGCGACGGTCGCGGTGGTGACCAGGACCGTGGTCTCCGTCGGCCCGTACACATTGACCGTCTCGTACGGCACCCCCGGGCGCGGCCTGTGGCGCATCACCTCGCCGCCGAGCGCCAAGTGGCGCAGCGGCGGCTGAAGGTGGACCGGCAGCGCCAGGACGGATTCGCCGAGCGCGGTCGGCAGCATGGAGAACGTCACCCGCTCCTCGCGGTACCAGCGGGCCAGCGCGGGCGGGTCGAGCCGGGCGGCCTCGGGCGCGACGGCGATCGACGCGCCGGAGGTGAGGGCGGGCCAGATCTCCAGCACCGAGGCGTCGAAGCTCTGGCTGGACACGACGGCGGCGCGGTCGTCGGGGGTGAAGGCGAAGCGCTCGCGGTGCCATTGGCAGAGGTGGGCGACGTTGCGGTGGGTGACCATCACCCCCTTGGGACGTCCGGTGGTGCCGGAGGTGTAGATGACGTAGCACAGCGAATCGGGGCCGACGGGCCCTTCCGGACGCCCGTCCTGAACGTCCTCCAGCATCTCCGCTGCGGAGATGTCGAGGACGCTGACGCCGTCGGGCAGAGCGGGCAGGGCGGGCGCGTCGCCGCGGGTGAGCACGGTGCGGGCGCCGCAGTCCGCGAGGATGGCGCCCACCCGCTGCGGGCCGAGCGCGGGGTCGAGCGGCAGATACGCCCCGCCGGTCCGCAGAACGGCGAGCATCGCCACGACGAGGTCCGCGGAGCGCGGCAGCCACAGCGCGACCACGCGCTCACCGCCCGGAGCGCGGGGCTCGGCCGCGCGGAGCCGGGCGGCCAGGTGTGCGGCGCGCGCGTCCAGCTCCCCGTAGGTGAGGCGCGTGGCGCCGTCGGACACCGCCAGGCGCCCCGGGTCGCTGCGGACACGGTCGGCCACCAGCCCGTGCACCGTCGCGTCGGCCACCGGTCGGCGCGGCCCCGCGCAGGCGGGCGCGGGGCCGGCCGCCCGCGACAGCGGGTCGGCGGGGTCGCGCACGGCGGCTTCGAGGATGTCCCGGAAGCGGTCGAAGAAGTGGTCGACGGTGGCCGGGTCGAACAGGTCGGTGCGGTATTCCAGGTGGCAGCCGACACCGTCCGGGCGGGCGGTGAAGTACACCGTCAGGTCGGTCAGCGACTTGTCCGGGCGGTGGTTCAGCGCGGTGCTGTGCACCCCGGGCAGGTCCAGCGCGAGCGGTGGGCCGCTCTCGTACTCCGCGAGCACTTGGAAGACGGGGTTGCGCGAGGCGTCGCGGGGCGGGGCCAGGGCCCGTACGACCGCATCGAACGGCGCGGTGGCGTGGTCGTAGGCGTCCACGGCGGTACCGCGCACCCGGGCCAGCAGCTCCTCGAAGGCGGGGTCGCCGCTGAGGTCGAAGCGCAGCGCGACGGTGTTGAGGAAGAAGCCCACGAGGTCTTCGGTGCCCTCGGGCCGGTCGGACACCGGGGTGCCGACCACGATGTCCTCCTGTCCTGTGACCTCGCGCAGCAGCGTGGCGAAGCCGGTGAGGAGCGTCATGAAGAGGGTGGCGCGGGACCGGCGGCTCAGCTCGCGCAGCTGCTCGGTGAGGTCCTTGGGCAGGGTCCGGAAGACGGTCCTGCCACGGGAGGTCATCACCTCGGGGCGGGGCCGGTCGGTGGGGAGTTCGAGCACCGGTGGCTCGCCGCCCAGATTCTCGGTCCAGTACGCCAGATCGCGGGCCAGGGCCGGGTCCGAGTCCCCCACGGCCGCCCGGTCCCGCGCGAACTCACGGTAATTGGAGTGCAGTTCGGGTGGAACGGCGACGCTGCCACCGTCCAGTGCCGCGCGGTAGAGGAGGGACAGATCTCGGGTGAGCACGGTGACGGAGTGGGCGTCGGCAACGATGTGGTGGAAGGAGAACACCAGTACATGCCGCGCCTCGCCCAGCCTCAGCAGCCGGAACACGAACAGCGGGCCGTCGGCGAGGTCGAACCGGCGCGCGCTCTCGATGGCCATCGCCTCGCGCACGGCGTCCTCCTCCGGCGTCCCCGCGCGGTCCACCAGCGCGAAGTCGGGCGCCATGCGATCGCGTACGACCTGTCGGGGCTCGCCTTCCAGGGCGGGGAACACCGTGCGCAGCATCTCGTGCCGCTCCGCGAGACCGGTGAGGGCGTGGCGCAGGGCGGGGAGGTCGAGGGGGCCGTCGAGGCGGATGGCGGTGGCCTCGTTGTACGCGGTGCCGCCGGGCAGCAGCCGCTCGTGCAGCCAGATGCGCCGCTGGCCCGGCGAGAGGGGGGCGGGCGGCGCCGTGGCGACGCCCCCGGCGGCGTCGGTCTTGGGGAGCCCGATGGCCTCCGCGGTCTCCGGGTGCAGGGCGCGGCGCAGCCGCTCCAGGTGGGGCAGCCCGGCCCGCAGCCGGTCCGGGGACACGCCGAAGTCGACGAGGGCGGCGATCTCGTCCACGCCCGCCTCGCGCAGCGCGTCCACCACGGGCCGGCAGCTCTCGGGGCTGCCGATGAGAGAGCGCTGGTCGCAGTAGCGGCCGTAGGCGCGGCGAAAGATGGCGTCCAGCGTCTCGTCGCCGACACCGTCGATGTCCACGCTGTGGCCGAGGCTGTTCGCGACCTGCCCGAACAGGGACAGGGATGAGCGCATATAGCGGGAGAGGGGTGCGTAGGCCTGGCGCCGGGCCTCGTCCGGGTCATCGGTGAGGTAGGTGTGCAGCAGCACGACCACGCGCCCCGCGTCCGGGTCGAGGCCGTGTTCCTCGCGGGTCCGCCGGTACAGGGCGATGTGTTCCGCCAGTTGTTCCGGGGACTGGCTCATCAGGTTGGTGACCACGCCCATGTCGTGCCGGGCCGCCCGGGCGTACGAGTCGGGGTTGCCGACGATGGCGGTGAACATCGGCGGGGTGTCCTGGACCGGGCGGGGAAACAGCCGGACCTCGGTCTCGCCCGCGCCTCCGGGGCGGCGCAGCGGCTCGCCCCGCCACAACGCCCTGACCTGCTCGGCCTGCTCGTACATCAGCTCCTTGTGGTGGCCGAACCGTTCGGGGAAGAAGACGAAGTCCCGGGCGTGCCAGCCGCTCGCGCAGCCGATGCCGATCCGGCCGTGGGAGAGGTTGTCGGCCATCGACCACTCCTCGGCCACCCGGATCGGGTCGTGCAGCGGGAGGACGACGGAGCCGGCGTTGAGGCGGATGCGGCTGGTCTCGCGGGCGAGGGCGGAGGCGAGCACGGCCGGGTTGGGGAAGGGCCCGCCGAAGGTGTGGAAGTGGCGCTCGGGCAGCCACAGGGCGTGGAAGCCGTGGGAGTCGGCGAAGCGGGCGGCGTCGGCGATGAGTTCGTAGGAGTCCTCGGGGGCGGTGCCCTCGGGGTAGTCGCCGAAGAAGTACAGGCTCACCTCGGGCGCGGGGCGCGGGGCGGGCTGCCGTGCGGCGCGCGGGCGGGCGGGTTCGGGGGTGGTGCGCGGGAAGAAGCCCGCCCGGCGCAGATCGAGCAGCGAGCCGGTGACCGCGTCGGTGATCCGCTCGATGTCGTGGTCGGTGTGCGCGGTGGAGAGGAAGAAGTTGCGCCACTCCCACACGTGCACACCGCGCAGGAGCAGGTGGTAGTAGAACAACTCCATGTCCGCCCGGTGTTCGAAGCGGAACATCGAGCCGAAGTGGGCGAGCCGGAGCGGGAACTCCTCCTCGGCGAAGAACGCGTTGAGCGTGTCGGCCAGGTGCTGGGTGCGGGCGTTGAGCCCGCGCTGGAGGTCCGGGCCCTGCTCCTTGAGGTGGGTGAGCACGGCGCGCGCGGCGGCCATCGAGACGGGGTGCTGGAGGTAGGTGCCGCCGAAGAAGGTGGTGTCGCGGGGCGGGTAGCTGTCGTCGCCGTAGCGCCAGAAGCCACCGTCGACCCCGTCGAGGAGGTCGGCGCGCCCGGCGATGGCGCCGATGGGGAAACCGCCGCCGAGGACCTTGCCGTACGTGGCCAGATCGGGCACCACGCCGTACAGGTCCTGGGCGCCGCGCTGATGCGGCCGAAGGCCGGTGAGCATCTCGTCGAAGAGCAGGACGATGCCGTGGCGGCGGGTGAGTTCGCGCAGCGAGCGGACGAACGCAACCGGCTGGAGCGCGGGGTTGCGGCTCTGGACGGGCTCCACCAGCACGGCGGCGATGTCGCCCGCCGACTCCTCGATCAGCCGCAGGCTGTCCGGAGCGCCGTAGTCGAGGACGAGGAGGTCGGCGACGGCGTGGTGCGGGATGCCGGAGGAGACGGGGACGGTCTCGCGTCCCGCGCCTATGGTTCGGCCGAGTACGTTGTCGGCGTGTCCGTGGTAGGCCCCCCGGAACGTGACGATCTTGTCCCGGCCGGTGGCGGCGCGGGCGAGCCTGATGGCGGCGGAGTTGGCCTCGGTGCCGGAGTTCGCGAAGGCGACGCGTTCCATGCCGGTGAGTTCCGCGAGGAGCTCCGCGGCCTCCCCGGCCTCGGGGCCCCGCGGGCCCAGGCGCAGACCGTCGGCCAGATGCGCACGCACCGCCTCGGTGACGAACTCCGGCTCGTGGCCGAACAGCAGCACCCCGAAACCCATGGTGATGTCGACGTACGCGTTGCCGTCGATGTCCTCCAGCCGCGACCCGCGGGCCCGCCGCGCCGCCAGCGGATACAGCATCTCCTTGGTGGCGCTGCGAAAGCCGACCGAAGCCCGGCTGTCGGCCAGCGCACGGCGGTGGCGCTGGGCGAGCTCCCTGGAGGCCGCGGTCCTGGCCGTATAGCGGCGTATCAGCTCGTCCGCGTGAGCGCGCGCCGCCTGCCCGCCTTGGGCCGCCATCCCGGCCGTACGGGGGACGGACACGCGGGGACCGTGGACGTGAGGTGCGTTGTCGGTGGCAGCCGACTCCGAGGCGGGGAACGCGGGCGCGGCGGACGTCGGGGCAGACGTGCCCGACGCGGACGCCGACGGCGCGGGCGCGGCCGACACGGCCGTCGGCGGTACGGGCGTGGCCGGTGCAGACGCGGGCGACGCGGAGGCGGTCGGCCCGAGCGCACCCGGCGCCGACACGGCCGTCCGCGATGCGGGCACATCCGGAGTGGACACGGCAGACGCGGACGCTGCCCGCGCGGACGCACCCGGTGGCCACGCAGGCGCGGCCGGTGCGGGCGCCGACAGCGCGGATGTGGCCGACGCAGCCGTCGGCGATGCAGTTGCAGCCAGCGCGGACGCTGCCTGCGCAGACGCAGCCGACACGGCCGTCGGCGGTACGGGCACGGCCGACGCCGACGCGGGCGACGCGGAGGCGGTCGGCCCGAGCGCACCCGGCGCCGACACGGCCGTCCGCGATGCGGACGCGGCCGGTGCGGGCGCTGGCAGCGCGGACGCGGCCGTCGGCGGTGCGGGGGTGACCGGCGCAGATACGGACGACACGGATGCCGACGACGCAGAGCTGGCCGACCCGAGCGCACCCGGCGCGGACACGGCCGTCCGCGATGCGGACGCGGCCTGTGTGGACACGGCCGGCGCGGACACTGGCGGCGAGGACGTGACCCATACGGCCGCCGGCGGTGCGGGCGCGGCGGACGCGAACGCCGACTGCCCGGAGGCAGTCGGCCCGGGCGCCCCCGCCGCAGACGCCGCCCGCGCAGGCGCGGCCGACGTTGACGCCGATGGCACAGAGACGGGCGGCCCGAGTGCGCCCGGCGCAGACGCCGACGGCGCAAACGCAGTCGGCCCGAGCGCGGCCGGGGCACCGGCCGTCGGAGTGGGCGCGACCGCCCCGGGCGCGGCAGGCTCGGGGGACGCGATGGCCGACGGCGTGGCCGGGGCCGGAGTCCGCGGCAGCGGGGCGGCGGCTGCGGTCAGGCGTTCGATCTGCTCGGTGATGCGGCGGGACAGCCGCGACATCTCAGCCAGGTCGCGCGCCACGGCGGCGGTCGGTGACTGCGTCATCTCAAGTCCGCCCTTCCGTTCAGGGTCGGCGCGCCGTCGCTCGGCAGCGAGCGTTCCAGCAGCTGGGACAGCTGGCTCATCAGGAGCAGTTGGTTCCGGGCCAGCTCCTGGACCTGCCGGGCCAGCTCGTCGTACGCCTCCCGCGTGACGTACGGCGCGTCGGCCGCCGCCGTGACCTCCGGCACCGGCTCGGGCCGCGGCACCTCGGGGGCGGGTGGCGGGCTCATCCGGGCCACGATCGCCTCGGCCAGCAGCCGTGGCGTGTCGGCCTCTTCGAACAGCTCGCGCATCGCGACCTTCACCGCGAACTCCCGCTCCACCTCGCGCAGCATGTTGATCATCTGTAGCGAGTCGGCGCCGAGATCGAAGAACGGCACGTCGGGCCCCACTTCCTCCTCGCCGAAACCCAGCTGATGTGCCGTCAACTCAATGATCCTGCCGAGCACCTGATCCAATGCCGCCCCAATCTCTCGGTCGCCCATGTCTCTCCCCGGTCCCGGCCCGGCGGCGCCGCCCTCGGCGGGCGCGGCCTCCACCAGCTCGGGGCCGGTCCAGTGCGTCTTGCGCTGGAATCGATACCCGGGGAGCGGGACGCGTCCGCCCGCGCAACCGGCCGCCATTTCCCCCCAGTCGAGCCCGTGTCCCTGGCAGTGCAGCCGGGCGGCGGCGTCCCACAGGGCGCCGAGCCCGCGGCGGCGGCGCAGGGTGGAGAAGGCCCGCACCTCCGCGAGCTCGCGCCGGGCCAGGGCGGTCAGCACCTCGCCCGGCCCCAGCTCGACCAGGGCCGCCGGGCTTCCCCCGGCCAGCTCCCGCAGGACCAGGTCGAAGCGGACCGGCCACCGGGCCTGGCGCACCGCGTAGTCCGGGTCCGGGGCCCAGCCGGGCGGCCGCGTACGCCCGTCCAGGCCACTGACGAACGGCACTTGGACACCTCCGAACCGGACCGCCCCGGCCGCCTCGCGCAGCCCGTCGAGGGCCGGGTCGAGGAGGCCGCTGTGGAACGCCCGGTCGACGGGCAGCCGCTGTCGGCGGACGCCGCGCGCCTCGAACCACCGGTCCGCCTCGGCCAGCACGGCGTGCGGCCCGGCCAGCACATGGTGGCGGGCGCCGTTGACCACGGCGAGCTCCAGGCCGGCCAGGTCCGCCAGAGCGAGCCGGACCGTCGCCTCGTCGGTGAACGCCGCGATCATGCCGCCCGGGGCCGAGTCGCGGCGCATGAGCCGTCCGCGCGCCGCGGTCAGCCGCAGCCCGTCGGCCAGCGACAGCGCGCCGGCCGCGAACAGGGCCGCCCACTCGCCCGCGCTGTGGCCCGCGACGGCGGCCGGCGGGCCGGTGAGCCGCTGCCACAGCCGGGTCAGCGCCGCCTGTAGCGCGAACAGGGCGGGCTGGAGGGTTTCCGTCGACTCGTCGTCGGCGTACCGGGCAGCTCGGGCCTCGTTTCCCGCGGCGGTGAGCACACGCAGCAGCGAGCCGCCGTACTCGTCGCGATACTGCTCCTCGCACGCGTCCAGGACTTCGCGTACGACGAGGAACCGCGTGTAGAGGGCCGCGGCGGCCCCGCGCACCGAGGCACCGCCCTGGCCGCTGAACAGCCAGACGGGCGGGGTCGGCGGCGAGTGCGGCGCCTCGCCCCGTACGTACCGGCGCGGGGCGGGCCGATCGCCGAGGCCGCCGTCGAGGCAGTCGTCGAGCGCGGCGGCGAGCGCCGCGGGCGTGTCCCCGAGGAGCACCAGGCGGTGGCGGAGCGCGCGCCGCCCGAGGGCCAGGGTGGTGACCAGGTCGGCCATGGCGGGTGCGGGCCCGGTCCGCAGACGGGCGCGCAGCGCGCGGGCGTTGGCGTCGAGGGCGGCCGAGTTGTGTCCGTACAGCGGCACCATGCAGGGTGGCGCCAGGCCCGGTCGCGCCGCCCCCGGCGGGCGTACCGCCCTGCTCCGGGCGCGCGGGGCCTCCTCCGCCTCCTCGACGATGACATGGGCGTTGGTGCCGCCCACCCCCAGGGAGGTGACACCGGCCCGGCGCGGGGTGTCCCCCGCGGGCCACGGGCGCGCCTCCGACGGCAGATAGAAGGGGCTCGTGTCGAGGTCGAGCAGCGGGTTGGGGGCGGTGAAGCCGGCCAGGGGCGGAATGGTGGCGTGCCGCAGCGCCAGCACGGCCTTGATCAGCCCGGCCAGTCCCCCGCAGACGTCCAGATGGCCGATGTTGGGTTTCGCCGAGCCGATGCCGCAGAAGCCGCGCCGCTCGGTGTCCTCGCGGAACGCGCCGGTGAGGGCGACGAACTCGATGGGGTCGCCCTTGTACGTCCCCGTGCCGTGGGTCTCGACGTACCCGACGGTGTCGGCGGACACCCCCGCCGAGGCGAGCGCGCGCCGGATGACCGCCCGCTGCCCGTCCACCGAGGGTTCGGTGTAGTTCTTCTTCGCAGCGCCGTCGTTGTTCAGGGCGCTGCCGAGGATCACCGCGTGGACGGTGTCGCGGTCGGCGAGCGCCCGGTCCAGCCGTTTGAGCACGACGGCGGCCACCCCGTTGCCGCCGACCGTCCCGTCGGAGGCCGCGTCGAAGGCCAGACACCGTCCCGTACGGGAGAGGATCGAGCCGGGGGCGTGGCGGTAGCCGAGAATCTGCGGCACATGGACGGCGGCCGCTCCCACCACCGCGAGCTCCGCGTCATCGGTGAGCAGGGCCTGCCGGGCGAGGTGCACCGCGACCAGGGAGCTGGAGCAGGCGTTCTGGATGCCGACCGCCGGCCCGGTCAGCCCGAGCCGGAAGGCGGCGCGGGTGGCGGTGTAGTCGGGGTGGTTCCCGATGTCGCGCTGGAGTGTGGGGACCCAGGTGTCGCCGAGGGGCTCGCCGGCCAGGTTGCGGTGTCCGTAGGTGTGGTACGGGAACAGGTGGTAGCCGGTGCTGGCGAACACTCCGACCTGCGTGCCCGTGCCCGCGTAGCCGGCGTCCTCCAGGGCGTGGTGTGCGCACTCGAGGAAGATCCGCTGCTGTGGATCCGTGAGCGCCGCCTCCCGGGCGCTCATCGAGAAGAACTCCGCGTCGAATTCCGGTATGCGCCGCAGCGGGGCGCTCGCCCCGACGAAGTCCTCGGCCCGGAAGGTCGTCTCCGGAACGCCCGCCGCCCGCAGCTCCCGCTCGGTGAATCGGTGGATCCGCGATATTCCGCGGTGGATGGTGTGCCAGAACCCTTCCGGGGTGTTGGCGCCCGGTAGGCGAAGGGCCATGCCGATGATCGCTACGCGTCTGTGGGGCGGCACCGTCACCGGGCGCCCCTCCCCTCTTCCGCGAGTGTCCGATCCTCGACGCTTGTCGCGCCGTCCTGGGCGGCGGACCGCTCCCGCGCGGCACGGCCGATGCGGACGAGGAAGAACATGAAGACCACCCCGACGGCGAGGGCGACCCCGTGCATCACCCCGACCACCCCGAACGGCGACATGCGCTCCATCAGCGCGGCGCTGATCACCATGCCGGAGCCGAATCCCACGCTCTCCACCGTCGCGGAGATCCCGAACACCCGGGTCCGCTGGTCGTCGGGCACCGTCTGAAGCCTCGAGGTGTAGGCGATCTCGCTGAGCCCGTCCGCCATGCCCGCGAGAAACACGATGGCGACCGTGAGCGGCATCGGCAGACCGGCGAATCCCAGCACGAACGTCGCGGACATCACCACGGTGCCCAGGGCGAAGGCCCACTCCCCCAACGCCCGCCCGCTTCGCTTGGCGCGATAGGCCACCACCCGCTGGGTGGCGATGTTCCCCAGCGCCCAGGTGGCCCAGAAGAAGCTGATGAACGAGGCCGGGTGCGCCTCGTCGAGTTCGCTGGAGTAGACCGGCAGGCCCACGTTGTGCGAGGAGGAGCCGAACGCGTCCAGGCCCCGGATCGACACCATGAACAGCAGCAGCGGGGTCAGCGAGAACAGCCACCTCGCCGTCCGCCGCTCCGGCGCCCCGCCCTGGCCCGCCGCCTTGTCGCCGTCCGGCCCTCCGTCGGAGCCGGTGGCCCCGGCCGTGGGGCGGATCCGCAGCGGCAGCAGGGCCAGGTTCGCCGCGGACACCAGGAAGGTGCAGGCGTCGATCGCGATGGCGCCGGTGAAGCCGAGCCAGGCGACCACCGGCCCGGCGGACGCGAACCCGGCCACCATGGCCATCGACCGGCTGGTGGCCAGCAGCGCGTTGGCCGGAACTCGCAGTTCCTGTCCGGCGATGTCCGGCACCGCGCTGCGCAGCGAGACCGAGGAAACCGTCGCGCACAGCCCGGTCACCACCGCGAGCCCGTACAGCAGATATCCCCGGGCGCCGTCCGGGGCCAGAAGCAGCGTGAACAGCCCCGTGGCCTGCGTCAGATCCGCGGTCATCATGAGGACCTTGCGGTCCAGCCGCCGGGCGAGCAGGGCCGCGACCGAGCCGCCCAGCACGCTCGCGGAGAGGCGCAGCGCCATGAACAGGCCGGTGCCCAGTGCCGTTCCCGTGACGGCGTAGGAGAAGAGACTCAGGGCCACCATGTTCACGTAGCTGCCGTACGCCGAGCAGGCGGCACCCAGGGCAAGGAACCGGATGTAGCGCAACCACCCTCCCGAATTTCACACACGGTTGAACCTGGGCGCATGCGCTGCATAATCTGTCCCGCCGGAGCGAAAACGCGCCAGACCCGAACAGGCCAAACGGCACATGACAGGTGGCCGGTCCGAGCTCTTGACGCCCGCTGTTCCCGCCCTCTACCGGCCCGCTTCGCCCGGGGTCCGGCCGTACCGCTGTGCCACACTGTGACTGAGGAGAGCCGACTCCATGAACGGGCCCGAGAGGCAGCACTCAGGGGTGGAGGAGCTGTTCACCGAGGGCGGTTCGCTGGGCAGGCTGATGAGCGGCATCGACTGGGCGGCGACCCCCCTGGGGCGGACGGAGGCGTGGCCTGCCCGGCTGACCGAGGCCCTCCGTATCGTCCTCGACTCGGAACAGCCGATGGCGCTGTTCTGGGGCCCCGAATTCCGGATGCTGTACAACGAGGGCTACACCACCATCATCGGCAGCAAGCACCCGGAGGCGCTGGGTCGTCCGTGCGTCGAAGTGTTCCCGGAGAACTGGGACACGACCACGGGTCCGCTGTTCCACTCCGTGGTGGACGGCCGCAAACCGATCCTGGTCAACGACATGGGTTTCGCGTTCATCCGGCGCGGCTTCCTGGAGCAGTCCTACTACGACATCTCCTACCAGCCGATACCGATGCCGGACGGCACGGTGGGCGGGGTGCTGTGCGTCGTCACCGAGACCACGGCCCGGGTGCTCAGCGAGCGGCGGCTGCGGCTGCTGGCCACGCTGGGCTCCAGGACGGCCGGGCTGAGCAGCCCGCAGGACGTGGCGCGAACGTTCGTGGAGGTGCTGGACGCCCACCGCGAGGACGTGCCGTGCACCGCCGTCTATCTGGCGTCGGGGCCCGGAGAGCTGTGGCTGGCCGCCGCCACGGCCTGCGGGGACGCCACCCGGCCGCCCGGGGAGCTCCGGCTCGACCGGACCGCCGAGGAGACCGACGGGGACGGAGGCAGGGAGCGGGACGGGCTCGCGGCGCGCCTGGCCACGGTGGTCGGCGACGCCGCCCCGGCCTGGCTCCCGGGCGCGCTGCTCGGGCGGCCGGGAGAGGAGGCGCTGGCCCATCCGCTCGTCCGCTCGGGCGAGGTGGCGGGCGTACTCGTCATGGGCGTCAACCCCAAGCTGCCCGTGAACGCGTCCTACCGGGACTTCTACGATGTGCTCTCCTCCGGTGTCAGCGCGGCGCTGGCGGCGGCGCACACCCAGCAGGAGCAGCGTCGGCGCGCGGAGGCGCTGGCCGAGCTGGACCGCGCCAAGACGACGTTTTTCTCCAATGTCAGCCATGAGTTCCGCACCCCCTTGACCCTGCTGCTTGGGCCGGTGCAGCAGGCCCTCGCGGAGGAGGACAGACCCGAGCGGCGCAGACAGCTGGAGCTCGCCGAGCGCAACGCGCTGCGCCTGTTGAAGCTGGTCAACACGCTTCTCGATGTCTCCCGGGCGGAGGCCGGGCGGCTGAAGGGCAGCTTCGAGCCGGTGGATCTGTCGCATGTCACGGCGGATCTGGCGGCGGTGTTCCGCTCCGCCTTCGACCTGGCGGGGCTGAGCCTGCGGGTGGACTGCCCGCCGCTGCCCGGGCCGGTGCATGTGGACCGGGAGATGTGGGAGAAGATCGTCCTCAATCTGCTCAGCAACGCGCTGAAGTTCACCTTCGCGGGCGGGGTCACGGTGCGGATGGCGGCCGCCGGGGAGCGGGCCCGGCTGACCGTCACGGACACCGGCACCGGTGTCCCGCCGGAGGAGCTGCCGTATCTGTTCGACCGCTTTCACCAGGTGCGCGGGGCTCGCTCGCGCTCGCACGAGGGCAGCGGCATCGGCCTCGCGCTCGTCAAGGACCTGGTCGAGCTGCACGCGGGCACGGTCTCGGTGAGCAGCAGGCCGGGCGAGGGCACCACGTTCACCGTCGAGGTGCCGTTCGGCACGGCCCACCTGGCGGCGCGGGACGTCGCCACCGCCGCCACCTCCGCCGCCGACCGGGGCGCGTACGGCGGGCCCGTCCGGCAGAAGCGCACCGCCGCCTACGCCGGGGAGGCGCTGCACTGGCTACAGAACGACGCGACCGATGTGGGTGGCCTGGACGGCATGGACATGCCCGCGGCGCCACCGGAGGGCGACGGCGCCCACCGGCCGCTTCTGCTGGTCGCCGACGACAACGCCGATGTGCGCGGCTACCTCAAGGACCTGCTCGCCCCGGAGCACGATGTGCTGCTCGCCGGGGACGGCCGGGTGGCGCTGGAGACCGCCCTGTCACACCCGGTCGACCTGGTGCTGACCGATGTGATGATGCCCCGGCTGGACGGATTCGCGCTCGTACGGGCGCTGCGCCAGGATCCCCGGACCACCCGCCTGCCGATCATCGTGCTGACCGCCAGGGCCGGTGAGGAGGCGATGGTACGAGGGCTGCGGGCGGGCGCGGACGACTACCTCGCCAAGCCCTTCTCCGCCCGCCAGCTGCTCGCCCGGGTACGCGCCAACCTGGAGCTGTCCCGCCTGCGCGAGCAGGTGCTCACCGAGAGCCGCCGCCACGCGGCCACACTCACCTCGCTCGCCCAGGCGGGCATGCTGTTCTCCGACAGCCTCGACCCGCCGCAGGTGCTGGAGACGGCGAAGGACGTGCTGATTCCGTCCCTCGCCGACGAGATCCGGATCCGTGTCACCGACCCGCGCGCGGGCCGGTCCGAGTTCACCGCGGGCCAGCCGACGGCCGGGGAGGACGAGCTCGACCGCGCCCTCGGCGACTGCCTCGACCAGGACGACGGCACCGGGGTGACGGCACCCGGCACCGTGCTGTCCGTGCCGCTGGTCTCCCACGGCCGCACGCTGGGAGCCCTGGCCATCGCCCGGCGCGGGCGGGAGTACCGCGAGGAGGACCGGAGCTATCTCGACTCCCTCGCCGGCAGGCTGGCCCTCGCCTACGACAACGCCGCCCGGTTCCGCAACGAGCGGCGGCTGGCCCTCACCCTCCAGCGGGCGCTGCTGCCCCAGCACCTGCCCCAGGTGCCCGGGCTGCGCACCGCCTCCTACTACCGGGCCAGCACCACCGGCACGGAGATCGGCGGCGACTGGTACGACGTCATCGCACTGCCCGACGGCGCCATGGGGCTGGCGATCGGCGACGTCATGGGCCATGACGTCGCCGCCGCCACCGTGATGGGCCGGCTGCGGCCCGCCCTGCGCGGCTTCGCGCTCGACGGCGCCTCGCCGGGCTCGCTCCTCGCCAAGCTCGACGCGTATCTGCGGTCGCTGGACGTCGAACACTTCGCGACCTGTCTGTACGCGGTGTACGAGCCGGGGACCCGGCGGCTGCGGTACGCGTCCAGCGGACACCTGCCGCCGCTCGTGGTGGCCGGCGAGGCCACCGGCTTCCTGGAGACCCGGCCGGGCGCTCCGCTGGGGCTGGCGCAGGGCGCGCCCGAGGACCACGAGACACGGCTGCCGGCCGGCGCCGGGCTGCTGCTGTTCACGGACGGCCTGGTGGAGAACAGCAGACTCTCCCTCGACAACGGGCTGGCGGCCCTGCGGACGGCCTGCGCGGACTTGCCCGAGTCGGCGCGGCACGACCCGCAGCGGATCATCGACCGCGCCATGGAGCTGCTCGGCGCCCCCGGCCACGTCGACGACGACACCGCGCTCCTGGCCGCGTCGGCCGGCTCCTGAAGGCCGACGCGGCCCCGCCGGCTCCCTGGCCCCCGCCAGGTGCTGGGCTCAGGCCCGGATCCCAGACTCTGGCTGAGCGCCAGGCGCCGGGCTGCGGGTCGGGCGCAGAGCTCCCGCCGGCTGCCGTTTTCCCGCCAGGCCCCGAGCCCCGGCCGGACCCCGCGCTCAGCCCGGCCCCCGCGCTCAGCCCGGCCCCCGGACTCGGGCCGACGCCAGGCCCGGCCAGAACCCCGGACCCCGCCGGGTCCCAGGCTCGGGCCCGGCACCGGGCTCCCGCCGCGTGCTGGGCTGCGGGTCGGTCCAGGTTCCGGGCTCGGGCCGGGGCTGAGCTCCGTCCGAGCGCCGGACCTCGGCCGGGCGCCAGGCTAGGGCCAGTTCGCCAGGTCCCGAGCTCGAGCCCGGCGCCGAGCTCCTGCGGGGTCCCGGGCTGTCCGCAGGGGCCGGGCCAGGTGCCGGCTCCGCCGAGCACAGGGCTTCCGCCGGCTGCCGAGCTCCCGCCGGGCCCCGCGCTCAGCCCGGCCCCCGGACTCGGGCCGACGCCAGGCCCGGCCAGAACCCCGGACCCCGCCGGGTCCCAGGCTCGGGCCCGGCACCGGGCTCCCGCCGGGTCCCGGGCCGCGGGTCAAACCAGGTGCCGTCTCTCGCCAGGTGCCGGACTCGGGCCCGGCGCCAAGCTTCGGCCAGTCACCGGACTCCCGCCGGGTCTCGGACTCCCGCCCGGCACCGGGCTCCCGTCGGCTCCAGGGCGCCCGTCGGGGCTCGCGGGTGGGTGGGGTGGGAGCGGCACCGGGGTGCCGGTGTCCGCGTCCACGGCTCCGACTCGGACCGCGGGCTCGGCCACCGTGTCCAGGCTGGCCGTCGCGTCCAGGGCGAACATCACGAAGACCGGCCTGGCGCCCGCGCCCTCGCCGTACACCCCGGCGAACTGGAGAACCCGCCAGCCCCCGTCGTCCCAGTGGTCCAGCAGCGCGGAGCGCACCACCGGGGCGGCCGTCCGCCAGGCCAGCGAGCGCTCCAGCAGCTCGACCGTCGCGGCCACCGGAACCGCGCCACCGTCCGCGGGCCGGACGAGCGGAATCCCGCGCGGCCGTGGCCGCCACCGTAGGCCCACGCCGGCGTCGGCCGAGAGCGCCACCAGCGCCAGCGCGCCGACGCCGGCCAGGCCCAGCGAGGCGACCGGCCGCCGGGCCACCGCCGCCCACCAGGGCTCCGCCGCCGTCGCTGCCACGGCCGTCGTGGCGCCGCCTGCCGCCAGGGCGGCGGCGCGGGCGAAGGTGCGCCAGGTGACGGGGGCCGCGCCGTTCCCCGTACAGCCGCAGGGCGAACCCGGCGCGGCCCGGCGGGCGTAGGCCAGATAGCCGCTGAAGCCCGCGCCGAGAACGGCGGCCGCCACCCCCGGGACGACGGTGGCGGGCGGCGCCAGCAGCGCGACGGCGAGCAGCAGTTCAAGGGCGCCGAGCAGCCGCAGGGCGAACGCGGCCCGGCCCGCGCCGCGTACCAGCCGGACCAGCGCGGCGGGTGGCGGGGCCGGGCGGGCCGCGCGGCGGGGCCGCAGCTTGGCCGCGCCGGTCCGGCCGAGCAGCCCGGCGGTCAGCAACGTGGCCGCCCCGGCCGACGCGGCGATCACCGCCTCCTCCCCGGCGGGGGCCCGACCGAGACCCGTACGACGTCCACGGCTCGGTCGGCGGGCCGCCAGGCGCCGAGGACCTGCGCGCCGTCGCCCACCCGCAGCCGGGACAGGTCCGAGGTGGCGGCGGTGCCCGGGTACGAGGCGCTGGTGGTGACCGGGAGCAGATGGCCGACGATCCGGTGCGCCCCGTGCGTCAGATGGAGGCGGTCCTTGTCGATGCGGCGGACGGTGGCGTAGAGGTTCACGATGTTCACCCACACCGCGTCGGCGGCGACGGTGCCGTCGGGCATCGGGACACCGCGGGCGTAGAGCCCGTCACCGGCCTCGATCGCCTCGGCGGTGGCCACCCCCGCCTTCCAGACGCTGGTGGCGTTGGTCAGCCGCACCCGCGCCGCGTCGCCGTGGGACCCGGCGACCCACAGCACGCTGCCGTCGATCCGCAGGATCCGCCCTTCCACGAAGGCGCTCCGGGGGACGGCCGGGTCGAGGGGGGTGAGGGGCGCGGCGAAGGCGGCGTCCGCGTCGACGGCGCCCAGCGAGGTCGCGCCGACGATGGTGGCGCCGCTCAGGGCCACGGTGGTCAGAAACCGCCGTCTGCCGACGTCTTCGAGGCCGCCGGGGGCCGGTCGGGGCGAGGTCACGGCCGGTCCCCCGTCACTCGTGGATCAGCACCGGCAGGGTGCCGGAGCTGAGGCTGCCGAGGGCGGCGAAGGCCGCGGGCGTGAGGTCGATGACGCGGTTGGTCCGGCAGACCCCGTCGCAGCAGGTCGACTCGGAGCAGAAGCTCCTGGTGCGCGGTCCGCAGTCGGTGATCGTCACACACACCGACGCGCCGGAGCACTGGTGGCGGACGGTCAGGACGCTGCCGCAGCCGCGCCGCGGCATGTCCTCCCCGCACAGGTCCGGCCGGGTGATCTCCCAGCACTCCGGGGAGGCGTTCGGCCAGGCGGCCTGCGGCTCGCTCGACCGGCAGGTGCCGCAGGCGCCGCCGCCCTCGTCGGCGCACGGGCCCCAGGAGTTGCCGCAGCAGAACCAGCTGGCCTCGCCGGCCCACAGGGGCGTCGATCCACAGGCCATCATGTGCTCCCTTCGCTCCCTGTATCCGGTGCCCAGTACCCGGTACCCGGTTTCCTCCAGCCTGCCGGGAACATCACCGGGCGGCGATCGCTCGTCCGCCGACCGCGCGGTGGCCGCAGGTGGCGGCGCCGGGCGCCCTTGCACCCGGACGTACAGTGGGGGAAGGCGTGGTGTTCCGCGGGGCGCCCGCCACCACATGGCCCAGGCCGAGCCCCTGCCGAGACGCGAGCGCGGCCGCGTGGGGCGCCGCGTACGGGCAGAACACGGGCAGACACGGGCAGACACGGGTAAGGAACGCCGTCATGGCCGACCCGAAGGGCTTTCTCAACACACCTCGCCGGCTTCCGCCACGCCGCCCCGTGGCCGAGCGGGTGCGGGACTGGCACGAGGTCCAGGTGCCCGGCGGCCTGCTGCCGATCGTCGGGGCCCAGGCCGGGCGCTGCATGGACTGCGGCGTCCCGTTCTGCCACGAGGGCTGCCCGCTGGGAAACCTCATCCCCGAGTGGAACGAGCTGGTCTCGCGCGACGACTGGCGGCGGGCGAGCGAGCGGCTGCACGCCACCAACAACTTCCCCGAGTTCACCGGCCGTCTGTGCCCGGCGCCCTGTGAGAGCGCCTGCGTGCTGGCCATCAACCAGCCCGCGGTGACCATCGAGAACGTCGAGCGGGCCATCGCGGACCTGGCGTGGGAGAGCGGCCATGTGTCCCCCAAACCACCCGAGCGGCTGTCGGGGAAGACCGTCGCGGTCATCGGCTCGGGCCCGGCGGGCCTGGCCGCGGCCCAGCAGCTGACCCGCGCCGGACACACGGTGGCGGTGTACGAGCGCGCAGACCGCGTCGGCGGGCTGCTGCGCTACGGCATCCCCGAGTTCAAGATGGAGAAGCGCCACCTCGACCGCCGCCTGGCGCAGATGCGCGCGGAGGGCACCAAGTTCCGTACGGGCGTGGGCGTGGGCACCGACGTGGACGCCGCCGAGCTGCGGGCCCGCTACGACGCGCTGGTGATAGCGGTCGGGGCGACGGCCTGGCGGGAGTTGCCGGTGCCGGGGCGGGAGTTGGCCGGAATACATCAGGCGATGGAGTATCTGCCACTGGCCAACCGGGTCCAGGAGGGCGACTTCGCCCGGCCGCCGATCACCGCCGAGGGCAGGCATGTCGTGATCGTCGGCGGCGGGGACACCGGCGCGGACTGCCTGGGCACCGTGCTGCGCCAGGGCGCGGCCTCCGTCACCCAGCTGGACATCCATGCCCAGCCCGGGGCCGAGCGGCCCGAGAGCCAGCCCTGGCCGGTCTACCCCAAGATCTACCGGATGTCCGCTGCCCACGAGGAGGCCCAGGTGCTGGGCGCGTCCCCGGACGCCGACGCGGACGCGCGGGTCTTCTCGGCCGCGACGATCCGCTTCGAGGGGGACGAGCGGGGCGAGCGAACCGGCGTACAGGCGGTGCGGCTGGTCGGGGTCGACGCGGACGGGCGGCCCGAGCCGGGCCCGGAGCGGGTGCTGCGGGCCGACATGGTCCTGCTGGCGCTGGGCTTCTCGGGCCCGGAGCGGGACAGCGGCCTGCTCGGCCAGCTCGGCCTGGGACTCGACGACCGGGGCACCATCACCCGGGACGAGGGGTACGCCGCCGGCCACGAGGGCGTCTTCGTGGCGGGTGACGCGGGCCGCGGCCAGTCGCTGATCGTGTGGGCGATCGCCGAGGGGCGCTCCGCCGCCGCGGCCGTGGACCGCTATCTCTCGGGCTCCACCACGCTCCCCGCCCCCGTCACCCCGGCGGACCGGCCGCTGGTGGTCTGAGCGGCGGGCCGGCCACCGGCGCTCCCGCCCATCCGCCCCGGGGGCCCACTGTCGTACCCGGTGGATAACGTTCTTGGTAGCGGGCCGGGCACGAGCACCGGAAAGCCGCAGGTGTAACAGCCATGCGCAAGAGGGGGAGTCAGTGGCACGGGTGACGGGGGCGAGCCGGCATGCCGCGGCGCGGGGGGTGATCGACCTCGGCGACCGCCGGGCGCTGCTGGAGTGTCAGGTGGCCGACCCGGAGGTCGCCGAGGAGGGCCGTCGGCTCAAGGAGGCGGCGCTGCTGGACTTCGGGGTCAAGGACAGCGTGGTGGGCTCGTGGCTGTACGCCAAGTGCCACCACCAGATCGCCACCGCGGCGGTGGACACGGCGGCGGTGGTGGCCATGGGCGACGGCAGCTGCCTGTTGCTGTACAACCCGGAGTTTTTCGTCCGGATCGGGCCGAGTGGAGTGCGCTTCGTACTGTTCCACGAGGCGCGCCATCTGATCCACCGCCATCTGTACGTGGACGAGGACCTGCGCGCCGACCCCGTGTTCGAGCTGGCCGCCGAGGTGGCGATCAACCATGTGGCCATGGTCCGGCTGGGGCGTACGGAGTTGCCCACCCAGGAGGTGCCGGACGGCCTCGGGGGCACCTGCCGCGAGCCGGTGGGCGTCGATCCGCGCGAGGTGCACCAGCGGTATGTGGCCGACCTGACCGAGCAGGGCCTGACGCCGCTGTCCTACCAGGACTTCGTCGACACCGACCTGGGGGTGTACGGGGAGCTCAAGCGGATGCGCCGGCCCCCGGTGCCGCCCACGGTGTGTGTGCACATGCGGCCGGCCGGGGCGGGCGAGGGCGAAGGGGCGGGCCGGAAGCTGCCGATGGACGACGAGACGCTCTCCTCGGTCGTCGGGGCGACGCTGGCCGAGGCGATGCGCGCGGCGCTGCGCGGCGAGGGCATCGCCCGGGAGGAGATGCTGGGCCTGGCGGACCGCAGCGCGGGGGGCGGAAAGCGGGTGGAGCGCATGTGGGGCCGGATGGGCCTGGGCGCGCTGCGCGGGGAGACCCCGCGGACCCGGCGGGTGGAGTGGTGGCGGCGCTGGCTCTCCGATGTGCTGGCTTCCAAGCTGCGCGAGGGCGAGCGGCTGGTCTATCCGAAGAAGCACGGGGCCGTGCTGCTGGCGCTGGGCCATGACCCGATGCTCTCCCGGCGGGGCGCGGAGCGCACCAAGGTGGTGGTGGTCGCGCTGGACACCTCGGGGTCGATGCCGCAGGCCGTGGTCGACTGGATCACCTCGCTGGTGGGCCGGACGGACGGGGTGGAGAGCCACTGGCTGAGCTTCGACGGCGCGGTGATGCCCTTCGTCCCCGGGGAGCGGGTACTGGGCGGCGGCGGGACGAACTTCCAGCACGTCGTCGACTATGTCGAGGGCCGGCTGGCGGTGAACGGGCGGCGGTTCGAGGAGCGCGCCGACGCGGTGATCATGGTCACCGACGGATATGCGCCCAGGGTCACCCCCGCCCAGCCTGACCGCTGGATCTGGCTGATCACGGACGGCGGGGACGACTGGCCGGAGCGGCACGATCCGCCGATGGCCTGCCACCGCGTGGTCACCGGCGACAGCTGACCGTGGGCCGGTCGCCGGCCGGCCGTTTCGGACAACCGACAGACACACAACGAGGGAACAGGCCACTGTGAGCAGCGTGGAGACGATGGCACCGACCGCGGAAGACGCCTCCGCCGGGCGAGCGGGGCGGACGGCGCGGAAGACCCAGAGGATCCAGAAGCCCCAGAAGATCCAGCAGGCGCGGCAGGGGGCCGGGCCGGTCAGCGCTTCCCGGCTGGAGCAGTTCATCAGCGCGATGATCGCCATGGGACAGACCGGGCAGGTCTTCGGCGAGCACGGCATCGGCAAGACGTCGACGTTTCTCTCGTACGTGCCCGAGGCGCACCCCGGCACCGAGGTGATCCTGATCCCGGCGGCCAATCTCACCCCGGACGACCTGCTGGTCAACGCTCCGGTGCGGGACGACCGCAGCGGCGAGCTGGTCCTCACTCAGCTGATCATGCGTCAGCTCTCCCCCGGCAGGCCCTTTGTGCTGCTGATCGACGACTCGCTTCAGGCCGGGGAGACCATTCAGTCCCAGCTGATGCAGATCGCCTGCAACTGGACGCTCGGCGAGCACGATCTGCGCGCGCTCGGCTGCGTCGGGGTCTTCCTCGCCGACAACGAGTCGCTCGCCGAGACCAGCGCCCGGCGCAGCGATCTGGCCGTCCTGGACCGCATGGTCACCCTGCGGGTGACCGCCAATGACACGGCCTGGCGGCAGAAGCTGGCCGAGCGCTACGCGGACTGGGATGTGACCGAGGTGTTCCGGCTGTGGGCCGGGCTGACCCCGCGGCTGCGCTCGCTGCTGTCCCCGCGCACCCTCCAGCACGTCCTGGACTGCGCCCGCGCCGGATTTCCGCTCTCCTGGGGGCTCCCGCTGGTCGGTGGTCAGCGGCTGCGCCTGCGGGATGTGAAGTCGGACGGCAAGCCGGGCCCCGACCGCACGGCCGAGGTCCTGGACGGCATCGCGGCCGCCGTCGGCTGCCCGAACCCCTCGACCGTCGCGGATCCGGTGCGCGCCATTTTGCGCACCGCCGTCCGGGAGAACTGGTCCGTGCTGCTCCAGGGCCCGCCCGGGTGCGGCAAGACCGAGATCACCAAGGCGGTGGTCCGGGAGGAGACCGGCAGCGACCCGGTGTACTTCTCGCTGCCGGTGACCAATGTCGAGGACCTGTGTGTGCCGATCCCGACGCCGGACGGCACCTTGGACACGCTGCTCAGCCGCTCGCTCATGGGGCCCGAGTCCAAGGTGATCGTCTGGGACGAGTACAACCGGCCCAAGGACAAGGCGACCTTCGCCAAGCTGATGGAGATCACCCAGGAGTGGTCGCTGGCCGGCCGGCCGATTCCGGGGCTGTGCGCCCAGATAGCGCTCCAGAACCCGCCGTACCACCTCGGCCGCAAGCTGCTGGTCAGCAGCAACAACGTGGCGCAGGCGAGCCGCTTCACGGTCAGCTACGAGGTGAGCCCGCAGGACATCCCCGCCAATCAGTGGCTGATCGACACCTATGGCGAGGTGGCCGAGACGGTGCTGGAGTGGTGGAAGAGCGACATCGACGACGAGGGCCGGGAGTGGATCACCAAGCGGACCCTGGAGCGGCTGATCAAGCTGCATCGGGCCGGACAGCCGCTGGAGACCGGGCTGATCTACCTCGGCGACGGGGAGTACGCCCCGGTGCCGCTGTCCCAGCTCGAGGCGCGGCTGTCGGAGAGTTCCGGGCAGAAGGTCATCGGTCTGCGCGAGTTGGCGCGCGATGTGACGGAGTGGGAGGCCAGGCTGGCGGCGGCCTGTGAGAGCTCGGCCGAGGGCACCAATGACACCGATCTGGTGCACCAGGTGTTCGCCAACGCCGAGGTCTCCCAGCTGAAGCGCCATGCCGAGGTGGTGGCGCGGCTGCTGCGCCATATGCCGCCGAAGCTGCGCGCCGCGCATCTGGTGGGACAGACCCCGGAGCGGCAGCGGTTCTGGATCGGCGCCCTGTCCAAGATGGCCGAGCTGCCCGCCACTTCCTGAGCCCCGCTCTCACCGCTCCTCCCCTTTCCTTCCCCTTTCACTTCTTGAGCCGCTCTCTTCTGCTCTTCTCAACGATCGGAGAACACCCGGCGTGGCGATCCTCGACGAATCCCTGCTCTCGGCCACGTTCCGGCTGGCCGGACCCGCGCTCGCCCCGGAGCTGATGGCCCGGCTGCGCGAGGAGGCCATGGCGCTGATGGCCGGGCGGGAACCGCTGCCCGACTATCTGGTGGACGAGATGTTCGCCACCGGCGACGCCGAAATGATCTGGGTCCTGTCCGGATGCCCGGCGACGCCCGAGCGCCTGCCGGCGCTGCTGCGCCTGGCCGCGCTGGGCTACACGGCCCTGGGGCCACGGCTCTACCGGGGGTACGGCGATCGGGAGGAGCTGCGGGCCGCGGTGTTCGAGGGCGCGAAGCGGAGTCTGGACGATCCCGACTGGCATGAGCCGGACGGGCTGGTGGAGTATCTGCTGAACACCACCAATGTCCAGGAGCTCTTGCCGGCGCTGCGCGCGCCCTTCCCCCGCCTCGTACGCCACGCCCTGAAGTCCGTCGTCCACAAGGCAAACGTGGACGACCAGGTGGCGGCCTGCCGGGCGGTGCTCACCTACGGCGGCGTGGCCGAGCTGTCCGCCCTCACCGAACTGGCCGCGTTGCGCCCGGCGGTGGTGGAGCTGGTGCGCCGGGCGGTGGCCGCACCGGACCCGGCCGCCGTACTGCTGGGGGGCGCCCCGGTGGCCGAGGACTCCGCGAACACCGCGAACACCGCAGACCTCGCCGCCCCCGCAGACCTCGCCGCCCCCGCGGACCCCGCCGCTGCCGAGCCCGCCCCGAGCATCCCGGCCTTGTCCGGAGCGGCGCTGGTGGACCGGCTGCGCGAGGCGAGGTGGGCGCGCGAGGACATCCCGCTGGACGGCGTGGACTGGGATCTGTTGCTGGCCGAGCACGGGCGCGAGCCCCTGCCGAACGGCGCGCTGCTCATCCTGGCGGCCCGCCGGGACTGCCCGGACGACCTCGTGCTGGCGGCCTACAAGAAGTCGCCCCAGCATCTTCCCGCCACCTCCCGGCTGCCGTGGCGGCTGCTGGGGGACTCCGATTGGGGTGACAGCTACTCCCGCTTCAACCTGTCCAAACTGTTGCGGCGGGGTGCCAAGGAGGGCGCCTACCCGGTCGAACGGGTGCTGACCGAGATCCGGCCCGCCCGTGCGGTGCTCGGCTCGCTGCCGTGCGAAGAGCCTTCGGTCCGCGAGGCGCTGACCGGTCTGGTGGCCGAGCTGGGCGAGGACTTCGCCACGTGGCGCGCCCTGTACTCGCTGATGCCCCGCTTCGCCGGGACGAGCACGGAGCTGTTCGCCGCGGCCCGCGAGCAGTCGGCCAAGCACCGGCGCAAGACCTGGCCCCGGCCGCTGGCCCCGGAGTACCCGGTCAGCGCGCCGGAAGGTGCCCGCGCGGTGTTTCTCCAGCTGTACGGTCTGGCCACCGAGGACGTCCAGTTGGCGCTGGCCGAGCACCTGGACCTCCGCACCGTCCAGCATCTGCTGGTCCATCGCCGGCCCTCGGCGGCGCTGCGCGACCGCTTCATCGCGCTGCACGGGGTCTCCGTGCTGGCCGGTATCGCCTCCAGCTGGGAGCTTCCGGAGACCACCATCGCGGAGCTGCTGCGCCACGACGACCCGGAGATCAACGCCAAGCTGTACATCCACACCCCGCTCAGCCCCGAGCAGCGCCGGCAGATCCTGTCCGGGCGGCGGACCGACCCCGACAGCGGGGAGGGGCCGCTGCCGCTCACCGAGGAGGTGTTCGCCGAGCTGCGGGACAGCGGGCGCCGTCACTGGCTGCTGCCGGCCTGCGAGGCCGGCGATCCGCGCCTCGCCCGCATCCTGCTCGGAAAGGTCAAGCTGCATACGCTCGCCGGCCAGCTGCGGCTGCTGGAGCGGCTGTGGGCGCAGCACGGCGCGGAGGAGGTGCGCGCGCTCCTCGACGAGACCGAGTTCCCCGAGCGGCGCAGCAAGAAGCACCCGCTGCCGGCGGCCACCCACAAGATCGCCCGATCCGCCCTGGAGTCGGCGGACGGCCTGGCCGAGCTGCGCGAGCAGCTCGCGCGGGCGCAGTCGCCCGCGAGCCGGGCGGCGTTCCTGCGCGCCGCGGGCGAGGGGCGGCGCGACCAGCTCGCCGCGGCGATGGAGCGGCTGGCCGAGGAGACCGGCCCGGGGCTCCCCTGGGAGGAGCTGATGGCCGAGCACGGCCGCGAACCGCTGCCCGACGCCCTCCTGGTCGAGCTGGCGAAGCGGGACGACTTCCCGGGGGAGCTGCGCGTCGACGTGCAGCTGGCGGAGGTGCGGCTGGAGCACAACGCCCATCCGCACCGCCTCACCGGCCCGCGCCCCACCGCGCTGGAGCTGCTGCGCCACCACCAGCTCCCCCGGTACTTCCGGCAGGAGTGGCTGGACAAGGCGGTGTCCTATGGGCAGCTGTCCTTGTCGGAGGTCCTGCACGAGGCCCGGCCCGCCATCGTGGCCGCGACCTACCTGTCGAAATATCCGGCGAACCGCCCCCAGGAGGCCGGGGCCGGCGGCACGGACGAGCAGTTCCGCCGGGCCCGCCGGGAAGCCGTGGATCTGATCGCCTCCCATCTCGGCAAGGATCCGGAGGCCTGGGCGGTGGCCCTGCGGCTGATGCCCGAGTTCACCGGCACCCTCCCCGAGCTGCTGACCACCACGGCGGCGGTGATCAGCTGAAGGCGAGCGCGGCCGAGAGGGGCCACGGGGACGACTCGGACGGCAGTGTCTGCTCCGTCCAGATGACCTTGCCGCTCCTGGTGTAGCGGGTGCCCCAGCGCTGGACCATCTGGGCCACCAGGAACAGCCCGCGCCCGCCCTCGTCGGTGCTGGCGGCCCGGCGCAGATGGGGCGCGGTGGTGCTGCCGTCGGCGACCTCACAGATCAGGGACCGGTCGCGGAGCAGGCGCAGCCGGATGGGGCCGGAGGCGTGGCGGATGGCGTTGCCGAGCAGTTCGCTGACCACCAGCTCGGTGGTGAAGGCCGCCTCGTCCAGGCCCCAGTCGCCGAGGGTCCGGGCCACCGCGGCCCGCATGCCGGAGACGACCGCGGGGTCCGCCGGGAGGTCCCAGGAGGCGACGTGGTCCTGGGCCAGGCCGGTGGTTCCGGCGACGAGCAGCGCCATGTCGTCGGTGGGGTGGTCCGGCGGCAGGGCCTCCATCACCGCCCGGCAGGTCTGCTCGGGGTCGGCGCCGGCGCCCGCGAGGGCGCCGAGCAGGCGCTCGAGACCGATGTCGACGTCGACGTCGCCGGCCTGGAGGAGCCCGTTGGTGTACAGCACCAGCCGGCTGCCGTCGGGGAGGTCGATGTCGGCGGCCTCGAAGGGCAGCCCGACGAGGCCGAGCGGCGGTCCGGCGGGCAGGTCCAGGAGGGTCGCCGTGCCGTCCGGGCGCACCAGGGCGGGCGGCGGGTGGCCGGCCCGCGCCAGGCCGCAGCGCCGGGCCACGGGGTCGTAGACCGCGTACAGGCAGGTGGCCCCGGCGACCCCGGGCCCGCTCGCGCCGTTCGCGGCGGTCTCCTCCCGGTCCAGGCGCTCCACCACCTCGTCGAGGTAGGTCAGCAGCTCGTCGGGGGGCAGGTCGAGCGCGGCGAAGTTGTGCACCGCGGTGCGCAGGCGGCCCATGGTGGCGGCGGCGTGCAGGCCGTGGCCGACGACGTCGCCGACGACGAAGGCGATGCGGGCGCCGGAGAGGGGGATGACGTCGAACCAGTCGCCGCCCACCCCGGCGTGCCCGGGCACATAGCGGTGGGCGACCTCGACGGCCTCGTGCTCGGGCAGCTCGCGGGGGAGCAGGCTGCGCTGGAGGGCCAGGGCGACGGCGTGCTCGCGCGCGTAGCGGCGGGCGTTGTCGATGTACGCGGCCGCCTGGCTGACCAGTTCCTCGGCGAGGGTGAGATCGTCGTCCTCGAAGGGCGCGGCGCGCGCCGAGCGCCAGAACTCGGCCTGCCCGAGGATGACGCCGCGCGCGGTGAGCGGCACCGCCACCGAGCCGATCGGCTCGCCCATCAGCCGCAGCGACGAGTCCTCGCGGACGCCGCTGACCGCGACGCGGCGCATCCGGGTATCGGCGGGGTCCGGCTCCTCATAGCGCAGGACCGACTCCATCAGGTCGACGGTGACGAAGTCGGCGAAGCGCGGTACGGCGACCTGGGCCAGCTCCTGGGCGGTGCGCACCATGTCGAGCGTGGTGCCGACCTCGACCCCGGCGTAGTACAGCAGCTCCAGGCGCTCCCGCGCCCGGTCGGCCTTGTCCGTCAGGGCTTGCAGTTCGGTGGTGTCGCGCAGCGTGGCCACGCTGCCCCAGGGCTGTCCGCGCCGGCTGGCGGGGCGCTGGTTGACGGCCAGCAGCCGCTCCCCCACCCGGTGGACCTCGTCGGTGGCCGGCCGGCCGGAGGCGAGCAGGCCGGCGGTGTCCGGCGGGAGCCCGGCGTCGGCCACCTGCTTCCCCTGGGCGCCGGGCGGAAGGGCGAGCAGCCTGCACGCCTCGTCGTTGGCGAGCAGCATCCTGCCGTCGCGGTCGACGATCAGCACGCCCTCCCGTACGGCGCGCAGCACGGCGTCGTGGTGCTCGTACATCCGGGCGATCTCGGCGGGCCCGAGGCCACGGGTCTGGTGCCGCAGCCGCCGGTTCACGAGCGCCGCCCCGCCCGCGCCGAGCGCGAGGGCCACGCCCAGGGAGCCGAGCATGAAGGGCAGCTGGCGGTCGACCGAGCGGCGCACGTTGGGGATGGTGACCCCGGCGTTGACGATGCCGATCACCTTTCCGCTCGCGTCGGTGACCGGGACCGCCGCGCGGATGGAGGGGGCGGAGAGGGTCACGCCCGGGACCCTGCTGGTGAAGGCGCGGCCGACCGTGGCCGGGTACAGGGATTGGTCGACGCGCTTGCCGATCTGGTGGGGGTTGGGGTGGGTGTAGCGGATGCCGCTCGGGCTCGTCACCACGATGTAGTCGATGCCGGCGTCGCGTGTGACCCGCTGTGCGAAGGGCTGGAGCGTGGCGGTGGGGTGGCGGGACTCCAGGGCGGCGAGCACCCCCGGGGCGCGGGCGAACGAGTGGGCGACGGCGAGCGCGCGGCCCCGGGCCTGGTTCTCGCCGCTGCTCCGGGCCTGGAGGAACAGCGCGGCGCCCGTGGCGACCAGGAGCAGGGCCGTGATCACCAGCATCAGGGCGAGCGCCTGTCCGGCGACACTGCGGGAGCGTAGCGCCGAACCCACCTTCATCTGGTCTTTTTAGCACATTTAGGGCATTTGCACCCCGTCGACGCCCGAGGCCACGGTCCGCCGGGGCCGGGTCACATGTTGACCATGTGGCCCGCGAGGCCGTGCACGGCCTCCTTGACCGCCTCGGAGAGCGTGGGGTGGGCATGGACATTGCGCGCCACCTCGTGGGCGGTCAGATCCCAGCGCTGCGCCAGCGTCAGCTCCGGCAGCAGCTCGGTGACCTCCGGGCCGATCAGATGGCCGCCCAGCAGCTCGCCGTGGCGGCCGTCCGCGATCAGCTTCACAAAGCCGGCCGGGTCCCCGAGGCCCTGCGCCTTCCCGTTCGCGGTGAACGGGAACTTCGCCACCCGCACATCGAAGCCCAGCTCCCGGGCCTGAGCCTCGGTCCAGCCGAAGCTGGCGATCTGAGGCTGACAGAAGGTCGCCCGCGGGATCATCACATAGTCCAGCGCCATGGTCTCCGCGCCCGCGATCGTCTCGGCGGCGACGACCCCCATCGCCTCGGCCGCATGGGCGAGCATCAGCATCGCGGTGACGTCCCCGACCGCGAAGATGTGCGGCACGTTGGTGCGGCAGTAGGCGTCGACGGCGATGGCACCCCGCTCGGTCAGCCCGACGCCGGCATTCTCCAGGCCGTAGCCGGTGACCCGCGGCCGGAACCCGATGGCCTGGAGAACCGCCTGGGCCTGGAGCGTCTGCCGCTGGCCGCCCGTGGTCACCATGACCTTCACCGAGGGGCCCGCGTCGTTGATCGCCTCGACCCGGGTGGAGGTGAGGACGTCGATGCCGAGCCTGCGGTAGCGGCGGGCGAGCTCCGCGGAGACCTCCTCGTCCTCCAGCGGGACGATCCGGTCCAGGAACTCCACGAGCGTCACCCGCACCCCGTAGCTGCGCATGATGTACGCGAACTCGACGCCGATGGCGCCCGCACCCGCGATGATCACGCTCTCGGGCAGCTCCGGACTGAGGATCTGCTCCTCGTACGTCACCACGCGCTCGCTGAGCGAGGTGCCGGGCAGCAGATTGGTGACCGCGCCCGTGGCGATCACACAGTGGCCGAAGGTGAGCACCTCCGTTCCCCCGGCGGCCAGGTCGATCCGCAGCGTACGGTCGTCGAGGAAGGTGCCCCGGCCGTCGTACTCCGCGATCTCGTTCTTCTTCATCAGGTAGTGGACGCCCCTGACCCGCCCGTCCGCGACCTTGCGGCTGCGCTCATAGGCCGCCCGGTAGTCCGGGATCACCTGCCCGTCCACCCGGATGCCGAAGGTCTGGGCCTCCTCGGTGAACAGATGGACCAGCTCGGCGTTCCGCAGCAGGGCCTTGGAGGGAATGCAGCCCACGTTCAGACACACCCCTCCCCAGAACCGCTCCTCCACGACGGCCACGGACAGCCCGAGTTGCGCGGCGCGGATCGCCGCCACATAGCCGCCCGAGCCCGCCCCCAGGACCACGACGTCAAAGTGTGCGCTCATGCGTCGCACCTTAGACAGCAATCCCGGATAAAGCAGAACGTACCGACCAGGGCGGAGCCGATAGAGTCAGAGCATGGCTTCAGGGATGGCTTCAGATGAGGGGCCCGTGCGGGTCGACAGCTGGATCTGGTCCGTACGGCTGACGAAGACGCGGTCGCTGGCCGCCACGGCCTGCCGCGGCGGCCACGTCCGCGTCAACGGGGATCGCGTCAAGGCGGCCCAGGCCGTGCGGCCGGGGGACGAGGTGCGGATCTTCCACGCCGGGCGGGAGCGGATCGTCGTCGTGAAACGCCTGGTGCGCAAGCGGGTCGGGGCGGCCGTGGCGGCCGAGTGCTTTGTCGACAACTCCCCTCCCCCGCCGCCGCGCGAGGAGCTCGCCGCGGTCGGCCATCGCGACCGCGGCACCGGCCGGCCGACCAAGCGGGACCGCCGCGACATGGATCGGCTGCGCGGCCACTGAGCGACCGCGCCGCAGCACCCCGGCCCGCGCCGTCCTGCGCGCCGGCCACGGCTCAGCGCAGGGCGGCGGCGGGCGGGCGCTCGCGCTGCGCGCCGTAGGCCAGGAAGTACGCCGGGACCCGCTTCAGCCAGGGCACCGCGTTCAGCACCCGCACCACCCGGGCCCCGCCCCCGCGCGGGATGCGGCCGGCCAGCAGCGGCTCGATGACGCGGGCATGGGCGATCCGCTGGAGCGCCTGCGTCCCCGCAGCGGTCGGCCATCGGCGGCGCTGCACCTCGCGCACCTCCCGCAGCCCCACCGTGCCCTTCCCCAGCGGCCCGGCGAGGATCCGGGCGGCGGCCACGGCGTCCTCGACGGCCAGGTTGATGCCGATCCCGAACACCGGCGACATCGCGTGCGCCGCGTCCCCGATGCACAACAGCCCGGGGCGGTGCCAGCGCCGGAGCCGGTCCATCCGTACGTCGAGCAGCTTGACCTCGTCCCACGACCGCAGCGCATGGGTGCGGTCCGCCAGCCACGGGGCGATCTCCGCGAACTCGGCCATGAACGGGTCCAGGCCCGCGGCGCGCCGGGCCGCGTCGGTGCCCTTGGGGATCAGCACGGCGCACTGCCAGTACTCCCCCCGGTCGATCATTGCGGTCAGAAAGCGGTCGCCCGCGTTCCCGACCAGGCCCCGCGGGTCGCCCTCGTGCCGGGGCAGCCGGAACCACCAGGCGTCCATCGGGCAGAGGAACTCCCGCAGCCCCAGCTCGGGCAGGCGCCTGGCCAGCGACCCGCGGCCGTCGCAGGCCACGGTCAGGGTGGCCCGCAGCTCGCCGACGCTCCCGTCCTCGGTGCGGTAGCGCACCCCCATGACCCGGCCGCGCTCCATGAGAAAGGAGGTCGCCTCGGTGTTCATCCGCAACCGGAAGGAGGGCTCCCGCTCGCCCTCGTCGGCCAGCAGGTTCAGCAGGTCCCACTGCGGGACCATGGCGACGTAGTTGTACTTGCCCGGCAGCGAGCCGATGTCGCCGACGGTGAACAGCGAGCGGCCCGGGCCGATCGGCAGTTGGACGGTGCGCACATGACGCTGCGGCAGCGCGGCGAACCGCTCGGCGAGACCCAGCTCGTCCAGGAGCGTCAGCGTGCTCGGATGCACGGTGTCGCCGCGGAAGTCCCGCAGGAAGTCGCCGTGCTTCTCCAGGACGGTGACCTCAACCCCGGCGCGGGCCAGCAGCAGCCCGAGCACCATCCCGGCCGGCCCGCCGCCCACCACACAACAGGTGGTGCGCTCCATGGCATCCACTCCCTTCGGCTCCCGGCCGCGGCCATTAGGGGGAACGGAGCGGCCGGTCAGGAGCCTTCCCCCTTGAGCTTCGTCAGCCGGACATCGACAGGCATCCGCAACAGAACCAGACGGAGGTACCCGGATTTCTCCCGTTGAGTCGTCCGGCCCTCCCGTCCGTATCTCCTCGTGACGTCTCGACACTGTCGACGCTATCGACGGAATCGACGGTCTCGACAGAGGAGGTCTGTATGGCTGCTGCCGGAACCGATCCCGAACAGCCCACCGGACGGCAGGTGATCGAGCCGACCCGGATCTTCCGCGCGGGCGTCAAGTCAGGCAAGGACGACGACCCGCCGGTCGATCCCTGGATGGAGGATCTGGACCTCTTCCGCCCGCTGATCGCGTCGGCGCCGCCCCGCGTGTACAACAGCGCCGACGCGGACACCGAGGAGTTCGAGCCGGGGCTGGGGACGGCCACCGAGCCGACGGCCACCGCCGCCGAGCCCGAGCCCGAGGCGCCGTCCCGGAACCGGCCGCGCACCGCCGCCCTGGCCGTCGCGGGGGCGGCCGGCGCGGCCGTCGCGCTCGCGCTCGTCCTGCTCCTGTCCGGCTCCGAGGGATCCACCGCGGCACCGTCGGACCCGGGGCGCGGTACCTCGGCCCCCGCCGCGCCCACCGAGTCCGCCGAGCCCACCGCCCCTACCGAGTCCGCCGCGCCCGCCTCGCCGGGCGGGGACGACCCGCAGGGCCAGGCCCCGGTGCTGTCCCTGGGGGACAGCGGCCCGGAGGTCTCCGAGCTCCAGTCCCGGCTGCTGCGGATCCCGGACGTCTACACCGGCGGGGCGGTCAACGGCCAGTACGACCAGAGCCTCGCCTCCGCCGTGGCACGCTTCCAGCTGTGGTACGGGATCCGCGGCGACGAGGACGGCGTGTACGGCGACGACACCCGGCGCGATCTGGAGTCCCGCACCTGAGCCCGGCAGCCGCCGTGCCCGACGTACCGTGGCCGGCGTGCCGCGACCGGTTCACTTGACGAAGTCCCGGACGACCCTCGGAGGCCAGGAGCCGACTTCGAGCACGCCCATCGAGTAGGCGCGGGAGACCAGCGCGGCCCGGTTGGGGACCCGCAGCTTACGGAGCAACCGCGTCACGTGGTATTCGACGCCCTGGCGGCTGAGGTAGAGCCGGGACGCCAGGGGGATGGTCGAGATCCCGGCGGCGATGCCTTCGAGAATGCGTGCCTCGATCTCGGTGATGACCTTCTTGTGCTGGGTGACGACGTCGGCGTCCTCGAAGCCGTCAGCGGAGCGCATCACCACCAGGATGGAGGCGACGCGGGAGGTCTCCCCGCGCACCGCGACCGCCGTGAGCGCGCTGGTGAACGCGGCGCCCTCGGCCGAGACGGCGACGACGTGGGTGGCGAACCGGCGGCGGCTGCCGTCGACGAGCCGGGCGAACTGGTGTCTGAGCGGGTGTCGCAGGCTGGGGTGTGTCAGGTCGCAGAAGCCCCGGCCGCAGACGTCCGCGGAGGAGCCCCCGAACTGGCGGAAGAACTCCTGGTTCGCCTGCTGGACGAGCAGGCTCGCGTCGAGGCGGGCCACACACGCGCCGGGCTGGTCGAACTGCCCGAGGAGGTCGGCGTAGTCGAGCTGATCGCGTCCTGCGTCATGGGAGGTTGGCTGAACTGTGCCTGCCGGTGCGGGGGTCGCCAATGGCCTGCCGCCCTTCGTGGACCGTTCCCCGGAAATAACGGGAACGAAATAGTTGTCGTGCATTTTCATATTCCGGTTCGGAGACTAGGTAGCCCCGGCCAGGGGAGTCAACGTCCACCGGAGCGGGTCGGCAAATCCTGTGGTGGGTACGGCGGATGGTTCGGTCCGCGGGCCGCGGTTTCGGTGCCTCGGTACGGTGTCGCCGCTGGGCGCACCGTCCCCATGGTCAACGCTCTGACCTGCTCGGCAGGTTGCCCCGTCGAGAGACGGACAGGGTGTGGCGCCCGGTGCGGGAGCGGGGACCGAACCCCCGGGCCCGGCATGCCGAGGGGACCCGTTGAGTACCGGGCCCGACCGGCGGCGCATTAGCGGCGTTAACTCCCTTTGACCGCCTGGAGCCTGGGCAGTGCGGCGATGAGTTCACGCCGCCCGGAAACGGCCAGCTTGCGATAGGAATTCGTCAGGTGCTTCTCGATGGCACGAGATGACACGCCCAGCTCTCCGGCGATCTCCGTATTGGTCAGCCCCCGGCCAGCGAGGGCGACCACCCGGCGCTCGGTGCGGGTCAGCACCCGCTCCGGCCGGACCGCGGCGCCCGGGCCGTCGCTGCGGGCCCGTTCGACCAGCCATGGCGCCTCGCACTCGGCGGCCAGCGCCGCGGCCTCCCGCAGCAGTTCCCCGGACTCGGCGCGGCCTTCGAGGCGCCGGCCCAGCACCAGCAGGGCGCGGGCGAGTTCGAGTTCGTTGGCCGAGCGGCGCAGCACGCCGACCGCCTCGCGCAGCAGGGCCTCCCCCTGATCGCCGCCCAGCAGCGAGCCCTTGAGCCGCAGGGCCCGGCCGATGGCCACGGGGGCGCCCCACTCCTCGGCCCGCAGCCGCTCCTCCTCGGCGAGCGCGAGCGCCGAACGGATGTCGCCGAGCCGCTGGTAGAGCCCGGCCGCGCGGGGCCGCCACGGGAACAGCACCGGGTTGCGCCAGCCCGCCGCCTCCAGCCTTCGGCCGCTGGCCATCAGGATCTCCACGGCGGCGGCCCAGTGGCCGCGGTGGGCGTCCACGGCCGCGCCCAGGAACTGAAGGCCTGCCGTCAGGGTCAGGCAGGAGGACCGGTGTTGTGAGGCGCGGTCCAGCATCCGCTCGATCAGCGCGGGATCGCCCATCTCCAGGGCTGTGAAGATGAGGGCGACGGTGGAGGTGACGCCCAGTTCGTGCCAGTGGGCCTCGGACAGCCGCAGCGCGCGCTCGGCGTGCGCGTGGGCCCGGGCGGCCCGGCCGCGCGCCATGAACACCATCGCCCGCTCGAGGTGGCCGAATCCGTCGGCGACCGTGGCGGCCGCGTGCGGCCGGCCGATCCGCTGCTCGACGGACAGCCAGGTGCCGAGGGCGTCGACGGAGTCGGCGGCGACCAGGGTGACGGTGGTCAGCGGCAGCGCGGAGTACACCCGCGCGGTCGCGGCCGGCTCGCGCTCCAGGAGGCGCCCGGCCAGCCGGGTGAGCTCGGCCGCGGGCAGCCGGCAGGCGAGCATGGCGGCGTAGAGCAGCACCGCGACCAGTTCGCGCTCGGCGGCCGTGGCCGTCGGCGGCTCCGCCCCCATCCCGCCGAGCCGCTCCACCGCCGAGGCCAGCTCCGCCGGGTCCTCGATGGCGCCCTGGCGCAGCCGCGCCTCCAGCCGCAGGGCCACCTCGCGCGACGCCCCCTCCAGCGCGTCCGGCGGGCCGAGCTCCTCGGCGACCTGGCGCAGCAGGTCGCGCGCGGAGAAGGTGGTCGGGCCCATGACGGCCGGGGAGAGCCGCAGCGCCGCGGCGGCGCGGTGGGCGGCGGTGGGGAGCAGCGGGATCGCCTGGGAGATGTGGCGTTCGCAGGCCGCCGGGTCCGGGCCGCGCTCCGCGGTGGCCAGGTCGATCAGCAGCCGCGCCCGGCCCTCCCCCGACAGGGAGCCGTCCAGCAGCGCGCGCCGCAGATAGCGCATCGCGACCTCGGGGGCGCCCCGGCGCAGCGCCACGTCCGCGGCGGCCCGCAGCACGCCCACCGACCACGGGTGGCGGGAGGTGACGCCCAGCATCAGCTGTGCGGCGACCTGTTCGTCGGAGCGCCCGCCCCGGTACAGCAGCTCCGCCGCGCGGTCGTGCAGCCGCTCCCGCTCCGCCACGGACAGGGTGGACTGGACGGCGTCCGCCACGACGGGGTGGACGAAGCGGGGTTCCCGTTCGTCGGCCGCCAGCCCCAGTGCGTGGAGGGCGCGCAGCGCCGCCGCGAACCCGATCGGGTCCAGGCCGGCCAGCAGCGCGACGAGTTGAGGGGCGCCCTGGTCGCCGAGGGCCGCGATCGCGGCGGCCAGGTCGCGGATGGGGCGCGGTTGGAGGCCCACGCATCGGGCGAGCCGCTCGCGCAGGTGCGGGGGCCGGGACGCGCGGGCCGCGGCGGCCCGGTCGGCGGTCGGCCGGGGGCCGGTGTCCGCGAGGTCCGGCAGCACGGAGGTCAGCAGCAGCGGGTTGCCGGCGCAGGTCTCGTGGCAGGCGCGGATGAACTCCTCGTCGCCCGGCTCGCCGAAGTGGTCGCGGATCAGCTCCGCGGTGGCCCGGGACGACAGCGGGCGGGGGCGCAGCCGGTGTGTCGCGGCCTCGACGACCTCGCACAGCAGGGGGTCCCGGGCGCGCGGCTCCCCGTCCCGCAGGGTGCACACCAAGACGGCCCGCAGCCCCCGCAGCCGCTTGGCCAGATAGGCCAGCCAGCGCAGCGAGGGGGTGTCCACCCACTGGAGGTCGTCCACCAGGATCAGCAGCGGGCCGTCGGCGCAGACGCCTTCCAGCAGCGAGCGCAAGGCCCGCAGCACCGGTTCGAAGGCGGCGGTGGGTGCGTCGTCCGCGGGCATGGCCTCGTCGGCGGGGAACAGCCGGGCGACGTCGGCGACGTCGGCGAACTCGCGCGTCCAGCGCTCACGCAGCTCCCGGGGCGCACCCGCCAGCAGGCTGTCGAACAGCTGGCGCACCACTCCGAAGGCGAACTCCGCCTCCACAGGGGCCGCGTTGGCGCGCAGCACGCGCACGTCGTCGTCCGCGGCCCGCGCGGGCAGCCGCTGGAGCAGCGCGGACCGGCCGATGCCGAGCGGGCCGGTCAGCAGGACGAGGGACGGACGGCCCTCGCGGGCGTCCCGTAACGCCGCGCTGATCTGCGCCAGTTCGTCGTCCCGCTCATGCAACATCCGTGTCGTAGCCCTCCATCGAGCGCACCAGCGCACGCAGTTCGGCCCGGCCGCTGATCCGCAGCTTCCGGTACGCGCCGCTCAGCCGCAGCTCCACCGTACGGGTGGTGACGGAGAGCGTGTCGGCGATGTCCCGGTTGCCGTGGCCGAGACCCGCGAGGGTGGCGGTCCGCCGCTCGGCCTCGGACAGCGCGGCCCAGGCGGCGGGCCGGTCGTGGCCCGTGAAGCTGGGCGGCCTGCCCAGGCGCTGGGCGAGCGCGCGGGCCCGGGTGGCCGGTCTGCTGCCGGGGTGGGCCGCGGTGAGCCGGGTCAGCTCGGCCACCAGGGGCGCCGCGATCTGCCGCCGCCCCGCGTCCAGCTCCGCCGTGGCCAGCTCGATCAGCGCCCCGGTGTAGGCCATCGTGGCCGGGGTGGCCCGGAGGAGGCGCACGGCCTCGCGCAGCCTGGCCGTCCGCTCCTCGCGGACGGCCCGCCCGACGCCCAGCTCGGCCCAGCCGACGGCGCTCGGCGCGCCCCAGCGCCGGGCCAGGGCCAGCTCGTCGTGGCTGAGCCGCTGTGCCTCCTGGTGGTGGCCCAACGCGTGACAGGCCCGGGCGGCCATGGAACGCCAGGGCACCAGGGCCGGGTTGTCGTACTGGAGGCGCAGCAGCCGCCGGCCGGCGGCCAGCAGCAGGTCGACCGCCTCGACCGGCCTGCCGTCGGCGATGGCCACCAGCCCTCTGGCAAACAGCAGATGGGCCCCGGCCATGCTGTTCCACGAGGCGTCGGGGTCGGGCAGGGCCGCGAGCGACTGGGCCCGCTCGCGGTCTCCGCTCTCCAGCGCGACGAGGATCCGCACGGCCCGCGCGTAGGGGGCGTAGAGGGGGTGCCAGTGGCCCTGCGGCAGGGCCCGCTCGGCGGCGGCGACATCCCGCTCGGCCAGGTCGGACCGGCCCCGGCGCAGGCTGAGTTCGCCGCGCGCGGTGAGGACGAGCGCGGCGGCGGCGCGGGCCGGGCCGCGCCGGACCTCGGCGAGCAGGACGTCCAGCCGCTGCGCGGCCTCGTCCAGGTCGTCGGTCAGGCACAGCGCCCGGCACGCCACCAGCCGGGGCAGCAGCAGCGCACCCTCGTCACCGCGGTCGGCGAAGGCGCCGCGGGCCAGCGCCCTGGTGGTGAGCAGGTCCTCGCCGCGCAGGGCCAGCTCCCAGGCGCGCACCCCCGACTGGGCGGGCGAGGCCGGGTGGCCGGGCAGCGCGGGAACCTCGTGCAGCAGCAGGTCGGTGTCGTCGTGGCGGCCCATTTCGGCGAGCCAGAACAGGGCGGTCAGGGCGTCTCGTTCGCCATCCCGCGCGACCGGCAGCGCGTCCGCAAGCGCCCGGCGTACGACATCGTTGCCGCCGCGGGCCAGCGCCAGGTCGGCGGCGCGCATCCGCGCCCCGGCGAGTTCGGGGCCCGGCGAGCGGAGGATCCGGGCGAACCGGCGGTCGCCGGCCTCCGGCGCCTCCACGACCTCGAGGGAGGCCAGCTCAAGGCTCAGCCGGGCCCGCTGCTCGCGGTCCAGCGGCTCTTCCAGCGCGCGGGTCAGACAAGCGATCGCGCGACCGTGGTCGGCGGCGCGCAGCGCGTCCGCGCAGGCGCGGCGCAGCGCGTGGACGGCCCAGTGCGCGCCGACCGGGCGGGCGGCGAGCAGCAGCGCGGCGATGGCCGCGTCGTCCACCGCGGCCCGGTGGGCCAGCTCCGCGGCGCGCGCGTACAGATCGGCCCGCTCGCCGGCGGGCATCTCCTCCAGCACCCGGGCCCGGACCTCCGGGCCGGGGAGCCGCAGCGCCGCCCCGGTGCCGGGGGCGGTGAGGCCGGTCGCCTCCAGCGTCTCGCGCAGCCCGGCCTCGTGCTCCGGACGCGGGTCGAGGAGCGTGCACACCAGGGGGAAGTCCAGCAGGTCGCCGCAGACGGCCAGGGCGCGCAGGGCCGCGACCGCCGGGGCGGGCAGGCCGCGCAGCGCGCGGGTGGCGTGGTCGGCGGTGACGGCGGCGGTGATCGCGCGCAGTCGGGGCACTTGGGCGTCGACCGGTTGGTGTCCGGCGTCGGTGAAGCGGCGCAGCGCGTCGTGGAGGACGGCCGGGTGGCCCGCGGTGGCGTCGGCCGCCGCCGCGGTGAACCGTTCCTGCCCCGGGCCGCCGCACACCAGGGCCACCGCCGCCGCGACCTCGGCCGAGTCCAGCGGGCGAAGCACCAGCCGGGTCACGGGGAGGGGCCCCGGGGCCCCGGGGTCGACCAGGTGGGCGGGGCCACTGGCACCGGCGAGCACCGCGACCGGCGCGCCGGGCAGCCGCCGTACGAGCGCCTGGAGCCAGCGCAGCGAGTGCGGGTCCAGCCACTGCACGTCCGCGACGGTCAGCAGCGTCGGCCGGTCCCGGGCCGTGCGCAGCAGCCCGGCCGGGTCCTCGGGTGTGATGTCGGCTGCGGGGCCCACCAGTTGGTTCACCGCTCCGTACGCGAGATCGGTCTCGCCGGGGGTGCCCCGGGCGCGCAGCACGCGCAGGCCGCGGTCCTCGGCGAGCCCGGCGGCCCAGCGCAGCAGCGCGTCTTGTCCGAAGCCCGCCGCGCCGGTCAGGGTGACGACCGCCGGGTGGTGTGCGCTCAGGCCGGCCACGGCCCGGGCCAGGACCGCCCGCTCACGTTCACGCCCGATGAGGGGGAGCCCGGAGAGCTGCATGCGGTTCACTATACACTGAGATTATAGTCGGGGCGGGTCCGAGCTGCGGGGCGCACCGCTCAACTCCGCCCGCGGGACGCGGAAACCCAGGCCGGCGCCCGTGGATCGGGGGCGCTCCGGGTGTGCAGCACGGCGCCGAGCTCGGCCCGGTGACCGACGCTCAACTTGCGGTAGACGCCGGTCAGATGCATCTCGACGGTGCGCACCGTGATGAACAGCGACTCCGCTATCTCGCGGTTGCCCGCCCCGGCCGCGGCGAGGTTCGCGACCGTGCGCTCCATGCCGGTCAGCAGATCCAGCGGCGAGGCGGTGATCTCCCGCATCCGCCCGCCGGAGGCGACCAGCCGCCGCCGGGCCTCCTTGGCGAGCGCGAGCGCCCCGCAGCGCCAGGCGAGGTCGGCGGCGGTCCGCAGATGCTCACGGGCGCCGCGCGGGTCGCCCGCCTCCAGCAACGCCCCGCCCAGCAGATACTCGGCCCTGGCGTGTTCGGCCCTGGCGGGCGACCGGGACAGCGACTCGACCGACTCGGCGAGAAGCTCGACGCCCCGGCTTCCCCCGGTGGTCACACCACGGGCGAGCGCGGCCAGCCCGAGCGCCCGGGACGTCCCCCACCGCTCGGCGAGGCCGGCGCCCCACTCGACGATGTCCCCGGCCTCCTCCGGACGCTTCAACTCCGCCAGCAGACAGGCCGCCTCGACCCACCAGGGCGCGAACGCCGGGTTGGTGAACCCCGTCTCCTCCAGGGACCTGCCGCAGTCCAGCAGCAGGCCGAGCGCCGTCTCGCCGTCGCCCAGCGCCCAGCGGGCCCGCGCCCGCGCCATCAGATAGAAGTGGTACTCCAGCACGAAGCCGTCCAGGTTCGGCCGGTCGATCTTCTCCAGCAGCGCCTCGGCCCGCTCCGGCTCGCCGCGGTCGACGAGCGCCGTGGCCAGCGCCGTCTGAGGCATGGTCACATGGCCGCTCCAGCGCTCCCCGGCGATGATCTCCACCGCGGTCTGGGCGTCCGCCAGCGCGTCCGGGATCTCGCCCATCGCGTGCAGCATCAGGGCGCGGGAGGACAGGGCGAGCACATACGTCCACACCGCCGCGTTCTCCTGGCTGTAGCGCAGCGAGCGGTCCAGCGCCTCCAGCGAGCCCTGGACCTCGTCGGCGAGGGAGAGCGCCAGCGAGGAGAAGATCAGCGGCAGGGTGCCGGTCGCGGCGTCCGACCCCCGCTGCGCGCGCCGCGCCTGCCGCACCGCCCGCTCCGCCGAGCGGCCGTCCATCGCCGTCAGCACGCTCATCATGGCCAATATCTGACGCTGCGCCGGGGTGTCCCCGGCCGGGGCGGCCATCCGCGCGAAGCGGGCGCGGACGGCGGTGATCGTCGCCTTCTCGTCGCACCCCGTGATCAGCAGCACCGACTGGACGAGGGCGCGCAGCTCGCGGTCGGCGGGATCGGGGTGGGGGCCGGACCCCAGCTCGGCCTCCAGCGCGTCCAGGACCTCGCCGAGCACCCGCACGGCGGCGGGCGCCCGCTGCACGGTCAGACAGGCCATCCCCAGCTGGACGGCGATGGTCGCCCGGACGCGTATGTCCAGGGCCAGCTCCAGCGCCTCCTCCAGCAGCCCGATGGCCTCGCGCGGGTTGATCTCCGCCAGCGACCTGGCCAGTTGGGCGCGCGCCGACACGCTGTCCGGCTCCGCCTCCAGGACCCGGTACAGATAGCGGACCGCGGCCTCGGGGGCGCCCCGGGTCTCGGCCAGCGCGGCCGCGTCCCGCAGGACCCGCGTCATCCACGGCTGGTCCACGGCGGGCACCAGCAGCAGCTGGCCCGCGACCTCCTCGGCCGGCCGCCCGGCGTCGCTGAGCAACAGGGCCGCCCTGACCCGCAGCTCGCCCAGTTCCTCGGCGGCGGCCGAGTCCAGCAGCGCCGAGCGCACCACGTCATGCGCCGGCTCCAGCCGGTCGGGGGCGACCACCTCCGCGCGCCGCAGCGCCGCCACGGCCTCCTCGACCAGCGCGGCGGGCACTCCGGCCAGCGCCCCGACGTGCTCGGCCCGCTCCGACTCCACCTCGCCGAGCACCGCGATCGACGTGGCCACATCGCGCGCCCAGGCGGGCAGGCGGTCCAGCAGGGCGCGCACGGACAGCGCGACCACGCCCTGGCCCACTTCGGCGACCGCGCCCAGGCTCTTCTCGTCCGGCGACGCACCCCTGGACCGCAACTCGCCCAGCAGCCTGGCGAGCTTCAGCGGGTTGCCCCCGGAGACGGCCGCGGCGCGCTCGACGAAGGAGGGGTCCACGGGCGCCGGGAAGACCCGCCCGACCATCTCCCCCACCCCGTCCTCGGTCAGCGGCTCCAGACGCAGCGCCGTGGAGCGGGGGTGGGCGGCGATGTCCGTGAGGGCGCCGGGGGCGGCGGGCTCGGCCTCGGTGCGCCGGGCCAGCACCACCAGCAGCGGCAGGTCGTCCGCGCGGCGCAGCAGAAAGTCGATCCAGCGCAGCGACCGCTCGTCGCACCAGTGCGCGTCGTCCAGGACGAGCACCAGCGGGCCGCGCGCCGTCAGATTGACCGTGAGCCAGTAGAGCCCGTGCAGCACGGGGTAGACGGTCGCGGCCGTGCCCGGCCCCTCCTCGCCGGGGCGGGGCCGCAGGGCGGGCAACGCGCGGCGGGCGCTGCCCCGCAGCAGCGGGGATTCCTCGGCGCCGTCGGCTGTGTCGGCTTCGGACAGCCCCAAGCGGCCGAACAGGGCCCGTACGCCGCCGTAGCCCGCGTTGGTGACGACCTCGCCGCATCTGCCGTGGAGCACCGTCATGTCCCGGCACGCCCCGCCGTTCACAAAGGCGTGCAGCAGACTGGTCTTGCCGATACCGGCCGGGCCGGACAGGATGACCAACCCGGCGCGCCCGGAGCGCGCCGCCTCGGCGTGCTCACCCAGGGCCGCCAGCTCGCGGGAGCGCCCGATCAGGGAGCCGGATAACCAGGATTCGCCGGTCCGGTCCATCACAAGCCCCCTCGCGCCCCAACCCGCTGCGATAAGCCGGACAAAATATGCTACTCAATGCGATCACAAGGCTACACGAGTGATACGAAGGTGATCAACCGATGCGTCAGTGATCGGTGATGCCCTACGGAATCGGTGTTCGCGCCACCGCCGCGGCGGCCCGCCGGGCGGGCGTGGCGAGGCCCGGGGCCGGAAGTCGCGGTGGAGGGCACTCACCTTCCGGTCCCCGGGCCATTCGGCATCACGGAGTGCGTGTTTGCGCTGTACCGTCCGATGGCATCTCCTTTCGTCGAGGGTCACATGTCGTTGTTGATCAGGGGGCGTCGGGGTGTCCCTCGGCGCCGGGACGGATGTGCAGCTCGAACCACACCGTCTTACCCGAGCCCGTCCGCTGGCTGCCCCAGCAGCGGGCCAGCAGGTCGATCATGTAGAGGCCCCGGCCCCCCTCGTCGTCCTCGCAGGCCTCACGGGCACACGGGGGCGTGGGGTCGGCGTCCTCCACCTCACAGCGCAGCGCGTCCTCCGCGGGGCACAGGCACAGCGTCAGCCGCACCGGCCCCCCGGTGTAGCGCAGCGCGTTGGTGACGACCTCGCTCACCAGCAGTTCCGCATCGTCCGTCGGGCCTGCCAGCGCCCATACGGCCAGCTGCGACAGCACCAGCCGCCGGGCGGTGGACACCGAGGAGGGATGGGGCGGCAGCACCCAGGACACCCCCCGGTCGGCGGCGCGGGCTCCACGCCGCGCCGGCCGCCGGAGGGTGCCGGGCGGTGGCGCGAGGGCCACGGTGGGTGCATTCGTCATGCGGTCTGGTCCGGGGAGGTACGGGGGGCGGGGACGACGCGTCCGTCGGGGAGCAGCTCACCCGTGTCCGCGAAGATCACCACACCGTTGCACAGGAGGCTCCACCCCTGCTCGGGGTGGGTTGCCACGAGACGCGCCGAATCGTGATCGGTGGCTTCGGCGGGCGGGCAGGGAGGCTGGTGGTCACACATGGCTCGGGCCTTCGATCTTCCGCCGACTTCCGGCGGAATCCGGAATCGAGGCATTCAGCATGCGTCCGGGGACATCCCCCGGGGAGGGGAGAAATCCCCGCATGGGTACCTGAGTGGTCTTTCGGGGCTCACTCGCCTCCTTATTTAGGGCTCGGTTCGCCTCCGCCCGCCGCTGGGCTCACGCGCCGGCCGAGGCCGCGCGGCGGCCGCGGGGGCGGGGCCGGTGGGGGGCGTGGAGCGCGGCGGCCGCGGCCTCGTCGTCCGTCAGCCGCGTCCCTGCCCGGTACGCGGCGGCGTACGCGGCGCCGCCCAGGTCGGCGCGCAGCCGGGCGGCGACCTCGTCGTGCACGGCGGCCAGGTGCCGGAACCCCGAGGGCGAGGCGCCCAGGGAGCTCCACATCGCGTCCGCCGCGCCGAGCAGCCGCGCGCCGTGCCCGGACTGTCCGCCGGAGGCCGCGGTCCAGGCCAGCACCTCCAGGCACAGCGCCATCCCCCACCTGTCGCGCACCGCCCACCGGGTGCGCAGGGCGTCCCGCACCAGGGTGGTGGCGCGCCGCCGGTCGCCGCGGCGCCAGGTGTGCAGGCCCAGCGCCCACAGCGCGTAGGAGCGGGCCCACTGGGCCCCGCCGGCCTCGCACAGCGCCAGGCACTCCTCGCCGAAGGCCGAGGCCCGGGCGTCGCCGTACAGGGAGCAGGCCATGGTCAGCTGGTAGAGGGCGCTCATGACGCCGTTGCGGTCACCGGCCGCGCGGTGGCCCTCCAGCGCCTTCTCGATGAGGCGGATCGACCGGGGGAAGTCGCCCTCGTACAGCGCGAGGCCGCCCCGGTGCTGGGTGGCGCGGATCAGGGTGGGCTCGTGCCCGAGCCGGAGGGCCAGCTCCCGGCACTCGTCGAGCCGGGGCAGCGCCGCGGCCGTGTCCCCCTGGAGCGTCGCGAGCCACGCGTCCACCCACAGGGCCTTGCCCCGGGCCTCGCTGCTCTCGGGCGCGAGCCACAGCGCCTGGCCGAGCCAGTGGCGGCCCTCGCCGAGGCTGCCGCCGCAGATCCAGTGGGGCCACAGCCCTGCGGCGATCTCCAGACCGGCGCGGGCCTCGCCGGGCTCGGCGCAGCAGAACTCCAGGGCCGCGCGGAGATTCGCGATCTCGCCGCGCAGCCGGGTGAGCCACTCCTCCTGGCGCGGGGTGAGCCACTCCTCCTCGGCCTCGCGCACCAGGTCGCGGTACCAGTCGCGGTGGCGCCGCCGCGCCGCCGCGGCCTGCCCGTATCCGGCCAGCCGCGCCCGGCCGTACTTGCGGATCGTCTCCAGCAGCCGGTAGCGGACCCGGCCGCCCCGCTCCTCCCGCACCAGAACCGACTTGTCGACCAGCCCGGTCACCAGGTCGAGCACGTCCTCGCGGGCCAGGCCGTCGCCGGAGCAGATCTCCTCCGCCGCCCGCAGGTCGAAGTCCCCGGCGAACACCGACACCCGGGCCCACAGGGCCCGCTCGCCCGGGGAGCACAGGTCGAAGCTCCAGTCGACGGCCGCGCCCAGGGTCTCGTGGCGGGCCCGGGCAGGGGCGGCTTCCCCCGCCGCGGGCTCCGCTACCCCGGCCTCCCCCGCCGCGGGCTCCAGGCACCGGTCCATCCGGTCCAGCACCTGCTCGGGGTCGAGAGTCCGCAGTACGGCGGCGGCCAGCTCGATGGCCAGCGGGAGTCCGTCCAGCCGCTCGCACAGCAGGGCCACGGTGTCGGCGTTGTGCGGGCCGAGGGTGAACGAGGGCGAGGCCCGCACCGCGCGGGCCACGAAGAGCTCCACCGCCGGGCAGCGGGCCAGCGCCTCCGGGTGGTGCCGCCGGTGCGGCTCGGGCACGGGCAGGGAGGGCACCCACAGGACCGTCTCCCCCTGCACCCGCAGCGGCTCACGGCTGGTGGCCAGCACGCACAGCCGGGGGGCGCGCCGCAGCAGGCTGTCGGCGAGCCGCGCGCAGGATTCCACCAGGTGCTCGCAGTTGTCGAGGACCAGCAGCGCCCGCTTGCCGCTCAGATGATCCCCGAGCAGCTCCACCGCCGACCGCGCGGCCTGGTCCCGCAGCCCCACCGCGCCGGCGACGGTCTGCGGGAGCAGGCTCCGGTCCTCCAGCGCGGCGAGCTCGACCGTCCACACGCCGTCCGGGAACTCCCCGCGCATCAGATCGGCCACGCCGAACGCCAGCCGGGTCTTGCCGACCCCCGCGACGCCGGTGAGGGTGAGCAGCCGCGTACGCCCGAGCAGCTGCCGGGCCTCGGACAGCTCGCCCGCCCGGCCGACCAGCCCGGACGCACCGGCCGACACCGCCGCACCGGCCGCTCCCGGCCCGCGGGCGGGCCCGGCCCCGCCGCGGCGCCCGCCCTCGTCACGCGTCGCCGTCATGCGATGTCCTTCGCTTCCGTCCTGCCACCGCCTCCGGCCGCCGGCCTGCACTCCCCACACGGCCCCAAACGGCGCATTACCACCATTCTCCCTGTGTCTCCCCCGCCCCGCCCGCCCGGCGCCTCCCCGGACCCGCGCGCCCCCAAGAGGCCAGGCATAGCCTGGAAGCGTCGGGCCCGGCCCGATGGCCCGAGAAGGAGACCCGGCGGCCGGGACTGGTTCGAGGCATCCATGAGCGCGGTGGCATCAGGCACCTCGAACGGTCGGCACACCGGAAGGCTGCCGGCCGAGGTGACGAGTTTTGTGGGGCGTCGGCACGAGGCGGCCGAGGTCAAACGGCTGCTGTCCGCCTCACGGCTGGTGACCCTGACCGGCGTGGGCGGGGTCGGCAAGACCCGGCTGGCGCTGCGGGTGGCCGAGGACGCGCGCCGCGCGTTCCCGGACGGCGTGTGGCTGGTCGAGCTGGCCGCGCTGGCCGACCCCGGGCTGCTGCCGCAGAGCGTCAGCGAGGCCCTGGAGCTGCGGGACCACTCCTCCCGGCCCGCGGTCGAGGCCCTGGTCGACCACCTGCGGGACAAGCAGGCACTGATCCTCCTGGACAACTGCGAGCAGCTGATAGAGGCCTGCGCCCTGCTCACCGGCCGGCTGCTGCGCGAGGCCCCCCGGCTGCGCGTCCTGGCCACCAGCCGGCAGGCGCTGGGCACCGCGGGCGAGCAGACCCTGTCCGTCCCGACGCTGGCACTGCCGGACGCCAGGGGCCCCCGGCTGTCCACCGCGGCACTGGCACAGTGCGACGCGGTGCGGCTGTTCGTGGAGCGGGCCGGCGCCATCCTGCCCGGGTTCTCCGTCACCGAGACCAACCGGGACGCGGTGGAGCGGGTCTGCCGCCAGCTGGACGGCATCCCGCTGGGCATCGAGCTGGCGGCGGTACGGCTGCGGGCGCTGTCCGTACAGCAGCTGCTCGACCGGCTGGACGACCGGTTCCGGCTGCTCACCACGGGCTCGCGGGCCGTCCTGCCGCGCCATCAGACGCTGCGGGCGCTCGTCGACTGGAGCTACGACCTGTGCACCGGGAAAGAACAGCTGCTGTGGGCCCGGGTCTCGGTGTTCGCCGGGAGCCTGGACTTGGACGCGGCCGAGGCGGTGTGCGGCGGGGACGGCATCCACCGCGAGGACGTGCTGGATCTGGTGGCCGGGCTGGTGGACAAGTCGGTGCTGATCCGGGAGGACCACCCGGAGGCGGTCCGCTACCGGATGCTGGACACGCTGCGCCACTACGGCCGGGAACGGCTCTCGGCGGCCGGGGAGGAGGCGGTGCGGCTGCGCCGCCACCGGGACTACTACCAGCGGCTGGCGGCCACGGCCCGCGCGGAGCTGTTCGGCCCCACCCAGGTGTCGTGGTTCGCCCGGCTCCAGCGGGAGCACGCCAATCTGCGCACCGCGCTGGAGTACAGCTTCACCGAGCCCGGGCAGGCCGCGGCCGGGCTCGGCATCGCGACCGACCTGCTCTACCACTGGATCACCAGCTACTACCTCGCCGAGGGGCGCGGCTGGTTGGACCGGGGCCTGGCCCTGTGCGCCGAGCCCACCGAGACGCGCGCCCGCGCGTTGTGGACCGACAGCTGGCTGGCCATCATCCAGACCGACATCGAGGCGGCCGCCGCCATGCTGGAGGAGTGCCGGGCGCTCGGTGTCCGGCTGGGGCGCGACGCGGTCCTCGGCTATGTGGCGCTCTACTCCGGGATGATCGCCATGTGCCGGGACGACCCCGAGTCGGCGATCGGGCTCTACGAGGAGGCGGTGGTGCGCCATCGCGCCGCCGACGACCCGGTGGGGCTGGCGCTCGCGCTCATCCGGCTCTCCCTGACCCACTCCTTCCTGGGCGACTCGCCGCGCGCCATCGCGCTGGGCGAGGAGTCGCTGGCGGTGTGCGACGCGTACGGGGAGGGCTGGCACCGCGCGTACGCGACGATGGCGCTCGGCGTCGAGGTGTGGCGCCAGGGCGACCACGAACGCGCGGCCGCCCTGGAGCGGGAGAGCCTGACCTTCAACCGCTCACTGGACGACCCGCTGGGAGTCGGGGTCAACCTGGAGGTGCTGGCCTGGATCTCGGCCTCGCAGAAGGGATACCAGCGGGCCGCCAGGATATTGGGCGCCCTGCGGAACATCTGGCAGAGCATCGGCGCCCCGCTGTCGGGGTACGGACATCTCATCCGTTACCACGAGGCCTGCGCGGCGGACACCCAGCGGGCCCTGGGCAAGCAGGCGTTCCAGGCGGCGGTCAAGGAGGGCGTCCGGCTCTCCTACGACGAGGCGCTCACGTACGCGCTCCTGGATCAGCTGCCCGCCCGGGCCCCGGTCGCGGAGGCCGAGCAGCCCTCGCCGCTGACGCCGCGCGAGACCGAGATCGCGCGACTGGTCGCCCAGGGGTTGAGCAACAAGGAGATCGCGGCCGCGCTGGTGATCGCCCAGCGCACCGCCGAGGGCCATATCGAGCGCATTCTGAGCAAACTCGGGTTCAACTCCCGGGCTCAAGTGGCAGTCTGGGTGGCCGGACAGCATCGAACCGAACACGATTTTGAGGCGGAATGATAACCGCCCACTTGTTCCCCTGTCCCGAACTTCTCAAACACCCCACGAAAATCCTCAGCAGAGTGACGATTGAGGGATCATGCAGCAGGCTCTGGAGACAGAGCAGCAACGGTCGTGTCCGCACGGCCCCGTGACCGAGGAGGTCCTGCTGTGACTGTTGCCGCAGTCGGCAATTCCGGTAATGCCACGGAACTGTTCCGTGGCACCAACCACAGCCCGTCCTACTTCTCCCTCTCCCGCGCGGGAGTGGGCCAGGACGTCGTCGACTTCTGCATCCCCTGCAACCCGTACTTCCCCACGCCCGCCATGTTCGCGGTGCTGGCGGTCCGGCTGCGGGACATCCTCACGTACTACCCGAGCTCGGCGGACACCATCACCGCCGAACTGGCCAGTCTGCTGGGGCTCCAGCCGCAGACCATGGCGATGGGCAACGGCTCGACCGAGCTCATCACCTGGATCGACCACCTGCTGGTCAAGGAGAGCCTGGCGGTGCCGATACCCACCTTCGGCCGGTGGACCGACCAGCCGATGGAGACCGGCAAGCGGGTCGACATGTTCCAGCTCCCGGAGATGGACGGCTTCCGGCTCGACCCGGACGCCTTCGTCTCCTTCGTCAGGGCCCGGGGCTCGCGGGTCGCGGTGATCTGCAACCCGAACAACCCCGACGGCGGGCTGCTGTCCCGGCAGGCCGTCGTCTCCATGATGGACGCGCTCGCCGACCTCGATCTGGTCGTCATCGACGAGTCCTTCCTGGAGTTCGCCGACGCCGAGGCGTATCCGAGCGTCGTGGACGAGGCGGTACTGCGGCCCAATGTCATCGTGCTGCGCAGCCTCGGCAAGAACTTCGGCCTGCACGGGGTCCGTTTCGGCTACCTGGTCGCCAATCCGGCGCTCGCCGTCCAGATCCGCTCCCGGTTGCCGAAATGGAATCTCAATTCCTTCGCCGAGGTCATCGTCTTCATGCTGAAGCGATACCAGCCGGAGTACGCGCAGAGCCTGCGCATGCTCAGCCGCGACCGACACGATATGACCGCCCAGCTGGCCAACCTGCCCGGGCTGACGGTCTACCCGTCCCAGGGCAACTTCGTGTTCGTCAAGCTCCCGGAGGGCGCCGACGGCGCCCAGGTGCGCGACCGGCTGCTGTCCGAACACGGCGTACTGGTCCGCGAATGCGGCAACAAGCTCGGCAGCAGCAGCCAGTTCATGCGGCTGGTGGTGCGCTCCCAGCCTGATGTGCAGCGGCTGCTGACCGGGCTGAGCACGGTGCTGTACGGCACGGCCTGGTACGCCCCGCAGCCCTCCCTGGACCAGCAGCCCTCCTACCTGCTGGAGCAGCCGTCCTACATGGTGGAGCAGCAGCCGTCGTACGCCCTGCCGCAGCAGCCCTCGTACGCGCTGCCGCAGCAGACGTCGTACGCGCTGCCGCAGCCGCAGTCCGAGCTTCAGCAGCTTCTCCAGTCCGTGCAGACGCCGCAGCCCGCGCTCTACCCAGCCACCCCGCTCCAGCCCGTCCAGGACGGCTATGGGCTGTACGCGGGGCAGCAGGCGATGCCCGCGGCCTATCCCCAGCCCCAGGCGCAGCCGATGGCCGAGCTGGCCCCCGCCGCGTACACCCCCGCCGGCCAGGTGCCGTCCTGGCAGGCCCTCCAGCCCACGCCGCAGCCACAGCTCACCCAGACCTTCCAGGCAGCCCCTCAGGCCCAGCAGCAGGCGACGGGCGCGTACGCCCGGCTCCAGGCCATGCAGCAGGCCCTCCAGCAGCCGGCCCAGCAGAGCGCGCCGCAGCCCGCCCAGACCGTGCAGCCTGCCCAGCCCGCGCAGGCCGCCCAACAGCCGCCCACGGGTGGGCGGATGACGGTGTACGCGCCGGACCCGGCGGCCGTCGCGGCGGACCGCTCGTCGATGGACGACACCCTCATCTACATGCCGACGGTGGTCGCGGACCCGGCCCCCGCCCCGGATCCGGCTCCGGCTCCGGCCACTCCGGCCCCGGCGCGTCCGTCCATGGACAGCGACGACCCGCCCGGCGGGGGCGCCCTGCGCCGCTATCCCCGCCCGGCCGCGTATCTCCAGACCGACAGCGGGGCATGACGGCGGACGCGGCCCCGGGATCCGTCCCGGGGCCCGTCGGGGCCGACAGAAGCTAGCCGACAGAACCTGGCCTGGCCCAGCCGGGCCGGCCAGGCGGGCCTAGCCGGGCCAGGTCGGGGGGATCCCGGCGACCGCGCACACGGCGATGTGCAGCACCAGCGGGTGGGTGTACGGCACGGTGCCCTCGGGCCGGTGGATCAGCCGGGGCGCCTCGTCCGCCGGATCCGCTCGCCACGATCCGCCGGTCACCACCGCGCCGACCGAATACAGGGCCATCGCGGGCCAGTTGAGCCCGCAGTCCGACCGTGGCGGGACGATCCACCACCACCGTCCGGCGGCGGAATACACACAGCCCGACCGGGGCAGCAGCTCCATGACTTGACGCCCATGCCGCTCCGGCAGGGCGACGGCGTCGTATCCGGCGTCGGCGAACAGCGTGGGCGGCAGCTCCAGACGCCGTCGGCAGCGGGGCCTGGGCGGCGCCGCGTGAGTTGACGGGATCACGACGCCACTATGCGTAACGCCTTGTGCACTTGGCAAGAGGCACTCTGAAAAGTGCAGAGTCGCAAGTGCAGTGTGTCCGCTCCATTCAGGGCATGACACACTTCGGGCATCAGCTGCGGGAGGTAGAAGTGAGTGAACCGCGGTCCGCCCCGACCGTGGGCCAGGTCGTCCTGGGCAAGCGTCTGCGGGATCTGCGGGAGAGAGCGGGCCTGCGGCGCGAGGAGGCCGCCCAGGTGCTGCACGTGGCCGCCGCCACCATCCGCAGGATGGAGACCGCCGAGGTCGCCCTGAAGATCCCGTATGTGCGGATGCTGTTGGACGCCTACGGCGTCACCGGCGACGAGGCCCAGTCGTTCATCACCCTGACCGAGGAGGCCAACCGGCCCGGCTGGTGGCAGCGGTTCCACGACATCCTGCCGGACTGGTTCAGCGTGCATGTCAGCCTGGAAGGCGCGGCCGCGGTCATCCGCGCCTATGAGCCGCACTTCGTCCCCGGCCTGCTCCAGACCGAGGACTACGCCCGGGCCATCATGCGCACCGGCGCCGTCGGCCAGGTCGACACCGAGGAGGCCGAGCGGCACGTCGCCCTGCGCATGGAGCGCCAGGCGCTGCTCACCCGCGAGGACGCCCCGCATCTGTGGGTGGTGATGGACGAGACCGTGCTGCGCCGGCCCGTCGGCACCCCCGAGATCATGCGGCGGCAGGTCGAGCGGCTGCTGGCGGCCACCGAGCGGCCGAACGTCACGCTACAGATCGCGGAGTTCGCCTCGGGCCACCACCCGGGCACCTACGGGCCCTTCGTCCTGTTCCGCTTCGCTGTACCCGAACTGCCGGACATGGTCTATGTCGAGTACCTGACCGGCGCCGTTTACCTCGACGAACGTGTCGAGGTGGCCTCGCACCTGGAGGTCCTGGACCGCATGGCGGCCCAGGCGGCAACCGCACGACGCACAAAGGAAATCCTCCGCGATTTCCGCAAGGAGCTCTGAATGGATCGCATTTACAACGGCATGCGCGCGGCCGACCTCGGCAACGAGGGCTGGCACAAGCCGTGGAGCGGTGGCAACGGCGGCAACTGCGTCGAGGCCAGGAAGCTGGACGACGGCCGGGTCGCACTCCGTCAGTCCACCGATCCGGAGGGCCCGGCGCTGATCTACACCCGCAGCGAGATCATCGCCTTCATCCAGGGCGCCAAGGCCGGCAAGGCCGACTTCCTGGTCTCCTGACGCACCCGCATCTCCCGACCCACCCGCGCCGACCCCCATGGAGCGCCCGATGTCAGCACCGTCAGTGCCCGGGCCCGAATCCGGGCTCACCAGAATCGACACCAGCAGGCCGCATCCGGCCCGTGTCTACGACTACATCCTCGGCGGCAAGAACAACTACCCGGTCGATGAGCAACTGGCCGTACAGATCCTGGACATCGACCCCACCGTCGCCACCTCCGCCAAAGTCAACCGCCTGTTCATGCACCGCGCCACCGAGTGGCTCGCCCGCGCCGGCACCCGCCAGTTCCTCGACATCGGCACCGGAATCCCCACCGAGCCCAACCTCCACCAGGTGGCTCAGCGGATAGCCCCCGACTCCCGCGTGGTCTACACGGACAACGACCCGATCGTGCTGCGCCACGCCGAGGCCCTGCTGCGCAGCACACCGGAGGGCGCCACCCACTACCTCGAGGCCGATGTGCGCGAGCCGGGGAAGATCATCGACCTCGCCGCCGAGGTGCTCGATCTGAACCGGCCGGTGGCCCTGTCGCTCATCTCGCTCATGCACTTCATCCCGGACGAGCAGGGCGCCTACGACCTGGTGCGCGGCCTGATCGACGCGCTCGCCCCGGGCAGCCACCTCGTGTTCTCGCACGCCACCGCCGACGGCAGCGAGGAGGAGGCGGAGCGGGTCGTGGCCCTGTACCGCGAGGGCGGGGTGACCCTGCGGCCACGCACCCGGGCGGAGGTCGCCAGGTTCTTCCACGGCCTGGAGCCCGTCGGCCCGGCGCCCGTCCTGGTGTCGCACTGGCGGCCGGACGCCGAGACGGAGGAGCTGGCGCCCGACGACCCGCCGGTCACGGTCTACGCGGGCGTGGCTCGCAAACCCTGAGCCGGGGCCGGTGGCGGCCCCCGAGGCGACACCTGCCCGCCGCCCCGCGAGGTGGCGGGCGAGTGTCCGCGGTGGCCCCGGGCCGGCCTTCGGTGGTGGTCGCCGCTTCGCCAAGTAGCGCTGGTATACGGCGTGTTCGGCGGCCGGAGAGGTCAGGAACGGGGCGTGAATCGCGGAGACAGCCGCCCCGCCCGGTGCCCGACGGGCGGTCGGCGGCACGCCCCGGCGCACCGTGCGCCCCCGGGTGAGGCGTCCAGCGGCATGGCGTAGGCACGCATACGACACTTCACGTACGGCGCCGCGCGGCGGCGACCACCGTACGTCGTAGGCACGCTGCGCTCTCCCGGCGGTGCGGGCCCGGTTACGGGCCCTTCCCGCTCACCGGCGGACGGGGCCCGGATAAAGAGGGCGGTGATGCCCTCCAGGGTCCCGACTGGCCGACGGGGAGAGTTGATTATTCACAAGCCGCCCCGGCGGGCGGTCTGCGGAGGAAGTCGATGTGATTGCCATGGTATGCGCGGCGGCACGCATCCCGCTATACATGGACCGCCTGATTCTCCGCCAGTTTCCCACACCCCCGGCGACGGACGCCTTTTCGGGAGAAGCGCGGCCGTACAGCGGATCTTTCCCTATCCCGACTCTCGCGGACGGCCTCGTTTTGCGACCACGCCGCACGGCGGCGGGCTTCGGACCGTCGCCGGTCCGGGCCGCAGGCGCAGCGGGCGCGGCGGATATCACCGCGGCCGAGAAGAGACGGTTCAGGGACAAGGTCGATTTTACGGCTCGGCCGCGCAGCCGCGGGTTCCGTCTCCGTAGCATGCCCGGTCCGGGGGCCGAACCCCGCACCAGGAGCCGCAAATCCATACGGGCGGTAAGGAACCGGTCGGCCGGACGCTCCATCCCACGTCGGGGACCGGGGCTCCGCGTCTGCGTCTGCCTCTGCATCTGCGTCCGCACTCGACGAAGTCGCAAATCGATACGGATGAGAAGGGACGGACCACGGACAACGCCGAAATCGGGCCCCGCCGCTCCGGCCACAGCCCCACCTGGGCGCCCGGACCCGTGACGGCAGCCCCGTACGGCGTGGCGCGCGTCCATACCCCCAGGAAGGAGCGGGTCCGAGCACGGCGTCCAGACACGTCCGGCCCTGCGAGAGGCACAGCCCCACGCCCTTCGACCGGACGAAGCACCTCCGCACCACGGCTTCGTACCGGGATAGTTCAGGAAGGGACGGTTCCGGACCGCTTCGATATACGACCCGCCTCGTACCGGAACCGCGTGCCAAGGTCCGGGCCTCGGTTCGAACCCCGCGCCCAGGACCGCAAATGCATCCGCCCGGGACGACACGAGTGAGCGCCGGACCCGATCTCGATATACCCTCCGCCGCGACTCGATGACACCGCGTCAAAACAGGGCCAAGGCCCGATCTCGCGTGCGGCGTCGTCCGAGGATCACGGCCGGGGCGAGGACCCGGGCCGGACCGCCGCCGGCCTCATGGCCCATCCGTTCTTCTTCTCCCCTTCTCCCCCCGTTCTTCTCTGTCCCGCTTCTCTCCCGCCCCCAACAGACGGACCCGGCCAGGGCGTTCGCGCTTTTCCGCCGACCTCCCGGCCGGACCCCCTACGGCTGGGCCGGTGACCGGGGGCGGCCCGCGGGCCGGCGGATTCCGGGCGGCGGCCGGGTCCCGGCCCGGCATCGCCCCAACCCCCTCACCGGGCGTATTTCGCCTCTCCCCGAGGCCGGCGGTACCGATGGGGCCGGGAAAGGGCAATCGCGCGGATTAGCCGGCCCGGTGCGCTCCGGGAAAGAATCATTTCCCGCCGGGCCCCGGACGGTCCGGGCCTCCACCGCCGCGCCGGGCACGGCCCGCCCCGGCCCCCTCGGCGTCCAGGCCGCGGCCCGCGCCGGCCCGAGCCGTGCGCCCCCCGGCCTCCACGCGCCTTGCGGCTCACGCCTGACGGGGCATCAGCTTCCGCGGGGGTGGCACTCGACGGCGTGCGGCGGTCCGTGCGGCCCCCTGCGCCTTGTGACCTGCGGCCCCCGGCTGCGGTACTCGTACAGCCCGCCGGGGCAGCCGGTGGGCGAGTGAAAGCTCGTGGAGAGGAACAGGCCCATGGCCCAACGACGAAGTCACCGCCGTTCCGCACCAACCAGCCGGGTCTCGCCCCTCTGCGCCGCCCTCACCGTGGGCAGCGTGGGACTCGTCCTGCCGTTCCTGGGCGCCGAAGTGGCCACCGCGGCCCCCTCGGACACCTGGGACAAGGTCGCCGAATGCGAGAGCGGCGGCGACTGGGACATCAACACCGGCAACGGCTACTACGGCGGTCTCCAGTTCTCCCAGCACACCTGGGAGGCGTTCGGCGGAGCCAAGTACGCCTCCCGGGCCGACCTCGCCACCCGGGCCCAGCAGATCGCCGTGGCCGAGGCGGTGCTGCGCCACCAGGGCCCCGGCGCCTGGCCGGTCTGCTCGGTCCGGGGGCGGCTGACCCGCGACAGCCGGCCCGCGGCCGGCACCGGCCGCGGCAGCTCCGGCCACTCCGGCCACTCCGCCGGGTCCCGCAAATCCACCGGCTCCCGCCACCACTCGGCCGCCCCGCGGCGGCACGCCACCGGCTCCGGCCCGTACCGGGTGAGGGCCGGGGACACGCTGTCCCGCATCGCGCTGCGCGAGTCCGTGAGTGGCGGCTGGAAGGCGCTCTACCGCGCCAACCGGCGCACTGTCGGCCCCGACCCGGACATGATCTTCCCCGGGCAGCGGCTCGCCTTCCCCTCCCGCTCCGGCCAGGCGCGCACGGCGGCGGCCCACGGAAAGCGGCCGCAGGCGAAGCAGCCGCGTCCGGCGTCGAACAGCCACCACAAGACCGGCAAGGCAGGGGCCACGGCGTCCGGCACCTCGGCCCACGGCGCCCGGCGGCCCGCCGCCCGGCGCGCCCATGTGGCCCCGGTCAGCGGGCCGCTCGGCACCTCCTACGGCGTCCGCGGACCGCGCTGGGCAGGCGGCCACCACACCGGGGTGGACTTCGTGGTGCCCCTCGGCACCGGGGTGCGCTCCGCCGCCCCGGGCGTCGTGGTGACCGCGGGCTGGGGCGGCTCCTACGGCTACGAGGTGGTGATCCGGCACCACGACGGCCTCTACACCCAGTACGCGCACCTGTCCTCGCTGGCGGTGCGCCCCGGACAGACGGTGGACACCGGCCGGCGGATCGGCCGCTCCGGAGCCACCGGCAACGCCACCGGACCGCACCTCCACTTCGAGGTGCGCACCGGTCCGCGCTACGGCTCGGACGTCGACCCCGTCGCCTATCTGCGCTCGCGCGGAGTCATCGTCTGACGACCGGCCGGACCGGCGATCGGGGAGGCCGCCCGGCGGAGGGGGCCGGGCGGCCCCTTCTTCTCGAGCTCGGTTCCCCTCCGGGGCGCTACAGCCCCTGTCGACGGTCGACCACGCGGCGGTAGCCGACCGCGTCGATCTGCGGCTCCGCCGCGTGGCGACCGCAGCCTCGGGGCCTGTGCGCGCTCTCCCTTTCACAGTGCACATCAGCGCCTCCGGCGCGGGCGGCGCGCCCTGGCTCACTCGCCGCCGCGCTTCGCCCCCATACCGACCGGCTCCTCAATACCAGATGGCGACCGGCAGCCCGTCGCGCGTCGTCTCGGGCGGGTCGGGCAGGCTCACCGCGGTGCCGAGGGCGATCCGGTGGGCGCTCCAGGCCGCCGCCGCGGCGTCCATAACGTCGTCCGGCGGGACCCGGCCCGCCGGGCCGAGCTCCTCGGGCAGGGCGATGTCCTGCCCGAGGAGCAGCCGCCGCCGCTGGACCTGGCCGTTCCAGCTCTTCTTGGACCAGGCGACCGGGCGGCCGCCGTTCATGGCCGCGAAGGAGACCTCCGGATGCACCTCGTACAGGCGCCGGTCGCCGCCCTCGCGGCAGGCGTTGGCCTCCCGCAGCTTCACCGCCAGGCCCCAGGACTGGCGGGGCAGCCCCGAGCCGGTGAGGTGGCGGCAGCGCTCGTTCGCCGCGTCGTAGCCGGACTCCTCCCATACCACGCGCGGCGGCACCGGGAACACCCGCGCGCGGTGCGGGGCCACCTGACGTATGGCCAGCTCCTCCGCGCGGCGCCACCCGGTCTCCAGCAGCCCCAGCGGCATGTCGACCGCCACCACGGCCGCCGCCGGCACCCGTGCCAGCAGCGCGGCGAGCGCCGCGTCCCGGTCGGCGCCCGCGAACCGGCCCTCGCGCAGGGTCACCGCCACCCAGCCACCCGGACAGGCGTCCACCCCCACGGCGTCCGTGGCCGCGGCCCGCGGGCCCGCGTCTTCGGCGGCGGGAGAGGGGCGGGGAGAAGCGCTTGGGGAACCCATGGGCCGTATCCGACCACGCGTCCCGGCCGCGCCGCGAGAGCGCACCTCCGTGGGCGCGCCAGGACGGGAGGGGACCGCGCCCCCGTAATTCGCTGGCCGCCCGCCGCGTACGCCCGCCACCCTGGTGGCCATGCAAGAACCGCGACATCGCATCCGCGCGCTCCACACGAGGTCCACGGTCACCGTCTACCAGGCGTACGCTCCGCACCTCGGCCTGCCCGCGGCGCGCGACGGCCGCTTCCCGGCGGCCTGGAAGCGCGACCGGATGACCTGGATCAAGCCGTCGTTCCTGTGGATGATGTACCGCTGCGGCTGGGGCGCCAAGGAGGGCCAGGAGACCGTCCTGGCCGTCGAGATCACCCGTGCGGGATTCGAGTGGGCGCTGGGCCGGTCGTGCCTGTCCCACTACGAACCCGGGCTCCACCCCGACCGGGCCGCCTGGCAGCGCGCGCTGAAGGCCGCCCCCGCGCGCGTCCAGTGGGACCCGGAGCGCGATCCGCGGCTGCGGCCGCTGCCGTACCGCTCGCTTCAGCTGGGCCTGTCGGGCGAGGCGGCGCGCCGGTACGCGGACGAGTGGACGGTCTCGATCACCGATGTGACCGCGCTGGCTCACGAGATCCACGCGCTGGTGCGCCGGGACGAGTTGGACGCGGCCGCGAAGCTGCTGCCCGAGGAGCGCCCGTACCCGGCCGGGGACGAACTGCTGGGCCATCTGCGCGAGCCCGTGGCCTCCTGAGCGGTGTTCCGTTCGGTGCCGGGGGCCACGGGCGCGGCCCGGGGCGCGGCGCCGACGCGCCACGCCCCGGGCCCTCACGCCGGTCTGGCTATTCAGCCGCTCCTTCCAGGGATTCCCGCGCCCACAGACGCCGCATCTCCGGGCAGCTCTCCAGCAGTTCGTCCAGCGTCCCCCGCCCGGCCACCCGGCCCCGGTCCAGGACGACGACCTGGTCGGCGCGGGCCAGTACGGCCGGCCGGTGGGAGACGACCAGCAGCGTGGCGAGGCCGGTGATCCGCTCCCACAGCAGCTGTTCGGTCTCCATGTCCAGCGCCGAGGACAGGTCGTCCACGACGAGCAGGTCGGGTGAGCGGACCAGGGCCCGGGCGACGGTCACCCGCTGGGCCTGGCCGCCGGACAGCCGTACGCCCCGGGGGCCGACCAGGGTGTCCAGACCCTCGGGCAGCGCGGCCAGGTCGCGGTCGAACGCCGCGGCGGCCACCGCCTGCTCGATGCGGCCGGGATCCCGGCCGAGCAACAGGTTCTCCCGCAGCGTGGCGGAGAACAGCCGCGGCACCTGGCCGACGTACGCGGCCCGGCCGGGCACCAGGAAGGCGCCGGGGTCGGCGACCGGCCCGCCGTTCCAGCGGATCGTGCCGGCCACCGGCGGTTCCAGTCCGAGGAGGGTGCGCAGCAGCGTCGTCTTGCCCGAACCCACCGCCCCGGTGATCACGGTGAGGGTGCCCCGTTCGATCTCCAGGTCCACCCCGTGCAGGCCGTGGCGGGCGGCCAGCCCCCGCGCCTGGAGTGTCTCCAGCGGATCGTCGTGGGCCGCCGCGGCCGCGACGGGGTAGTCCTGGTGGAACCAGACGCCGGAGTCGTGGGACAGGCTGTTGTCCGGGCCGGTCATCCGGGTGAGCCGCTCGGTGGAGACCGCGGACTGGGGCATCCGGGCGAGGATCGACCCGACGGTCCGCGGCAGCGCGGTGAGCCAGCCGATGTAGGTGGTGAACAGCGCCAGGTCGCCCGCGGTGAACTCGCCGCGGCGCATGGCCGGGGCGGCCAGCAGCAGCACCAGGCCGACGCTGATCTCGACGCTCGCGCCGGTCGCGGTGGTCAGCAGGTCGGTGGCGAGCCGGTCCTTGACCGCCGCGTCGCGGCGCAGCCGGTTGTGCGCCCGCAGACGGTCCAGCGCCGCCTTCTCGGCCCCGGCGGTCTTGATCGCGAGCACTCCGGTGAAGACCTCGCCGAGGTGGCCGGTGACGGCCGCGCCGCGCACGGCGGCCTCCCGGTGCAGCCGTCCGGTCACGCGGTTCAGCAGCCGGCTCGCCACCCCGATCGCGAGCGTGGGCACGATCAGGGCCAGCGTGGCGGCCGGGTGGATGGACACCATGATGGCCAGCGCGGCGGTGCTGAACAGCACGGCTCCGGCCAGCGGCACCGACTCGTCCACGAACTCCACCACTTCGGCGCCGTCGTCACGCAGCCGGGAGAGCGCCTCCCCGGACGAGTGCGGCACCCGCCCCTTCCCACTCAGGATCGAGCGCAGCACATTGCCCCGCAGCAGGGCGGCCGCCGCGCTCCACCAGTAGTCGCCGTACGTCCAGGCGATGGCGATGGTCAGGCCGCGGACCAGCTCCACCCCCACGAAGGCCGCGCACAGCATCAGCGGCACCCTGCCGAGGGTGAGGTGGTCGAACATCCGCTGGAGGATCAGCCCGCCGACCAGCGGCAGGACGCTGGCCGGCATCCACAGGAGGCCACCGATGAGGAAGCGGCGCAGATCGAACCGGACCAGGGTGGCGGTCACCGCCGCGAGGGGGCTCATCGGCGCACCCCCGCGAGCATCCGCGCGAACCGGCCGGCGGGGTCGGCGAGAAGCTCCTCCCGGGTGCCGTGCTCGACGACCTTTCCGTCGGACAGGACGGCGATCCGGTCCACGCGGGACAGCGATTCGAGCCGGTGTGCGATGAGCACCCCGGTCCGGCCGGTCAGCAGCCGGGCCGTGCTGTCGCCGATGTGGCGCTCGGTGGCCGGATCGAGCCGGCTGGACACCTCGTCGAGCACCACGAGCCCGGGGTCCGCCAGCAGGGCCCGGGCGAACGCCAGCAGTTGGGCCTGGCCCGCGGAGATCTTGCCGAGTGGGGCGTCGAGGTCCCAGGCGGGGAGCCCTACTTCGGCCAGGACGGCCCGCAGCCGCTCGTCGTCGTGGCCGGGGCGGAACAGGGTGAGGTTGTCCCGGACATCGGCGGCGAACAGCTGCACGTCCTGGGTGACCACGGCGATCCGGTCGCGGAGCGAGGCGGGGTCCACCTCGCGCAGATCCAGGCCGCCGACCCGGACGGCGCCCGCCGTCGGGTCGTACAGCCGGGCCACCAGGCGGGCGATAGTGGTCTTGCCGCTGCCGCTGCGGCCGACCAGGCCGAGCGTCTCGCCCGGGGCGAGGGCGAGGCTGATGTCGCGCAGCACCGGCCCGCCGTCTTCGCCGCCGTAGGAGAAGCCGACACCGTCCAGCTCCAGACGCAGCGGTCCGGTGGCGGGCAGCTCCTCGGCGGTGGCCGGGACGGTCAGCGTGCGGCGCTCGGCCAGCAGCTCGCCGATGCGGGCCACTCCGGCGAGGGCGGTCTGGTAGTGGCGCAGCTGGTCGATCAGCCGCTCGAACGGTGTGCGGACCATGAGGGTGTACTGGAACAGCAGTACCGCGGTGCCGATGCTGAGGGCGCCCGACAGGCCGGCCATGAGCGCGGTGCCGGCCGCGAACGCCACGCTGGTGGCGGCCAGGACGACACTGCCCACCGCGCTGGCGCGCCGTCCGACGCGCCACAGGTGAGCGCAGGCCTGGTGGAAGCGGCGGACGGTGTGCTCGCCCGCCCCGTTGGCACGCAGGTCCTCGGCTCCGGCCAGCCGCTCCTCCAGGAAGCCGAAGAGCGTGGCGTCGGCCGCCCGGGCACGGGTGGCGGAGGGCACGGCCAGGCGCTGCGCGTGGACCATGCCGAGGCCGATCAGCGCGCAGTAGACCAGCAGGGCGAGGCCGATGCGCGGGTCGACCACGGCCACCACCGCGATCACCCCGCACAGCAGCAGCACCCCGGCCACGACGTCCAGCAGGAACGCCACGACGAAGTCGGCGATAGCGGACACATCGCCGTCCACCCGCTCGATCAGCTCGCCGGGGGTGTGTTCGCCGTGGAAGGCGAGGTCCAGGCCGAGGGTGTGCTCGGCCAGGTGTTCGCGCAGCCGGTTGGTGCCGTCCCAGGCTGCCTTGCCGGCCAGCCAGGCGGTGACGGTACGGGCGCCCTGCCCGGCGACGGCCAGGACGAGGTAGGCCAGCGCGATGAGGGTGAGCCGGCGGGCGTCCTCGCCGGCGTTGGCGCCGTCGACGAGCCGACGGGTGAACTGGGGTGCCGCCAGCGGCAGGGCGGTGGCGGCGGTGATGGTGAGGGCCAGGAGTGCGGCGGCGCCGCGGCCCGGCAGGAGGAAGCGGAGGACGTGCCTACCGGAGGTCGTCCTCCTTGCGGCGGGCAGGGTCGATGAGGTCGACAAACGTCATGTCCTTTGCGCGGATGGCAGGGGTGGGGTGGATGGACATGAACGTGTTCCTCATTGCGCCTCCTCGGTCGGCGGGGGTGCCGCGGTGAGTAGAGCAGGGGGCTCGGCTGCCGGACAACCGAATTTCACCGGGCCCCATCAGGCTTCCGGGGCTGTGCCGCGCGGGGCCGCATGATGAGCGCGGCGACATGGTAAGTGCACGGCACGCTCGCGGGGTTGGCGTAGGCGTGGGTGACGTCGGCGGCGAAGTACACCGAGTCCCCCGCGCCGAGCTCCACCGTCCTGTCCGCGAGGGTCAGCCGCAGGGTCCCCGACTCCACGGCCACGAACTCATGGGAGCCCGGGGCGTACGCGGGGAAGCGGCCCGCGTCGCAGCCGGGCGGCAGGGTGGTGCGGATCCACTCGAAGTTCACGCCGGGCACCACGGGGGTGAGGACGGTCCGCCGCCACCCTCCCGGCTCCTCGACGGTGTCCTGGTCGACCGCTCTGCGCACGATGACGCGGCTGTCCTCGGGCTGGGCGACGAGCTCGGCGAGCGGCACGCCGAGCCCGTCGGCGATGCGGGCGAGGACGAGAACCGTGGGCGCCTTCTGGCCGCGTTCGACCGAGGAGAGCATGCTCACGCTCACCTCGGCCGCGCCCGCCAACTGCTGAAGGGTCAGGCCGCGTTCATGGCGCAGTCCCTGCACACGGGTGCCCAGGGTCAGGAGATCCAGCATTCCTCTATAATAACAACAACTTCCTCTATAGCGAAAAGAGCAGCACGATCATGACGCCCCCGGGAGCGACCATCCGGCCGGCGGTCCACGCCGACCTGAAGGCCGTGGCCGACATCTACGCCCACTACGTCCTGCACACCGTGACCACCTTCGACGAGACCCCCCGCTCCACCGCCGAATGGGAGCGGCGCCTCGACGAGCTCAGCGGCAGCGGCCTGCCCTTCCTGGTGGCCGAACTGTCCGGCGCCGTGGCCGGGTTCGCGTACGCCGGGCCGTGGCGGCCCAAGCCCGCCTACCAGTACACGGTGGAGGACACGGTCTACCTCGCCCCCGACGCCACCGGCCGGGGGCTGGGCACCGCCCTGCTCGGCCCCCTGATCGCCGAGACCGCCCGGGCCGGACGGCGGCAGATGATCGCGGTCATCGCGGACACCGGCAGCGACGCCTCGGCCGCCCTGCACCGCCGCTTCGGCTTCACCGACGCCGGCCGGCTGACGGCCGTGGGCCGCAAGCACGACCGCTGGATCGACACGCTGCTCATGCAACGGGCCCTTTGACGCCAGGCCCTGGCCTCCAGCCGGCCACGGGCCGGGACGGCCGTCCCCTCAGGCCTCCTCCCGGGAGCCGCCGCGCCGGGCGGTGTCGCGGCGCGGCCGGACGGGCGCGTCCTCGTCGCTGAACAGCTCGGGGTGGCGGGCCCGGATCTTCTCCACGTCGCTGAAGACCAGCCGCAGATGCGAGCGCAGCGCGTCGTCGGCCCGGTCCAGATCGCCCGCCTCCAACAGGTCGACGACCGCGCGGTGCTGGCCGACCAGCAGGGTCATCTGCTGGGTCAGCGCATGTGACAGCCGCCGCGCCCGGTCGAGCTGGGCCTTCGCCTCGCTGACCACCCGCCACGCGGAGCCGTGTCCGCTGACAGCCATCAGCCGGGCGTGGAACTGCTCGTCCAGCTGGAAGAAGCCCTCCCTGTCGGTCCGCCGGTCGGCCTCCTCCTGGGCGGCGAGCAGCGCCCTGAGGTCGGCGATGTCGCGCTCGGTGGCCTTGCCCACGGCGTCCCGCAGGGCCGCGCACTCCAGCGCCTCCCGGACGAACTGGGCCGAGGCGACATCGCGCTCGCGGATCCGCGAGACGAACGTCCCCATCTGCGGGTAGATGTCGACGAGCCCCTCGTCGGCGAGCAGGATCAGGCTCTCGCGCACGGGCGTGCGGCTGACGCCGAGCTCGGCCGCCAGATCGTTCTCGGAGACGGCCGCCCCGGGCGCCAGCTCCAGGCTCACAATGCGCGAGCGCAGTACCTCATGGACCAGTTGCCGGGTGTTGCGCCCCCGGGAACGTGCCGTGTGAAGCCCTTCCACCGGTGCCATCGAGCCCCTTCCCATCCCTTGACCCACTCGACTGCAATACTTGTATGGTAGTCGACCAGCGCCCTCCTCACCACGGCATCCCGCTTTCTCCTCCCCCTCTAGGAGCAGCACATGGCCACCATCACCGAGGCGACGGTCATCGTCACCTCGCCCGGCCGCAACTTCGTGACGCTGAAGATCACCACGTCCGACGGCGTCACCGGACTGGGTGACGCCACCCTGAACGGCCGCGAGCTCTCGGTCGCCTCCTATCTGCGCGACCACCTCGTACCGCTGCTGATCGGCCGGGACCCCGCCCGGATCGAGGACATGTGGCAGTACCTCTACAAGGGCGCGTACTGGCGCCGCGGCCCGGTGACCATGACCGCCATCGCGGCCGTCGACACCGCGCTGTGGGACATCAAGGGCAAGGTCGCGGGCATGCCCCTGTACGACCTGCTGGGCGGCCGGGCCCGCGACGGGGCCATGGTCTACGGCCACGCCAGCGGCGGGGACATCCCCGAACTCCTCGACGACGTCGCCCGCTTCCGGGACCTGGGCTACCGCGCGATCCGCGCCCAGGCCGCCGTCCCCGGCTCGCCCGGCAGCTACGGGGTGCGCAAGGGCGTGGTCTACGAGCCCGCCGCCGCCTCCCTCCCCGACGAACAGACCTGGTCCACCGAGGACTACCTGGACTTCGCGCCCCGCCTGCTCACCGCGGTCCGCGAGCGGTACGGCTTCGACTTCCACCTGCTGCACGACGTCCACCACCGGCTGACCCCCACCGAGGCCGGCCGGCTCGGCCACCGGCTGGAGGAGCTGCGGCTGTTCTGGATGGAGGACCCCACCCCCGCCGAACTCCAGGAGTCCTTCCGCCAGATCCGCCAGGCCACCACCACCCCCATCGCCGTCGGCGAGGTCTTCAACTCCATCTGGGACTGCCAGCAGCTCATCACCGAGCGGCTCATCGACTACATCCGCGCCACCGTCGTCCACGCCGGCGGCATCACCCACCTGCGGCGGATCTTCCACCTCGCCGAGCTGTACCAGGTGCGCACCGGCTCCCACGGGGCCACCGACCTGTCCCCGGTGTCCCTGTCCGCCAACGTCCACCTGGACGTCACCGTCCCCAACTTCGGCATCCAGGAGTACATGGGCCACGACCCGCTCGCCCACGAGGTCTTCCGCCCCACCTACGAGCTGCGCGACGGCGCCCTGTACCCCTCGGACGCCCCCGGCCTCGGCGTCGAACTCGACGAGGAAGCGGCCGCCCGCTTCCCCTACGACCCCAAATACCTGCCGGTCAACCGCCGCACCGACGGATCGGTGCACGACTGGTGAGCGCCACACCCCGCCACCAGGCCACCCCCGCCCCCGCCGGGGGACGGCTGTCCGCCGCCACCCTGCGCGCCGTCCCCGCCGGGAGCCGGCCCGCGACCGACCGCGGCGCGCTGCGGCCGCGCATCGTCCACCTGGGCATCGGCGCCTTCCACCGGGCCCACCAGGCCGTCTGCACCGAGCTCGCCGAGGTGTCCGCGGCCGGCGGGTGGGGGATCGCCGGTGTCACCCAGCGCAGCAGGGCCGTCGTGGACGCCCTGCGCCCCCAGGACGGGCTGTACTCGCTCACCGAGCGCCACCCCGACGGGCCGGTCACCCGGGTGATCGGCACGGTGACCGAGGTGCTGCACGCGGCCGACGACGGCGCCCGCCTGACCGAGCTGCTCGCCTCCCCCGACGTCACCGTCGTCACCCTCACCGTGACCGAGAAGGGCTACCGCCGGGACCCCGCGACCGGCGGCCTCGACCCGGCCGACCCGCTGATACGAGGCGATCTCGCGGGCGCGACCGCCCCCGCGAGCGCCGTCGGACAACTGGCGTACGGCCTGCGCGCCCGGCTGCGCTCCGGCGGCGCGCCCCTGTCGGTGGTCTCCTGCGACAACATGGCCGGCAACGGCGCGGTCCTGCGCCGCCTGGTACGGGAGTTCCTCGCCGCCACCGGATGGGCGGAGCGCGAGCGCCTGCTGGAGTGGACGGCCGCCTCGGTCGCCTTCCCCTCCACCGTCGTCGACCGCATCGTCCCCGCCACCACCGAGGGCGATCTGCGGACCGCCGCCCGCGCACTGACCCTGCGCGACGAGGGCGCGGTGACCGCGGAACCCTTCACCCAGTGGGTGCTCGAGGACGCCTTCGCCGCCGACCGGCCGCGGTGGGAGGCCGGGGGCGCCCGCTTCGTCGCCGACGTCGCCCCGTACCAGCTCACCAAGCTCCGGCTGCTCAACGGCTCGCACTCGCTCCTCGCCTATCTGGGCCTGGCGGCCGGCTGCGGGACCGTGGCCGACGCCATGGCCACCGAATGGGGCGAGGACGCCGTCCGCGCCTTCTGCGCCGAGGCCGCCGCGAGCCTGCCCCCGGCCGACGGCCTGGACATCCCCGGCTACGTCGACAGCCTCGTACGCCGCTTCGCCAACCCCGCGATGCACCACCGGATCCGGCAGATCGCCGCCGACGGATCGCTGAAGATCCCCGAGCGCTGGCTGGCCCCGCTGCGCGAACTGCGCGCCACCGGCCACGACACCCCCCACCTCACCGCCGCGCTCGCCGCCTGGGCCCGCGCCACCCGGGACACCCCCGCCGAGGACCCGGCCGCCGACGAGCTGCGCCGCGCCTGGGAGCGGCCGGGCCCGGACGCCGTGCGCACCCTGCTGCTCCTGCTGGGCGCCGAGGATCTCGCGGAGGACACCGCCCTGGTCAAGGCGGTGGACCGGGAACTGCGCTCCCCCACCACCCCGGTCGCCCCTCGCCGTCACTGAGCGCGCCGATCCACGGCCCGGGCCCCGGGGCGGGCCCGGGAGCGCGCCCCGTCACAATGGGGCCATGTCCCGACGCGCACGACGCCCGCAGCCGCCCCGCCCGGCGCCCTGCCCCTGCGGGCTGCCCGCCGCCTACGACGACTGCTGCGGCAGACTGCACCGCGGCCAGGCCCGGGCGGCCACCCCCGAACAGCTGATGCGCTCCCGCTACAGCGCATTCGTCCGCCAGGACGAGGCGTATCTGCTGCGCAGCTGGCACCCCGACACCAGGCCGCCGCGCGTCGACTTCGACCCCGCGCTGCGCTGGCGCGGCCTCGACGTCCTCGCCACCACCGAGGGCAGCGCCTTCCACACCACCGGCACCGTCGAGTTCCGCGCCCGCTACACCGAGCGCGGGCACGCCGGTGAACTCCACGAGAACAGCCGCTTCGTGCGCCACGACGGCGAGTGGGTCTACGTCGACGGCGACGTCGACGCCTGAGCGGCCCCCGCGAACCCTCGGCGCCCGCGAACCTCGAACGCCCGCAGCGGGTGCTGCCTCTCCCGGGGGATAAATCCCGCTCCAGGCTGCGAAGTTTCCCAGGATGTTGCCGAGGACTTCTGGCGCAAGGTCAACTCCCCCCGGGATGCTGGGGCGCTGTGCGTGTGAACCACGCGAAGCCGAGGGTTCCCTGGAGTTGCCGTGCCACCTCTCACTCTCGCCAGACCCGTGGCGGCCCTGGCCGCGGTGTCCGCCCTGTTGCTCGGCGCCGCCGGTCAGGCCGCCGCCGACAGCACCCCCTCCCCCGCCCCCGAGCCGCTGCCCCGCTCCTCCGCCGAGATGCTGCGGCCCGTCGCGCCGCCGGCCGCCAGCGGGCACGGCGACGCTTCGGAGCGGTCCGTCGTCGACGGCGACGGGATCGAGACCGCCCGCAGCTCGCGGCCGGTCGCCCCCGGGGTGAAGCTGACCTCGTACGACCGGCTGGAGTCCGACAAGTGGCTGCGGGTCGACTCGCTGTCGGTCGACCTGGGAGGCAGCGCAAAGGTCGACTATCTCCACCCGGACAAGGTCGCCGCCCGCGAGCCCGTCTCCGAGCTCGCCGCCGAACACGACCCGGGGCCGGGGCGCCGCACGGTCGCCGCCATCAACGGCGACTTCTTCGACATCAACCAGACCGGCGCGCCCGAGGGCAACGGCATCAGCGGCGGCCGGGTGGTCAGCTCGGCCTCCTCCGGTGCGGCCGGGAGCCGCGCGGTCGGCGTCGGGCCCGGTGACGCGGGCCGGGTCCTTCAGCTGTACTTCGACGGCACGCTCACCCTCCCCGACGGCCCGCACCCGCTCGCCGCGCTCAACTCCGCCAATGTGCCGGCCCAGGGCATCGGCGCGTACACCGCCCAGTGGGGCGAGGCTGACCGCGCCCAAACGGTCGACGGGGCCGGCACCAAGCGCACCGCCGAAGTCGCCGTCGTGGACGGCAAGGTCGCCTCCGTGACCACCGCGCCCGGCAAGGGCGCCATACCCGCCGGCACCACCCTGCTGATCGGCCGCGACGCCGGGGCCGACGCGCTGACCGGCCTCGCCGTCGGCGACCCGGTCTCCTGGGAGTACCGCCCGCGCCCCGACAGCGGCGAGGTCCCGGACACGGCCGTCAGCGGCCGGGAGTTGCTCGTCGTGGACGGCGAGGCGGTCGGCCACGACGGCGAGGGCAACAACACCGCCGCCCCGCGCACCGCGGTCGGCTTCTCCCGTGACGGCCGTACGATGCAGGTCCTCACCGTGGACGGGCGGCAGGCCGACAGCGGCGGCGTCACGCTCACCGAACTCGGCGTGATGATGAAGGACGCGGGCTCCTACAGCGCCCTCAACCTCGACGGCGGCGGCTCCTCCACGCTGGTCGCCCGCGCGCCCGGCAGCGATACGGCGCGGGTGGAGAACAGCCCGTCCGACGGCAGCGAGCGCACCGTCCCCAACGGCCTGGCCTTCACCGCCCCCGACGGCAGCGGCCGGCTCAAGGGCTTCTGGGTGGAGACCGCGGCCGCCGCCGGAGCCGCCCCCACCGTCGACCCCGTCAAGGGCGGCCACCCCGAGCGCGTCTTCCCGGGGCTGACCAGGCGGCTGACCGCCGCCGGATACGACGAGACGTACGGCCCCGCCGAGGGCGCCGCGACCTGGCACTCGGCCGACCCCCGCATCGGGCGGGTGAGCGCCGACGGCACCTTCACCGCCCGGCACAGCGGCGATGCAAAGGTCTCGGCCCGCCATGGAGCCGCGCGGGGCGACATCCAACTGAGCGTGCTCGACGACCTGGACCGGATCCAGCCCACCGCCCGGCTGATCGGTCTCAAGGACACCGAGGCCACCGGCCGCTTCGGGGTGGTGGGCCTGGACGCGCACGGCACGAGCGCGCCCGTCGAACCGTCCGACGTCCGGCTCGACTACGACCACGACCTCTTCGACATCACCCCGGACCAGCGCTCGGGCGACTTCACCGTCAAGGCCCACGGCGGACAGGGCTCGGGACAGATCAAGGTCACCGTGGCGGGCACCACCACCCGGCTCGCGGTCACCGTGGGGCTGACCGAGCAGCAGGAGGCCGCCTTCGACGACGCGGGCGACTGGAAGTTCAGCCAGGCCCGCGCCTCCGGCTCGCTCGCGGCCACGCCCGACGGCCACACCGGCACCGGGCTTGAGCTGACCTACGACTTCAGCCAGTCCACCGCCACCCGCGCCGCATACGTCAGCCCGCCGCAGCAGATCGACGTGGCGGGCCAGCCGCAGTCGTTCGGCCTGTGGATCAAGGGTGACGGCAAGGGCGCGTGGCCCACGCTCCACCTCAAGGACGCGGCGGGCTCCGACCAGTTGCTGCGCGGCCCGTACGTCACCTGGACCGGCTGGCGACATGTCGACTTCGCTGTCCCGGCCGGGGTCTCGTATCCGCTGAAGGTCAACCGCTTCTACCTCGCCGAGACCGGCGCCACCCGCCAGTACACCGGCCGCATCACCATCGACGACCTCACCGCGCAGGTCCCGCCCGCCGTGGACCTGCCGACCCAGACGGCCTATCCGGACCCGCTGATCACCACCGCCGCGCGCGCCGAGGGCCGGGACTGGCGGTTCGCGGTGATGTCGGACGCCCAGTTCGTGGCCCGCGACCCGGACAGCGCGATCGTCACCCAGGCCCGCCGTACCCTGCGGGAGATCAAGGCGGCGCGCCCCGACTTCCTGGTCATCGACGGCGACCTGGTCGACGAGGGCTCCCCCGCCGACCTCGCCTTCGCCCGCAAGGTCCTCACCGAGGAGCTCGGCGACGCCGTGCCCTGGACTTACGTGCCGGGCAACCACGAGGTGATGGGTGGGAAGATCGACAACTTCGAGGCCGAATTCGGCCCCGCGCACCGCGTCTTCGACCACCGCGGCACCCGCTTCATCACCCTGGACACCTCCAGCCTCAACCTGCGCGGCGGCGGCTTCGACCAGATCCGGGAGTTGCGCGCCCAGCTCGACGCGGCCGCGAAGGACCCGGCGGTCGGCTCGGTGATGGTGATCGAGCATGTGCCCCCGCGCGACCCCACCCCGCAGCAGGGCAGCCAGCTCGGCGACCGCAAGGAGGCCGCGCTGCTGGAGGGCTGGCTCGCCCGGTTCCGCCGTACGAGCGGCAAGGGCGCGGCGTTCATCGGCGGCCACGTGGGCACCTTCCACGCCTCGCGGGTCGACGGCGTGCCGTACCTGATCAACGGCAACTCGGGCAAGAACCCGGCCACCCCGCCCGACCAGGGCGGCTTCACCGGCTGGTCGATGGTCGGCGTCGACCGGGTCTCCAAGCACGAGCAGGCCGAGGCCCGGCAGGCGCCGTGGGCCGGCGGGCCCGACTGGGTGTCGGTCCAGACCCGGCCACACGTCGAAGGCAATGACGGGCTGACGGTGACCGCCCCGGCCGAACTGCCCGCCGGGCAGGGCGCCGAGGTCACCGCGACCGTGCTCCAGGGCGAGGGCGCCACCCTCCGCCGGGTGCCGGTCCGCTTCCCGATGAGCGCGGACTGGACCGGCTCGCCGAACCTCTTCATCGGCGACCCGGACGACGCCCGCCACCGCCCGCGCTACGTCGCCGCGTACGACCCGGCCACGGGCCGGCTCACCGCGCTGCGCCCGGGGTCCGTCACCCTCGCGGTGACGGTGAACGGCGTGACGGCGAAGGCGAGCCTCGGCATCACGGCCCGCGCCACCGGAGGATCCGCCACGGCGGCATGACCGGCCGGCGGGCCGAGGGGCCGCGGGGGGGGGGCCCCCCCCCGCCCCCCCCCCCCCCCCCCCCCCCCCCCCCCCCCCCCCCCCCCCCCCCCCCCCGGCTGGTCGCCCCCCCCCCC
>NZ_JBIRPV010000004.1:0-275132 GCF_044332865.1 Streptomyces sp. NPDC021225 | reverse complement strand
GGGGGGGGGGCTCCCCCGGGGGGGGGGGGGCCCCCGGGCCCGCGCCGGGGGGGGGGGGGGGGGGGGGGGGGGCGGGCCCCCCCCCCCCCCCCCCCCCCGCGGCCCCTCCCCGCCGAGTGCCGGACCTGAACAGCCCTGATCGTCACGGGGGATTGCGCGGGGAGGGTGCTTGCGCCGGACGCTCGTCGGCTGCCGGACGGAGAGGTACCTGAACGCTGTCGCGGCGGCCCGCGCGCCTGGGTTGGCCCAGGACGACTCCGGCCAGGACCAGGACCAGTCCGCACAGTTGCTGAACGGTCAGTGCGTCTCCGGCGACACATGTGCCGAGCAGGACGCCGGTGACGGGGTTGAGCAGTCCGATCAGTCCGACGGTCCCAGCCGGCAGATGCCGCAGTCCGGTGAACCAGGCGGCGAAGGCCAGCGCGGTGGCGACCAGGGTGACGTAGCCGAACGCGAGGAGCGTCGGCGTCGAGAGCGCGGGCGGAGGGCCTTCCACGGCGGCGGCGACCGGGAGCAGAAACAGACCTCCGGCGGTGAGCTGCCAGGCGGTCGAGGCGAGCACATCGGTATCGGCGCTCCACCGTTTGGCCAGGATGTGCCCGAAGGACGACACCAGCATGGCCGCGGTCGAGGCGAGGACCCCCGGCAGGCTCACCCCTTCCGTCCCCGTGAGCAGCATGAGGCAGACCCCGGCGAGTCCGATCGCGGCGCAGGCCAGGTGGGCGGTCCGGGGCCGTTCGGACACCAGGGGCCAGGCTATGAGCATCATCGTCAGCGGGGACACCGCCATGACGGTCGAGGCGACGCTTGTCGGAAGCAGTTGGGAGGCGGCGTAGACGAGGACGAAGAACACGCTCATGTTGAGCAGCCCGAGCACCGCGGACCGCCACCACCACGCGCCACGCGGCCGCTGTCTGCGCAGGGCGAGCAGGACCAGGCCGGCGGGCAGCGCCCGCAGGGCGGCCCCGTAGAGCGGGCGGTCGGCCGGCAGGAACTCGTGTGTGACGAAGTAGTTGGTTCCCCAGGCCACCGGCGCGACTGCGGTCAGCGCCACCCAGCGCATATTAGCTTCCATGGAAGCTAATATAACTTCCCGGGAAGCTACCATGAGGTGCATGGAACACGGTGAACCGATGGACCGCGTGGCCCGCATCCAGGCGGACTGGCGCCGCGAGCGCCCCGACGTCGACATCACCCCGCAAGGAGTGATCGGACGGCTGCACCGCCTGGCCGACCGGCTCACCGAGGAACTCTGCCTCGTCTACGGCCGCTACGGCCTCAGCGAGGGAGAGTTCGACGTCCTGTGCGCGCTGCGCCGCGCCGGGGACCCCTACGAGCGGGCACCCGGTGAGCTCGCCGCGCACACCATGGTGACCACCGGCGCGATGACGAAGAGAATCGACCGCCTGGAGCGAGCCGGACTCGTCACCCGCCGCCGTTCCGACGACGACCAGCGCGGCCGGATCGTCGCCCTCACCAAACCCGGACGTGAACTGATCGACCGAGCGTTCACCGACCACATGCGCAACGAACGCCACCTGCTGGATCTACTGACGCCCACCGAGGCCGAGTCACTCGAAACGCTGCTCACGACCTGGCTCTCCCGCATGGAGCATCCGCGTCCTTCCCGCGGCGAGTGACGCTCGCGGCTCAGCCCGTCGACCAGACGCGGCGCAGCTGTTCGAAGCGGGTGGGCAGCGGGGGGCGGCGGGCGGCGTAGGTGGCGTTGGTGCGGTGGACGAAGCGGCGCCAGGAGAGCACCAGGCCCTGGCGGGTGATGGGCAGCCCGGCGGCGACGGTGACCCCGTTGTCGTGGGTGTGGTGCACCGTCAGCAGCAGCGCTCTCGGCACCGTCCCCTCCAGCTCGGCGCACAGTTCCTGACGCACCCGCAGCCATCGCCGCACCACGATGACCGTGCCCGGATCCAGCCCGTGCCGGCGCGGGACGCGGTGCTTGCCGTGTTCGATGGTCACCCAGCCCGCGTCCAGGTCCAGCGCGTCGGTGGTGCAGCGCAGCAGGTCCCCGTACCGGGCGCCGGTGGCCCGGGCCAGCCCGACCACCACGGCCAGCCGCACCGTCTCCGGCCGCGTGCCCTGCTCCAGCGCCTGCACCGACAGCAGCCGCCACACCCACTCCGCCTCTGCGGCCGACACCACCGGCCGCGGATACCGGTCGCTCGCCGTTTCCCCCGCCATCCATGCCCGCCTCTCCAGACCCGGCCAGGGCCGCTTGGCACACTATTTCTTACACCGTACTTCCCACCAGGGACAGCGGATATGCGCCACGACGCGCCGCGTCCGGCGCGGCAGCGCGGTACGGTCGCCGGGTGCGGTTGCTGCTGATGTCCGACACCCATGTCCCCCGGCGCGCCAAGCGGCTCCCGGAGGAGCTGCTGGCCCAGGTGGCGCGGGCCGACGTCGTGATCCACGCCGGGGACTGGGTCGACACCGCCACCCTCGACCTGCTCCAGGCGCGCTCCAGGCGGCTGATCGGGGTGTACGGCAACAACGACGGCCCGCCGCTGCGGGCGCGGCTGCCGGAGGTGGCGTACGCGGAGCTGGGCGGGGTGCGGATCGGGGTCGTGCACGAGACCGGGCCGGCGCGGGGACGGGCAGCCCGTTGCGCCGCGCGCTTCCCCGACGTCGACGTGCTGGTGTTCGGCCACAGCCACATCCCGTGGGACTCGGTGGCCGAGGACCGGCTGCGGCTGCTCAACCCCGGCTCCCCCACCGACCGGCGCCGGCAGCCCCACTGCACCTATATGACGGCCGAGGTGTCGGCGGGGCGGCTGACCGGTGTGGAGCTCCATCGGCTGCCGGCCCACCCATGACGTCCGGACCCGCCGCCGCTCAGCCGACGTGGACGTGAGGGCGCCGGGCGCGGTCCGGCTCTGCCTCGCGGAGCACCTCGCGGGTGACGGGCGCGACCTCCCCGTGTCCGAAGAGGAAGAACCGCAGGAAGTTGGCGATGGGGTTGCCCTCGGTCCACTCGAAGTAGATGTGCGGCCGCTGGCCCGTCACATCCCGTACGTGCAGCAGCATCCCGGCCAGCGCGTTGGCGACGGAGGAGCTGACCAGCGTCAGCACGCGGTAGCGGCCGTGCAGCACCTCCCCGCACACATACAGCTCCGTCTCGAACTCCGACGGGTCCGAGACGGTGACCTCGACGAAAATGAAGTCCTCCTCGGCCGGGAGGTCGTTGTCCTCCCGGATCTGGCGGAGCTTGTCGCGGTATTCGGCCACGTCGCGGCTGTCCGGCTCGTTCGCGATGAAGCGGATGGTGCGGTGGGCCATGTCGCGGACGAAGCGGTCGGCCATGGGGTCGAGGTCCACCCGGGTGACCCGCAGCTCGAAGGCGCGGGCGGCCCGGGACATCAGCGAGAGCCCGATGATGCCGGCGATGAAGCAGGCGCCGATCTTCACGCCGTCCGGCCGCTCCACGACGTTCGCCGCCGTGGTGTAGACGAAGACCGCCGCGATGGTGGCGAAGGCGGCCGTCCAGCGGCGCTGCCGGGCCTTGCGCGCGGCGATGGTGACGGCGATCGCGGCGGAGGAGATGAGCACCAGCACCCCGGTGGCGTACGCACCGCCCTGGGCGTCCACGCTGGCGCGGAAGATCCAGGTCACCAGGAAGGCGATGAGCGTGAAGACCAGCACCATGGGCCGCACCGCGCGGGCCCAGTGCGGCGCCATGCCGTAGCGGGGCAGATAGCGGGGCATCAGGTTGAGCAGCCCGGCCATGGCCGAGGCGCCGGCGAACCACAGGATGACGATGGTGGAGATGTCGTAGACGCTGCCGAAGCCGGAGCCCAGGTACTCGTGGGCCAGGTAGGCGAGGGCGCGGCCGTTGGCCTGTCCGCCGGGCTCGAACTCGTGGTGCGGGATCAGCAGGGTGGTGATGAAGCTGGTGACGATGAGGAAGACGCTCATGATCAGCGCGGCCGTGGTCAGCAGTTTCCTGGTCCCCCGGATCCGACCCGCCGGGTGCTCCTCGGTGTCCTGGGGGTCACCTTCGACATGCGGCATGACGGCCACGCCGGTCTCGAAGCCGGACAGGCCCAGCGCGAGTTTGGGGAAGACGAGCAGCGCCAGGCCGATCATCACCAGCGGATTGCCGTGTTCGGTGGTCAGCTTCGTCGTCCAGTCCGAGACCACGCCCGGCTCGGTGAGCACATGTTCCATCCCCACCACCACGACGACGACGTTCAGCGTCAGATAGATGCCGACCAGCACCACCGCCAGCCCGATGGCCTCCGTGAAGCCCTTGAGGAACACGCCGCCGAGCAGGGCGATCAGCACCCAGGTGACGGCCACCTCGTGGCCGTGCAGGGCGCCGCCGACGTTCGGGTTCTCGACCAGGTGGGCGGTGGCGTCGGCCGCCGAGAGGGTGATGGTGATCAGGAAGTCGGTGGCCGCGAACCCCAGCAGGATCAGGACGAACAGCTTGCCCTTCCAGAACGACAACAGCCGCTCCAGCATCGCGATCGAGCCCTGGCCGCGCGGGCTCTCCTCGGCCACCCGCCGGTACACCGGCAGCGCGCCGGCGACGGTGACGAGCACCAGCACGAGCGTGGCCACCGGGGAGAGCGCGCCCGCCGCCAGGGCGGCGATGCCCGGCTGGTAGCCCAGGGTGGAGAAGTAGTCCACACCGGTCAGGCACATGACCTTCCACCAGGGCCGCCCGGGGTGTTCGGCGGGAAGCTCGGCGTGCGGGCCCGGCTGCTGCTTGGCCATGTCGGCCAGGCCCTCGAGCATCCAGATGCGCAGGCGATGATGGCGTGTCCGGCCCCCGGCGTCGTTGCCCGCACGGTCGGAGCTGGCCATCACGTACTCCTGTCGAACCGTTGGATCGAACCGGCCGCTTCGGCAGGCGGCCAGGTCAGAGTACGCAACGGTCGGGTCGGAGCCGGCCCGGCACACCGCGCGAAGCGGGCCGCGGGTGCCGGGCGCGGGTGCCGCGCCCGGCACCCGTCACCGGCCCACGAGCGCCCTCAGGGTCGTCGCCTCCCTCGGCAGGATGGCTTCGTCGTCCCCCGGCACGAACTCCAGCAGCACATCCAGCGGCTCCCGCACGCCGCCCCGCGCGGCGCGGTGGGCGCGCAGCCGCTCGAAGGCGCCGCGCCACATCGCCTCGCGGGCCGACAGCGGCAGCCGGGTGGTGCCGGGCCACCAGGAGAAGGCGTGTACCGCGGCCACCCGGTCGATCAGCGCGTCGAGGCCGGACAGCGCCTCGGCGTCGGGCGTAGCAGGTTCAACAGGTGGCTGCCAGTAGCTCCGCACATCCTGGCGGCCGACCTCGTCGAGCAGCCCGAGGGTGTGGTCCGCGCCGTCGGTGAGGGTGTTCCGGTGGAATTCGTACCCGAGTTCCACCCCGGCGCGGGCCGCGAGCGCGGCGGCGCGCCGGGTGTCCTCGACGATCCGCCGGCGCTGCTCGGGCGGGGTCTCATGGGTGCCGGTGGCGCCCGCCCAGATCCGTATCCGCGGGGCGCCGAGCAGTTCGGCCGAGCGCAGGACCGCGTCGAACTCCTCCGGTTCGCTCACCCCGGCGCGGTAGTACGAGCCGTACGACGCGACGGCGAGGCCCGCGCCCTCGGTGGCCGCGCGCACCCGGCGGGCGACCCGCTCGTCCCCGGCGGGCACATGCCGGTCCCCGCCCCACTCCACGCACTCCAGGCCCGCCCCGGCGACGGCGGCGATCACCTGGTCCGGGTCCAGCCGGCGGAAGGTGACGGAGCAGATGCCCAGCCGGGTGCCGGTCACGCGGTCTCCCCGGTCACCCGGGGCGTGCGGCCGTCCGGGCCGCCGCCGAAGGCCACCACGGTGCTGCCCCCGTCCGGCCAGCGGATGGTGACGACCGGTCCGCTCACCTCGGCGGTGGCGAGCCCGGCCAAGGGCGGGGCGTCCGGGTCGCCGGTGAGCGAGGCGAGCGAGGCGAAGACGGCGCCGGACTCGCCCTCGCCGACGGCGCCGGTGAGCTCGGGGACCAGGGCCCAGGGACCGTACGCGGTGCCCTGCGGGGCCCGGCGGACCGCGGAGCTCTTCCAGCCGTGCAGCGGCAGCAGCCGGCCGGTCACCTCCGCCCCCGCCAGGCACAGCTCCCCCGCCGGGCCGGCGCCGTCCTCCTGCTCGGCGGCGCTGCCCGGCGCCACGGCGATGGCCCAGCCGCTGTGGTGGACGGCGGTGCCGACGGGGACGTTCACCATGTGGTGGAGGCGCAGCTCCATCGAACCGCGGGCCAGGGTCAGGCTGTCGATACGCGCGGCGGGCAGCACGGGGCCGCCGTCGGGGAACACGGGGATGTGCGAAGAGGCCAGCCAGTTGGGGCCGGCGGCCAGCGGGGTGATCCGGAGCCGGGAGCTGCGCAGCCCGCGCAGTTCGAGGCAGATGTGGTTGTCGGGGGTGTTGGCGGCGCTCGTCGGGCCGGTACGGGTGGAGTAGGCGAGGCGGGCGTACAGCGGGTCGCCGGGCGCCCGCTCCCCCTCCCAGGGGCGGATCTTGGCGCTGCCGTGGTTGTGCAGCCGCACCAGCCCGTCGCGGCCGGTGGTCTGCACCAGGAAGCCGGGGGCGGGCAGCGCCAGCACCCGGTCGGGTCCCTGGGACGGGGCCGGCTTCTCGGTGGCGGTCCACACCGGGTGGTCGGGCGGGAGCAGCAGGGCGAGGAACCCCTTGGACGCCCAGTAGGGGGAGCCCGGTCCGGAGTAGCGCTGAAGGGTGGCCTCATGGGGCCCGTACCAGCCCAGGCTCAGCACCCCGTGCCCGGTGAAAGCGCCGCGGTCGAGGAAGTGCCGCAGCGACCCGCTGAGCACCCGCCGGGTGGCGCCCGGGGCCAGCGGGGTGTGTCCGGTGAGGGCGCCGAGCGCGACGGCGGCCCCGGCGGCGAAGCGGTAGGTGAGGGAGCGGCCGTGGTGGATGGGGGCGCCGTCGGCGTCGAAGAGCAGCGAGAACCCCTCGAGGAACTCGCGCAACCGCGGGCCGAGGTGGTCGAGCAGCGCGCGGTCGGCGGCGAGGTGGGCGTGCAGCAGCGGATACAGGTGGAGGGCCCAGCCGTTGTAGTGGTCGAAGGCCCGTCCGTCGCCGTCGGTGTACCAGCCCTGGCCGCGGTACCAGCCCTCGAGCAGGTCGAGGGCGCGCTCGATGGCCCGGGCGGTCTCGGCGTCGCCGCGCCCGACGGACTCCAGGAAGCCGGCGACGGTCAGCGGGAAGAGGTACCAGTTGTTGGGCGCGGGGGTGTGCCGCAGGGCGCCGCGCAGCCATTCCTCGGTGCGGTCCCGGGCGGCGGCGGGCATCTTCTTCCAGGTCCAGGGCGTGGTCAGGCGCAGGGCCAGCGCCACGGACGCGGACTCCACCATCGGCTGGCCCTGGATGCCGTGATGGCCGATCAGCGGCCAGGACTCGGCGTCGTCCCGCCCGGGGGTGAGGGTGCCGCGCTCGATGCCCGCGGTGTAGCGGGACAGAAAGCTGTGCGGGTCGGCCCCGCCGGCGCCCGCGACGCGCAGGGCGGCCAGCAGGAAGGTGCGGGCGAAGCCTTCGAGGCCGTCGGAGCGCACGCCGGATCTCGACGGCGGTCCGGGGAGGTCGATCAGGCCGTGGCCGGGGGTGGCGTACCGCAGGGCGGCGCGCAGCATGCCGTCGGCGGCGGCCTCCCAGTGGGCGCGGGTCAGCCCGGTGTGCGGGCTGAGCTCGCGGTCGTCGGCGGGGAACGGGAAGGGGAGCGGCGCGGTGGGGGTGAGGGGCGTGGCGGTGGCGGTGGCGGGGGTGGGCATGGCGGGGTGGGTCTCCTGTCGCGTCTGTCCCTGTGCTGGAAGGCCCGGGTTTCCGGTGCCCCGGGTCTCCGGTGCCCGGCGTCAGGCCGAGCGGTCGAGGATCTCCGGGCGTACCGGATGGGCGAACGGGCGGCCGTGGACGTAGCGTTCGACCTCGCCGATCGCCAGGTCGGCGAGGCGCCCGAGCTCGCCGCTCTTGGACCCGGCGATATGCGGGGTGATCAGCGCGTGGTCGCTGTCGTACAGCGGCGAGTCGGCGGGCAGCACCTCCGGTTCGGTGACGTCCAGCACCGCGTACAGCCGTCCGGCCACCACCTCGTCGGTCAGCGCGGGCTGGTCCACGATGGCCCCGCGGGCGGTGTTGATCAGCGTGGCGCCGGTGGGCATGGTGGCCAGCAGCTCGCGGCTGACCAGGCCGCGGGTCTCGGGCAGCAGCGGGGTGTGCACGCTGACCACGTCGCTGGTGGCGAACAGCTCGGCCGGCGGGACGAGGCGGGCGCCCAGCTCGCTGGCCTCGTCGGCGGTGACGAACGGGTCGTACAGCAGGATGTCGAGGTCGTGCGGGCGCAGCAGTTCGATGACGCGCCGGCCGATGACGGAGGCGCTGAGGATCCCCACCGTTCTGCGGTAGTTGCCCGCTCCGGGGTACCGCTCGTTCCAGTCGACGCGGCGGCGCTCGGCGCGGTAGTCACGGGCGATGTCCAGGACGCGCTTGTTGGCGAGCAGGATCATCGCGAGGGTGTACTCGGCGACGGGCACCGCGTTGGCCGCGGCGGCCGAGGAGATGGCGAGGCCGCGCTCCCAGCAGGCGTCGGTGATGTGGTTGCGCACGGTCCCGGCGGTGTGCACGATGGCGCGCAGCCGGGGGGCGGCGTCCAGCGCCGGGCGGTCGACGGGCGCGCAGCCCCAGCCGGTGATCAGCAGTTCGGCGTCGGCCAGGGCGTGCTGGGCGGCCGGGGTGGTGAAGTCGTCGAGGACGAGTCCCGCGTCCAGGTCGGTCAGCCGGGTCAGGCGGGCCAGCGCCCGGTCGTCGAGCACCTGCCGGGCGGTTCTGGACGCCATGGCGAGGACGGCGCGCGGACGGGGACGGGGTTCGGTCACTTGACGCTCCCTGCGGTGAGGCCGGACTTCCAGTAGCGCTGGAGCAGTACGAAGGCCGCGATCAGCGGGACGACGGCGAGCAGCGAGCCGATGACGACCAGGGGGTAGTACTCGGGAGAGACGGTGGCGGCGCTGTTCCACGTGTAGAGGCCGAGGCTCAGCGGATACAGGTGCTGGTCGGAGAGCATCACCATGGGGAGGAAGAAGTTGTTCCAAATGGCGGTGAGCTGGAAGAGGAACACGGTGACGAAGCCGGGGCCGAGCATCCTGAGGCTGACCCGGAAGTAGGTCTGGAGCTCGCCCGCGCCGTCCATCCGGGACGCCTCCAGGACCTCGTTCGGCACATAGCCGCTGCTGAGCAGGCGGGCGAGGTAGACGCCGAAGGGGTTGAAGAGGACCGGGACGAACACCGCCCAGAAGGTGTTGACCATGCCGACGTTGGAGGCCACCAGATAGAGCGGGAGGGCCAGCACGGTCGGCGGCACCATGACACCGGTGAGGACGAGGCCGAACAGCTTCTCCTTGTGCCGGAACTCGTACTTGTCGAAGGCGTAGCCCGCGGCGACGCTGATGAGCGAGCCGACCAAGGCGCCGACGACCGCGTACAGCAGGCTGTTGACGTACCACTCGCCGTAGAGCCCGCCGTCCATGGAGAACAGGTCGGAGAGGTTGCGCGCGAAGGAGAAGTCGCCGAGGGAGAAGATGTCGCTGCCGAAGAGGGCGTCGGCGTTCTTGGTGGACGCCAGCACCAGCCACAGCGCGGGCAGCATGGTGTAGAGGGCGGCGATCAGGACCACCGCGTTGGCGACGCCGCGGCTGGTCAGCCTGGAACGCCCGAAGGGCTTGCCGAGCGTTCTGGCCGGCGGTCCGCCGGAGGCGTTCACGGGGGTGGTGGGTGTCGTCGTGGTCATCCCTCTCTCCGTTCCCGGCGGCCCGACCAGCGCGTCACGGCGTACGAGAGCACACAGGTGACGATCAGGAGGATCACGGAGGCCGCGGAGGCGAGTCCGTAGTTGTTGCGGCGGAAGGCCGCGTCATAGATGTACATGTTGGGGGTGAAGCGGGAGTTGACCATGGGGGTGGCCTGGTTCATCAGCATGGGTTCGGTGAACAGCTGGAGCGCACCGATCAGGGAGAACATGCACACCATGACGACGGAGCCCCTGACGATGGGCACCTTGACCTGGAGCGCGGTGCGGATACCCCCGGCGCCGTCGATGGTCGCCGCCTCGATCACCTCACGCGGCAGCGCCTGGAGCGCGGCATAGAAGATGATCATGTTGTAGCCGAGCCCGCTCCACAGGGCGATGTTGACGATCGACGGCAGCACGGTGTGCAGGCCGAGGAAGTCGATGGTGATGTCGGCCTGGGCGAAGAGTTTGATGACCGGGCTGAGCCCCGGGGTGTAGAGGTACAGCCAGATGACGGCCGCGATGATGCCGGGGACGGCGTGCGGCAGATAGACCAGCATCTGCGCGGTCCGCCGCAGCCGGATGAGGCCCGAGTCGAGCAGCAGGGCGAGCGCGAGCGAGCTGATGACCACGAGGGGTACGAAGATCACGCAGTAGAGTGCGATGGTACCGAACCCCGAGAGGAAACTCGGGTCCTGCAGCACCGAGAGATAGCTGCGCAGCCCGGTGAAGACGGTGCGCCCGCCGCCGAAGCCGAGGCCTTCGTGGTCCTCGGAGAAGAGGCTGAGGTAGATGGCGTAGCCGACGGGGATCAGGAACACGGCGATGAGCAGTGCCGTGAAGGGGGTCAGCAGAACGGTGGCGGCGATCCGCTGCTGACGTCGTCCGGTTCTGCGGGGCGGGTCGACGGCGGCCGCCGATGGCGGCGCCGTCCGTTTCGAGGACATGGCTGTGCTCACGGGTTACCTCGGATCCAACGGGTGAGGTGCGGCTCAGGGGTGAGACGGGGAGACGGCGGCTCAGCGGGTGGTGACCGACAGGCCGAGGCTCTTCAGATCGGGCATCGTTTTGCTCTGGGCCTCGCGCAGGGCCTTCAGGATGTCGCCGCTGCCGACACCGGCCTTCGCGAGCCCGTCGTCGCCGGAGGTGGTGGTCGAGACCATCCGCGGCCCCCACTTCCAGGTCGGGGAGATCAGCTCGGCCTGCTGCTGGAAGAGGCCGAAGATGTCCTGACCGGAGTAGTAGCTGGTGTCCATCTCCTTGCGGGCGACCGGGACCAGATCGGGGACGACCGGGAAGGCGCTGCTGACACCGCTGGCGAGCTTGGCGCGCAGGGCGTCGGGGCTGGTGACCATCCAGGAGATGAACTCCATGGCCTCCTTGGGGTGGTCACTGTCCTTGGTGACCATGAAGGTCGAGCCGCCCTGGGTGGACACCTTCGGCTTGGCCGGGTCCCACTGCGGAACCGGAGCGATGGCCCATTTGCCCTTGCCGTCGGGGGTGGACGCCATCATGGACCCCGCGGCCCAGGCGCCCGCCAGATAGCCGACCGTCTCCCCGCTGCGCAGATGGGCCCGCCACTGCTGGCTGGACCCGGGCTCCACGCGTACCAGGTCCTCGTCCATCAGCCGCTGCCAGTACGCCGCGACCTTGCGGGTGGGGGCGTCGTCCATGGAGATGCGCCAGGTGTCGTCGGCGGTGTCGTACCACTGGGCCCCGGCCTGCCAGGCGTACGCGGCCATGTAGAGCGTGCCGCCGGTGGTGAAGAGGCTGGCGATACGGGACCGCGGCTCCGCCTTCTTGAGCTTGCGGGCCGAGCTCTCGAACTCCGCCCAGGTCTTGGGCACCGGGATGTGGTTCTTGGTGAAGATGTCCTTGCGGTACAGGAAGACCATCGGCTCGATGTCCACCGGTACGGCGTAGGTGCGCCCGTCGAAGGTGGTGAGATCCAGCGCCTGCGGCAGGATCTTGCGGCGCACCGAGTCGGGCAACAGCCCGGTGATGTCCCGGGGCACGCCGTCGATGGTGAAGCTGGGCAGCTGCGGGTATTCGACGGTGGCCACATCGGGGGAGTTGCCGGCGCGCGCGGCGTTGCTGAGCTTGGCCCAGCCGCCCTGCTCTCCCGAGGGAACCTGCTGGAAATCGACCTTGATCTTGGTGTGGGTGCGGTTGAACTCGTCGACGACCTCCTGACTGCCGCGCAGCGCCGACCAGAAGGTGAGGCGCACGGGGCCGTTGCCGGCGGTGTCGGACCCGCGACCTGTGGAGCAGCCCGCCAGTACGAGGGCGAGCAGAGTGAGTAGTGCCGTGGTTCCGGCTGTGGCCCGGCGTCGGGTTGCCAGGCGTCCTGGGCGTCTGTGGCCAGGCATGGACCCTCCCCTGATTCAACGGTGGAGTCACGGGGAATCCTGATCGCTTGACTAAAAAGACGTCAATACATCGAACAGAAGAAACTAAAGCGGTCAAACGATCAGAACTGATGGGCCGCCGCGGGGGCCGTGGAATCCCGGACCACGAGATCCGGCAGCAGCTCCAGATGGCGGGTGGCGCCGGGCCGCCGGCCCTCACGCGCCGCGTCGAACTGACGGCTCAGCACATCCAGCGCGGCGCGCCCGATCTCCGCCTTCGGCGGGGCCACCGCGGTCAGCGCGATATGCCCCATATCCGCGACCACGTCGTTGTACGCGACCACCGAGCAGTCACGCGGCACCTCGAGGCCGGCCTCCTGGAGCCGCTGGACCAGCACCAGCGCGTCCATGTCGCTGTGGATCAGCGCGGCCGTCGCCCCGGTCTCGCGCAGCGTCTGGACCAGGTCGACCGCGCGCGCGTCGGCGACGCTCGGATCGGGGCCCGCGGTGCGCGAGCTGAGGATGGTGCGGCACCCCCCGGCGATCCCGCGGGCCGCGGTCTGCGCGGCGAACTCGGCGCGGATCACCCGCGCGGTGGGGCTGTCGTCGCGCGCCGCCAGCACGATCCGCTCATGGCCCAGGGAGAGCAGATGGCCGAGGGTCAGGTGCACCCCGTACGCGTGGTCGCCGCGGACCGAGTCGACCCCGTAGAGGGCGCTGCCCCGCTCCGGGCGCCGCTCCACCAGCACCACGGGCACCTCCAGGGCCGACAGCCAGGAGTGGTCCTGCGCCGCCTCCTCCGCCGTGCGCCAGCGCGGCGCGATCAGCAGGCCGCGCACCCCGGCGTCCAGCGCCTGGCGGACCGCCCGGCGGTCGGCACCCGGCTCGTCGGCGGCGATGTGCAGCGCAAGCCGCAGACCGGCCCGCTCGGCGGCCTCCCGCGCGCCCTGCACGGCCTCCGTCAGATACGTGTTGCGCTCGGGGACGACCATGCCCACCGCGTCCCCGGTGCCGGCGCCGGGCTCGGGCAACGGCCGCAGCGAGCGCGCCACCCCGTGGCCGCGTCGCACCTCCCCGCGGCGCGCCAGCTCCTCGATGTCCCGGCGCACCGTGACGATGGAGACCCCCAGCTCGTCGGCGAGATCGGTGATCCGCGCCAACCCGCGGGCCTCCACGATCCCCACGATCCGCGACTGCCTGTTCCGCGCCGGTTCCCGCATACCCCACCGCTCGTCTCCGTCGGTCACGCCCGGCGTGATCGGATTTTCCAGAACCCGGCCATAGTAGCGATCATTCGATCAGTACAGGACGGCGCCCATGGGGACGGCCCAGAAACACCACGAGGTGGTGAACGGAACAAGACCGCGGCACGTACCACCCTCCGTGCGCCGGTGCGCGGCGCGCGACGCCGACCCGACGACAGCTGCCCGAAACCTGGAGGCCCGATCATGAACCAGCCGGTCACCCCTCCCGTCCAAGCGCTCCCGGGCGGAGAGGCCGAACTCCGCCTTGTGCTCCATCTGTCCTGGGAGGACATCGCCAGGCTGGGCCAGGAGGCCGGCCGGCTGGCCGCCCAGCTACAGCGCCCGGTGAGCCTCGACGAGGCCGTCAGCCACCGGCTGCGCAGCCGACCGCCGGCCGCCCACGCCAAGCCCGCCCACGCCCCGGCCCCCGACCGCAGTCAGCCGCTCGCCGCCGCCTCGGCTCCGGCCGCGCCGCTCACCGCCCGCTCCCCCGGCGAGCAGGCCCGGCAGGCGATCGAGAAGATCAACAGCTCGGTCCAGCCGTATCAGGGCGGCGCCGAATCCCCGGGCTCGGCACCCCCGGGCCCGGCTCCCGAGGCGATCCCGAGCGACGCCCGGGGCATTCTGGAGCGTCCCACCCGCCCGCCGTCCTCCGTCAACGGCGCCGGCGAGCACGGCCAGTTGAGGGGCGCCTGACCACATCCTGCCCGGGCCCGATGTCGGCGGCCCCCAGTAGGGTCGCCGGATGAGCGTGTTGTGGCTGACCGTGGAGACGCCGCTGCCCACCGGGCGGATGCGGGTGGGGGTGACCGACCGCGGTGTGGTGGCCGCCGCGTACACCCCGCAGGGCGCGGCCGGGTTGCCGGCGGGGCCGCTGATATCCGAGGAGTCCGGCGACCGCCGGGCGGCCGCGGTGGCCGGCCGCTTCGCGGACTACTTCGCCGGGCGGCGGCGGGAGTTGGAGCTGCCGCTGGACTGGCGGCTGACCTCCGGGGCCCAGCAGGCCGTGCTGCGCGTGCTCCAGCGGACCGTCGGATTCGGACGCACCATCACGTACGGCGAACTGGCCGAGCGCAGCGGGGCGTTCGAGGCGGCGGAGCCGGAACAGCGGGCGCTCGCGGCGCGCACGGTGGGTTCGATCATGGGCTCCAACCCGATCTGTCTGCTGGTGCCCTGCCACCGCGTGGTGGCCGCCGACGGCATCGGCGGGTTCGGGGGCGGCGCGGCGGGGCTCGCGGTCAAGCGGTGGCTGCTGACCCTGGAGGGTTCGCTGGCCCCCACGCTGGACTGGGCGGACCCGGCCTGACCCCATCGGCCCGGTTCAGGCCGGGCCCGGCGAGGCGGGGCGCGCGGCGGGTTCCGTACGGCCTGCGGCGGGCCCGTTCCCCAGGAGTTCGCCCAGGCCCTGGCGGGTGGCGGCCAGCACCACGCGGTCCCGGGGCCGCAGCACGTAGTCCGGCGGCAGGTCCCACACCAGGCCCCGCTGCTGCCCGCTGCCGTCGTCCGGGGGCGCCGCGGCCAGATCGCGGAAGCCGCCGTCGGCGTCCGCGGTGTCCAGGGCGACCACCCGCCACGCGCCCGGCCGGAACGCCTCGGCGACCGTGCGGCCCGCCAGCTGCGGGTGGCCCGCGACCGGCAGCGCGGCGAAGAGCAGCACCCGCCGCTCGACCGGCACCGCGCCCAGGATCTGACGCCCCATCATGGCGCCCGCGAAGGCCGGGGCCGCCAGGGTGGACACGCTGCGGCTGCGGGTCAGCGCCTGCGGGTGCGCGGCCCGCAGGGTGCGGTAGACGGCCTTGGCGAAGCGGTCGTCGTACAGCCGCATGGCCACCCGCAGGCCGGGCTGGAGCGAGCGGGCGTACAGCGTGGCCTCCAGGTTGGTGGTGTCGGAGCTGGTGACCGCGAGCAGCGCGTGCGCCCGGTCGATCTTGGCGGCCTCCAGCACGCCCTCCTCCGTGACATCGCCGAGGACCGTGGGCACCCTCAGCCGCCGGGCCAGCGGAATGCCACGCGCCTGGGGGTCCTCCTCCACGCACACCACCGGGATGTCCAGCTCCCGGAGCCGGGCCAGCACGCGGGTGCCGACCTTCCCGAGGCCGAGCAGCACGACATGGCCGGACAGCCCGCGGGGCGGCCGGCGCAGGGCGGACGCGGTCCGGAAGGTGCCGAGCCCCTCCAGCGTGGCGGCCACCAGGACGGGCAGCAGCATCAGTCCGACCAGCCCGGACAGCAGTTGCAGGATCTGCCGGGCGAGCGGCTCGCCGAGCGCGGGGTCGCCGGTGCCGAGGATATCCAGCAGCGTCACATACGCGGCGCGCAGCGGATGTTCCCCGGTGATCTGCCAGGACGCGATGGCGAGGGCCACCAGCGCGGCGGCGAACCCCGCGATGGTCCGCCGCAGCCGGCGCGAGAACAGCGAGCCGAGCGGCACGCCCCGGCCGCCGAGCCGGCGCGGGGGCAGCGCGGAGCCGCTGTGCGAGACGGCCTCCAGCACCACCGTACGACGCCCGGTCGCGGCGGCCACGTCCTGGTCGTCGGGCAGCATGCGCGGCCCCTCGGCCCCGCTGCTGTCCGAACCCTCCTGGCCCGCCGGGTCGTTGGTGGTCGAGGAGAGCAGGGCGAGGGTGCACAGCCCCGGGTCGGCGATCTCGTCACGGCCGGGCGGGGTGTGGATGGCGGCCCGCAGCAACAGCCCGTCGGCCTGGATCACCTTGCTGGTGCCCGCCACGGCGGTGGCGGCGAGCGCGGGCGCGGCGGTGTCCGCGTCCGACAGGACGGTGGTCGAGGCGTCCAGGTCCGCCGCGTCGAGGCCGGGGTCGGCGACCGCCGCGGCCTGGTCGAGCAGTTCCCGCAGATGCTCGCCGAGCTTGCGGTTGTAGAGCCGGATCACCAGCCGCAGCCGGGGGTTGAGGCGGCGGGCGCGCAGCGCGGCGTGGATGTTGGTCTCGTCGTCGTCGTAGACCAGGGCGAGGGCGGCGGCCCGGTCCACCCCCGCCTCGGTGAGCACCTCGTCGTCCGGCTCGACGGCCTCCAGGACGCGGATGCCGGTGCCGGACGGCGCGTTGGCGGGCCCCGGCGGGGACAGCGACGGGCGGCCGACGGCCGCCGTCATCCGCCCGAACAGCGCGGCAGCCCGCGCCCGGCCGCGCCCGGCCCCCGGCACGGCGGTCCGCGCCGGGCGTGGCTCCCAGGCGGAGGGCGTGGCGGGGATGACGACGGTCACCCGCTGGACGTAGACGTCCTTGAGTTCGGCGGCGAGGCGGTGGGCGAGCGCGTCGTCGCCGCACACGACCATGTGCGGGCCGGGCGGCTCCGCCGACGGCTGCTGGGGCAGGGTGGGCATGCTCGGTAGAGTCTCCTGGGCCGCTCGGCGGTTCCGGCCGGACGCGCGGGGTGGCGCGGCCGCCCGTTGATCATCACGGTTACCGGCGGTCGGCGCCAGGGGCTGGCACGCGGCGGAGCCGCACATCGATGCTGCCCCCTGCCCGCCCCTTCCCGAAGCTCCAGTCGGGTAGTTCTGGGGTGGTCGGAAGATGTTGGCATCTTCGCAGGTCAGGCGGTAGCCGAGCCGGGGAGTGCGACATCGCGATCGGCGGCGCGACTCTCGCCGCCGAGGCGGCCGCGTCGGGTCTGATCGACGAGTACCGGGCCATGGCCTACCCGGTGCTGGTTGGCGGTGGCATTCCGTTCTTTCCCCACCGCGAGCGCCAGGTGGATCTCGAACTCGTCGAGACCCGCAACTTCAGCCCGAGAGTCGTCTACCTCCGCTACCGCGTGGCGCGTTAGGCCGTGTTTCCAGTTGTGATCATGTGGTGGGTGGAAGCTCGTCAGCCCCACAGCCAGTCGGATGCGAGCTCGGCGAAGGCACTTTCCTCTCGTGTGGCTCGTAGCGGACGGGTCTCCTTGTGGAACTGCAGGGTCACGCCGGTGACGGGCAGTGAGGGGCGGCCGGGGATGGTCATCGAGGTCCCGGCGGGCAGCTTGAAATGCCGGGAGCCCCAGGGGTTCCCCCAGGAGGAGACATGCGACTCCTCCTGCCAGGCCAACTCGGCGCGCATGCCCGCGAATGAGGCGATCGGCGTCTGCTGGGCGTCGTGGAAGACCGCGTCGTAGATGTCGGCATGTACGTCTCCCCACTGTTGCTTGCTGAGCGTGGCAGTGTTCTGCGGCTGCGTGAAGCCGTGGCTGGACAGGATGGCCACGTCGTAGCCCCAGGAGCCCTCACCCGTAGGGTGAACACTCAGGATCCGCAGGTTACGCAGGTAGGCGGCCTGAACAGCGTCCCCGGACGGTGTGCGGCGCGAGCACACGAACACTGCGGGCCGCCCTTCGCGAGCGGGGGTCGTTCCCACCCGGGTGGCAAGGTCCGCCACGCGCGCGATGTCGTCGACGGTGACCGTTGCATCCAGCGACCCCGCGGCGATGAGCGCCACCGCCTCGTCGTCTGCGCGGGCCACCAGCGTGGACCCGCCCGGCGGCGTGTGGAACTGCCAGATGTCGTCCTCTTCGGTCAACGCTCGGGCAACGGCGTCGAGAAACTGCCGATGTTCGGCGGGTTCGTCTTGCGTCATGGCCGATGATCGTAGGGTTTGCGCGCGTCGCCAACAGTGGCGGATGACTGCAGGCGCTTGATCTTGGGCCAGGGCTGTATCGGGCTTTGATCAATCTGTGGGGCCCAGGGACCGTGTCGAGTTGAGATCACGGGTTTCTTGTTTCGTCGTCCCGGCCGGGCTGGGACGGTAGACAGGCGGGATGACCCGGGGTGATCTCACGAACGACGAGTGGGCTGTGTTCGAACCGCTGCTGCCGCTGGGCGAACGCGGTCCCATTCCTGACCTGCGCAGACTGGTCAACGGCGTGATGTGGCGGTTCCGTACGGGCGGTCCGTGGCGGGACATGCCCGAGCGGTACGGGCCGTGGTCCACCGTCTACGGGCGGTTCCACCTCTGGGCCAGGTCCGGGGTCTTCCAGAGGCTGATGGAAGCGGTGATCGCCGAGGCCGCCGTGCGCGGTCAGGCGGACCTCGGCCTGGTGTGCGTGCACTCCACCGTGGCCCGGGCCCACCATCACGCCGCCGGGATGACGGTCGATGCGGAGCTGCTCGAAGCTCTGGAGAAGGCCGTCGCGGAGAAAAAGGGGCTTCCCCAAAGGGACAGAACGCCCCGGTAGCCGAGCCGGACGAGCAGGCGGATCCCGTCCGCAACGAGCGACGACGCCTGCATCGGCGCCGTAAAGCGCGGCTTCGCGCCGCCGAACTGGGGGCGCTCACGCGGCGGGCTGAGCAGCAAGGTGCACCTGTCGGCCGACCGCCGCTGCCGCCCGCTGTCCTTCGTGCTCACCCCCGGCCAGGCCGCCGACAGCCCCCGCTTCACCGCCGTCCTGGAGCGCATCAAGGTACGGGGCCCGGTCGGCCGGCCCCGCACCCGCCCCGCCGCCGTGGCCGCGGACAAGGCGTACTCCTCCCGCGCCAACCGCGCCTACCTGCGAAGACGCAGGATCCGCGCGGTGATCCCGGAGAAGACCGACCAGGCGGCCAACCGCAAGAAGAGGAAACTGCACGCCGATGCCACCGTCCACGTACGCGACGCCAAGGACGTCCAGGGCGGTCGGCTCTCCTTCGTGGACCGGTCCCGGATCGCCTTCGACAAGATCTGCTCCGGGCAACCCGGGCACCCGGTGTGGCGTACGTCACTGGAACCGGGTGGTGGTGTGCGGACAGATGCAGGGTGTGGATACGACTCTGCGGAAACGCATCGGTGCGGGGGACCACGGTGCTTTCGGTGAGATCTTCGACGCCTACGCGCGTTCCGTCTACAACCACGCCTTCCGGCTCACGGGTGACTGGGCACTGGCGGAGGACATCGTGTCCCTGACCTTCCTCGACGCCTGGCGCCTGCGCGGAAGGGTGGCCGAGGAGGGCGACTCGTTACGGCCCTGGCTGCTCGGGATCGCCACCAACATCGCGCGCAACACACGCAGGTCGGCCCGAAGACACGCGGCCGCCGTGGCGCGACTCCCCCGGGGCGGGGTCGAGCGCGACTTCGCCGAGGAGCTCGTCGGCCGCCTCGACGACGAGGCCCAACTGGGCCTCGTACAGGCGGCGCTGTCGGAACTGAAGAGGACCGAGCGTGAAGTCCTGGCTCTCTGCGTCTGGTCGGGGCTCGGCTACGCGGCGGCGGCCGAAGCGCTCGAAGTACCCGTCGGCACCGTGCGATCACGACTGTCCCGGGCGAGGGCAAAACTCGCGAAACATATGGAACCTCCGTCCAAACACGGGCAGACGAATGGATGGACGAGAGGGGAACGCACCACTTCGGTCGAGCCCGTCAAGGAGGAGAACCGTGGCTGAGCTTCCCGAGAAGGACTTCGCGCCGGGCCGTCACCGAGTCCTCAGAGATCATCTGATGTCCGAGATCCGGCGGAGCGGGAACCCGGCACCGACACCCGCACGGGCTTCGGTACGGAGGAACCGGCTGCGTCGCGCGTTCGGGGCCGTCGCCGCCACGGCCGCCGTCACCTTCGTACTGCTCACGCCGTCCGGCCAGGAGACGGGCGCCCGGCCGCCGGTACAGACCGCCGCGACGTTGCTGGAGGACATCGCGCTGGCCGCTGAGCGCGACAGGACGCTCGGCGGCATCCGCGACGACCAGTTTCTGTACGTCGAGAGCGAACTGGCCTACACCCTGCACGAGAAGGGCCGCAAGGCGCGGCTCGACCCCGTGCACCGGAGGGAGGTCTGGCTCTCGGTGGACGGCCTGCACACGGGCCTGCTCCGTGAGGACAACCGCCTCGGCGAAATCCCCCTGGAGCCCGATCTCCCCCTCACGGAGTCCTCCATGAACTATCGGACCCTGCAGGCCCTGCCGACCGATCCCGAGCAGATGCTGCGATGGCTCAACCGCGTCAGCCGGGGAGGCGAGAGCCATGACCAGAACGTCTTCGTGCAGGTCGGCGAAATGATGCAGGAGAATGTGGTGCCGCCCGCGCAGAGTGCGGCTCTCTACCGTGCCGCGGCCAGGATTCCCGGGGTCGTCGTCATCTCGGACGCGGTCGACGCGGCGGGGCGCCCCGGTGTGGCGGTCGCGCGGGTGGACGACGGGGAACGGCAGGAACTGATCTTCGACAAGGATACGAAACAGCTCCTGGGCGAACGTCTCGTCGCCGTCGAGGACCTCCCCGGCGGACAGAAGAAAGGCGAGGTCACCGGGTCCAGCGCGATCCTCGAACGAGCCGTCGTGGACGAGCCCGGCCGACGCCCGTAGGGCCTGTCCGTACCCTCGCCCCATGCCGTGCCGTGCCGGTCCCGGCGTGGGGCGAGGGTCTTTCAGATGTGTCGCCTCAGCTCCTGTCGCAGGACCGGCGTCAGGGCCGCGACGTAGGACTCAGCGAGGTGGCTCTCGTCGCGGTAGACGAATGTGTCCCCCACGGTGACTGGGCACCTGCCGGTGGGCGGGCACAGCCAGCCCTTGGGGTCGATGACCGCGGCGCCGGTGCGGCGGGCCGCCGTCCGGGCGGCCGTGCGAACGGTCGGGGAACTGACCGCGGCGCGTGCGTCCGTCTCGCACTCCCGCAGCTCCAGGGGATGACGCGCCGCGCACTCGACGGCGTCACCGCGGGGCCAGGGATTGTCCAGCAGCACGATCAGCATGCCGGCGTCCCGGACCAGCCGCCTGTCGACGCGCTCGTATCCCCCCGTCCACTCCCGCAGCGGATCGTGCACGCGGTCCACCGGTGTGCCCGCCTCGGACGAGGAGGCGACGACGAGCATCGGGCGGAGCTGCGCGATCCGTTCCAGGGCGTTCTTTCGCCAGGTGTCGCACGCCGTGTACGGTGCGCCGTCGGCGACGATGGTGAGGTCGGCGGTCTTGCAGGAGGCCTTGGTCAACGACACCAGTCTCCATCCCCGTTCCCGGCTCAGCCGGTCCAGCGCGGGGAACCACTGCGCGGCGTGGGAGTCGCCGAAGAGGACGACGACCTTGTCGGAGGACCGGTCCCCGTAGACGCAGGCCGGCGACCGCGTGGCGGTCTGGTCGACGTGGCAGCGGTCGCGGTAGACGGCGGACCGCTGTTCCTTCACGTGCGGCAGGGCCGGGGCCAGGTTGGCCGGCAGTCCGGTCGCGGGTGTGCCGAGGAGCGCGGTCAGCCGGGCCTGCGGGTCCCGAGCCGCGGCCAGGGTCGCGCTCAGCTCCGGGGCGCGGGCGCCGGAGCTGAGCGCGGGAGGGAAGGACGCCGCGACCAGGGTGACGCACACGGCGCTCGCCGACAGGCCGAGGCCGAAGGCGATCGCCGTGGCGGGCTGGCGGCGCAGCCCGCCGTGGAACCGGATCGGGTTCTCCACCAGGTGCAAGGTCGCCCAGGCCAGCAGCAGGGCGACCGCGCTCAGGGCAAGGAGCAGCCGGGGGGTGGCCGTACGGTCCAGGGCGGCGGGGCCGAGCATCAGCACCGGCCAGTGCCACAGGTACCAGCCGTACGAGAGGCCGCCCACCCAGGTCGCGGGGCGGACGGCGAGCAGCCGTGAGGCACCGGAGGAGGACGGGCGGCCTCCGCCCGCGATCACCAGGACCGCTCCGAGCACGGGCAGGAGCGCGTGATGGCCGGGGAACGGGGTGTCGTCGTCGTACAGCACCGCCGCCGCGAGGATCGCGGCCAGCCCCAGCCAGGCGCCCGCGCCGGACACGACACGCGGTATCCGGGTCAGCGCTCCGGGGCAGAAGGCCAGCAGGCCGCCGGCTCCCAGTTCCCACCATCGTGTGTGAAGGCCGAAGTAGGCCCAGGAAGGGGAGGTCCCGGTCGTCTCCGCGCTCAGGATGTAGGAGAACAGGCACAGCGCGCCGAGCAGCAGCGCGCTCGGCCACGGGCGCCGCAGCACCTTCCAGCTCAGCAGGAGGAGCACGGGCCACAGCAGGTAGAACTGCTCCTCGGCCGACAGCGACCAGTAGTGCTGGAACGGTGACGGCGTGGCGTTCTGCTGGAGGTAGTCGGTCCCGGAGAACGCCAGCTCGACGTTCATGAAGTGTGCCGCGGCGGCCAGCGCGTCGTGCAGGAACTCGGTGTAACGGATCTTCGAGGCGAACAGCCGGCAGCCCAGGATGGTGACCAGGCAGACCAGGGTCGCGAGCGGGAGGATGCGCATCGCCCGTCTGCCGAAGAAGCGGCGAAGGGACAGCGTTCCGGTGCGCGCGGCCTCCCGCAACAGCCCGGAGGTGATGAGGTACCCGGAGATGACGAAGAAGACGTCGACTCCGGCGTATCCCCCGGCGGCGTGGGGGACCCCGACGTGCGCCGCGACCACCAGGCCGACGGCCAGAGCGCGCAGTCCCTGGATGTCATGCCGGAGAGGTGGGTCCGGCCGGTCGCCGGGATCAGGGGGGTGCCCCCTGTGCGAGCCGGCCGGTGGCGGCCCCGCCTGCCGTCGGTCCGGATTCTGTCCGTCCGGCTTCTTGCCCCGATCGGTACGGGGGGTCACGGATGTGTGCTTCACGTCCTGGACTGTCCGCCGGGCAGGAGGCGTTCCCGTGAACCGGATCACACGTCCTCATGGACCGGAGCAGGCGCCGGCAACGAACACCTCGCCAAGGACGCCGAAGCCGGTTCCTGCTCGGGCTGCTCCGCAAGGAGCCGGGCCTCGACGTCGTGGAAGACGACGTCAACGGCTCCACGGCTCCCAGGGCGTCGCGGTGCCGATCGCCAGGACGACCGTCGCCGTGGTCGGCGTGGCATCCACGCGGGCCGGGTCCGTGATCTGTGGCTCGTGGTCAACCCGGACAAGCTGCACGCGTGGACCGACGCCGAACCGGGCTGAAAACCTCTCCCGGAACCCCTTCCGGAACCTCTCCCGGGGCTACTTCACGACCGCGACCGTCGTCCCCGCCGTGCCGAACTTCCACACCGCGTCCCCGTCCGCCGCCTTCATCCGGACGCCGCCCGTCGTCGCGCCCGACTCGGGCGGCGGCGGGGAGGAGCCGTCGAGGGTATAGATGGTCCCCTCATCCCGTCTCCGGCCGAGCGAAGGGCACGGAGATCGCTGGTCTGGTTGCCCTGCACACTGTCGGCCTTCACCTTCGGGCAAGGTCAAGACCCGAGGCGCTAGGCCCAACGGGTGGGGGGTCACTTCACGTCCTGCGGCCAGTCACTCGGCTGTTCCAGCGTTGTCAGTTCTCATCGACAATTCCGAGCTGTTTGATCGCGAAGTGCTGCCAAGAACCATCGACAAACGTTGCTCACTCCCGCTTACGAAACCACACTCGTCGTCGGCGGAGCTCAGCGGGAGTCGGCCGACCTGCTGAGCTTCCCGCGCTACCGGTGGTCCGCGGGGTCGTTGTACTCCGGAAGGCCCGACGTCCTGGAGGGCCGGTGAAGCCGTGAGGAAGGCGCCGGGATGAGCGTGAACGACCCGTACGACGAGCTGATGCAGCACCTTCGGGAGGCCAGGGAGCGGTTCGCCTCCGACCGCGAGGGCGCGACGATGACCGTCCTCAAGGACGACGGGGTCTACCGGCACCTGACCTTCAGCTTCCCCAAGGCGTCCTGGAGCTGGAGCGAGGTCGTCACCTGGCCGCACATGCTCGTCCTGCGCGGTGACCTGGGCTGCTGGTCCTTCTCCCGCGTCGAGGACATGTTCGACTTCTTCCGTGAGCCCGAGGACGCTCGCCCGGATGGACCCGGCGTACTGGGCGGAGAAGCTGGTGCCCGGAGGCCGCGACAGCGCGAAGGCGTACGCCGCCGAGCGGGCCGCCGCCCACGTCCTCCAGACCGTGGCCGGGGCCGAGCGTCCGGGCCTGTCCCATGACGTCGAGGAGGTGTTCTTCGGCGATGCGGACCTGAGCACGGAGAACGGCCTTCGAGAGGCCGTGGCCCGCTTCGACGAGCGGTTCCCCCACTACGCCATCGACGAGAACTTCCGCTTCCCCGTCGACACCTGGGACCTGCACCGGTACAGCCCGTGGTTCCTGCTGGCCTGCGTCGTCCTGCCCTGGGCCATCGGGCAGTACGACACCGCCCTCGTGCCCGCCAACTGACCCGTCCGGAGCCCTCGAGTCCGGCCGCTGGGCCACTGCTCCCCATGGCGCTCGCCGTGGTGGACGCGGAGCTGCGCATCGCCGTGGGCCCGCAGAGCGACACCCGCCTGGAGGAGATCTTCAACGACGCGCACGCCGTCGTCGTCCGCGCCGCCCTGGAGAAGGAAGGCGCCCGGCCCGGCGACCGCGAGATTCTCGGCTCACCCATACCGAACGCGTCGATCTCCGCCGCCCGCTCAAGCGCCCACTTCATCTGCGGCCCGGAGATCCGCACCGGACCGCGCCGCAGCCGGTCCAGCTCCGACACCCGCGCGCCGGGCGGCACGGTCAGCAGGGAGTCGAGCACCGCCCGCTGCCCGGTGCTCAGCAGCCCGTAGAGGCTGTCCCACAGTCGCTGGTTCGCCGCCTCCCGCACCGACGCGACCAGCCGGGCGAGCGTCGTCACGCCGGGCAGCAGCACCCGCCGCTCACGCAACCACCCCACCGCCGCGTCGAACAACGCCTTTGGGCCCTCCCCGGTCGTCCACGCCCGCGCGTCCACCCACACCCTCAACTCGGCTTCCGCCTCGGCGAACTCCGTGTACTCCAGGAGCTTCCGCAGTTCACGGACGTGGGCCAGCCGGGTGTTCTCCCGGTCCCCGTACGCCTTCAGTGCCGACGCGTCCGCTATGCCGAGCTGCTCGGCGAGGTAGTCGACGACCTCCGGCGGAACGTCGGTCGGGTCGTCCAGGAACACCCCGAGGTAGCGCGCGGTCGTGAGCTGGGCCGCGAAGCCCAGCCGGTTGTGGGACCGCCGCTTGCCCTCGATCAGCTCCCGGTCCGCGTCGTCCAGGAAGAAGAAACGCTCCAACTCCGTACGGGACGGCGCCCCGCCGTAGGCCGCGTACGCGGCGGCTTGTGCATCCGTCAGAAACTCGACCGGCACCCCGGACCTCCACACAGTCAGTGATCAACACGACTGCCGAAGGCTCCGCCCCCGCCGAACCCCAGGTCAAAGCACTCTCAGGCACTCCACGGGCTTAGCGCCGGTTTTCGTTCCGATGTTCCTCAACCCCCGAACTGCACGCTGCCGCCGAACGCCCTGTGCTTCTTGCTGAACCACAGGTCGTTGCCGTTCTCACGGACGCCGGTGAGACGGTCCGACTCGATGAGCGTGCCGTCAAGGATCACGTGGGTCAAAGGCCACCACGGGCGAAACAGCCGGAACTGAATTCGTCACCGACGGTCCACCCGGCGCCTCCGGATCAATGATTGGAAAGCCAGCTTTCATCGATCCATTCGTGCACGCCACGGGCGCGGGCGCAAAGTCTGTGCCGTTCGGTGACTGGTCGCGTTACGCGCAGGCGCCATTAAGCGGTTTGCCGACTCGGCTACGCGACAGGCAGCAGAAAGGGCCCCAGCACTTCTCGCGTCTGCAGGATGGCACCGGGGCCCTTTTTGCGTTGTGACTACTGCATAGCGGGTGCGTGTTCTACCGGTGCGCCCCTGGACCACAATTCCTCTGCGTGCTCGGCGAACCGGTCAAACATGCCGCCGTCGCCATGCTTGCGCAAATGCAGAAGCGGAGAGTCGTGGCCGACCAGGCGTGCGAGATGCGGAGTGACCAACGCCTGATTGTCGAACCGAAAAACTGATAGCGAGACGTGATTAGCGGCATCGGCCGTTGCCGAGAACCGCGCCTCTATCCCCTGAACAGTGCCCAGCTTCGCGAGGTTTTCCAGCGTGACGCGAACGCGCGTGGAAACGGTAAGTGAGACATCCTCGATCTGTTCGCGCTGACGCGTTACTTCGCAGTCGGGGTTGCCCAGCAGGAATCTGACACGGCATCCGCTTTCTGCTTTACGTCGCAGTGTGCTTGCGAACATTGGTTGTTCCAGCCAGAGGAAATAGTTTGTGTAACCGGCGAAAAAGAGTTCATCCGAAGATGACGCAATGAGTTCTCCCCACACCGTCGATGGGCACGCCGAGCGATACGGGTAAGAGCGGATAATTTCCCGGTCGGCACCCGTTTTCACACGGTCTTTGATTGCCTTCGGCCAGATCATTTCTTCACTCACTCCCAACGCCATGCAGGCGTCCTCACGGTTCTGCGCATGTGGAATCAGGGCCGCGTCCGCGATCCAACGTTCGACCGTCTTTCCGGAGACCCCGACGCGTGAGGCAAGTTGCCGCGCCGACAGTTTGGCGTCTGCCATAGCTGATCGTAAGGCAGTGTTCAAGGTCTCTCCCTCGGACGTTTGGGCGTTCTTCAACGCTACCGCCCGAACCTCCCAACTGTCCCCCAGACGTGGGCGGATACGTCTTTAAGGGGTTGGCAGGCTGCCTGGACGCAAGGCCCCCGGCGACCGCGCGAACGGCCCCGGGGCGTGGCCGATCTGAATGGAGCAGACCGACATGCAATGCCTATCACGACTACCCGAACGGGTGAGAGAGGCCCTGTTCGGGCGACACACCCCCGGCAAGCACAACCGCGCCCACGTGGCACCCCCTGTGCGTGCCGCGCACGCGCTTGCCATGGTGCGCCCCTACCTGGTGGCGCATGAGAGGCGGCAGGAACGGCAGCGACACCCGCAGCGCATGCGTGCTCTCGTGCTGGCGACTGTGGGCGCCGACTTTCTGCCGGAGGTGCCCCGATGAATGACCGGGAACCGGCACGGCTACTGCCATGGCCATCCGAAGGTGGGAAACCGTGTTTCCTCGCTCCAGGTAGTGAGGGCGGGTTTCTCTGGCGGCTCGCTGACGAGATGGAAGCCGTTCAGCTCACCATGGGAGCCGAGGTGCTGAACCACGCACGGAAGATCCTCAGCGACCCCAAGGCTTCCGCGACCGAATTGCGTTACGCCGGCGCGCGGCTGTCCGAATGCCTGGGCGACGCTCTACGGGTCGCTGAGAGCAGGGGCGCCCGATTGCCCATGACGGACTGCCAGAGCGCCGTGAAGGTGTTTTCATGGTCCGCTCAGTGATGCGTTTCGTGCCGCACACCATCCGGCACGTGCCAGACGGCGGAGCCACATTCGAAGCGTTCTGCATCACGTCCGGCTGTGGTGAGGAATCCGGCCCGCAGGAGGAGCAGGAGGCGGCGCAGCAGTGGTGTCTACGCCATACCGGCCGGACCGGTCATGATCTCTTCCGCCGAGTGGTGACGGACCATGCGCGGGTGACGCGGGAGGAATAGGCGCCCGAACCGGCACCCCCGGCCGGTACGGGCCGCGCCCCCGACAGCCTGACTTTGACGGCTGTCGGGGCGCCTCGCTGCGTCCAGAGCATGCGCCGGACCATAACCCGGCGCCCAGTGGCGCACGATAGCCCATTCGGGCAGGGGCGGTAGGGGAACAGCCTGCGCGGGCGCCCGCCTCAGCCGGTGTAGCGCCGGAAGGAGGGCGCCGCGGCGGTCAGGGCGAGCATCGTGGCGACCACCAGCAGTCCGCCCGCGGCCACCGCCACCCGGGGGCCGAACAGCGAGCCGGCCGTGCCGTGCAGCAAATCGGCCAGGCGCGGGCCGCCGGCCACCACCACCGTGAAGACGCCCTGCATCCGGCCGCGCATGTCATCGGTGGCGGCCGACTGGAGGATCGCCCCGCGGAAGACCATGGAGACCATGTCGGCGACGCCCGCCACCGCCAGGAAGCCCGCCGCCCACCACAGTCCGGCGCTCAGCCCGAACCCGGTGATGGCCAGCCCCCAGACCACCACCGCGGCGCTGACCATCAGCCCGTGCCGGCGCGCCCGCGAGAAGGTGCCCGACATCAGCCCGCCGGCCACCGCCCCGATGGGGATCGCCGCGAACAGCAGCCCGAGCGCGAACCCTTCACCCCAGGGCGCGTACGTGCTCGACGCCAGCTGCGGGAACAGCGCCCGCGGCATGCCGAAGACCATCGCCACGATGTCCGCGAGGAAGGACAGCAGCAGCACCCGTTGGGCCACGATGTAGCGGAACCCGTCGGCTACCTCCCGCGCGCCGGCCCGCCGCCGGCCGGGCCCGCTCCCCTCGCCCTCGTCCAGCGGAGGCAGCGGAGGCAGCGGAGGCAGCCGCCATACGGCCCACAGGGTGGCGCACAGCGCGACGGCGTCGATCACATACAGCGTGGACAGCCCGATGAGCGGGATCAGCGCCCCCGCCAGCAGCGGCCCGAGGACCATGCCGGTCTGCGCCACGGTGGACTGAAGGGCGCCCGCGGCGGGCAGTTCCTCGGCGGGCACGAGCCTGGCTATCGAGGCGCTGCGGGCCGGGAAGTTGATGCCGAACAGGCCCTGCTGGGCGGCGAGCAGCACCATGAGCAGCGCCACCGAGTGGATCCCGGCGGCGGACTGCGCCCAGAACAGCAGCGAGATGACGGCGATGCCCACATTCGTGAACAGCATCAGCTTCCGCCGGTCCACCCGGTCGGCGACCGCGCCGCCCCACAGCGCGAAGACCACCAGCGGCAGCAGCCCCGCGAAGCTCGCATAGCCGACCCAGGCCGAGGAGCCGGTGAGGTCGTAGACCTGCTTGGGCACGGCCACCGCGGTCAGCTGACTGCCGACGGTGGTGACGGATGTCGACGCCCACAGCCGTCGGAACGGCCGGTGCCGCAGCGGCCGCACATCCATGACCCACCCCCGCCACCCCTTCCCGCCCGGCCCGGCGGGCTCGCTTTCGCTCGCCGGGCCGACTTCGTCGTCGGTGCTCCTCGCAGTGTCCACGGCTGGGTTGATTCCTCCTACATCCATTCCGGAAATGGGACCATTGTGTCCCCGCCCCAGCTCCGGTGCGGATCCATCTCACCCTCCGGCCACGAGGACGCCCATCTGTCCGCGAGCAACAGCGCCAAGGGCCCGGCCGGAAAGAGGAAGCGGCCTTGCGTGGCCGCGTTGATCGCGTCACCCATCAGCCGGCCAGGTCCGACCGCTTCACCGTCGGGCGGGACATCCCGCACGGTACCGGCGCGGAGTCGGCGATCCGGTGGGTGTCGAACCAGAAGTCCGTGTCCGCCGCCAGCATCCGTATCGCCCTTCTCACCAGGGGCAGCGCCGCTTTGAGGCGCTTGCTGTACCCGGATTGCCGCGGCAGAAGGGTGTCCAGGTCGTCGTTCACGCCACGATCTTGGACACCCTGTTCGTGTTCCGCGGCGCGCCGTCAGGCGCCACCGCTACTCGGGCCACTCGCTCTTCCGAACTGCCGTGCAGCCAGGCCGAAGACGAGACCGCCGACCAGGAACCAGGGATTCCAGAGCGCCAGCGTCCACAGCCGCTGTTCCGGGCTCACGTCTATCTCCCGGCCCACTGCGTCACTCAGCACCAGCACCTCGACGGCGATGCTGCGCACCACCAGCACAGCGCAGGCGCACCAGCCCAGGGTCTTGACCGCCCGTCCGGCCAGGCCATGAGGCCGTGGCCGGGCGAGAAGCCATCCCAGCATGCCGCCGACAAGGCACAGCATTCCCACACCCCACAAGCCCACCACCACGAACCACCCGGGGCGTTCCTCGGCCAAGGGCCCCGCCGAGACACTCAGGCCCCAGCTGCCGCCGAGCGCCCAGTAGAAATGAAGCACAGCGAAAGTGACCGCCCACGTACACGCGATACGCCCCCACCACCGAGGCGTTGTCTTGTCCTGCGGATCTTCATGCATAGCGAGGAGCATGCCACTGCCGTGGCGCGCAGCCGCCAGCAGCGCTGAGAAACCGGGACGCCCGCCATCCAGTCGGCCACCACATGCGACCGGACACATCAGACTTGATCGTCTAGTGGTCAGGCGGCTGTGTCGATTCCTGGTTGGCCATTATGTCGGTGAAACCCCTTGAACTGCATGAGCGGCGGGAGCTTGGAGCCCGCCTGGGCGTCGAACTTGTGGGCGGGACGTCGGCAGATGGGGCAGAGGTGCCGCAGGAAGGTGCGGTGATCGCGGCAGATGAAGCTGACCGCCAGACGCCATTCCGCCGCGTTCCAGGGGCCGCCGTGCCGCTGCTGGATCACGGACCCGTCCCCGGCGAGGCACTTGGGGCAGTAGCGCGTGAAGGTCGACAGGGCCCACGGGTCGATGCGGGTCCAGGTGAAGCGGTGCTGGGTCTGGACGCGCAGGGATTCGGTGACCGATGGGAAGCGTTCGCCATGCGGTTCAAGAGTCAGGGCGGCTGCCTCGTCCGTCGTGAGCCGGGTGCTGTGGGCGAAGCGCTTTGAGCGTCTCGGCGAGCTTGCGGACGAGCGGTTACGAGCGGTTCGTCGGCCTCGGGTAGGACGTGCCGGATCACCCGGCCGGTCAGTCCGACGTCGGCGGTGAGGCCCCAAGGCTCTGCTCTTCCACGGGAGGGGCCGCCTCGCGCGAGACGACCCAGCCCTCGGCCCAGGCGCGCACGATCCCAGTCTTCCACGGCCCCCGTAACGGGCTCTCTCTGTAGACGTGCATTACACGTGGTGGATCCTGCCCGTGCGCGAGGTCAGCCGGGCGCCGCTGCCGCCCCAGCGGTCGGCGACGATCTCGGCGGCGATGCTGACCGCGGTCTCCTCGGGGGTGCGGGCGCCGAGGTCGAGGCCGATGGGCGAGGACAGCCGGGCCAGCCGGTCCGCGCCGAGGCCGCGCTCGCGCAGGCGGCGCAGCCGGTCCTCGTGGGTGCGGCGGGAGCCCATGGCGCCGATGTAGCCGAGCGGGAGGCGCAGGGCGCAGTCCAGCAGGGGCACGTCGAACTTGGGGTCGTGGGTGAGGACGCAGACCGCGGTCCGTTCGTCGAGGCGGCCCGCCTCGGCCTCGGCCCGCAGATAGCGGTGTGGCCAGTCGGTCACGACCTCGTGTGCCTCGGGGAAGCGGCGCCGGGTGGCGAAGACGGGGCGGGCGTCGCAGACGGTGACGCGATAGCCGAGGAAGCAGCCGATCCGGGCGAGTGCCGCCGCGAAGTCGACGGCGCCGAAGACCAGCAGCCTGGGCGGCGCGGCGTGGGCGGAGACGAACAGGGTGAGCTCGTCGCCGAGGGGCCGGCCGTCGTAGCCGTGGCGCAGGGTGCCGGTGCGCCCGCCGGCCAGCATGCCGCGCGCGGCCTCGGCGGCGGCCGCGTCCAGCCGCCGGGAGCCGAGCGTGCCGGTGGTGGTGTCGGGGCCGACGACCATGCGGCGGCCGAGCCTGGCCGCGGGGTCGGGGCCGGCCACGGCCACGCAGGTGACTTCGGCCACCGGCGCCCCGGACCGGACCGCCGTGGCCACCTCGCCGAACTCGGGAAAGCCCGTGGGGTCGATCCGCTCCACGTAGACGTCGATGATCCCGCCGCAGGTCAGTCCGACCGCGAACGCGTCGTCGTCGCTCACCCCGTAGCGCTGGAGCACTGGTGTCCCGGAGGCGATGGCCTCCTGGGCCAGTTCGTAGACCGCGCCCTCGACGCAGCCGCCGGAGACGCTGCCGACGGCGGAGCCGTCCGGCCCGACCAGCATGCTCGTGCCCGGCGGCAGGGGTGAGGAGCGCCAGGTGTCCACGACCGTGGCGCGCGCGAAGGGCTCACCCGCGCGCCACCAGCGGTGCGCCTCCTCGACCACGCGCGGCGGGTCGCCCCCCGTCATCTGCGCCCCCGACATCCCCGCCCTCGGCAGTTCGGGCTCTGGCATCGCTGATGTTCCCTCAACTCATGTAAGAGATTGATACATTGGATGTATGAGCCTCTCACATTCGTCTCCGAGTAGCGACATCACCTTGCGGATCAACGGCGAGAAACACGCTCTGACCGTGGACAACCGCACCACCCTGCTCGATGTGCTCCGCGAGCGGCTGGGCCTGACCGGCACGAAGAAGGGGTGCGACCACGGGCAGTGCGGCGCGTGCACCGTCCTGATGGACGGGGACCGGGTGAACAGCTGTCTGATGTTCGCGGTGGCGGCCGAGGGGCGGGACATCGTCTCGATCGAGGGAGTAGCAGATCTGGCAAGCGGCGACGGGCTGCACCCGGTGCAGCGGGCGTTCCTCGACCATGACGGGCTCCAGTGCGGCTACTGCACACCGGGCCAGATCTGCTCGGCGATCGGGGCGCTCGGCGAGGCCCGGCGCGGCTGGCCGAGCCAGGTGACCGAAGACATCGCCTCCGCCGCGGGGGTCGGCGCGCTGGACCACGAGGAGGTCCGCGAGCGGATGAGCGGCAATCTGTGCCGCTGCGGCGCGTACGGCGGCATCGTGGAGGCCGTCCTGGAGGCGGCGGGCACGGACGGGGGCGGCGCGCGATGAGGGAGTTCGCGTACGTACGGGCGGCCGACGCCGACGAGGCGGCCGCGCTGGTGGCGGACCGGCCCGACGCCGTGTACCTGGGCGGCGGCACCAACCTGGTGGACCTGATGAAGCTGGGTGTCGCGGGGCCGGGCCTGGTCGTGGACGTCTCGCGGCTCGACCACGACCGCGTCGAGCACCGCGACGACGGCTCGGCGCTGATCGGCGCCGCGGTGCGCAATGGCGAGCTGGCCGGCGACCCGGGGGTCCGGCGGCGTTTCCCGCTGCTGTCGCAGGCGCTGCTGGCGGGCGCGTCCGGGCAGCTGCGCACGGTGGCCACGGTGGCGGGCAATCTGATGCAGCGCACCCGCTGCGGCTACTTCCAGGACGTGACCAAGCCCTGCAACAAGCGCCGGCCGGGCTCGGGCTGTCCCGCGATCGAGGGCGCGCACCGCGAGCTCGCGATCCTCGGCACCTCCGAACACTGCGTGGCGGGCCACCCGTCCGACATGGCGGTGGCGCTGGTCGCGCTGGACGCGGTGGCGCGGCTGCGGTCGGCGGACGGCGGCGCGCGCACCGTCCCGGTGGAGGAGCTGTATGTGCTGCCCGGCGACACGCCGGAGCGCGAGACCGTGCTGGAACACGGCGATCTGATCACCGCCGTGGAGCTGCCGGCGCCACCGCCGGGCGCGGCGATGGCCTACCGCAAGGTGCGCGACCGCCGCTCGTACGCCTTCGCGCTGGTCAGCGTGGGCGCGGCGGTGAGCGTGGACGAGTCGGGCCGGGTGGCGGACGTACGGATCGCGCTCGGCGGCGTGGCGCCGCGCCCCTGGCGGGCCAGGACGGCGGAGGAGCTGCTGCGGGGGCGGCGCCCGGACGAGGCGACGCTGCGCGAGGCCGCGCGGGCGGAGCTGGCCGCCGCCCGCCCGCTGCCTGACAACGCGTTCAAGGTCGACCTGACCATTGATCTGATCGTCGCCGCCATCCGCGACCTGGTCGCGAGGAAGGACCGCGCATGACCACCGTCGAGCAGACGATCGGCGCCCCGCTGACCCGGGTGGACGGCCCCCAGAAGGTCACCGGGGAGGCGCTGTACTCCTATGAGTTCCCGACCCCCCACATCACCTATGTCTGGCCGGTGCAGTCGACGATCGCCCGCGGCCGGGTGACGGAGGTGGACGCGGCCGCGGCCCTCGCCCTGCCGGGCGTGCTCGCGGTCCTCGACTCCGGCAACGCCCCGCGGCTGAACGCGGACGCCGAGGTCAGCGCCGACCTGTTCGTGCTTCAGTCCCCCGAGGTGGCCTACCACGGGCAGATCGTGGCGGCGGTGGTGGCCACCTCCCTGGAGTCCGCGCGCGAGGCCGCGGCGGCGGTGCGGCTGAGCTACGCGCCCGAGCCGCACGATGTGGTGCTGCGCGCGGACGACGAGGCGGCGTATGTCCCCGAGCGCGTGACCGACGGCGAACCCGGGTTCCAGGAGCGCGGCGATGTGGAGCGCGCCCTGGCGGCCGCCCCGGTGCGCACCGACGCCACGTATTCCACTCCGGTGGAGCATCCGAGCCCGATGGAGCCGCACGCCACCATCGCCTCCTGGCAGGAGGGCCGGCTGACCCTGCACGACTCCAACCAGGGCCCGCGCTTCGCCGCGCAGTTGATGGCCGGGCTGTTCGGGCTCGACCTGGACGCGGTGGAGGTGGTCACCGAACACGTCGGCGGCGGCTTCGGGTCCAAGGGCATTCCGCGCTCACCGGCCGTTCTGGCGGTGCTGGCCGCCCAGGTCGTACGGCGGCCGGTGAAGATCGCGCTGACCCGGCAGCAGATGTTCGCGCTGGTCCCCCACCGGGCGCCGACGATCCAGCGGATCCGGCTCGGGGCCGAGCGGGACGGCCGGCTGACCGCGATCGACCACGAGTCGGTGCAGCCGCGGTCGAGGATGCTGGAGTTCGCCGACCAGACGGTGTCCTCGACGCGGATGATGTACGCGGCGCCGGATGTCCGCACCACCGTGAAGGTGGCGCCGCTGGACATCATGACGCCCGCCTGGTTCCGGGCGCCCGGCCACACCCCGGGCATGTTCGCGCTGGAGTCGGCCATCGACGAGCTGGCCGTCGAGCTGGGCATGGACCCGATCGAGCTGCGCATCCGTAACGAGCCGGAGCTGGACCCGGGCACCGGCAAGCCGTTCAGCAGCCGCAGCCTGGTCGAGTGTCTGCGCGAGGGCGCCGAACGATTCGGCTGGGAGCGGCGCGATCCGGCGCCGGGGGTCCGCCGGGAGGGGCGGTGGCTGGTCGGCACCGGCATGGCCGCCTCGCACCACCCCGACTACACCGCGCCCTCCACGGCCACCGCGCGCGCCGAGCCGGACGGGACCTTCCTGGTCCGGATCGGCGCGGTCGACATCGGTACGGGGGCGCGCACCGCGCTGACGCAGGTGGCGGCGGACGCGCTCGGGGTGTCCCCGACGCGGCTGCGGCTGGAGATCGGCCGGGCGTCGCTGGGCGTGGCGACGTTCGCGGGCGGTTCGATGGGCACGTCCTCGTGGGGCTGGGCCGTCCACAAGGCGTGCCGCGCGCTGGTGGAGGAGATGCGCGGCTACGCGGGTGTCGTCCCGGACGGGGGCCTGGAGGTGGTGGCCGACACCACCGAGGACCTCCAGGAACGGGCGGACCTCTCACGCCACACCTTCGGCGCGCAGTTCGCCCAGGTGCGGGTGGACGCCGACACCGGCGAGATCCGCGTCGACCGGATGCTGGGGGTGTTCGCGGCCGGGCGGATCCTCAGCCCCACCACGGCCCGCTCGCAGTTCCTCGGGGCGATGACGATGGGGCTCTCGATGGCGCTGCTGGAGGTCGGCGAGGTGGACCCGGCGTTCGGCGACTTCGCCAACCACGACTTCGCGGGCTACCACATCGCCGCCCACGCCGACGTCCCGAAGCTGGAGGTGCACTGGCTGGACGAGCGCGACGACCGGCTCAACCCGGTCGGCGGCAAGGGCATCGGCGAGCTGGGCATCGTGGGCGCGGCGGCCGCCATCGCGAACGCCTTCCACCACGCCACCGGCGTGCGGGCGCGGGATCTGCCGATCCGCATCGAGCGGTCGCGCGAGGCCCTGCGGGTCATGCGCGACGGGGCCGGAGAAAACCGAACGGATATCCGATAAGGTCAGCCGGATGGCACACAGCGGGGGCAGGGAACGCGGCGCCTACCACCACGGCGACCTCGCCGCCGCGCTGGTCAGGGCGACACTCGACATAGTCGACGAGGTGGGGGTGCGCGGCTTCTCCGTCGCTGAGGCCGCGCGCCGCACCCGGGTGAGCCCCGGGGCGCCGTACCGCCACTTCGCCGACCGCGACACGCTGTTGGCGGCCGCCGCCCTGGAGGTCTCGCGCAGGCTGCGGACGATCCATCTCCAGGGCATGGCCACGGCCACCTCGCCCCAGGAGCGCCTCGCCATGGTCGCGGGCAGCTATGTGCGCGCGGCGGCCGTCCACCGGGGCGCGTTCGACCTGCTCTTCGCCCCCGGCCTGCGCGTCCACCACCTGGAGCTGCGCGACAGCACCAGGGAGTTCATCGACCTGCTGCTGCCGAGCGCGTTCGACGTGGTGCCGCCGGACCGGGCGGCGAAGGCCGCCGTCGAGCTGCTCGAAGCGCTCTCCGCGCTGGCGCGCGGCTATGTCGCCCTCCTGCTCGACGGAGTATTCGGCGAACCCGATGCGGTGGCGGCGGAGGTCGCCGCCCGCGCCACGCGGGCGGCCCGCGCCATGGTGGACGGATACGGCCTCCCGGACGCGGGGGCTCAGGCGCCCGGCGGATCTTGACGGATACCCCTGGGGCGGGCCGTGTGGTGGTCGGCGGGCTGTAGGCGAGCTGTCGACCGGCTGTAGGGGGCGGCTGGGAGCGTCGTGGACACAGGCGGACACGCCCGGATGTCGTGGCCGCCGTTCACACCCCACTGCCTTCAGGAGGTTCGGTGCAGCAGTCGTTGCCGGTCCGGTTCATCCAGGTCACCGAGGTGCGGCGGATCACCCCGCGCATGGTGCGCGTGACCTTCGGCGGGGACGCCCTCGCCGACTTCGTCTGCGACGCGCCCGACCAGCAGGTCAAGTTGTACTTCCCCAGGCCGGGCCAGTCGGAGCCCCGCCTTCCGGAGCCCGGCCCGGACGGCGACGTGATGCGGTGGTACGAGGCGTACCAGGCGATCCCCGAGGACGAGCGGCCGTGGATGCGGAGCTACACCATCCGGGCGCATCACGCGCACAGCCGGACGCTCGACATCGACTTCGTGCTGCACGGAGCCGGGGACGGGCACGGCGACGGGGGCGGGCATGGCGTCGGGGGCGGGCACAGCGGCGTGGGCCCTGCGACCAGCTGGGCGCTGACGGCCGGGCCCGGCGACACGCTCGGCATGTTCGGCCCGTCGGCGGCCTTCGCCCGCCCCGTGCCGCTCGGCGAGGCCGACTGGACGCTGCTGGCCGGGGACGAGTCCGCGCTGCCCGCGATCGGCACGCTGATCGAGGCGCTGCCCGAGGGCGCCCGCGCGGTGGCGTACATCGAGGTCGCCGACGCGGCCGAGGAGCAGCGCTTCACGACCGCCGGCGAGGTGGAGGTGCACTGGCTGCACCGGAACGGGCGCCCCACCGGGGGCGGTGGGTCGCTGCTCGACGCGGTGCGTTCGGCCGCCTTCCCGCCCGGCTCGGTGTTCGCGTGGCTGGCCGGTGAGGCGGGGGCGGTACGGAGCCTGCGCCGTCATCTGGTGGGCGAGCGCGGCATCGACCGGCGGTCGATCGACTTCACCGGCTACTGGCGGCTGAAGCTCACCCAGGACGACGCCCCGACCGAGGAGGACCTGGCCGAGGCGCGGGAGCGGGTGGCGGACGCGCAGGCCGAGCAGAACGGCTGAGCCGGGCCCGCCCGGCCCGGCGTCACACGAGGGCGGCGGCGTCCCGCACCGCGAGGCCGCCGCCCTCGGCGTAGGCGCGCTCGTACGCCCGCGCGTCCAGCACCCGGCGCAGCTCCGCCTCGGCCCGCTGCCGCACCTCGGCGGCGGCCGAGAGCGTACGGAAGCAGAAGCCCTCCATCACGGGCCCGTGGTCGTAGGCGCCGAGCAGCCGCGCCCCGTCCTCCGCCGCGCCCAGGTGCGCCTTGGCCCAGGCGGCGCTGATGAACTGCTCGGCGACCAGATGCGGGGCGACCAGATACGCCAGGGGCTCCAGCGAGCTCACGGCCCGCCTCAGCCGGCTCCGGGCGCGCTCGTACGCGCCGTCCACGCAGTCCAGCCAGCCGTGCAGGCCCGCCACCATGCCGGTGAGAATCGCGGGGGTGGTGGCCGGAAACGCCTGCTCCAGCAGTTCCAGCTGGTCGCGGGCGGCGCCGGTGCGGCCGGTGCGGCCGAGGTGCTGGACCAGCATCAGCCGCGCCGTGTCCAGGGTCTCCCCGGCATACCGGCCCGACTCCACCACCGCTTGGCGCAGCAGCCGTTCGGCCTCGGCCCGCTCCTCCTCGTCCCGGGCGGTCTCCAGCCGTACGGACGCCAGCCTGGCCTCGAGCGCCGGGACCTGGGGCTGCGCGCCGCCCCGCGCGGAGACCTCGATGGCGCGGGCGAAGTCGGCGGCGGCCTCCTCGTACCGGCCCCGCCACTCGTACGCCTCGCCGCGCGCGGACAGCGACTCCGCGATCCCCCAGGGATCACCGGCCCGTTCGAACTGCCGCAGCGACTGGTCGGCGTCGTCCACCGACCGCTCGGTCCCGCCGGGGCGGCCGTACCGCGTCCTGGCGCGCATCAGCAGGGCGAAGCCGAGCTCCCAGGGGTGCCCCAGCTCCCGGCAACCCCGCACCATGTCGTCCAGCGTCTCGCCGAGGCTCGCGGCCCGGCCGGTGAGCAGCTTGGCGGAGAACCACACGAAGCCCGGCTGGCGGAAGGTCTGCGGCAGGCCCGGCCGGTACGCGTCGACGATCCCGCGCAGATACTCCTGGCCGCCCTCCCGGTCGGCGGAGGCGCCACCGCTCTCTCCGCTGCTCGCGAAGATCAGCAGCCGCACCCCGCGCCGGGCCTCCCACAGCTGCTCCTCGGACCAGGGCGGCGGCCGGTCGGTGCAGGGCTCGGCCAGCGGCACGGCGGGCCGCACGGGCGGGAGGAAGGGGTCGGGGCCGAGCGCGGCGACGGCGGGCGCCCAGGAGCGTACGTCGCCCAGGTGGTTGCGCTGCTGCCAGAACCAGCTCATGGACAGCGCCAGGCACAGCCCCTCCTGCTCCTCCCGCAGCGCCACGGCCCGGCGCAGCGCGGCCCGAAGGTTGTCGTGCTCCGCCTCGAACCGCCCCAGCCACCGGGCCTGTTCCGGGCCGCGCAGCAGCGGGTCGCCGATGCGGACCAGTTCGCGGAAGACGGTCAGATGCCGCCGCTCGACGGCCTCCCGCTCCCCGGCCTCGGCCAGCCGCCGCGCGGCGTACTCGGCGACGGTCTCCAGCAGCCGGTAGCGCATCCCGCCCGGCCCCTCGGGGACGGCGAGCACGAGCGACTTGTCGACGAGGGAGCTCAGGATGTTCAGGGTGTCCAGGGTGTCCAGGGTGTCCAGGGTGTCCTTCGGGGCGGGGTCGGCCCAGTCGCCCGGGGCGTCCCCGGCGCAGACCGCCTCGGCCTCCTCCAGCGCACAGCCGCCCGAGAAGACGGCCAGCCGCCGCAGCACGGTCCGCTCGTCCTCGTCCAGCAGGTCCCAGGACCAGTCCACCACCGCCCGCAGCGTCCGCTGCCGGGGCAGCGCGGTCCGGTGGCCGCCGGTCAGCAGCCGGAAGCGGCTGTCCAGCCGGTCGGCGATCTGGCGCGGGGTCAGCGCCCGCAGCCGGGCCGCGGCCAGCTCGATGGCCAGCGGGAGGCCGTCGAGCCGACGGCAGATCTCCACACAGGCGGGCCGGTCGTCGGCCACGCCGAACCCGGGGCGCACGGCGGCGCCGCGCTCCGCGAGCAGCCGCAGCGCCCACTCGCCCGGCAGCGGCTCGACGGGCCGCGCCCACTCGCCCGGCACGCCCAGCGGCTCCCGGCTGGTGGCCAGCACGGTCACGCCCGGGCAGCCGGTGAGCAGCGACCGGGCCAACTCGGCGGCGGCGCCGATCACATGCTCGCAGTTGTCCAGGACGAGCAGCATCCGACGCCGACCGCAGTGCTCCACCAGTTCGGCAAGCGGCCCCGGCGCGGCGCCCTCGGCCGCCCGCAGCTCCTGGGCGCCGGGCCCCCGCAGCGCCGTGTCGCGCGCCCCGACGGCGGTCAGGACCGCCTCCGGCACGGTCTCCCCGTCCCGTACGGGCGCCAGCTCGGCCAGCCACACCCCGTCGGGCCAGGCCCCGGCCGCCGCCTCGGCGGCCTCCAGGGCCAGCCGGGTCTTCCCGACGCCGCCGGTGCCCATCAGGGTGACCAGGCGCCGGGTGCGCAACTCGCTTGCCAGCTCACCCAGTTCTGCCTCGCGCCCCACGAAGGTGGTGAGCCGGGGCCGCAGATTTCCCGGCCCGCGTTGCCCGCCATCCGCGGCGGGCCCAGCACGCTGGTCGTCCTGCCATGTGCTGTCGGACCCACCGCGCTCCCCGGCACCGCCATCGGCATGCCACGCCATATCGCCTTCGGCGTGCCACGGCTCGCCGCCCGCGCCGCGCCGCTGCGCGCCGCCGCCCCCGCCGAACTCCCGCCCACCGCACGCGCCATCCCGCTCCAGGCCACCCTGCCGGGCGCCCTGTCCCAAAGCGCCCCGCGCGCTGTCACGGCGCCCGCCGCGCTGCCCGCCGTATCCCTGTCCCTGTCCGCCGCGCCCGCTCTGCTCAGGTCGTGGCCAACCGTCGTGCTCCCCGAGCCGTTTCGGGCCGTCCTGCCCGGCGCCCCCCTGCGCACCGTTCCCGGGATGCCGCCCCACACCTCCCGGCCCGCCGCTCCCCCCGCGCCGACCCGAGCCGTCCCGCGCGTCCTGTCGCCACGCACCGCCCCACCCGCCGGACCGTGCCGGGCCCTCCGCGGCGAGCGGGGCCGCGTCCTCGGCGAGCAGTTCGGCGTGCAGGGCGCGCAGCTCGCCGCCCGGATCCGCGCCGAGGCGATCGGCGAGGCGGAGCCGGACCTCCTCGTACGCCTGCAAGGCCTCGGCACGCCGGCCGGCGGCCCGCAGGGCACGTATCCACAGGGCCTGAAGCGGCTCGTCCAGCGGCTCCTGGCCCGCCAGCGCCGCCAGTTCGGCCAGGGCGCCCTCCGCGCCGCCCAGTGCCACCTCCGCCGCCAGGCGGTCACGGCGGGCCTGGGCGTGGCGCCGTTCGGCCCGTATGGCCACGGGTCCGCCGCGTGACGCGGAAGACACGCCTCCGCCCGCGCCCGGGAGGTCCGCGAGCAGCGGCCCGCGCCACAGCTCCAGCGCCTCGTCGAGCAGTGCGGCGGCCAGGCGCGCATCACCCGCGCCGAACGCGGCGGAGCCCTCCGCCGCCAGCCGCTCGAAGCGGAACAGGTCGATATCGTCCTTGTCCGCCACCAGGCGGTAGCCGCCGGGCACCGAGGCCACCGCCTCCTTGCCCAGCGCCCGCCGCAGCCGTCCCACCAGTGCCTGCACCGCTGCCACTTCGTCGGCGGGCGGCGCCTCGTCCTCGCCCCACAGCTCGGCGGCCAGCTGCGCCGTGGACGCCGGCCGGCCGCCGCCCAGGGCCAGCGCGCCCAGCAGCGCCCGCAGCCGGGCGCCGCCGAGCGGCACCTCGGTGCCGTCCGGACGGAGGGCCTGGGTGGCGCCGAGGACGCGGTAGCGGTATTTCACCCGCCCATTGTCACCAACCGACCCGCACCGTCCCGCATCGCGAAATCATTTTCGTCCGGCTCGCGGCCGTGGTGATACTCCGGCCATGGACCTCTCCCTGATCGCCGCCTTCGTGGCGGCCGCGTTCCTGCTCAGCGTCGCCCCAGGCCCGGACATGCTCTTCATCGTGGCCAACGCCACGTCCGGAGGCCGCCGCGCCGGGGTGGTGGCCGCCCTCGGCATGTCGACCGGTCTGGCCGTGCACACGCTCGCCGCGGCGCTCGGCCTGAGCGCGCTGTTCCGGGCCGCCCCTGAGGCGCTGGAGGTGGTGCGGCTGGCGGGCGCGGTGTTTCTGATCTACCTCGCCGTCACCTCCTGGCGGGCAGGTCGCCGTACGCCGGGCGGGGAGCAGGACACTGCCGACGCCACCGCCACCGCGCCCCGGCGGCCGCTGCGCAAGCTCTACCTGATGGCGACGCTGACCAATGTGGCCAATCCCAAGGTCATCCTCTTCTACCTGGCGTTTCTGCCGCAGTTCCTCACCGTGGGCGATGCGGCGTGGCCGGTGTGGCTACAGCTGCTGACCCTGGGCGGGCTGTTCATCATGATCGGGCTGCCGGTGGACGCCACGGTCGGGCTGGCCGCCGGGAGCCTGGCCGACAAGCTCCTCAGCCGGCCCTCGTTCCGCCGCCGGCTGGAGCGGGCGTCGGCCGTGGTCTTCGGCGGTCTCGCCGTCCGTCTGGCGCTCGACAGCCGCTGAGCGGCGAAGCAGGCGACAAGGGAGCGACAAAAGGCGGCGAAATATAGCCGATCTCCTGCCCGTGCCGTGGCTGCTCAGAGTCCCCTCCCCGGAAAACAACAAGGTCCGGCCCCTCTTCCGGTTTTCGTCCGAACCGGGATATCCATGAAGTGAGCGGCCGGACACCGGCCGTGATCGGCGACGTCGGGAGGACCTTCGACCATGAGCGACACAGCGCGGCCGGACGGCGGACAGAACGGCTGGTACGTGGACGACCGCTGCACGAACTGCGATGTGGCCCGGCAGCTCGCCCCCGGGCTGATCGGCGAGGCTGCCGACGGCCGCTCGCGGGTGCTGCGCCAGCCGCGCGACGAGGCCGAGAACAGGCTGCTGCACACCGCCGCGTACGCCTGCCACGTCCGGTCGATCCGCCCGCCGTCCCGGCGGCTCGACCCGGAGCTCGACCCGTTTCCGATGGCCCTGGACGACTCCGTGTACCTGTGCGGACACAACTCCACGCAGACCGCCGCGGCCAATTCCTATCTACTGCGCCGCCCGTCGGGAAACGTCATGGTGGACACGCCGCGCTGGAGCGAGGCGCTGGCGGAGCGGTACGCGGCGCTCGGCCCGGTGACCGAGGTACTGCTCACCCACCGCGACCACGCCGCGCACGGCCGCCGCTGGGCCGACCGCCTCGGCGCCCGGCTGTGGATCCACGAGGGCGACCTCGCCGCCGCCCCGGACGCCGACCGGGTGCTGCGCGGCACCGAGCCGGTCGAGGTCGCCGACGGCCTGGTCGCCCATCCGCTGCCCGGGCACACCGAGGGCAGCGTGCTCTACCTCGCGGACGACCGGTACTGCTTCAGCGGCGACAGCCTGTACTGGTCGCGCACCACGGAGGACATCGAGGTCGTGGAGAGCGTGACCTGGTACTCGATCGAGGAGCTCGCCGCGTCCCTGGCCCGCTCGGCGCCGCACCTGCGCTTCGAGTGGCTGCTGCCCGGCCACGGGGACCGCAGGCGGCTGCCCGCCGACGAAATGACCCGCCGCCTGGCGGGGCTGACGGACCGTGTGCGGGCGCTGCGGCCCCAGCCGATCGACTTCTCCGCCGTCCGCTGGTGACCCGATAGGCTGGAACACAGCATTCCGGCGCTCACGCCACTGCCTCTCCCCCCGCTCCCCAGGAGGGCGGTATGAGCAGATACCCGCAGGTCCGGGGCCGGGCTCGAGCCATCGAGGGGGCGGTCGTCCGGCGGGGCGACCCCGGCTACGAGAAGCTCCGCGCGAGCATGGTGTGGAACGAGCTGACACCGTCCCGGTCCCCGGACGTCATCGTGGTCGCCGCCTCCGAGCGGGACGTTCCCGAAGCGGTGCTGCTGGCCCGCGCGAGCGGCATGCGGATCGCCGTACGGGCGGGCGGGCACAGCTGGTGCGGCTCGTCGCTGCGCGAGGGCGGAATGCTCATCGACCTCTCCGGGCTGCGCCGGTACGTGATCGACCCGGCGGCCCGGACGGCCCATGTGCAGCCGGGGGTCACGGGCGGGGAACTCGCCGCCCGGCTGGCCCGCTACGGCCTCGCGTACGCCACGGGGCACTGCGAGTCGGTGGCGATGGGCGGCTATCTCCTCAGCGGCGGCCTCGGCTGGAACTCCGGAGCCTGGGGCCCGGCCTGCGCGGGCGTCCGGCGCGTCGAGGCCGTCACCGCGGACGGCGAGGTGGTCGGGTGCGACGCCGGGGAGAACGCGGATCTGTTCTGGGCGGCGCGGGGCGCGGGGCCCGGCTTCTTCGCCGTCGTCACCGGCTTCGACCTCGCCCTGCACCCGCTGCCCGGGGCCGTCGCGACGACTTCCTACGCCTTCCCCCTCGCCGACACCGAGGAGGTGGCGGGGCACATCTCCGGGGTTTCGGAGGAGCTCCCGGCCGAGGTGGAGCTGACGATCCAGCTCGCCACGGCCGACCCGGCCGTCTGCCCCGCAGCCCCCAGACCCCCGGTGATCACCGTGTCCGCCGTGGCGTTCGCGGACTCGTGGGAGGAGGCCGTCCGCCTCACCGAGCCCCTGCGGAGCTGCCCCGTCGTGGCACGGGCGCTGTTTCGCCGCGAGAGCGAGCCGGCCTCCTTCGCCACGCTGTCCGGCGGCGCCTCGTCGGCCTGGCCCGCCAAGCACCGCTTCGCGGCGGACACCCTGTGGTCCGACGACGACCTGGGGGCACTGCTGGCCCCGCTCGCCGACGCCATCGCCGCCGCGCCTTCCGGCAAGTCGTCCGTCCTGGCGCCGTTCCGGCCCGCCTCCCGGGACGAGCGGCTGCTGGGCGACATGGCGTTCTCGGTCCTCGGCAGGTCGTACGTCGTGCCGTACGCGGTGTGGGACGACCCGGGCCGGGACGGGGCGAATGCGCGGTGGCTGCGGGAGGCGATGCGCCGGGTGGAGCCGCTGGGCGCCGGGCACTACATCGCCGAGGCCGACCTCACCGCCGCCCCCAACCGCGCCGAGCGGTCGTACACCCCGGCCGACTGGCGGCGGCTGCGGGAGGTACGGGCGCGGTACGACCCCGACGGCGCCTTCCACTCGTACCTGGGCCCGGGCCCAGCCCCGCTCTAGTCCGACAGCGTGCGCATCAGCGGGGTCAGCGCCGCGCCGACCAGGGTGGCCGTGGCGATCGAGCCGAGGGTGATGCCCCATGCCACGGGCCCCAGCGGGGTGGAGCCGAAGAACTGGCTGACGCCCGGCGTCTGGACGATGCCCGCGAGGACGGCGGCGGAGCCGAGCCCCGCGATCAGGACGTGCCGGTCCAGGCCGCCGGTGGCCAGGGTCTGGGCGAGCTGGGTGCCGACCAGGGCGACGAGCGCGACCGTGCTCGCGCGGCGTCCCCGGCCGGTGAGCCGCGCGCCGGTCCAGGCCATGCCCGCACCGAGGGCCGTGATGACGCCGCGCAGCAGCATCTCGTGGGTCAGGGCGGTGCCGAGGGAGCGGTGCGGCCCTTCGCGCAGCAGCCGCTCGCCGGTGTGGCCGGTCGGCTCGCGCACCGCGATGGCGAGCGCGGGCGCGAGGTCGGTGAGCAGGTTGACCAGCATGATCTGCCGGGCGCTCAGCGGTGTGCCGCCGGTGAGCGCGGCGGTGACCACGCTGAAGGTGACCTCCCCGAGGTTGCCGCCGATGAGGATGGCGAGCGCGGCCCGCACCGAGGCCCACATGGCCCGCCCCTCCATCAGCGCCGAGACGATGGTCTCCAGGCGGTCGTCGCCGACGACCAGGTCGGCCGCGGCGGTGGCGGCGGGCGTGCCGCGCCGGCCGAGGGCGATCCCGATGTCCGCGAGGCGGATGGCGGGCGCGTCGTTGGCCCCGTCGCCGGTCATCGCCACGACCCGCCCCAGGCGCTGGTAGGCCTGGACGATGCGGACCTTGTGGTGCGGGCTGCACCGGGCGATCACATCGACGGTGGGCAGCAGTTCGTCGAGGGCCGCGTCGTCGAGCTCGTCCAGCTCGGGCCCCGTGCACACCTTCGGCTCCGGGACGTCGCTGACGGTCGCCGCGATGGCGTCCGCGGTGGCCGGGTGGTCGCCGGTGAGCATCACCGTGTGCACGCCCGCCTCGTGGAGCCGCCTGGTGGCGGGGGCGGCGCTGGTGCGGACCGGGTCGGCCAGCGCGATGAACCCGAGGAACACCAGGTCCCGCACGGTCTCGTCGGTGAGCTCCTCGTCGTCCGCCATGGGGCGCTCGGCCACGGCCAGCACCCGGCGGCCGGCCCCGGCGAGCTCCTCGGCGCGGCCGGTGAGCTGCTCGACGGCGGCGGGGTCCAGCGGGGCCTCCGCGTCCCGGGTCCGCCGGCGGGCGCAGCGGCGCAGCACGTTCTCCGGTGCGCCCTTCACGCTCAGGACCAGGCCGTGCGAGTCGCGCCCGGCGGTGGCGTGATAGGCCCGGGACGGCTCGAAGGGCAGGGCGTCGGTGCGCCGCCAGCGGGGGGCGCCGTGTCGTACGGCGACGCGCGCGCGGCGGGCTCCGGCCATCACCGCGCGGTCGGTCTGGTGGGCCATGGGTTCCGCCTGCCGGGCGGGCGGGGTGGCGCGCAGCGCGGCGGCGAGCACCGCCTTGCGCGGGTTGTCCAGCCGGTCGGCGGGAAGTTCGACCTCCCCGTCGCCGACGGCCGCGAGTTGCAGATTGCCCTCCGTGAGGGTGCCGGTCTTGTCGAAGCACAGGACATCGGCGCGGCCGAGCGCCTCGATGGTGCGGGGGTTGCGCACCAGCGCGCCGAGGTCGGCCAGGCGGCGGGCGGCGGCGAGCTGGGCCACGTTGACCAGGAACGGCAGCCCTTCGGGTACGGAGGCGACGGCGAGGTTCACCGACTGGGCGAGCGTGTCGGTCAACTTGCGGCCGTGCAGCAGCCCGGCCACGGACACCGCGGACGCGGAGCCGAGGGCGATGGGCAGGCTGGCCCGGGTGAGCTTGGTCAGCCGGGCCTCCACGCCGGTGACGGGCGCGGCCTGACGCGCGGTGGCGAGGCTGCGGCCGACCTCGGTGGAGGTGCCGGTGGCCACCACGACGGCCACCGCCCGCCCGGCGGAGACGGTGGTGCCCTCATAGAGCATCGAGCGGCGCCCGGTGATGTGCGCGGCGGTCACCGGCGCCGGATCCTTGGGCACGGGAAGGGACTCGCCGGTCAGCGAGGACTCGTCGACCTCGACGCCCTCGGCCTCCAGCAGCCGGCAGTCGGCGGGCACCACGTCCTCGGGGCGCAGCGCGATGATGTCGCCGGGCACCAGGTCCCCGGCGGCGACCAGCCGCTCGGTGCCGCCGCGGTGTACCCGCGCGCCGATGGCCGAGCGGGAGAACAGCTCCGCCAGGGCACGCTCGGTCCTGACCCGCTGGACCCCGCCGACCAGCGCGGAGGTGCCGGTGATCGCGGCCACCAGCGCGGCGTCGGTGCGCGATCCCACGGCCGCGGCGAGCGCGGCCCCGGCGGCGAGCACCGGGGTGAGGGGGTTGGCCAGCTCCTCGATGAACGCCGAGGGCAGGCTGGTACCGGTCGGCTCACCGGCGCTCGGGGCGCCGCGGGCACGGGTGGCGGCCTCGGCGGTGGTGAGCCCCTCGGTCCGGGTGCCCAGGCGTTCCAGGACGCGCCGGACGGGCATCAGATGCCAGGGGACGGAGGTCACCGGCGGCGCCAGGGGGCGCGCTATCAGTTGCTGGGCGCGCCAGTTGCCCATGCAGAAGGCGATGGTCCCGGCGACGTTGCTGGCGCCAGTGGCGCGCGCGGCGGACTGCCGGCGGGGGGCCTTGAGGGCGGCGACGGCGCCGACGCCGCTGCCGCCCGCCGCGAGCATGGCGCTGTCCCGGTCGACCCGGGCAGCCACCCCGACCGCGTCCACGATCACCCCGGCCGACTCCAGGTCCGCGCCGACCAGCAGATGCGCTCCCCAGGCCGGGGGCTCGCCCTCGCGGTGGGTGCCGATGCCGCAGTCGGCGGCGCCCAGCGCCCGGCGGTTGCCGGACAGCAGCAGCACCACCGCACCGTCCGCCTGGAATGCGCGCACCGAGGCCACGAGGCGCCCTCCGGCGGGCACCACCGCGTCGGCGAAGGCGAACGCCGGGTGCGGCCGATCGGTGGCCAGGACGACGCGGGCGCCCGCCCGGCGGGCGGCGGCCGCCACGGCCTCGGCGCCCGGGGCGGTCTGCGCGGCCAGCCCCACCACGGCCCGCAGACGGCTCCCCTTGGCCAGGCCGAGGACGCGCTCGCTGCCCTTGCCGCGCAGCCTGGCGGCGGCCTGGCCGCCCGTACGGCCCGTCAGGTCGAGCCGGTCCGGCGGCCCCAGCGCCCAGCCCTGGCCGTTGCGGCGGACTTCGAGAGGGCCGTCGGAGTCGAAGAGTTCGAACAGCCGCTCGGCGACCTGCGGGGCCTCGGCCCCGCCGAGCACTTCCATGTCGATGGGCTCGTACCGGTCGCCGCGCAGCGCCTCCTCGTCCAGCACCACGGTGTCGACCTGGCCGAGCCGCCGCAGCGCGCCGCGGTCCATGGCCACCACGCCGCGCAGCGCGAGGAAGCGGCCGAGGTTGGTCGCGAAGCCCTCCCTGCCCGCCCCCGGCGCCTTGGGGATGGAGGCCAGCGCCACGGCCAGGCCGCGGCGGGGGCCGGCGAACGGCACGGCGAGGGCGCCGGCGACCGCCCCGGCCCGCAGGGACCGCTCCGCGTAACGCGTGGTCGCGTCCCTCGGGGGCGGTCCGGGGCGCTCGACGACGATCGGCTCGGCCACGACGTCCCGCGGCCCGTGCACCAGCCGCGGCTCCGCCGCCTCCCATGCCTCGCTCTCCGCGGCGGCCTCCCGCCACTGCGCCAGGCGCTCGATCACGTCCAGCGCGAGCCCTCCGCCGCGGGTGGCCACGCCCTGGGTCAGGGCGCTCATCGCGGTCAGAACCGAGTCGGCCCGTTCTGCGCCGCCGATCGCCGCGGCCAGCCGGCGGATCCGGGGGTGGTGCTGGAGCAGGGAGGCCAGCGCGCCCACCTCGTGGGGCAGTTTGAGCCAGGGGGCCAGGCGCAGCGCGGTGGCCAGCGTCAGACCCACGGCGTCCGCGGTCAGCGCGGACACGGACTCGGGCGTGTTGGGCCCCTCGGACGGGTGCTGCGGCTCCGGGAGCCACTCGTCGAACTCCCCCGCGACGGCGGCTGCCAGTTCCTCGGCCTGCTCGACCAGGGCGACCAGCTCGGACTCGCGCGGCGGCGGGGAGGAGACCGACACCACGACGCGTTCGGAGGGCGCGTTGACCCGCGCCCACCGGACGCGGGGGTGTGACTCGAGCGCTCTCTCCACGCGGTGGCCCACGCGCTCGCCCCCGATGCCGTGCACCCCCCGGACCTCGATATAGCAGCGCCCGGGGTGGGACCACACCCCGCGCCGCGGCAGCCTGGCCAGCCGCCCGACCAGCCCGGCCGCGCCGCGCACGCCGGCGGTCACGCCGCTGGTGAGCGGCGTCAGCAGCGGGGTGACCACCGGGATGCGCAACCCTGGCAGCCCCGGCAGTCCTGACAGCCCCGAACGTGATGACGCTGACATCGACGCGGCCTCCCTAGACGTCGCCCGGCAGCCGCCCCCATTCGGCGGAAGATGAATCCCGATTACCCTGAAAAGTGAGTAATTACCGAAACGTCAACCATGTGTGGACGTGAGATCTGTGAGTACTCCCACCATTTCCCGCAAGCGCGGGTCCTCGGACAAGACGAAGACAGCGCCCCGGCGGAAGGCGACAACAGAGCGGAAGGCGACGACCCAGCGGAAGACCGCACCGGCCGCGAAGACCACGGCCGCGGCGAAAGGCACCAAGGCCGTGGCGAAGGCCGGGAAGGTCACCAAGGCCGCGGCCGACGGTCAGCGGTCCATCACCATCACCGTCCCCTCGGCGGGGCGCGTGGCGGGCGGCCTGGCCGACGCGGCGCTGCTGCCGGTGGCGGTGGCCCGCCGGTGGCTGCCCGCCAAGGGCGGTCTGCCGCTGTATGTGGGCCTGGGGCTGCTGGGCGCCGCGGACGCGCTCGAATGGCCGGTGGCCGTGGGCATCGGCATCGGCTACGCGGTGCTGCGCCGCGGCGGCGCCATGGCACCCCCCTCCACCGCCCGCCGGACCGCCGCCCGGGCGGCCTGAGCCGCGAACCGGGGCTCCGCCCCAGCCCTCGGGGGCCCAGGGGCGAAGCCCCCGGGGGCGGTCCGTCGCATGGTTTTGCCGGGTCTTTGCCATATCGCCCGTCATGCTGGCATATAGCACGCTTTGGGGCGAAACTTGAACCTCGAAAGAGGGAGTTTTTCCTCGGGGAAGTGATGATGTGCCCGTCAGCTGGGACGACACCGCCGCCCTCACCGATGCCCATGACCGTTTTCTGGCGGGGAGGCTCGTCAGGCGCGCCGTGCGTCCGCCGATCCTCAGCTCCTGGGAGCGCTGCCGGTCGCTGGGCATCGCGGCCGACCACGTCGAGGTGCTGTACCACACGGAGCTGGACCTCGGCGGCAGCCTCGCCGATGCCGCCCGGCCGGTGCTGGACCGGCTCGAGACCCAGGTCTCGGGCATCCGGGTGAGCGCGGTCCTGTGCGACCAGGACGCCCGGGTACTGGAGCGCCGGGTCGGCGAGCACTCGCTCAACCGCTTTCTGGACTCCCTGAACCTCGCCCCCGGCTTCGCCTTCTCCGAGGAGCTCACCGGCACCAACGGCATGGGCACCGCGCTCGCGGCCCGGCAGCCCGCCTTCGTCTGCGGCCGGGAGCACTTCGCCGACATCATGCGGCAGTTCGCCTGCGCCGCCGCCCCCATCCGCGACCCCCTGAGCGGGCGGGTCCTCGGCGCGCTGGACCTGACCTGCAACCACCGCCATGCCGACGCGTCCATGCTGGGCCTGGTCCATCAGGCGGCGGTCGACGTGGAGCAGCGGCTGCTCGACCGGATCACCGCCCGCGAGCGGGCCCTGCTCGCCGCCTTCCCCCGGGGCCGCCCCCGGGAGGCCGCCGACGCCCTCGGCCGACGGGACCGGCTGGTCCTGGAGGAGCTGGCCATGCAGCTGATCGCCGCGGGGCACGCCGGGGTGGCGGAGGCGTGGCTCCCCGGGGGCCGGGGCGTCACGCTGTGGTGCCGCGAGGCGCGGAGCCGGTCGGGGGCGACGGGCTTCCTCGTGGAGGCCGTGCTTGCCGGCGTCGACGGGCTGTACCGATGCGCCCCGCAGGACAGCCTGGGCGCCCCCGACGCCATGGGTCCGCCGGGCGGACCGGGCGCGGTCCCCCTCGCCCACGCACCGCTCGCCCCGGGAACACCCGCCCCCGACACGCCCGGCCCCGACACGCCCGTCCGCGAAATGCCCGGCCCGGAGATTCTGGTCCCGGAGACGCTCGTCCCCACCGCCCGCTCCGCCGACGCCCCCGCGCCGTTCGGCGAGCAGCCCCGGGGCGAGCCGCTGGCCGTCGGGGAGCCAGGCGTCAGCCGGCTGGCGCTGCTGGCCCGGGAGCGGCTGGGGCTGCTGTGCGAGGCGGGGGTCACGGTCGGCACCACCTTGGACGTCACCCGCACCGCCGAGGAGCTGACCGAGGTGGCCGTGCCGCGGTTCGCCGACCACGTCGTCGTGGATCTGCCGGACTGTGTGCTGCGCGGCGAGGAGCCGGTACGGACCGACGGCCCGCTGCGCCGGGTGGCGATGGCGGGGGCGGGCGTGGCGTCCCATCTGTATCCGGTGGGCGAGGCGGTCGGCTACGCCCCGTCGACGCCGCAGGCCCGCGCGCTCGCCACCGGCGACCCCGTGCTCGAGCCCTATCTGCACGAGGCCCACGGCTGGCTGGCCCACGACCCCAACCGCGGCGGGCGGGTGCTGCGGGCCGGGATCCACTCGCTGATCGCGGTGCCGATGCGGGCCCGGGGCGTCGTCCTGGGTGTGGCCGGGTTCTACCGCTCCGCGCTCAAGCAGCCCTTCGAGGAGGACGATCTGTCCTTGGCCGAGGACCTGGTCAGCCGCGCCGCCGTGTGCATCGACAACGCGCGGCGCTTCACCCGCGAGCACGCGACCGCCCTGGCGCTCCAGCGCAGCCTGCTCCCCCGCGGCCTGCCCGCGCAGCACGCGGTGGAGGCCGCCCACCGCTATCGGCCCGCGACGACAGGGGTCGGGGGCGACTGGTTCGATGTGATCCCGCTGTCCGGGGCCCGGGTGGCCCTGGCGGTCGGCGATGTGGTCGGGCACGGTCTGCACGCGACGGCGACCATGGGGCGGCTGCGTACCGCGGTCCACAACTTCTCGGCGCTGGATCTGGCCGTCGACGAGGTCCTCACCCAACTCGACGACCTGGTCTGCCGGTTGGACCCGGAGGCGATGGGCTGGGACGGCATGGGCGCGGAGGGGCCGGCCGCGGACGCACCGTCCACCGGAGAGACCGAGTCCGCAGCAGGGCCGGACGCAGCGGACTCGGGGCATGAGCCGGGCATCGTCGGCTCCGGGTGTCTGTACGCCGTCTACGACCCGGTGACCCGCCGCTGCACCGCCGCCCGGGCCGGACACCCGCCGCCCGCCCTCGTCCTGCCCGACGGTACCGTGGAGTTCCCCGACGTGCCCCCGGGGCCGCCGCTCGGCGTGGGCGGCCTGCCGTTCGAGACCGCCGACTTCGCGGTCCCCGAGGGCAGCCTGCTGGTGCTCTACACCGACGGCCTGCTCACCGGCGCCACCGGCCGTGACGCGGAGGTCGGCTTCGAGCGGCTGCGGACCGTCCTCGCCCGCGCGGGCCGTACGCCGGAACAGGCCTGCGACGCCCTGGAGTCGCTGCTGCCGGACCGTCCCGCGGATGATGTGGTGCTGCTCGTGGCCCGCACCCGGGCCCTGGCCGACGACCAGGTCGCCGTCTGGGACCTGCCCGCGGACCCGGCCGAGGTCTCCCGGGCGCGCCAGGAGGTCCTGGACCGGCTGACCGAGTGGGGACTGGAGGAGCCGGCGTTCACCACCGAGCTGATCGTCAGCGAGCTGGTCACCAACGCCATCCGGTACGGCCGCGAACCGCTACAGCTGCGGCTGCTGCGCGAGCGCGCGCTGATCTGCGAGATGGCCGACGGCAGCAGCACCTCCCCTCGGCTGCGCCGGGCCCGCACCACCGACGAGGGCGGCCGCGGGCTGTTCCTGGTCGCCCAGCTCGCCCAGCGCTGGGGCACCCGCTACACCGAGCACGGCAAGGTGATCTGGACCGAGCAGCCGCTGCCCCGCGGCGGGGCGCGCTGACCTGGGCGCGCCGACCTGGTGGGCCGTCAGCGCAGATCCTTGACCCGGCGGATCTTTCCGACGGAGCGCTCCAGCGACTCCGGCTCCACGACCTCCGCCTCGACGGTCAGCCCCACCCCGTCCTTGACCGCCTGGGCGATGGCCCGCTCGGCCGCCGCGCGCGCCTCGGGCGTGGCGCCGGGGCGCGCCTCGGCCCGCACCGTCAGGTGGTCCATCCGGCCGCGCCGGGTCAGCAGCAGCTGGAAGTGGGGGGCGACGCCGGGGGTGCGCAGCACGATCTCCTCGATCTGGCTGGGGAAGAGGTTCACCCCGCGCAGGATGATCATGTCGTCGCAGCGGCCGGTGATCTTCTGGATGCGGCGGAACGCGGGCCGGGCCGTGCCGGGCAGCAGCCGGGTCAGATCGCCGGTGCGGTAGCGGATGACGGGCAGGGCCTCCTTGGTCAGCGAGGTCAGGACCAGCTCGCCCTCCTCGCCTGCGGCCACCGGCTCGCCGGTGACCGGGTCCACGATCTCGGGGTAGAAGTGGTCCTCCCACACATGCAGCCCGTCCTTGGTCTCCACGCACTCCTGGGCCACCCCCGGGCCGATCACCTCGGACAGCCCGTATATGTCCACCGCGTGGAGGCCGGCGCGCTCCTCGATCTCCCGGCGCATCTCCTCCGTCCACGGCTCGGCGCCGAAGACGCCGACCTTGAGGGAGGTGGTGCGCGGGTCGATGCCCTGGCGCTCGAACTCGTCGAGGAGGGTGAGCATGTAGGAGGGGGTGACCATGATGACCTCGGGCCCGAAGTCCTCGATGATCCGCACCTGGCGGGCGGTCATCCCGCCGGAGGCGGGGACGACGGCGCAGCCGAGGCGCTCGGCGCCGTAGTGGGCACCGAGGCCGCCGGTGAACAGGCCGTAGCCGTAGGAGATGTGCACCATCTGGCCGGGGCGTCCGCCGGCGGCGCGCAGCGAGCGGGCGACCACCTCGGCCCACATGGACAGGTCGTTCTCGGTGTAGCCGACGACGGTGGGGCGGCCGGTGGTGCCGCTGGAGGCATGGACGCGGCGCAGCCGGGAGCGGTCCACGGCGAGCATGCCGAAGGGGTAGGCGTCGCGCAGATCGGCCTTGGTGGTGAGGGGGAAGCGGGCCAGGTCCGCGAGCGTGCGGCAGTCCTCGGGTTCGATGCCGGTCGCGCGGAACTTCCTCCGGTACGGCTCGACATGGTCGTGGACCCGCCTGAGGGTGGCCCGCAGCCGGGCGAGCTGGGTCTCGCGCAGCTCTTCCGGCCCCATCCGTTCGGCGGCGTCGAGGAGCTCGGCCGGCGGCGGGGACCCCAGTCTGCGTCCGCCACCCGCGGCAGTCGTCGAATCCGTCATGCTGGCACCACCCCAAGGAGCCGACCGACCATTCGGTTTAGCGCGCGACGCGATCAAGTAATCCAGCAACCGACCGGGCTGTCAAGGGTCGGCGCGGCCGCCCTCTTGTCCCCTATATATGGGGACGCTGCGGAGGGCCCCACAGAAGGGCCCTATATAGGGGACAGACAGAGGGAACAAACGGGATGGATCGGCGCGAGATCCGGTCGACTTCTCAGCGCGGTCAGGGCGAGGGCGCCCCGGCCGTCGGGGACGCCCCGTACGCGGCGGACTCCTCGATGGTGCCGCCGAGCTTGCCCCGGGCCTCCTTCAGCGTGCGCATGGACTCCGCCGAGACCACCCAGCGGTTGCCGACCAGATACGTCCCGCCGTACATCTGGGCGTAGCCGAGCCAGTCGCGCTGCCCCTTGGTGGTCACAAAGCTGAGGAAGACATAGTTCTTCTTGCCCGCGTGGCAGACGCCCTGACGGTAGTCGTCGACATCCGTGGTGATCTCCGGCTTGCACCCCATGGTCCCGGCCAGCTTCTCCACGCTGGCCGGCCGGGCGGCCGGGGCGCTCGCGCTCGGCTTGGCCTTTCCGCCGCGGTCGATCGCCGCCTTGTCGGAGTCGGCGTCCGACCCGCACCCGGCGGCCAGCAGCGCCACCGCCACCACGGCCGGGGCCACGGCGGCGATCCGGCGGCGCGGCGGGGCCGGCGGCCGGGGGCGCGGGGCCACGGCGGCGGGGCCGAACGCCGAACGGGAGGCGTCTTCCGGGAAGCACCTTCGCGGTGCGTGCTCGGGCTTCACACCCATCCCATACGTAGGCGAGGCGCGGGCCGTTCACCGGTTCCGGGAATTCCTTCGCGCGCCGCCGCGAGGACCGGAGGCAGCGGCCCGGGCGGGCGGAGGGCAAAAGTTTGGGAGGGTACCAGCAAGTAGAGATCGCTGTCAGGCTTTTATTCATTGGTGATGAGCTCTCCACTCCCGGGCCACACCAGGCACTAGCGTCCGGTGTCACTCCGAACCAAGGAGGGCGCTGTGCGATCAGCCATCATCAGCAGATCCATTGCTTCCAGCCGCACGATCGGGACCGGGCTCATCATTGGTGCGCTCGCGATGACGCTCGCGGCACTGCTCATCCCCGTGAGCCTGTTCGGCCAAAGCAGCGCCGCAGCGCTCCCGAGCGGGGTCATCGACGACGGTAAAGGAACCATCAGTACGCAATACGGACCGCTCACCGCGGTCGACAGGGACTTCGTCCGCAAGGTCAAGCTCGCCGGCCTGTGGGAGCTGCCCTCGGGGCGCATGGCGCAGGAGCGCGGTAACACCGACGCCGTGAAGACCGCGGGCGAACACCTCATCGAGGGCCACACCGAGCTGGACCGCCGATCCAACGAGGTGGGCCAGGCTCTCGGAATCCCCCTGCCCACCCAGCCCAATGAGCAGCAGCAGGGCTGGCTCAACCAGATGACCAGCGCCGCGTCACCGGCCGAGTTCCAGCAGCTGTTCGCCAACCTCCTGCGCGCCGCGCACGGAAAGGTCTTCGGCCTGGTCGCTCAGGTACGGGCGCAGAGCGAGAACTCCATGGTCAGGTCCCTCGCGACAAGGGCCAACGCAGTCGTTCTCGACCACATCACGGTCCTTGAGGACACCGGACTTGTCGACTTCGAGGCCCTCAACACAAAGTGAAGTGATCTCATGAGGCAACAGACCCATAAACGCGGGCGTTTCACGAACAAGACCGTGGCCATCGTGGCCGCGCTGGCGCTCGGCGGCGGCGGGGCGGCCATCATCGCGGCGAACGCGTCCGCGAGCGGCGACAAGAGCTCCGGCCAGGACCGGACGCTGTCGGCTACAGCGGGCACGATCAGCTGCCCCGACGTGGGCCAGAAGCTCAACACCGTGCCCCGTCAGGCCCGTGCCGAGGTCGACAGGAACCTGGCCGAGCTGGACACCCAGGTGGCCAACGCCTACCAGCGGATGGCCAAGAAGGAGGCGGGCACGGACTCCGTGCTCACCACGCTCCAGCAGCAGCGCACGGCCACCCTGGACCGCATCGGGACCGCCATCGGCCGCAGCTCCCAACGCCCGGCGGGCCTCGAGCAGATGAGCGCCTGCAAGATGCAGACCAACTTCGCCGGGAAGGGCCGTGGCAACGGCCAGGGCGGCAACCAGCAGGGCGGCGGCCAGCAGGGCAACCAGCAAGGCGGCAACCAGCAGGGCGGAAACAACCAGGGCGGGAACCAGCAGGGCGGCCAGCAGCAGGGCGGCAACCAGCAAGGTGGCGGCCAGCAGCAGGGCGGCCAGCAGGGTGGCAACAACCAGGGTGGCAACGGCGGACAGCAGGGCAACGGCCCCTCGCAGGACGACTTCGTCGACATCACGAAGGTGCAGCCCAACGTCAAGGAGCCGCAGAACCAGGGCGGCGCGTCGACCGGCAGCTTCGAGTCGAAGTGCGGTGTCAACGAGCAGGGCATCCGGAACACCGACAACGTGATCGTCGCGCCCGGCGTGGGCAACGGCGCCCACCACACCCACGACTACGTGGGCAACAAGACCACGAGCGCCAACTCCACCAACGACAGCCTGGCCGCGGGCGACACCACCTGCACCAACGGCGACCAGTCCACGTACTACTGGCCGGTGGTCCGGGTTCAGGACGGCACCCAGGAGAAGGACGCCAACCAGCTCGGCGGCGGCCTGGAGGGCAACGTCGGCCGGATCCTGACCGCCAAGAGCTCCACACTCGAGTTCAAGGGCAACCCGGTCGGCAAGGTCACGGCGATGCCCCGCTTCCTGCGGATCATCACCGGTGACGCCAAGGCGTTCACCAACGGCACGGCCAACGCCAACGCCCACTGGAGCTGCACCGGCTTCGAGGACCGCCAGCTGACCGACAAGTACCCGCTCTGCCCCGCGGGCAGCGATGTGGTGCGCAGCTTCGCCTTCCAGAGCTGCTGGGACGGCAAGAACGCCGACAGCGCGAACCACCGTGACCACGTGGCCTTCGCCCAGCAGGACGGCTCCTGCCCCAATGGCTTCCAGGCGATCCCCCAGCTGGTGAACAAGATCACCTATGAGGTCCCGGCGGGTCAGACCTACGCGGTCGACGGCTTCCCCGAGCAGTTGCACAAGCCGATCACCGACCACGACGACTTCATCAACGTGATGTCGGACAAGCTGATGAGCGAGGCGGTGGACTGCATCAACAGCGGCCGGAAGTGCGGCTGATGCCCCAACGCCAGGCGTGCGCCGACCGTTCCTCGGTCGGCGCACGCCGCGTTTCCGCGCAGCACGAGACCGCGGACGACGCGGCCGGCGGCGATCCGGCCGCCCAGCACCCGGACCACGCGGAGCGTTCGGGCCCCCCGGGCCACCCGGAACGGGCCGACCCCGAGGAGTTACCCCAGGGCACCCCCGGGCGGTTACCCGGGCGGACGGGGCCGGATCCCCGAGGCCGTGAGGCATCGCCCACGGACCAGGAGCTCACCCAGCGGCTCAAGGACGGGTACCGAGGCCGGCTCGGCACCATGGACCCGACGCCCGGTGAGATCCTCTACCGCCGCCACCACGAGGCGGCGCTCGCCTACGCCCGCACCTGCTGCCGCACCCTCCACGACGCCGAGGACCTCGTGTCCGAGGCGTTCATTCGTACGTTGCAGGCCATCCGGTCGGGCGGGGGTCCACGTGGCCCCTGGCGCCCGTATCTGCTGACCGTCATCCGCCACACCGCGATCGAGTGGACCGCCGGCGAGCGCCAGGTGCTGCTCACGGCGGACTTCGAGTCGTGGCGGCAGGAGACCACCGAGACGGATCCCCAGCAGCGCCTGCTGGCCGACGAGGACCGCAGGCTGCTGGTCCGCGGTTTCCGCACGCTGCCCGCGCGGTGGCGGACCGTGCTGTGGCACACGCTGGTGGAGGACGCCTCCCCGCAGCGCGTGGCCGCGCTGATGGGGCTGTCGCCCAGCGGTCTCACGTCCCTGGCGTTCCGGGCCCGTGAGGGGCTGCGCGAGGCGTATCTGCGCGCCCATGTGCAGTCCGAGTCCGCGGACAACGACCGCTGCCGCCACTTCAGCGCCATGATCGGCGCGTCGGTCCGGCGTGGCGCGGTACGCGGCCGTGGCCTCGGGCGCCACCTGGCCGAGTGTTCCTTCTGCGCGCGGGCGTACACCGAGCTGCTCGGCCTCAACTCGGCGTTGCCGGGGGCCACTCGGGCCCCGGAGTCCACCGGCACCCGGCGCTGAACCACTCGCTCCTCCGGGCCGGGCCCGGACATGGCCCCGGACATGGCACTGCCGGCCGCGATTCGCGGCCGGCAGTCGGGTGTGCGGGGCCTACGGGCCCTCGCTCACAGTCCGTTGACGCGCGCCTCCCTCGCCATGCCGCCCACGGGCCGCAGCCCGGTCGGCGCGCCCCGGCCGCGGCGGGTGACCGCCCGGGAGTAGTGGCGCCGGATCCGGTCCATCTGCGCAATCAGCCGGCGGCCGCGCAGCGCCATCTCCAGCTCGAAGCGTATCCGCGGGTCCCGCAGACCGGGCCCGAAGAGCTTCTCGATCTGGCGCAGCCGGTAGCGCACGGTCTGCGGATGCACCTTGAGCGCCTTGGCCGCTTCGGGCGCGCCGCCGCCCTCGAGCCATGCGAGCAGGGTCATCTGTAGCCGCTCGCTCTGCCGGGGGGTCAGTCCGGCCAGCGGCTTGAGCCACCGGGACGCCAACGCCCGTACCAGGGACTCGTCCTGGAGCAGGAGCAGCGTCGAGAGGTGATCGTCCACGAAGAGTATCCGAGCCTCGGGGCCGCTGCGCGCGTGGGTCATGGTGAGCAGCCGTCGGGCCCACCGCACCGAGGAGGCCGTGTCGTTCAGCGGAACGACATGGCCGACGGCGGCGGTGCGGCCCCGCAGCGCGGTCTCCAGGGCGCCGCGCCCGGAGGCCGGCTCGGGGGCGGGCTCCCGGTCGGGGTCCGGCTCGGCGGTCGCCGCCGGCTCGGCCAGGGTGTCCGGGACGGTGTCCGCGACCGGGTCGGGGATCAGCAGGCACAGTTCGTCGCCGACGGCGCCGATGAGGGTGTCGCCGAACACCGCGGCCAGCTGCGGCGCCTCGCCCGGGGTGGGCAGGACGATGGCCTGAACCGTCTCGGGCAGGGGCCAGCGGGCGGCCCGGGACAGCTCGGCCAGGGCCCGCTCGGACACGGGCACTTCGCCCACGAGGGCGTCGAAGAGGTCACGCCTGGCCCGCTCGGGCGGTACCTCGGTCAGGGACTTACGGCCCCGGGCTCCGTCGGCCACCGCTTGCTCGGTGGCCTCGTCGCCAGGGGACCGGTAGCCGAAAGCCGTCAGGAGGGCCTGTTCGACCGTCCATCGGACCTTGTCACGCTCAGTGTCCTCCAAGAGGTTGGCGAATCCCGGAATCCTGCGCCGAAGGGTCTCAACCACTTCTTCGGCCAGGGACGGGAGTTCATTGCGCAGGACGCGGGTCCGCTCGCCACGGGGGGGACGGGGGGACCAGATGCGGTTCGCGAGTTCGCCCATCATTACCTCGTTCTTGCCGGGGGGAGGCCTGCCCGTTGGGGGGTCGGTCAGGCCCGTGGAGGTTGCCTCCGTCGCCGGTCGTCCGCTCCGGAAGAGGGAGTCGAGGGTCCTCCGATGAATCTTGGAGGCACCCCTCCCCTGCCGGTCCCGGCGCTTTGCCGGGTCTTTGCCATCGAAATGACAGTGGAGCAGCCCGAGACGGTGTGGGCAGTGGTCGTCCACAAGAAGTTGTCACATTACGACAAATCTTATGGAGATCACGTGTAGTTCGGAGATGCTGCCGTACCCAACGACGACTTGACGTACTCGTCATTCGCGCGATCAGGCGCGATCGGGAGGCTTCGAATGCCCATGCCCCAGCCGCCGACTCCCCCGATTCCGGGGCCGCGCCGCAGGGCTCGCCGCGGAGGATCAACCATGCCACAAGGACCCGGAGGACCCGGCGGACGACGGGCCGCCCGCCGCGCCCGCCCGGTCCGAGCCGGCATCGGCTGGCCGCGCCACACCGTGCTGTACGCCGCTGTGGCGGCGGTCATACTCTCGCTGATCGTGGCCGGCAACGCCGGTGCGTTCACGAAAACTTGGGCCTTCCTCGACTTCGGGGCCGGTGTCCTCGCACTGGTCTCGCTGAGCAGCGCCGTGCTCTGGGGCCTGGCGGCCACCGACCGGCTGATCCTGCACTCGAACCACCGGCTGCTCGCCCAGGGTGTCCACCGTGGCGCCGCGGTGTCCGGCCTGCTCTTCCTCGTCCTCCATGTGTGGGTGAAGGTGGCGGAGAGCCGGACGCCCGCCGCGGCCATCGTGATACCGTTCGCTGACGCAAATAAACCTGTGCTGATCGGACTTGGCACTTTGGCCGGATACCTGTTCATCACGGCGGCGGTCACCGGAGCGGTACGCAGCTCCTTCGCCTCCGCCGGCAAGTCGCGCTGGCGGTACCGCTGGTGGCGGGCGCTGCATGTGGCCGCGTACCCCGCGTGGTGTGCCGCGCTGATCCACGGTCTGAAGAGCGGCCGCGCCGCGAAGGACTGGGCGACCGCCGGATACATCATGGCGCTGGCCGCGGTGGCCATCACCCTGTGGATCCGGCTCGCCACCCGCCGGGCCGAGCGCAGCGAGCGCGACGCCGTCATCACCGGCCAGATGAACGCGGTCGGCGGCCCCCAGGGCGGCGGGCCGCGCAGGCCCGTGTCCTCCGCGCCCTCGGCCGGCGGGGCCTCCTCGCGTGATGGTGAACGCCTCGGCGCCTCGCGCGGGTGGGGCGCGTGATCTCGACCAAACCCAGACTGGCCTGTATCGATCCGCCCCGGCTGCTGGCCGGGCTGGACGAGACATACCGGCTCGACCGGGTGGGACACCTGACCGTCCACGGCTCGATGCCCGCCCTGCGGGCGGACGAACTGGTGGCCCTCGCGGAGAACATCGACCTGCGCGGCCGAGGCGGCGCGGGTTTTCCGTTCGCCAAGAAGCTGACGGCCGTGATGGAGTCGGCCGGCCGCCGGGACGGCCGCTGCGCGGTGGTGGTCAACGGCAGTGAGGGCGAGCCCAGTTGCCTCAAGGACACCGCGCTGCTGCTGCACACCCCGCATCTGGTCATCGACGGCGCCGTGCTGGCGGCCACCGCGCTGGGCGCCGACGATGTGGCCATCGCCGTCCACCGGCCGGATGTCGAGGAGTCGCTGAACGCCGCCATCGCCGAGCGCGGCCCGAGCGGCCCGCGGGTGCAGGTGAGCGTGACGGACGACCGGTTCGTCGCCGGTGAGGGCGGCGCCGTCATCAACGGCATCAGCGGCGCGCCCGCCATCCCCAACGGCCGCAAGATTCGCACCAGCGACAGCGGCCTGGCCGGGCTGCCGACCCTGCTGTCCAACACCGAGACGTATGCGCAGCTCGCCGTGGCCGCGCGGATGGGCGCCCTGCCGTTCCGCTCGGTGGGGCTGCCCACCGAGCCCGGCACCACCCTGCTGACGGTGGGCGGGAAGTTCGTCATGGAGACCCCGTTCGGGGTGCCGCTCAGCTACGTCCTGGAGCTGTGCGGCCTCACCCCGGGCCAGGGTGTTCTGGTGGGCGGCTACCACGGCAAGTGGCTGCTGCCCGACAGCCTCGCGTCGGTGAACATCTCCCGGGAGTCCATGGAGAAGTACAACGCGCGGCTCGGGGCCGGGGCGGTGCTGCCGATCCCGGAGAACACCTGCCCGGTCGGCGAGACCGCGCGGGTGGCGCGCTGGCTGGCGGGCGAGACCGCCAACCAGTGCGGGCCCTGCTTCATCGGGCTGCCCGCGCTCGCGGACGCGATCGGCCAGGTGGAACGGGGCGGTGGCCAGGCCGCGTTGGACAGCGTGAGCGCGTACATCGAGTCGGTGAAGCGCCGTGGCGCCTGTAGCCACCCGGATGGCACGGCGGGCTTTGTGACCACCGCGCTGGACGCGTTTCCGGACGAGTTCCGGGAACACGCGCTGGGCCCCGGGTGCGGCCGTCCCACGCTCGGGGTGCTGCCGCTGACCGACGGCGCCTCCTCCGGGCCGCTGGCCCTGCCCCCGGGTCCCTCGGCCACCCGGCGGGACGAGCGGGACGCCTCGGAACAGCTCCTCGTGGACTGGACGCTGTGCCAGGGCCATGGGCTGTGCGCGGACATCCTCCCCGAGGTGATCGAGCTCGGCATCGACGGCTATCCGCACCGGGCCAAGTACGGGGTGCCCCGCCAGCTGCGCGGGCAGGCCGTCCGCGCGGTGCGGCGGTGCCCCGCGCTGGCGCTGCGCCTCGAGGAGTAGCCCCCGCTTCGACCTCCCCCCACTCGACGGCCGTCATATAACGGCCGTCGATTCGTCTGTGCTCACGGAAACACGTGTTTTTGCGTCTGATGACAAATTTCGAAGCCCATGAACGCCCGCCGAGACCCGCTCCGTATGCAAGTGACGTCGGCGCAAAACAGCCGCCGGACCGCAAGCTTGAAGGAGTGGGCATGAAGAAGCGGCAGATCGCGTTCGCCGGGGCCTCCGTCGCGATGGTCCTGATGACCGCGGCGTGCGGCAGCACCGAGAACAAGTCCTCGGGCAGCGCCAACGTCCAGCCCATCGGCGGCACCCAGACCGTGGGCGTGGGCGCCACCTCGGGGTCGTCGGGCTACGGCACCAGCGCCGGCTCCGGAAACGAGGCCGGGGGCGACAGCGGCGCCACGGAGTCCGGCAAGGACGCGCTGACCGGCCCGGCCAAGCAGCTGTCCGTGCGCGACGTCCCCAAGCTCGGCTCGGTCGTCACCGACAGCAAGGGCTGGACGCTCTACCGGTTCGACGAGGACACCTCCGGCGCCTCCCCCAAGTCCAACTGCAACGACGCCTGCGCCACCAAGTGGCCGCCGGTGCCCGCCGCCGACGCCACCGTCAGCACCGGGATCGACAAGGGCGAGCTGGGCACGACCACCCGGGCCGACGGCACCAAGCAGCTCACGCTGGGCGGCTGGCCGGTGTACCGCTTCGCCGGGGACACCAAGGCCGGGGACACCAAGGGCCACGGCGTGGGCGGCACCTGGAACGCCCTGGCGCCCGACGGAAAGCCTGCCGGGAAGAAGGCGGCCCAGGACGACAGCCTCCAGCTCTCGGTCAACGACAACGCCAAGCTCGGCAAGATCGTCGTGGACGGCCAGGGCATGACCGTCTACCGGTTCGACAAGGACAGCGCCTGGCCGATGAAGACCGGCTGCCTGGGCGCCTGCCTGGAGACCTGGAAGCCCGTCAAGCCCGTGGACACCTCCAAGGTGGCGGGCGTGGACCCGAAGAAGCTCACCACCTTCACCCGGCCCGACGGGTCCAAGCAGTTGGCCTTCGACTGCTGGCTGCTGTACACCTTCACCGGGGACACCAAGCCCGGCGACACCAACGGACAGGGCAAGCAGGGGCTTTGGTTCGCGGTCACCGACAAGGCCAAGAAGGCCGGCGTGTCCGCCTCGGAGTGAAGTACGAGCAGCGATCCGTATCAATCAGCGGTCCACCGAGCGGGGGGCCCGAGGCCACCGGCGCCCCCGGGCCTCCCCGCCGGACCACTACCGGGAGGTTGACGTGTCACACCTACTGCGTGCCACCGCGCTCTGCGCGGTGCTGCTGGTGAGCGGCTGCGCCGGCGGCCAGGGGCAGAGCCACGCGGGCCATGAGCAGAAGAAGACCTCCCCGGCCGCCGAGGGCTCTGCCGTGAAGACCGCCGGACCCGCGACGCTGACGAAGATCGCCGATGCCATCGGCTGCAAGGCGAATGTCGTCACCGACGCCGAGGAGCTGCGCCAGGCGGCGTGCAAGTCCGGCAAGTCCCAGTACACCCTGGTCACCTTCGCCACCGACAAGGGGAAGCGCGAGTGGCTGTCGGAGTCCAAGGACTACGGCGGCACCTATCTCGTCGGCTACCGCTGGTCGGTGACAGCCCCCTCGGAGAACTCCCTGAAGCCGCTTCGCACCAAGCTCGGCGGCAACATCGAGATCGGAACCTCCCACCAGGGCATGGAGATGGAGCCCGGGAAGGGCCACTCCGAACACGCGCAGCACGGCTGACGGCGTGTCATGTCGGCCCGGCCGTGCGGCCCTCAGGATCTGCGGGTGTCCGCCCACCTGAGCAGGTCGGGATCGGCGAGGCTGGCGACCCACAGGTCCACCGGTGGCCGCTCGTCCGCGGGTTTGCGGGGGCCCACCCCGAGGACTCTGAGCCCGGCCCGGGACGCGGACAGAAAGCCGCACTGGGAGTCCTCCACCGCCAAGGCGTCGCCGGGGGCCGCGCCGCACCGCCGGGCGGCCTCCAGATACACGTCCGGATGCGGCTTGGGGCGCACCTCGCCCTCGGGGACCAGCACATGGCCGAAGTACCGCAGCAGGCCGGCGCGGGAGAGCCCGGCCTCGACCACGTCGCGCGGGCAGTTGCTCGCCACGGCGAGCGGGGCGAACTGGGCGGCCTTGCGGACGATTTCGCTGGCCCCGGGCATGGTGACCGGGTCCTCGGCCACCAGTTGGCGGAAGTTCGCCAGGAGTTGCGCGGTCATCTGCCCGGCGAGCTCGGGAGCCCCGGCGTACTCGGCCATCATGCGGCCGCACTCGCTGTAGTGAAGGCCCTTGGTGGCGTTCGCGAACTGCCGGTCGGCGGTGGATCCGTGGCGGCTGAGCACCACCTCGCGCGCCTTCTCCCAGTGCCGTTCGGAGTCCATGAGGGTGCCGTCGCAGTCGAAGACGATGGCTGCGGGGGTCCAAGCGAGAAGCGTGTTGGCTGTCATCTGCCTGCCGTTCCATGGGAGTGGACGAATCGGCGCAGGGTGTGCCTGTACCTGCGGAAGACCAGCGCAGTGGGGTTCCTGGCGGCTCAGGCGCGAGAGCGCCGACCGCTGCCGTCCGATCCGCGAGCGCCTGATCGCTCGCGCGACGCGGGAAGCCGTACAGGCGGAGAGTCGCCTGCCCGAAAGATAACGATCACTACGGTAGTTAGATGACCCGCAGTAAGCAAGAGACTACTATGTGTCGGCGTTTCGTTCGTCGGTGTCGTGTTCGCCGAGTCCGTGTTCGCCGGTGCCGTGTTCTGCGGTCGGGTGCTCGTCGCTCAGACGTACCGAAGCGCGCCGACCGCGGTCCACTCCCCCGCCTGCCGCAGCCGGAAGACACAGGTCCGGCCGTGCGGGACGCACTCGACCCGGGCGGGCGGGGCGAATTCGGTGAACCGGAGGGCGCGCAGCCGGCAGCCGAAGGGGCGGGTCAGCACGCCCCCCGTCGCCAACGACGCGGCCTGGCGGGCGGCTTCCAGCAGGACCAGGCCCGGCACATGGTCGCTCCAGTGGTCGAAGAAGAACGGGTGGCGCAGGTCCGCCGGGTCCAGGCGCAGGGCGCCGCCCTCCCGCACCACCATGACGTCACGCTCCGCCGGCACCGCCACTGACCGCGGCGAGGGCCGCGCGAGGACTTCCGAGCGGGGCCGCGCGGCAGGCTCCGGCGCCGCGCGGCGGGCCGTCTCGTACGCCTCCGGGGCGAGGAAGCGCGCGGTGCCGCCGGCCCGCGCGAAGGGCACCCCGTCCGTGAGCAGCCGGATGTCGAGACGCAGCCCGGAGACGAACCGGCCGCAGGGGGTGGTGCGCACGTCGGCCACAGCGGCGCGGCAGACCACGTCCGTGGCCCCGTGGTCGACCCGCGGCTCGGCGGACGGGTCGAGCGCGAAGGAGAGGTCCTTGATCACGAAGTGCGCCCCCGCGGCGGTGGTGAAGTGGCGGGAGGGCAGATAGATGCCCAGCTGGCGCAGGGTCTCGGCGACCATCAGGGGGTGATGGCGGCCGTCCGGACCGTGCGGGAAGGTGGGGTGGGAGCGGGGCCACTGCACCGCGGCCACGAACCGGTCCCCGCCCAGCGCGCGGACATCGGTGAGCAGCACCTCGGCCACCGAGGTGCGGTGCACCGCCTCGCGCGCCACGGTGCGGGACCAGCTCAGCCGCGGCACCGCGAGCTCCCACGGCTCCGGGGGCTGTGCGCGCTGCGGGCGCTTCTCAGGCTCCGGCGGCTCTGGAAAACCACGCGCCTCACCAATAATGGCCATAAAATATTAATAATCGTTGACCTGTGGGTCTTCACCTCCATGACATGCGAGAAGTCCGCTAAGTTCACCCCGACAACGCATCGCACGCGACGGATCGAGGACGGACACCACGTGCAAGAGCGGGCCGAGCAGACACGCCGATCCCTCCTGGAAGCGGCGGCTTCCCTCTTCGACGAACGGGGCTACGCCGGCACCAGCATCAGCGATATCGCCACCCGGTCCGGCCATACCAGCGGCGCCATCTACTTCCACTACGCGAGCAAGGAGAAACTCGCGCTCGCCGTGGTCGAGGGACACTTCGCCACCTGGCCGCCGCTGATCGAGCGGCACACCGAGCCCGCCACCGGCACCCCCGCCCTGGAGCAGTTGGTGGGGCTGAGCTTCGCGGTGGCCCGCGCCTTCCGCGACGACATCGTCGTCCGGGCGGGGGCGCGGCTGTGGACGGAGCGCACGCTGATCGCGGCGCCGCTCCCGCCGCCCTTCGTCGGCTGGATCGACGCCGTGACCGCGATGCTGGAGCGGTCGCGCGCCGAGGGCGAGCTCGCCCCGCACATCGACCCCGAGCGCGCCGCCCGGACGGTGGTGTGCGCCTTCTTCGGCGTGCACACCGTCTCCGAGGCCCTGGACCGGCGCCGGTCCATCGAGGACCATCTGTCCGATCTCTGGGCGCTGCTGCTGCCCTCGCTCCAGGCCCGCCCCGCCCCGATGGAGCTGCTCCCGGTGGCCCGGCAGGGCTGAGCGCGGGGCCGCGGGCAGGGCCGTGGGCGGGCCTGACGGGCGCGTGGCTACCAGATCTCGTCGACCCACTCGGGGTGGTCGACGAACGGGTTCCGGTTGTGCTGGTAGTCGTCGTATATCACCTGGTTGCGACGCTGTTCGAAGGCGTCCGGCGGGTCCTCGGCGTTCCACTTGCGCAGGACGGACAGCCGCCCCAGATACGGCTGGCTGCCGTTGCCCGCCTTGTCGTTGACCTCGAGGTCGGCGAAGCCGTCGCCGCCCTCGTAACGCACCGCCATATAGAAGATCATGCGGGCCACATCGCCCTTGACGGCGTCGCGGGGCTCGAAGGAGTCGGCGTCGGTGTAGCTGCCGGGCGCCTCGGACACCGCGGAGCCGCCCTCGTCGAAGTCCTTGTTGCCACGGGTGCTGTTGACCGACACGTCCTCGGGGCGCAGATGGTGCAGATCGGTGCCCGGACCGGTCGCGGTGCCGAAGTCGCCGTGCGACTTGGCCCAGACGTGTTCCCGGTTCCAGTCGTTGGCGTTGCCGCCGTTGGAACTCTTGCTCTGCGACCGGCCGGAGTAGAGCAGGATGACGTTGGCGGAGTTGCGCGGGTCCTCGTCGGTGTTCTTGAGGGCCTCCCAGACCTGGCTGTACGAGATCTTCGAGTTGGTACTGATGACGCTGTGCAGCGCGTCCTTGAGCGGCTCACCGGTCTTGCCGATGGCGTCCTTGTAGTACGTGTCGTCGTATCCACCGGCGAGCGCGGGGCTCGTGGGCGCGGAGCCGGCGGTGGCGGGGGCCTGCGCGGTGGCGGTCACGGCCACCGCGCAGACCAGCAGGGCCAGGGATTTCCAGCGGGTCACACGGGTCATGTGCACAGGCGGTCCTCTCCCCGATTCACGTTCGATCGCCGAAAGCGTGTCAGAGAGCGGATCTCCCAAAGGTGAACGACAGGGAGAGGTTTCGTGACAGGGTCATGACTAAACCCGCCCGCGGGAGAGGGCTCCGTCCCCCCTCTCCCTCCCTCCCTCCGGGGGGATTACAGCGACGCGCCCCCGCACATCACCAGCGTCTGGCCGGTGGTCGAACCCCCCTCCGGCCCGAGCAGAAACGACGTCAGCCCGGCCACCTCCTCGGGGCGTACGAGCCTGCCCAGCGGCGGCACGACCGGAGGGGTCGCGCTGCGGCCGGGGTCCCGCAGCATCGGGGTGTCCGTGGGGCCGGGCGCCACGACGTTCACGGTGACCGCGCGCGGCGCCAGCTCCGCGGCCCAGGACCGGGCCATGGCCGCCAGCGCCGCCTTGGTGGCCGCGTACTGGCTCTTGCCCGGGACACCGGTCATGGTGCGGCTGCCCACGAGCACCACCCGGCCCCCGTCCGCGATCCGGTCCGCCAGGGTGTCGACCAGGACCTCGGCCGCCTGCACATGGACCCGCCACATCAGATCGCCGTCGGCCGCCGACAACCCGCCCAGCCGGGCGGAGCGCTGAACACCCGCCGCGTGCACGATCGCGCCCACCCCGGCCACCGGGGCGAGCGCGTCCCGCAGCGCCTCCGGCCGCGCCAGATCGACCGGGATCCAGCGCATCCGCTCGGCGGACACCGGCTCCGTACGGCTGATCCCGGTGATCCGCCACCCCTCGTCCAGCAGCCGGGCGGCGATGGCGGCGCCGATGCCGGAGCTGGCGCCGGTGACCACCGCGTGGCGGGGCTCAGACATCGGCCGCCCAATCCGGCGCCACCCGCACGTACTTGATGGCCCGGCGGTGGTAGGTGTACGCGATGTGCAGCGCGCCGTCCGGCGTCTGCGTCACGGACGGGTAGGACAGCTCGCGGTTGAGCCGGTCGCGCGAGTTGTTGGTCAGGCAGTGTCCGTCGCCGGTGTCGAGATCCCTGCGGTGCGGCCAGGTCAGGCCGCCGTCGGACGAGAGGGCCAGGGTCATCGGGGCCCGTGGCGCGCCCCAGAACGCGGTCCTGCCGCCGTCGGCCACCTCGGCCGGGGCGGTGGCGGCGGTGGCGGCCGGGGACTCACCCGCCTGGCCGTCCTCGTCGATCTCGTCGTAGAGCGAGACCCGGCGCGCGGTGGCGTCCGCGGCGCTGCTGTGGTTGTAGACCAGCGCGAGCCGCCCGTCGGCGAGCGGGACGTACTGGACGGAGGAGTTGTTGTTCGGCAGCTCCGTCGGCACCGGCTCGCTCCAGGTCTCGCCCCCGTCGCGAGAGTCCGAGCGGTACACCGCGTCCGCCCACCGGCTGCGGAACAGCGCGAGCAGGGAGCCGTCGGGCAGCGGGTGGATGTTCATGTGCACACAGCCGGTGGACCCGGGCACCGGCCGCTCCCGCCAGGTCCGCCCCTGGTCATCGCTGATCATCACCGCGCTGGTGTCGTGGTCGCCGACCCACGGGACACCCGGGGTGGCCACGCAGTGGAACACCGGCAGCAGCCACCGCCCGTCCTCCAGGACCACAGGAGGCTGACGTACGAAGACACCGCCGGTCGCGGTGGCCGGGAACAGCGTGCGCGTCGGCCCCCAGGTGGCGCCCCCGTCCGCCGAGGTCCGCAGCCGCACCTCGGCGGTGTCCTGATTGCCCGCCTGCTGGGCGGTGTGCAGCAGCCACAGCTCGCCGGTCGGCGCGGAGAAGAGCACGGGGTTCTGCTCCGAGCGCGTCGGGTCGTCGGAGAGTTGCACCGGGTCGGTCCAGGTGTCCGAGCGCGGGGCGAGCCGGGAGAACCACACACAGATGTCGGCGACACCCTCCTGCGTACCGCCGAACCACACGCACCCCAGGTCGCCCCCCGGCAGGACGGCCAGGTTGGCGGCGTGGTTCTGCACGGCGGGCGCGGGCAGGAACGCCTCGGCGCGCGCCGGGTCGTCCGGGCGCTCGCGCACCCGCCCGTCGGTCCGCAGCGCCTCGTCGGACTGCACTGGGGTGGTGTCGTGGTCGGCGGTCATGCCGCGGGCTCCTTCGATGGTGCGGGGTGGGTGTCAGATCACAGTGATGCTGGAGCGGGACGTCAGCGGTTGTACGCCGGCATCGGCCCCCGCAGCCGGGCCCCGACCTCGTCGCAGGCCGCGACCACGTCGGCCGGCAGCGGACCCGCCTGCGCGGCCGCCACATTGGCCAGCAGATGCTCGACGCGCGAGCCGCCGAGCAGCAGCGCGTCCACCCCGTCCCGGCCGAGCAGCCATCGCAGCGACAGCTCGACGAGTCCGAGGCCCGCGCCCTCGGCGATCCGGGCCAGGTCCCGCACGGCCTCGAAGAGCCGGGGGTCCCAGTACCGCTGCCGGTACATCTCGGCCAGCCGGGAGTCGCCGAACCGCCCCGACCCGGGTGTCTCCTCGAATGTGTGACGACCCGTCAGCAGCCCGCCGCCGAGCGGGTTGTAGACCATGGTGCGCACGCCGCTGGTGGCCGCGTACTCCAGGTACTCCTCCTCGACCCGCCGGGCCAGCAGGTTGTACAGCTGCTGGGCGACCACCGGGCGCGGCGCGCCCACCCGCTCCGCGGCGTGGCCGACCTCGGCGATCTGCCAGGCCGCGTAGTTGGACACGCCCAGCGCCAGGACCTTGCCCTCGGCGACGAACTCGGCGACGGTGCCCAGCGTCTCCTCGAGCGGGGCCGACCGGTCGGGCTGGTGCAGATAGAAGAGGTCGACGTGGTCGGTGTCCAGGCGCCGGAGGCTGCCTTCGAGGGCCGCCCGCAGCCCGCGCGCGGACAGCGGGGAGTGGTCGCCGTGGTCGGGGTGCGGCATTCCGGCCTTGGTGGCCAGCACGATCCGGTCCCGGCGGCCGGGCAGCAGCTCGGCCAGGATCGTCTCGGTGACCCCGCCCGCGTATGCGTTGGCGGTGTCCACACCGGTCACCCCGGCGTCCAGCGCCGCGTCCAGCATCGCGGCGGCACCGGCGCGGTCCACCGTGTCACCGAAGGTCATGGTGCCCAGCACCAGGCGCGAGAGCGGCACCGGTACGCCGGGCAGCTCCACCGCGCCGGGCGAGGTCCGGGGGGTGGTGTCGGGGTCGGTCATCGGGGGGTGGCTCCTTCGGCCGGCGCGCCCCGGCGCGCGGGGCGCGCCGGGGCCGGTGGGGTGGTGGGGTGGTGGGTCAGGACGGGGTGGCGGGGTCCGTGGACATCGCCGGGGCCGGTGACGCGGCGGCCGCCGCGACGATCGCGGAGACCAGGGCGCGCGGCTTGCGCCCCCGCATCGTCGTCGGGTCGAGGGCGGCGCGGCGCAGCGCCCTGGTGTACGGCTCGGCGGGGGCGGCGAGGACCGTCTCCGTGGAGCCGGACTCCACCACCCGTCCACCGCGCATCACCATGACCTCGGAGCTGATCTCGCGGACCACTCCGAGGTTGTGGGAGATCACGATGTAGGCCAGCTGCCGCTCGGCCTGGAGATCGCGCAGCAGCCGGAGCACCTGCGCCTGGACGGAGACGTCCAGCGCGGAGGTGGCCTCGTCGCAGACCAGCAGCTCGGGGTCGCTGGCCAGGGCGCGGGCGATGCCGATGCGCTGCCGCTGCCCGCCGGAGAACTCGCCGGGGCGCCGGTGGAGGGCGCTGGAGGGCAGCCCGACCTGGTCGATCAGCTCCGCCGCCCGGCGGGCGCGCTCGGCCTTGGAGGCGACACCGGCCAGCCGCAGCGGCTCGGCCACGATCTCCTCGGCGCTCTGATGCGGGTCCAGGGAGCCGTACGGGTCCTGGAAGACCATCTGCACCCGGCGGCGCAGCGGGCGCAGCCGCCGCTCCGGCAGGGTGGCGATGTCGGTGCCGTCGAGCAGGATGCGGCCCTCGGTGGGGCGCAGCAGCCGGACGAGGGAGCGGGCGATGGTGGACTTGCCGCAGCCGGACTCGCCGACGATGGCGAGCGACCCGCCGCGCTCGACGGTGAAGCCGACGCCGTCCACGGCGCGGAACTTCCCGCCGTGGACGGGGTATTCGACGACGAGGTTCTCGACGGCCAGCAGGGGTGTGGTCACAGCGCCTCCCGGTGTGCGGCGGCGGGCGCCTGGGGGACGCCCTCGTCCCAGGGGCCCAGGGTGGGGACGGCGGCGAGCAGGCCGCGGGTGTACGGCTCGGCGGGGTGGTCGACGATCCGCTCGACGGGGCCGGACTCGACGAAGCGGCCGTCGCGCATGACGTGGATGCGGTCGGACACCAGCCGGGCCACACCCAGGTCGTGGGTGATCATCAGGATGCCGATGCCGGTGCGCTCCTGCAACTCCATCATCAGGTCCAGGACGCCGGCCTGGACGGTGACGTCCAGGGCCGAGGTCGGCTCGTCGGCGACCAGCAGTTCGGGCTCGGCGGCCAGGGCGATGGCGATGAGGACGCGCTGGAGCATGCCGCCGGAGAACTGGTGCGGGTAGGCGCCCCAGCGGGTCTCGGGGTGCGGGATCCGCACCCGGCCGAGGAGTTCGACGCCGCGGGTGCGCGCCTCGGCCTTGGACAGTTCGGGGTGGCGCAGCCGCAGCGCCTCGCCCAGCTGGTGGCCGATGGTGTGCACCGGGCTGAGCGCGGTCATCGGGTCCTGCGGGATGAGGGACACGCCCCGGCCGCGGATCCGCCGGATCGCCTTGGGGTCGGCGATGATGTCGCAGCCGAGCACGCGGGCGGTGCCGGACAGCACGGCCAGCCCCTCGGGCAGCAGGCGCAGCAGGCCCATGGCGGTGGTCGACTTGCCGGAGCCGGACTCGCCGATGAGCGTGACCGTCTCGCCCGGGGCGATGGTGAAGCCGACGCCGTCGACGGCGCGGACCACGCCGCGGTCGGTGATCAGCTCGATCTGGAGATCCTCGACCTCCAGCAGCGGAGCCTTCTCGCTGGTCTCGCTCATGAGGAGGCCTCCGTGGCGCGTCGGCGGGTGCGGTCGCGCAGACCGTCGCCCAGCAGGTTGACCCCGACCACCAGGAGCACGATGACGAGGCCGGGCAGGGTCACCAGCCACCACGAGGTGGTGATGTAGTCCTGGCCGTCGGAGATGATCCGCCCCCAGGTGGCGAACGGCCGCTGGGGCCCGGCGCCGAGGTAGCTGAGCGCGCTCTCCAGCAGCACCGCCTGGGCGAGCAGCAGGAGGACGACCAGGGACGCCTGGCGGACGATGTTGGGGATGATGTGGCGGGCCAGGATGGCGGCCTGGCGCAGTCCGAGTACCCGGGCGGCAGCCACGTACGGCTTCTCCCGCTCGACCAGCACCAGTGACCGGGTGATCCGGGCCACCTCGGGCCACTGGGCGATCGCGATCACGCAGGTGATGACGGTGACGGAGGGGCCGAAGAGGGCGACGACCAGCAGCAGCATCATCAGCAGCGGGAGCGACATCTGCGCCTCCAGCAGCCGGGAGACGACCGTGTCGATCCAGCGGCCGAAGTATCCGGCGGCCGCGCCGGCGACGATGCCGATGAGTCCGGAGACGACGACCGCCAGCACACCGATGGACAGCGACACCTGGCCGCCGTGCAGCACGCGGGAGAGCACATCGCGGCCGAGCTGGTCGGTGCCGAAGAGATGGCCGTCGGTCAGCGGCGGCAGCCGCCGCGCGGAGAGGTCCTGGTCGTCGGCTCCGGCCAGCGGCAGCAGCTGGGCGAGGGCCACGGGGACCACCACCAGCAGGGTGCACACGGCGCCGGCCATAAGTTTCAGGCTCGCGCTGCGGTGGCGCCGGGTGGCGGTGGCGCGGGCCACGTCCTTCGCGGTGACCGCGCTCGGGCGGGCCGCTGCGGCCGTCTCGGCCGGGGCCGGGGGTTCGAGGGCGCCTTTCATGTCTCAGGCCGCCTTTCCCAGGCGTACCCGCGGGTCGAGCAGCGGGTAGGCCAGGTCGATGAGGAGTTGGACGAGGACCGCCAGGGCGGCGGTGACCAGGACGGTGGCCTGGATGAGGGGGTAGTCGCGGGTCTCCAGGGCGCGGACGACCAGGGAGCCGACGCCGGGCCAGCCGAAGACCACCTCGACCACCACGACGCCGTTGAGCATCGCGGCGAACCGGGTGCCGAGCGCGGTCAGCACCGGGATGGCGGAGTTGCCGAGGGCGTAACGCCAGGTCAGAGCGCGCTCCGAGACGCCGCGGGAGCGGGCGACGGTGACATACGGGGAGGTCAGGGCCGCCACCATCTCGCGGCGGACCAGCCGGGAGATGAGCGCCATCTGGAGGATGGCCACGGTGACGGTCGGCAGGATCAGTCCGCCCCAGGTGGTGAACCCGGAGGCGGGGAGTACCGGCACCAGCACCGCGAAGACGGTCAGCAGCATCACGCCGATCCAGAAGTCCGGCATGGACTGTCCGGCGATGGTGAGGACGTTGGCGCCCAGCTCGCGCTTGGTGTCGGCGCGGCGGGCCATCCATACGCCGAGCGGTACGGCGACAACTGTGGTGAGCGCGATGGCGGCGATGGACAGGGTCATGGTGTACGGCACCCGGTCGAGCACCACGTCGAAGGCGGGGGCGTGGAAGGAGTAGCTGGTGCCGAGGTCGCCGGTGAACAGATCGCGCAGGAACACCCCGTACTGGGTGAGCAGGCTGTCGTTCAGGCCGAACTGTTCGCGGATCCGCGCCAGGTCCTCGCTGGTCGGGTTGGGCCCGGCCAGGGCCGTGGCGGGGTCGCCGGGCGCCATGCGCACCAGCACGAAGACGGTGGAGACGGTCAGGAAGATGGTCAGGACGCTCTGGCCGAGGCGGCGCAGGAGATAGCGGATCACGGCTCAGCCCTCCAGGCGCACGGCGGCGAGGTCGTAGGAGTTGACCTGGAGGAGCCGCACGTCCTGGACGCGGGTCCGGCGGGCCAGCACCACATTGGGGATGAAGGCCCACAGGCAGGGCCGGGTGTCCCAGATCGCCTTCTGGACGGCGGCGAGCTTCTTGTTGCGGACGTCCTCGTCGCTCTCGCGGGAGGCGTCGGCCAGGCGGGCCGCGATCTCGGGGAAGACATAGCCCTGGTAGGTGTCCCGGGTCTTCTCTTTTTCGGGGGTGCCTCCGTACATTCCCTGGAGGCTGGTGCTGGCGTAGCCGGTGGGGACGGAGTAGCCGTTGCCGAGGACGTCCCAGTCGCCGCGGCGGCCCTGCCGCCACTGGAGGATGTCGCCGCCCGGCTGGAACTGCTGGAGGGAGGCGCGGACGCCGACGGCGCGCAGCATCTCCAGCACGGCCTCCATCACGGAGGTGTCGGCGGGGAACTCGCCCGACTCCCAGATGATCTTCACCTTGAGGTCACCGGCGCCCAGCGCGGTCAGCCGTTTGCGGGCCTTGCCGGGGTCGTAGACATAGGACCCGGTGCGCACCGCGCCCCTGAGGGCGAGCGGGACCACGCCCTCGGCCTGCTGGGCGGAGCCGGTGAGCACATCGCGCACCAGGGACTCGCCGTCGATGGCGTAGCTGAGCGCCTCGCGCACCCGGGGGTCGGCCAGCGGGTGTCCCTTGGGCTTGCGGAAGTTGAAGAACAGCTGGTTGACCCGGGTGCCCGAGGTGCGCTCCAGGCGCACGCCGGGCAGGCCGCGCAGCTGCTCGGCGGAGTCGGGCGTGATGGTGTCGATCACGTCCAGCTCGCCGCTGCGCAGGGCGACCACGCGGCTGGACTCCTCCGGGACGAAGCGGACCCGCACCTTCTCGGTGCGGGGGCGCGGTCCCCAGTAGTTGCGGTTGGCGGCCAGGGAGTACTCGCCGGTGCCGGAGTTCGCCGAGGTGACGATGTACGGGCCGGAGCCCACCCCGCCGGACAGCTCCTCGGGGCGGTTCTTGGCGGCCGGGCTGATCAGGATGTTGGCCATCAGCTGGTCGAGGATCGGCACCGGATGTTTGGTGCGCAGATAGAACGTGCGCTCGTTCACCGGCTCGACGACGGGCAGCTCGGGGAACAGGCCGATCAGGAAGGAACCGTTGACGCCCGCGTACATCTTCAGGGCGGTGGCCACGTCCTTGACCGTGACCGGGGTGCCGTCGGAGTAGCGCACGCCGGACCGCAGCCGCACCGTCCAGCGGGTGGGCTCGGTCATCTCGAAGCGATCGGCGAGGACCAGCTCGGTCTTCATGCCCCGCCCGATCCGGGTGAGCGCCTGGCGGACGGCGCGCTGCACCGTGACCGCCGCGTCGAACTGGTTGAGCTTGTTGTCGAGGCTGACCAGGGAGCGGTTCAGCCCCAGGATGACGGTGCCGGGGCCGGGGGCCCCGGTGGGACCGGCGCACCCGGCCAGGGGACCGAGCGCGAGGCCTGCGGTGGCACCCGCGCCCAGACGCAGCACGGTCCGCCGGCTGGCGGCGGTCAGACCGGTTGGGAAACCGGATGGGTTACGGGTCATCGTTGACCTCTCGGCATTTCAGGCGAGCGACCGGCTCGCTCGATCCGTCCGGATCGCCGCCGGACGGGTCACAGTGTCGCGGCGGTCACCGTGACATGGATGCGCGTTTCACGCAATACCCCTCGCACACTTCGCGCAGGGTGTGTCATCATCGAGACCGCCGGGGCGGCGTGCGCCGCCATCTGCCGCTGCCATGCCATTCCGTGCTGTTCATGGTCATTGCTGTTCATGGTCGTTCGAGGAGGTACCGGTGTCACCGACGCCCAGTCGCCGGCTGCTCGCCGTCGCGGACGACCTGTCCGGCGCGGCCGAGACGGCCGCCGGGCTTGAATCGCGCACAACGCGCAGTCGGGTGGTGCTTGTTGGGGACTCCGCCGCCCCGCGCCACCCGGGCGAGGCCACCGTGCTCGACCTCGACTCGCGCCATCTGCCCGCCGCCGAGGCGGCCGAGGCGGTCCGCGCCGCGCTGGCCCTGCCGCCCCCGGGCGACCCCCTGGTCCTGAAGAAGATCGACTCGCTGCTGCGGGGGAATGTCGCCGCCGAGGTGGCCGCCCTCGCCGCGGGCGGGGCGGGCGTGGTCGTCGCCCCCGCGCTGCCCGCCGCCGGGCGCGCGGTGCGCGCGGGCGTCGTCCACCTGGGCACCACCCCGCTGCACCACAGCGACGCCTGGCGCGCCGAGCCGGTGCCCCCGCCGCCCTCCGTGGCCGCCGCGCTCGGCCCGGCCCGCACCGCGCTGGTGCCGCTGTCGGCCGTACGGGACTCCCGGCGCACCCTGCTGACCGCGCTGCGGACCGCCCTCGCCGAGGGGCGGGTGGCCGTCTGCGACGCCGAGACCGACGCCGACCTGGACGCGATCGTCGAGGCCGCGCTGGCCGACGGGCCGGGCACCCGCCTGGTCGGCTCCGGCGGCCTGGCCGCCGCCCTCGGCCGCCACCTGGCGGGCGGCACGTCGCCCCAGGACGGCGAGCCGCCCCAGGACGACGTGCCGCCGACCCCGGCTGCGCTGGAGGACCCGCGCCCGCTGCTGGTCGTGGTCGGCACCGCCGAACCCTCGGCCGCCGAACAGATCCGGCGGCTGGCCGCCGACGGCGCCGCCGTCCTGCGGCTGCCCGTCGAGGCCCTGTGCGCGGACGGCCCGGCCGCGCCGATCGCGCCGCCCCCGCTCAGCGCCGACGGGGTCACCGTCCTCACCCCCGCCCCCACGCGGGCCCCGTTCTCACCCCGGCGGCTGGTGCACGGCCTCGCCCGCGCCGTCGCCGCCGCCGTCGCCCGCCATGACGGGTCCGTCGACCTCGTCCTCACCGGCGGGGAGACCGCCCGGCGGGTGCTGGACGCGCTCGGCGTCACCGAGCTCCACCCCGTCGGCCAGGTGCACCACGGCGCCGTACATCTCCGTACCCCCGACGGGCGATCCGTCGTGACCCGCCCGGGCAGCTTCGGCGACGCCGACTCACTGCGGCAGATCGTCCAGGCGCTGCGCCCCCACCCGACTCAACGGAAGGTCCGTCCATGAACGCATCCCCCAACCCCGCCTCCCCCGCCGATGTCCCGCTGCCCCTCATCGCGGTCACCATGGGCGACGGCGCGGGCATCGGACCGGAGGTGGTCGTCCCGGCCCTGCTCGACCAGGACACGCTGGGGCGCTGCCGCCCGGTGGTCATCGGGGACGCGGAGCGGCTGCGCCAGGCCGCCCGGCTGCGGGGCGTCGACTGCCGGATCGTCCCCGTCGACACGCCCCAGGAGGCCGAGTTCACCCCGGGGCGGATCAATGTGATCGACCTGGACCTGCTCCCCGCCGACCTGCCCTGGGGCCAACTGTCCCCGGTGGCCGGGGACGCCGCCTACCAGTACGTACGGGCGGCCGCCGAACTCGCCATGAGCGGCGCGGTCCAGGGCATCTGCACCGCCCCCCTGAACAAGGAGGCCCTGCACGCGGGCGGCCACATCTTCCCCGGACACACCGAACTCCTCGCCCATCTCACCGGCGTCGAGGAGGTGTCGATGATGCTGGCCACCCCGACCGTGAAGGTCATCCACGTCACCACGCACATAGGCCTGATCGACGCGGTCAACCGGATCGAGCCCGGCCTCGTCGAGCGCACCGTGCGCCGCGGCCACGAGGCGATGGTCCGCGCCGGGAACCCGAACCCGGTGATCGGGGTGTGCGGCATCAACCCGCACGCCGGCGAGAACGGGCTGTTCGGCTACGGCGAGGAGGAGGAGAAGATCGTCCCCGCGCTGGAGGTGGTGCGCGCGGACGGCATCGACGCCCGTGGCCCGCTCCCCGCCGACACCGCCTTCTTCCTGGCCGGCCGGGGCGACTACGACCTGATCGTGGCGATGTACCACGACCAGGGCCACGGCCCGGTCAAGGTGCTCGGCCTGGAGGCCGGGGTCAACCTGACCGTCGGACTGCCCGTCATCCGCACCTCCGTCGACCACGGCACCGCCTTCGACATCGCCGGTACCGGCAAGGCGGACGCCGGTAGCATGATCGAGGCCCTGCGGCAGGCGGCCGAGATGTCCTCGGTCCCCGCCCGGTGACCCGAACACCAGAAGAGACGAGCCACGAGTGACGATGCCTGCCCAGGGAGCGCGGGGCCGCCGCGACCAGATCGTCCACCTCGCCACCACCACGGGGTTGGCGAGCGTGGAGGAGCTGTCCCGCGCCTTCGGGGTCACCGCCTCCACCATCCGCCGCGACCTCGCCCAGCTGACCGCCGCCGGCCGGCTGGCGCGCACCTACGGCGGCGCCATGGCCCTGGTGGCACACCCCGAGGCATCGCTGCGCCAGCGCACCGGCGAGGCCTTCGAGGCCAAGCAGGCCATCGCCCGGTGGGCCGCGGGGCAGATCCGTACGGGCGAGACGGTCCTGCTCGACGCGGGCTCCACCGTCGGCGCCCTGGCCCATGAGCTGCGCACGGCCGGGGATCTGACGGTGGCGACGACCGGGCTCACCGCGCTCCAGGAGCTCTCCGACGTGGACGGCGTGCGGGTGGAGTGCCTCGGCGGCACGCTCCGCCCGCTGAGCCAGAGCTTCGTCGGACCGCTCACCGAGGCCGCGCTGGAGCGGATGACCTTCGACCGGGTTTTCCTGGGCGCCGACGGGGTGACGGCCCGCCACGGCCTGTGCGAGGCCGATCTGCGCCAGACCCGCCTCAAGGAGCTGATGGCCCGCCGGGCCGACGCCGTCTATGTGCTGGCCCACTCGTCGAAGATAGGCCGCCGCCCCTTCCACACCTGGGTCCAACTGCCGCCCGGATGGACGCTGGTGACGGACGGCGCGGCCGACGAGGACGAGGTGCGGGCGCTGCGGGCGGCGGGCATCGAGGTCGTGCTCGTCGACACGGCGGCGTAAAGCGCTCGGCGCGCGCGGCCCCACCGGGCGCGCGCGCCGGGGTACGTCCTCGCGGCGGGTCGCGGGGTCAGGTGCGGCCGTGCCAGGAGGCCCAGAGCGCGGCGTACGCGCCGCCGCGCCGCACCAGCTCCTCGTGCGGCCCGAGTTCGGTGATCCGCCCGTCCTCCATCACCGCCACCCGGTCGGCGTCGTGCGCGGTGTGCAGCCGGTGGGCGATCGCGACGACGGTGCGCCCTTCGAGGACGGCCGCGAGCGACCGCTCCGTGTCCCGGGCGGCGCGCGGATCGAGCAGCGAGGTGGCCTCGTCCAGGACCAGGGTGTGCGGATCGGCCAGGATCAGCCGGGCCAGGGAGAGTTGCTGCGCCCGGTCGGGCGGCAGCGCCGCGCCGCCCGCCCCCACCCGGGCGTCGAGCCCCGTGCGCGCGGCCCACTCCCAGGCGCCGACCGCCCGCAGCGCCCGCTCCAGCTCGGCGTCGTCCGCGTCGGGCCGGGCGAAGAGCAGGTTGTCGCGCACCGTGCCGCGGAAGACATAGGTCTCCTGGGTGACCAGGGCGACCTCACCGCGCAGTTCGGCCGGTGAGAGGTCGCTCAGCGGCACTCCCCCGACGGTGACCGCGCCGGTGCGCGGCCGGTGGATCCCGGCGAGCAGCCGGCCGAGGGTGGACTTGCCCGCGCCCGACGGGCCGACGACGGCCAGCCGCTCCCCGCGCTCGATCCTGAGGTCGATGTCGCGCAGCACGTCCCGGCCGTCCCGGTAGGCGTAACTCACCGCGCGCACCTCGAGATCTCGCGAGCGCTTGAGATCGGGGCGGGCCGCGGGGTCCGGCCCGCTCCCGCCGGACCCGCGGCCGACCCCCAGCAGCCGGGCCAGCGAGGCGGCGCCGGTCTGGAGATCGCCCAGCGAGTACAGCAGCATGTCGACCGGTCCGAGCAGCTGCTGGACGTAGAGCGTGGCCGCGGTGACCGACGCCAGCGAGACCAGGCCCTCGACGGCGAACAGCCCGCCGACGACCAGGGTGGCGGCCACCGGCAGGACATACGCGGTGTCGCTGATCGGCAGATAGACGGTGAGCAGCCGCAGCGTGCGGCGCTCGGCGGCGTAGGACCCGGCGATGTCCTGGTCCGTGCGGGCGGTGCGGCGCTCGGCGACGCGCAGCGCCTCGACCGTACGGGCCCCCTCGACGGTCTCGGTGAGGCCCTCGGTGAGCTGTGAGTAGGAGGCGTTCTGGGCCAGGAACGCGTCGCGGGAGCGGCTGAAGAACCAGCGGGAGGCGACCCACAGGACGGGGACGGCGATCAGGCAGGGGAACGCGAGCAGCGGGCCGACCACGACCATCGCCCCGAGGGTGACGAGGATCGTGACCAGCGCGGTGAGCGCGGCCGGGACGGCGCCGCGCACCACGCGCGCGAGCACGTCCACATCGCGCGTGGTCCGGGTGACCAGATCGCCCGAGCCCGCCCGCTCGACGGTGGCGAGCGGCAGCGTCAGCACATCGTCGACGAACCGCTCGCGCAGCCCGGCCAGGACCTTCTCGCCCAGCCTGGCCGAGGCATACCCGGCGGCGTGGGTCAGCGCCGCCTGGGCGACGATGAACGCGCAGATCAGCAGCGCGGTGCGGGGAATGTCGGCGGTGCCGTGCGCGGCGTCCTCGACCAGGCCGCCGAGCAGCCAGGGGCCGACCAGGCCGCAGACGGCGGCCAGGCCGTGCAGCGCCAAGGTGGCGGCCAGCTCACGCGGGTGACGCCGGGCCAGCCGCCGGGCATGGGCGCGGACCTCCTTCGCGGAGGCGACGGGCAGCGCGGCGCTCATGCCACCCCACTCGCGCTCGGTCCTGGCGCGCTCATATCGTTTCCTCCTCGCGGGCGACCACGGCCCGGTAGCGGGGGTCGCCGAGCAGTTCGCCGTGCGTGCCGTGGGCGACGGCCTTGGCGTTCTCCACGTAGACGACGTGATCCGCCCGGTCGAGCAGGATCGGGCTGGTGGTGAACACGACGGTGGTGCGGCCCGCGCGATGGGCGCCGAGCCCGCGGGCGACGCGGGCCTCGGTGTGGGCGTCGACCGCGCTGGTGGGCTCGACCAGGACCAGCACCTCCGGGTCGGCCATGAGCGCCCGTACCAGGCGCAGCCGCTGCTGCTGGCCGCCGGAGAGGTCGCGTCCGGACGCGGCGATCACGGTGTCCGGCCCGTCCGGCAGGGCCTCGACGATGTCGCGCGCCGAGGCGGTGTCCAGCGCCCTCTCCAGCAGTTCGCGGGAGCCCGGACGGGGCCCGGCGGGGTCCAGTTCGGCACTCAGCGGGCCGGCGAAGAGCACATCGTCGTTGGTGGCGACGAGGATGCGCCGCCGCACCTCCGCGAGGGGCAGATCGGCGAGCGGAGTGTCCTGCCAGGTGACGGCGGAGTCGGTGTAGCGGCCGAGCCGGTCGGCGAGGGTGGCGGCGTCGGCCGGGGAGGCGCAGGCCACAGCCGTGAACCGGCCCGGTGCCACGGTCAGCCCCGAGTCGGGGTCGGCCAGGGGGCCGGTGCGAGACCGGGGCCGATCGGTGCCGGAGGCGAGTTCGGGCGCGAGCGCGAGAAAGCGGGTGACGCCGCGGGCGGCGACATGGCCCCGGGTGATCTGCCCGACGGCGTCGGTGAGCCGGCGCAGCGGGTCGACCAGGTAGACGGCGTAGCCGTAGAACGCGACGAACTGCCCGGCGCCGATCCGGCCGGACTCCACGGAACGGGCCCCCAGCCAGACCACGGCGCAGGTCAGCAAGGACGGGAGCAGCACCTTGACGGCGCCGAACAGGGCGTCGACCCGGGCCAGCGCCACCCCCGCGCCGCGCAGCCGCTGGGAGTCGGCGCGATAGCGCCCGGCGAAGACCGCCTCGCCGCCGATGCCGCGCAGCACGCGCAGTCCGCTGACGATGTCGACGGCCCGGCCGGTCAGTTCGGCCTGGTGCTCGCGCAGCCGCTCCTGGCGCCGGTGCAGCGGGCGGATCAGCAGCGCGACCGCCCAGACCATGAGCGGCACACCGGCCAGCACCACGGCGCCGAGCCGCCAGGAGGCGTCCAGCATGATCGCGGCGATGGCGGCGATGGCCACGACCGCGCCGCTGCCGCGGGCGGTGCCGGCCAGCGCCTCGCCGATCCGGTCGATGTCCGCCACTCCGGCGTTGACGATCTCCCCCTTGGCCATGCGCTTGGGCAGGGTGGCGCCGAGCCCGGCGGTCTGTCGGGTGATGAGCTGCATGGTGCGGTACGAGGCGCCGAGCCGGGTGGTGAGGGTGGCGCGGTCCCGCAGGATCCCCGTGACGGCCTGGACCACGCCGAGCAGCAGCACGGCGCCGCCCCACAGCAGCAGCGCCCGGCGGTCCCGGTCGACGATCCCGTCGTCGATGGCGGCCCCGATCGCGGCCGGTACGAACGCCTGGGCCAGCACGCAGAGAATTCCCCACAAAATGCCGAGGAGAATTGAATTGCGGAGATCACGGGCGAGCCATAACAGATAGGATATGGGTGACCGATGGTCTGGGATTCCGGGTTCCGGATCAGGGAAGCGTCGCATGGCACGCCGATGCTAGCGATGCCGTTCCCCGCCCGACGATGGATTTTCCGGCAGGCATGGCCGGGGGCGGGCGGGGCACTCGCGGCGCGATGGATGAGTGGCCGTCGCACGAATTCTGGAGGTCACCGTGACACGGCAGGCCGATCCCCGGCGCCTCTTCCCCGACGACCGCGCCCCCGCGCCGCCGTCGCCCGGCCCCGGCGGGCAGGGACCGGGCCCCGAGCCGGGGCCGGCGCCCGGGCCGCCGCCCGACCCCGTACCCAGCCCGCCGCCGAGCCCGCCACCCCCGGGCCCCACGCCCGGTCCGCCGCCCGGCCCGGCGCCGGACCCGGTCCCGCACCCACCCGGCCCCGACCCGGTCCCGGACCCTTCTCCAGCCCCCGGACCACTGACCCGGCAGGCCCGCGGCCAGGGGGTGTCCGGCGGCCACGCGGCGGAGCCACACCTTGGTTCTGTTCCCCGCCCCTTCCCGGCCCCCGTCGATGTGCGGCTCCGCCGCGTGGGCCCGCCGCAGGCGTCAAGATCCGCCGGACGGGGCCTTAGGGCTTGGGCCGCTTCGGGGTGGCGGTCTTGGCCGCCTTCGCGGCCTGTTTGGCCTGCTGCTTGAAGGCGCGGACCTTGTCCAGCGACTCGGGTCCGGTGATGTCCGCGACCGAGCGGTACGAGCCCTCCTCGCCGTAGAGGCCCGCCGCCTCGCGCCAGCCCTTCGGCCGCACGCCGAACTGCTTGCCGAGCAGCGCCAGGAAGATCTGCGACTTCTGCCTGCCGAAGCCGGGCAGCGCGTTCAGCCGGCCGAGCAGCTCCTCGCCAGTGGCGACGTCCCGCCACAGCGCGGCCGCGTCGCCGTCGTACTGATCGACCAGGTACTGGCACAGCTGCTGCACCCGCCTGGCCATGGACCCCGGATACCGGTGCACCGCGGGCTTGGCCGACAGCACCTCCGCGAACCGCTCCGGGTCGCAGGCGGCGATCTCGTGCGCGTCCAGGTCGTCACCGCCCATGCGCCGCGCGATGGTGTACGGGCCGGAGAAGGCCCACTCCATGGGCACCTGCTGGTCGAGCAGCATGCCGGTCAGCGCGGCCAGCGGGCTGCGCCCGAGCAGTGCGTCGGCCTCGGGCTGCTGGGCGAGGCGAAGGGTGACGTCCATCCCGCCCGGATACCCCTCGCGGCGGGGCCGAACCAGCCTCCCCCGGCCGGCTTCCCCCGCACGGGGGAGGCACGGGGGTCAATTCGGCCGAATTGCGAGGCATTCGGGACCGTGCGAATCTGGTGGCGACCGTGAATTCGATCAACCACAAAGGGGGTATCTCCCGGCGACAGCCGGGGGAGGCCGAGCAAGCGGGACATCAGCGAACCTCATGTGCCGCGGGCTGGATGTGACATCGGACCACGGAGACGAGTGACCATGTCAGCAACCGCGACTCGCCACCGGCGCCATGACGACACTCCCGATACCGACGGTGACTTCGCTCGCCTTTCCCGATTGCGGCCGGGACCGGAGCGCGACGCCCTGCGAGAGGCGATCATCTGCGCCTGGCTGCCCGTGGCAAAACGCCTGGCGCTGCGTTTCCGCAATAAGGGCGAGAATATGGAAGACCTCACCCAGGTCGCCTCGCTCGCCCTGGTGAAGGCGGTCGACCGCTACGACCCCGACCTCGGTCACGCATTTCCCTCGTATGCGATCCCCGTCATCACCGGCGAACTCAAGCGGCACTTCCGCGACTATCTGTGGACGCTGCACGTCCCCCGCAATATCCAGGAGGTCCGCTCCCGCACCCGCTCGGCGCGCGACGCGCTGGAACAGGAACTCGGCGGCCGCGCCCCCACCATCACCGAGATATCCACCCGCACCGGCATGCCCAAGGAAGATGTGAAAGCGGGCCTGGAGGCCAGCGCCTCGTGCACCCCGCTCTCCCTCAACGCCGCCGTCCAGGGTGCCGAGGAGCGGCTGCTCGCCGAGACGGTGGGCGCGGACGACGCGGCGATCGAGCGCGTCGTCAACCGGGAGGCGCTCCGGGCGCTGATCACCCACCTCTCGGAGCAGGACCGTTACGTCCTGTATCTGCGGTTCTTCGTCGGCCTCTCGCAGAGCCAGATCGGCGAGATCCTCGGCTTCTCGCAGATGCACATCTCCCGCAGGCTCTCCCGGCTGTACAGCGAATTGAGGCAGGGCCTGCTGGCCCATGCCTGAGCCGCGCAGGAGGAGGTGGCCGATGGCCCCGGAGCCCGAGGACGAGACGGCCCGCATCGCCGCGGACGGCGCGATGCTCGTGGGCGACCTGGTGGTGCCCGAGGGGTCCGGCGGCATGGTGGCCTTCGCCCACGGCAGCGGCAGCTCCCGGCACAGCCCGCGCAATCGCGCGGTGGCCGAGGTGCTTCAGCGGGCGGGCCTGGGGACGCTGCTGTTCGACCTGCTCACCCTGGACGAGGAGCGGGTGGACGCGATCACCGCCGAGCACCGCTTCGACATCCCCCTGCTGGGCCGGCGCCTGGTGGCGGCGGTGGACTGGCTCGGCGGGCACCCGAAGACCGCCGCGCTGCCGGTCGGGCTGTTCGGCGCCAGCACGGGCGCGGCGGCGGCGCTGGTGGCCGCGGCGGAGCGGCCGGAGCGGGTGCGGGCCGTGGTGTCCCGGGGCGGCCGGCCCGATCTGGCGGGCGGCGCGCTCTCCCGGGTCCGCGCCCCGGTGCTGCTGGTGGTGGGCGGCGAGGACCGTGAGGTGCTGCGGCTCAACGAGCAGGCGGCGGCCATGCTCGCGGCGCCGCACTCCCTGCATGTGGTGCCCGGTGCGACCCATCTGTTCGAGGAGCCCGGGACGCTGGACCAGGCGGCCGCGGCGGCCCGCGACTGGTTCCTGGACATGACCGCCGCCCCCGCCGGAGGCCCGGGCGGCTCCCGGCGGTCCCCCCGGCGGCCCTGAGCGCACCCGAGGGCACACGCGTTACGCCCCCGGGTCGCACGGGGGAGCACGGCCGGGGCGCTCGGGGGGCACGGAGGGGGCGCCGAGGGGCGCTGAGTGTGCGTCAGCCGCCCAGCACCTCGCCGAGGTCGTAGCGCACCGGCTCCTCCAGCTGGCTGTATGTGCAGCCGTGCGGCTCGCGGTCGGGCCGCCAGCGGCGGAACCGGGCCGTGTGGCGGAAGCGGTCGCCCTGCATATGGTCGTACGCCACCTCGCACACCCGCTCCGGCCGCAGCGGCACCCACGACAGGTCCTTGACGCCGGTCCAGCGGCTGGGCGCGCCGGGCATCCGGCCGCGCGTCTGCGCCTCCTCGCCGGCCCAGTCGGCCCAGGGGTGCCCGCCCAAGGAGTCCATCCGCAGCGGCTCCAGCTCGGCCATGAGCTCCTGGCGCCGCCGCATGGAGAAGGCGCCGCACACGCCGACGTGCTGGAGCCGGCCCGAGGCGTCGTACAGGCCCAGCAGCAGCGAGCCGACGACCGGGCCGGACTTGTGCGGCCGCATGCCCGCCACCACGCAGTCCGCGGTCCGCTCGTGCTTGACCTTGACCATGACCCGCTCCCCCGGCCGGTAGCCGAGGTCGGGGCGCTTGGCGATGACGCCGTCCAGGCCCGCCCCCTCGAACTGCTGGAACCACCGCTCCGCGACCTCGATGTCATCGGTCCAGGGCGCGGTGTGGACCGGGTCGGCGGCGGCGCTCAGCGCCTCGGTCAGCGCGTCCCGCCGCTGCCGCAGGGGCGTGTCCATCAGGGACTCGTCGCCCAGCGCCAGCAGGTCGAAGGCGACGAAGCTCGCCGGGGTCACCTCGGCGAGGTGGCGCACCCGCGACGCGGCGGGGTGGATGCGTTCCAGGAGCGCGTCGAAGTCCAGACGGCCCCCGCGGGCGATCACGATCTCGCCGTCGAGGACGCAGCGCGGCGGCAGATTCGCGCGCAGGGCGTCGACCAGCTCCGGAAAGTAGCGCGTCAGCGGCTTGCCCGAGCGGCTGACCAGCTCGACCTCGTCCCCGTCGCGGAACACGATGGCCCGGAAGCCGTCCCATTTCGCCTCGTACCGCATGCCCGGCGGGATGGCGGCCGCGGACTTGGCCAGCATCGGCTCCACGGGCGGCATGACCGGAAGGTCCATGCCCCGATTGTCTGTCCCTCGCGGGCCGCGCGCCCGCCGGGAGGTGGCCGGGGGCGCGCGGGCCTAGGACCTGTCGTCAAAGGGGGCGTCCTGCTCCCGACGCCTGGCACGGCGCCTCGCTGCGTTGTCGCATCGTCCAAGTACGCCCAGTACGAGGACGATGCTCCGCCTTGCGATCCACCGCGCCAGACGCCGCTCGCGGCCGGTCGCCCCCTTTGACGACAGGCCCTAGCGTGGGGTCATGGGAGAGACGGCGGAGCTCACGGTCGGCGAGCGCACGGTACGGCTGACCAACCCCGGCAAGGTCTATTTTCCGCGGCGGGGCTTCACCAAGCTGGACGTCGCCCGCTACTACCTGGCGGTGGGCGACGGCATCCTGCGGGCGCTGCGGGACCGGCCGACGATGCTGGAGCGCTACCCGGACGGCGTAGAGGGCGAGTCGTTCTTCCAGAAGCGGGCGCCGAAGAACCTGCCCGAGTGGATTCCGACCGGGCGGATCTCCTTCCCCAGCGGGCGCCACGCGGACGAGATCTGCCCCACCGAGGCCGGGGCCGTGGTGTGGGCGGCGAATCTGGGGTGTCTGACCTTCCACCCGTGGCCGGTGCGGCGTCAGGACACCGACCACCCCGACGAGCTGCGGATCGATCTGGACCCGCAGCCGGGCACCGGTTACGAGGACGCGGTGTGGGCGGCCGGGGAGCTGCGGCCGGTGCTGGAGGGGCTGGGGCTGCGGGGGTGGCCGAAGACGTCCGGCGGCCGCGGGCTGCATGTGTTCGTGCCCATCGAGCCGGTGTGGACGTTCACCCAGGTGCGCCGGGCCGCGATCGCCATCGCCCGCGAACTGGAGCGGCGCGCGCCACGGCGGATCACCACGGCGTGGTGGAAGGAGGAGCGCGGCGAGAAGGTGTTCGTGGACTACAACCAGACGGCCCGCGACCGGACCATCGCCAGCGCCTATTCCGTACGCCCCCGGGCGGATGCCCCGGTCTCGGCGCCGCTGCGCTGGGAGGAGGTGCCGGACGCCCGGCCGGAGGACTTCGACCTGGCCACCATGCCGGTGCGGTTCCGGGAACTGGGCGATGTGCACGCCGACATGGAAGGGCAGCCCTGTCGGCTGGAGGCCGCGCTGGAGCTGGCCGAGCGGGACGAGCGGGAGCACGGCCTGGGCGATCTGCCGTATCCGCCCGAGCATCCGAAGGTGAAGGGCGAGCCGAAGCGGGTGCAGCCGAGCCGCGCCAAGAAGTGACGCACCGAGAAGTGAGGGGTGTGGCCGGACGGCCACACCCCTCACAGCTTCGGAATCAGCTCTTGGGGGAGGTGAACTCGGCGGTGCCCAGGGTGGCGAACCAGCCGCGGATCCGGTTCTGGTCGTGCGTCGCGGCGAGCGACAGCAGGAGCAGCAGCCGGGCCTTCTGCGGGGTGAGGTCCGCGGCGCCGATGACGCCGTCGGTGTTTGTGTCGTAGACGGCGCCGGAGCCGGTGCGGGTCGTGGCGGCGAAGAGCACGCCGTTCTTGACGGCTTCCTTGCGCGCCGCGGACATCTGCGGGGAGATGCCGCCCGCGCCGGTGCCCGCGGTCACCACCCCGTCCGCCCCGGCGTCGGCGAAGGCCTTGACCGCCTCGCCGCCGGCGTCCTGGTAGCTGTAGGCGATCTCGACCTTGGGCAGGCCCTTCTCGGCGATCTTGTCCAGGTCGAAGGGGGTCTGCCAGGACTTCCTGCCGCACTGCTGGACGCGCGCGGGCGCGCGGTTGAGCCGGATGTTGTCCTGGTCGACGACGCCGAGTTCGCCGCTGGCTCCGCTGGTGAACGTGTCCATCCGCAGCGCGTCCGTCTTGCGGACCTCACGGGCGGCCTGGATCTGGTCGTTGAGCATCAGGACGGTGCCGTAGCAGGTGGTCTTGGAGCTGGCGGCCAGGTGGATGGCGTTGTAGAGGTTGGCGGGCGCGTCGGTGCCGATCACCGTCCAGGGGCGCATCGAGCCGGTGAGGACGACCGGCTTGTCGCTGCGGACGGTCAGGTCGAGCCAGTACGCGAACTCCTCCATGGTGTCGGTGCCGGTGGTGACCACGACCCCGTCGTTCGTCTTCAGCGCCTTGTCGACCGCGGCCGTGAGTCTGCGGTAGTCGGCGATCGAGTAGCCGCTGGAGCCCTTGTTGCCGAACTGCTCGGTGGAGACGTCGGCGACCGTGTCCACCTCCGGCTTGAGGTCGTCGACCAGCTTGGACACCGGCAGCTTCCCGGACTCGTAGTCCTGGAAGGACACCCGGCTCTTGCTGACGCCGGAGATGGTGCCGCCGGTGCCGATGACGGCGACCTTCGGCAGGGGCTTCTTGTCGGGCTCCGCTCCGGCGACCGAGGCGGTCGTGCCGAGGGCGAGGGAGATGAGGGTGAGCAGCACGGTGGAGCGGCGGGTGAGCTTGCGCATCGGTGGGATGGTCTCCTCGGCCGGGGGTGATGTGAACCAGGCGGACGGAAACTTTCCGCATACATGTTTCCCGGGCGTTCGGTGATCGTGAACTGGGGATTGCCGTCCGCGCCAGGAGTTCCTACCCTCCTGGGGCCGGGGCGCGAAGCCGGGCCAGGAGCAGCGCCACATCGTCGTCGGGCGCCCCGTGCAGGGCGGCCAGCACCTGGTCGCAGGTGCGCTCCAGCGGGCCCTGTTGACGGCTCAGCAGCTCCAGCAGGGTGCGCAGACCCACGTCGATGGACTGGTGGCGCTTCTCGACCAGACCGTCGGTGAACAGGGCCAGCAGGGTGCCCGGCGACAGTTCGCACTCGGCCGGGGCGAAGGGCACGCCGCCCACGCCCAGCGGTGCGCCGCTGGGCATCTCGAGGAGTTCGGCCTGTCCTCCCGGGGGCACCAGCACCGGTGGCAGATGGCCGGCGGTGGACATCCGGCACCGGCCGCTGCGCGTGTCGCAGACCGCGTACAGACAGGTGGCGATGGAGTCGCCCAGGGTGGTGGTGATGTCGTCGAGGTGGCGCAGCAGTTCGGCGGGGGCCAGGTCGAGCTGGGCGAAGGCCCGGGTGGCGGTGCGCAGTTGGCCCATGATCGCGGCGGCGTGGATGCCCTTGCCCATCACGTCCCCGACCACCAGGGCCACCTTGCCGTCCTTGAGCGCCAGCACGTCGAACCAGTCGCCGCCGGCCGCGCTGACCGCGGGCAGATATCGCGAGGCGATCTCCAGGCCGTCCAGGTCGCGCGGCTGCTGGGACAGCAGGCTGCGCTGGAGGGTGAGCGCGGCGTCGCGCTCCCGGGCGTACAGCCGGGCGTTGTCGATGCACAGCGCGGCGCGGGTGGCCAGTTCGCAGGCGAGGGTGAGGTCCTGCTCGTCGAAGGGGCGGTCGTTGATCGTGCGGTGCAGGCTGAGGGTGCCGAGCACGCTGCCGCGGGCGATCAGCGGGGCCGCGAGATAGGAGTGGACGCCCTCCTTGCGCAGCACGGCGGTGGCCGCCTCGTCCCGCGCGATGCGGCGCAGGTCCTCGTCGGTCACCTGGGGCACGAAGATCGGCTGGGCCTCGCGGACACAGCGGGTGATCATGCGGCTCGGGTCGTACCGGGCGATCTCGCCGACCGGGTCCGCGGCGTGCACGGCGTCGGTGGGGTAGCCCGCCGCCACGGCCAGCGCCCGGAAGCGGGCCGAGCCGTCCGTGCCCACCCGGGCCATGGGCTCGCGGTGCACCACGGCGTCCAGCACATCCACGGCGGCGAGGTCGGCCAGCCGGGGCACGGTCACATCGGCCAGCTCCTGGGCGGTCTGCCGCAGGTCCAAGGTGGTGCCGATGCGCACCCCGGCCTCGGCGATGAGGCCCAGCCGCTCGCGGGCCTCGGAGATCTCGCTGGTCGCCCGGTGGCGTCTGGACACATCGATCACCGAGATCGCGACGCCCAGGACGCGCCCGCTGGGGTCCTCCAGCCGGTAGTACGACTCCGACCAGGCGTGGTCGTGGTCCGGGTCGGCCGGGGTGCGGCCGACGGTCTGCTGGTCGAGCAGCGGCCGCCCGGTCTCCATGACGTGCAGCATCGCGGCCTCGATGGCCCGGGTGTCCATGTGGGGCAACATCTCCGCGAGGCGCCGGCCGCGCACCCGCTCCTGCGACAGGCCGTTCATCTTCCGCAGGGCCGGGTTGGCCAGGGCCCACCGCAGGTCCGTGTCGAACACGGCGAGGCCCACGGGCGACTGCTCGACCAGGAAGCCGGAGACGGCCAGGTCGGTCTCCAGCTGCCGTACGGTGCCCTCGTCGGCGGCGAGCCCCAGGGCGTAGGCGTCGCCGCGGGAGTCCCGCAGGCCCATGGTGCGGAACTCCACCCGCAGGGCGCCGCCGTCCTTGTGACGGACCGGGAAGACCCCCGCCCACATCTTGCCCGCGCGCACCTGGGCGAACAGCTCCGCCGCGGACCGCCGGTTCTCGCGGTCGACCAGCAGCCGGGCGGCGTTGCGCCCCAGGGCCTCGGCGGCGCGGTAGCCCAGCAGCCGCTCGGCCTCCGGGCTCCACAGGGCGATGCGGCCGTCGCTGTCCAGCACCACCGCGGCGACCCGCAGCAGATCGAGGAGACCTCCCGGGGCGGCGGCCAGGTCGGCCGGGGCCACCGCCTCGCCGTCCCCTCGCGGGCGGTCTTGCGCAGTCATCCCGGCACCTCATTCCCGCTGCCCGTACGCAGGGGCGGGCCGACGTGGCACCAACGGTCGGCCGGGCGGGCCTCCGGAGTGCCCTTCTTCTGTCATACCTCTCCGGGCGCGGGCCCGCACACCCAGGTCACGCGGCGGGCGTTCAGGGGGTGACGGGCCGCGGCCGGGCGGACAGCGCGCGCAGCACGGTCTCGGTGGTGCGCTCCAGATAGTCGGCGTCGGGCCGCACGCCACGGACGGACACATGCCAGTGGACCAGCGCGGCGAGCAGGTCGAGCGCCGTCTCGCGGTCCGTGTCCGGGGGCAGCTCGCCGCGCCGCACCGCCCGGTCCAGGACCACGACGGCGCGCGAGCGGCGCGGCTCGCCGACGCTCCTGGCCAGCGCCTCGGCCAGCGCGGGGTCGCGGTGCGCCTCGGCGATCAGGTCCGGGAAGATCCGCGAGAACCGCGGATGGGTGAGCCAGTCGGCCACCGAGCGCAGCAGGGCCAGCACATCGTCGCGCAGCGAGCCGGTGTCGGGGGCCTCCAGGCGCTCGACGCTCAGCTCGGAGACGACCGCGATGATCATGTGCTGCTTGGAGGGCCAGCGGCGGTACAGGGCGCTCTTGCCGACCCCGGCCCGTTTGGCCACGGCCTCCATCGAGAGCCGCCCGTAGCCGTGTTCGGCGAGTTCGTCGAGCACGGCCTCGCCGATGGCCGCGGTCTTGTCGGCGCGCAGGGCGGCGGCGCCGCTCGGGGCGCGTCGGGTCGGCTCAGGCATACGGGCGAGGGTAACAGATGGACGGAACGGTCCCGTCCCGTTTACGCTCGGGAAGACGACGGAACGGTACCGTTCCGTCCGACCCTTCCATCATTGCTCCATCACTGCTCCACAGCTCACTCACGAGGGTGCTCGCTCATGAAGACAACCCACCGGACCGCCCCCACCGGGCAGCCCGATCCCGCGGACCGTCCCCGTCCCCGTACCCCCCGTACGGCCGCCGAGGTGTTCGACCGGGCCAAGGAACTGCTGCTCGCCCACGACATGCTCGGGTTCGCCGATCTGTGGGCGGCCGACGGGACCATGGAGTTCCCGTTCGCGCCGCCCGGCCGGCCGAGCCGGCTGGAGGGGCGCGAGGCGGTGCGGGAGTATGTGCGCGACTACACCGACCATCTGGACGTGCGCACGGTGACCCATGACGTCAGACACCGGACCGAAGACCCGGACACGCTGATCGTCGAGTTCGCGGTGGAGGGCGTCGCCGTCCGCACCGGCCGCCCGTACCGCATGGCGTACGTCGCCTTCATCACGGTCGAGGACGGCGAGATCACCGCCTACCGCGACTACTGGAACCCGCTCGCCGCCGGCCACACGCTGGGCATCCTCGACGAGCTGACCGCCGCGTACGCGGAGGGCCGGGCCGATGGCTGAACCCACCGTCCTGGTCACCGGCGCGACCGGGAACACCGGCTCCCGGCTGCTGCCGCTTCTCGCCGCGCGGGGCGCCCGGATCAGGGCGGCCGCCCGCCGCCCGGCCCCCGCGGCGGGGCCGCACGAGACCGTCCGGTTCGACTGGCGCGACCCGGCCACCCACGCCGCGGCGCTGCGCGGGGCGACCCACCTGTACCTCATCGCCCCGGTGGCGGAGGCCGAGCCGCTGTCGCTGGTCGAGCCGTTCCTGGCCGACGCGGTCCGCCAGGGCGTACGGCGCGTGGTGCTGCTCAGCTCCTCCGCGGTCACCGCCGAGACGCCGGGGCTCGGCTCGCTGCACCGGCTCGTCCAGGAGACCGCGCCCGAGTGGACGGTGCTGCGGCCCTCCTGGTTCATGCAGAACTTCACCCGCGACCACCCGGTGGCCCAGGCGATCCGCGCGACCGGCGAGATCGTCACCGCCACCGGGGACGCCAGGGTCGGCTTCGTCGACGCGGGCGACATCGCCGCCGTCGCGGCGCGGGCCCTCCTGGACGAACGGCCGCACGACACCGCGCACATCATCACCGGGCCCGAGGCGATCGGCTACGGCGACGCCGCGCGCATCATCGCCGAGGTCTCCGGCCGGGCCGTCCGCCATGTCGCGGTGGACACCGCGGCCCTGGCCGGGCGGCTGACCGACGCGGGATACCCGAAGGAGTTCGCCGCCATGCTGGCCGGGCTCGACGAGGACATCCGGCGCGGCGCGGAGGACCGCACGACCGACACGGTGCTCCGGGTCACCGGGCGCGCCCCCCGCTCCTTCCGCGACTTCGCCGTCGAACACCGCGCGGCCTGGGCCTGAGCGCGCGCCGGAACTACCGGAAGAGCGCGTACGAGGCGCGGTCCCGGGGCCGGGGCGGGGCGCTGTCCCGCAGCGCGGCCCATAACACCCGGCTGTCGGTGAGCGGGCCGCCCGGCACGACCAGCCAGATGTGGCCCTGCCGTACGCAGCCGGGCCGGGGGCAGCGCAGCACCCGGCCCGGCCCGGCGGCGGCCACGGCGCGGCGGCGGCCGTACCCGGTCCCCTCCAGCCACGCCTTCCACTCCCGGGCCGAGCCCGGCGGCACGAGGAACGACAGCACATGGCTGGCGGTGGCCAGCATCACCGGGCCGATCGCCGCGTCGCGCCCCCGCAGCTCCTGGACCACCGCGAACCCGACGTCGTCGGACATCCGGACCAGATCGAAGAGCGGGCCCACCGGGAGGTCGGCGAGGCCGTCGCCGCTGGCCCACTGGAGGCGCACCCGGCCGGGCTCCTCGCCGGTCGACGACAGCAGCCAGTCGGCCGCGCCGGTCTCCACGGTGCCTGGCCTACGCATAGCGCCTCCGCTCCCCCACTGTCCCGTCCGCTGTCCGCACCGCTGCCCGGAGGCCCCGCGCTCTGCCACTTCCCCGTCGGCCCGTCCTGCCGCCGGGGCTACCGCGCCCGGTCGAGCGCCAGCGTGAACCACACCTTCTTGCCCGCGCCGTCCCCGTCCGGCGGATCGGTGCCCCAGGCGCTGGCCAGGCCGTCGACGATGGCCAGCCCCCGCCCGCACTCCTCGGTCTCGGCCGCCGCGCGGAAGACCGGCGGGACCGGCGAGCCGTCGGCCACCTCGATGCGCAGCTCGTCCCCGGCGGGCTCCACACCCACCGTGACGGTGACGGTGTCGTCGGGGCCGCTGCTGCCGTGCTCCACCGCGTTCGCGAACAGCTCGTTGGTGGCCAGCACGGCGCTGTCCACGGCCTGGTCGAGCTTCCAGTACTTCAGGAAGGCGGTGAGCATCCGGCGGACGGCGAAGGCCCGGTCGGTCCGGGCCGGGAACTCGGCCCGGAAGAAGCGGCGGGTCGCCAAGGAGATCACCGGCCCCTCACCGCCTGTCGAGCCTGCCCCGCCCGCCCTGCCCCGTGGGCCCGGCGCGCCCGTAACGCGCCCGGCGCCGCGGGTGGTTGATGCCCTGCTAAGCGGGTAAGCGCATGCCGACGGCCCCCACCGCGGCATCCTCGCCGGGGGCGGGGGGTGCGCGCCCCTCGGCCCACCCACCGGGGCCGACTACCGCGGGCGGCTGCGGCCCGGTCACGGTGGGTGCCGGGTTGCGGCATGGAATCCTCCTTCGAAGACAGCGCGGGACGTGCGTCAGTCACCGTTCACGTAGACAAACGGTTGGACGGTCCGGTCGGCGAGGGGGCACGGGGGTTGTTCGGTTGTACGGGCGTAGTGGTTCGGGTCGCACACCGCGGGGACTGTACGGTCCGGGCGTGGCGAGCGCGAGTGAGGACCGCGGGCATCAGCCCTGGCCTGCGGGGTGGTCCGGGGTGAATGGCAAGCGGATCGTGGTCACCGGAGGCACCCGGGGCTTGGGTGAGCAGATCGTACGACTGTTGCTGGCGGATGGCGCGGCGGTCGCAACCTGCGCACGGACGGCGCACGATCTGGCCGCCCTGTCACGGTCGTTGCGCGGGCCGGAGCGGAATGCTCTGTTCAGCCGGGCGCTCGATGTCGTCGAGGCGGGACGGCTGGAGGCGTTCGTCGATGCCTCAGCGGCGCGTTTCGGCGGTCTGGACGGCGTGGTGGCCTGTGCGGGCGGCGCGCACGGGGGCGGTCTGGAGGACGCGGACGCCCACGACTGGGCCGCCACCTGGGAGTTGAACGTCGGTCACACCGCCCGGCTGGTGCGGGCCGCCGCGCCGCATCTGCGCGCGGCCGGGGGCGGATCGGTCGTGGTCATCGCGTCCATATCCGGCTGGAAGCCGGGACCGCAGGCCCAGTACGGCGCGGCGAAGGCCGCCCAGATCCACCTGGCCGCCTCGCTGGCCCGCGAACTCGGGCCCGACGGCATCCGGGTGAACGCCGTCTCCCCCGGGTCGATGCTCATCCCCGGGAAGCGCTGGGACCGGATGCGCGGCGCGGAGCCGGAGGCGTTCGCCAGGTTCGCGGCGGAGTTTCCGCAGGGCGAGCTGGTCGCGCCACAGGAGGTGGCCCGGGTCGTCGCGTTCCTGCTGTCGGACGCCGCCAGCGGCGTCTCCGGCGCGCATCTCCCCGTCGACCGCGCCCAGAACGCGCCGACCCCGGAGGGGTATTAGGCCCTGTCCGGCGGATCTTGACGCCGCGGCGGGCCGGGGAAAGGTCCGCCAGACACCTCCGCGGCCTGTCGATATGCGGCCGCGCCGCGCGGGGCCGCTGCCCCGGACCCAGGGGTCCAGGGGCAGAGCCCATGGTTCGGGCGCTGCCGGGAAGTGGGCCGCGCCCGTCCCTGCGCACCCCCGGCGGCGCAGGGTCCGGGCGAGGTCCCCTTCCGGGCCGCATGGCGGTGGAGCCCGGAAGGAGCTGTGGGCGGGAGTCGCGTGGGACGCGCCTCAGGCCGCAGCGCCGAGCAGGGTCCGGGACCGGAGCTCGAAGTCGCGGACCATGGGTTCGCCGCGGTGCGGCCGCAGCCGGCCGCGGAAGTCGCGCAGGGCCTGGACCGAGCGCTCGCTGTGCACACCGCTGAGCGCGCTCAGCGCCGCGTCGGCGGTGCCGATGGCCTCGTCGAGCCGGTTCTGCTGCAAATGCGCGGTGGCCAGGACCGAGCGGCTGATGGCCTGGCGGCGGCGCCGGTCGCCGTTGGCCCGCACCGACTTGTCCGCCGCGCGCTCGGCCTCGGCCGCGCTGCCCAGGTCGCGGAAGCACAGGGCGGCCTCGGCCGCCAGATAGTGGTGGTCGAGGAAGCGGACCCACTCCGACTCCTCCTCCGCGCCCCGGCTCGCCTCCAGCGCGGTGTCCGCCGCGCGCAGCGCGCGGGTGGCCTCGCGGGGCTCGTCGAGGGCGGCGTGTCCGCGGGCCGCCATCGCGTGCAGGCGCATCAGCCCCAGCGGGCTGCCCGCGTTCCTGGCCGTGGCCACGCCCACCCGGGCCAGCTCGACCCCGGCCTGGGGCTGGCCGAGGTTGGTGGCCAGATGGGACAGCCCGGCCAGGATCTGGCCGCCGAGGACCCGGTCGCCGCCTTCGGCGCACAGCCGCAGCGCCTGGGTCATATAGCGCTGCGCCAGGCCGTATTCGGCGTTGTCGTAGCTGCTCCAGCCGGCCATCGCGGCCAGCTTGGCGGCGGCGGTGAACAGTTCCCGCCGCTCACCCGTGGCCACGCCGCGCCGCTGGAGCATGGGGACGACCTCGGTCGACAGATACAGGACGATGCTGGCGCGGACCTGGCCGCCGCCGAAACGGTTGTCCATCTCGTCGAACATGCTGATCGCGGCGCGGACCTGCTCGATCCGGCCGGCGTCGGCGGCCGCGGCCGGATCGCCTGCGGCCGGGCCGGCGGTGCCCTGGTTCTCGACCAGCCACAGCAGCCATTCGCGCTGCGGGGTCACCAGCGCGCCGGCGACGAAGGGGACCGCGCCCAGCAGGCTGCGGCGGGATATGTCGGTGGAGCCGAGTTCGGCGAGCGTGTGCAAGGTTTCCGCCACGTCCTCCCGGTAGGCCAGCGCCCTTGCGACGACCGGGCGCTGTCGGTCGGGGATGAAGCCGAGCTCGGCGGGGGCCACCGGCCGGCCGAGCCGGTGGGAGAGCACGGCCGCGATCAGTTCGGGCGTCGTACCGCGGGGCTGGCCGCCCTGGAGCCAGCGGGTGACGGACGCCTTGTCGTAGTTGGAGGAGTGTCCCTGACAGCGGCCCAGTTCATTGACGCGCAGCGCCAGTGAGGCGTATGAGCAGCCGGATTCTCTGAGGGCCGCGGCCAGCGCCTGGTTGGGGGGCGAGCCCTGGTGCCGGGTGCCCGGCGCCGCGCCGCGGGTCACCGGGGCCACTCCTGGATCGGGCCGCTCGGGACCGGGCCGCGCGGTGCGGAGCTGCTGAGTACCCGTAACGCCTTATCGGACAAGGCCGGTTGAGGGCACCAGCCGTGGTGCGTGAGATGGGTCACGTGCCCACTATGCGCGCCGACAGACTCAGCTCGCAACCTTCGTCCTGATAATTTCAGAACGATCCGCATCGCTCTGTCCGGTGCTATCAGGTCGTGGCACACTGCACCCACATGACGGTGATTCCGGGAGGCAGGACGTGAGTGAGGCACGGCCGGGGAGCGCCGCCCCCACCGTCTTACGCATGGTCCTGGGCAAGCGCCTGCGCCATCTGCGGGAGCGGGCCAAGGTGTCGTTCGAGGAGGCGGCCCGGGCCGTCGAGGTCACCCCGCTGACGGTGCGCCGGATGGAGAAGGCCGAGGTCGGCCTGAAGATCCCGTACGTCAAGGAGCTGTTGCGGACCTATGGCGTCCCCTCCCCCGAGATAGACGACTTCCTGGATCTGACCCGGGAGGCCAACCAGCCCGGCTGGTGGCACCAGTTCCGCGATGTGGTGCCGGAGTGGTTCAGCGCGTATGTGAGCCTGGAGAGCGAGGCCACCGTCATCCGCGCCTATGAACCCCACTACGTCCCCGGTCTGCTCCAGACCGAGGACTACGCCCGCGCGGTGCTGCGCGCCGGGTTTCCCAATCACACGGACGAGGAGATCGAGCGCCGGATCGCCCTGCGCGTCAAGCGCCAGAGCCTGCTCTCCAAGCCGGACGCCCCGGCCATCTGGGCCATCCTGGAGGAGACGGCGCTGCGCCGCCCCGTGGGCGGGCCCGAGGTGATGCGCCGGCAGATCGACCATCTCGTCGAGGCCCTGGCGGCGCCCAAGGTCCGGCTTCAGATCATGCGGTTCGCGGCGGGCCCGCACCCCGGGGCCTTCGGTCCCCTGCACTACTTCCGGTTCGGATTCTCCGAACTGCCCGACGTCGTCTACACCGAGAGCGTGACCGGCGCGGTCTACGTGGACCAGCCGGGCGAGGTCGTCACCTGTCTCGAGGTGCTGGACCGGATGGCCGTCCAGGCCGAGCCGGTCGGCGAGACCATTCCCATCCTGGCCGAACTGCGTAAGGAGCTCTGACATGACGGACCCGGTCTACAGCGGAATGCCGGCCTTGGACCTCGGCACGGAGGGCTGGGAGAAGCCCTGGAGCGGAACCAACGGAGGCACCTGCATCGAGGCCAAGAAGCTGCCGGACGGCCGGGTCGCGCTCCGCCAGTCCACGGACCCGGCCGGCCCCGCCCTGATCTACTCCCGGGCCGAGGTGGCCTCGTTCCTGGAGGCCGCGAAGGCCGGCCGGGCGGACTTCCTGATCGCCTGACCGGCCCCCGACACCCACGGAAACCACCCCGCAAGCCGTCCCGGCAACCACTACGCCCGCACAACCGCACAACCCGGCCCCGGACTCCCCCCGGACGACCGGGCCGCGCACACTGAATGCCCCGTGCGGGATCAACGAACGGAACGGCGGGTTGACCGGGATGTCGGCATGACCGGGGTGGCGCGGATGGACTTCCACGAGGCGGTGCGGCGCCGCGTCCTGATCGTGGAGGGCTGTGGCGGCGCCGCCCGCGCCGGGCTGCTGACCTGGCTGGCCCACCGCCACGGGTTCACCGTCGAGCGCCCGCCCCGCGAGCTGCCCGCGCTCGACCCGGCGCGCCCGTACCGCGAGCTGCTGCGGCGCGGCGGGCGGCTCGCCCTGGACTCCAGGTTCGTCGGCGAGTTGGTCTACGGGCCGCTGCGCCGGGGACACTCCCGGGTGACCTGGATCGAGGCCTTCGACTTCGCCGAGGCGGTGGCCGAGCGCGGCGGCGCGTTTCTGCATCTGACGGCCCCGCCACCCGCGCTCGCGGGGCGGCCCGGCGGGCGGGACGCGACGGCGGCCGCGGCGGAGACCGAGGCCGTGGCGGCCGCCTACGAGCGCGCCTTCGCCACCCTCGCCCAGCACGCCCCGGTGCTCACCGTGCGCCCCGGCGCGGCGAAGTCCCTTGCCTCGGCGGTAAGTTGGAACTCCGCGCACGGCCTCACGCAGGGCAGGAGAATCCCTAGATGACTCACGGCTCGTCCACCCCCCACCAGCAGCCGGCCTCAGGCAAGATCGATACCTCGGTTCCGCACTCGGCCCGGATCTGGAACTACTGGATGGGCGGCAAGGACAACTACGAGGTCGACCGGGTGGCCGGCGACCAGTACCGCGAGGTCGCGCCCACCATCGAGGTCATGGCCCGCGCGTCCCGGGCGTATCTGATCCGCACGGTGACGCATGTGGCCGGAGAGGCCGGGATCCGCCAGTTCCTGGACATCGGCACCGGGCTGCCCACGTACGACAACACCCACCAGGTCGCCCAGCGGATCGCCCCCGAGGCCCGCATCGTCTATGTCGACAACGACCCCCTGGTGCTCCGGCACGCCCAGGCCCTGCTCACCAGCACCCCCGAGGGCGTCACCGACTACATCGACGCCGATCTGCACGACCCCGAGAAGATCCTTCAGGCCGCGACCAAGACGCTGGACTTCAGCCGCCCCGTCGCGCTGATGCTCATGGGCATCCTGGGCCACATCCAGGACTACGACGAGGCCCGGGCGATCGTGCGGCGGCTCCAGGAGGCGCTTCCGCCGGGCAGCTACTTCGTGCACTACGACAGCACGGACACGGACCAGGCGCTCAAGCAGGCCCAGCAGGGCTACGACGACACCGGCGCGGTGCCGTACGTGCTGCGCAGCCCCGAGCAGGTCGCGCGCTTCTACGACGGTCTTGAGCTGATCGAGCCCGGCATCGCGTCCTGCCCCCTGTGGCGCCCCGAGCCCCCCGACGCGCCCGTCGAGAAGACCGACGTCTACGGGGGCGTCGCCCGCAAACTCTGACGCCCCCGCCGCTCCCCGTCAGCGGATCTGCATGCCGGACAGGGTGCGGGCGATGACCAGGCGCTGGATCTCGCTCGTACCCTCGAAGATCGTGAAGATCGCCGCATCGCGGTGCATCCGCTCCACCGGGTACTCACGGGTGAATCCGTTGCCCCCGAGGATCTGCACCGCCTGGGCCGTCACCGCCTTCGCCGTCTCCCCGGCGAAGAGCTTGGACATCGACCCCTCGGCGGCGGTGAAGGGCTTGCCCGCGGTGGCCATCCAGGAGGCGCGCCACACCAGCAGGCGCGCCGCGTCGATCCGGGTGCGCATGTCGGAGAGCTGGAAGGCGATGCCCTGGTTGTCGATGATGGGCCGGCCGAACTGCACCCGGTTCTTCGCGTAGTCGAGCGCCACCTCGTACGCCGCGCGGGCCACGCCGACCGCCTGGGCGCCGACGGCCGGGCGGGAGGCCTCGAAGGTCGCCATGGCGGCGTTCCTGCCGCGCTCGGTGCCGGCGCGGGCCCGCTCGCGGGCGCGGGCGAGGCGCTCGTCGAGCTTCTCCTTGCCGCCGAGCAGACAGTGGCCGGGGACGCGGACGCCGTCCAGGACCACCTCGGCGGTGTGCGAGGCGCGGATGCCGTGCTTCTTGAACTTCTGCCCCTGGGAGAGGCCGGGGGTGCCCGGGGGCACCACGAAGGACGCGTGGCCGCGGGCACCCAGCTCCGGGTCGACGGAGGCGATCACGACGTGGACGCCCGCGATGCCGCCGTTGGTGACCCAGGTCTTGGTGCCGTTGATGACCCACTCGTCCTTGGCCTCGTCGTAGACGGCCCGGGTGCGCATCGCGGCGACGTCCGATCCGGCGTCCGGTTCGGAGGAGCAGAACGCGGCGACCTTCACGTCGTTCGCGTCGCCGTACATGGGCGGGATCCAGGTGCCGATCTGCTCCTCGGTGCCGTTGGCGAGGACGGCGACGGCGGCCAGGGAGGTGCCGACGATGGCGAGCGCGATGCCCGCGTCGCCCCAGAACAGCTCCTCCATGGTCATCGGGATGCCGAGGCCGGTGGGGTCGAAGTACTGCTGGGCGTAGAAGTCCAGTGAGTACAGCCCGATCTTCGCGGCCTCCTGGATGATCGGCCAGGGGGTCTCCTCCCGCTCGTCCCATTCCGCCGCGGCCGGGCGCATCACATCGACCGCAAATCCGTGAATCCAGTCGCGCACCGCCTTCTGGTCGTCGTCGAGCTCGAACGAGAATTCCGGCATTACCCCTCCACCTCACCATTACCGTCGGTAACAAGAGTCTGTTACTCGCGAGTAGACGATGTCAACTCCCACGGCAGATCCATCCCCCCGCGCCAGCCCGGAGTGTTACGTTTCGCAGGCGTAAAGAACGACCAGGGGGCGGGAGGCGACTTCATGGACACCGGCACCAGCCAGCGTGACGATCAGCAGCAGGCGGCCCAGCGGCGGCGCAAGGAGCTGCTGGAGGCGGCGGACCGGGTGGTGCTGCGGGACGGGCCGGACGCCTCGATGAACGCGATCGCCGCGGAGGCGGGCATCACCAAGCCCATCCTGTACCGCCACTTCGGCGACAAGGGCGGGCTCTATCGCGCCCTCGCCAAGCGCCACACCGACGCGCTCCTCGCCTCGCTGCGCGCCGCGCTCGACGCCCCCAACGACCGCCGGGAGCGCGTCGAGGCCACGCTGGACACGTACCTCGCGGCGATCGAGGCGCGGCCCCAGGTCTACCGCTTCCTGATGCACCCCGCCGAGGACGCCCCCCAGGCGGAGCAGGGCTTCGACATCGGCCGCCACTCGGCCCCGGTGCTGCGCCGCCTCGGCGAGGAACTGGCCAAGGTGATCACCGAACAGCTCGACCTCGGCCCCGACGGCACGCGCGTGGCCCGCGTCTGGGGACACGGGATCGTCGGCATGATGCACGCGGCGGGCGACTGGTGGCTGCGCGAGCGGCCCTGCACCCGCGCCGAGTTGGTGCGGCACCTCACCGATCTGCTGTGGGGGCGGCTCACCATGGTGGACGACCGCATCGGCGCACCGCGCACCTGAGCGGACCCGGGGACCGGGCCTCAGGCCGTGTCCGCGGACCACGGCGCGCGCTGGGCCGCGCGCAGGGCGCGGCGGCGGCGCAGGCCGGTGAGCCGGTCGGTGAACAGGCGCCCGTCGAGGTGGTCGCACTCGTGCTGGAGACAGCGCGCGAAGAAGCCCGTGCCCTCCACCCGCACCGGCTTCCCGGCCACGGTCACCCCCTCCACGACCGCGTGGTCGTGGCGCGGGGTGCCCGCCTCGATGCCGGGCAGCGAGAGACAGCCCTCCGTCCCCCGCACCGTCACCCCATCGGCCTCGACCAGCCGCGGATTGACCACATGCCCCAGGTGACGGCGGTCCTCGTCGTCCGGGCAGTCGTAGACGAACACCCGCAGGCCCACGCCGACCTGGTTCGCGGCGAGACCGACGCCCTGCGCCGCGTACATCGTCGCGTACATGTCCTCGACCAGCCGCCCGAGGGCCGCGTCGAACGCGGTGACCTCCTCGCAGGGCGTGGCCAGCACCGGATCGCCGAGCAGCCGCATCGTCCGCACCAGTCCCCGACTGCCGGGGATCGCGCCGTTTCGCATGGCAGCAAAGCCTACGTGCCAGGCGTCGCGGGCCCGCGGGAATCGGGGAGGCAGGGTCTAGGTTGTGCGGGTGAGGTTCGGGACAGCGCCCGGATCTCGATAGGCTGATCCCCGACCGTGGCCTCCCGGCTGGCGATTCGGCGCGGAGGGGGCGTACCACCGGCGCCTCAGGGGGCAGGAGCGGCGCCGGTATGCGAGGAGGACGAAGACGATGGCAGGCAACTCGGAGCCGCTGTCGCCGCGGGCCAAGCTGGCCGTGACGGCGGGCAAGGCCGCGGCAGCGGTGTCGCGGGCGGCGGGCCGCGGCAGCGGATCGGTGATCGGCGGCAAGGTGGCCCTGCGGCTCGACCCCGAGCTGCTGGGCAGGCTGGCGCGACACCTGGACGTGATCCTGGTGTCGGCGACCAATGGCAAGACCACGACCACCCGGCTCATCGCCGAGGCGCTGCGGGCGGCGGGGCCCGTTGTCTCCAACGCGCTCGGGGCGAACATGCCCGCCGGTATCACCTCGGCACTCGCCGGCGGCTCCGACGCCCGTTACGGCGTGATCGAGGTCGACGAGAAGTACCTGGCCGGGGTGGCACGCGACACGGAGCCGAAGGCGATCGCGCTGCTCAACCTCTCGCGCGACCAGCTCGACCGGGCCGCCGAGACGCGCATGCTCGCGGAGAAGTGGCGAGAGGGCCTCTCCGGCTCCAAGGCCGTGGTGATCGCGAACGCGGACGACCCACTGATCGTCTGGGCCGCCTCCTCCTCGCCCAATGTGGTCTGGGTCGCGGCCGGCCAGGAGTGGAAGGACGACGCCTGGTCCTGCCCCTCGTGCGGCGGTGTGCTTCAGCGCCCCGGCGACGACTGGGTCTGCGGCGACTGCGGCTTCCGCCGCCCCGTCCCCACCTGGGCGCTCAACGGCGACTACGTGATGGACCCGCACGGCTCGGCCTGGCCGATCCACCTCCAGCTCCCCGGCCGCGCCAACAAGGCGAACGCCGCCACCTCGGCGGCCGTCGCGGCGACCTTCGGGGTGCCGCCGCAGGTGGCGCTGGAGCGGATGTACCAGGTCCAGGCGGTCGCCGGGCGGTACGACGTGGTCACCTTCCAGGAGCGCCAGCTGCGGCTGCTGCTGGCCAAGAACCCGGCGGGCTGGCTGGAGACCTTCTCCCTCATCGACCCGCCGCCCACCCCGGTGCTGCTGTCGGTGAACGCCCGGGGCGCGGACGGCACGGACACCTCCTGGCTGTGGGACGTGGACTACACCCGGCTCGCCGGGCACCCGATCTGCGTGATCGGCGACCGCAAGCTGGACCTCGCGGTGCGGCTGGAGGTCGCGGGCCTGGACTTCCGGGTCTGCGAGACCGTGGACGAGGCCTTGCAGATCGCCCCGCCCGGCCGGATCGAGGCGATCGCCAACTACACCGCGTTCCAGGACCTGCGCCGCCGCGTGGGCAACTGAGGCCGTACGAGCAAAAAGGGCAATCAAAATGCGACGGATGAACCAGAACAGCCTGCGGCTCGTGTGGGTCTACCCGGACCTGCTGAGCACGTACGGCGACCAGGGGAATGCGCTCGTCGTGGAGCGCCGGGCGCGCCAGCGCGGACTGGATGTCTCCCGCCTCGACGTCCGCTCCGACCAGCAGATCCCCACCTCCGGTGACATCTATCTGATCGGTGGCGGCGAGGACCGGCCGCAGCGGCTGGCGTCCGAGCGGCTGCGCCGGGACGGCGGGCTGAACCGCGCGGTCTCCAACGGGGCCATCGTGTTCTCGGTGTGCGCGGGCTACCAGATCCTGGGGCACGAGTTCATCAACGACCTCGGACAGCGCGAGCCGGGCCTGGGGCTGCTCGATGTGGTGAGCACCCGGGGCGAGGGCGAGCGCTGCGTCGGCGACGTCCTGGCCGACATCGACGACCGGCTGGGGCTGCCGCCGCTGACCGGCTTCGAGAACCACCAGGGCGTGACCCACCTGGGCCCGACCGCGCGCCCCTTCGCGCGCGTGCGGTTCGGGAACGGCAACGGCACGGGCGACGGCACCGAGGGCGCGTACAACGACACCGTCTTCGGCACCTACATGCACGGCCCGGTCATGGCCCGCAACCCGCACATCGCGGACCTGCTGCTCAAGCTGGCGCTGGATGTGAACGCGCTGCCGCCGGTGAACGACCAGTGGTACGACGCGCTGCGCAACGAGCGGATCACGGCGGCCACCCAGGCCTCCGCGTAACCGGCCCGGGCCCCTTCGGCCCGCCCGGTCCGCACCGTCCGCCCGCATGGCGGACACACCACGGCCCCGCCGCCCCCGCGCTTGTAGGGTGGCGGGGTCCCGCCGGACGACGCGGTCCGGCCGTCAGCCCACATTGCAGAGGTATCAGGGCCATGCGCATTGGTGTGCTCACGTCCGGCGGCGACTGCCCCGGCCTGAACGCTGTGATCAGGTCCGTCGTACACCGCGCCGTCGTCGACCACGGCGATGAGGTGATCGGCTTCCACGACGGTTGGAAGGGCCTGCTTGAGGGCGACTACCGCAAGCTCGACCTCGACGCCGTGGGCGGCATCCTGGCGCTCGGCGGCACCATCCTGGGGTCCACCCGGGTCCAGCCCACGCGGCTGCGCGACGGCGTGGAGCGCGCCAAGGGGCACGTCGCCGAGCTCGGCCTGGACGCGATCATCCCGATCGGCGGGGAGGGCACGCTCAAGGCGGCCCGGCTGCTGTCGGACGCGGGGCTGCCCATCGTCGGCGTCCCCAAGACGATCGACAACGACATCGCGTCCACCGATGTGACCTTCGGCTTCGACACGGCGGTCGGCGTGGCCACCGAGGCCCTGGACCGGCTGAAGACCACCGCCGAGTCGCACCAGCGGGTGCTGATCGTCGAGGTCATGGGGCGGCACACCGGCTGGATCGCGCTGCACTCCGGGATGGCCGCGGGCGCCCACGCGATCGTGGTGCCGGAGCGCCCGTTCGACATCGACGAGCTGACCAAGGTGGTCGGGGCGCGCTTCGAGGCGGGCAAGAAGTTCGCGATCGTGGTCGTGGCGGAGGGCGCGAAGCCGCGCGAGGGCACCATGGCCTTCGAGGCGGGCGGCACGGACGTCTACGGCCATGAGCGGTTCGCCGGGGTGGCCCGGCAGCTCTCCGTCGAGCTGGAACGGCGCCTGGAGAAGGAGGCGCGGGCGGTGATTCTCGGCCATGTGCAGCGGGGCGGCACGCCGACGGCGTACGACCGGGTGCTGGCCACCCGGTTCGGCTGGCACGCCGTGGAGGCCGTGCACCGCGGCGCCTTCGGGAGCATGACGGCGCTGCGCGGCACGGACATCACGCTGGTGCCCCTCGCCCAGGCCGTGGAGCACCTCAAGACGGTGCCCGCCGAGCGGTACGCCGAGGCCGAGTGCGTCCTGTGAGCTGAGCGGTTCTACCCTGGTGCGAGGCGCTTGGCGGGGGCGCGTCGCAATGTCGCGTTACTACCAGGAGAACAACACATGGATCACGGCGGGCACGGCATGCCCATGGATCTGCCGCCGTTCACGCTGGCGCGCGGGCTGGAGTTCGGCGGGGACGCGTTCTTCCTGATCGGCTGTGTGGTGGCGCTCGCCCTGTACGGCTGGGGCGTGGCGCGGCTGGCGCGGCGCGGCGACCGCTGGCCGGTGAGCCGGACGGCGTCGTTCGCGCTCGGGGTCCTCACCATCGCGCTGGTGATGTGCACCAAGCTCAATGACTACGGCATGGTCATGTTCAGCGTGCACATGGTCCAGCACATGGTCGTCAGCATGGTCTCGCCGATCCTGCTGCTGCTCGGCGCCCCGGTGACGCTGACCCTGCGCGCCCTGCCGACGGCCGGGCGTGGCCGCAAGGGGCCCCGGGAGCTGCTGGTGGCACTGTTGCACAGCCGCTATGTGCGGATCGTCAGCCACCCGGCGTTCACGATCCCGATGTTCATCGCGAGCCTGTACGGGCTCTACTTCACCCCGCTCTTCGACTTCCTCATGGAGAGCAAGCTCGGACACATCGCGATGATGACCCACTTCCTGCTGGTCGGCCTGTTCTTCTTCTGGCCGATCATGGGTGTGGACCCGGGCCCGCACCGGCCCGGCTATGTGATGCGGATGCTGGAGCTCTTCGCGGGCATGCCGTTCCACGCGTTCTTCGGGATCGCCCTGATGATGGCGAGCGAGCCCATGGTCGGCACCTACGAGCACCCGCCCGCCTCGCTGGGCATCGACGCACTGTCCGACCAGACGGCGGCGGGCGGGATCGCCTGGGCCTTCAGTGAGATCCCCTCGGTGATCGTCCTGGTCGCGCTGCTCGCCCAGTGGTACAAGTCGGACCAGCGCCAGGCGCGGCGCGCGGACCGTACGGCGGACCGGGACGGCGACCAGGAGCTCGCCGCGTACAACGCCTATCTGGCCTCGCTTCAGGGCCGCGGCCGTTAGGCCCTGTCTCCCCGATCTCTGCGGGCCCGCGACGCCTGGCACGCGCCCCCAGCTACCGCTGGGCGGTGCCCCCTGACGCCGCGGGCCCCCGCGGCGGAGCCGCTGATGTCACCGTCACAGAGATCAGGGAGACAGGACCTGACCGTTTCGGCCAAACCGAGCACCCCGCCGCCCCCGCCGCCGGACGATGTCTAGCGGCGGGGGCGGCGTCCGTACGACGATGTCCTCCTGGGCCGTTGAGGCTGAGGAGGTTGCGGGGATGCCCGGATCTGCGAAGGCGATGACAGCGTGCACGGTGGGGGGCCTGGTCGTGGTGACCGCGTACTCGGTGGCCCTGGGCAGCAATGGATGGCTCTGGTTCGGCTGGGTGGTGCTCGGCCTGCTCACCGTGGGGGTGCTGGTGGCCCGGGCCTGAGCCCGCGCCACAGGGACCGCCACCAGGACCGGGCCCGGAACGGCCGCTTTCCGGGCTCGGCGACGGCCGCCCGCGGCGGCGCCGGCGTGGTCGACAACTCCGCCGGGTCCGCCGGGTCGGCCGGTTCCGCCCGGTCCGGCAGGGCCATATAGCGGGCCAGGAAGTCCGGTGCCAACAAGCCCGTCTCGGTCTCCACCGTGTCCGAGTCGCCCTGCCGCGGGGTGAACTCGGCGGGCAGCGACACGAGGCGGCGGGAGACCCACGAGACGGTCCAGCGCAGCTCGGTCTCCAGGACTGCCGGCCGCAGATCGGGCAGGCGCAGCAGCAGGGCGTCGATGCCGGTGTCGGTGATGGCACGGCCGATGTCCTGGCCGGGGCATTCGTGTGGCCCGCCGCTGAAGGCGAGATGGGAGCGGTTGCCGTACATGGGCGCGCCGATCTCGGGGCGGATGGCGGGGTCGATGTTTCCGGCGGCCAGGCCGAGCAGCAGCATGTCCCCGGCCTTGATCTGCCGCCCGGCGAGCTCCGTGTCGCCGGTCGCCCAGCGGCCGGGGATCACGGCGAGCGGCGGTTCGTTCCACAGCACATGCTCGATGGCGTCCGGCAGGGTCATCTGACCGCCGGCCAGGGAGGCGCGGAAGCGCGGGTCGGTCAGCACCGTCAGCAGCGTGTTGGCTATCAGGTTGGTGGTGGTCTCATTGCCGGTGAGCAGCACCAGCCGCAGATGCTGGACGATCTCCTCCCCCGTCAGCCCGGAAGGGTGGCTCAACAGCCAGGAGGCCAGGTCCTGACCGGGCTCGGCGCGCTTGCGGGCCACCAGGTTCTCGAGGGTCCGGATGACGTACTCGTTGCTGCTGATGGCCGTCTCCGTGCCCTTCATCAGGTCCCGGCTGGCCTCGACCAGGCGCGGACCGTCCTCGTCGGGCATGCCGAGCAGCTGGGTGAGCACCAGCATGGGCAGCTGCTCGGCGAATTCGGTCACCAGGTCGGCGTGTCCGTCGGTGGCGAACTTCTCGACCAACTGGTTGGTGAACCGGGTGACATGGCGGCGCATCCCGCGCCGGTCGACGCGGTCCATGCTCTCGGTGAGCGCGGTGCGCAGCCGCTCGTGCTCGGCGCCGTCGGCGAAGGTGCACATGGGCTGCCAGCCGACCACCGGCAGCAGCGGCGAGTCGGGGGCGACCCGGCCCTCCCGCCAGTCGCCCCAGTGGCGGGAGTCGCGGGAGAAGCGGGAGGGGGTGCGGGCCACTTCCAGGTTCTCCCGGTAGCCCAGGAGCAGCCACGCGGGCAGGTCGCCGGCGACCCGGACGGGGGCGACCGCGCCGTGTTCGGCGCGCAGCCGCTCGTAGAAGCCCTTGGGGTCGGCTTCGTGGCCGGGTCCGAAGAGGTCCGCCAGGGCGGAGGCGGGGGCGGCGGCGTGAACGGCGGCGTGGGCGGGGCATTCGGGGGGAGGCATGGCCACCTGCCCGGTGCCGAGGTGGTCGGTGCCCGGGTGCTCGGGTGGAGGGGTCACGGGGTCTCCGGGGTCACGGTGATCAGGGAGTGCAGATAGCGCACGAGGGTCAGCAGGGCGTCACGGCTGGACCCGCGGTCCCGGGCGTCGCAGTCGATCATGGGTACGGATTCGGGCAGGTCCATCGCTGCGCGCAGCTCCGCGACGGGGTAGGCGGGGGCCTCGGGGAAGGCGTTGACGGCGACGACGAAGGGCACCGAGCGCTCCTCCAGCCGGCCGACCACGTCGAAGCTGACCTCCAGCCGCCGGGTGTCGATGAGCACCACGGCCCCCAGGGCGCCCTCGAACAGGCCGTCCCACAGGAACCAGAAGCGCTCCTGGCCGGGCGTGCCGAACAGATAGAGCACCAGCTGGTCGTTGAGGCTGATCCGGCCGAAGTCCATCGCCACGGTGGTCTCGGTCTTGCGCTCGACCCCGGCGAGGTCGTCCACGCCGACCCCGGCCTGGGTCATGGTCTCCTCGGTGGTCAGCGGACGGATCTCGCTCACCGAGCCGACCATGGTCGTCTTGCCGACGCCGAACCCACCGACGATCACCACCTTGACCGCAGCGTTCACCGAGGACGGCAGGACGTCCTCGGCGCGCGGTCCAGCGACCGCCTCAGAGCTTCTGTAGTCCATGCATCACCGCCTGGAGGAGTGCGGGGTCGGGCAGTTCGGCGGCGGGGACCGGCGCCCGGGTCTCCACCTGGTCCTCCGCGAGCAGCTCCGCGAGCACCTCGGTGACGCCGGATACGGGCAGGGCCAGATACGCGGAGATCTCGGCCACGGACAGCGGGAACTGGCACATTCTCAGGACGGCCGCGCACTCGGGGCGTGTCCCCGGCTCCGTCTCGGCCCGCGCCACGATCAGGGTGACCAGTTCCACGTCGGCCCGCGGGGTGCGGCGCGCCCGGCTGTCGGCGAGGGTGTACAGCCGCTCGGGGGCGCCTTCGGCGAGGCGCTCCCGCGGTTCGCTCATGCCGTCCGCCCGTCGACGCGCGGCGGGCTGCTGAGGTGTTCGCCGAGCCGGGCCACCAGGCTTCTCATGCACTGGCCCATGAGCCCGGCGTCCACGCTGTCCTCGGCCAGCACCGCCAGATACGCCCCGACGCCGGCCGCCATCAGATAGAAGAACCCGCCGTCGACCTCGATGGCGACGAGTTTCATCCGCCCGTCGCCCTCGGGGAATTCGGCGGCGATCGCCCCCGAGAGGCTCTGGAGCCCCGCGCAGGCGGCGGCCAGCCGGTCGGCGGTTTCCTCGTCGGCGCCGATCTGCGCCATGCACAGGCCGTCCGAGGAGAGGAGCACCACGTGGCGGGTCTGCGGAACGCTGGTCGCCAGGTCCCGGAGCATCCAGTCCATGTTGTACCGCGGTTGCGTCACTTGCCTATTCACCCTTATCCGACTCATACGAGGTGTTCGACGATTCATCACGGTGCGGACGGCCGGATTCGGTGTTCTCGGCCGCACCGGAAACGCCCTGGAAGAAAGGGCCCAGCCACAGTCCCGGCTCCACGGCCGGCTCGGCCGGGGCGCCGGGCCCGGCGCCGCTCTCGGCCCGGGCCCGGGCGGGCCGGGTCACCTGGGGCATCCGGCGGCGCCGCTGCGGCAGTCCGGCCGTGTTCTGCATCGCGGGGCCGCGGCCGGCGGGGACCGGGCCGGTGCGCGCCGGGGCCGGGGTGGGCGTGGGCCGCCGCACCGGCTTGGGCGGGGGCAGCTTGGCGGCGAGGGCGATCATGCCGCCGGGCGCGGGGGTGGTGCAGGTGATGTCCTGCGGTACGACCAGGACCGCGCGGACGCCGCCGTACGCGGAGGGGCGCATCGAGAACTGGAAGCGGTACTTGTGGGCGAGCCGGCCGACCACCGCGAGCCCCAGACGCGGCGTCTCGCCCAGGTCGTTGAGGTCGAGTCCGGCCGCCGCGTGGGCCAGCACCAGGTCGGTGCGGCGGCGGGCCTCCTCCGTCAGGCCCACCCCGGCGTCCTCGATCTCGATGGCGATCCCGGACTGGACCTCGACCGCGGTGAGATGCACCCGGGTCTTCGGCGGTGAGTAGCGGGTGGCGTTGTCCAGCAGTTCGGCCATGGCGTGGATCAGCGGCTCGACGCTGGGGCCGACGATGCCGACGTCCGCCACCGAGTGCAGATCGACCCGCCGGTACTCCAGGATCCGCGAGATGGCGCCGCGGCAGACGTTGTACAGCGGGATCGGGCTACGCCACTGGCGGCCCGGGCGGGAGCCGCCGAGCACCGCGATGCTGTCCGCCATGCGGCCGATCAGCGCGTTGCCGTGGTCGAGGTGGAGCAGATCGGCGTACACCTCGGGGTCGGCGCCGTGCTTGTCCTCCATCTCCCGCATGTCGTAGGCCTGTTGGTTGGTGATGGCCTGGACGCGGCGGGCGATGTTGACGAAGGCCCGCTGGGCGGCGTCCCTGAGGTCCTCCTCGGCCCGCACGGTGTACAGCATCGCTGCCAGGACCGAGCGGTGCGCGGACTCGAAGTCCGGGTCGAGGCACGGCGAGTGGTCGATGTCCTTCATCACGTCGACGGGTTCGGCGCCGGCCCTGAGCCGGGCCACGGCCGCGGGGAGCAGTTCCTTGGCCAGCCGTCTGGTCTCCGCCTCCTGGTCGACCAGGCGCTGCCGCAGCGCGGCCTCACGCTCCGCGGCCCGCAGGCGCAGGGTCGCGGTGGCGCGCCCGCGGCGCACCGCCTCGCCCGCCACCACGGCCACCGCCAGCGTCGCCGCCAGGCCGCACCAGACGGCCGCCGCCCGCGCCCCGGTGGGCACGCGGGTCACGGCCAGCGCCGCGCAGAGCGCCGTGGCGGCGGGAGGGATCAGCCATACGAGCGCGGAGGCGGGCCGCCGGCCTCCGGGTGACGAGCCAGCAAAAACCATGGGCGTCCTTCTTGAGAACTGCGGGGAGAGAATAAGCGCGAAGGGCTCGTAATGAGCCAGGGAGAGTTCGCTATGAGCCAAGGAGCATAGCGCTTTCGCCGACGACCGAGACGAATATGCGTTTTTCTCGGCAATGCACTGAAGTACGAATTGAAATAGCCCAAGAACCGATCGCGTTCTTTCATTTTCATTGCGTTCTCGAAATTTTCCGGAACGCACGGCCGTTGCGCCCAGAGCTGATCCGCGCAGGGTGAACGCGGCTGGGCGGTGCCCCGGAGAGCACGTAGCGTCCGCGTATGACCATCGGAGACGCATTCGTGATCGGGGCGACGGGACAGATCGGGCGGGCGGCCGTACGGGCGCTCGCCGCCGAGGGATGGCGGGTGCGGGCCGCCTCGCGCGGCGGTGGCCGCGACGAGCGATGGCCCGAGGAGGTGCGGGCCGTGACCGTGGACCGGGAGGACGACGCCGCGCTGGCGGCGGCGCTCGGGGACGGCTGCGATGTGCTGCTGGACTGCGTGGCCTACGGGTCGCGCCACGCCCGGCAGTTGCTCGGCCTCGCGGACCGGATCGGCTCGGCGGTGGTGATCTCCAGCGTCGCGGTGTACCAGGACGACCGAGGCCGCGGCTTCGACACCCAGGCCGAGCCGGACGGCGTCCCGGACTACCCGGTGCCGATTCCCGAGTCGCAGCCGACCGTCGCGCCGGGCGACGACACGTACAGCACCGCCAAGGTCGCGCTGGAGCGGGAGTTGCTGGCCGCCGGGGACCGGCTGCCGACCACGCTGCTGCGCGCCGGGGCGATCCACGGCCCGCACAGCCCCCTGCCCCGCGAGACGTACTTCGTCAAGCGGGTGCTCGACGGACGGCCGGTGCGGATCCTCGCCCACGGGGGCGCCAGCCGGTTCCACCCGGTGCACGTGGACAACCTGGCCGAGCTGGTGCGGCTGGCCGCCCGCAGGCCCGGCTCCCGGGCGCTCAACGCGGGCGATCCGCAGGCGCCGACGGTCGCCGAGATCGCGGCCGCGGTGGACGCGGCGATGGGCGCCACCAGCGAGCTGATCACGTTCGACGGCGAGCCGCCGCGCCCGGGTCTTGGGCAGACCCCCTGGAGCACGGCCCGGCCGGTGGTGATGGACATGTCGGCGGCGGAGCGCGAGCTGGGCTACCGGGCGGCGACCGGTTACGCCGAATCGCTCCCGGAGACGGTGGAGTGGACGGCCCGCCGGCTGGCGGGCGGCCGGGACTGGCGGGAGGCGTTCCCGCTCCTGGCCAAGGCCTATGGGTCCTTCGACCTCTTCGACTACGCCGCGGAGGACGCGTGGCTGGCCGAGCGCGGGTCCGCCGCCGGCTCCGGGCGCTGACGGCACCGGGCCCCGCCCAGGGGGTGCGTCTCGCACCCCCGGAGCGGGGCCCGGCCCGGTGTGGCTCCGGCTACTTGGCGGCGGCCGGTACGGGCGTGGCGTGCGGGCCGCACGTCACGTCCTGGGCGTCCACCGTGCCCTTCAGCAGATAGGTGTCCACCCGGTCGTTGATGCACGCGTTGACCAGACCGGTGACCCCGTGCGAGCCGGCGTCCTTCTCGGTGATCAGGCGCGACCCCTTCAGCCGCTTGTGCAGCTCGACGGCGCCCTCGTACGGGGTGGCGGCGTCGCGGGTGCTCTGCACGATGAGCGTCGGGGGCAGACCCTTGTCCGCGCCGACCTCAATCGGGGTCTGCTGCCGGGCGCCCCAGGTGCTGCACGGCAGGTTCATCCAGGCGTTCGCCCAGGTCATGAATGGGTAGTCCTTGTGCAGCCGGGTGTTGTCCCGGTCCCAGGTGCGCCAGCTGGTCGGCCACTTGGCGTCCGCGCACTCCACCGCCGTGTAGACGGCGTTGCCGTTCTCCGAGGAGATGTTGCCCGCGGTGTCGGACAGATCCGGGCCCGCGGCCTCGACCAGCTGCTTCTCGTCACCGGCGAGATAGGCGCTCCACACCGCGGCGGTCGGGGCCCACGACGAGTCGTAGTACGGCGCGCTCTGGAAGAAGCCCACCAGCTCGGCCGGGCCGACGACCCCGCCGATCGGGTGCTTCTTGGCGGCCGCGCGCAGCGTCTCCCACTGCTTCTGGACCTTCTGCGGGGTGTCCCCGATGTGGTAGGTCGCGTCGTTCTTGGCGACCCACGCCGTCCAGTCCTTCCAGCGCATCTCGAAGGCGACGTCCTGGTCCAGGTTGGCCTGGTACCAGATCTTCTCCCGCGACGGGTTGACCACGCTGTCGACGATCATGCGGCGCACATGGGTCGGGAAGAGCGTGGCGTACACGCCGCCGATGTAGGTGCCGTAGGACACGCCGAGGTAGTTGAGCTTCTTCTCGCCGAGCGCGGCCCGGATGACGTCGATGTCACGGGCGGTGTTGGGCGTCGTCATGTACGGCAGCATCCAGCCGCTGCGCTCCGCGCACCCCTGCGCGTACTCCTTGGCCAGCTTGCGCTGCGCGCGCTTGTCCGCCTCGCTGTCCGGCACCGGGTCCGCCTTCGGCGCCTTGACGAACTCCTGCGGGTCGACGCAGGAGATGGCGGCGGAGTGGCCGACTCCACGCGGGTCGAAGCCCACGAAGTCGTAGGCCTTCGAGGCCTTCTTCCACAGCGGGTTCTCGGTGGTGACCCGGCGCGGGAACTTCAGGCCCGAGCCGCCGGGCCCGCCCGGGTTGTAGAGCAGCGCGCCCTGGCGCTCGGTGGCGCTCCCGGTGCTGCCGATCCGGTCCACGGCGAGCTTGATGGTGCGGCCGCCCGGCTTGGCGTAGTCGAGCGGAACCGTCACATAGCCGCACTGGATGGGCTTCTCCAGGCTCCAGTCGGCCGGGCAGTCCTTCCAGTCGACGCCCGCCTCGGCGGCCCTGGCCGCGGCGATCGCCACACCGCGCGCCTCCGCCGCTCCCCCCGGCGTACGCGCCTTGGCGCTGGCCATCGGCGTGGCCAGGGCGCCCGCTATCAGCGCCCCGGTGAGCACACCGCCGGCCGTGCCGAGCATTGCTGTACGTCTCACGTAGCTACTCCCCCTGCCATGTCGCGCCGCCCCTGCGGCGATGATCACAGATTGTCAGAAGGATCCTCGCGCCTGACTCACCGCTGGGTACAGCGCGAACCGGGATTTCTTTGTCAATTCGTGAACATGCGGCCATCGGCGGTCACCTCGTCGAGCAGCCGGCGCAGCCGCAGCGCGTCCGGCGCCACCGCGGTGACCAGAGCGGCGGGGCCCGCGAGCGGGGTGAGGACCGCCGTCTCGCCCAGCTGCCTGACGGGCACGGGCCGGTCCTCGAAGGCCGGGTCGACGAGCAGGAGTTGGCCGGTGGCCCGGTGCCCGCCGAGGACCGCGCCGCCGTCCCAGCCGGGCCTCCCCGGCCCGTAGCCGAGCTCCTGGTCCAGCAGGGCCCGTCCGGCGCGGCGCACCGTCAGACGGGCCGTCAGCCGTCCCGGCGGCTCCCCGGCCCGGCCGAGCACCTGCTCCTCGCGGAGCAGCAGCCGGGCGGTGGGGGCCAGCTCGACGCGGCAGGTCATCCGCAGATCGCTGCCGCGCGCTGAGATGAGCGGTTCGGGGAGCCAGCACAGCGTCGCGCCGTCGCCGACGGTGAGCCGTACGTCGTAGTGGGCGGGTTCGGCCGACCGGCCGGGCAGGGCGATGGTGGCGGCCGCCGCGCCCATCCAGAGCCGGGCGCCGGGCCCGGCCGTCACATCCAGGGCGAGCCGGTCGCCGCCGAGCGGGGCGCTCATCGCCCCCACCACGGTCACCCGCGCCGCACCCGCGCCGCCGCCGGCCCCGCCGGCCGCACCCGGCCGTGTCCGCCGCAGCGCAAGCGGGCCGTCCCCGGCGAGCACGGGCAGCGCGGTTCCGCCCCGCCCGTCCGCCTCGGCGACGACGCGGGCGGTGGCTCGTACGCCGGTTCCCGTAGCCGGTACAGCCGGTACGGCCGGTGCCGTCACGCCGGGGCCGCCGTCCAGGCGGTCAGCCGCTCGCGCACCCAGTCGGCGACCGGCTTGACGCCGTTCTCGGCGACCAGGGAGGTGAAGGCGACGGGCAGGTCGCCGCGCTGGGCCCGGGCGTCATGGGCCATGCGCTCCAGGTCGGAGCCGACGTACGGCGCGAGGTCGGTCTTGTTGACGACCAGGAGGTCGGCGGTGGTCACGCCGGGGCCGCCCTTGCGCGGGATGTCGTCGCCGCCCGCCACGTCGATGACGAAGATCTGCGCGTCGGCCAGGCCCTTGGAGAAGGTCGCGGTGAGGTTGTCGCCGCCGGACTCGATGAACACGATGTCCAGGCCGCCGAGCGCGTCCTCGAGGTCCTCGACCGCCTCGAGGTTGGCGGAGATGTCGTCGCGGATGGCGGTGTGCGGGCAGGCGCCGGTCTCCACCGCCGTGATGCGCGTCGCGGGCAGCACGGCCTCGCGCAGCAGGAACTCGGCGTCCTCGCGGGTGTAGATGTCGTTGGTGACCACGGCGATGGACAGTTCGTCGCGCAGCGCGCGGCACAGCGCGGCGACGGTCGCGGTCTTCCCGGAGCCCACGGGGCCGCCCAGGCCGATGCGCAGGGCGCGCCGGGTGCCGTCGGGGCGGCGGGGGTCGGCGGCGCTGTGGGTGTGGCGCTGGGGGTAGGCGCCGGCGTGGTCGAGGTGGTCGTCGAGATGCATGACGGCTCCGGATGGCTGGGGGGTGCGGGATGGGGTCGAGCGGGCTACGGCGCTCAGGAGGCGAAGAGGCGTACGGGCCAGGCCGCGTGCGCCTCGGCGGTGATGTCCAGCAGGGGCGCGGAGGCGGCGGGCAGCGCGTCCGGGCCCTCGTCGAGGGCCCGCCGGGCCGCCTCGGCGGCGCGCGCCGCCACCTGGTCGAGCTCGGGGACGAGGCGGGCGAGCACGGCAGTGGCATCGAAGGGGTTGAGGCTCAGCAGCCGTACGACGGCGGTCGCGGGCCCGCTGACCGACTCGTACGCGGCGATGTGCGCGGCGTCCAGCGGGCTCGCCCCGGCGGCGCGGGCGGCCAGGCCGAGGACGACCGGCTGGTGGGCGCCGCGCGGGCGGGCCGCGGCCAGGGCGTCGAGCTCCGGTCCTGGCCAGGTGGCCCGGGCGGCGCGCATCATCTGTCTGCCGAGCCGCCGCGCGGTGGCGCGCAGGGCGGGGGCCGGGGTGCGGGCGTCGGCGGCCTCGTCGAGCGCGAGCGGGTCGAGCCCGGCGGCGGCCGCGGCGGCGAGCCCGGCCGCCGTGAGCCCGGCGGTGTGCAGCCGGCCCCGGCAGAACTCCTCCAGGGTGGCCGCGTCCCGGATCCGGCCCGCCTTGACGGCGGCCTCGGCGCCCCCGGAGTGCGCGTGGCCCCCGGCGGGGAACCGGCCGTCGGCGAGGACGAGCAGGGCCGCCCGGGCGGTGGCCGCGGACAGGGGCACGGTCATGGTCGCCACGTCCGCTCAGAAGAGGAAGTAGCGCTGCGCCATGGGCAGTTCCGCGGCCGGGGCCGGTTCGACCGGCTCGCCGTCGATGGTCACCGTGAAGGTGTCCGGGTCGACCTCGACGCGCGGGCGGGCGTCGTTCTCCCGCATGTCGGCCTTGGTGACGCCGCGTGTGCTGCGGATCGGGACGAACCGCTTGCCGAGCCCGAGCCGCTCCACGAGGCCGTCGTCGAGCGCGGTCCGCGTGACGAAGTTGAGCGAGTTGGTGGCCGGGGCGCGGCCGATCGCGCCGAACATGGGGCGCGGCAGGACCGGCTGGGGCGTGGGGATGGAGGCGTTGGCGTCGCCCATCTGCGCGTACGCGATCTGTCCGCCCTTGATGACCAGCTGCGGCTTGACGCCGAAGAACGCCGGGTCCCACAGCACCAGATCGGCGAGCTTCCCGGTCTCCACGGACCCGATCTCGTGGTCCAGGCCCTGGGCGACGGCCGGGTTGATGGTGTATTTGGCGACGTAGCGGCGCGCCCGGTGGTTGTCGGCGCGGCCGTCGCCGGGCAGGGCGCCGCGCCGGCGCTTCATGACGTGCGCGGTCTGCCAGGTGCGCAGCACGACTTCGCCGACCCGCCCCATGGCCTGGGAGTCGGAGGAGATGATCGAGATGGCGCCGAGGTCGTGGAGTATGTCCTCGGCCGCGATGGTGCTGGGCCTGATGCGGGACTCGGCGAAGGCGAGGTCCTCGGGGACGGCGGGGTTGAGGTGGTGGCAGACCATCAGCATGTCGAGGTGTTCCTCGACGGTGTTGACGGTGTGCGGGCGGGTCGGGTTGGTGGAGCTGGGCAGCACGTTGGGCTGGGACACCACGGTGATGATGTCCGGCGCGTGCCCGCCGCCCGCGCCCTCGGTGTGGTACGCGTGGATGGAGCGCCCGGCGATGGCGGCGAGGGTGTCGCCGACGAAGCCCGCCTCGTTGAGCGTGTCGGTGTGGATGGCGAGCTGGGCGCCGCTCTCCTCGCACACGCCCAGGCAGGCGTCGATGGCGGCGGGGGTGGCGCCCCAGTCCTCATGGATTTTGAACCCGAGGGCCCCGCCGCGCAGTTGGGAGTACATCGCCTCGCGGGAGACGGTGTTGCCCTTGCCGAGCAGCCCGATGTTGACCGGGTAGGCCTCCAGCGCCTCGAACATCCGGGCAAGGTGCCAGGGGCCCGGGGTGATGGTGGTCGCCTTGGTGCCCTCGGCGGGTCCGGTGCCGCCGCCGACCAGGGTGGTGATGCCCGCCGCCAGCGCCTCGTCGGCGATGGTCGGGGAGATGAAGTGGACATGGGCGTCGATGGCCCCGGCGGTGAGGATCCTGCCGTTGCCCGCGATGACCTCGGTCTCCGGCCCGATCACGAGGTCGGGGTGGACGCCGTCCATGGTGTCCGGGTTGCCCGCCTTGCCGATGCCGGTGATCCGGCCGTCGCGCAGGCCGATGTCGGCCTTGACGATCCCCCAGTGGTCCAGGATCACGGCGCCGGTGATCACGGTGTCGGGGGTCCCTTCGGCGCGCGTGGCGCGGGACTGGCCCATGGACTCGCGGATCACCTTGCCGCCACCGAAGACCGCCTCGTCCCCGGCGCGGCCGGGGCCGCCCGCGCGGTCCTCCTCGATCTCGATGAGCAGGTCGGTGTCGGCGAGTCGTATACGGTCGCCGGCGGTCGGCCCGAAGAGGTCCGTGTACGCGGCGCGGTTGAGTTCAGCCATCGAGGGAACCTCCGGTTTCCCCGCGCAGCCCGGGTACGACGCGCGCGCCCGCGATCGGGACCAGCTCGACCTCGACGGGGATGCCGGGCTCGAAGCGCGCGGCGGTGCCCGCGGCGATGTGCAGGCGCTTGCCATGGGCGGCGGCGCGGTCGAAGTCGAGGCCGGGGTTCGCCTCGGCGAAGTGGTAGTGGGAGCCGACCTGGACGGGCCGGTCGGCGGCGTTGAGCACGGTGAGGCGGGTGACGGGACGGCCCTCGTTGAGGCCGATCGGCTCGTCCGCGTGCAGGATCTCTCCGGGGGTCACGGAAGGCGTCCTCCGTCAGGCGATCGGCTGGTGGACGGTGACGAGCTTGGTGCCGTCGGGGAAGGTGGCCTCGACCTGGACGTCGTGGATCATCTCGGGGACGCCCTCCATGACCTCCTCGCGGGTGAGCACCTCGCGGCCGGAGGACATCAGCTCGGCGACCGTACGGCCGTCGCGGGCGCCCTCCAGGATGTGCGCGGTGATCAGCGCGATGGCCTCCGGGTGGTTGAGGACCACTCCGCGGGCCCGCCGCTTCTCGGCCACGTCGGCGGCCACATGGATGAGCAGTCGTTCCTGTTCGTGCGGGGTCAACTGCACGCCTACCACCTCACACTCGTCCCGTCGGGCGTGTCCCTCGGACCCTCTGTCCCTCGTCGAGGGGAAAATCGCCCGTTCACCTGCGGCCCAGGGCGGCTCGCACCCGGTTTCGGAAGGCTAGTTCCGCGGCGTTTCCACGGCGTTAACTCCGACGGGTGCTGCCGGGTGCGGCCGGGCGGTACGGGTGCGGCGGGTGGCGGGTGGCGGGTGGGCGGCTGTGTCAGGCGCGGCCGGGCCGCCGGTCCCCGGTGTCCGGGCCGCGGTGCTCCGCCGCGATGCCGAACCGCCGCCGTTCGCCGGGAGCGGACGCCACCGGGCGCACCGCGGAGACCGTGCTGATCACCTGATCCTCCGCCTCCGACTCGCTCTCCTCGAGTCGCCGCAGGTCATCGGCCGAGACCAGGGCCACGAGCGGCTTTCCGTGCCGGGTCACGACCACGCGCTCACCGCCGTAGACAACGCGGTTGATGAGCTCCGCGAGCTCTGCTCGGGCTTGCGTCACCGGAATCTCGTAGGCCATGCTCCCCATCATAACGAGGTGTACGTCCTGTACATTTTTTACAGGCTCCTGGCTACCGACTGACACTGAGGGGTGACGCGATGGAACGCCCGACGGCGCGCTATGTCCTGCCCGAGTTCACCGAGCGCACGAGCTCCGGGATCCGCACCATGGACCCGTACTCCAAGCTCCTGTCCGAGCGCATCGTCTTCCTCGGCACGCCGGTCGACGACACCTCGGCCAACGACGTGATCGCACAGCTCATCCACCTCGAGCACGCCGGGCCCGACCAGGACATCTCGCTCTACATCAACTCGCCCGGCGGCTCGTTCTCCGCCATGACGGCGATCTACGACACCATGCACTTCGTCACCTGCGACGTGGAGACGGTCTGCCTGGGCCAGGCCGCCTCCGCGGCCGCCGTGCTGCTCGCCGCCGGGGCCCCCGGCAAGCGCTTCGCGCTGCCCGGCGCGCGGGTCCTCATCCACCAGCCGTCGTTCAGCGAGCCCGTCCAGGGCACGACGTCCGACCTGGAGCTCCAGGCCAAGGAGATGCTGCGCACCCGCGAGCTGCTGGAGGAACTGCTGGTGCGGCACACCGGGCAGAGCGCGGAGCGCATCCGCGCCGATGTCGAGCGCGACAAGATCTTCGACGCGGAGGGCGCGGTGGCGTACGGGCTGGTGGACCGGCTCACCCAGAGCCGCAAGCGCCCGTCGGCGCCGCGCGGGGCGAGGTGAGCGGCCGTGCTGCCCCCCGAACTCCCCCCGCTGCCCGCGCTCACCCGCGCGGAGGGCGCGCTGGTGGACGGCTATCTGGACGTGGTGGACCTGCTGGGCCGCATCAACCCGGCCCGCGGCAGTGACACGTACGCGGGGCTGCGCGCCGCGCAGGCCCTGGTCGGAAAGGCCACGGCGCTCCGGGACGCGCTGGCGCTGATGCACGAGCGCGGGGAGAGCCGGCTGCACGCCGCGACGCTGGAGCGGGCCCTGCGCGTCCTGGACGGCGAGCGTCGCACCGAGCGCGTCACGCTTCCCCCGGCGTCGGCGCCCTGAGGCCGGACCCCGTTCACCCGGACGGCGTAATCCGCGCCCGGCCGGCTCGGCATGCCGGTCACGGCTGCGGCACCATCCCTAGGACGACAGGACCCGCCGTGCCGGGCGCCTGGCCGGCCCGGTCCGGGCGGGCCCCGGCGGACGGAAGGGGGTGCGCGATGAATGCGCACATGCGAGTTCCCGCAGTGGTGTCCAGGGCCGGCGCCGTCTCGGCCATGACCGTCGCCGCGGTCGGCGGCCCCGTAGCGGCGCCAGGGCTTCCACAGCAGGCCGACGCGGCGTCCGCCGCCGCGCGGGCGCTACAGATCGCCGCCTCGAAGAAGGGCGCCCCGTACAGATACGGGGCGGCGGGCCCCAGCCGCTTCGACTGCTCGGGCCTGACCCAGTACGCCTACAAGCGGGCCGGGAAGCGGCTGCCGCGCACGGCGTCCGCGCAGTACAACCGCACCCGCCATATCAAGGCCGCCTCCCGCCACGGCGGCGACCTGGTGTTCTTCCACTCCGGGAGCAGCGTCTACCACGTGGGCCTGTACGCGGGGCGCGGCCGGATCTGGCACGCGCCCAAGCCGGGGACCGTGGTGCGGCTGGAGCGCATCTGGACCAAGAAGGTCTGGTACGGCAAGGTGCGCTGATGCCTGGGCCCGACTGTCGGTGGGCGCCGGTACGTTGGCGGGGTCGGGAAGGCCCGTCCATCGCCGCGAGGGATCACATGTCATATCTGAACCCGGTCCGGAACATCACCTTCGACGCCCATGACCCGTACGCCCTGGCACAGTTCTGGTCCGCCCTCACCGGGTACCCGCTGGAGGGCTCCGCGCCGGGTGACGACGAGGTGCTGATCTCGTCGGGCCAGACGGGGGCTCCGGGCCTGCTGTTCCAGCGGGTGCCGGACGCCAAGGCCGTCAAGAACCGCGTCCACCTCGACATCCAGCCGCCCTCGGGCACGCGGGACGCCGAGGTGGAGCGGCTGCTCCCGCTGGGCGCGCGGGTCGTCGACGACCGGCGCACGGACGACGGGCTGGGCTGGGTGGTGATGGCGGACCCCGAGGGCAATGAGTTCTGCGTGGAGCGCAGCGCCGTCGAGCGCGGCCTGGTGGAGCCGATGTGACGCGGGTCTTCTGCGACGGGGGTCTTCGACGCCTGCGCCAACGCGCGTAGCGTGGCCCGGTGTCGGCAGCAGGAGGGGGCTTGTGGTGACCGAGCAGTTCGAGGCGGACCGGACCTACGACCATGTGTATCTGGTGTTCGTCGACACCGCGGGGTATTCGACGATCGTTCTGTCGAATCCGAGAGACCGCGCCGCCCACGCCTTCGATCTGCTGCGCGAGCGGATGCGCAGCCGGATCGAGCAGCTGGCCGCGGAGCGCCGCTGCGCCCGCAGCGGGGTGTGGAGCTGGCGGGGCGACGGCGGCTTCTTCGCCGTCCACGACGACAGCGAGAGCGTGGCCCGCGATGTCGCACTGGAGGCGGCCAGGACGTTTCTCACCCTGGACCTGCTCCATCTGCGGGACGAGTTCGCGCGGGCGGGCGTGGGCGGCGAGCTGCATCTGCGGATGGCCGTGCACAAGGGCACGATCCAGCACACCGGCGAGGGGCGGACGGGTGCGATCCACTCCCCCGACATCAATCTGGCCGCCCATCTGGAGAAGGCGACCCCCCGGGACTGCCTGGCGATCTCGGAGGACGTGTACCGCACCGCGGGCCCGCACGCGGAGCGGTTCGCGCTCGTGGGGAGCCACGAGGGCAAGCGGGTGTATCTGATGGCCGGGGACGGCGGGCCTGAGCGAGCGGCCAAGGCCTGGCTGGGGAGCCGCGGTCTCGACGGGGGCACCACGGTCCACGCGTATCCCGAACGGCCCAGCTCCGAGGAGAAGGCGCGGCTGCTGGACGCGGCGTCCGAGGAGGTCCTCGACATGGGCACGGCGCTGCGCACCTCGTCCGGCCGGCTGGTGACCACGGAGCGCCCGGCCCGCTATCGCGACGCGGTGCTCGGTCTGCTGCGCCGGGGCGGCGTCTACAGCTGCTATCTGCTGGATCCGTCCTCGGACGCCGCGGCCACGCTGTCGCACCAGTACCAGGAGGACATGACGCGGAAGATCAAGGACTCACTGGAGCGGTTCGGCCGGTTCAAGGAACGCTACGGCGCCGAGGCCGAGGGGCTTCGGGTGTATCAGACGGACGAGTTCCCGGGCTTCTCGGCGCTGGCCGTCGATATGCGGCGGCCCGACGGGCTGATCCTCTACTCCTCGTATCTCATGGGCGCCGGCAAGTACGGCGTGATCGAGCGCGGCGATATGCCGCACCATCTGATCAGCCCGGCGGCCGGGCCGGTGTTCGGGCGCATCCGGGAGCTGGCCGAGGCGCGCGGCACCACGGGGGGAGTCGAGCGCGTCCTGTGAGCCCGCTCAGCCCACGGGAACGCTCCAGGGCAGCGCGATCCAGACGGTCTTCCCGCCCTCGGGTGTCGGAATGACGGACACCTCGCCGCCCCACTCCGCGGCCAGTGAACGGATGATCAGCAGACCCCGGCCGCTGTCCTGGTGGGGGGCGGCCGGGAGCCGTTTGGGCCATCGGGGGTGGCTGTCGGTGACGCCGATCCGCAGCCGCTCCTCACGCTCGAGCCGCACGTCCACGGTGAAGGTGGGTGACTGGCCCATCGTGTGCTGCACCGCGTTGGTGGCGAGTTCGGAGACGACGAGCCGTACGATGCCGACGGTCTCCGCGTCCGTCGGCAGACCCCATTCGGTCAGCACGCTCGTCACATATCTTCGCGCCGCGGTCACCGAGACCGGCGCGCTCGGCAGAGTGACGGATGCTTCCTGGTGGTCAGCCATGGCGACCCTGTCCCTTCCCGCCGGGGTCGCGGCTGCGGGCGCGTGCGAGTGGTATTGCCAAGCCAGTGAAGTCGTTGGGCAGCCCCGGCGGCTCTAGCGTCAGAGTGCCATCGATAGGGCCCGCGACGGGGGCGATCCGCCGAGTTATGCATATATCTGTCGCTCGAAACGGTGAACTCTGCTACGGAAGACCGGATTTGAGCGGCACACTGGCGACCGGGAATTCACAGATAGCCGAAAGGGGACATCATGCGGTATGGCCCTGCGGTGCGCCGCCGCAAGCTCGGTGCGGAACTCCGCCGCCTCCGCGATCTCGCCGGACTCACCAGCGGTGAGGCCGCGCGCCGGGTGGGCTGGCACCAGTCGAAGGTGAGTCGGCTGGAAACCGGGCGCAGCGGCGCGAGACCGTCCGATGTGACGCGGCTGCTGGATGTCTACGGGGTCGCCGACCCGGAGTTGCGGGCGCTGCTGGAGGCGCTGTGCGGCGGGGGCGCCTCGGATCCCGAGGGTTCGCGGCGCGGCTGGTGGTACGCGTACCGCGATCTGCTGCCGCCCGCCTACCGGGACTTCATCAGCCTGGAGTCGGAGGCCTCGGCCGCGTACACGCTGGAGACCACGGTGGTGCCGGGGCTGCTCCAGACCCCGGACTACGCGCGGGCGGTGACCCGGGCGGCGCTGCCGGATCTGCCGCGGCCGGAGGTGGACACCTTGGTGGAGGTGCGGATCGCGCGGCAGTCGGTGCTGCGCGGGGCGCGTCCGCTGCGGCTGCACGCGGTGCTCGACGAGGCGGTGCTGCGGCGGGAGGTCGGCGGGCCCGGGGTGATGGCGGCTCAGCTGAGGCATCTGGCAGAGGTGGCGGCGCTCCCTCAAGTACGGCTCCAGGTACTGCCATTCTCGGCCGGAATGCCCATTGGCATCACGGGTCCTTTCATTATTTTTTCGTTTTCGCACATTAGTGATCTCGATGTTGTTGTTCTCGACCACTTGACGAGTAGCCTCTACCTGGAGCGGAAAGAAGACCTCCGGGCGTACAGCGCCGCGTTCGACACGCTGCGCACCAACGCCCTGTCAGTCAAGGAATCGTTGACCTTCATCACAAAAATCGGGGGCGGCGCCTGAGGGGGCACCATGTCTGGAATGTCCTGGTCCCTACCCTGCGATTCGGCACTGCGCGATGCGCAATGGCGGCGCAGCAGCTACAGCACCGGAATGAACAACTGCGTCGAGTCGGCCGCACTCCCGCCCGGCCTGCTGGCCGTGCGGGACTCCAAGAACACGGCCGGTCCCGCGTTGCTGTTCACCCCGGAAACGTGGGTCACGTTCGTCGACGCGCTACGGGGCGGCGCGCTCGACACCGACGGGACCCGCGCCGACGGGCGTAGCTGAGCCGTCTAAGCGGTCGGCGCGGTCCTCACGACCGCGTCGGCCGCCTCCTCGATTTGCTGATCGGTCAGATCCGCCCGGGCCGTCAGCCGCAGCCGGGAGATGCCGTCCGGGACGGACGGCGGGCGGAAGCAGCCGACGGCCAGCCCGGCCGCCCGGCAGTCCGCGGCCCACCGAACCGCCCGCTCGGGCGAGGGGGCCCGCACCGACACCACCGACGCGTCCGGCCGCACCGCGCTCAGCCCGGCGGCGGTGAGCCGTTCGTACAGCGCGGTGGCCACCGCGCGGGCGCGCTCGGCGCGCTCCGGCTCGCGGCGCAGCAGGCGCAGGCTCGCCTGGGCGGCGCCCACGGCGGCCGGGTTGAGGCCGGTGTCGAAGATGAAGGTACGGGCCGCGTTGACCAGGTGTTCGATCACCCGCGCCGGTCCCAGGACGGCCCCGCCCTGGCTGCCCAGCGCCTTGGACAGCGTGACCGTGACGACCACGTCGGGCGCCCCCGCGAGCCCGGCGGCGTACGGCGCGCCGCGCCCGCCGTCGCCCAGCACCCCGAAGCCGTGCGCGTCGTCGACGACCAGGGCCGCGCCGTGTGCGCGGCAGGCGGCGGCGAGGCCGGGCAGGGGCGCGGCGTCGCCGTCGACGGAGAAGACGGAGTCGGTGACCACGAGCGCGCGGCGAGAGGTGGTTTCCGTCCGGGAGGCGGTTTCCAGGGCCTTGCGCACCGCCTCGGGGTCCGCGTGCGGCACGACGGCGACCTCGGCCCTGGACAGCCGGCAGCCGTCGATGAGCGAGGCGTGGTTGCCCGCGTCGGACAGGACCAGGGCGTCGCGACCGCTCAGCGCGGCGACGGCGGCGAGGTTCGCCGCGTAGCCGGAGGAGAACACCAGGGCCGCCTCGAAGCCGCAGAAGGCGGCGAGTTCCGCCTCCAGCGCGGCGTGCAGCTCCGTATGGCCGGTGACCAGCCGGGACCCGGTCGAGCCCGCCCCCCAGCGTGCCGCCGCCGCACCGGCCGCGGCCGTGACCTCCGGATGCCTGGCCAGACCCAGGTAGTCATTGCCCGCCAGATCGAGCAGCGGGGAGTCGGCGGGACGGGGGGTGAGCGTGCGGACGAGTCCGGCACGGCGCCGCCGTTCGCTCTGTTCGTCGATCCACTCGAACGGGTCGTCGTGACGGTCCTGGGGCATACGCCGTCCCTGCCTTCCGCCGGGCACCTGTCGGGCGCCAACTGTCGGGTCCCGATAGAACGTAGCGGCGTCCATGCATGGTCAGGGTGTGGCAATACACACACCTGGAACGGATGGTGTTGTGGAGTCTCTCCTTTGCCCCGGGCCCTGGGGCAGGGCAGGATCGGCGCCATGGAGCTGCTGAAGACGCTGGTGGACAAGGGGCTGCGGCGCGAGCTGCCGACCCGAGAAGAGGCCCTCGCCGTGCTGGCGACCGCCGACGACGATGTGCTCGACGTGGTGGCCGCGGCGGGCAGGGTGCGCCGCGCCTGGTTCGGGCGGCGGGTGAAGCTCAACTATCTGGTCAACCTCAAGTCCGGCCTGTGCCCCGAGGACTGCTCGTACTGCTCACAGCGGCTCGGCTCGCGCGCCGGCATCCTCAAGTACACCTGGCTGAAGCCCGAGGAGGCCGCGGCCGCGGCGGGCGCGGGGGTCGCCGGCGGCGCCAAGCGGGTCTGCCTGGTCGCCAGCGGGCGCGGGCCGACGGACCGGGATGTGGAGCGGGTCTCCCGCACCATCGAGGCGATCAAGGAGGAGAACGAGGGCGTCGAGGTGTGCGCCTGTCTCGGCCTGCTCTCGGACGGGCAGGCGACGCGGCTGCGGGAGGCGGGCGCCGACGCGTACAACCACAACCTCAACACCTCGGAAGCCACGTACGGGGACATCACCACCACCCACACCTACGCCGACCGGGTGTCGACCGTGCAGCAGGCCCAGGCGGCGGGCATGTCCGCCTGCTCCGGGCTGATCGCGGGCATGGGCGAGACGGACGAGGACCTGGTCGACGTGGTCTTCGCGCTCCGCGAGATGGACCCGGACTCGGTGCCGGTCAACTTCCTCATCCCCATCGAAGGCACCCCGCTCGCGCAGGAGTGGACGCTCACCCCGCAGCGCTGTCTGCGCATCCTGGCGATGGTGCGGTTCGTCTGCCCGGACGTCGAGGTACGGCTCGCCGGCGGCCGCGAGATCCATCTGCGCTCGCTCCAGCCGCTCGCCCTGCACCTGGCCAACTCGATCTTCCTGGGCGACTATCTGACCACCGAGGGCCAGGCGGGCGCGGACGACCTCGCGATGATCGCCGACGCCGGCTTCGAGGTGGAGGGCAGCGACACGACGACGCTGCCCGCGCACCGGGCCGACGCGCTCGCGGCGGCCCGGGCGGGCTGCGGTTCGCACAGCCGTTCCGAGGGGGAGGCGACGGGCGGAGGCTGCGGGCCGTGCGGCGACGCCGCGCCCGCGGAGGCACCGGCCGCCGAAGCCGGGGTCGGCGCAGTCGAGCCCGCGCAGGCCGCCGGCGCCCGCACCGACCTGGTCGCCGTACGCCGCCGTGGCGCGGGCACGGACCTGCCGCCCAATGCCTGAGCCGCTGACGCCCGCCGAGCTGCTGGCCCTGGACCGGCGGCACGTCTGGCATCCGTACGGGCCGATGCCCGGCCGCCAGGACCCGCTGATCGTCGAGTCCGCCTCCGGGGTCCGGCTGCGCCTGGCCGAACCGGCCGAGGGCCACCGGGAGTTGATCGACGGGATGTCGTCGTGGTGGTCCGCCGTCCACGGCTACAACCACCCGGTGCTCAACGACGCGGCCCGCGGCCAGATGGACCGGATGAGCCATGTGATGTTCGGCGGACTCACCCACGAGCCCGCCGTGCGGCTGGCCGCCCGCCTCGTGGAGCTCACGCCCGAGCCGCTCGAACACGTCTTCCTCGCCGACTCCGGCTCCGTCTCGGTCGAGGTCGCGGTCAAGATGTGCCTCCAGTACTGGCGCTCGCTGGGCCGCCCCGCCAAGCGACGGCTGCTCACCTGGCGCGGCGGCTACCACGGCGACACCTGGCAGCCGATGGCGGTCTGCGACCCGGACGGCGGAATGCACCACCTGTGGTCGGGCCTGCTGCCCCGTCACCTCTTCGCCGACGCGCCCCCGCCCGGCTTCGACGCCCCGCCGGACCCCGCGTACGAGGCGCATCTGCGCGACCTGATCGCCCGCCACGCGGACGAACTGGCCGCGGTGATCGTCGAGCCGGTGGTGCAGGGCGCGGGCGGGATGCGCTTCCACTCCCCCGGCCTGCTGCGGGTGTTGCGCGAGGCCTGCGACGAGCACGACGTGCTGCTGGTCTTCGACGAGATCGCCACCGGCTTCGGCCGCACGGGCGAGCTCTTCGCGGCCGGACACGCGGGCGTCAGCCCCGATGTGATGTGCCTGGGCAAGGCGCTCACCGGCGGTTATCTGACGCTCGCCGCGGCGCTGTGCACCCCGCGCGTGGCGGACGGCATCTCGCGCGGCGAGCTCCCGGTGCTCGCCCACGGCCCGACGTTCATGGGCAACCCCCTGGCCGCCGCCGTCGCCCTCGCCTCGATCGACCTGCTGCTCGGCCACGACTGGCGGCAGGAGGTCAAGCGCATCGAGGCGGGCCTGCGGGACGGCCTGGCCGCCACGGCCGAGCTGCCCGGCGTACGGGACGTCCGGGTCCTGGGCGCCATCGGTGTCGTCCAGCTCGACCACGCCCTCGACGAAGGGGGCATGGCGGCGGCCACCCGCGCGGCGGTACGGGAGGGCGTCTGGCTGCGGCCGTTCCGCGACCTGCTGTACACCATGCCGCCGTACATCACGGGCGACGACGACGTGACCCGCATCTGCGCGGCCGTCCACGCGGCGGCCCGAGCGGCCTGACCCGACCGGGCAGGCGTCCGCCGCGACACCCCGCACCCACACGAGAGACCGAAAGGCGCCACCCCATGCCCGTACTCGTCATCACCGGCACCGGCACGGAAATCGGCAAGACCGTCACCACCGCGGCCATCGCCGCCGCCGCGCTGGCCGGCGGCCGGTCCGTCGCGGTGCTCAAGCCCGCGCAGACCGGGGTCCGGGCGGACGAGCCGGGGGACGCGGCGGAGGTGGCGCGGCTGGCGGGGGCGGTCACGCAGGCGGAACTCGCCCGCTACCCGGACCCGTTGGCCCCGGCCACCGCCGCCCGCCGGGCCGGCCGTCCCGCCGTGCGGCCCGCCGACGTGGCCGAGGCGGCGGGCAAGCTGGCCGCCGAGCACGACCTGGTGCTCGTGGAGGGCGCGGGCGGGCTGCTGGTGCGCTTCGACGAGGAGGGCACGACGCTCGCGGACGCGGCGCGGCTGCTGGACGCGCCCGTGCTGGTCGTCGTCCAGGCGGGCCTGGGCACGCTCAACACGACCGCCCTGACGGCGGAGGCGCTGCGCGCCCGGGGCCTGCACTGCCCCGGCTTCGTCATCGGCAGCTGGCCCACGGCCCCGGGCCTCGCGGACCGCTGCAACGTCGCGGAACTGCCCGGGGAGGCCGGCGCCCCGCTGCTGGGCGCCCTGCCGCAGGGCGCGGCGGCCCTCCCACCCGCCGGCTTCCGCGCCGCGGCCCCCGGCTGGCTGGCCCCCGAGCTCGACGGGACCTGGAGCGCGGAGCGGTTCGCCGCGGCGCACGGCTGACCGGGCCGACGGTCTCACCGGGCGGCGGGGCGCACGCGATCGTCGCGTGTGCCCCGCCGACCCACCCCCGCGGCCTCATCCCGCGGCCTCATCCCGCGGCGCGATACGCCGCCCTCAGCTTCCGCAGCGCTCCGGTCACATCCCCGCCGAGCAGCAGATGGTCCGCCTCGGCGAAGGGCTTCGCCACCGCCGGGGTGATCTTCTGGCCGACCCGGTCCTGGACCAGGAGCCGCGCGGCCGTCGCCAGGGCCCGGCTCTCCGCGGAGTCCGCGCGCCCGGTCTTCCGCAGGGCCCTCGCCTCGGCGGTCAGCTCCCCGAGGCGCTTCGCGCCGCCGTGCGCACCGGGCGCACGGGCCGTCGTCAGCCCCCAGCCGTACGGGTACTGCGGGTCGTACGCCGCGTCGCCCACGTTGATCGGCAGCTGGGCCTCGGACTTGGGCCAGGTCACCGGCAGCTGCCCGGTGAAGGGCCGCTTGCCGTAGAGGACGTCCGCGACCCCGTCGCCCTCCGTGCCGGGCAGCCAGGAGGCGACGAGGGCGTCGATGTCGCCGAGGCGGTCGCCGATGAGCTGCGGGCGGCCGGAGACGATCAGCACCGCGCACTTCATGGCGCCGCACACCCGGTCCACCGCGGCCCGGTCGGCCTCGGACAGCCGCAGGTCATGGCCGTTGCCGACGTCCCCCACCCCCTCGGCGTACGGGGTCTCGCCGACGACCACGACACCGACGTCGTGTCCGTCCGTCGGGGCGGAGGCGTCCCTGGAGTAGGTGACAGCGGAGTCGGCGGCCGCCTTCCGCATGCCCTCCAGGATCGTGGTGCCCTCGGTGTGCCGGCCGGAGGAGCCCTGCCAGGTGATGGTCCAGCCGCCGGTCTGGTTGCCGAGGTCGTCGGCATTGGACCCGGCGACGTAGACCTTCTGGGAGGGGGTCAGGGGCAGCACCCCGCCGCCGTTCTTCAGCAGCACCTGCGACTTCGCGGCCGCCTCGCGGGCGACGGCGCGATGGCCGGCCGAGCCGATCCGGTCGAGGTTCGAGGTGTCGGCATACGGCTTCTCGAAGAGGCCGAGCCGGAACTTGGCCGTCAGGATGCGGGAGACCGCGTCGTCGATCCTGGCCCGGCTGATCCGGCCGGCCTCGACCTCGTCGACGAGGGTGGAGTGGAAGTCCGCGTACGCCGTGGGCACCATGACCATGTCCACCCCGGCGTTCACCGCGGTGCGGACGTCGCTCGGGTAGTCGCCGGGGATCTGGTCGATGGCCTTCCAGTCGCTGACGACGAAGCCGTCGAAGCCCATCCGGCCCTTCAGCACGCCGTTGATCATCGCCCCGTCGGCGTGCATCTTGAGCGGCGGCCGCCCGTCGCCGAGGATGTCGAGCGAGGAGTACGAGGGCATGACCGTGCCCACCCCGCGGCGCACGGCCTCCCGGTACGGCGCGAGGTGGATCTTCTCCAGCTCCTCGCGGGTGACCTTGGTGACGCCCTGGTCGATGGTGTAGCCGTCGGTCGTCGAGGAGCCGAACTCCGTACCGCCGTCCCCCACGAAGTGCTTGGCGGTGGTCAGCACCTTGTCGCGGCGGTCGAGGTCCTTGCCGCTCGGCGCGCCCTGAAGGCCCCTGATGACCGGCTCCATGGCGATGACCAGCGCCGGGTCCTCGCCGAAGGACTCGTACGCCCGTCCCCACCGCTCGTCGCGGGACACGCACAGGCAGGGCGCGAAGTCCCAGGGGACGCCGGTGGCGCGCACCTCGGAGGCGGTCACCGCGCCCGTCCTCTCGGCCAGCCGGGGGTCGCGGGCGGCGCCGAGGCCGATGTTGTGCGGCATGATCGTCGCCCCGACGAGATTGTTGTGGCCGTGCACCGCGTCCACGCCGTACACCAGCGGGATCTGGAAGCGGGTGGCCTGGGCGCGCAGTTGGAAGGCGTCCACCATCCGCGCCCAGGCCTCGGGCGTGTCGGGGGTGGGCACCGAGCCGCCGCCGGACAGCAGGGAGCCGAGGCCGTAGGCGGCGATGTCGCCCGGTGAGGTGAGCGCGCCGCGCTCGGCCTGGGTCATCTGTCCGGCCTTCTCCGCCGGCGACATCCGGGAGAGCAGGTCCTTGACGCGCTGCCGCACGGGCAGCTTCGGGTCGAGATACGGCAGCCCATGGGCGTCGATCACGACCCGGGGCGGCTCGGCGGGGGCCTTGGCGCCGGACACGGTGAGCCGCAGCGGAACGGTCTCGGCGGGTTCGGCGCCGCCGCCCCGCGCGGTGACGACCTCGACGGTGCGGGAGGCGCCGGAGGCGGTGCCGGCCGGGAAGGTCACGCTGCCCTTGGCCGGGCGGTAGTCCTCGCCGGGGGTGGCGGTGGCGCCCGGGCCGTCCGCGTCGGTGGCGTAGTCGACGGTCACGGGTTCGCCGAGCGGCGCGGAGCCGGTGGTGGCCACGGAGATCCTGACCCGGGCGGTCGCGCCCTCCTCGACCGGGTAGACGGCCGCGTCCGTGACCACCCGCGCCTTGAGCGAGCCGTCGGCCGTCGCGTGGCCCGCGGCCGCGGCGCCTCCCGTGAGGGGCAGTAAGGCGACGACGACGGCCCCGGCGATAAGCGACGCCGCGGTGGGTCCGAGCCTTCCGTGCTCTCTTGTCTGTCTCCGCTGTCCTCGCTGGCCTGGCATCGCGGCTCCTTCGGCGCTCCTTCGGCTGGATGCACAGATCCTGGGCCGACGCGCCGCCCCGATCGCGGCGGCACGCCGCTCAGGCGCTCCAGGTGCGCAGCTCGGCGGCGATGGCGTGGACGTCTGCGGTGCCGTCCTTGACGAGGCGGGCCAGGTCGCGGACGCGCTCGGGGGTGGTGGCGATCTTCAGCCCGCTGGCGACGAGATAGGCGTACGCGACGGCGGTGGCGAACAGCGCGTTGGACCGCTCCAGGGCGGGCACCAGCAGGAGCAGCTGGAGCAGCGAGGCGGCCCTGGTCTGCGGGTCGGGGTAGATGGGGGTGCCGAATATCTCGGCTTCATGCCTGCTGACGGCGGCGACCAGCGCGCCGTAGTCGGTGACCTGCGGGTCCCCGGGGGTGCTGCGCTCGGCGACCATCAGCAGCCAGGCGAGGTCGATCCGCACAGTCAAGACCGCGCCCCGGCCTCCTTGCCGAACTCCTCGTCGAACACGGTTTGATACTGCTTCATGAAGTCGGCGGCCGCCTCCACGAAGGTATGGCCGACCTCTCCGGCGTCCTTGCGGACCAGCTCTTCGATGTAGCGGTTCATGCTCATGCCCCGCTGGAGCGCGCGCTCCCGCGCCACCTCCGCGGTGGCCTCATCGACCCGGACGTTCAGCTGTGTCTTCGCCACGGCCTCACGCTAGCGTCAATCCGCTAGCATCGGCAAGCCGGGTCTCGCATCGCGGGACCGGGGGCAATTCGATCGACGCCGGGCTCCCGGCGGTGATGGGATCCCACCATGAACGATCTCGTGATACGGGCCGCGACGCCCGCGGACCTCGACGCCGTGCTGGCCTTCTGGAAGGAAGCCGCCGAGGGCACCAGCATCAGCGACGACCGGGACGGCGTGGCCCGACTGCTCGACCGCGACCCCGAGTCGCTGCTGCTGGCCGAGCGGGAGGGACAGCTCGCCGGGACCGTGATCGCGGGCTTCGACGGCTGGCGCTGCCATCTGTACCGGCTCGCCGTGCACCCCGGCCACCGGCGCCAGGGGGTGGCCACCGCGCTCCTCCGGGCGGCCGAGGAGCGGTTCACCGCGCTCGGCGGGCGGCGCGGTGACGCGATGGTGCTGGAAGACAACGAACTCGCCCACCACGCCTGGCGCGCGGCGGGCTACGCCCCGCAGCCGGAGTGGAGCCGCTGGGTCAAGCCGCTGGCCACCTCCCGGTAGGCCCTGTCCGGCGGATCTTGACGCCTGCGGCGGGCCCCACCTGTGCGGCTCCGCCGCGTGGCCGCCGGACACCCGCCGGCCCACATCGCGCACTCCCCCTGTTCCTGCCGGACCATGGGACAGGGGTGACCCGATGACCGAAGTGCTCCTCCTGGCCGTGGCGGTCCTGCTGGCCCTCGCCTGCGGCGGTTTCGTCGCGGCCGAGTTCTCCCTGACCACCGTCGATCGCGGCGCGCTCGAGCGGGCGGTCGAGCGCGGGGAGCGGGGCGCGGCCAGTGCGCTGAAGGCCTCGCGCAGCCTGACCTTCCAGCTCTCCGGCGCCCAGCTCGGCATCACCGTCACCAATCTGGTGGTCGGCATGCTCGCCGAGCCGTCCGTGGCCGCGTTGCTGGCCGGGCCGCTCGAGGCGGCGGGGGTGCCGGCCTCCGCCGTCCACTCGGTGGCGCTGGTGATCGGCACGGCCCTGTCGACGGTCGTGCTGATGGTCGTCGGCGAGCTGGTCCCCAAGAACTGGGCCATCTCCCGCCCGCTGGCCGTCGCCCGGGCCGTCGCCGCCCCGCAGCGCGCCTTCAGCGCCGCCTTCCGCCCGCTCATCGCCCATCTCAACAACGCCGCCAACCGCACGGTGCGCCGGATGGGCCTGGAGCCCGCCGAGGAACTGGCCTCCGCGCGCAGCCCTCAGGAGCTGATCGCGCTGGCCCGGCACTCGGCCCGGGAGGGCGCCCTGGAGGAGGACACCGCGGAGCTGTTCGTACGGACCCTGAATCTGCGGAAGCTGACCGCGGAGAACGTGATGACCCCGCGCGTGCAGGTCATCGCGCTGGACGTACGGGCCACCGCCGAGGACGTCGCCAACGCCACGCGCGCCACCGGCCTGTCCCGCTTCCCGGTCTACCGCGGCAGCCTGGACACCGTCGTCGGCACCGCCCACATCAAGGACCTGCTGGCCCTCCCCGCCGAGGAGCGGCCCCGCCGCCCGGTGTCGGAGCTGATGCGCGAGCCGCTGTTCGTCCCCGCGCCGCTCACCGTGGACCGGGTGCTCGACCGGCTCTCGGGGGAGCGCAGCATGGCCGTGGTCATCGACGAGTACGGCGGCACGGCCGGGGTCGTCACCCTGGAGGACATCGTCGAGGAAGTGGTCGGCGAGGTCCGCGACGAGCACGACCCGCACGAGAAGCCGGGCCTGGCCCCGGCCGGGGAGGACGCGGAGGGCCGGGCGCTGTACGACGCGGACGGCGCGGCCCGCGTCGACCAGCTGGAGGCGCTCGGCATGCGGGTGCCGCACGGCCCGTACGAGACCCTGGCCGGGCTGGTGGCCACCGGTCTCGGCCGGATCCCGGTACGGGGCGACACCCTGGAGGTGGCGGGCTGGGGCGTCGAGGTGGCCGACGACTCCGGCCACCGGGCCGCGCGCGTACGGCTGCGCGCGCCGCTGCCGGACGACGGGGACGGCGGGGATCGCGGGGATCCCCGGGACGGCCGGAGCGGAGACGGTGAGGGGGCGGCCCGATGACCCTGCTCCAGGTGCTGATCGGCCTGCTGACGGTGGTCGTCAACGCCTTCTTCGTGGGGGCCGAATTCAGCCTCGTCTCGGTGCGGCGCAGCCAGATCGAGCCGCGCGCCGAGCAGGGCGACCGGCGGGCGCACGCCGTGCTGTGGGGCCTGGAGCACGTCTCCGCGCTGCTCGCCGCGGCCCAGCTGGGCATCACGCTGTGCACGCTGGTGCTGGGCGCGGTCGCGGAGCCGGCCATCGCGCATCTGCTGGAGCCGGTGTTCCACGCGGTGGGCCTGCCCCTGGGGCTGATCCACCCGGTGGCGTTCGTGATCGCGCTGACCGCGGCGACCTATGTGCACATGCTGTTCGGCGAGATGGTGCCCAAGAACGTGGCGCTGGCCGAGCCGGTGCGCACGGCGCTGCTGCTCGGCCCGCCGCTGGTCGCCCTGGCGCGCGGCCTGCGCCCGGTGATCTTCACGGTCAACTCCTTCGCGAACGCCCTGCTGAAGCTGTTGCGGGTGGAGCCCAAGGGCGAGGTGGCCTCGACCTTCTCCGACGACGAACTGGCCCGGGTGGTCGTGGACTCCCGCAAGGCCGGAATGCTCGACGACCGGGCCACCGAACGGCTGCGGGACGCCCTCGAACTCGGCCGCCGCCGGGTGCGCGATGTCGTGCTGCCTCTGGACCGGGTGGTCTCCGCCCGGCTCGGGGTGACCCCCGAGGAGCTGGAGGGGCTGGCGGCCGAATCCGGGTTCTCGCGCTTCCCGGTGGTCGACGGCTCCGGGCGCGTCCTGGGCTATCTGCACGTCAAGGACGCGCTGGACGCCCGCCCCCGCGACCTGCCGTTCCGCCTCGACCAGCTGCGCTCGATCGCCCGGGTGCGGCCCCAGACGGCGCTGGACGACGTGCTGACCGCGATGCGCGACAGCCGCACCCACCTCGCCGCCGTCATCGGCCCGGAGGGTCGTCTGGAGGGCCTGGTCACCATGGAGGACGTGCTGCGCGAGCTGGTCGCCTGAGCGGGCGGGCAGGCGGCCCGCCATCCGCCCCTCATGCGTCTGCCATGTGTCACCGCCTAGTCACCCCGCCGCGACTCGTGCGCGATGATGCACGCCTGCCAGTGGGCGAGCGCCTCGGCCTTGCCCCCGCCCCCTTCCTCCGCCACGGCCAGCAGCGCGTCGGCTGCCATCGCGGCCAGCCGGACGGCCACCCGGCACACGTCCCGCCGCTCCAGCGGGTCCAGCAGGGCGACGGCCCCCTCCCCGTCGTCGGCGAGCGCGGCGGCCACGATGGCCATGGTCGTACGGTCGCATTCAAAGGCATCCACGCCGCCAGACTGCCCCGATGCGCCCCGTCCGGAACCCGGCACGGGCCAACCGAGGGATCCGCCGGGCGCGCGGGGCGCGCGTGAGGCGCGGGTCACGCGAGCCTCATGTGGGCCGGGTGCCGGATGGGTCGTAGCGGAAGATCGTGTACTCGATCCTCCCGATGACCTTCGTTCTGGTGGTCCGCCGGTACAGCTCGGGCGGCCGGAAGATGTTGTCGTCGTAGATGTCGGCGCCCGGCTCCAGGTTCCAGATGGCGGTCGTGCCGTTGCGCGCCCCGCCCTCGAAGTAGATGTTGGTCATGCCCATGCGGCTCATCATGCGCGCGCCCGCCGTGGCGCGCACCCACGGGGCGGTCATGGCACGCCCACCGGATAGGATCGCCCGCGCCATGCGGATGAACACCACCTACACCAGCTACGTCGCGGTCGGCGACTCCTTCACCGAGGGCATGTCCGACGGACTGCCGGACGGCAGCTACCGGGGCTGGGCCGATCTGCTCGCGGCGCGCCTCGCGGCCCGCACCCCCGGGTTCCGCTACGCCAACCTCGCGGTGCGCGGCAAGCTCATCGGACAGATCGTCGACGAGCAGGCCGACCCGGCGGCGGCGATGGGCGCGGACCTGGTCACCCTGGTCGGCGGACTGAACGACGTGCTGCGGCCCAAGTGCGACGTGGAACAGGTCTGCGGGCTGCTCGAGGATGCCGCGGGGCGGCTGGCGCCCAGCTGCAAACAGCTGGTGCTGATGCGCAGCCCGGGGCGGCGCGGGCCGGTGCTGGGGCGGTTCCTGCCGCGGATGGAGGAGCTGTTCTCCTTCATCGACGGGCTGGCGGCGCGGCACGGCGCGATCGTCGTGGACCTGTTCGCCTCCGAGGCGCTCGGCGATCCGCGGATGTGGGCGGAGGACCGGCTGCATCTGAACGCCGAGGGGCACCGGCGGGTGGCCGAGGCGGTCTGGCAGGCGCTGGGGCACGAGCCGGAGGCCGACTGGAACGCACCGCTGCCGCCCGCCGTACGGCCCGGCTGGGCCGCCCGGCGCGCCTCGGACGCGCGCTTCGCCCGCGAGCACCTCGGGCCGTGGATCGGCAGGCGGCTGACGGGCCGTTCCTCGGGCGACGGGCGGCCGCCGAAGCGGGCCGAGCTGCTGCCGTACGAGGGCTGATCCGCCGCCGTACGGGCGCTGGGGCGCTGCCGTCCGGGCGTGACCACGGCCACCGCGCTGGCCTGCGCATACGCCCAGTAGACTGTCTGTCCGTGACTGCTAAGCCGCGCATCCCGAACGTCCTGGCCGGCCGCTACGCCTCCGCGGAGCTGGCCGTCCTGTGGTCCCCCGAGTACAAGGTGACGCTGGAGCGGCGGCTGTGGCTCGCCGTGCTGCGCGCCCAGAAGGACCTCGGGATCGAGGTGCCGGACGCCGCCCTCGCCGACTACGAGCGGGTGCTGGAGACCGTCGACCTGGCCTCGATCGCCGAGCGCGAGAAGGTCACCCGGCACGACGTGAAGGCCCGGATCGAGGAGTTCAACGCGCTCGCCGGGCATGAGCACGTCCACAAGGGCATGACCTCCCGCGATCTGACCGAGAACGTGGAGCAGCTCCAGATCCGGCTCTCCCTGGAGCTGGTCCAAGGCCGTACGGTCGCCACGCTGGCCCGGCTGGGGAAGCTGGCCGCCGAACACGCCGAGCTGGTCATGGCCGGGCGCTCGCACAACGTGGCGGCGCAGGCGACGACCCTCGGCAAGCGCTTCGCGACCGCGGCCGACGAGCTGCTGGTGGCGTACGGGCGGCTGGAGGAGCTGCTGGGCCGCTACCCGCTGCGCGGCATCAAGGGCCCGGTCGGCACCGCGCAGGACATGCTGGACCTGCTGGGCGGCGACGCGGCCAAGCTGGCCGAGCTGGAGCGGCGGATCGCCGGGCACCTGGGCTTCGGGCAGGTCTTCACCTCCGTCGGCCAGGTCTACCCGCGCTCGCTGGACTTCGAGGTGGTCACCGCGCTGGTGCAGCTGGCCGCGGCCCCCTCCTCGCTGGCCAAGACGATCCGGCTGATGGCCGGGCACGAGCTGGTGACCGAGGGCTTCAAGCCCGGGCAGGTCGGCTCCTCCGCCATGCCGCACAAGATGAACACCCGCTCATGCGAGCGCGTCAACGGCCTCGCGGTGATCCTGCGCGGCTATGCCTCGATGACCGGCGAGCTGGCCGGCGACCAGTGGAACGAGGGCGATGTGTCCTGTTCGGTGGTGCGCCGCGTCGCGCTGCCGGACGCCTTCTTCGCCTTCGACGGGCTGCTGGAGACCTTCCTGACGGTGCTCGACGAGTTCGGCGCCTTCCCCGCCGTCGTCGCCCGCGAGCTGGACCGCTACCTGCCCTTCCTCGCGACGACGAAGGTGCTGATGGGGGCGGTGCGGGCCGGGGTGGGCCGCGAGGTGGCGCATGAGGCCATCAAGGAGCACGCGGTCGCGTCGGCGCTCGCGATGCGCGAGCAGGGCGCCGAGCGCAACGAGCTGCTCGACAAGCTCGCCGCCGACGAGCGGATCCCGCTGGACCGCGCTCAGCTCGACGGGCTGATGGCCGACAAGCTGTCCTTCACGGGCGCGGCCGCCGAGCAGGTCGCCGCGGTGGTCGCCCGGATCGAGGAGATCACCAAGCGCCACCCGGAAGCCGCGGCGTACACGCCCGGGTCGATCCTCTAACCCGGCCCGGCACTCCGCGATGACCCCCGCCGAACTGGAAGCCGCCCGCGACCGCCTCGTGCCCGACGTGGTCGCGGACGGCCTCCGCGTGCTGTTCTGCGGCATCAACCCCGGGCTGATGACCGCCGCGACGGGCCACCACTTCGCCCGGCCGGGCAACAGGTTCTGGCCCGTCCTGCACGCCTCCGGTTTCACCCCGCGCCGGCTCCTGCCGTCGGAGCAGGACGAGCTGCCGGGGTACGGCCTGGGGATCACCAATGTGGTCGCCCGCGCCAGCGCCCGGGCCGACGAGCTGAGCGACGAGGAGTACCGCGAGGGCGGGCGGCTCCTGGCGGAGAAGGTCGCCCGGCTGCGCCCGCGGTGGCTCGCCGTCGCGGGCGTGACCGCGTATCGGGTGGCCTTCGGCGACAAGCGGGCCAGGATCGGCCCGCAGGAGCGCACCATCGGCGCCACCCGGATATGGGCCCTGCCCAACCCCAGCGGGCTGAACGCCCACTGGACCCTGGCCACGATGGCCGAGGAGTACGGCCGGCTGCGCGCCGCCGCGTACGCCGACGGTGACGGCTGACGGCTGACCGCTGAGAACACGCGGCTGGGAGCAGACGGCTCAGCGCACGCTGTCCTCCCCTATCGCCGCGACCAGTTGCAGGGGCAGCTCGCGGTCCCCCTGCCCTATCCCCAGCCCTATCCAGCGCCCGCCGGTCCGCCAGCCGTACATCCGCCCCACATAGCCGCACAGCGACCGCAGCGGCTCCAGCACCGGCTCGCCCATGGCTTCGCGCTCCACATGGTCGGCCAGGTCGAGGACTTCGGGCTCGCCCCAGCGTAAGGACAACACCTGGACCAGCACCCGCAGCTCCGCCTCGAATTCCTCCTCGACCTCGATCAGGCGCTCCAGATCCGCGTCCCAGAAGTCCTCGCTGACCCGGAGGTCGGCGACATGGAAGCCGGGGCCGCTCGCCACGCCCCCGACGACGCCCCGCCGGTCGGGGAAGTCCCGGGCGCGCAGCCGGTCGATGGTCGCCAGATGGTCCGCCGTGCTGGTCATGACGTCATTAAACAAGCGGGGTACGACAATCAGGCGGTCAGGCGGCGCCCGGCAGTTGGCCGCCCGTCAGCTGTCCCGGCGCTCGACCGCCAGCCGCCCGCAGAACACCGCGACCGCCGTGTACAGCGCCAGCACCCCGAGCCCCGTCCACGCGCCGAGCGGGCCTTCCGGCGTGGCATGCAGCACCTGCTGACCGGCCTGGTCGGGGAGGAACCTGGTGGCGGACGTGGCGCCGAACACCGGGGAGAGGAACGAGACGACGGGGACGACCAGCGCCAGGGCGCCGACCGAGCTGCGCAGCACGGCGGCGACGCCCGCGGCCAGCACCGTCAGCAGGGCGAGATAGATCCCGCAGCCGACCGCCGCGCGCAGCGCTCCCTGTGCGCCCGGGCCCACGCCCTCGTCGCCGAGCAGCGCCTGGCCGCTGAGCAGCGACACGAATCCGGTGACCAGACCGACGGCCAGGGCGCACAGGCCCACGACGGTCAGTTTGCACCCGTAGTAGAGGCCGCGCCGGGGTACGGCGGCCAGCCAGACGCGGATGCCTCCGCCGGTGTATTCGTTGGCCACCGCGAGGACGCCGAAGCAGACGGCGGCGATCTGTCCGAAGGGCAGGCCGAAGAAGGAGTAGAAGACCGGGTCGAAGTCGCTCTCCTTGCCGTCATAGGTCGCGCTCGCGACCGCCGAGATCCCGGCGGTCGCCACCAGACCGCCGAGGAGGGCGAGCAGGAGGGATCGCAGGGTGCGGATCTTCATCCACTCCGAGTGCAGCACCGCTTTGACCGACATACGACCTCAAACCTCCTGCTTCGTTGTGTTCACGTTCTCGTCCTCGGATGTGGGCGCGGATGTGGGCGCGGACGCCGTGAATTCCGCCTCGTCCGCGGTGAGCCGCAGATACGCCTGCTCCAAGGAGGCCTTGTCGTCGACCAGTTCGAGGACGGGGATGCCGTGCTGGGCGGCCAGCGTGCCGACCTGCTCCGGTGTGGCCCCGTCGACCGTCCAGTGGTCCGGCCCGTCCGGCTCCACGGTCAGCCCCGTGCGGGTCAGCTCCGCGCGCAGCCGCTCCGGCTCGGTGGTGCGCACCCGCACCCGCGGTCGGCTGTGTTCCCGGATGAACGCCTCCATGGACATGTCGGCGAGCAGCCTGCCCCGGCCGAGCACGACGAGGTGATCGGCGGTCAGCGCGGTCTCGGCCATGAGATGGCTGGAGACCAGGACGGTGCGGCCCTCTCCGGCCAGCCGTTTCATGAGCGTACGGATCCAGATGATGCCTTCGGGGTCGAGCCCGTTGGCCGGCTCGTCGAGCATCAGCACGGGCGGGTCGCCCAGCAGCGCCGCCGCGATGCCCAGTCGCTGCCGCATGCCGAGCGAGAACGTCCTGATGCGCCGCTTCGCGGCAGCGGCCAGCCCCGACTCCTCCAGCACGGCGTCGACCCGGCTCGCGGGGAGGCGGTTGCTCAGCGCCAGGCACAGCAGGTGGTCCCGGGCGGTGCGGGCGCCATGGGCGGCGCCCGCGTCCAGCAGCGCGCCGACGTGGCGCAGGGGCTCGTCGTGCTCGCGGTACGGGCGGTCGCCGACGGTCGCGGTGCCGGAGTCCGGCCGGTCGAGGCCCAGCACCATCCGCATGGTGGTGGACTTGCCGGCGCCGTTGGGCCCGAGGAAGCCGGTGACCCGGCCGGGTTCCACCCGGAAGGTCAGCCCGTCCACGGCGCGCACCGACCCGTAGTCCTTGGTCAGCTCATGTACGTCGATCGACGTCGCGGTGGTCATGGTCTCCACGCTGCCGTGCCGGGCCGCCCGTGGCTTCCCCCACCAGCGGGGTCGGCCTCCCCCGCGCGGGGGAGGGCGTGGGAGCGGGGCGCAGGGCACGATGGCCGATGTGTCCACGTCGCCCGCCGCCCTCGCCACCCGTATCCCGCGCGCCGCACGGGCCGCCGTCGCCCCGCTGGCCCGGGCGGTCACCTACACCCGCTGGCTGCATCTGCTGATGGGGGCCGTGGTGGCGGCGGCGTGCGGCCTGGTCTACCCCGGGCTCTTCGACCTCCGCACCGCCGACCTGCTGTGGCTGCCGGTGCTGCCGGTGCTGCCGCTGGTGGCCGTCGCGATGGTGCCGGCCACCCGGCTGGCGGAGGGGCTCCAGGCCCGTCTGCTGCTCACCCCCGGAGAGCACGCGCGCCACCAGCAGGGCCACCTCGCCCCGCGGATCGCGGCCGCGCCGTCCGCGTCCCGGGGCGACCGGGCGCGCACCGCGCTGTGGCTGGTGCTGCGGCTGGAGGCGGGCTGTCTGACGGCGCTGCTGAGCGTCCAACTGCCCAATGTGACGGGGGCGCTGGTCGCCGCGGCGTCCGATGGCACGCCCACGGCGGTCATGGGCCTACGGATCAGCGGCCACCACTGGTGGTACGCGCTGCTCGCCCCGCTCCCCCTCGCCGCCCTGATGGCCCTGGTCGTGGCCGCCGGGAGCCTGATGACGGCGGCCGCCACCCGGCTGCTGGGCCCGTCGGCCGCGGAGCGGCTGGCCGCGCTGGAGGAGCGTACGGAGCGGCTCCTGGAACACAACCGGCTCGCCCGCGAGTTGCACGACTCCATCGGACACGCGCTCACGGTCGCCGTGGTGCAGGCCGGCGCGGCGCGCGCGGCGGGCTCCGCGGAGTTCACGGACCGCGCGCTGGCCGCGATCGAGGAGACCGGGCGGAGCGCGCTGGAGGACCTGGAGCGGGTGCTGCGGCTGCTGCGCGAGGACACCGCCCGGGGCCCGGCCGACCGCCCGGGACTCACCGACGCCGAGCGCCTCCTGGAGTCGGCGCGGGCGGCGGGCTCGACGCTCGACGCGGAGGTGACCGGCCCGCTGGAGGAGCTGCCAGGACCGGTGTCCCGCGAGGGCTACCGCATCCTCCAGGAGGCGCTGACCAATGTGCTGCGGCACGCGGGCCCGGTGCCGGTGACGGTACGGGTCGCCGTCGCCGCGGACACGGGGGCGCTGCGGCTGGACGTACGCAACCCGCTGCCGGGCCCCGGCCGCCCGGACGGGCCGTTCGCCGGTCCCGGCCGCGGCACCGGCCTGCGCGGCATCCGCGAGCGGGCGGCGCTGCTGGGCGGCGAGGCGGAGGCGGGCCCGTACGAGGGCGAGTGGCGGCTGAGTGTGACCCTGCCGCCGGACCGGAGCCACGCCCACGTGTGATCCGAGGCCGAGGCGAGCACATTAAGACCGTCCGGCGGTAGGGAGCGCGGGTGAAGGAGCGGGTCGAGGGGCAAGCATGGGCGTGCCCCGTGAGGAGAGCGCAGCGGCGCTGCGTGCGACGAGCGGGGTGCGGCCAGGCGCCGCCCATCGGCACGCGACGCCGCGGGCCCTACTGCCGGACGGTCTAGGGTGTTCGCGTGCCGATCAGTGTCCTCCTCGTCGACGACGAGCAGTTGGTGCGCGCCGGGTTGCGCGCGATCCTGGAGTCCCAGCCGGACATCCGGGTCACCGGCGAGGCGGCCGACGGGGCCTCGGTGGTGCCGCTGGTGCGGCAACTGCGGCCGGATGTGGTGGCGATGGATGTGCGGATGCCGCTGCTGGACGGCATCGAGGCGACCCGCGCCGTGCTGCGGGCGGTCCCCGACCCGCCCCGGATCCTGGTCGTGACGACCTTCGAGAACGACGAGTACGTGTACGAGGCGCTGCGCGCCGGGGCGGACGGCTTTCTGCTCAAGCGGGCCCGCCCGGCCGAGATCGTGCACGCGGTGCGCCTGGTGGCGGAGGGGGAGTCGCTGCTGTTCCCGGCGGCCGTACGGTCGCTCGCCGCGGCCCGCGGCGGCAACGCGCGCGCCCGCGAGGCCATGGAGCGGGCCGCCCTCACCGAACGCGAGGCGGAGGTGCTGCGGCTGATGGCCCGTGGCCTGTCGAACGCCGAGATCTCCGGCCATCTGCTCATCGGCACCGAGACGGTCAAGACACACGTCAGCGCGGTGCTGGCGAAACTGGGCGCGCGGGACCGCACCCAGGCGGTGATCGCGGCGTACGAGTCGGGCTTCGTGGTGCCCGGCTGACGTGCCTCTCGCCGCGTCCACGTCCAGCGGCTACGATCCGGCAGACACCCACAGCAGGGAGGTCCACGTGGGGCGGCTCACCGGCGGGGATCCGTCCCTGCTGCGGCGCATCAACTCCGCCGTCGTCCTGCACGCGCTGCGCGCGGCGACCGTGTCCCCCGAGGGCCGGGACCCCGGTGCCGGCGCGGACGCCGACCGCGCCCCGGAGCGCGCCCCCGACGCCGCGCCCGGCTGTGCCACCCTCACCGACCTCACCCGGGTGACCGGCCTGTCCCGCCCCACCGTCGAGGGCGTGGTCGAGGGGCTGATCGCGGACGGCCTGGTGGTGGAGATGCCCGCCGAGGAGGGCGGCGTCCGCCGTCAGGGGCGCCCCGCCCGGCGTTTCCGGTTCCGGGCCGAGGCCGGCCATCTGCTGGGCGTCGAGATCGGCGCCCATCGCGTCGCCGCCCTGCTCTCCGACCTCGACGGCCGACCGCTCGGCTCCACGGTGCGGGAGGTGTCCGAGAAGGCGCCGGCCGACGAGCGCCTGGAGCGGGTCCGCGGCGCCGTCGCCGACCTGCTGCGCCGGGCCGGGGTCTCCCGCCACTCGCTGCGGGCGGTGGGGGTCGGCAGCCCCGGCGTCGTCGAGGCCGACGGCACCGTCCACCTGGGCACCGCACTCCCCGGCTGGACCGGGCTGCGCCTCGGGGAGCGTCTGCGCCGCTCCTTCCGCTGCCCGGTGCTCGTCGAGAACGACGCCAACGCCGCCGCCGTGGCCGAGCACTGGAAGGGCGCCGCCGTCGGCTCCGACGACGTGGTCTTCGTCCTGGCGGGTCTGAGCCCCGGCGCCGGCTCGCTGATCGGCGGGCGGCTGCACCGCGGCTTCGGCGGCGCGGCGGGCGAGATCGGCGCCCTGCACCTGCTGGGCCGCGAAGCCACCCCGGAAGAGGTCCTCTCCACGACCGGCGAACCGCTCAACCCTCTCGACGAGGGCCAGGTCGCCCGCGTCTTCGCCCTCGCCCGCTCCGGGGACGCCCGCGCCCGCGCGGCCGTCGACCGCTTCATCCGCCGCCTCGTCCATGACGTGGGCGCGCTCGTCCTCGCCCTCGACCCCGAGGTCGTGGTGGTCGGCGGCTGGGCCACCGGCCTGGACGGCGTCCTCGACCCCCTTCGGGACGAGCTCGCCCGCTGGTGCCTGCGCCCGCCCCAGGTCGCCCAGTCCCTCCTCGGCGAGGCGGCCGTGGTGACCGGCGCGCTCCGGCTGGCCCTCGACCATGTGGAAGAGGAGCTGTTCGCCGTCGAGTCCACGGTCACGGCCCGCCGCGCGAGCCGCTGATCCGGCCGCGGCAGGCCGCCCAGATGTTCCGGCTGTTCTAGGGTCGTCCCTCATGGGAACGGACATCAGCGGCGTGATCGAAATCCGTGCGGCGGACGGCCGCTGGGAAACCGAGGTCGGCCTGATGGACTTCCAGCTCGGCCGGGACCGCTCCGCGTGGGAGTGTCTCTTCGGCTTCGGAAACAGCGACGACATCCAGCGTCCGCTCTTCGACAGCCGGGGGCTTCCGCCCGACGCCTCGGACTGGGTACGGGAAACGGGCACCGAGGACTTCTACGGTCACAGCCACACCTGCGCCACCTGGGCCGAAGTCGCCGCCATCGACTGGGACGCCCCCCTCGCCGACGGCCCCGCCCGGTACTGGGCGGCCCGGTGGCGACCTGGCCCGACCGGCGAACTCGTCAGGCACGACGTCGTACCGGCCACGGTCGACCTGGCCGATGCAGCGTCCGACATTTTCGGCGGCCACATGCTCCTCGCGCCGTCGCAGTGGCCACCGGGCGGCGAAGTGCCCCTGGACGGCGCGGTGTACCGCCCCGTGATCCTCACCGCACGGATGCTCGTCCCTCCGGACGAGGCGCCCTGGGCGCAGGTCTGGCAGACGATGCGAGAGCTGGCCGCCGATATCGGCGCCGACAACGTACGCCTGGTCGTCTGGTTCGGCTGACGCCGTCCCCGGCCCCCCTGCGCCACCGGATGCCGGCCCCGCGGCGGAGTGGCGCGGGGCTGCGTACGGTGGTGGCGGTGTTGCATTCCCGAGGAGGAGCGATGGGCGGGACCTGGGCAGGGGTGCGGGAGCGTGTGCTCGCGCTGCGGAAGGCGCCGCGGTGGTGGGCGGTGTTCGGCGCCGACTACCCCGACCACGGCCACAACTTCGAGCTGCTGCCCGTCCTCACCGAGGAGCAGCTGGAGGCGGTGGAGAGGCGGTTCGGCGCCGAACTGCCCCAGGAGTACCGCACGTTCCTCCTGGAGGTGGGAGCGGGTGGCGCGGGCCCCGAGTACGGCCTGTTCCCGATCAAACCCCCCGGCCCCGACACCCCGCCCGCCTCCGGCCACTGCGCCCTGCCCTTCCGCCCCGGGCTCACGGCCGAGCTCGAGGACCACGAGTGCGCGGAGCCCACGCGGGCCGACCATCCGGACGCCGACGACGACGCCTTCGCCGCCGTGTACGCCACCTGGGACGCCCGCCACGACGAGCTGCTCGACGCACTGACCGAGGGCACCCTCTGCATCGGCCACCAGGGCTGCGGGTACTACTCGCTCCTCGTGGTCACGGGCCCCCTCAGCGGCACCATGTGGGACGACGTACGGGCGGTCGGGGAGGGCGTGGTGCCGGTCGAGCTGATCCGCAGAACGGGGCATGTGTCGTTCGCGGAGTGGTATCTGAACTGGCTCGACCACGCCGAGCGCCGCGCCTGGGACGAGACGACCGAGCCGCCGCCACGGCTTCAGTTCACCTCCGGCCGGACCACGTCCGGCGGGTAGCGGACACCGCGCCCGTCCGTCTGTCACAGCCCACTGCGATGATGACGAGCAGTACCGGCAGAACGGGGAGCAGGGCATGGTGGAGCAGGCCGCGCGGCGGATCGTCGAGAAGCTCGTCGCGGCCGCGCCGGCGGGCTGGACGCGGGCGGTGCTGGGGTGCACGGCGCGCGCGGGCGGGGCCTCGTTGACCGGCGCCTACTTCGTCCCCGGCACGGCCTCGTGGCGCCACCCGGTGCCCAGCCTCTTTCCCGAACTGAGGGCACTGGCCGGGGCGTTGCGGGCGACCGGGGGCGGTGAATCGACCACATTGGAGATCGAGTGCCGCCCGTCCGGCGAGTACCGGCTGGTCGCGTCCGCGGACACGATCACCAGCCTGCGCGGGCGAGGCGGCGGTTTCCAGGTCGTGCTGGACCCCGACTACCGGCTGCCCGAGCCGGGGTTCGGGCAGGAGGCGGGCACGGCCGCGCCCGCGGGCGACCCGGAGCTGGCGGTGGCGCGGTTCCGCGCGTATCTGGAGCGGCGGGCCGCGATCCTGGGGCGGCCCGAGCAGCTGCCGCCGCCCGCCTCGGCCGCCGCGCTCGACGAGGCCGAGCGCCGCATCGGCCGGCCCCTGCCCGCCGACCTGCGGGCGCTGTACTCGATCGCCGACGGGGACGGCGTCGGCTTCGAGCACCGCTACCTGCTCGGCGGCATGGCCTGGATGGCGCTGAAGAGCCTGGTCACCGTCCATGCCGACCAGCGCGAATCGGCCTGGTACAGCTGGGAGCTGGCCTGGCACTCGGTCGTCTTCGACACCGACCCGGCCGACACCGTCCGGCGCTGCGACGGGCACCCGGCCTGGCTGCCCTTCGCCACCGGCGAGGACGGCAACTACCTGGCGGTGGACCTGGCCCCGGCCCGCGACGGCCGGCCCGGCCAGGTCATCCGGATGGGCCGCGACTACAACAGGGGCCCGGCCTACGTCGCCGACTCGCTCACCTCTCTGCTCGGCCGCCACCTGAAGGAGCTGGAAGAAGGGGCGTACGAGGAGGAGGACGGTTATGTCTTCCCGCTGGAGCCCGGCCGCAGGTTCGGCCCGGAGAGGATCATCGGCGAGATCCCCGACGTGATCCCGCCCGCCCTCCAGGCCATCCACATCAACGACGCCACCGGCCCGGTCGATCTCGCCCCGCTCCTGGCGGCCCCGAGCCTGCGGCTGCTGCACCTCAACAGCGGCGCCACCGCCGATCTGACGCCGCTGCGCGCGCTGCCCGTCGAGTCATTGCGCGTCACCCTGGACGGCGGCGACCTGACGCCGCTCGAAGGCCACCCGGATCTCAGCTTTCTGAGCCTGGGGACCACCGCCCCGATCGACATCGCCCCGCTGCGCACCGTCCCGAACCTGCGCGGCCTGGACCTCTCCCGGGCCGAGGTCCGCGATCCGACCGTCCTGGCCGACCTGCCCGACCTGCGCTATCTGGCCCTCACCGCGCGGCAGTGGACCGCCCTGCTGGACGAGGGCAAGGCGCCGCCCACCCTCGCCGCCGCCCGCCTGGCCGACGACGAGGCCACGCTGGACGAGGCCCTCGCCTGGTCGGACCGGATCGGCCTGGACACCGGGGGCGCGCTGCGCTTCACCGGCACGCTCGGAACCGAGGGCGGGTGAGCCCGGGCGCTGGGCCCCGTCTCTCCGATCTCTGTGACGGTGACGCCCCCAGCGACCGCTGGGGGCGGGTGCCAGGCGTCGCGGGCCCGCTGAGATCGGGGAGACAGGGCCTGGGCGCGGGTGGTGGCGGGCGGCTCCGTCCGGGGTCAGCCCGCCAGGAGTTCCACACCCGCGCCGTCGCCGAAGGTGAGGCGGCAGGTGTCGGCGCGGTAGGTGGCCACCGCCACGGCGATCGTGTGGCCGGCCGCGGTGTAGCGGGTGGTGACCACGAGGACGGGGGCGCCGGGCAGCCGGTCCAGGGCCTTGGCCTGGTCGGCCCGGGCGGAGCCCAGCTCGACCGACTGCTCGCGGCCCCCGAGTTCCACGTGGCGCAGCTCGCGGAGGATCGCGCGGGCGCGGGCGGCGCCGGGCGGGGTGTCGAGGGCGCTGAGGCCGGGGACGGACGCGGGCGGGACGTAGAGAAGCTCGGCGGCGATCGGCTGGCCGTGGCCGACGCGGCTGCGGCGCACGATGTGCACCAGGGCGCCGGGCTGGATCTCCAGCAGCCGGGCGATCTCGGCGGGCGGGGCGGTCTCGGTGCTGTCGACGGGCTGCCAGGCCGCGTCGTCCGCGTCCTCCCAGCTGTGGGCGCGCTCGCCGACCGCGACGCCCATGCGGGGCGGGGCCACGGTGGTGCCGACGCCGCGGCGGCGCTGCAACCTGCCCTCCAGCTCGAGCTGTTCGAGGGCCTGCCGGAGGGTGGCGCGGGCCACGCCGAAGCGGGCCGCGAGCTCACGCTCGTTGGGCAGGATCTCACCGACCGCGAACTCCGAGTCGAGCGCGTCGGTGAGCACGGTTTTCAGATGCCAGTACTTGGGCTCCGGCACCGTGTCGAGCTGCGTGGTCCCCACCCTGTCCTCCGCAACAGTCTGTGCGCCGCGACATGCGCGCTTCGATATGCGTGTTTCTTTATTAAAGGTTGTTGCAGTATCTATGGCGACGATAGGACGGCGCCCCGGGTTGGTCAAGACCAATCGACGCGCCGCCTAGGATGCCGCCATGAGCTCACAGTCCTATCTCTCCGAACTCTTCTCGCTGGACGGCCGGGTCGCCGTGGTGACCGGGGGCAGCTCGGGCATCGGCCGTGCCATCACCGGGGCCCTGGCGCGCGCGGGCGCGAGCGTCGTGGTGGTGGCGCGCAGGGAGGCGGAGCTGGCCGCCACGGTCGAGGAGCTGACGGGGCAGGGCTGCCGGGCGGCCTGGGTGAGCGCCGACCTGGGCACCCGTGACGCCGTCCGGGCGGCGGCCGAGGAGGCGGCCGCGGTGTTCGGGGAGCCCGACATCCTGGTCAACAGCGCCGGGGTCAATCTGCGGCCCCCGATGGGCGAGTTGGGCGAGGAAGTGTGGGACACCACGATGGCGGTGAACCTGGAGGCGCCCTATCTGCTGGGGCAGCGGTTCGGCCCGGGGATGGCCGAGCGGGGCTTCGGGCGGATCATCCACATCACCTCCCAGCAGGCGCACCGGGCGTTTGTGCAGAGCGGCGCGTACGGGGTCTCCAAGGGGGCGCTGGAGTCGCTGGCCCGGTCACAGGCCGAGGCGTGGTCGCCGTACGGCGTCACCTGCAACACCCTGGTCCCGGGCTTCGTGATGACGCCGCTCAACGTGCGGCTGTCGTCCGACCCCGAGAAGGTGTCGGCGCTGGCCGCGCGCACGATGGTCGGGCGCAACGGCCTGGCCGAGGACTTCGAGGGCGCCGCGGTGTTCCTGGCGAGCCGCGCCTCCGCCTATGTCACCGGGCAGGCGATCTTCGTCGACGGCGGGCTCTCCGTTCACTGACCCCCGGCGCCGGGCAACCGCCGCGTCAGGTGTGTCAGCTTGTCGGGGTTGCGCACGATGTAGACGGCCTGGACACGGCCCTCGGCGACATCGAGGGAGAGGGCCGTGTCGGGGCGGCCGGCCGAGAAGAGCACCACCGCGGGCCCGCCGTTGAGCTCGGTGAAGACGAACTCCGGGTCCGGGACGGCGTCCTGGCTGATCCCCACCACGAAGCGGGCGATCTTGCCCGCCGTCTCCAGGACGCGCAGCGCCGCCTTGGCCTTCCCGCCGCCGTCGTTGATCAGGCGGGCGTCGGGTGCCAGCAGGGCGAGCAGGCCGTCGAGGTCCCCGCTGCGGGCTGCGGCCAGAAAACGCTCCGTCAGGTCGCGGCGCTGCCCCGGGTCCACCTCGAACCGCGGCTTGCGCTCGTCCACATGGCGCCGCGCCCGCCCGGCCATCTGCCGCACCGCCGCCTCCGTGCGGTCCAGGGCGGCGGCGATCTCCCCGTACGGGAAGCCGAATGCCTCGCGCAGCACGAACACCGCGCGCTCCAGCGGCGAGAGCGACTCCAGGACCACGAGCACGGCCAGCGAGACGGACTCGGCGAGCACCGCCAGCTCGGCGGTGTCCGGGGCGGTGTGGCCGAAGTCGGTGGCGATGGGCTCGGGCAGCCATGGGCCGACGTACGCCTCGTGGCGGGCCTGGGCCTGCCGCAGCCGGTCGATGGCGAGGCGGGTGGTGATCCGTACGAGATAGCCGCGGGGGTCGCGCACCGGCTCGCGGTCGGCGCCGGACCAGCGCAGCCACGCCTCCTGGACGACGTCCTCCGCGTCCGCCGCCCGGCCCAGCATCCGGTAGGCGACGCCGGTCAGCGTGGGGCGGTGCTCTTCGAAGACGTCCGTCGCGGTATCTGCGGTGGTCACGCGGCTCATCATCCCATCCGGCCGAGGCCGGTCGTCCGGCGGCCCGGCGGGCACCGCACCGCACCGATCCGCCCTGCCGGCGCCATCCGCGCCCGGCCCTGGCGGCGTTCAGCCGGGGCCGTGGTCGCAGGGGCCCGGCTGGTCCGCCTCCCCGGCCGCCGCCGTGTCCGCGTGATCGACGACCCCGCGCCCGTCGCCTCCGTGATCCTGGACGGCAGCCGCTGACCGGCCGCTCGCCGTGCCCAGCACGCCCGAGCCCAGGGCCACCCCCAGCCCGACCAGAAGGCTGCCGCCCGCCTGTGCCGGGCCGTATCCGCCGGTGCCGACGAGCGGTGCGGTCGCGGCGGCGGAGACGGGGATGAGCCCCGAGAAGAGGGTGGCCCGCTCGGCGCCGATCCGCTGGACGCCGACGTACCAGCACACGAAGCCGACGACGGTGACCACCACCCCCTGCCACAGCAGCGCCGCCGCCTCCCCGCCGTCCGGTGTCCGCAGCCATCCCCCGCCGTCGAGCACCAGGCCGAGCAGCGCTGACTCCACAGCGGCCAGGCCGCAGGCCGCGGCGGACAGCAGCCGCGGTCCGAGCGGCCGCAGCACGGGGACGGCCAGGACGGCGAAGCCCACCTCGCCCACGAGCGCCCCCAGCGACCACAGCAGCCCCGCCGTGTCCGTACGCCCCCACCCCTGCACGACGAAGGCGCCCGCGGCGACCGACAGCGCCCCCGCGACCACCGCCGGGGCCGGGCGCCGCCCGTCGAGCGCGGGCGCGATCACGGCGACGGCCACGGGCGCGCAGCCGACGAACACCCCGGGCACCGCGGGTTCCGCGCTGCCCTCCGCCGCCAGCACGGCCAGGTTGAACCCCACCATCCCGACGGCCGCCAGCGCGGCCAGCCGCCCCCACTGCCGCCCGCTCAGCGCCCGCAGCGGAGCCCGCACCGGCCCGCCGCGCGCGGCGAGCGGCAGGAGCAGGACGCAGGCGAGGCCGTAGCGCAGCGCCTGGCCGCCCGCGAGCGGGTAGTCGCCCAGCACGCTGTTGGCGGTGAACGAGGCACCGACCAGGCAGCACGCCACGGCCGCGAGCAGCGCCCCCAGCCGCCCATGGCGCGACCGCGCGGTGGCAGCAGTGGCAGCGGTGGGCTCGGCCGGTCCCGCGCCCTCCGGAAGATCACTTCGTTTCATGGCGCCGACGCTAGGCAGCCGACCGGTACCCCTTAAGGTCCAATTCGATGGCTGATTCCCGGACCACTTCCCGGACCCCCTCCCGGACCACCTCGCGGGCCTCTTCCTGGACCGCCGCGTGGGAGCTGCTGCTCCCCACCGCGGCCGCGCCGCCCCGTAAGCGCGGGCGGACACTTCAGTCCGCGCTGCGCGAGGCGGTGCGCTCCGGCCGGATCGCCGCCGGGACCCGGCTGCCGTCCAGCCGGGAGCTGGCCGCCGACCTGGGGGTCTCACGCGGCCTGGTGACCGACGCGTACGAGCAGCTGACGGCCGAGGGATACCTCAACAGCAGCCGGGGCTCGGGCACATGGGTGAGCGGGGCGGCGCGGGCCACGGCGGCGCGGGAGCACCGGCGCCCCGCGGCCGCCGACGCCCCCGGGACCGGCTTCCTGCCCGGCACCCCCGATCTGTCGCTGTTTCCGCGCGCCGCGTGGTCGGCGGCGCACCGCCGGGTTCTGGCGCGCCTTCCGCACAGCGGGCTCGGGTATCCGGATCCGCGCGGGCTGCCGGAGTTGCGGGCGGCCGTGGCGGGGCTGCTCACCCGCCGCCGCGGGGTGGTGGCGGACCCGGAGTCCGTGGTGATCTGCTCGGGTGTGGCGCAGGCCATGACGTTGCTGGGCTTCACACTGGCCGGTCTTGGCCACCGGGCCGTGGCGGTGGAGGATCCGGGCAGCCCCGAGAACACCGCGCTGCTCTCGGCGGCGGGCCTGACGACCGTGCCCGTGCCGCTGGACGCCGAGGGGGCCTCCCCCGCCGCGCTGGCCGCCTCGGGCGCGCGGGCCGCCCAGCTGACTCCGTGCCATCAGTTCCCTTCGGGCATCGCGTATTCGGCGCGGCGCCGCCTCGAACTGCTGGAGTGGGCGCGGACCGCCGACGGGCTGTTGCTGGAGGACGACTACGACGGCGACTTCCGCTACGACCGGGCGCCGGTCGGCGCGCTCCAGGGCCTGGACCCGGCGCGGGTCGCCTACGCCGGGTCGGTCAGCAAGTCGCTCGCCCCGGGGCTGCGGCTGGGCTGGCTGGTGGTCCCCGAACACCTCGTGGACCTGGTCGTGGAGCGCAAGCGGACCATGGACCTGGGCAATCCGGCGCTGGACCAGGCGCTGCTGGCCGAGTTCATCGAACGCGGCGACTACGACCGGCAGTTGCGGCGCTGTCAGCGCGCCTACCGGGAGCGGCGCGACGCGCTGGTCGCGGCGCTGGCGGAACACTTCCCGGGCACGGAGGTGACCGGGATCGCCGCCGGGCTGCACATCATCGCGCGGCTGCCGCGGCGGTACGGGCCCGAGGCGCGCTTCCTGGAGCGCGCGGCGGAGGCGGGGGTGGCGCTGCGCCCGCTCGCCGACTTCGCCCGGCGGCCCGCCGACACCCCCGCCCACTCGCCCGACGAAAACGCCGAGGACGACGAAAACGCCGAGGACGCCGAGAACGCCGAGGACGCCGAGGACGCCGGCGAGGTGCGTCTGGTGATGGGCTACGCCCACCTCTCCCCCGCCCGGATCGCCCGGGCCGTGGCGCTGATCGCCGAGGCCCGGGCCCCGGGCCTTCCCGGCACCCCGCGGTGAGTTGTTCACTGTCCGTTCGAACGCGAGGCATCTGGCACCGATAGCAACAGGACCGCACAGCGGTTCCATGAGCAACGGGAGGTTCGGCATGGCGCGGGAATCCGACAGAGGAATTGGACGGCGGCAGGTACTGCGGGGCTCGGCGGCGGCGTCCGCCGGGCTGGCGCTGCCGGCGCTGGCGTCGTCAGTGGCGTCCGCCGCGCCCGCGCAGGCGCTGTCCGGACGGCCGAGCGCCCAGTGGGGCGTCCAGGTGGGCGATGTGACCACGTCCTCGGGCCTGGTGTGGGTGCGCTCGGACCGTCCGGCCCGGATGGTCGTCGAGACATCCGCGACCGAGTCGTTCGCGAAGGCGCGGCGCTGGCGGGGCCCGGTGCTCGGGGCCGGCAGCGACTTCACCGGCACCACCCCGCTGCACGGGCTGCCCGCGGGCACCCAGGTGCACTACCGGGTGCTGCTCGCCGACCCGGACGACCCGCGCCGCACCGGCGAGCCGGTGTACGGGACGTTCCGCACCGCGCCGGCCCGCCGCCAGGGCCTGCGGTTCGTGTGGTCGGGCGACCTGGCGGGGCAGGGCTGGGGCATCAACCCGGAGCTCGGCGGCTACCGGATCTTCGAGGAGATGCGGCGGCTGGACCCGGACTTCTTCCTGTGCAGCGGTGACAACATCTACGCCGACGGCCCGATGACGCAGAGCGTGACGCTGCCCGACGGCCGCACCTGGCGGAACCTGGTCACCGAGGAGAAGTCCAAGGTCGCCGAGACGCTCGACGAGTACCGGGGCAACTTCCGCTACAACCTCCTCGACGCCAATCTGCGCCGCTTCAACGCCCAGGTGCCCACCATCATCCAGTGGGACGACCACGAGGTGCTCAACAACTGGTACCCGGGCGAGATCCTCACCGACGACCGCTACACCGAGAAGAACGTGAACGTGCTGGCGGCGCGGTCGCGGCAGGCGTTCAGCGAGTACTTCCCCATCTCCACGATGCGGTCGGACGCCCAGAACCGGGTGTACCGGGTGCTCCGGCACGGCCCGCTGCTCGACGTCTTCGTGCTGGACTGCCGTACGTACCGGAACGCCAACTCCCCGGACCGGCAGCCCGACGACGCCCAGGGCATCCTCGGCGCCGAGCAGCTGGCGTGGCTCAAGCGGGAGCTGTCGGCGTCGCGCGCGGTGTGGAAGGTGATCGCCTGCGACATGCCGCTGGGCCTCGTGGTCCCGGACGGGGCGACGGACTTCGAGGCGGTCGCGCAGGGCGACCCGGGCGCGCCGCTCGGCCGTGAACTCCAGATCGCGGAGCTGCTGCGGCACATCAAGCACCGGAAGATCACCGGCACGGTGTGGCTGACGGCGGACGTCCACTACACCAGCGCCCAGCACTACGACCCGTCGCGGGCGGCCTTCAAGGACTTCGCCCCGTTCTGGGAGTTCGTCTCCGGGCCACTGAACGCGGGCTCCTTCCCGGCGGTGAAGCTGGACGGAACCTTCGGGCCGGAGCAGCCCTTCGTCAAGGCGCCGACCAGGGCGAACGTCTCGCCGGCCGAGGGCTTCCAGTTCTACGGCGAGGTGGACATCGACGGGCACAGCGGCGAGCTGACGGTGCGGCTGCGCGAGGTGGGCGGCACGGTGCTCTACACCAAGGTGCTCCAGCCCGGGCGCGTCGGTCAGTGACGTGCGGGGCCGGGCTCGTACCGTACGGGCATGTCCACGACCGGCCCCGCATCCCGTCTGACCTACCCGGAGACGGGCGCCACGCGGCAGTGGCCGCTGCCCGACGGCTACAGCCATCTCCGGGTGTCCGTCCCGGTGGGCCGCGGCCCCGACGCGTTCGGGGCCGCGGGCCGGGCCGTGATGGACTGGCGCATGCACCGGGCGGTGGGCGTGTCGGTGCGCTGCTGGGAGCCGACCGCGGTGGCGGGTCTGCCGGTGGTGATCGGTCTTGGGGTGGGGCGGCTGCGGCTGCGCGCGCCGTGCCAGGTGGTGTGGACGCTGGCGGAGGAGACGCGGATCGGCTTCGCGTACGGGACGCTGCCCGGGCACCCGGAGCGTGGCGAGGAGTCGTTCGTGGTCAGCCTGGAGCGGGACGGGACCGTGCTGCTCACGGTGACCGCGTTCAGCCGTCCGGCGGTCTGGTACGCGCGGGCCGCCGGGCCGCTGGTGCCGCTGTTCCAGCGGGCGTACGCGCGGCGCTGCGGGGCCGTGCTGCGGCGGCTGGCCACCGCGTGAGAACCTGAACCCCACCGCATGGCAGCCTGATTGGCGCGGCATGAGACCCTGAGAGGCGGCGGCGAGCCCCGACAGGCTCCGCCTTTCAACCGCTCCATTCCAGACAAAAACGGTTTCGCGTCGCAAATACCCTCTTAACCCATCGGTCACAATGCGTTCGTGATCGCGCAACACCCCTCCGCAAGGGTGTACGCATGACCGACGCGACCCCTCACGACCACACCCGGCGCCCCCACGGCTGGCGGCGCGATCTGGTAGAGCTGGCCGCCCGGTGGTCACGGCGCCACGGCAACGGCCCTGTCACGGACGGCACTGACGGTACGGGCAGCACGGACGGCACGAACGGCGCTCACCACACAAACGGCGGAACCGGCGCGCGGAGCGCCGAGACCACCCTGTGGCGGATGCGGACGACCGTGCGGGACGAGCCGGGCACCCTGGCCGCGCTGTGCATGGCGCTCGCCCACCACGAGGTCGACATCCTGTCGCTCCAGACCCACCCGCTGGCCGACGGCACCGTCGACGAGTTCCTGCTGCGCGCCCCCGCCGGTCTGCCGCCCTCCGAGCTCACCGGCGCCGTCACCACCGGGGGCGGCCGCGACACCTGGCTCGAGCGGGCCGACGCCCACGACCTGGTGGACGCGCCGACCCGGATCCTGTCCCTGGCCACCCGCACCGCCCTGGACGCCGCCGAACTCCCCCTCGCGCTGCGCGGGCTGCTCGGCCGCTGCACCATCCGGTCGGTGCCCGCCAAGTCCCTCGGCAGGCATCCCGTGGCCGGGGCGGACGGCGCCCCGCCGGTTGAGGGCGTGCTGGAGGAGACCGTGATGCGGCTGCGGGACCCGTCCGGCGGCGCGATCACCGTCGAGCGCCCCTACCTCCCCTTCACCCCGACCGAGTTCGCGCGCGCCCGCGCCCTGGTCGAGCTGGACACCCGGCTGGGCCCGCGGGTGCCCCGCCGCCACGATGTGCTGACGCTGCCCGAGGGCAACGAGATCACCGTGCGCCGCGCCGACACCCGCGACCTGGACGCCGCGCGCGCCATGCACCAGCGGTGCTCGGCCGCGACGCTCACCCGGCGCTACCACGGCCCGGCCGACGACGCCGACCGCTATCTGACCCACCTGCTGAGCCCGCGCTTCGGCCGCACCCTTGCCGCGTACACCGCCTCCGGACGGCTGGTCGCCCTCGGCCATCTGCTGTGGGACGGGGACGAGACCGAGATCGCGCTGCTCGTCGAGGACGAGTGGCAGCGGCGGGGCATCGGCGGCGAGGTGCTGCGGCGGCTGGTCGCGATGGCCGCGGAGGCGGGGGGCGAAAGCGTCTACGCCGTCACCCAGTCGGCCAACACCGGCATGGTCGCGGCGATGCGCGCGCTGGAGCTGCCGCTGGACTACCAGATCGAGGAGGGCACGCTCGTCATCACCGCCCGGCTCTCACCCGCGGTGATCACCTCGGGCGCGTAGCGGGCCGCGCCGGGCGGGGGCGCGGGCTGGTCCGGCACGAGATGATCTCGGTCAGGTACGTCACGTCCAATGCCCGTGACGCGACACCTCCCGCCGTACGAGGATGGCCGCATGTCCGACACCAATGACGCATCCCTGCCCCGCCAGGTGGCCGACGCCTACGTCGACGCCCTCATCGAACTCGATCCGATCACCGGCACCTACCTGGGGGTGCCCGAGAGCGCCCGGCGCCTGCCGGACTACTCCCCCGCGGGGCGGGAGGCGCTCGCGAGCCTCGCCCGCACCACCCTGGACCGGCTCGCCGAGGCCGAGACGCGGCCCGGTGCGGACAGCGACAGCGAGCGGCGCTGCGCCCGGCTGCTGCGGGAGCGGCTGACCGCCGAACTCGCCGTGCACGAGGCTCACGAGCAGCTGCGGGCCGTCAGCAACCTCCACTCCCCGCTCCACGAGGTGCGCGGCGTCTTCACCGTGATGCCGACCGAGACCGAGGACGACTGGGCGGCGGTCGCCGCGCGGCTGCGCGCCGTACCCGCCGCCCTGGAGGGATACCGCGCCTCGCTCGCCGAGGGGCTGCGCCGGGAGCTGCCCGCGGGCCCCCGGCAGGTGACCACGGTCGTCGGCCAGCTCGGCGAATGGATCGGCGCCGAAGGCGGCTGGTTCGCCGACTTCGCGTCCGGCGGCCCCGACGCGCTGCGCACCGAGCTGGACGGGGCGGCGGTCGAGGCCACCGCCGCCCTCGCCGCGCTCCGCGACTGGCTGCGCGATGTGTACGGACCGGCGGTCCAGGGCGCGCCCGATGTCGTCGGGCGCGAGCGCTACCGCACCTGGGCGCGCATGTGGAACGGCACGGACCTCGACCTGGACGAGGCGTACGCCTACGGCTGGTCCGAATACCACCGGCTGCACGCCGAGATGCGCACCGAGGCGGAGAAGATCCTCCCCGGCGCCACCCCCTGGGAGGCGCTGCGCCACCTCGACGAGCACGGCGAGGCCATCGAGGGCGTCGAGGAGACCCGCGTCTGGCTCCAGGGGCTCATGGACCAGGCCATCGAGGCGCTGGACGGCACCCACTTCGACCTGGCCGAGCGGGTCAAGCGGGTCGAGTCGATGATCGCGCCGCCGGGCAGCGCGGCGGCGCCGTACTACACCCAGCCGTCGGTGGACTTCTCCCGCCCCGGCCGGACCTGGCTGCCCACCATGGGCGAGACCCGCTTCCCCGTCTACGACCTGGTCTCCACCTGGTACCACGAGGGTGTGCCCGGCCACCATCTCCAGCTCGCGCAGTGGGCGCACGTGGCCGACCGGCTCTCCCGCTACCAGGCCACGGTCGGCATGGTCAGCGCCAACGCGGAGGGCTGGGCGCTGTACGCGGAGCGGCTGATGGACGAGCTGGGCTTCCTCACCGACTCCGAGCGGCGCCTGGGCTATCTCGACGCGCAGATGATGCGCGCGGTGCGCGTGATCATCGACATCGGTATGCACCTGGAGCTGGAGATCCCCGCCGACTCCCCGTTCCACCCCGGGGAGCGCTGGACGCCGGAGCTGGCGCAGGAGTTCTTCGGCAGGCACAGCGGCCGGCCCGCGGACTTCGTCGAGAGCGAGCTGGTGCGCTACCTGGGCATGCCGGGCCAGGCCATCGGCTACAAGCTGGGCGAGCGGGCCTGGCTGGCCGGGCGCGAGGCGGCCCGCAAGGCCCACGGCGATGCCTTCGACGCCAAGTCCTGGCACATGGCGGCCCTTTCGCAGGGCTCGCTGGGCCTGGACGACCTGGTGGCCGAGCTCTCGGCGATCTGACGGGCGGGCCGGGACCGGCCGCGGCGGGGGCGGCGCGGCGCGCCCCGTTGGGGCCGCGCCGCCGCCCCTGGGGACGTGTCAGGGGCGGCGGCCCGCCCCCGCCGTGGCCCCGGCCGTACGGTGGCGCACCGCCGATCCGTCCCGGCCCTTCACCACCTCAAGACGCACCGGTATGCGCTGCCGCAGATCGGCGACATGGCTGACGATGCCGACCGTACGGTCCCGCTCGCGCAGCGAGTCCAGCACGTCCAGGACCTCGTCGAGGGTCTGCTCGTCCAGGCTGCCGAAACCCTCGTCGATGAACAGGGTGTCCAGCCGGGTGCCGCCCGCCTCGTCCGTCACCACGTCGGCGAGGCCGAGGGCGAGCGAGAGCGACACGAAGAAGGTCTCGCCGCCGGAGAGGGTGGCGGTGTCGCGCTCGCTGCCCGTCCAGGCGTCGATGACATGCAGGCCCAGGCCCGACCTGCCGCGGCCGCCCGTCCGGGCGTCGGAGTGCACCAGCGTGTAGCGCCCGGCGGACATGTGCCGCAGCCGCGCGCTGGCCGCGGCCGCGACCTGTTCGAGGCGCGCGGCCAGGACGTACGCCTCCAGGCGCATCTTCCGCTCGTTCTCGGCGGAGGTGCCTGCGGCGAGCGTGGCCAGCCGGGCCAGGCGGTCGTGCTCGTCGCGCAGCGGGGCGAGCCGCCGCGCGTCGGCGACGGCCTGGGCGGAGAGTTTGTCCAGCTCCTGGCAGCGGGTACGGGCCGCCGCGTCCCGCGCCGACGCCTCGCGCAGCGCCCGGGTGGCCGCCTCGGCCGCCGCGTCGGCGGCGGTGGGGTCGGCGGGCGGCTCCTGCGCGGCCGCGGCCAGTTGCGGGTCGGCCAGCTCCGCCGTGACGGCCGCGGACTCCGTCTGCCACTGGTCCAGGCGGTGCCGCAGCCCACGCTGGTTCGCCGCGGGCAGGACGGCGCAGGCCGCGGCGTGCGGCGTCTCGAAGCCCGCGCGGCGCGCGGCGTCCGCGAGCCGTGCCTCCGCCTCCGCCAGCCGCCGCGTGGCGGCCTCCGCCTCGCGGGCCGCCTCGGCGGCCCCGGCCAGCAGCCCCGCGTGGCGCTCCAGCCGGGCGGCGCGCTCAGCGACGGTGGCGGCTCCGCCGCGGGCCCGCTCCAGGTCCGCCAGCAGCGCGGCCCGCTCCCGCACCAGGGCCTCGCGGTGCGAGGTACGCCCCGCGGCGCGGCGCTCGGCCTCCTGCTTCTGGGCCAGGCGCCGCTCGTGCTCCTCCTCGGCGTGGGCCAGGGCCTCGCGCGCGGCGTGGCCGTCGGCCCCGGCCCCGCGCGCCTCGGCCAGTGCGGTCTCCACGTCGGCCACGGCCCGGTCCAGCTCGTCCGCCGTGCCGCCGCCCGCGGCGGCCTCCGCGCCCGCCAGCGCCTCCCGTAGCGACTGCCGCCCCCGCTCGTCCTCTTCCCGCCCGGCCTCGGCCCGCCGGTAGGCCGCCAGCGCGGCCTCCTCCGCCGTACGGTCCACATGGCCCGCGCCCGGGCGGGCGGGGCGGGGGTGTTCGGTCGCCCCGCACACCGCGCAGGGCTCGCCGCCGCGCAGCCCCGCCGCGAGCTCGGCGGCGATGCCGCGCAGCCGCCGGTCCTTCAGGTCCAGCCATGTCTCGTGCGCCGCGGCGGCCTCCTCACGGGAGCGCAGCAGGCGCTGGTCCGCCTCGGTCGCCTGCCCGGCGAGCAGGTCCCGCCGCCGGGCGGCGTCGAGCCGCTGCCGGGCCGGGGCGAGCTGCCCCGCGAGCTGCTCGGCCCGGGTGACCGCGTCCTGCGCGGCCTCGACGCGCCGCGTATGCGCCTGGCGCGCCGTCTCCCACCCGGCGAGCCACTGCCCGGCCTCCTCGATCGCCTCCTCGTCGGCACGCGCCTGCCGGTCGAGCCGCGCGACCTCGTCGGCCACCTCCCCCGCCCGCCGCTCGGCCCGCCACGCCGCGCCCAGCGACCCCAACTCCTCCCGCAGCCGCCGCTCCTCACCGGCCAGCCACCCGGCGTCGCCGCCCGCGAGGTCCGGTGCGCCCGGCGTCCCACCACGCTCCCCGGAACCCTGCTCCGGCACCGCGAGCGCTCCGCACGCAGAGGCCGCGCCCTGCCGCCCGGAGTCACCGCCCGCCACGCCCGGCGCGTCGGCGAGCCCTCCGGACTCCGTCGGCACGCCCTCCGCCGTCTGAAGCCCGTGGGCCCGCGGCGGCACACCCGGCGTTCGCTCCTCGTCGGCCGACGGCGCGACGTCCGCGCCCGCATGCCCCGACGTGCCGGCGCAGGCCCGGGCCGTCTGGCCGGACCCCGCGTCGGCCTGCCCGTGGGCGGGCCGCGCCACACCTTGCGGCCCGCCGCGCCCCCGCCCGGAGTCAGCTCCTGCCCGCCCATCGGCGGGCCGCCCGGCGCGGTCAGCCGCCTGGCCCGGCTCGTGGGCGCCCCATCGGGCCCCCGGCTCCGACACCCCCCGCGCGCCCGGCGCGGGGTCCGCGCCCACATGCCCCTCGGCGGGCCACTCATCGCCCGCCCCGGAGCGGCCGTGGAACTTCCCCCGCGCATGCGGCCCTCGCCGGTCGGCGGCCGGCCACGCACCGACGCCGTCCGCACGCGGCGGCTCCGTCACCACCCGCTGCCCGGACTCGTCGCCCGCCGGACCCGGCGCCCCGGCGGGGCGGCCCGGTCCGGGGCCGGGGACCGCTGATTCGTCCGCGGCGCCCGCCGTCGGACGCTCGGCCCCCGCCCCCGTGCGCGGCCCCGGGAGCCCGATCCCGCCGGGCGCGGGGGTGTCCACCGAGCCCATCCGCTGAAGCTCCAGGCCGGGCTCCGCCGCGAGGCGGGTGCGGGCGGTGTGGTCGGCGGACGTGGCGGTGGTGTGGTCGCGTTCGGCGGCCGCGTGGAGGTCCAGGGCGGGGACGACGGCCTCGGCCGCGCGGGCCCGCTCCAGGCGCTCGCGGGTCAGGTCGTGCTCGGGGCGCTGCTGTTCGAGTGCGTCGGCGCGGTGCCGGGCGTCGGCGTGGCGGCGCTGGAGGCGGGCGCGTTCGCGTTCGGCGTCGGCCGCTCGCCGGACGGCCCGGTGGGCGGTCTCGGCGGCGTGGAGCGCGGCGAGCGCGATGTCCTGTCGCTCGCGGGCGGTCGTACGGGCGACGGCGGCCCACTCCAGGACGGCGCCGGCCAGCCCCGGCTCGCCGGGGGCGAGGTCGGGCAGCTGCTGCACATCGAGGGCGGGCCCCGCGGCCTGTGCCATGCGGTGGGCCAGGGCGAGCAGCCGTTCGTCGCCGCCGACGACCTGTTTCTCCGCGGCGCGCCGCAGCTCGGCGAGGCGCTCCTCGACGGCGGCGAAGCGGCCCGTGTCGAAGAGCTTGCCGAGCAGCTTGCCGCGGGCCAGTTCGTCGGCGCGCAGGAAGCGGGCGAAGTCGCCCTGGGGCAACAGCACCACCTGGCAGAACTGCTCCTTGCTCATGCCGAGCAGCTGGCTGATCTCCTCGCCGATCTCCTGGTGCGAGCGGCTGAGCGCCTTCCACTCCCCGGCCCCGGGGAGGTGTTCGCGCAGCCGACTCTGCGCCTTCTCGCGCGTGGTGCCGGTGCCGCGCTTCTTGGGGCGGGGCTGCTCGGGGCGGCGGGTGATCTCCAGGCGCCGTCCGCCGGCGGTGAGTTCGAGGACGACCTCGGTGGGAGTGTGCGGGTCGGCGTGGTCGCTGCGCAGCGACAGCCCACTGCCCTGCCGGGCGCCGGGCACCTGCCCGTACAGGCCGTAGCAGACCGCGTCCAGCACGGAGGTCTTGCCCGCGCCGGTCGGCCCGTGCAGCAGGAAGAGCCCGGCGGACGACAGCTCGTCGAAGTCGACCTCCTGGGTGGTCCCGAAGGGGCCGAAGGCGGTCATGGCGAGGCGGTGCAGCCTCATTCCGGCGCCTCCCCCGCGGTCCGTACGGTGTCCAGCGCGGCGCCGAGCACCGCGCGCTCGGCCTCGTCGGGGCCGCGTCCGCCGCGCACATGGGCCACGAAGTCCTCCGCGATCTGCCGGTCGGTGCGGCCGCGCAGCCGCTGTGCGTAGGAGGCGAGCGGGTCCTCGGGGGCCCGCTCGGGGTCGAACACCAGGCTCAGCAGATGGGGGAAGCGCCGCGCCAGGCGGGGCATCGGCTCGTGGGGGCGCGCGGGGTCGGTGAGGGTCGCCTCGACCCAGGCGTCCTCGTGCCGGGCCAGGTCGGGGTCGCTGAGCAGCTCCTCGATCCGGCCCCTGATCCGGGCCAGCGGCCTGGGCACCGGGCAGTCGACGCGCTCGGCGGCCACGGCGCCGCCGGGGCCGAGGTCGACGAGCCACATGGACTTGCGGTGCCGCGCCTCGGAGAAGGAGTACGCGAGCGGCGAGCCGGAGTAGCGGATCCGCTCGGTGATGGACTGACAGCCGTGGAGATGTCCGAGCGCCGCGTAGTCGACGCCGTCGAAGATCTCGGCGGGGACGGAGTCGACGCCGCCGACGGTGATGTCGCGCTCGCTGTCGCTGGGCGCGCCGCCGGTGACGAAGGCGTGGGCGAGGACGACCGAGCGGGTGCCGGGCGCCCGGGCGGCGAGGTCGGCGCGCACCCGGTCCATGGCGGCGCGCAGCACCGCGGTGTGCCCGGCCGCCTCGGCTCCCAGCGCCTCCCGCACCAGGGCGGGCTCGAGGTACGGCAGGCCGTAGAACGCGACGTCGCCGTGGTCGTCGGCCAGGACGACCGGGGTGGCGCACCCCGCGGGGTCGGTGCGCAGATGGATTCCGGCCCGCTCGATCAGCCCGGCGCCGACGCCGAGCCGCCGGGCCGAGTCATGGTTGCCGGAGATCATCACGGTCGGCACGCCGAGGTCGGCGAGGCGGTGCAGGGCGTCGTCGAAGAGCTCGACGGCGGCGAGCGGCGGCACCGCCCGGTCGTAGACGTCGCCCGCGACGAGCACGGCGTCGACCCGCTGCTCGCGCACGGTCTCGACCAGGTGGTCGATGAACCGCCGCTGCTCGGAGAGCAGGTTCACCCGGTGGAAGGACCGCCCCAGGTGCCAGTCCGATGTGTGCAGAAATCTCACAGCCCGGCCCCGCCCCGCATTCCTGGTACACCCTCCGCCGACCCACCGTGCCCGGCCCGCCCTACGTTATCCCCGCCGGGTGCCCCACTTGTCGCACACCTCGGTTTTCACCCGGGCGGTGCCGGCCTCACATCAGGTGAACCTCGACACTGAAACCCTTGGCGAGGACGCGGTTCATGCACGCGGCATGAGCGCCCAGGTACTGACGCGTCGGGGCCGCGTCGGACTCCAGCGTCAGCAGGACGTAGTCCTCCGCGCCCTCGGTGTCCGTGCCGCAGAAGCAGCAGCGGAGTCGCTCCAGCTTTCCGGAGCCGCCGCCTTCCGTCGTCATTCCCACCGCCCTTTGTCGATCTGGTTCTGAACATACCGCGCGGTGGCGTCCTTCATGGTCGTCGTCGGAGCTCCGCTGGGGTTGCCCATGTCACGTACCACGATGTCGTAGGTGCCGTTTCCGTTGTCCAGGACCTTCACGATCTGGCCGTCCTCCTGGAAGTACATGGTCCCGTTGCCCCATACGTGGTCGACGTCCACTCCCCGCTGGCCGCGCCGGAGCTGCCCGTGCACATCGCGCTGGTTCGTTCCCCCGTTGTCTCCGCCGCTGTCTCCCCCGTTGTTCCCTCCGCTGTCGTTCTTTCCATCGCCCTCCTTCTCGTAGTCGGGGCTCAGTCCCAGCGGGTCGGTCCAGGTGTGAGGGTTTCGGACGTAGGCGACCGGGTTGGGGGCGGGCTCCAGGCCGAGTGGATCCGGGGCGGTGTAGCGGGCGGTCTCGGGATCGTAGTAGCGGTGGAGGTTGTAGTGGAGGCCACTTTCGGGGTCGTAGTACTGGCCCGGGAAGCGCAGCGGGGTGTACGCGGTGCTGCCGCGGGCCCAGGTCGTGGTGCCCCACAGCGTGGTGCGGGTACGCCAGGCGATATCCCCTGTCTCGTCGACGAGTTCGGACGGGGTGCCGACCAGGTCGGTGACGATGGCGAAGAAGCGCCGGTCGACCTCGCGCTGCCCGGTGGTGTCCGTGATGCGCTCGGACTGTGCGAGAGGCCGTGTCCCGTCGTGGTCCCAGGTCAGGGTCACCAGGTCGGAGCCGCCCGGGACGGTGGTGGTCTGCTCGGCGAGGGTGGCGCCGTCCCAGGTGAAGTCGGTCCGCTCCAGAACCGTCTCGCCGTCGGCGGCCAGTCGCTGCTTGGCGGTGCGGCGGCCGAGGGGGTCGTAGAGGTAGCGCCACACCGTGCCGTCAGGGGTGGTCACGGAGGTCAGATGGTCCTCGGCGTCCCACGCGTAGCGCCAGGTGTCCGGCTTCTTCGACAGGCGGTTCTTCTGCCGCAGGGTGACCCGGCCCGCCGCGTCGTGTTCGTAGCGGACGCGGCCCGCGCGGGTGATGCGGGTGCCGGTGTACGCGCGCTCGCCGGTCGCGTCGGCGCCGGGGTGCTTGGCGGGCCACGTGGCGTGGGTCTGGTTGCCCGCCTGGTCGTAGGCGTAGGTCTCGCTCCACCGCCTGGCGTGAACGGCGGTGACCCGGCCCATCGCGTCCAGCTCGAAGGAGCGGTGGCCGCGTAACTGGTCCTCGACGCCGACCAGATGGCCGTCGGCCCGGTAGGTGTAGGCGCGGCGCTGCACCGTTCCGGCCGAGGGCCCGGTCAAGGCCTGCTCGGCCAGGCGGCCCGCCGGATCCCAGGCCTGGGACAGGGACAGGCCGCCCCCGACATGGCGGGCGATCTCACGTCCGGAGGCGTCGTGTTCGAACGCGAGGGTGCGGCCGGAGGCGGTGAGAGTGGTGCGGTGGCCCGCCGCGTCGTACGCGTAGGTGGTGGTGGCGCCGCCGGGGGTGGTCCGGCGGATGCGGCGGCCCAGGGCGTCGTACTTGTGCGTCAGCACGCGCCCGTCCGCCATCTCGCACTTCACACGGCCCATTCGGTCCCGCTGGAGGACGATCTCGGCGTCCGGGCCCGCGGCCGAGACCAGACGTCCGGCCGGGTCGTAGGCGTAGGTGGTGGTCAGGCCGTCGGCGTCCTTGGCGACGACGCGGCCCAGCACATCGCGCGTGTAGGCGATACGCACGCCCAGCGGGGTGATCCGCGCGACCATCTGCCCCGCAGCGTCGTGCTCATAGCGCGGTGTACGGTCGTCGAAGTCGGTTTCGGATATCAGCCGTCCCGCCGGGTCGTACTCATAACTCCAGGTGAGCCCCTTGGGGTTGGTGACCTTGGTGAGGCGCAGCTCCGCGTCGTGCTCGAACTCGTAGCGCGCGCCGTCCGGGTGGGTCTCGGCGGCGAGCAGGTCGAAGTGGGTGTACTCGTACGAGGTCACCCCACCTGTCTCGTCGACGTGGTTGGTGCAGTTGCCCTCGCCGTCATACGTCCAGGTCTCCTGGGCGCCGTCGGGATGGGTGCGGCGCAGCAGCTTGCCCTCGACCGACCACTCCAGGCGGGTCGTGGCGCCGAGCGGGTCGACCATGGCGACGGGGCGGCCGAACGCGTCCCGGCGGTAGGCGGTGACCGCGCCGAGGGGATCGGTGATCTCCACCGGCAGGCCCGCGGAGTCGCAGCTCACCCGGGTGATCTCGCCCAGGGCGTTGCCGACCGATGCCAGACGGCCCAGCTCGTCGTGGGTGTACCGGGCGATGTTCCCCGTGGGATCCGTGGTGGCGACGCGGTTGCCGCGCTCGTCGTACTCCTGGATCCACAAAGCCCCGTCCACGCTGGTGAACGTGGTCAGCAGCCCCAGGTCGTTGTAGGTGGCGTGCGACTGTTCGCCGTCGGGGCGGGTGAGGGCGACCAGGCGGCCGGATTCGCTGTAGCGGTATTCCGTACGGCGGCCAAGTGCGTCGGTGTGGGCCAGCATTCGGCCGTAGCGGTCGTACTCGGTGTGGGTGCGGGCGCCCATCTGGTCGATCCGGCCGACGACCTGGCACGCGTCGTTGACCAGGTGCTTCATCGTGTGGCCTGCGGCCGTGGTGACGGTGGTGATGCGGTGGCCGGTGCGCTGGTCGACGCCGTGGTAGTCGACCCGGATGGAGACATGGCCTTCGGTGCCGCCCTCGGCGATGCAGCGGTGGCGGTTGTCGTAGACGTAGTCGTAGCGGCGGTCGTTGGTGTCCGTCCAGGAGATCACCCGGCGCTCGTCGTCGTACTCGAACCGCAGCGGCAGACCGGAGGAGTTGATGACCTCGGTGAGGTTGCCGTCGGTGTAGCCATAGCGCACCAGCGTCAGATCCGAGCCGTCGGACGCGGCGCCGGACAGGCACAGGGCGGTGATCCGGCCGCCCTCGGTGGTGAACTTCAGGTGGTAGCCCGCCGAGTGGACGATGTCCGTGGGCGTGCCGTCGGGGGCGTGGTGGAAGGCGATCCGGTTGCCGTTGCGGTCGCGGATCTCCTCGATCGGCGCGATCCCGTCGGCACCGTCCCGAGGCGCGGTGAAGAGGTAGGTGAGGCCGGCGTCGGTGTCGGTGACGGTGTACGCGTCCCCCTCCGGCGAGCGCTCCAACGGCCAGCGCGCGACCCCCGCCTTCGGCAGGGTGGGCAGGTCGGGCGCCGGGTGCGGATAGTCGAGCAGCCGTCCGTCCTCGCAGACGAAGATCACACCCTCCGGGCCGATCTCCAGGTGCTGGTCGGCCGTGCTCGCCCACGACGGGCCGAACCACCGGCCCGCCGTGTAGCCCGACTCGACCTGACGCCGGAACACCAGCGGCAGCACGCCGGGCAGGGCGACATCCCGCTGCGGCAGGAACATCCGGCCCGTGGCGAAGTCGATCGGGTCCGAACCTTCCTTCTCCTTCTTCCGGTTGGGCGTCGACGGTCCCTCAGGACCGTTCTCGTTCAGATGGGCGCGGCCGGGCGGCTTCACCTCCGCCGCCCGCCTGCCGAGACCCATGGCCTTCTTGACACCGCCCAGGCCCTTGGTGCCGATCAGCTCCGGCACCAGCCGGCCGATCCCCTCACCCGGGTCCTTCTGGAAGGTGTCCCACATGCCGCCCAACGTCCCCCACGGGTCGTTGGCCACACGCACCAGACCGGCGGCCGTGTTGTTGAGACTGGTGACGTACTCCGCGGGGTGGGTGATGTTGTACGGATCCAGGGGGTTGAGCTGCCGGGCGAAGCTGGCGATGCCGACGGTCCCCTTGACGATGCCGCCCACGAAATGCGACGCGTCCAGGTTCAGCCCGTTCACACCGTCCATCAGCTGCCTGGCGTACGAGGGCTTGGCCGGCGCCTTGTCACGCGCCGTCTCCACCGCCGCCTTCGAGGTCGTCTGCGCCTCGTTCCGCTGCCGCCGCGCCTCCTTCAGAATGTCCTGCGCGGCCTGGACATCCGCCGTCCCCGGGTCATGGAACTCCCCCGGCTTCTCCGGCAGTGTCGACTTGTCACGCTTGTCCGACGGCTTCGCGTTGTACGCGTCCACCGCCGTGTTGTACGCCGACACCTTGTCGTTGTGCGCCGACCGCGCGTCGTCCGACGCCTTCTTGCCCTTCTTGTAACGCGCGATCGCGGTCTCGGCCTGCTTCTGAGCCCAGTGCACCGTTCCCGCGAAGTTCTCCAGCGCCCCGGCCGCCTTCTCGCACGCGTCCGCGGCCGTGAACCACTTCTTCGGCTCGACCGACACACTCTCCCGAAAAGCATCCGCCGACTTGCCCTTGAGATGAGCGGCGTCCAGCCCCTGCAACCCCTTGCCCACATTGTCGAACGCGGTCTGGAAGTCCTTCAGATGGTTCGCGGTCGAGCGCAGTTTCTCCGGGCTGCCGTGCACCAGCTTCTTGGGATCCTCGGACTCGCCCAACTGCATCTCGTCGACATCCGCGCCCAGCGCGTTCGCCGCCGAGTCGGTCTTCTCCCGGACCCAGTCCGCACCGCTCTCCCAGCCGACATCGTCCAGCCGGTCCGCCGTCCAGTCACCGGCGACGTCGATGGCCTCACCGACGTCCTCCACCCGGTCCTCGACCCAGTCCTCCAACGAGTCCGGAACGAAATCCCCAAGCCCCATGGACGCTTATCCCCCGATCAGCGTGGATGTGCCAGCCGCCTTGCCTTGGCTGTCGTGTTGCTGTGCCGTCCTGTGTCCCGTGTCGTACCGCGGGCAGCGGCCGCTACTGTCCCTCTTGCTGCTCCTGCTGCCGGGCGCGCTCCTCGGGAGAGGGCCCGAAGGTCTCGTCCAGCTGCTGGTTGAACTGCTGGTCGTCGATCCCGAGCAGGTCGTTCATCATGTCGGTGCGCATTCCGCCGTTGCCCTCGGTGAGCAGGGCGCGCCCGGTGTCCTTCCAGGTCTGACCCATCTCGTCACCGGCCCGCTCCCAGGACGCCGCGCTGTAGTCCGGCATGTCGGGGGTGAAGATGTCGCCCCAGCCCTGCTGCGCGACCTCTTCCTCCGTCAGGTGCGGATTCCCGGTCGGCGAGAGGGCGTTCACGGTCACCTTCAGGGTGTTGCCCCAGTACTGGTCCTCTTCCCACATCAGACCCGCGGCCAGGCCCAGCCGGTTGGCTATCTCGTTCGCGTCCTGGACGAGCGCCCGGACGCCCCACTCCCAGCGGTCGCAGAACCCCTCGAAGGCATCGGCCAGGCCCTTGCCCCCGGCCTCCATCTTGGACATCGTCATGTCCGAGAACCCGGAGCCCTGAAGCGCGCCGGTGTTGTCCCCGACGTCCTTGAGTTCGCCGATCGCCGCCCGCAGACCCTTGGTGATCAGGTCCACGGACTCCTTGCCGACATTGAGATCCCCGTCGTTGCTCACTGTCCGGCCCCCTGTGCCCGCTCGCCGCCGACTCCGCCGTCGGCCCCGTCGTCGTCCATGTCCACCGCGACCTCGTCCGGGACGATCCCCCGCACCGGCGGGAACATCATCGACCCGTCCTCGTCCGCCACGTCCACCGCGACGCCCGCGGGGCGGCCCATCTCCGGAACCATCACATCCAGCAGCCGCGCGCCGAGCACGGCGGCGTACTCCCACTCCTGGCCCGGGGCGGAGCCGCGCGCGGTGGCGAACCGGGCCAGCGCGGACTCGTCGGTGAAGGCGTAGATCCAGCGGATGCCGCCGTACTCGGCCGTCATGAAACCGTCATCGGCCACCGGCACCAGGACGGCCGTGCGCCGGAACTCGCCGACCATCGCGGCGGGATCACCCGCACCCGCGCGCACCGCGGCTATGTGCTCTGCCAGTTCCATGGGCCCCCCGTTCCCGTGTCACCTGTGTTCATCAGCTGTGTGCACCAACTGTGTTCACCAGCTGTGTTCACCAGCTGTGTGCATCAACGACATCCCAGGTCACCGTACCCTCGTAGGATCCCATGATCAGGGGTCGCGTCGTCCACTGTTGCAAACCTCGTACAAACGATGTCTCAGTCACCCGGGGCGGCGTCCTGGTACGCCTCGCCGCCCAGTTCGAGGGCGGCGGTGCCCGCGGTGACGTCCGCCAGCCAGCCGCGGAAGGCGTCGACGTCCGCGTCGGGGAGCCCCAGCTCGATGGTCACCGCCTCGGCGTAGCGCACGCCGCGCACCGCGCGTCCGGTGGCCCGCAGGTCGTTCTCGAGCCGTCCGGCCCGCTCGTGGCCGACGGTGACGGTCGCCAGCCGGAACCGCTGCCGGGTGACGGTGCCCAGCGCGTCCAGGGCCTCGCCGACCGCGCCGCCGTAGGCGCGGATCAGCCCGCCCGCGCCGAGCTTCACGCCGCCGTAGTAGCGGGTGACGACGGCCACGACGTAACGCATCTCCCGGCGCAGCAGCATCTGGAGCATCGGCACCCCCGCCGTGCCGCCCGGCTCCCCGTCGTCGCTCGCCTTCTGGACGCCGCCGTCGGCGCCGATGACATAGGCGTAGCAGTTGTGGGTGGCGGAGGGGTGCTCGTCGCGGACGCGCCGGATGAACTCCTGGGCCTCGTGCTCGGTCGCGGCGGGCGCGAGGGAGCAGAGGAAGCGCGATCTGTTGATCTCGATCTCGTGCACGCCCGCGCGCGCGACCGTCCGGTACCGCTCCTGCATCGGACCACCCTATGCCTTCGGCTTTCGGAGATCGCCGGGGGGAATGGCCCGGGGCCCGTGTTCGTTGCCGAACGCAGATGACCATCCGGCCAGACGATGTCCAAGCAGGAGGCAAGCGTGTACGGCGATCCGGCGGAGATCCGCGAGATCCTCACCGAGCTCGGTGACACCTGGGCGGTGGTGGGGCTCTCCTCGAACCAGTCGCGCGCGGCGTACCGGGTCGCGGAGGTGCTCCAGCGGTACGGCAAGCGGATCGTCCCCGTGCACCCGAAGGCCGAGACGGTGCACGGGGAGCAGGGGTACGCGTCGCTGTCCGACATCCCCTTCGCGGTGGACGTCGTGGACGTGTTCGTCAACAGCGAGCTCGCGGGCCAGGTCGCCGACGAGGCCGTGGCCATCGGCGCCAAGGCGGTGTGGTTCCAGCTGGGGGTGGTCGACGAGGCGGCGTACGAGCGCACCCGCGGCGCGGGGCTCGCCATGGTGATGAACCACTGCCCCGCCATCGAGATCCCCCGGCTGGCCTGACCCCGCGGCGGCTGCCCCTCGCCGGACCGCCACCGAAGCGGCGGTCCGGCGCCCGGGGCTCAGACCCCGAGGCCCTCCAGGACCTCCGCTCCCGGCAGCGCGGCGAGCGCCTTGCCCGGCAGGATGAGCTTGCCGCGGCGGCTGCCGCTGCCGATGAGGACGTTCGGGGTGTCGGCGACGGCCGCGTCGATCAGGAGCGGCCAGCCGGCGGGCAGGCCGATCGGGGTGACGCCGCCGAACTCCATGCCGGTCTCCCCGAGCGCCGTCTCCATCGGCGCGAACGAGGCCTTGCGGGCGCCGAGCCGGCGGCGCGCCGCGCCGTTCACGTCCACGCGGGTGTGGGAGAGGACCACGCACGCGGCGAGGGTCACCTCTCCGCCCCGCTTGCCCGCGACCACCACACAGTTCGCGGACTGCTCCAGCAGCCAGGCCCCGTAGTGATCCACGATGGCGGCCGTGTCGGCCATGTCCGGGTCCGTGTCCACGTACAGCACCTGCTCCACGGGCAGCGGGCCGCGCCAGGCGCGCAGGGCGTCGGCCACCGGCGCGGTCAGCAGGTCAAGGCATTCGACGGCGGGACGGGCATCGTCGAAGGCGTCCATCGGCGTACTCATGTGGTCAAGTTAGCAGCGCGTCCGGGGCCGATCCGCCGCCCGCACGGCTCGCGGACCGGAGCCTCAGCGCGCCGGGGGCACCGAGACGGTCATGGTCATCACCACCGGCTCCGTGCCGTCGTTGCGGTAGCCGTGGGGGACGCTCGCCTCGAAGGCCGCCGAGGAGCCGGCCGGCACCGGATAGGTCTCGTCGCCGACGGTCAGGATGGCCTCGCCCGCCGTGACGTGCAGCAGTTCGTAGGTGCCGGACGGATGCGGGTCCGACGCGCTGCCCTCGCCCGGCATCAGCCGCCACTCCCACATCTCCAGCGGGCCGTGCGCCTCCGCGCCGACCAGGAGGGTGCTGTGGCTGCCGGCGTCGGTGGACCACATCCGCACCGCCTGGCCCGCGGATACCAGCTGGACCCGGGGGCCGCGCTCCTGGTCGAGCAGGGTGGTGATGCCCACCCCGAGCGCGTCGGCGAGCTTGACCGTGGTGCCGACGCTCGGGTTGGTACGGGCCTGCTCGATCTGGATGATCATGCCGCGGCTGACCCCGGAGCGGGCCGCGAGGGCGTCGAGCGTGAAACCGCGCTCATTGCGCCAGCGTCTGAGGTTGCGGGCCAGGGCCCGGGTGAGCTGGTCGAGGTCCGTCACGATCCGTCCGTCCAATATTCTGAATGATGGAGTCGAGCAAACCGAACTGCGGTGTGGTGCACTCCAACGTCCATCACACTGTACGGCGGGCCTCCCGCGGCTACCGTGCCACTCAGCGCCGTACGGTGCGGCGGCGACGGATGACACCAGGGAGTGGGCCATGGCCGAGCGGGCGTTGATCGCGGGTGTGGGCGGCAAGGAGCCGAAGGTCGACCCGGAGGCGTTCACCGCCCCGACATCCGTGGTGATCGGCGATGTGGCGCTGGGCGCCGGGGCGAGCGTCTGGTATCACGCGGTGCTGCGCGGCGACACCGAGGCGATCAGCGTGGGGGCCGGGAGCAACATCCAGGACAACTGCACGGTGCACGCCGATCCGGGGTTCCCGGCCACCGTCGGCGAGCGGGTGTCGGTGGGCCACAACGCGGTGCTGCACGGCTGTGTCATCGAGGACGATGTGCTGGTCGGCATGGGCGCCACCGTCCTCAACGGCGCCCGGGTCGGCGCCGGCTCCCTGGTGGCCGCGCAGGCGCTGGTCCCGCAGGGGATGCAGGTGCCGCCGGGCTCGCTGGTCGCGGGGGTGCCCGCGAAGGTCAGGCGGGAGCTGACCGAGGAGGAGCGGGAGGGGATCCGGGCGAACGCGGCGGGCTATACGGAGCTGGCCCGCCACCACCGTGACGCCGTGCTGGAGCGCGAGGACCGGGAGCGGCGGGCCTGAGCGGACCGGGCGGGCGGGGTCAGTCGGCGGCCGGGACGGGCTCCGGCTCGGCCGCCCCGGACTCGGCGCGCTTGGCCGCCTCGGCCTTCTTCGCGCGCCGCTTCATCACGAGCATCGAGCCGAGGCCGAAGAGCAGCGCCGCCACCAGGCCCAGCCAGGAGAAGCGCTTGAGCCAGTCCTCGGCGACCTTGCCGACCGAGTAGATGACCGCGGTGGTGCCGCCCGCCCAGACGATGCCGCCCAGCACGTTGGCGATCAGGAACTTCCAGTAGGGCATGCGCAGGCATCCGGCGAGCGGGCCGGCGAAGATGCGCAGCAGCGCGATGAAGCGGCCCACGAAGACCGCCCACATGCCCCACTTGTGGAAGTATCGCTCGGCGGTGGCCACGTGCTCGGCGCTGAAGTGCTTGGGGAATTTCCGGCCCAGCCAGTTCAGCAGCGGCTGGCCGCCCTTCCGGCCGATGAGATAGCCGATCGAGTCGCCGATGATGGCGCCCGCGACGGCAGAGGCGCCCAGAATGTATGGATCGATATGGTCCTGGGAGGCAGCCAGCAGGCTCGCGCTGACGAGAATGATCTCCCCGGGGAGCGGGATACCCAGGCTCTCCAGGCCGATGACCAGGCCGACCAGCAGATAGACGCTGACCGCGGGTACGGTCTCGAGCCATTCCTCGATATGCAACGCCGGTTCCTCCCCAGACGGCCGGACTTTTCCCGGCGTGCGCCGATTCGGCGCACCCCGGGAAGCCTACTCAATCAGCGCGGGCTCGCCACATCGCACAGGCCACACTGATGATCATGAGGGCGCCGCGCTCTCCGCGACGCTCCCTCCCCTGGAGATGGTCTGCGGGGCCGTCCCGGTTCCCGGTGAGCGGCGCGGCGTGCGAGAGCCGGTCGCACCGAGGGGTGGCCATAGCCGTCGCCCCTGGTCCCCCTTATGGTTACTGGCCATGTGGCCAGGACAGCAGCCGCCCGGGGGCGAGCCGAATCCGCAAGATCCGAACCCCTATCAGCAGCCGGGGTATCACCAGCCGAACCCGTACCAGCAGCCGGGTTACCACCAGCCGAATCCTTATCAGCAGCCCCAGCAAGGGCAGCCGCAGCAACCCCAGCCGCCACAGCCACCGGCCCCGCAGCCACAGCCGCCGCAGGGGCAGTACCCACCGCAGGGGCAGCCGCAGCCGGCGTATGGCATGCCCACGCAGGCCTGGGGCGGCCCCGCCGCGCAGCCCGGCCCGCCGGAGCCGCCGCGGAAGAAGAACCGCACGGCCGTCATCGCCGTCGTCGCGGCGGTGGCGGTGGTCGCGGCCGCCGGGGTGACCGCCGTGTTCGTGCTGAACAAGGACGACAGCAAAAAGGACGAGGCGAAGACCGACAAGAAGCCCTCCGCCACCGCGCCCTCCTCCGCGAGCTCACCCGCTCAGGACGGCGGCGGCGACGAGGACAACCCGCGCGCGGGCGTGACCGCCAAGCCGGTCGTCCCCGGCTGGAAGACGGTCGTCAACCCCAAGCGGCACGACGCCTTCGACGTCCCCGCGGGCTGGTATGTGGCGTCGCCCGACACCTTGAGCTCGTATTCCAAGGACGGCAAGCCAATCATCTCGATGACCGGCCCCGCCTACTACAAGAAGGAGAACTGCACGGTCAAGGACAAGAAGACCGGCCTCACCGGCTCCAGCCCCCTGGCCGGAACGGGCACCAAGGGCGCCCAGGGCGCCAAGACCCAGGCCGAGGCCGCCAAGAACGAGGCGCTCAACTGGGTCTACGCCGTCTTCGACCAGGAGAAGACCGGCACTTTCAAGTACACCAAGCCGAAGAAGTTCACCAGTGACCACGGCATCACGGGCTACTCCTCCTCGGCCACCGTCACGGGTGTGAAGAAGACCGACAAGTGCTCGTCGGACGGCAAGTCCTTCACCGTCACGTATACGGACATCAACGGCGACTTCGCGACCTGGGTCCTCTACGCGGCGAAGGGCGTCAAGGACGAGGTCCCGGACGAGACCATCAAGAAGATCATGAGCACGCTGCGGCCACTGAAGTCCACCTCCTGAGCCGGTCCGGCTCCCCCGTCGATTCGGCTTCCGGGCCGATCCGGCTGAAATCCGCTTGGCGTCGGGGCTCGCCCCCGGGGATAGTCCGCTGGTGACTACCCCTTCAACCGCACGCCGGCGACCACACCGCCCCGCCTGGGCCGGCCGCAACTACAGCCTGCTGACCGCCGCCGCCGTGGTGACGGGCCTCGGCAACGCCGGAGCCCTGATCGCGGCGGCGTTCGCGGTCCTGGAGGCCGGCGGGGACGGCGGCGACGTGGGCCTCGTCGCCGCGGCGCGCACCGTCCCGCTCGTCGTCTTCCTGCTGATCGGCGGCGCGATCGCGGACCGGCTGCCGCGCCACCGCGTGATGGTCGCGGCCAACACCCTCAACTGCCTGTCCCAGGCCGCCTTCGCCGCGCTCGTGCTGTCCGGCGAGGCACGGCTGTGGCAGATGGCCCTGCTCTCCGCGCTCGGCGGCACCGGGCAGGCGTTCTTCTCCCCCGCCGCCGAGGGCATGCTGCTCTCCAGCGTGGACGGCGAACAGGCCAGCCGCGCCTTCGCGGTGTTCCGGATGGGCACGCACGGCGCGCAGATCGGCGGCGCGGCGCTCGGCGGCGCGCTCATCGCGGCCTTCGGCCCCGGCTGGGTCCTGGCCGTCGACGCCGCCGCCTTCGCCCTCGCGGGCCTCCTGCGGGCCTTCCTCGACGTCGACCACGTGGCCAAGCGCGAGAGCGGCGGGCTGCTGCGGGATCTGCGCGACGGCTGGCGGGAGGTGGCGAGCCGGGCCTGGCTGTGGGGCATCGTGGTGCAGTTCTCGGTGGTCAACGCCGTGGTGGCGGCGGCCGAGGCGGTGTACGGGCCGCTGGTCGCCGAGGAACACCTGGGTGGCGCGCGCCCCTGGGGGCTCGCGCTCGCCGCGTACGGCGCGGGAACCGTCCTGGGCGGGCTGCTGATGACGCGCTGGAAGCCACGGCGGCTGCTGCTGGTCGGCACGGTGTGCGTGTTCCCGTTCGCCCTGCCGTCGGCCGCGCTCGCCGTCCCGCTGCCCGTCCCCGCGCTGTGCGCGGTGATGTTCGTCGGCGGGGTCTCCATCGAGGTGTTCGGCGTGTCCTGGATGACCGCGCTGCACCAGGAGATACCCGAGGACAAGCTGTCGCGGGTCGCCGCGTACGACTGGTTCGGCTCGGTGTCCATGGTCCCGATCGCCACGGCGCTCGCCGGACCGGCCGAGAGCGCCTTCGGCCGCACCGCCGCGCTGTGGGGGTGCTCGGTGCTGATCGTGCTGCTGACCCTGGCCGTGCTGGCGGTGCCGGACGTACGGCAGCTGCGGCGGCGCACCGCCGGGCCCGCGCCCGTCGCGGAGGGCGGCCCCGGCGAGCCGGACGGGACGCGGCCGGACGGGACACAGCCGGACGGCAGGGAGCCGGACGGGACGGAGCCGGTCAGCCGATACTGAAGGCGCCGCCCGGCGGCTCGGGCGAGGGCACCGCGTCCACATCCCGTACGGGCGCGGCCCCTCGGACGAAGCGCTCCAGCGCCGCGCCGTGCTCGACCCGCGCGGGGAAGGTGTCGGCGGCGGTGCGGCGCGCCAGGCCGTCGATCGGGAGTTCGCGGTCCGAGGCCACCAGCACCGCGTTGCCGAACCGGCGGCCGCGCAGCACCGCGGGCTCCGCGATCAGGCACACCTGGGCGAAGGCCGCCTGGAGCGTGGCCACTTGGGAGCGGAGGAAGGTGAAGGGCGCGCCGTCGGCGAGGTTGGCCGCGTAGTGGCCGCCCGGCCGCAGCGCCCGGGCGGCGGCGCGCGCGTACTCGACGGAGGTGAGGTGCGCGGGGACGCGCGAGCCGCCGAACACATCGGCCACGATCACATCGGCCGACGCGCCGGGAGCGGCCTCCAGCGCGGTACGGGCGTCCGCCCGGCGCACCGCGATCCCGGCGGCGGCAGGCAGCGGCAGCCGCTCGGCGACCAGATCGAGCAGCCCGCCGTCGGCCTCGATCACCTCCTGCCGCGAACCGGGGCGGACGGCCGCCACGAAGCGCGGCAGGGTCAGCGCGCCGCCGCCCAGGTGCAGCACGTCCAGCGGGGTGCCCGGGGCACCGGTGAGCTCCAGGACGTGCGCGAGCCGCCGCGCGTACTCGAACTCCAGGTGGGTGGGGTCGTCCAGGTCGACATACGACTGGGGGGAGCCGTCCACCGTGAGCAGCCAGGCGCGCGGCCGGTCCACGTCCGGCATCAGCTTGGCGGTGCCCCGGTCCACGTCCCTGATCACGGGTATCGGCTCGTCCACGCTCATATTGTGCCGCGTGGAACGCGCGGCTCCGGCCGCCCCGGTGCGCCGTGGCGGCGTACCGGGGCGGCCGTGTTCTCAACTCTGGTCAGCGACCGCGGTCACCGTGCCCGCGCCCACCGTGCGGCCGCCCTCGCGGATCGCGAAGCCCAGGCCGGACTCCAGCGGCAGCGCGTGCCCGAGCTCGATGTCCATGGTGACGGTGTCACCGGGCCGGGCCACGCCCGTCACGCCGAGGTCGACATCGCCGACCACATCGGCCGTGCGGATGTAGAACTGCGGACGGTAGCCGGTGGACAGCGGTGTGCGCCGGCCGCCCTCCGCCGCCGACAGCACATACACCCGCGCGGTGAAGCGCCGCCGGGGCACCACGCTGCCGGGGGCGGCGACCACATGGCCGCGGCGCACCGCGTCCCGCGCGACGCCGCGCAGAAGCAGGGCCACGTTGTCCCCGGCCTCGGCGAACTCCATCGGCTTGCCGAACGTCTCGACGCCCGTGACCACCGTGGTGGTGTCGGCGCCGAGCACCTCCACGCGGTCGCCGACGCGGACCGTGCCGCGCTCGACGGCGCCGGTGATGACCGTGCCGCGCCCGGTGATGGTCAGGACGTTCTCCACCGGGAGCAGGAACGGGGCGTCGGTGTAGCGCACCGGCATCGGCACATAGGTGTCGACCGCGTCGAGCAGGGCCTCGATGGAGCCGGTCCAGCGCGGGTCCCCGGCCAGCGCGCGCAGCCCGGAGACCCGTACGACGGGGGTGGTCTCGCCGGGGTAGCCGTGCGCGGACAGCAGCTCGCGCACCTCCAGCTCGACCAGGTCGGTGAGTTCGGAGTCGCCCGCGTCGGCCTTGTTGAGGGCGACCACGATGTGGTCGACGCCGACCTGACGGGCGAGCAGCACATGCTCGGCGGTCTGCGGCATGACGCCGTCGAGCGCCGAGACGACCAGGATCGCGCCGTCGAGCTGGGCCGCACCCGTCACCATGTTCTTGATGAAGTCGGCGTGGCCGGGCATGTCGACGTGCGCGTAGTGGCGCGTGTCCGTCTCGTACTCGACGTGCGCGATGTTGATGGTGATGCCGCGCGCCGCCTCCTCCGGAGCGCGGTCGATGCGGTCGAAGGGGACGTAGGTGCCGCCGGCGCCGCGCTCGCTGAGGACCTTGGTGATGGCGGCGGTCAACGTGGTCTTGCCGTGGTCGACATGGCCGATGGTGCCGATGTTCAGATGCGGCTTGGTGCGCAGATAGGCCTGCTTGGACATGGATCCGTTCCTCCTCGGAACAGCGACGCTGAAAGGAGGACCCCAGGGCCGGACCGACCCTCCCCTGGCGGGGTCCCGTCGGAGGTGTCCGAGGAGGGTCAGAGTCGGGCGCCGTCGACGCAGGCGGACGCGCATGCGGCGATCGGAGGTGCGACCTGAAGGACGGCAGCCTTCGGCGCGTCCGCGACTGCGGACGTCGTCACGAGGAAGGACTGCCGGAACATACCGCTGATCGTCGCGTATCGCGGGGCGCCCGTCGAATGGTTTTCCCTCGCCTGGTTCTTCGTCGCCGGGCCCGGCGACGAACGGCGGCCGACCGTCTGGTGGACGGCCGCGGAGCCGCCCAAGGACCGCTTCGGATACGCTCCTTCGATGCTGGATGTCGCCGCGCCGCCCGCCACACCGGCCGAGCGCCGCGCCCGTGCGCTGCTCTCGCCGCGGCTGCGCCTGTGCCTGCTGGTGGCGTTGCTGGCGGGCGCCGCCGGCGCGGTCTGGGCGTGGCAGCCGCACCGGCTGCTGGCCGAGGGGTGGCCGCCGCAGCTGTCCGGCGGCACGGCCGCGGTGATCTTCGCGCTCGCGTACGGGGGGTGTGCCGCGGCCCTGGTGCCGCGGCCGCTGCTGAACCTGGCGGCGGGCGCGCTGTTCGGGGCCTCGGCCGGGCTGGCCGCCGCGGTGGCCGGGACGGTGCTCGGCGCCGGGATCTCCTTCGGTCTGGGCAGGCTGCTGGGCCAGGACGCGCTGCGGCCGCTGCTGCGCGCCCGCTGGCTGGTGGCGGCCGACCGGCAGCTGAGCCGGCACGGTTTCCGGTCCATGCTGGCGATCCGGCTGTTCCCGGGCGTACCGTTCGCCGCCGCGAACTACTGCGCCGCCGTGTCGCGGATGGGCTGGGTCCCGTTCCTGCTGGCGACCGCCCTCGGCAGTGTGCCGAACACCGCCGCGTACGCGGTGGCGGGCAGCCGTGCCACCACCCCGACCTCGCCGGTGTTCCTGGCCGCGCTGGCCTGTATCGCGGTGCCCGCGCTCGTGGGATGCGCCATGGCCTGGCGCAGGCGGGGCCGGCTGGGCGGCACACGCGAAACGGTTCAGGACACCGCCCGCGCCGAGCCGACACCGGCCGAACCGGGTCCGCCCATGGCCGGAAGGCAAGGGCCTTAGTAGGCCTCTTACCCGGGGACGGTACGCTGCCCCGACGACCGGCGCTGATCCACAGCGGCCGGTCCTCCCCGTCGGCCACCCCGCCTGACCCGCCGCTGCGCCGGTCAGTGCATGATCAGGCTTTGGATAGTAGACGCGATGTCGTGGTTCGAATCATTCATTCTCGGACTGGTCCAGGGGCTGACCGAGTTCCTGCCGATCTCCTCCAGCGCCCATCTGCGGCTCACCGCCGCCTTCGCGGGGTGGAGCGACCCCGGGCCCGCCTTCACGGCCATCACCCAGATCGGCACCGAGCTCGCCGTGCTGATCTACTTCCGCAAGGACATCACCAACATCGTCTCGGCGTGGTTCCGCTCACTCTTCAACAAGGAGTGGCGCGGCCATCATGACGCCCAGATGGGGTGGCTGGTGATCGTCGGCTCGATACCCATCGGCCTGCTCGGCGTGACCCTCAAGGACCAGATCGAGGGCCCGTTCCGTGATCTGCGGCTCACCGCCACCATGCTGGTGGTGATGGGCCTCATCCTGGGCTTCGCCGACTGGCGGGCGGCCCGCGACGAGAAGGGCGGCAAGCACCGCGCCCCCGTACAGCGCAAGACACTGCGCGAACTCGGCATCAAGGACGGTCTGATCTTCGGCTTCTGCCAGGCGATGGCGCTGGTGCCGGGCGTGTCCCGCTCCGGCGCGACGATCAGCGGCGGTCTGCTGATGGGCTACACCCGCGAGGCCGCGGCCCGTTACTCGTTCCTGCTCGCGGTGCCCGCGGTGCTGGCCTCCGGAGCGTACGAGCTGAAGGACGCCTCGGACGGCCACACGGCGTGGGGCCCGACGATCTTCGCGACGGTTGTCGCTTTTATTGTGGGATACGCCGTTATCGCATGGTTCATGAAGTTCATCACCACCAAGAGCTTCATGCCGTTTGTGATCTACCGGGTGCTGCTGGGCATTGTGGTGTTCGCGCTCGTCGCGCTCGGCGTGCTGAGCGCGCACGCGGCCGAGTCCGCGGGCTGAGCGTTTGGGGGGGTGGGCCGCCGGCCGAGGAGGGAGGGGTCCGGCGGCCCCTTCGCCCAGGTCTGGCGCACCTGAGCGGGCTGTACGAAGACTCAACCACCGTGCCGCGGGGCGCGGGAGGGTGTGCGGTAGATATATGCATGCACTCTGATCACACGGGGTGTGAACTCATCACACTCCGTGCGAGCCCTACCCCCCGCTCCGCGCCGCCCCGATCACCCGGACGAGCTCGGTCAGCGAGTCGACGCGCCAGTCCGCCAAGGCCGCGTCGGCCGAGTTCGCCCACAGACACCCCCACGGTCCGCGCCTCAGATGCGCCGCCCGCAGCCCGGCAGCCTTGGCGGGACGGACATCCAGCGCCGGGTAGTCGCCCACGTACACGGTCTCGTGGGGCGCGGCCCGGGCCAGCTCCACGACACGGTCGAAGAAGCGGGGATCGGGCTTGGCGACGCCCCACCGGGCCGAGGTCGCGACCTCGGCCACCGGCAGCTCCAGCGCGCGCAGCAGCTCACCCGCGCGCTCCGTCTGGTTCCCGGCCACGGCGACCCGGACCCCGAGCGCCCGCAGCGCGTCCAGCGCCGGCCGTACGTCCGGATACAGGTCCGCCTCCTCCAGGCGCTCCCCCCGCCCGGCCGCCTCGCGCGCCCGCCGCTCGGCCCGCACATCGGCCCCCGGCCGCGCGAGCCGGATCGCCTCCGTGTCGTCCCGCCCCTGCGCAACCACCGCCCCGACCAGCGCGGACAACGTATGCCGGGGAACCCCCAGCCAGTCGGCCCACGACGCCCAGTACCGGTCCTCACGTACCAGAGTCGAGCCGATGTCGAAGACGATCGCCGCCGGCGCGGACCCCGCCCTACGAACCACTCAGCCCGGCGCCGCCCGCGCCGCCGTCCCAGTCCGCGTACCGGATCCGGGGCCGCTCCAACACCTCGCCGAGCGTCGCCCACTCGTCCTTGCCCAGCCGGGCCAGCGGACGCAGCCTGGTCACCTCGGGGTGGCCGCCGTCCATGACGTGCTCATCGACGGCGGCGTGCACCACCCGGCCGAACACCACGGTGGAGTCCCCGAGCCGCACCGTGCTGTGCAGCTCGCACTCCAGCGCGACCGACGAGGCCGCCACCCGCGGCGGCTTCACCCGCAGACTCGGCTCCCGCGCGATGCCCACCGCCTCGAACTCCCCGACCTCGGGCGGAAAGTCCGTCGCCGTCTCGTTGATCTGCTCAAACAGCTGCTCGGGCGCGAAGTTCACCACGAACTCCCCGGTCTCCTCCACATTGCGCAGCGAGTCCTTGCGCCCCACGGAGGTGAACTGCACGATCGGCGGGGCCACACAGGCGACCGTGAAGAAGGAGTGCGGCGCCAGATTGCAGGTCCCGGCGGCCGAGACGGTGGACACCCAGGCGATCGGCCGGGGGACTACCACGGAGGTCAGCAGCTTGTAGAAGGGAGTGCGACCTACAGCCTCGGGATCGAATTCAATACGCATACCGCCCAGTATCCGCACATACGGCGGCCCATCCCAAGGGCGGCTCGCGGTCTCATCCGTCCCGTGGGAAAAGGGGCGCCTCTAGAGGGTCCACGTCCCGATGCGTTCCGTGTCGAGCCCTGTGCGGTCCATCTGCCACGTCACGCTCGTGATCTTCGCACTCTTCGGCACCTCGAAGATCACCCAGCCGGTGGCCCGTTCCCCCTGCGAGAGAGTCATCGTGATGCTCAGGGACTCGCCGACGGTGGGATCCCCGGGTTTGCCGTTGTGTGCCGTTCCGGCCGTGTCGACGACCGTCGGAGGGGTGTACGGGGCGTCGCTGTAGGTGGCCTTGCCGGTGCTCACGATCGTGAACTCCGCTGCGACCAGGCGGTTTCCGTCGGCGGCCTCGAAGTAGGCGCCCTGGGACTTCGCGTTGTCCACGAACTTGTTCAGCGTGATGTCGGCCGTGGGCGCGGTCGTTTCACCCAGGCCCACGATTCCTACGAGCGAGAGGGTGTCGCCGAGCTTGCCGGCCGTCGAGCTCGCCTGGCTTGGCGCGGCCTCCGGCGAGTTCTCACCGCCGGGTTCGGCGGCGCTGGAGTGGGTGCCCTTCTTCGTCGTCCCGGCCTTGTCGCCGTCCCCGTCCGACCCATTACAAGCGGTGAGAGCGGCGGTGAGTGCGACGACCGCCGCGGTGGCAGCGATGGAACGGTGCATGGAATCCCCCGTACATTCCGTGAAATCAGATCGGTGGCGACATCCCCACATCCTTGTACACCACGGTGTGCCTGGGATGTTCGTTCTGTAACTGAACGGTGCCAAACCGGGGTGGGGCGCGAGAGCCGTGCGGCCCCGCGCCCCGGATCGGTCACTTATTGGTCTTGGGCAGGCCCGGCGGGTTGATCTCCGACTTCTCGACGGCCTCGCTCGACAGGCCCCAGCGCTTCAGCACCTTCGCGTAGGTGCCGTTGTCGATGATCTCGTTGATCGCCGAGTTCAACGCCTTGACCAGTCCGTTGTCCTTCTTGGTGGTGGCCGCGATCAGGCCCTGGAGGGTGTCCCCGGCGCCGGAGTAGGTGCCGACGATCTCGGTCTGCCGGGCGGAGGCCACATGGTAGGCGGCGGTCGGGTTGGGGCCCAGGAAGAGCTCGATCCGGCCGGAGGCGAGCGCGAGGTAGGTGTCGCTCTGGTTCTGGTAATACTTGATCTTCACCGGCTCACGGCCGGCCTTCACGTTCTCCTCGCTCCACTCGACCAGCAGCTTCTCCTGGTTGGTGCCGGTGTCCACCGCTACGGTTCTACCCGCCACGTCCTTGGGCCCGGTGACCTTCAGGCCGCTGCCCTTCTTCGTCTCGAAGGCCAGGTCGTCCTTGCGGTAGCTGGCGAAGTCGTACTTCTCCTTGCGCTCCTCGGTGTCGGTGATGTTGCTGAAGCCGACGTCGTACTTGCCGCTGTCCAGGCCGACGAAGATGTTCTCCCACGAGACGGTGTTGATGTGCGGCTCGAGGCCCAGCACATCGGCCACCAGGTAGGCGAGGTCGGGCTCCACTCCGATGATCGTCTTGTTGTCGGTGGCGTAGAAGGTCAGCGGTGCGGCGGAGTCGGAGGAGTCGACGATCTCCAGGGTGCCTCTCTTGCGTATCTCCGCGGGCACCTGTGCGGCGATGGAGTCCACCTTGGGGGTGGTGATGCGTTTCTGGTCCGCACTCAGGTTGATCTTCGTACGGCTGCCGTCCTTGGCCGCGACCTCGGTCGTGCCGCCGTCCGAGGGGTTGCCGCAGGCGGCGAGGAGGAGCGCCGCGGCGAGTGAGAGGGCAGCGGTGGCGAAGCGGCGGGTGGGCATGGTGGATCTCCTTGCTCTACGAACACGGGGATGCGGGCGAAGGCCAGGGCCGGGGCCGGGGCCGGTCACAGGACCTTGGAGAGGAAGGCGCGGGTGCGCTCGTGGCGCGGGGCGTCGAGTACGGCCGCGGGCGGACCCTGCTCCACGACGACGCCGCCGTCCATGAACACCACCGTGTCGGCGACCTCGCGGGCGAAGCCGATCTCATGGGTCACGACGATCATGGTGGTGCCGGTCCGTGCCAGGTCCTTGATCACATCCAGGACCTCGCCGACCAGTTCCGGGTCGAGCGCCGAGGTGGGCTCGTCGAACAGCAGCACCTTGGGTTCCAGGGCCAGCGCGCGGGCGATGGCCACCCGCTGCTGCTGACCACCGGACAACTGCCGGGGATACGCGGCTGCCTTGTCGGCGAGCCCGACCCGCTCCAGCAGCCGCGCGGCACTCGCCACGGCCTCCTTGCGCGGGCGGCGGAGCGCGGCGATGGGCGCCTCGATCAGGTTCTCCTCCACGGTGAGGTGCGGGAAGAGATTGAAGTCCTGGAAGACGAACCCGATATGGGTGCGCTGCCGCAGAACGTCCCGCTCCTTCAGCTCGTACAGCCGGTTTCCCGATCTGCGGTAGCCGATCAGCTCGCCGTCGATGCTGATCCAGCCGCGGTTGACCTTCTCCAGGTGGTTGATGGTGCGCAGCAGCGTGGACTTCCCGGATCCGGACGGGCCGAGGACTACGGTGACCTCACCGGTGCGCACCTGGAGGTCCACGCCGCGCAACACCTCCAGCGGCCCGAAGCTCTTGTGGACCCCGCGCACCTCCACCATCACCTCACCCATGACCGCCTCCCAGGGGTGCGCTCGGCACCCCGGGCGAAGTGGCGCTCGACGTAGTACTGGGCGACCGAGAGCACGGAGGTCAGGAACACGTACCAGGCGGTGGCGACCATCAGCAGCGGAATCACCATGCCGTTGCGCCCGTAGATGACCTTGACCTGGTAGAAGAGCTCGCCGATGGCCATCACGTAGACCACCGAGGTGCCCTTGAGGAGACTGATGATCTCGCTGCCCGCGGTGGGCAGGATGGCCCGCATGGCCTGCGGCAGGACGATCCGCCGGATCTGCCGCAGCCTGGGGATGCCGAGCGCCGCCGCGGCCTCCAGCTGGCCCCGGTCGACCGAGAGGACACCGCCGCGGACGATCTCCGCGCAGTACGCCGCCTGGTGGAGCGTCAGGCCGATGAGGGCCGCGCCGATGGTGCCGATCAGGTCGTTGCTGCTGACGGACCAGAACACCGGGCCGAAGGGGATGCCGATGCCCAACTCCCGGTACAGAGCACCCAGGTTGAACCAGAAGACCAGCTGGACGATCATCGGGATGGAGCGGAAGATCCAGACGTAGGTCCAGGCCACGGTCCGCAGCACGGGGCTGGCCGACAGCCGCATGAACGCCAGCACCGTGCCGAGGGCGAAGCCGAGCAGCATCGAGTAGGCGGTCAGCTGGAGCGTCACCCCGACGGCGGTGACGATGGTCTCGGACAGCACGTATTCGCTGAAGACCCGCCACTGCCAGACGGGGTTGGTGACCAGCCCGTGGAGGAACTGGGCCGTGAGGACCAGGACGGCGAGGGCCGCGGCCCAGCGGGCGTAGTGGCGGGTGGGCACGACCTTGAGCGAGGCCAGGTCGTCATGGCCGGTGCGGGCCTGGTCGGTGAGGTGCTTTTCGAACGGGAGCGGGCCGATGGTCTCCGGGTCGGCCTCGGTGTCGAACAGCGGGGTGTAGCCGGTGGCCAGATACAGCCCGCGGGCCTCGGGCTGACGCGGCCCGGTGGTCAGAAAGATCCGCCGGTAGCCCCGGGCGCCCGCCTCGCGCTCCAACTCGGCCACGACCCGGCGGGCGAGGCCGCGCCGTCGATGCCCGGAGTGCGTCCAGATCCGCTTCAGCTCGGCCGTGTTCTCGTCGTACCGGCGGAAGGCTCCGCCCGCGACGGGTTCGCCGTGCTCCAGCAACAGCAGCAGCACCCCACCGCGCTCCGTGGTGAACTCCTCGTCGGGGTAGCGGGCGAGTTCGGTGTGGGCGTCCTTGCCGTAGCGGGCCGAGTACTCCTCGCCCAGCTCGCGCAGCAACGGCCGCACACGCGGGTCGGACACCGGGGCCTGGACGACCGTCAGCTCGGGCGGTTTCAGCCGGGAGGGCGGCGGTTGCGCGACGGAGGTCATCCGTGCTCCCGGGCCGGACTGGGACTTTCCACGGGCATGGGAGTGGCCTTTCGGGGAGGTGGGCGCGGAGCGGGCGCGGGGAGAACACATGGGTGACCCGGGCGCAGCGGCGCCAACGTGGCCGCGGCGCGCGCGTACGGGGTCAAGGCGCCGTCCGGCCGCGAGTCAGTGCTCGTCCACGGGAACAGCGCGCGATGCGAAGGCTCGGACCGCGACGGTCACGAGCGGAGGTGGACCGCTTCGGCGGTCCGTTGCCGAGTCAGGCGCAACAGGTGGCGGACCACACCCGACCGAAGTCGATGTGGTCGCGGGTGACCAAACGCTGCTGGGCAGTCATGGCCATCATTCAGCAGGAGATCGCGCGCCACGTCAACCGCCGGTCGCATACTGGACCGTCGGCGGAGGCGTCGGCGAAGGCGTCGGCGGGTGCCGGTGCCATGAGCCGCCGTCAACTGGCTCCTTGACGGCCCCGCGGAGCGCCACGACACTGTTGGCGACGGCTTCGCGACGCGCGAGCCTCGATGATGGGACCGGTGGAAATGCCCTGGACTGTCGGCATGAGCGGGGAAGCTCGGCGGCTTCTCCAGTCGACGCTCCCGCTCCGCCCTCGCTCCCTCACCCGGCGGCTGCACATCGACCTGCTGCGCGTCTGCGCCGCCTGAGTCCGACCGCCTGACCGGGACCGGTCGACGACGACCGGTCATCCAGCCCCGGCCGGATCGCGGCCTGATCGCGGCCCCATGGTCGCCCCGGACACCGGGCCTTCCCTCCCTCCCGCTCCTTCCCGCCCAGCCATTTCGCACGTGGAGAGCCATGCCCGAGACGATTCCGCGCAGTTCAGGACCGGCGGCGCTGCTCGACCCCCGCCCCGGCCACAGCTTCCGCAGCCGCATCGGCGTCGATGTCGCCGGCGGCTTCTACCCGGCGCCGCACCGCTATCAGGTGTTCCTCTCCCAGGGCTGTCCGCGCTCACTGCGCGTCTCGATCACCCTGGACCTGCTCCGGCTCCGCGACTCGCTCACCACCGTCTGCCTCCCGTCCCCGACCGCCGCCCAGGGCCTGCGCGAGGCCTACGAGGCCACCTGGCACCGCTACGACGGCCCGCTGACCGTGCCCGCGCTGTGCGACCGCTGGAGCGGGCGTGTCGTCAGCAACCACACGCCCGACATCCTCCGCGACATCGCGGACCACTTGAGTACGCCGGGCCACGGCCATCTCCCCCGGCTGCGCCCGCCGGCCCTCGCCGCGGCGATCGAGGCCCTCGGGGAGCTCATCGAGACACGGATCACGCGGGCCGACCGCCCCGCGACGTCGCTCGCGGCGCTCGATCTGCTCGACCGTCGGCTGGGGCCCGGACCGTATGTCCTGGGCGAGGAGTTGACCGCGGCGGATGTGGATCTGTGGGTGGCGCTGGTCCACTCCGACGCCGCGCCGCTCGTCCCCCGGTACGACCGGCTGCACGCCTACGTACGCCGCCTGGCCGGCCACCCGGCCTTCCCGAAGGGAGTCAGCGGCTGCGGGTACGCGGGGAGCGGTACTGCTCGTCGGTGACGTGCTCGAGCCAGGTGGTCTCGGGCCGGTCGTCGTCGGGTGCGCCGCCTTCCCACAGAGCGAGGTGCTGCATGAAGCGGTCCTCGGTGGCGCCGTGCCAGTGCTCTTCGCCGGGCGGGCAGGTGACGGTCTCGCCGGGGTGGGCCTCGTAGACGGTGCCGTCGCGGGTGCCGATCAGGGCGATCCCGGCCACGACGTGGAGGGTCTGGCCGACGACGTGATGGTGCCAGGCGGTGCGGGCGCCGGGGGCGAAGCGCACCATATTGGCGCGCAGTCGGGAAGGCTCGGTGCCGGCCTGGATGACGTCGAACCAGACGTCGCCGTTGAACCAGTTGGCGGGGCCCTTGCCGGTGGGTCGCGGCTTGACGAACTCCATGGGTGCTCCTTGCTGTGATGCGGGTCGTACGGGTCGTGCGGGGCGCGAGGTCTGGTCAGCGGTCGGCCGGGGCCGCGGCGTCGACGGCGGCCAGGGCGTTGAGGGTCCGGGGGTAGCCGATGAACGGCAGCAGGCCGGTCAGGACGGCGATCAGGGTGGAACGGGGGTTGCCGACGTGGAGGTTGGCCGCGACATGTCCCTTCACCTGTGCGTCCGCTCCCCCGAGCGCGGCGAGCATCGAGAAGGTGAGCAGCTCACGCGTGGGCACGTCGATGCCGGTGCGGGTGTAGTGGTCGCCGAAGCAGTTCCCGCTCAGGAACCGCTGGATGTGCTGCTCGTCGGCCGGGGCGTTCGCGGACATGGCGTCCACGGCCCGGTCGCCGACGATTCTCTTCTGCGCCGCCAGGCCCTGCTCCATCCGGGTATCCGGGCTGGTGGTGGACTGGCCCTCGAGAGGCAGCTCGATGCCGCGGTCGGTCAGGACGTCGTTGGTGGCGTGCAGGAAGTCGAAGACGCGCGCCATCCCGGCGTACGGGACCGCCTGGTACACGATCTCCTTGGTCTCCACCGGCGTGACGTCGGCGGTGAGCGCGGCGCCGAGCATCACCCGGTACTCGGCCACCGCGCCGACGGCGATCATCGCCGCGAGTTGCGTCATCAGCCGGGTGCGCTCGTCGACGTCGCCGGTGTGGCGCAGGACCTCGTCGAAGGCGAAGTTGTCGAAGTACTCGATCAGCTCCGGATCCGTAACGGCGAGCGTGGAGATGTGGCCGGGGAAGAGCCGCTCGTGCGCGGCTGTAGCGGCGGCGTTGGGCTTGCGGGCGGTCACGGGCGCACCAGCACCTTCAGCCGGCTGCGCTCGTCCATGGCCCGGTAGGCGTCGGCGACCTCGTCCAGGGCGACCTCGGCGTCGAAGACCCTGCCCGGGTCGATGCGACCGGCGAGCACATCCGCGATGGCGGGTTCGAGGTAGGCGCGCACCGGAGCAGGTCCGCCGGCCAGCTGGGCGTTCTTCCCGAACAGCGACCCGAAGCCGACCGGGGCCTCCTCGTACTGCGGGACGCCGACGCGGGAGATGATCCCGCCGGGGCGGACGACGCCGTAGGCCTGTTCGTAGGCGGGCATCAGGCCGACGGCCTCCAGCACGACGTGGGAGCCCTCGCCGCCGGTCATGTCCATCACCTCGGCGATACCCTCCTCGCCACGCTCGGCGACGACGTCGGTGGCGCCCCACTCCCGGCCGAGGTCGGTGCGGGAGGTGTGGCGGCCCATGAGGATGATCTTCTCGGCGCCCATGCGCCGGGAGGCCAGCACCGCGGACAGGCCAACGGCGCCGTCGCCGATCACGGTTACGGTCTTGCCGGGTTCGACCCGGCCCATGTGGGCGGCGTGGTAGCCGGTGAGGTAGACGTCGCTCAGGGCGAGCAGCGACGGCAGCAGCGCCGTGTCGACGTCGGTGGGGATCTTCACCAGGGTGCCCTCGGCCTGGGGTACGCGCACGGCCTCGGCCTGCGCGCCCCCGACACCGCCGGCGCCGTACCAGCCGCCGTGCGGGCAGGCGGTCTGGAAGCCGTCCCGGCAGATCGGACAGGTGTTGTCGGCGAACGCGAACGGGGAGACCACGAAGTCACCACGCTTGAGACCGTGCACCTCGGAGCCGGTCTCCTCGACGACGCCGAGGAATTCGTGCCCCATCGGCACGCCCTCGTCGGTCTTGTCCATGGAGTGGTAGGGGTGCAGGTCGGAGCCGCAGACACAGGCCAGGGTGATGCGGACGACCGCGTCCGTCGGCTCGACGATCCGGGGGTCGGGCACGTTCTCGACCCGCACGTCTCGGGGCCCGTACATGAAGGTGGCACGCATGGAAGATCTTGCCTTTCGTGACGTGCGGTGGCTCTGTGAGCCGGGGATGAAGGCCGTCGCACGGGTGCGGGCGGCCCTCGGGGTCAGCGCGGTTCGAGGCGCAGGGTGGAGGCGCGGGCGGCATCGGTCAGGACGTGCTCGACGATGCTGGTGTAGCGCCCGTACTTCCTCCGGTAGGCGGCGTCCACGCCGGCGTACTCGCCGGGGCCGGCCGCGTGGAAGGTGACGCGATCTTTTCCAGGTCCGTGCCGTTCCAGTCCGTCATGGTGGTTCCTTTCGCGTCAGCGGCGCCGCTGGTCGGCCCGTAGCTCGAAGTCGCCGTAGCTGTTGTCGGCGGGGTTGACGGTCACCCCGGGAGCCACGATTTCGTCGATGCGGTCGAGTACGTCGGCAGAGAGCGTGACGTCGGCAGCGGGCAGGAACGCTTCGAGCTGTTCCATGGTGCGCGGCCCGATGATCGCCGAAGTGACGCCGGGGTGGTTGATCACGAAGGCGACGGCCAGCTCGATCAGGGAGAGGCCGGTCTGCTCGGCCAGGAGCGCGAGCTGCTCGACGGCATCGAGCTTGCGGCGGTTGGCCGGGCTGCTCATGTCGAATCGGGCCTGCGGGCGCGCGGCGGAGGCCGGCCCGGAGGAGGCATCCTTCCGGTAGCGGCCCGAGAGCCAGCCGCCGGCCAGCGGGCTGTAGGTCAGCGTGCCCATGCCGTGGCGGCGCACGGTGGGCAGGACGTCTTCCTCGATGCCGCGGACCAGGATCGAGTACGGCGGCTGCTCGGTCACGAACCGCTCCAGGCGGCGGTCCCGGGAGACCCACTGAGCTTCGACGATCTGGGAGCCGGAGTACGACGAGGAACCGATGTAACGGATCTTGCCCTGGTGCACGAGGTCGGAGAGGGCGCCGAGGGTTTCGGCGACGTCGGTGCCCGGGCTGGGGCGGTGGACCTGGTAGAGGTCGATGTAGTCGGTGCCCAGGCGGCTGAGGGAGTTCTCGACCTCGCGGATGATCCAGCGCCGCGAGCCGCCCCGCTGGTTCGGGTCGTCCTGGCTCATCGGCATGAAGAACTTGGTCGCGAGGAACACGTCTTCGCGTCGGTTCTTGAGCGCCTTACCGACGATGTCCTCCGAGACCCCGCCGGAATACACGTCCGCGGTGTCGATGAAGTTGATGCCGGCGTCGAGGGCGCGATGGATGATCCGTATCGAGTCGGCCTCGTCTTCGTTGCCCCAGGGGCCGAACATCATCGCGCCCAGGCAGAGCGGGCTGACCTGCACGCCGGTGCGGCCGAGCGGTCGGTAGTACATGAAGGAGTTCTCCTTGTCGCGCGGTCAGTCGTTCCGCGAGGGGACGACCGTGCCGGTGCTCGCCCAGCTGGCGAGCAGGCTGAGGGCCTCCCGCTCCGGCGAGTCCGGTTCGGGGGTGTAGAAGTTGAGGCGGAGGCCGGGGTCGGCCGGCAGGTCCATCGCCTCGTAGGGCAGCGCGAGATCGCCGACCAGCGGGTGGCGCAGGTTCTTGACGCCGGAGCGGTGGATCTTCACATCGTGACGCGCCCACCGGCGGGCAAAATCGTCGCTCTTGGTCGTGAGCTCCCCGATCAGGTCGGTCAGCGCCTTGTCATGCGGCGCTCGGCCGGTCTCGGTGCGCAGAAAGGCGACCGAGTCGTCGGCACCCTTGTCCCAGTCGACCCAGAAGTCCTGGCCGGCCGGGTCCAGGAACAGGAAGCGGGCGGTGTTGACCGGCCCGCGCTGGGCGAACAGCGGGGAGTCGAAGACCGGCGCGTACAGTGCCCGGCCCAGCGCGTTGGCGGCCAGGATGTCGAACCGTGCGTTGCGTACATACGCCGGCACGTCGGTCATCGAGTCGAGCAGCCGCAGGATCGTGGGCCGCACGCGGGAAGCGGTCACCGTGGGACGCCGGCCCGAGGGTGTTGACGCACGGGCCAGGTCGTAGAGGTAGGTGCGCTCGGCCTCGTTCAGCTGAAGTGCGTGAGCGAGGCCGTCGAGCACCGAGTCCGAGGCGCCGCTGAGGTTCCCGCGCTCGAGCCGGACGTAGTAGTCCACGCTCATTCCCGCGAGCAGGGCGACCTCCTCGCGGCGCAGGCCCGCGACGCGGCGGTTTCCGCCGTAGACCGGCAGCCCGGCCTGGAGCGGGGTGATCCGCGCCCGCCGGGTGCTCAGGAAGTCGCGGACCTCCGCGGCCAGGCTCTTCTTGTCGATGTCAGCCATGATCAGATCTCGAAGACTTCCTTGGCGGCCCCGATGAGTCGCCGGGCTGCTGTCGGGCGGGAATCCGGGGGCACGGGTGCCTCCTCTTGATCGGCGTGATTCTTGTGCCGGCTCCTTCACCGTAAATGCGTCGGGGAGGGCCTGCGAGGTACTGCCATTACCTGGAAGAGCAGTGACTCCCACCTGCGCGCCGTCGCGCGGTTTTCTGGAAAAGGCCCAGAAATCGCAGTCCGAATCCGGGCCTGAAAGCCGCAATCAACCTGAGGGAACACTGTGCGCGCAGCACTCATGTACGCAGCAGGCGACGTCCGCGTCGGGGACGTCGCCGACCCGGCTCTGAAGGAGCCCACCGACGCGCTGGTCCGCATCACCACCGCCTGCATCTGCGGCAGCGACCTGCACCCCTACCACTCCATGTCGGCCTCCGACGGCCCGGTCCGCATGGGCCACGAGTTCATCGGCGTCGTCGAGGAAATCGGTGGCGACGTCACCTCGGTGAAGAAGGGCGACCTGGTCGTCGCCCCGTTCGCGTACTCGGACGGCTCCTGTGAGTTCTGCCGGGCCGGGCTCCAGACCTCCTGCGTGCACGGCGGCTTCTGGGCGAGGAACGGCATCGACGGCGGCCAGGGGGAGGCGGCCCGCGTGCCGCTGGCCGACGGCACCCTGGTCAAGCTCCCGGTCGCCGCCGACGACGCGCTCATCCCCTCCCTGCTCACTCTCTCCGATGTCCTGGGCACCGGCCACCATGCCGCCGTCCGCGGTGGGGTGCGGCAGGGCAGCACCGTCACCGTGATCGGGGACGGCGCCGTCGGCCTGCTCGCCGTGCTCGCCGCCAAGCGGCTCGGGGCCGAGCAGATCGTCCTCATGGGCCGGCACACCGCCCGAACCGACCTCGGTCGCGCGTTCGGAGCGACCGACGTGGTCGCCGAGCGCGGCACCGAGGGCATCGAGAAGGTTCGCGACCTCACCGGCGGCGGCAGCCTCATCGTCATCGAAGCGGTCGGGCACCGCCCCGCCTACGAGCAGGCCTACGGAGTGGTCCGCCCCGGCGGCACCATCAGCCGCGTGGGCGCACCCCAGTACGAGGAGGCCCCGATCGGCTTCGGCACCCTCTTCGGCCCCAACATCACCCTGACCGGAGGCCCCGCCCCGGCCCGCGCCTACATCGACGAGCTCCTCCCCGACATCCTGGAGGGCCGTATCGAGCCCGGCCGGGTCTTCGACCGCACCGTCGACCTCGACGGCACGCCCGAGGGCTACCGGGCCATGGACGCGCGCGCGGCCCTGAAGGTGCTGGTACGGCCGTGACCAGGCAATCTGAGATCAACAAGGTGGCCGTTCCGGCGCGTCCCAGCGACGCGTCGTCCACCATCGGGGCGATCACCAGAGCCGGCGCGGGGCATACGACGATGAGGCTGGTGACGCGATGACCATTACCGCACAGCTCATCGGCGCCGGCCAGGGGCTCGCGCTGGCGCCGCGGACCTCCAGCGGTGTCGACGGCGTCGCCCCCGCGGACGCGGGGGCCGGCTCGGGCCTGGTCAACACCGTCCATCAGATCGGCAGCGCGCTGAGCCTGAGCATCCTGACCGCCGTAGCCGCCGCCGTCTCCGCCGGCCACGCGGCCGCCGATATCGCGGCCCGCTCGGGTGCGGCCCTGACCGGCTCCGCCGTCCTGCTGGCGCTGGCCGTCGTGGCGGTCGTCACGCTCATCCTGCCCTCACGGGCAGCCCACATCGAAAGGTCTCTGTGATGCAGATCCTCACCCTCAACAACGGCGTCGAGATGCCCGCCCTCGGACTCGGTGTCTTCCAGACCCCGCCCGAGGAGACCCGGGCCGCGGTCACCGCCGCGCTCGAACTCGGCTACCGGCACATCGACACCGCCGCGGCCTACCGCAACGAGCGCGAGGTCGGCCAGGCCATCCGAGACTCCGGGGTCCCCCGCGACGAGATCTTCATCGAGACCAAGATCTGGATCAGCGACTACGGGTACGAGGAGACCCTGCACGGCTTCGACAAGAGCGCCGCGAAGCTCGGGGTCGACCAGATCGACCTGCTGATCCTTCACCAGGCGCTGCCGTCGGACTTCGACCGGACTCTCGCGGCCTACCGCGCCCTGGAAAAGCTCCTGGCCGACGGCAAGGTCCGCGCCATCGGCGTCAGCAACTTCATGGTCGACCACCTGACCGCACTGCTCGCCGCGGCCTCCGTCGTCCCCGCGGTCAACCAGCTGGAGGTCCACCCCTACTTCCAGCAGCGCGCCGTCCTCGACTTCGACGACCAGCACAGCATCCTCAACCAGGCCTGGTCACCTATCGGAGGCATCACCTTCTACCCCGGCTACGGCGAGAACCGCAGGAGCGTCCTCCAGGACCCGGCTGTCACCGCCATCGCCGACGCCCACGGCAAGAGCCCGGCCCAGGTGCTGCTGCGCTGGGGGCTCCAGCGGGGACGCTCGGTCATCCCGAAGTCGACCAAACGTGAGCGGATCGCCGAGAACATCGACGTCTTCGACTTCGAGCTCACCGCCGACGAACTCGCCACCATCGACGCCCTGGAGACCGGCCGGCGCGGCGGCCCCGAGCCCGAAGCCGTGACCCTCGCCGCCTACGGCCGCGCCATCCCCGAAGCCTGAGTCGCCGCCGTGACGTCGGCCCGCACGGCGTCACGCTCGACAAAATCAGTGGAACCGCACTCCCGTGTGCCGTTACCGTGCTGTCGCCCGCAGTCACCCTGTCAAGGACATGCCGTTGTACACCAAGTGAGACTCCCCAAGCGCTGATCCGTCGCGCGTCGCACCTGTGCGCCGTGCTCCTTCTCGCTGCGATCTTCTCACTGGAACGGTGTAACTCTGTGTCCAAGAACTGGGCGTTCATGCCCATCTGCCTGCCGATAGCCGAACTGCTCCAGGACCCGGTCGTACGGCGCCGCGACATGGGCGGCCCGGGTCGAACCGACCGGCCGGCCTGGCAGTCGCCGTACGGTCCGCCGCCGCACCGGACACACCGCGGCCGGTGGGCGCCTGTGCCGGGGCTGGCCGGGTCTCGGTCCGCTGTGCGGCGTGGATACCTGTGCGGCCGGTGCGCCTGATCGCGTCCGCCGGACAGGTCACTAGTGACCTGAGTCGGTGTCCGCGCCGGGCGGGCGGCGGCGCCAGTGCTGGGTGGCCTGCTCGAAGGCGTGGCCGATCTGGAGGACGGCGAAGTCAGCCCGGTGCGGTCCCACGATCTGGAGGCCGACCGGCAGCCCCTCGGGGGTGAATCCGGCCGGTACGGACAGCGCCGGGCTGCCGGTCGAGGTGACCAGGTAGGCCGAGCGCATCCAGTCCAGGTAGTCCGTCATGGGCACACCGGCCACCTCGGTCGGGTATTCGGCCGTCACATCGAACGGCGCCACCTGGCTGACCGGCAGCAGCAGTACGTCGTACCGCTCGAAGAACGCGCGCACCCGGTGGAAGAGCGTGGTGTGCGCCACCTCGGCCCGGCCGAGGGCGGGACCGGTCAGCCGCCGCCCCTCCTCCGTGTTCTCCCGGATGGTGCGCTTCAGCGCGTCGGGGTGGTCCTCGGGGCAGCCGTCCATCAGGGAGCCGAAGGAGATCTCGAACAGCCAGGCGCGCAGCGTACGGAACACCTCCTCGCCCTCGGTGAGGTCCGGGCACGCCTCCTCCACCGCACACCCGAGGTCCTCGAAGACCTTCGCCGCCGACTCGACGGCGCGGGCCACGGAGGGCTCCACCGGGACCAGCCCGCCCAGGTCGGGCGACCAGGCCACCCGCAGCCCGCGCAGATCGCGGTCGAGCGGGCGGGCGAAGCGGGAACCGGGTTCTTCCAGGGCGATGGGCGAGCGCGGGTCGGGCCCCGCCATGGCGGACAGCAGCAGCGCGGCGTCGCTCACCGTACGGGCCATGGGGCCCTTGACCGGGAGCGTGCTCCAGGCCGCCGAGGCGGGCCAGGTGGGGACGCGGCCCGGCGACGGGCGCAGGCCGACGACATTGCAGAACGAGGCCGGGTTGCGCAGCGAGCCGCCGGTGTCGCTGCCGTCCGCGAGCGGGACCATGCCGGAGGCCAGCGCGGCGGCCGCGCCGCCGCTGCTGCCGCCCGCGCTGCGGCCCAGGTCGTACGGGTTGTGGGTGGCGCCGAAGATGGGGTTGAAGGTGTGCGAACCGGCCGCGAACTCGGGCACGTTGGTCTTGCCCAGGGTGATCGCCCCGGCGGCCTTGATCCGCTCGATGATCAGGTCGTCCTGCTCGGGCACGCCGTCGGCGAGCCGCGATCCGTGGCTGGTGCGGATGCCCGCGGTGTTGTGGGTGTCCTTGTGGGCGATCGGCAGCCCGTGCAGGGGCCCCAGCGCGGCCGGGTCCGCCCCGGCCGCCAGCCGCTCGTCGGCTTCCTGGGCGGCTTCGAGCGCGCGGTCCGCGACGAGGGTGACGATCGCGTTGACCGCGGGGTTGACCCGCTCGATCCGGTCGAGGTGGGCCAGCAGCAGCTCGCGCGCGGACAGTTCGCGGCGGCGCAGCAGGCCGGCGAGGTCCAGCGCGGGCAGGAAGCAGAGGTCGTCGTCGTTCGGCACCCGGGGGTCACTCTCCCTCTCGTTGAACGCGGCCCACGCGGCCCACGCGGCTACGCGGCCTACGCGCGGTACGTGGCGTCGTACGTCACCGGCTTCCCCGTTTACAGCACCCCGCCCGCCTCGTCGTGGAAGACCTCCGGCCAGTAGCGCCAGTCGTCGGCCTCGCCCGTCGGGCGGCAGGCCACCGGGTCCACCGAGGCCAGCACGGCCGCCATGGTGTCGGCCAGTGGCTGGTACATGTCGTCGGTCAGGTCGTGTTCCTCGTCGATCGCGGCCTCGCGGCGCAGCAGCCATGTCGTGAAGGCCAGCGTGGAGATGTCCGCGTTCAGCGGTCGCAGGGCGGCGTCGGGGATGAACCACGCGTGGATCGCGCCGGTGTCCGCGTCGATGACGACGTCCGTGTCCTCGACGAGGTATCCCAGGCGCAGCAGCCGGTCGGGGGCGACGGCCATGTCCTCCGGGAAGCCGTAGAACTCCTCTCCCCGCTCGCCGTCCTCGCGGCACTGGGCGAGCGTGGGCAGCCGCGGCACCTCGGTGTCCGGGTGGAACATGAGGCCGTCCTTCGGCAGCCCGGTCCTGGCCAGGAAGCGCCGCGTCGGCTCGTGGACGAGGGTGGCGGGCAGCTCGGCCGCGTCGAAGCGCACGATCTCCTCCGGCCCGAACTCCTCCTCCAGCAGCCCCTCGGGCAGGTCGAGCAGCAGGCCGCCGCCCGGCCCCGCGATCAGCGCGAGCGGACGGACGAGCGCGACGATGCGCCAGAGCGCGGGGAGGGCGTGCTCCCACTCCTCCGGGCCGCCCGCGCTGCCCCAGCCGCCGCCGTCCCAGTCCGCCTCTTCGAGGACCGACAGGTACAGCGCGGAGGCGTCCGCCACCGCCCGCGCGCCGAAGCGCCCGGCGAAGGGGGCGAACCGGCCCCGGAGCCCGGCCAGTTCGGCCGCCGCGTCGAGGAAGCGGGTGAGGGCCTCCACCGACGGCGCCAGGGGCAGGACCTCGAGCAGGCCGGGGTCCTTCTCGAAGAGCAGCATGCTGAAGACCCGCCCGGTGGCCCCGTCCAGCAGGACGTGCTCGGCCTCCTCGCCCTCGATGAGGAGGTGGCCGATGGCCAGCAGGCCGCCGATGTGCTCGTCGAGCTCGGCCGGGTCGGCGGAGCCGGCGAGCAGCCGCGGGACGGGCACCGGCCGCCCCTCGGCGAGCGGCCGGAACCGCATCAGGTCGCTGTCGCCCGGCAGGCCCGTCTCGCTCAGCCACCGCCGCGTCGCCTCGTGGGTGATCGCCGGATGCGACTCGCTCTCCGGGACCCTGATAACCGCCGCTGCCATGCAACCCCCGTGCCGCCCCGGCGCGGTGCCGCCCCGGGTCTCCCGTCCTTGCTCGAAACGTTCTTGCTCGAACGTTCTTGCTCGAAAACCCTACTGCGCGCCACCGACACTCCGGCGGTCGGCGTTCACACAGGGTTCTTTCCGGATTCCGCCGTCCCCCGTGGCGCGGTCCCGCCGGGGCGGGCGAGACTGCCCCGGTCCCCTGCTCCACCCGGACGCCGAGGAGAGTGGCCGTTCATGTCTTCCCTGGACCGTAGACAGTTCATGCAGTTGGCTGGCGGCAGTGCCGCCGCGATGTCCCTGCTGTCCGACAGCATCGCGCGGGCCGCGGAGATCCCCGCGAACCGCCGCACCGGCACCCTGCGGGACGTGGAACACGTCGTGGTCCTGATGCAGGAGAACCGCTCCTTCGACCACTACTTCGGCACCCTGCGCGGGGTACGGGGGTTCGGCGACCCGCACCCGGTGTCCCTGCCCAACGGCAAGCCGGTGTGGTACCAGCCGGACGGCGCGAAGGACGTGCTGCCCTTCCGGCCCGACGCGAAAGACCTCGGCCTCCAGTTCCTCCAGGGCCTCAACCACGACTGGAACGGCGGCCAGTCCGCCTTCCACCAGGGTGCCTACGACAACTGGATCCCGGCCAAGACCGCCACCACCATGGCGTACCTCACCCGCGAGGACATCCCGTTCCACTACGCGCTGGCCGACGCCTTCACCGTCTGCGACGCGTACCACTGCTCGTTCATAGGCAACACGGATCCCAACCGCTACTACATGTGGACCGGCTACACGGGCAACGACGGCGTCGGCGGCGGTCCGGTCCTCGACAACGCGGAGGCCGGCTACTCCTGGACGACGTACCCCGAGCGCCTGGAGAAGGCCGGGATCTCCTGGAAGATCTACCAGGACATCGGCGACGGCCTCGACGCCGCGGGCGGCTGGGGCTGGATCGAGGACGCCTACCGGGGCAACTACGGCGACAACTCGCTGCTGTACTTCCATCAGTACCGCGGCGCCGCGCCCGGCGATCCGCTCTACGACAAGGCCCGCACCGGCACCGACGCCAAGAACGGCGACGGGTACTTCGACATCCTGCGGGCCGACGTCAAGGCCGGCCGGCTCCCGCAGGTCTCCTGGATCGCGGCGCCCGAGGCGTTCAGCGAGCACCCCAACTGGCCGCCGAACTACGGCGCCTGGTACATCGCCCAGGTCCTGGACGCGCTGACCTCGAACCCTGAGGTGTGGAGCAAGACCGCGCTGCTCATCACCTACGACGAGAACGACGGCTTCTTCGACCACCTGGTGCCCCCGTACCCGCCGTCCTCCCCGCAGAAGGGCGCGTCGACCGTGGAGACCACCGGGGAGCTGTTCCCGGGCTCCTCGTCGAAGGTCGTGGGCCCCTACGGCTTGGGGCAGCGGGTGCCGATGCTCGTGGTGTCGCCGTGGAGCACCGGCGGCTGGGTCTGCTCCCAGACCCTCGACCACACCTCGATCATCCGGTTCATCGAGCGGCGCTTCGGGGTGGCCGAGCCGAACATCTCGCCGTGGCGGCGGGCGGTGTGCGGCGACCTGACCGCGGCGTTCGACTTCGCGCGGACCGACCCCGGCCTCCCGGCCTTCCCGGACACCAGCGGCTATCTGCCCCCGGACCGCGAGCGCCACCCCGACTACAAGCCCAAGCCCCCGGCTCACGGCTCGCTCCCCGCGCAGGAGCCCGGCACCCGCCACGCCAGGCCGCTGCCGTACGACCTGGCCGCCGACGCCACGGCCGTCGGCGACGCCCTGCGGATCGGCTTCGCCAACCCGGGCCGGGCGGGCGCACACTTCCACGTCACCTCCGCCACCGACGGCGACGGCCCCTGGGGCTACACGGTCGAGGCGGGCAAGCGGCTGTCCGGCAGCTGGTCCACCGCGGAACGGGAGCAGGGGGCCTACGACTTCACGGTCCACGGCCCCGGCGGCTTCCTGCGGCGCTTCACGGGCCACACCGCCGCCGGCCGCCGGGGGCCCGAGGTCAGTGCGCGCCACGACCGGAAGACCGGGCAGGTGCGGCTGACCCTCACCAACGGGGGCGACACGACCGTGACGCTGACGGTGACCGACGCGTACGGCAAGGCCGCGCCGGCCGCTTACCGGCTGCGGCCCGGCGCGCACGCCGTCCACACGGCTGACCTGCGCCGCAGCCACCAGTGGTACGACCTGTCGGTCGCCTCCGACCACGACCGCGGCTTCCTGCGCCGGCTGGCCGGCCACGTGGAGACGGGGCGGGCGGGGATCAGCGACCCCGCGATCGCGGCCGGCTGACGCCTGGCGGTCATCACGCCGCCCGCGCCTCAGGCGCGGGCGGCGTCCATCAGCACCCTGGCGGCCTCGCGGGCCTCGCGGGCCGGTTCGGGGGAGCCCGATATGGCGGCCGTGGTGATCGCGCCCTCGGCCAGCAGGGCGAGGTGGGCGGCCAGCGGGGCGGGCAGCCCGGCGGCCGCGACGAGGCCCGCCACGTACTGCCGGAAGGCCTCCTTGTGGGCGCGGGCGGCCGCGGCGACCTCCGGTGTGGTGGCGCCCAGCTCGCCGTAGGAGTTGATGAACGCGCAGCCCCGGTAGTCGGGCTCGCCGAACCACTCGTACAGCCAGTCGAAGACCGCGGACAACCGCGCCAACCGCTTCTCGGGCGGCCCGGGGACCGCCTCGACATACCGCGCGAGCCCGTCGAGCAGGCGGGCGTCGCGGCGCCGCAGATACGCCTCGACCAGGGCGGACTTCGAGGGGTAGAGCTGGTAGAGCCGCTTGAGGGAGACGCCGGAGGCGGTCCGTACCGCGTCCATGCCGACCGCCTGTACGCCGCGGCCGTAGTAGAGCTCCTCGGCCGCGTCGAGGACCCGCTCCTTCGTCGCTTCGAGATCCACCGTCATCCGCCCCTACCGCAAGAGAACCATCGTTCTCCCCACGGTACCTCAGGAGTCGGGCGGCAGGTGCGCACGGACCGGCGGCGGGGGCTCGGGCCCGTCGTACGGCTCGACCTCCACCCGGGCCAGCTGGCCGGTACACCCCTGGGCCAGCCGCGAGGTGCCGATGTCGCGGGTCAGCGCGTTGGGGTTGCCGTGCACGCAGGTGGCCACCTCGGGGGCGGACGGGTCGAACCACGCGCCGGTGGCCAGCTGCGCCACGCCGGGGCGCAGCGCGTCGCTGATCACCACCCCGGCCAGCAGGCTGCCCACGGCGCTGCGCACCCGCGCCACATCGCCCTCCCGGAGCCCGCGCGCCGCGGCGTCGTCGGGGTGGAGACGCAGCGGTTCGCGCCCGGCGACCTTGGAGCCGGCGCTCAGCGCGCCGTGGTCGAGCTGGCTGTGCAGCCGGGTCGCCGGGTTGTTGGCGATCAGGTGCAGCGGATGGGCGTCGTCGTCCTCCGGCTCGGGCGGCAGCCAGGTGGGGTGGCCGGGGCAGTCGTCGTAGCCGTAGGCGGCGATGGTGGTGGAGTGCAGCTCGATCCGGCCGCTGGGGGTGGGCAGCGGGCGGGCGTCCGGGTCGGCGCGGAAGTCGGCGTACAGCGTGTGGCGTTCGCGCCGGCCGCGCAGCGCGATGCGGCCGGCCCGCCAGAAGGCGGCGAAGTCCTCCTCGGGCGCGTAGCGCGGGTCGAGCTCGGCGCGCCAGCTCTCATAGAGGTGTTCGAGCCAGGCGCGCTCGTCGCGGCCCTCGGTGAAGGCGGCGCCGACGCCCAGCTCATGGGCCAGATCGCCGAGGATCCGGTAGTCGTCGCGGGACTCCCCCACCGGTTCGGCGATCCTGTGCATGGCGATGAGCGCCGCGTCCTCCCTGGCGCCGCCGAGGTCGTCCCGCTCCAGGGTGGTGGTGGCGGGCAGGACGATGTCGGCGTGGCGGGCGGTGGCCGTCCAGTGCGGCTCATGGACCACGACCGTGTCCGGGCGGGTGAAGGCGCGGCGCAGCCGGGCCAGGTCCTGGTGGTGGTGGAACGGGTTGCCGCCGGCCCAGTGGACGAGGCGGATGTCCGGGTGGACCAGCCGCTGCCCGTCGTAGTCGCAGATGGAGCCGGGGTGGAGCAGCAGATCGGCGATTCTGGCGACCGGGATGAAGTCGGCGACCGGGTTGTCGCCCTGGGGCAGGGTCGGCAGCTTGTACGGCAGGCTGCCGGCGCCGATCCCGGCGGTCGCCCCGTATCCATGGCCGAAGCCGCCGCCGGGCAGGCCGATCTGGCCCAGCAGACAGGCCAGGGCGATGCCCGCCCACAGCGGCTGCTCGCCCCGGTGGGCGCGCTGGAGCGACCAGCTGAGCGAGATCATGGTGCGGTGGCGGGGCAGCTCACGGGCGAGGTCGGCGATGCGGGCGGCCGGGAGGCCGCAGATCTCCTCGGCCCAGCGCGGCGTCTTGGCGGGCGACCCGTCCAGGCCCAGGACATGGCGGCGGAAGGTGTCGAATCCCGCGCAGTAGCGGCGGCAGAACGCCTCGTCGTACCGTCCCTCGTCGATCAGCACATGGGCGAGCGCCAGCATCAGCGCGGCGTCGGTGCCCGGCACCGGGGCCAGCCAGTCGGCGTCCAGCTCCGCCGCCAGGTCGTCGCGCAGCGGGCTGACCAGGACGAAGCGCGCGCCGCGGGCGCGGGCCGCGCGCAGCGCCGCCGCGGTGGAGCGGCGGCTGATGCCCCCCGCGTTGACCTGGGAGTTCTTGGCGGGCATCCCGCCGAAGCAGAGGAACAGGCCGGTGTGCTCGGCGAGCACCGGGAAGGTGGTGGGGGCGGAGATCGGGGCGTCGTCGCCGACGACATGGCGCAGCAGCGTACGGGAGGCGCCCAGGCTGTAGGTGTTGACGGACCGGGTGTAGCCGCCCAGGCAGTTCAGGAACCGGTGGATCTGGCTCTGCGCATGATGGAAGCGGCCCGCGCTGCCCCAGCCGTACGAGCCGCCGAAGATCGCCGAGTTGCCGTGCCCGGCGCGGACCCGCTCGAACTCCCCGGCCAGCAGGGGAATCACGGTGTCCCAGGAGACCGGCACAAAGGTGTCGGCCCCGCGGGCCGGGTCGGGCCCGGGGCCGCGCTCCAGCCAGCCACGGCGGATGTGCGGGCGCAGCACCCGGGCGCGGGGGTCGAGGGCTGCGGGGAGGTTGCGCAGCAGTGGCGAGGGCTCGGGGTCGCCGGGGTCCGGGGTGACCTCCAGGCCGCCGCCGGGGCGGGCGGCGGCGGTGAAGGCGCCCCAGTGGGAGCTGTGCGGGCGGGGCACGCCGGGCGCGGCGTGGGCGCTGTGCCCACCGTGGCCGTTGTGTGGCGGGCGCTTCGTCACGCTCCCCTCACCCTGCCTCTCCGTCGACCGTCCCGAGGCTCAGCATCAGGCGGTTGGCCCAGCCGAAGAACGACGCGCAGTGTACGAGGTCGACCAGGGCCGGCTCGGAGAGCCCCAGCTCGCGCAGCGCCTGGACATCGGCGTCGGCGGCCGTGGCCGGGACCGGGGCAAGTCCGGCGGCCAGGCGGACGATCAGCTTCCAGCGGCGGCCCAGGACGGCCGTGCTGCCGTACTTCAGAAGGCGGTCCACGGGCTCCGGGTCGCCGTGCAGCTGGGCGGCGCGCCGGGCGTGCACCGAGACGCAGTACACACAGCCGCTGTGCAGCGACACGGCGGTGGCCGCCAACTCCCGCTCGGCGCGCGGCAGTCCGCCCTCGGCGGTGAAGGCGGCCAGGTCGATCGCGGTGCGGACGGCCAAGATGCCGAGGTCGTGGCCCAGGGTGCGGAAGTACGGCGTGTCGGGCCGCTTGCCCGCCAGCGCGGTGCGGTGCGCCTCGGTCAGCTCCTCGCGGGCCAGCGGGCGGATGGCGGGGCGCCAGGTCAGCACGTCGGTCGTGAACCGCGGCCCGCCGTCCACCGTCGTGGACGGCGCGCCGGGGTCGGTGCCGGTGCCCGACTCGCCGGTGGCGAGCAGCTGGAGCCCGGCGGCCAGCTGCATCTGGTGGTGGGCGAAGGCGGCGGCCTGGGAGACGGTGACGATCTGCGGGTCCGTGAACCCGGCGGCCCGCAGGGCGTCCAGGCGCGCCTCGGCGGGGGCGCGGGTGAGCTGCCGGGCGTGTGCGACGGCGGCGGCGGTCCGTGGTGATGCGTGCCCCTCCAGCGGGGCGCGGGCGACGATCCGCTCCGCCACACCCGGGTCCTGCGTCGCCTCGGTGAGCAGCGCCCGGTAGTGGGACACGGCCGGGGCGCGGCGGTGTTCGACGGCCACCGCGAGCGCCGCGGCGGCGCGTTCGGCGGCCGACACGCCGGTGCCGGGACCCTGCGGATGGAACAGCTCGTCGTACGCGCGCTGCTCCAGGCCCACCAGTTCGGGGCGCAGCGCGCGCAGCCGGGTCACCTCCGGCGCGGCGCCGGCGAACCGGTCCAGGACGTCGTGGCCACGCGTGACCGGAATGGACATGGCTGTGCCTCTCATGACGCGCGGTGGGCCGGGGCGGGCATCGCGTCCAGCAGCGCGCGGGTGTGGTCGCTGCCCGGGCGCTCCATGATCTGGTCCCGCTCCCCGACCTCGACGATCCGGCCCCGGTGCAGCACCGCGATGCGTGAGCACATGTGCCGTACGACGGTCAGGTCGTGGGACACGAACAGCATCGCCAGGCCCCGGCTGCGGCGCAGCTCGGTGAGCAGGTTGAGCACCTGCGCCTGGACTGAGACGTCCAGCGCGGAGACCGGCTCGTCGGCGACCAGCAGCCGGGGCTCCAGCGCCAGCGCACGGGCGATGCCGACGCGCTGGCGCATGCCGCCGGAGAGTTCGTCGGGGTAGGCGTCGGCCAGCGCGGGATCGAGACCGACCTCGCTGAGCAGGGACGCGACGCGCTCGCGGCGCCCGGCGCGCGAGAGGTCGGTGTGCAGGGCGAGGGGGGCGCCGATGGTGTGGCCGATGCGGCGGTCGGGGTTGAGCGAGCCGTACGGGTCCTGGAAGACCATCTGGACGGCGGGGGCCCGGCCGCGGCGGCGGGCGGGGCGGGTGATGTCCTCGCCGTCGAAGACGACGCTGCCGTCGTCGGGGCGGCGCAGGCCCAGGAGTACGCGGGAGATGGTGCTCTTGCCGGAGCCGGACTCGCCCACGAGGCCGAAGGACTCGCCGGGGGCGATGTCGAAGCTGACGCCGTCCACGGCGCGGTGGGGGGTGCGGCCGAGGCCGCCGGGGAAGGTGACGGTGAGGTCGCGCACGCGGAGGAGGGGGGTGGGGGTGTTCTCCCCGCCCCGCCCCTCCCCACTCCCCGGGGCTCCGCCCCGAGACCCCCCGTCGCTCTCGGCCGCGCCCTCCGCCCCGCCGGAGCGGGCCTCCCCCGCCCGGCCGCCAGAGGCGGCGGGCGCGGCGGGCGACGCCGTGATCGCGCCAGCCGTCACGGGCGCCGCAGACGGCGCGCCGTCTGCGGAGGACGAAGCGTCAGCCGCCGGGGGCTCGGCCGCAGCGGCCACAGCACGCCCCGGCCGGGCGCCGGCCACATCGCCCGGACCCCCTGCGGCGACGGCCACGACGTCTGTCACCGGCGCCGAGGACGGCGCACCGTCAGCGGACGCCGAGGGCTCGGCGTCACCCGCCGGGGTCGTCTCACCCCCCGCCGACATCGGCGCGGCGTCGGCCGCGGAGCCCTCCGAGGAGGCGCCGGCCGCATCGCCCGGACCTCCGACGGCGACGGCTGCCACCCGTGCCGGGGCGACGGCGCCGTCGGCGGAGGACGAAGGATCAGCCACCGGCCCCGGCGCGGCATCCACCGCAGAACCCAGCGACGAGGCGCCAGCCACAGCAGCCAGACCCTCGATGGCCGCCGTACCGGGTGCCACCGGCGCCGAAGGCAGCACGCCGTCAACGGAGGACGAAGCGGCAGCCACCGGACCCACCGCGGCATCCACCGCAGCGTCCCCCGACGAGGCGCCAGCCACATCGGCCGGACCTTCAATGGCGGCCACGCCGGGTGCCACGGGAGCCGCTGACGGCGCGACGTCAGCGGCGGACGAAGCGTCGGCCGCCGAGAGTTCGGCCGCAGCGGCCGACACCTCGGTGTCCGCCGCCGGGGACGGCGCACCACCCGCCGGAGCCGGCGCCGGGCCGTCGGCCGGGGGCGCTACCTGCCGTGCCTGCGGGATGCGGAGGGCGGGGTCGGCCAGGGACTCTTCGTCTACCGGGCCGATCAGGGACGCCACCGTTTCGGGGACGGTGGGCAGGCGGCTGCCGGGGGGGTCGTCCATGCGGGGGACGGAGGCGACGAGGGCGCGGGCGTACGGGTGGTGGGCGGCGGTCAGGATCCGGTCGGTGGGGCCCTGTTCGACGACGCGGCCCCGGTACATGACCACGACGCGCGAGCACATCTGGCCCACCACCCCGAAGTCGTGGGTGACCAGCACCACCGCCATGCCCATCTCCCGCTGGAGCTCGGTGAGCAGCCGCAGGACCTGGGCCTGGACGGTGGCGTCAAGGGCGGTGGTGGGTTCGTCGGCGATGACCAGGTCCGGCTCGTTGACCAGCGCGGCGGCGATCATGACGCGCTGCCGCATGCCGCCGGAGAACTGGTGCGGATAGTCCTTCGCGCGCCGCTCGGCGCGGTCGATGCCGACGCGTTCGAGCAGTTCCACCGCGCGGGTGCGGGCGGCGGCCCGGGAGGCGTCGTGGTGCAGCCGGTAGGCCTCGGCGATCTGGGTGCCCACCGGACGGTACGGGTTGAGCGCGTCGAGCGCGTCCTGGAAGATCATCGAGACCCGGCGGCCGCGGATCCGGCGCAGCTCCCGTTCGCCGGCGCCGACCAGTTCCCGTCCGTCGAGCCGGATGCTGCCGGTGATCCGCGCGCCCGGCCCGTGCAGGCCCAGGACGGCGAGTCCGGTGGCGCTCTTGCCGGAGCCGGACTCCCCCACCAGGCCGATGGTCTCGCCGGGGTGCACCTCCCAGGACACGTCGCGCACGGCCTGGACTCCGGCGCCCGGGAAGGCGACGCTCAGGCCGGAGACCTCCAGCAGCGGGTTCACCAGTGCCGTCCTCTCTGTGGGTTGGGCTCAGACCTGGATCAGGTCGCGTCGGGTGTGGGTGAGGAACTCATGGCCGTCCTCGGTGATCACCAGGCTGTCCGAGTGCTGGAGCCCGCCGAAGCTGGGGATGCGCAGGTTCGGTTCGAAGGTGAGGGCCATGCCGGGGGCGAGGACCAGGTCGTCGTGCGGGCCCAGGCTCGGCTGCTCGTGGGGGCCGAGGCCCAGGCCGTGGCCGATGCGGCCGGGGAGGTAGTCGCCGTAACCGTGGCGCACATAGCTCTCGCGGGCCGCCTCGTACACCTCGGCGCAGCTCAGGCCGGGCCGCAGATACGGCTGGACCTCCTCGCGGATGGCCAGCAGCGCCTCGAAGGCGCGCTGCCGCTCGGCGGGGAGCCGGCCGACGGCGACGCTGCGCTCGTTCTCGGCGTGCATGCCGTCGATGGCCGTCCAGATGACGGTCCACTGGATCTCGCCGTCGACCGGGCGGCGGGCGGTGGGCGGGGCGGAGTTCATCGGGACCCGGTCGCCGATCAGGGAGTAGGACCACAAGGCGTTGAAGACGCCGCCCTCGAGGTTGCCGAAGTCCATGGCGAGCCGGTCGGGGTAGAGGCTGCTCCAGACCTCCTGCATGGTGCGCATGGCCGCCGAGGCGACCTCGACCTCGCTGCGGCGCGCGGCGACCGCCTCCAGCGCCGCGTCCATGCCCGCGTCGGCGATCTCGCTCGCGACGCGCAGCGACTCCAGTTCGGCGGCGTCCTTGACGTAGCGGGCGCGCATCAGGGCCCGGCCGGTGTCGGTGAAGGTGGCGGCGGGGAGCGTCTCGGCGAGCCTGCGCTGGTAGTTGTACGGCAGGAACTCGCCCTCGATGCCGATCCTGGCCTCGGTGAGCCCGCGCTCGGCCATCACCTCGGCGAGCACCTGCCACCAGTGGTCGGGGCCGATCTCCTTGGCCCAGCGCCCGTAGGGGCGGATGTCGGTGATGGCGGACACCTTGCGGGAGCTGTGGGCGCGCAGGGCGTGCAGCACGAAGACCGGTTCGCCCTCGGCGGGCAGCACGACGAGCACCGGGTGGGAGTAGATCATCGGCGTATAGCCGGAGAGGTAGAAGGTGTTCTGCGGCTTGACGACGACCATGGCGTCGACGCCCTCGGCGCGCAGATTGGCCTGGACGCGGGCCCAGCGGGCGCGGACGGTGTGGGTGTCGGGGGTCATGCGGTGGTGCTCCTCTTTTCCAAAGCCGGGTTCGCCGTCGCGGTGTTCTTCACGGTCCTGACCGGGCGGCGCCCCGGTCCGCGCCCGGCGAGCCGCTCGCCGAGCAGATTGGCGCCGATCACCAGCGCCACCAGGCCCAGGCCCGGCAGCACGGCGACCCACCAGGCGCCCAGCAGCTGGCCCTGGCCCTCGGCCACCATCAGCCCCCAGTCGGCTGCGGGCGCCTGGGCGCCGAGGCCCAGGTAGGTGAGGCCGGCCTCCATGAGCACGGCCCGGGACAGATCGAGGGTGGCGGTCACCGCGACCAGCCCGCGCACGCCGGGCAGCAGGTCGTACAGCAGCACCCGCCAGGTGGGCATGGACTGGGTGAGGGAGGCCTCGACGTACGGCATGGTGCGCAGGCTGAGCACGCGCGAGCGGACCAGCCGGAAGTAGGCGGGCCAGCCGGTGAGCGCGATCACCAGCACCAGCACGGCGGTGCTCTGCCCGCCGAAGGTCAGCACCAGCAGGGCCAGCAGGATCGAGGGCAGGGCGAGTTGGATGTCGGCGAGGCGGGAGAGGACCTGGTCGGCCCAGCCGCGGGCGAAGCCGGACACCAGCCCGAGGAGGGTGCCGAAGACGCCGCCGCACACCACGGCGACCACGCCGACCAGCAGCGGGGTGCGGGCGCCGTACAGCAGCCGGCTGAGCAGGTCGCGGCCGAGCTGGTCGGTGCCCAGCGGATAGCCGTGTTCGCCGGGCGCGGCGTTGGTGTGCGCCAGGTCCTGGGCGAGGGGGTCGTGCGGGGCGAGCAGCGGCGCGCACACGGCGAGCAGGACGACGAGTCCGAGCAGCGCGGCGCCGACCGCCCCGGCGCCGCCGAGACGCAGGCGTCGGGCGCGGCGGCCGCGGGCCGCGGGCGGGGTCTGCGGTGGCGGCGGCTTCATCGATTGCCCCTTCCCTGGTGGCGGACCCTGGGGTCGAGCACGCCGTAGAGCAGGTCCACGATCAGGTTGACCAGGACGAAGGCGAGGATCAGGAACGTCAGGTCGGCGAGGACCAGCGGGTAGTCCTGGTTCTGGAGCGCGGTGACGGCGAGCTGGCCGACGCCGGGCCAGGAGAACACGCTCTCCACGATCACGGTGCCGCCCAGCAGCGCGCCCGCCTCCAGGCCGAGGACGGTGACGGTGGGCAGCAGCGAGCCGTACGCGGCGTGGCGCACCACCCGGGCGCGGCTCATGCCGAGCGCGGTGCCGGTGCGGGAGTACGGGCGGGCGAGTTCGCCGCGCAGGTTGTTGCGGAACACCCGGGCGAGCGGCGGAAGGACGCCGCACGCGAGGGTGGCGGCGGGCAGCACGATGCTCGCGGCGGTGGTGGCGCCGGAGGTGGGCAGCCAGTGCAGCCGCACCCCGAAGATCCACACCAGCAGGACGCCGACGTAGAAGCCGGGCACCGACTGGGCGAGGAACACCAGCCACATGGGCCACTCGCGGCGCGCCCCGCCGTCTTCCCGCGACCCCGTCCAGACGCCGACGGCCAGGGCCAGGAGCGCGGCAGCGGCGAGCGCGACGCCGGCCAGCAGCGTGGTGGCGCCGAGCCGTTGGAGGACCACCTCCATGGCGGGCTGCTGGAAGGTCAGCGAGTCGGGGAAGTGGCCGCGCAGCGCGTCGCCGAAGAAGGAGAGGTACTGCTCGGCGAGCGGCCGGTCGTAGCCGAGGGCGTGGCTGAGCTGCGCCACCTTCTCGGGCGGGGCGCCGATCGGGGCCATCATGACGGCCGGGTCGCCGGAGGAGTGCAGCACCAGGAAGACGGCGGACAGCGCGCCCCAGACGGCCAGCAGCGTCAGGGACAGGCGGCGGGTGAGGAAGCGGATCATCCCGCGGCCCCCTTCCAGGACATGTCGGCGGGGCGCACCCAGTCGTCGGGCCGGGCGCGCCAGTCGAGGCGCTCGGCGGTGGCGGACACGCCGGGCTGCGGGAACAGGAAGAGCACCGGGGCCTGGTCGCGGGCGCGCCGGGCGGCCCGCGCGTAGAGGGCGTCGCGCGCCGCGCGCCCCTCGGTGCGGCGGGCCTCGGCGACGGCGGCGGTGAACTCCCGGTCGTCCCAGTAGGCATACGGGCTGTCGGAGACGAACAGGCCGTAGAGGCCGCCGGCCGCGAGGGTGGGCCAGGCCTGGGTGATGTACTGCATGTCGGGCATCGCCTTGTCCTGCAGATACTTCTGCATGTAGACGGTGAACGGCACGCTGTCGATCTTCACGCTCACCCCGGTCTCGCTCAGCTGCTGCGCCACCGCCTGGACGACCAGCTCGCCCGCCACGTACTGGCCGCTGGGCACGCGGAGGGTCACCTTCAGCGGGTTGCCCCTGCCGTAGCCGGCCTCGCGCAGCAGCGCCCTGGCCCGGTCCGGGTCGTGGGGGTAGCCGTTCAGGCCCTGGGTGTAGCCGGAGTAGTAGTCGGTCAGCAGCTGGCCGGGGCTGGGCCTGACGGTGTTCTTGAGCAGGCTCGCGGTGATCGCCGCCTTGTCCACCGCGTAGTTGACGGCCCGCCGCACCCGCACGTCCCGCATCGGGCCCTTGAGAGTGTTGAGCTTGATGAACGCCATCCGGGTGGTGTCCAGGCGCTGGGTGCGCAGCGCCCGGTCGGCGCGCAGCCGGTCCAGGTCCTGGGGGTCGAGCCCGGCGACGGCGTCGAGTTCGCCGGAGAGCAGGCCGGAGACGCGGGCGGGCTCGGACGGGGTGATCCGGAAGGTGACACGCCGGATGGCGGGCTTGCGGCCCCAGTAGTCGTCGCGGGCGCGCAGCTCGACGGTGCCACCGGGGCTGTAGTCGGTGATCTCGTACGGGCCGGAGCCCATGGCCTGGGTGGCGGGCTGGTGGCGGGCCGCCCAGCGGGGGCTGAGCAGGTAGAGGAACGAGAGCGCGCCGAGCAGGTCGGCGTCCGGGGTGGCGGTGATGAGGTCGACGGTGTGCCGGTCGACCTTGCGCGCCGCCTTCAGGCTGGGGAAGTTGGAGGTCATCCGCAGCGCGTTGGCGGCGTCGAGCAGCCGCTCGACGTTCCAGACCACCGCGTCGGCGTCCAGCGGGCTGCCGTCGGCGAAGGTGGCCTTCCGGTGGAGCGTGAAACGCCAGCGGGTGGGTTCGGCGCGCCGCCAGGAGGTGGCGGCGTCCGGGCCGATGGTGAGGTCGGGGCGGCGGGTGACCAGCGAGGAGTACACGCTGGAGAGCACGGACAGATCGGTGCCCACCGAGGTGGTGTTCATCGGGTCGAGGGTGGTGACGGCCGCCGACAGACCGATGGTGACGCGCGAGGCGCCGGCCCGGCCGCGCGGGGTGTCGCCGGGCAGACAGCCGGCCAGGGCGGGGGTGAGTGCGAGTCCGGCGCCGAGGCCGAGCGCGCCGCGCCGGGTGAGGCGCCACGGGTGCGGTGCGGACAGGTTCGGGGTGGGCGGGTGCGGTACGGCGGCGTTCATATCGCGGCCTCCTGGTGTGCGAAGACCGTGCGGTCGGCGGCGCAGGGGTTGCCGAGGGTCACATAGAAGGCGCGGTCGGGCAGCACCGCGATCGACGCGTAGGTGGTCTCGGACCCGGCCCCGTCGATCTGGTGGCGGCACAGCGAGTCCTGCGGATAGCCGTCGTGGTCGGCGAGCAGCTCGGCCAGGGCGCCGGGGGTCAGCCCGCGGGCGGCGTGCAGGGCCCGGCCCGCGGTGTCGGCGCGGTGGTACGAGGACGAGTTCTCGTCCGGGCCGGGCGCGAGCGGGGCGGTGGCCGGACACTCGTAGTGGTTGGTGAGCACATGGTGGTCCGCGTCGTCGCGCACCGTCACCCCGGTGGCGGTGGCCTCCAGCGCGAGCCGGCGCCGCGGGTCGGCGAGCGCGATGTTGAGTCCGCTGAGCCTGGGCTGGGCGCGGAGCAGGCCGGCGAACTCCTCGGCGGTGCGGGCCCGGCGCAGCAGGTCGTGGGAGTTGATGAGGATCCATCCGGTGGCCGAGGCCCGCCAGTCGACGTTCGTGCGCTCGCTCCACACGCCGGAGGTGGACATCGCGAGCCCCGAGTCGTTGACGCCGCTGCCCGGCCACAGCACGCTGCCGGCCACGGTGACCTCGACCAGCCGCCGCCCGTCGGGGTAGCGGCGGCGCAGCACGACGTGTTCCACGAAGTGGCCGGCCATGTCCCGGGTCTTGGCGAGCAGGGTGTGGCCGGCCGCGGCGCGGTCCCCGGCGGCCACCAGCTGGCTGCACTCCTGGGGGACCCAGCGCAGCACCATGTGGGCGGGGAGGTTGAGGGCGAGGATGTCGTCGAGCGGGGCGTCGGCGCCCTCGGCGATGCCGAGCAGCTCGGCCCACTGCTCGGGGTCGGTGTGGCGTACGAAGTCGGCGTTGGCCTCCAGGCACTGGCGGTAGCGGGCGACGGACGCCTCGTCGGCGCACAGCTCGGCGATGTCGCGGCGTACGGCGGCGATGTTGGCTGCGATCGCGTCCCGGGCGGCGCGCCCGTGCTGCCGGCCCTGTTCGGCGGCGTCGCCCGCCAGGTCGAGATAGGCGGGGTCGGCCGCGGCGGTGGCCGACCCCGGGGCCAGGCCCCACTCCTGCCAGCGGCCGGGGTGGGCGGCGGGGACGGCTGCGGCTGCGCGGGTCACGGCTGGCTCTCCTCACTGCGGGGGTGTCGGGGGTGTCCGGCGGGGGCGGCCGATGCGCGGCCTCGGCGTGCGGTGCCACTCACACCGACGTCCGCGGGAGCGGGCGGGGGCGGGGGCGGGGTGAGGCCGCGCAGCAGCTCCCGTGCGACGCGGTCGGTCTCGTGGAAGAAGTCGGCGTCGGTGCCGGGGCGGGCGCCGATGGCGGTGGTCCAGCGGACCCCCTCCAGCGGCACTCCGACGGCGAACAGCGCGTGGTGCACGGTGCCGTCGGGGCGCCGTATCCGGCCGTCGCGGGCCCGGACGTCGAGCGCGCCGGTGGGCAGCGGCGCGGCGCCGGGCGCGGCCGCGGGCAGCCGGTGGGCCCGGCCGAGGCCGTCCGCGATCAGGCGGCGGACGAGTCCGGGTCCGTCGGCGCCGACGTCGGTGCCCGGCAGCCAGGCGTCGATCACGGCGTCGGGCCGTACGGTGAGGTCCTCGACGACCGCGGAGGCCGAGCGGGTGCCCGGGCGGACCGGGCCGAGCAGGGCGACCACGCCCGCCGCGAGCAGCGCGCGCAGCTGGCGGACGCGCAGCGCGGGCGGGCCGCCGGAGACGAAGTTGGCGAAGCCGTTGAACCAGCCGAGCACATCGCGCCGGTAGGACTCGCCGCTGAGGTTTCCGGCGGTGATCAGGGTGCGCAGGGCGGGGCGCGCCTGGCGTACGGCGACGGCGAGGGCGGCCCTGGGCGGCAGCCGGGGATCGGTGGCGGCGGCCAGGTCGGCGTCCAGGTGCCCGGCCCACCAGGCGTTCAGCTCCGCGGGGTCGGCGAAGTGGCGGTCGCGCAGCGGTTCGGCGATCGCGTCCAGGTCCAGGCGCAGCGGCTCGGGCACGGCGGCGCGCAGAACGTGGCCGCGGTCCGGGCCTGGCGGCAGGGCGGTCAGGTCGCGGCGCAGCGCGTCGGGGTCGGGCAGGGCGTCTGCGTGCAGCGTCAGCACCCGGTCGTACCAGGCGAGTTCGAGGTCGGCGGTCAGCCAGGGCACGACGTCGGCGTGGAAGTCGAGGCGCTCGCGGGCGGCGAGGGCGGCGACCCGCTCGGGGGTGAGGAAGGCGCTGGGGACCCGGACGCCGGGGGTGTCCACGCGGGCGTGGAAGGGGACACCGCGCCGGGTGGTGATCCAGATGTGCGGTTCGCGGCCGCTGGGGGTGTAGCCGTGTTCGTCGAAGCGTCCGCCGCGGCCCAGGGTCAGCAGGGCCAGAACGTCAAAAGCGTTGAGGCCGCCGCCGCGCAGCAGCACCTCGGCGCCGGGGGCGATGGTGTCGAGGGCGTAGTCGGCGGGGTGGCCGCCGGGCAGCTGGAGCACCTCGGGCGACGGGCCCTCGGGGGCAGGGTACGGCGCCTCGAGGTGGCCGGTGGCCAGGACGGCGGCGCGCGCGGTGATCCGGGTGCCGTCGTCGAGCGCGATGTCGTAACCGCCGCCGGAGGAGCCCGCGGATTTCGGCGGGCCCGGCACGGGGGTCACGCTCCGCGCCGCGGCGGTGCGCACCTCGATCCGCACCCGGTCCCCGCCGAGGGCGCGTATCCGCTCCAGGGCGTCCATGAGATAGCTGCCGTAGACCCGGCGGGGCGCGTAGTCGCGGTCATCCGCATGCGCGGCGAATTCCGCGGCGGCGGAATCCAGATGACCCCGCGCGGCGATGTCACGGAGCCATTCGGAGAACGTCGGCCCGGTGGCGACGGGCGCGTCGAGACGCACCGATCCATCGGGGAAGACGGTGTTGTCGGCGACCATGGTGTTCATCAGGAGTTGCGGCGGCTGGCCGCGCCACCACACCCGTCCGGCGCCGGGCGGATACGGGTCGACCAGCGTCACCCGCAGCGCGGGGCCGGTCACCGGGGCCCGCGCCACCAGCCGTTCCAGCACCGAGACACCGCGCGGGCCGGCCCCGAGCACCACGGCGTCGGCCGTGGCGCGGGCGGGCCCCGGCTGCGGTGCGGCGGAATCGTTCATAAAGATGTCACATTTCAGGGGCTGTTGATGAAAGGCGGCAGGCCAGGGAATTTTGCGGTCGGCACACCGCCACGTCAAACGCCCGCTTGGGCAATCTCAAATACTGACTTGGGGCCCGCCGGGAAAACCCTGGGAGAACGCGCGCTAATCTGATGCATCAGATTTCCCGGCCGCCGGGAATGACGCGACGGCCCAGGCTTTCGACGTTGTGTCGGCCGCCGCGCGGACGCACCTGGTGCATCAGGTAGGCGGCTGTGTGGTCCGTCACACCGGCCCGCCCGAGCCCGGAGGAGACGGAAGAACCGCGATGACCGAACCACCCGCCTACCTTCGCGTGGCCCGGGATCTGCGCCGCCAGATCGAGGACGGCCTGCTGCCCGCCGGGGAGCGGCTGCCCTCCCGCGCCCGCCTCGCCGAGGAGTACGGCGTCGGACCCAATGTGGCGGTGGCCGCGGTGCGGGTGCTGATGGCCGAGGGCCTGGTCTACGGGCGCGCCGGCAGCGGGGTGTACGTACGCGAGCCCGCGGCGCTGCGGCGGATGGTGCGCTCCTGGCACGACGGGAGGCTCAGCGGCGCTCCGTATGTGCTGGACCTGCCGGACCATGGCGCGGGGCGGCGCGAGTGCACCTCCACCACGGTGGCCGCGCCGCCGGGGATCGCGGAGCGGCTGGGGCTCGCGGCGGGCGCGCAGGTGGTGCGCAGCGCGTATGTGTTCTGGACGGACAGCGCCCGCAGCATGGTCTCCACCAGCTGGGAGCCGCTGGAGCTGACCGGTGGGACGCCGGTCGTACTGCCGGAGGCGGGCCCGCTGGCCGGGCGGGGGGTCGTCGCGCGGATGGCGTATATCGGGATGCCGGTGGACCGGGCGGTGGAGGCGGTGGTGGCGCGCACGGCCTCGGCGGAGGAGGCCGGGCTGCTGGAGATCGCGGCCGGCTCGGTGGTCGAGGCCCTGGAGCGCACGTACTACAGCGGTGACCGGGCGGTGGAGACCGCCGACATCGTGGTCACGGCCGGGCGCTATCAGCTGGTGTACGAGTTTCCGGTCGCCCCCTGAGGGCCGGCGGTCGGTATTTCCTCCGAGCGGGTATTCACTGGAGAGAGCGGTGGATGGGCAGATGGCCAGATGAGCAGCCGATGCATACTTGAACATGTGAGTATCCAGGCGCTCTTCCGCCGCGGTCAGGTGGCGGCGCGCCTGCTCTCACGACCTCGGCCGGATGTATCCGGCCCGGATGTACCAGGCAGCGTGGGATGAACGACCATGAGGCGACCGGACACCACACGGGATCGGCCCGTCCGGTCGGCCGACCTCTTTGACGAGGCGGCCACGGCCCGAGCCACCATCGACGAGCGGGGCATCGTCACGGGGTGGAGCGAGGGGGCCCGCAGGCTCCTCGGCCACCCGAGCGCGGCGGTGGTGGGCAGGCCCGCCGCCCTGCTGCTCGCCGACGGGGCGGTCGCGGACCTGCCCGGTTCCCTGGAGCGGCTGGGCAGGTGGAGCGGGAAGCTGACGCTGCTCCGCCACGACGGCAGTGCGCTGCGGGTCGGCCTGCTGGCCCACCACAGGACGACGGCCGACGGCGGCGCCGAGTGGCTGGTGGTCTCCCCGCTGGGCCGTAGGGAGCCGGCCGCCGACGACGACGGGCTGATCAGGGCCGCGTTCACGCAGGGTCCTTGCACGACGGCGGTCTTCGACCAACGGCTGCTCCTGCGCTGGGCGAACGCGGACATGGAGCGCGTGGTCGGGCTCGGCCAGGACCGGATGCGCGGGCTGCGCATGTCGGAGATCGTGGCCGATGGGCGCGGCGCCGAGATCGAGCGGCAGATACGCGAGGCGCTGGAGACCGGCCGGCCGCAGCGGATGAGCCTGCTGCCGGCACCCGGCAAGGCGGCCTGGACGACCCTGCTGGCCCCGGTGCGCGGCGCCGACGGCCGGGTGCTGGGCGTGGTCCTGTCGGGACACGATGTCACCGTGCGGTACGAGGCGCAGCGGCGGCTGGCGCTGCTCAACGAGGCCGGCGTGCGGATCGGCACCACCCTGGACGTCGCGCGCACCGCGCAGGAGCTGACCGATGTGGCCGCCCCGGGCTTCGCGGACTTCGCGGTGGTGGATCTGCTCCCCTCGATCCACCCCGGTGGCGACGGGCCGCCCCCCGGTCCGGTGCCCGGCACCGTCGTACTGCGCCGCGTCGCCGCGCGGTCGGCGCTCGAAGGCAGGCCGGACGTGGTGATCGAGCTCGGGAAGCTGGCCGTCTACCCGGAGCAATCGCCCGCGGCCGAGTGCCTGGCCGCGGGGCGGGGGTTGCTGCTCGAGGTGACGCCCGAGGCCATCGCCCGGTGGGAGGAGGACGACCCCGCACGGGCCGCGCGGCTGCGTGAATTCGGCTTCCACTCCACGATCGCGGTCCCCCTGCGCGCCCGCGGGGCGACGCTGGGCGTCGCCGCCTTCGCCCGCCACCGGAGCCCGGAGCCGTTCGGGGAGGACGATCTGCTCTTCGCCGAGGAGATCACGGCCAGGGCCGCGGTGTGCATCGACAACGCCCACCGCTACACCCGCCAGCGCGAGGCCGCCCTGGCCCTTCAGCGCAGCCTGCTGCCGCGAAGCCTGCCGCGCCACGCCGCGGTCGAGACCGCCTTCCGCTATCTGCCGGCCGGGTCGCGGGCGGGGATCGGGGGCGACTGGTTCGATGTGATCCCGCTGTCCGGCGCCCGGGTGGCGCTGGTGGTGGGCGATGTGGTCGGCCACGGCGTCCAGGCGTCCGCCGCCATGGGCCGGCTGCGTACGGCGGTGCGCACGCTCGCCGATGTCGATCTGCCCCCGGACGAGCTGCTCACCCATCTCGACGACCTCGTCACCCGGGTGTCCGCCGAGGCGGGGGGCGAGCCGGGCGGCGATGTCACCGGGGTCACCGGCGCCACCTGCCTGTACGCGGTGTACGACCCGGTCTCGCGGCGCTGCTCGCTCGCCCGCGCCGGCCATCCACAGCCCGTGCTGACCCGGCCCGACGGCACCGCGGACTACCTGGACCTGCCCAGCGGGCCGCCGCTGGGCCTGGGCAGCCTGCCCTTCGAATCCCGCGAGGTGGAGCTGGCGGAGGGCAGCGTCCTGTCCCTCTACACCAACGGCCTGATCCAGGCCCCCGACCGCGATGTGGACGAGGCGGCGGAGGCGCTGCGCGCGCTGCTCACCCGGCCCGCCGAGTCCCTGGACGAGCTGTGCGGCACCGTGCTGGGCACGCTGGTCCCCGGCCGCCCCGCCGACGATGTGGCCCTGCTGATGGCCCGTACCCGGGCGCTGGACGCGAGCCAGGTGGCCACCTGGGATCTGCCCTCCGATCCGGCCGTGGTGGCCCGGGCCCGGAAGTACGCCACCGACCAGCTGCTGGCCTGGGGCCTGGACGAGGTGGTCTTCACCACCGAACTGGTGGTCAGCGAACTGGTCACCAACGCCATCCGGCACGCCCAAGGCCCCGTCCAGCTGCGCCTGATCCACGACCGCAGCCTCATCTGCGAGGTCTCCGACGGCAGCGACACCGCCCCGCATCTGCGCCGGGCGCGGGTGTTCGACGAGGGCGGCCGGGGGCTGCTGCTGGTGGCTCAGCTCACCCGGCGCTGGGGCACCCGGCACGGTCCCACCGGCAAGACGATCTGGGCCGAGCAGGGCCTGCCTGGTCCCTCCGAATGAGGTCGGCCCTTACGACCTGGGGGCGACAGGGATCGGCGTCGCGTCGCCGATCCCTGTCGCCCCCAGGTCGTTACAATCGCCAAGGAAACAAAGCCGGTTCGGCCGGGGCGCGTGGCACCCAAGGAACGGAAGGCCGCATCTCCATGCGAACTCAAGCCTCGCTCGGCGCCGGCCCGCTGGCCGGCCTGAGCCCCGCCGAATCGGCCCGGCTCATGGCCGTCATGCGCGAGGCCGCCCTGAGCCGGGGCCGGCTTCCGCTGCCCGCGCGCCCGGTGATCGGACAGTCCTGGGACCGCATGCTGCGGCTGGGCCTGGACCCGGAGCGCGGCAGCGCCCCGCGGCTGCTGGGCATCGAGGAGCTGGAGCGGCGCCGGCGCCAGACCCGGCTGGTCGAGGTGCTGCCCACCCTGCACACCGGTCTGCTGGAGGCGGCGGAGGCGGCGGGACACATCATGATCATCACCGATGCCGACGGCCGGGTGCTGTGGATCGACGGCCACCGCGGGGTGCGCAGACACGCCGACGGCATCGCGCTCACCGAGGGCGCCCACTGGGCCGAGGACGTCGCCGGCACCAGCGGCATCGGCACCGCGCTTGCCGTCCGGGCGCCCGTCCGGGTGCACTCCTCCGAGCACTTCGTACGCGCCTTCCACACCTGGAGCTGCGCCGCGGCCCCGGTCCACGACCCCCGGGACGGACGGCTGCTGGGCATCGTGGACATCAGCGGCCCGGCCGCCAGCGCCCACCCGACCGTGCTGTCCCTGGTCACCGCGACGGCCCGGTGGGCGGAGGGCGAACTGCGCCTGGCCCACAGCTGGGAGCTGGACCGGCTGCGCGCCGTCGCGGCCCCGGTGCTCGCGCGGATCCACGGCAAGGCGGCCGTGGTCGACCCGCACGGCTGGATCGCCGGGGTCACCGGCGTCACCCCGCGGGACCGCCGGCTGCTGCTGCCCAAGGCGCTGCACGACGGGCCGGTGTGGCTGCCCGCGCTCGGGGCGTGCACGGTGGAACCGCTGCCGGGCGGGCATCTGCTGCGGGTGCTCGGCTCCGAGCCCGGCGGTCCGGACGAGCCCGGCGGGGCGTACGGGCCGGGCGGCGCGGGCCGGCTGGTGCTGGACGTCCGCCGTCCGCACGAGTGGTCGCTGACCTTCTCGGGGCCCTCGGGCACCTGGACCCACCAGCTCAGCGCGCGCCACGCCGAGATGCTGCTGGTTCTCGCCGCGTCCCCCGAGGGGCGGACGGCGGCGCAGCTGGCCGACGACCTGTTCGGCGACCCGACGCGGACGGTGACCGTGCGCGCGGCCATGTCCCGGCTTCGCCGCAGCTTCGGGGCGGTGCTCGCGCACCGCCCCTACCGCATCGCCGACCGGCTCCACGTCGACGTACGTCACCCGGAACGCCTCCAGGACCTGCTCCCCTTCAGCGCCGCACCAGGAGTGGCGCGCCTCCGCGACGCCGATATCTAGCGTGTCGGGGGGCACCGCCCAGCGGTAGCCGGGGAGCTTGAGGACCGGGCTCCGGGCCGGATCAGCCGCGGCCGGCGACCTCCTCCGGACGGAGCACCGCCGCGAGCCGGTCCGCCGGCAGCAGCCCCTTCTCCAGGACCAGTTCGGCCACGCCACGCCCCGTGGCCAGCGCCTCCTGCGCGATCGTCGTGGCCGCGCTGTAGCCGATGTGCGGGTTGAGCGCGGTGACCAGGCCGATGGAGTTCTCGACCGTCGCCCGCAGGTGCTCGGCGTTCGCGGTGATGCCGGAGACACAGCGCTCGGCGAGCGTCAGGCAGGCCGCGCGCAGGTGCGTGATGCTCTCCGACAGGGAGTGCAGGATGATCGGCTCGAAGGCGTTGAGCTGGAGCTGCCCGGCCTCCGCGGCCATGGTGATGGTGACGTCGTTGCCGATCACCTCGAAGGCGACCTGGTTGACCACCTCGGGAATGACCGGGTTGACCTTGCCGGGCATGATGCTGGACCCGGCCTGGACCGGCGGCAGGTTGATCTCGTTCAGCCCGGCACGCGGGCCGGAGGAGAGCAGCCGCAGGTCGTTGCAGCTCTTGGAGAGCTTGACGGCGATGCGCTTGAGGACGCCGGACAGATGGACGAACGCGCCGCAGTCCTGCGTGGCCTCGACCAGGTTGGCGGCGGTGACCACGGGCAGGCCGGTGATGTCGGCGAGGTGGTGGCGCACGGCCTCGGCGTAGCCGGCGGGGGCGTTGAGGCCGGTGCCGATCGCGGTGGCGCCGAGGTTGATCTCGTGTACGAGGCTCTGGGCCTCCAGCAGCCGGCTCTGGTCCTCCTCCAGCATCACCGCGTACGCGGAGAACTCCTGGCCCAGGGTCATCGGCACCGCGTCCTGAAGCTGGGTGCGCCCCATCTTCAGGATGTCGCGGAACTCCTCGGCCTTGTCGGCGAACGCCTGGCGCAGGATCTCCATCGCGGCGAGCAGCCCCTGCACGGCGAGGATGGTGGAGACCTTGACCGCGGTCGGGTAGGCGTCGTTGGTGGACTGGCTGAGGTTGACGTCCTCGTTGGGGTGGATCTCGGTGTAGTCGCCCTTGGCGTGGCCGAGGAGCTCCAGCGCCCGGTTGGCTATCACCTCGTTGGCGTTCATGTTGGTCGAGGTCCCCGCGCCGCCCTGGATCACGTCGACCACGAACTGGTCGTGCAGCCGGCCTTCCCGGATCTCCTGGCAGGCGGCCGCGATGGCGTCGGCCTTGCGCGCCTCGAGCAGCCCGAGGTCCTGGTTGGCCCGGGCCGCGGCCTCCTTGACGGCGGCCAGCGCGCCGATCAGGTGCGGGTAGGCCGCGATGGTGGTGCCGGTGATGGGGAAGTTCTCGGTGGCGCGCAGGGTGTGGATGCCCCAGTACGCGTCGGCCGGCACGTCACGGTCGCCCAGGAGGTCGTGTTCTCGGCGAAAGCCGGTGGCAGTCATCGGTGTGCGGTGTCCCTTGGTGAGGCGGGGTGAGGGTTGAGGGTGGGGGGTGACGTGGGGCGGAGCAAGTCCACCGCGCGCAGGCTACCGACGGGCCGGCCGCCGCCGAGCACCGGGGCCTCGGCGAACTCGGCGAGCAGCCCGGGGTCGACGCCCAGGTGGGCGAGGGCGGCGGCGGTCACCGGCATCCGGGCGCGGTCCGCCCCGTCGGCGATCTTCACGGCGAGCGCCCGCCCGTCGGGCAGCGCGGCCACCTGGACGCCCTCGAAGCCGTCCTTGGCCACGAGGCCGGGCACCGCGCGCATCAGCCGGGCGACGTCCCGCCCGGTCCCGGCGACCATCTCGGGGTGCTCGCGCATGGCGGCCGCGACCCGGCCCTCGGGGGTGTCCGCCGGGGCGGCGGCGATCCGCGCGAGGGCGCGGGCCAGCCCGCGCGGCGAGACGGCGAACAGCGGGGCGCCGCATCCGTCGACCGTCACCTGGGCGACGCGCCGGCCGGTCAGGTCCTCGACGGTCTCGGCGATCAGCTGCTGGAGCGGGTGCGCCGGGTCGAGATAGCCCTCCAGGGGCCAGCCGCGCAGCTGGGCGGTGAGCAGCATCGCGGCGTGCTTGCCCGAGCAGTTCTGGGCGAGCCGGGAGGGGCCGTGCCCGGCGCGCAGCCACGCCTCGCGCTCGGGGGCGCCGTAGGGCAGGTCGGGGACGTTGCGCAGCAGGTCCTCGGAGATCGGGCCGTGCGCGAGGATGCGCCGGGCCCCGGCCAGGTGGCGCTGCTGGCCGGAGTGGCTGGCCGCGGTAAGCGCCAGCAGCTCGCCGTCCAGCGGCAGCCCGGCGCGCACCAGGGCGACGGCCTGGACGGGCTTGAGTGCCGAGCGGGGGTAGAACGCGACGTCGGGGTCGCCGGCCTGGAGGAGCACCTGGCCGTCGGCGGCCAGCACCACGGCCGACCCGTGGTGGACGCCTTCGATGAGCCCGCCGCGTATCACCTGGACGAGCGGCACATGGCGCGGCTCGCGGATCTCGGGCGCCTCGGCGGGCAGCGGACGGTGGCCGTCGGGATACGTGTGGGGGGAGGTGTTCACGGAGGAGGTGTTCAAGGGGAAGGCGTCCGGAGAGGTGTTCAGGGTGGTGGGGGTGTTGTCGCGGTCGGTCGCGGTCATCGCCGGCCGTTCACCCGGCCGCGTACGCCGAACCAGCCGAGGACCAGCGCCAGCACGATCGCGGGGAGCGCCATGACGGTCAGCCGGCTGGGTCCGCCGTCGGCCCACATCAGGACCAGGACGGAGGTGAGGAAGGCGATGGTGATGATCTCGGTGAACGGCGATCCGGGGAGCCGGTAGCCGGGTCGCCGGACCAGACCGGCCTTGGCCTTCCGCCAGAAGACCAGGTGGCACAGCATGATCATGGCCCAGGTGGAGAGGATGCCGATCGCCGCGAAGTTGAGCACGATCTCGAAGGCCTTGCTCGGCGCCGCGTAGTTCAGGACGACGCCCAGCACACAGAAGAAGGCGGTGAGCAGGATCCCGCCGTAGGGGACGTGGGTGCGGCTCATGACGCCGGTGAACCTGGGCGCGGAGCCGGACTTGGCCATCGAGCGCAGGATGCGGCCGGTGGAGTAGAGCCCGGAGTTGAGGCTGGACATCGCGGCGGTGAGCACGACCAGGTTCATCACCGCGCCCGCCGAGGGCACGCCGATGTTGGACAGCACGGTCACGAACGGGCTCTGGCCGTCCGCGTAGGAGGTGTACGGCATCAGCATGGAGAGCAGCACCACGGAGCCGACGTAGAAGAGGGCGACGCGCCACATGATGGAGTTGATCGCCTTGGGCATGATCTTCTCGGGGTTCTCGGTCTCCCCCGCCGCCACGCCGACCAGCTCCACGGACGCGTAGGCGAAGACGACACCCTGGACGACCAGGAGCATCGGGAGCACCCCGTGCGGGAAGACGCCACCGTGGTCGAAGATCATCCCGGGGCCGGGGGTGTTGCCGTCGATCGGGTGGCGGGTGACCAGCAGGAAGATGCCGATCGCCATGAAGGTGACGAGCGCGCCGACCTTGATGATCGCGAACCAGAACTCCATCTCGCCGAAGAACTTGACCGAGATGAGGTTCACCGCCAGCACGACGGCGAGCGCGATCAGGGCGATCACCCACTGCGGGATGTCGGTGAACATGCCCCAGTAGTGGGTGTAGGTCGCGACCGCCGTGATGTCGGCGATACCGGTGGTGGCCCAGTTCAGGAAGTACATCCAGCCGGCGACGAAGGCACCCTTCTCGCCGAGGAACTCACGGGCGTACGAGACGAAGGCGCCCGAGGAGGGGCGGTGCAGCACCAGCTCGCCCAGGGCCCGCACCACCAGGAAGGCGAAGACGCCGCAGACCGCGTAGGCGATGAACAGCGAGGGTCCGGCGTTGTGGAGCCGGCCTCCGGCTCCGAGGAAGAGCCCGGTGCCGATGGCGCCACCGATGGCGATCATGTTGACGTGCCGGGCCTTGAGGGACTTGCTGTACCCGGCGTCCCCCGCGTCGACATGCGCGGGGGACTGCGTCTTCGGGTGGGGCTCTTGACGGCGTTCATCCTGCCGGAGGGACTGCTCGCTCACTCCTGCTGGCCTTCCATTGGGGATTGCATGACTCCTGTCGCGCGCCCGGCCTCGGGGCCTGGTCGCACGATGGAGGTGAGGGTTGTTTCGACACGCTGGAGGTGATGTGACATCGCCGCCGTCGCGTCGGGCTCCGAACCGTCGGACAGCGCCTCGACGATCGCCCGGTGTTCCCGGTTCGCCTGCTCCCGCCGGCCACCGAGCTCGTTGAGGAACGCGGACTGCCGTGCCAGGGCGTCGCGGATCTCCTCGATCACCTTGCGGAATACAGGATTCCGGGCTGCCTGGGCAATGGTCAGATGGAAAAGTGTGTCCATCGCCACCCAGGCGGTGGTGTCGGTCTCCCGCTCCATCCGCTCCAGCAGATGGCTCAGGTGGTCCAGGTCCTCGGCGGTGCGGCGGACGGCCGCGTACCCGGCGACCGGGATCTCGATGTGCCGACGCACCTCGAGCAGGTCGCTCGCCGTGTAGTCGCCGAAGGTGGGGTCCTCCACCGGGCCGTTCGAGATGACGAACGTACCCTTGCCGGTACGCGAGGCGGTGAGCCCCATCGTCTGAAGGGCCCGGAGCGCCTCCCGGAGCACCGGTCGGCTCACCTCCAGCCGGCGGCAGAGTTCCGCCTCGGACGGAAGCTTGTCCCCGACCGCGTATTCACCCTGCTCAATGGCGCGGCGAAGGTGCGCGAGCACCGCTTCCATGGCGCTCACACGGCGAGGGACTGACGGGGCTGCCGGGACCTGGCCTGTCTGGCTGTCTGACAAGTTCACGGGCAGATATTCGGCTGGCCACGGAAGCGTTGTCAATAGTTCCGCAACAAAGAGCACCCGACTCCACGGAATGTGCCTTTTGTCCGGCTTATGCTCTATGTGGAGTTTCTTGGCGCGATCCCCGCCGCCCGGGAGGCTCCGGCCGAGGGCACGAGCGACAGGTGCGTGATCAGCCATGACGCAGCAGCTGACGAAGGCGCGTATCACGGCCGTCGACACGCACGACATCCGTTTCCCCACCTCGCGGTGGGGCTGGGGCTCGGACGCCATGAACCCCGACCCCGACTACTCGGCCGCCTATGTGACCATCCGCACCGACGCCCCGGACGGGCTGGAGGGCCACGGCCTCTGCTTCACCATCGGCCGGGGCAACGAAGTGGCGGTCGCGGCGATCGACGCCCTGCGCCCCCACCTGGCCGGGACGGAGCTCGACGAAACCCCGGCCGGCCTGGACGCCCGCTACCGCGCACTGGCGGGCGACAGCCAGCTGCGCTGGCTGGGCCCGGAGAAGGGCGTCACCCACATGGCCCTCGGCGCCGTGGTGAACGCCCTGTGGGACCTGTACGCCAAGCGGCGGGGGAAGCCGCTGTGGAAGCTGCTGGCCGACCTCACCCCCGAGGAGCTGGTGGCCGTCGCGGACCTCCGCTACCTCGCCGACGCGCTGCCCCCCGACGAGGCGCTGCTGATCCTGCGCCGCGCGGAGCCCGGCAGGGCGGAGCGCGAGGCCCGGCTGCGCGCCGAGGGCTATCCGGCCTACGCCTCCTCCCCCGGCTGGCTCGGCAACTCCGACGCCCACGTCGCCTCAGCCGCCCGCCGGGCCGTCGCCGACGGCTTCACCCAGATCAAGCTGAAGGTCGGGGCCGATCTGGAGGACGACATCCGGCGCTGCCGGATCGCCCGCGAGGCGGTCGGCCCCGGGGTGCGGATCGCCCTGGACGCCAATCAGCGGTGGGAGCTGGGCGAGGCGGTCGAGTGGACCCGCGCGCTGGCCGGGTTCGACCCGTACTGGATCGAGGAGCCCACCTCCCCCGACGAGATCCTGGGCCTCGCCGCGATCCGGCGCGCCGTTGCACCTGTGAAGGTTGCCGCGGGTGAGCACACGGCCAACCGGGTGGTCTTCAAACAGCTCCTTCAGGCGCAGGCCCTGGACGTCGTCCAGCTGGACGCCTGCCGCGTCGGCGGGATCCCGGAACTGCTGTCGATCCTGCTGCTCGCCGCGGATTTCGGGGTTCCGGTGTGCCCGCACGCGGGCGGCGTCGGGCTCTGTGAGCTGGTGCGTCACCTGGCCGCCTTCGACTATGTGGCGGTCTCCGGCAGGCTCGCGGACCGGACCGTCGAATACGTCGACCATTTGCACGAGCACTTCACCGATCCCGCGGTGATCGCCCGGGGGCGGTACACGGCCCCCTCCGTCCCCGGGTTCAGCTCCACCCTGCGGCCCGAGTCGCTGCGCGCGTACGCCTACCCGGACGGCGCGATCTGGAGAACGGCATGAGCGCCACGCGTCACCGCGCGGCCGCCGTCGCCACGGTCCTCGCCCTGGCCCTGGGGCCGGCCGCCGCGGGCTGTGGCGGGCGGCCGGCCGGTGGTCGGGGCGGCGGCCGGGTCGGTGTGGTCGTCCCGTTCCTGACCTCGCCGTTCTGGCAGGCGTACAACCAGGACATCCCCCGGCAGGCCGCGGCCCAGGGCGTCCGTGTGCTCCCCACCGTGAACTCCAACGGCGACGCGGGCCAACAGATCACCGACGTCCAGACGCTGCTGTCCGAGGGCGTCAAGGGCCTGGTCGTCTCGCCCATCGACTCCGCCGCCATCGTCCCGGGCCTGCGGGCCGCCCAGCGCGCACACGTCCCGGTGGTCGCGGTCGACGTGGCCCCGCGGAGCGGCAAGGTGGCGATGGTGGTCAGGGCCGACAACCGGGCGTACGGCCGCAAGGCCTGCCAGGTCCTCGGCCGGGCCGTGAAGACCGGCAAGGTGGTGCAGATCCAGGGCGATCTGGCCTCGGTCAACGGCCGGGACCGCACGTCCTCCTTCTCCGGGTGCATGGCGCGGCACTACCCGGCGATCAAGGTGCTGAACATCCCCGCCCGGTGGCAGGCGGACAAGGCCGCGGCCGGCCTTGAGGCCCTGTACACCGCCAACCCCGGCATCAAGGGCATCTATCTCCAGGCCGGCGGGGTGTATCTGGCGCCCACCCTGCGGACCCTCCAGCGCCACAACGCGCTGGTCCGCGCGGGCAGCCCCCGCCACATCACCATCGTGTCGAACGACGGCATCCCGCAGGAGCTGACCGCGATCCGCCGGGGTTTCATCGACGCCACCGTCTCCCAGCCCGCCGACCTGTACGCGAAGTACGCCATGTACTACATCAAGCGGGCGATGGCCGGAAAGACCTTCCACACCGGCCGCACCGACCACGGCAGCACCGTCGTCGAGCTGCCCGGGGGCATCCTCCAGGACCAGCTCCCCGCGCCGCTGGTGACCCGGCACAACGTCGACGACCCGGCGCTGTGGGGCAACCGCCGATGAACACCGCCCGGCCGCCGCTCGTCGAGGCCCTCGGGATCACCAAGCGGTACGGGCCCACGGTGGCCCTGCTGGACGCGGGGATCGCCGTCGCGGGAGGCGAGTCGCACGCCCTGGTCGGCCGGAACGGGGCGGGCAAGTCGACGCTGGTGTCGGTCCTCACCGGGCTGACGAGGCCGGAGCGCGGCACCGTGCGCTACGACGGCGAGCCCGCGCCCGCCGTCGCCGACCGGGCGGCCTGGCGCCGCCGGGTGGCCTGCGTCTACCAGCGGTCGACGACCATCGGCGAGCTGTCGGTGGCGGAGAACCTGTTCCTGGGGCGTCAGCCGGTCACCCCGCGCGCCCGGATGATCAGCCGGCGGCGGATGCGGCGGGAGGCCCGAGCGCTCCTGGACGAGTGGGGCGTGCCGGTGGACGAGACAGCCCGGGCCGGCGGGCTGAGCGTCGAGGAGACCAAGCTGGTGGAGATCGCGCGTGCGCTCTCGCTCGGCACCCGCTTCATCGTCCTGGACGAGCCGACGGCCCAGCTGGACAGCCGGGCGACCGGCCGGCTCTTCGCCCATATGCGGCGGCTCCAGGAGGCCGGGGTCACCTTCCTCTACATCTCCCACCACCTGCGGGAGGTGTACGAGGTCTGCCAGGCCGTCACCGTCCTCCGCGACGCCCGCCGGATCGTCACCGCGCCGGTCGGCGCGATGTCCCCGGGAAAGCTGATCGAGGCGATGACGGGCGAGCGCGGCGGTCTGCCGGTCCCCCACACCGCACCACCGCGGCCCACACAGCCCGCCCCCGCCGCCGTACGCCTGGACCACCTCAGCAGTCCGAGCTTCCACGACGTCTCCCTGACCGTCGGGGCCGGTGAGGTGGTGGGCCTGGCCGGGCTGGCCGGCTCCGGCAGCCATCAGCTGGGGGCCGCGGTGGCCGGTCTGCACCGGACCTCCGGCGGCCGCGTTTGGATCTTCGGCCGCCCGCTGCGCACCGGGAGCGTGCCCGCGGCCCTGGCCGCCGGGGTCGGCTGTCTGCCGCGCGACCGGCATCACGAGGGGCTGGTCCCGCAGCTGTCGGTGGCCGAGAACATCACCCTGCCGATCGGCGGACGGCTCGGCCCGCTGGGCCTGATCAGGTCCGGGGCGCGGGACGCCGTGGCCCGGCGGGCGATCGCAGGCCTCGGCATCGGCACCCGGGGGCCCGCCCAGCCGATCGGCGCGCTGTCCGGCGGCAATCAGCAGAAGGTGGTCCTGGCGCGCGCCCTGGCCACCGACCCCAGGGTGCTGGTGCTCATCGACCCGACGGCCGGGGTGGACGTACGGGCCGAGCGCACCCTGCTGACGGCGGCGCTCCGGGCCGGGGCCGAGGGGCGTGCGGTGCTGATCGTCTCCGACCAGCTCGAGGACCTGCGCGTCTGCGACCGCGTCCTGGTCATGTTCAACGGCTTCGTCTCGGCCGAGTACCCGGCGGGCTGGCGGGACGGTGAACTGCTCGCCGCCGTCGAGGGGGTGACGGCCGGCCATGGGTGACCCGGCCGCTTCACAGCCCGGACCGGCCGCTTCCCCACCCGGCCCGGCCCGCCGCGCCGCGCTGTTCCGGGTCCGCGACCTCGCGCTGCTGCCCGCGGTGGTGCTGCTGCTGGTGATCGGCGCGCTGACCAACGACACCTTCCTGGAGCGGGAGAACCTGATCAACATCCTGGGCGCCTCCTCGGCGCTCGGGCTGCTGGTGCTCGCCGAGGCGATGATCCTGATCAGCGGCCGGATGGATCTGTCCCTGGAGTCCATCGCGGGCCTGGCGCCCGCGCTCGGCTTCCTGGTCGTGATCCCCGCCGCCTCCGGCGGCTTCGGCACCCGCTGGCCGACGTGGCTGGGTCTGCTGATCATCCCCGTGGCCGGGGCGGTGGTCGGCGCGGTCAACGCCGCCCTGATCGTGGGGCTCGGGCTCAACGGCTTCATCGTCACGCTCGCCATGAACATCGTGCTGCGCGGGGTCCTGATCGGCGTGGTCTCGGGCAAGACGCTGTTCGACGCCCCGCCCGCGTTCTTCGCTCTGGGCTCCGAGAACTGGCTGGGCCTGCCGCTCTGTGTCTGGGTGAGCGCCGGGTGCTTCGCCGTGGCCGGATTCTGCCTGCGCTACCACCGCTTCGGCCGCGCGGTGTACGCGGTCGGCGGCAACGCCCCGGCCGCCCGCGCGGCGGGCATCCGCGTGGCGCGGGTGGGCTGGTCGGTGCTGGTGGTCGGCGGGGCGCTGTCGGCCGTCGCGGGACTGGTCATCGCCGGACGGGTCGGCGCGGTCGACGCCAACCAGGGCAGCGGCATGATCTTCACCGTCTTCGCGGCCGCGGTGATCGGCGGGATCAGCCTCCGGGGCGGCCGCGGCTCCCTGCTCGGCGCCCTGCTGGGCACGCTGCTGCTGGGGATGCTGGAGAACCTGCTCACCCTCGCCCAGGTGTCGTCGTTCTGGATTGAGGCGATCTACGGCGGCATCATCCTGCTCGCTCTGATCGTCGCCAGGCTCACCACCGGCGAGGCACAGGAGTCATAGTATTAAGGGAAATCTCTCCGCAGATGGGACGGGCGATGACCAGCCCCGAGGGAATCGTTCCAACCGAAGCGCACGTCCCGTTCGACATGGCCGACGCGGCGACCGCGGTGGTCGACGCGGCGGGCACCGTAGTCGGGTGGACCGCCGCCACGGAGCGCCTCCTCGGCTACCCGGCGGCCGAGGTGCTGAACGAGCCTGCCGCGAAGCTGATGGCGGCGCCCGAGGATGCACAGAACGCGCTGAGCATCGTGGAGCAGTGCCGCGACCAGGGCAGTTGGGGCGGTCTGGTGACGCTGCGGCACCGCTCGGGGCACCCGGTCGAGGTCGGCCTGCGGGTCTCGGGGATCGAAGGGCTCTCCGGGACGTCCGAGTGGAGCGGCAGCGGGTGCTGGCTGGTCTCCGCGATCGATCTGTCCAAGATCCCCTCATGGGCGCTGAGCGGATCGCTGCTGGAGGCGTTTCTCGTCCGCTCGCCGATCGGCATGGCCGTCCTCAGCCCGGACCTGCGGTACGTATGGATGAACGACATGCTGGAGCGCTACGGCGGGGTGCCGCGCGATCAGCGGCTGGGCCGCCGGATGGCGGAGTCCCTGCCCGGCCTGGACACGGACGCGCTCGAACGGCAGATGCGCAAGGTGCTGGAGACCGGCAAGCCGGTGATCGACTACGAGTACCGGGGCTGGACCATGGCCGATCCGTATCGCGAGCACGCGTACTCGACCTCGTTCTTCCGGCTCGACAACTCCGACGGCCACCCGGTGGGCGTGTGCTACATGGGCATGGACGTGACCGACCGGTGGCGGGCGCGCGAGCGCCTGGCGCTGCTGAACGAGGCCGGGGCGCACATCGGCAGCACCCTGGACGTCATGCGGACCTCCCAGGAGGTGGCCGACTTCGCGGTGCCGCGGCTGGCCGACTTCGTGACCGTCGACCTGCTGGAGTCGGTGGTGCGCGGCGAGGAGCCGGTGCCCCCGGCGCAGCGGACGCTTCCCGCGTTCCGGCGGGCCGGACAGACCTCCATCCACGAGGGCACCCCCGAGTCCGTCGCCGCGCCCGGGGAGCCCGTCACCATCTCCCCCGACTCGCCCTTCGCGTCCTGCTTCTTCTCCGGACGGGCCCTGCTGGACCCGGTGATGGACGTCGCCGTCACCGCGTGGACCGGCGACGACCCGGACCGGGCCCGGAAGGTCCGCGAGTTCGGGATGCGCTCCCTGATGGTCGTGCCGATCCGCGCGCGCGGCACCATCCTGGGCGTGGCGTCGTTCGTCCGCTCCCGCCACCCGGACCCGTTCGAGGAGGACGACCTGCTGCTGGCCGAGGAGCTGGTCGCGCGGGCCGCGCTGTGCGTGGACAACGCCCGCCGCTACACCCGCGAGCACACCGCGGCCCTGGCCCTCCAGCGGAGCCTGATGCCGCACAACCTGCCCGACAGCCCGGTCCTGGAAGTGGCGTCGCGCTATCTGCCGACCGACATCCGCAACGGCGTGGGCGGCGACTGGTTCGATGTGATCCCGCTGTCCGGGGCCCGGGTGGCCCTGGCCATCGGCGATGTGGTCGGCCACGGCATCAACGCCGCGGCCAGCATGGGCCGGCTGCGTACCGCGGTGCACACGCTCGCGGACATGGATCTGCCGCCCGAGGAGCTGCTGGCCCACCTCGACGACCTGATCATGCGGCTCGGCGAGGAACGGGTGGGCGAGGAGAACATCGCCGCCGCGCTGCTGGGCGCCACCTTCCTGTACGCGATCTACGACCCGGTCACCCGGCGGTGCACCATGGCCCGGGCCGGGCACCCGGCGCCCGCGGTCGTCGCCCCGGACGGCGAGGTCACCTTCCTCAGCCTGCCCGCCGGGCCGCCGCTGGGCCTGGGGTCGCTGCCCTTCGAGTCCGCGGAGCTGGAGCTGCCCGAGGGCAGTCTGATCGCCCTCTACACCGACGGCCTGATCGAGACCTGCGACCAGGACATCGATGTTGGCCTGGCCCGCCTGAGCAACGCGCTCGCCCAGCCCGGGCTGCCCCTGGAGGACCTCTGCTCCACGGTGGTCGACGCCCTGCTGACCCGCCCGCCGTCCGACGACGTCGCCCTGCTGCTGGCCCGTACGCACTCGCTGCGCCCCGGCCATGTCGCCTCCTGGGACCTGCCCACCGACCCGGCCGTGGTCGCCAGCGCGCGCTCCCTGGCGGTCCGCCAGCTCGCCGGGTGGGGGCTGGAGGAGCTGATGCCCACCACGGAGCTGATCGTCAGCGAGCTGGTCACCAACGCCATCCGCCACGGCACCGGCCCCATCCGGCTGCGCCTGATCCGGCACGACGTGCTGATCTGCGAGGTCGCCGACGCCAGCAACACCTCGCCGCGGCTGCGCCACGCCCGCACCACCGACGAGGGCGGCCGCGGGCTGTTCCTCGTCGCCCAGCTGACCCGCCGCTGGGGCACCCGCTACACCGAGGGCGGCAAGCTCATCTGGGCCGAGCAGGACCTTCCGGCTCCGTCATGAGGCGCACCCCGGCGCACCCGCGCCCTGTTCCTGATCGTGTCCCTGTCCCACACTGGGCCTCGGGCCCTGGCGGGTCGGACACCGGGAGGGGGGACGGCGTGCGGAAGTCGTCCGGCCGCGGCGGCCGGTGGCGAAGCCGGTCGCAGTGCCGGTGGCGCTCCGGGCTCGCCTCCCGGTGGATCCGCGGCGCCGTGCTGCTGCTCGCGGGGGCGCTGCCCGCGCTGGCGTTCCCCGAGCCGTCGCTGTGGTGGCTGGCGTACGGGGCCCTGGTGCCGTGGATCCTGCTGGCCCGCTCGGCCCCCACCGGTCGGCGGGCGGCCCTGGACGGCTGGCTGGGCGGGACGGGCTTCCTGCTCGCGGTGCACCACTGGCTGATGCCGAGCCTGCATGTGTTCATCGTGGTGCTCGCGGCGCTGCTCGGGCTGTTGTGGCTGCCCTGGGGCTGGCTGACGTACCGGCTGCTGCACGGTCGGCCGGGTCCGGGCCGGGCGGCCGCGGCCCTGGTGCTGCTGCCCGCGGCGTGGCTGCTGGCGGAGCTGGTGCGGTCCTGGCAGTACCTGGGCGGGCCGTGGGGTCTGCTCGGCGCCAGCCAGTGGCAGGTGCCGCCGGCGCTGCGGCTGGCCTCGGTGGGCGGGGTGTGGCTGCTCAGCTTCCTGATCGTGCTGGTCAACGTCTCGTTCGCGCTGCTGGTCGCGGTGGCCGGGGCGCGCCGGGTGGCGCTGGCCGGGCTCACGGCGTGCGCCGCGGTGGCCGCCGGGGTGTGGAGCTGGGCGCCGGTGCCCAGGCCGGCCGGCACGGTGCGGATCGCCGTGGTGCAGCCGGGGGTGATCAACGTCCCCGGGCCGCGCTTCGACCGCAGCGAGCAGCTGACCCGGCGGCTGGCGGGCCGCCACCTCGACCTCGTCGTCTGGGGCGAGAGCAGCGTGGGCCAGGACCTGGCCGCGCGCCCGGACCTGAGCCGGCGGCTGGCCGCGCTGTCCCGGAAGGTCGGCGCCGACCTGCTGGTCAACGTGGACGCGCGGCGCAGCGACCAGCCGGGGATCTACAAGAGCTCGGTGCTGATAGGGCCGCACGGCCCCACCAATCAGCGGTACGACAAGATGCGGCTGGTGCCGTTCGGCGAGTACATCCCGGCCCGTTCGGTGCTGGGCTGGGTCACCTCGGTGGGCAAGGCGGCGCCCGAGGACCGCAGGCGGGGCATGGAGCAGGTGGTGATGCGGCTCCCGGACGGGCTGCGGATCGGGCCGCTGGTCTGCTTCGAGTCGGCGTTCCCCGACATGAGCCGCAATCTGGCGCGGGACGGGGCGCAGGTGCTGGTCGTGCAGTCCGCGACCTCCACCTTCCAGCACAGCTGGGCGCCCGCGCAGCACGCCTCGCTGGCCGCGCTGCGCTCCGCGGAGACCTGGCGGCCGATGGTGCACGCGACCCTGTCCGGGGTGAGCGCGGTCTTCGGGCCGCGCGGCGAGCCGGTGGGCGGCCGGATGGGCACCGACACCAGCGCGGCCATGGTCTACGAGGTGCCGCTGGCCCGGGGCACCAGCCCGTATGTGCACACCGGACCGTGGATCGTGTACGGCTCGCTGGGCGCGCTCGCGGGCTTCGGCGCGGTGGAGGGCGCGGGCGCGCTCAGGCGCCGTCGGGGCTCCGGTTCTCCGACGCGTCCTTGACGACCCGTAGCTGTGCGCTGCGCCCGTCCTCACCCGCCCAGCCGCAGCGCGAGCCGGTGGATGGCGGCGCGCACGCCGACGCCGTACGGGCCGTCACCGGCCCCCCGGGCGCTGGCCCGCGCCAGGGCGAGCTGTCCGCGGGCCGCCTCCCGCCGGCCGAGCTTGGCGTAGTCGGCCGCGAGGTTGAGGTGAAGGCTGGGGTAGAAGGCGCGCACCCGCGTGGCGGTGGGGCGGCCGTCCGCGCCGGCGATCCGGTCGGCCGCGGCGAGCGCCAGCAGGTCCCACATCAGCTCGTCGGCCGGGTCGTCCTGGGTGTCGGCGATGTAGTGGGCGAGTGCGCAGCGGTGGAAGGGGTCGCCGCCGACCCCACCGTCGTGGAGTTCTCGCCACAGCTCGGCCAGGCGGTTGCGCGCCTCCTCCCGGTCGCCGCCGCGGTGCAGCATCACGGCCTGGCCGATCCTGGTCGGCACCGCGTCGTCCTCGGGCGCCTCGCGCCGTGCTCCCGCCATCGCGGCCTCCCGCCGTTCCGACCCTCCCCTCGAAACTAACCATGGCCGGCGCCGATCGAGGGCAGCGCGCTCGGGCGCTCAGCCCGACGGGGCGTAGCGCTGGGCCAGTTCGGTGACGGTGCGGGCGACCGCCTCGCGCAGCTCGGGCGGGCCGAGTACATCGGCCTCCGCGCCCAGCCACAGCACGTCGTGGGTCGCGACGGGCAGCGACTCCACGGGCAGCACCACCCGCACCCGGCCGTCCGCGTCGGGCGGGCCCGCGGCGGCGGCCGCGGCCTCTCCGGCCGCGCCGAACCTCATCGGAAGCAGCCGCAGTCCGCGCGGGGTGAGCAGCAGTTCCGCCTCACCCTGGAAGCGCATCTCCTCCAGCCGCCGGGACGACTCCTCCCAGTAGGCGGCCAGGTCGAACCCGGTGGGCCGCTCGAAGGTCTCCTCCAGGACCTCGGCGGCCAGCATCCGTGACACGCGATAGGTGCGGACGCCCTCCGCCCCCTCTGCGCTCTCCACGCGTGCCACCAGGTACCAGATGCCGCCCTTGAGGACGAGGCCCAGCGGATGGAGGTCCCGCCGCACCTCGCCGCGCCAGCGGCGGTAGTGCACGCGCAGCACGCTCGGCCGCCACACCGCCTCGGCGACCGCGCCGAGGTGGGGCACCTCCTCGGCGTCGCGGAACCAGCCGGGCGCGTCCAGGTGGAAGCGCTCCTGGATGCGCCGGGACCGCTCCCCCAGCTCTGCCGGGAGCGCGGCCCGCAGTTTGAGCTGGGCGGTGGCCAGGTCGGCGCCCAGGCCCAGCTGGGTGGCCGGGCCGGGCATCCCGGCCAGGGAGAGGGAGTCGGCCTCGTCGCCGGTGAGCCCGGTCAGCCGGGTGCGGTAGCCGTCGAGCAGCCGGTAGCCGCCGGCCGGGCCGCGGTCGGCGTAGACCGGGATGCCGGACGCGCCGAGCGCGTCGATGTCCCGGTAGACCGTACGGACCGACACCTCCAGCTCCGCGGCAAGCTCCGGCGCGGTCATCCGGCCCCGGTTCTGGAGCAGCAGGAGCAGTGAGAGCAGGCGGTCGGCGCGCATGGCTCCCATTGTGCCGCCGTACCTGACAAAAGATGTCAGGTACGGCGGGCAACGTACTCCTCGGCCCGCGCGGCACGGATCGCGCGGAGCCCCCGGAACCCTTGGAAGGACACCGCATGACCACGCACGCCACCGGCACCTTCGCCTTTGCCAACTGGGACGAGAACACCGTCGGCGAGGCCGGTGACGGCACGAAGCTGGCCCGCGCCACGGTCACCAACAGCTACTCGGGGACCTTGGAGGCGGAGCGCACCACCTGCGAGTACGCGATCACCTACTTCACCGACAAGACGGGCGTCTGCACCGGCTACGAGCTGGTGACCGGCACCCTCGACGGGCGCACCGGCAGCTTCGTCTTCGTACAGCACGGCACCTTCGGCGAGGACGGCAAGATCCACTGCTCGCTCGAGGTGGTGCCCGGCTCCGGCACCGGCGAGCTGGCCGGGCTCACCGGCAAGGGCGGCTTCGTGGCCATGACCGGCCAGTCCACCACCCCGTACAGCTTCGAGTACGACCTGGGCTGATGCCGGTCATCCCGTGAATGCCGTGAACGCCGTGAATCCCGTGCGGACGGTCACCCGGCCTGGGCGCCCAGGTTCGGGATCCGCCAGTCGATGGGCGCGTGCCCCTGCGCCTTGACCGCCTCGTCGATCTGGGTGAAGGGGCGCGAGCCGAAGAACTTCTTGGCCGACAGCGGCGAGGGGTGCGCGCCCTTGACCACGGCGTGCCGCTCCTCGTCGATCAGCGGCAGCTTCTTCTGCGCGTAGTTCCCCCACAGCACGAAGACGGCCGGGTCGGGGCGGGAGGCCACTGCGCGGATCACCGCGTCGGTGAACTTCTCCCACCCCTTGCTCTTGTGGGAGTTGGCCTCGCCGGCCCGGACCGTCAGCACCGCGTTGAGCAGCAGCACGCCCTGCCGGGCCCACGGCATCAGATAGCCGTTGTCCGGGATCGGGTGGCCGAGCTCCGCCTGCATCTCCTTGTAGATGTTCCGCAGCGACGGCGGGGTCCTGACGCCGGGGCGCACGGAGAAGCACAGCCCGTGCCCCTGGCCCTCGCCGTGGTACGGGTCCTGCCCGAGGACCAACACCTTGACCTGGTCGTACGGGGTCGCCTCCAGCGCGGCGAAGACCTCGTCGCGCGGCGGGTAGACGGGACCCCTGGCCCGCTCCTCCTCGACGAACTCGGTGAGCTCCTTGAAGTAGGGCTTGTCCAGCTCCTCGCCGAGGACGCCGCGCCAGGACTCGGGCAGCATGTGGGTCACGTCAACAACCTCCGGTGTTCGTTCTCTTGACGTGCCCCAGAACCTACCGGCGACCACCGACAACGGCTCAGGCGGCGTCCAGCTTCGCCCGCAGCCCGGGGTCGAGTTCCAGGTCGACGGCGCCCAGCGCCTCCTCCAGCTGGGCCACGGAGCTCACCCCCAGCACCGGGATCACCGGCTTCTCGGCCCCGATGAGCCAGGCCAGCACCACCTGGTTCGGGGTCGCGCCGGTCTCCTTGGCGACCTCGCGCAGCGCGCTCAGCCGCCGCTCGGTCCCCGGGTGGTCGTACTGCTCCAGGATGCGCTTGTCGTCGCGGGTGTACGCGCCGTGGATCAGCGAGCCGTACGCCAGCAGCGTCATGTCCTCCTGGGTGCCGATGTACTCGACGAGGTCGATGCCCGCAAAGCCCTGGGTGCCGAAGTCGGCCCCGGGCCGCGGTCGGAGGTAGGTGTAGCGCTGCTGGACGCAAGCGTAGCGGGCCAGGCCGTGGTCGGCGGCGTACTGCCGGGCGGTCGCCACCGCCCAGGAGGCGTGGTTGCTGCATCCGAGGACCCCGACGGAGCCCTCCGCGACGAGCTCGGCGAACGCGCCGACGGTCTCCGCCATCGGCACCGTGCGGTCCTCGATGTGCGCGTAGTACAGGTCGACGCGGTCGGTGCCAAGACGTCGCAGGCTGTCCTCGACGCCGGAGCGCACCGTGCCCGCGCCCAGCCCCTGCCAGTTGGCCGGCCACTCGCTCCCCCGCGCGGGGTCGGGCCGGGCGCCGACCTTGGTGGCGACGACGGTGGTCTCCCGCCGGCCGCGGCTGCGCAGCCAGCGGCCGAGCAGTTCCTCGCTCTCGTTCCCCGTGCCGCCCGGCGCCCAGATCGAGTAGTTGTTGGCGGTGTCGACGAACGTCCCGCCCGCCTCGGCGAACCGGTCGAGCACCGCGAAGGACGTCTTCTCGTCGACGGTGCTGCCGAACGGGAGAATGCCCAGGCACAGGGCGCTCACCTCGGGCCCGGTACCGCCCGCCAGAGTCAGATGGCGCATCGTACGCATCTCTCCTCACACAGAAGTCAGCAGAAGTCTCAGGTGCCGGACCCGGTCGGATCCGACACCTGAGACTGTGCTCCTTGGAGTGCGCGCCAACGCAAGCCCTCAGCCGACTCCGGCGTTGAGGAATATGCCGCCGTCGACGACGAGCGTCTGCCCGGTCATCCAGGCCGCCTGGTCGGAGGTGAGGAACGCGGCCACGCCGCCGATGTCCTCGGGCACGCCGAGGCGCCCCAGCGGGTACGCGGCGGCGGCCTCCTCCTCGCGCCCCTCGTACAGCGCCGCGGCGAACTTGGTCTTCACCACGGCCGGGGCGATGGCGTTGACCCGCACCCCGGGCGCGAACTCGTGGGCGAGCTGCGCGGTGAGGTTGATCATGGCGGCCTTGCTCACGCCGTACGCCGCTATGAAGGGCGAGGTCGACAGGCCGGCGACCGAGGCTATGTTGACGATCGCCCCGCCGTTGTCCTTCTGCCACGCCTTCCAGACCCGCTGGGCGAGGCCGAGCGCCGAGACGACGTTCGTCTCGAAGACCTTGCGCAGCACGCCCAGGTCGAGATCGGCGATCGGCCCGAAGACCGGATTGGTGCCGGCGTTGTTGACGAGGAAGTCCAGCCGCCCGAAGGCCTCCATCGCCCGCTCGACGGCCACCGCCTGGTGCGCCTCGTCATGGGCCTTGCCGGCCACGCCGATCACCCGGTCGGCACCGAGCCGCTCGACGGCCTCCTTGAGGGCGTCCTCGTTGCGCCCGGTGATACACACCCGGTCGCCGCGTGCCACCAGGGCCTCGGCGATGGCGTAGCCGATGCCGCGGCTGGCGCCCGTGACGAGCGCGGCGCGGCCGCTGTCGGAAGTTCCCGCAGTCATGTGGTCGGTGTCTCCCGTCAGTTGAGCGGGCCGCCGGCCACGTACATGATCTGGCCGGAGACGAACCCGGCCGCGTCACCGGCGAAGAAGGCGATGGCGTTGGCGATGTCGTCGGGCTGTCCGACCCGGCGCACCGGGATCTGGCTCGCGGCGGCCTCCTGGAAGTCCTCGAAGCCCATGCCGACGCGCTCGGCCGTGGCGGCGGTCATGTCGGTGGCGATGAAGCCGGGTGCCACGGCGTTGGCGGTGACGCCGAACTTGCCGAGTTCGATGGCCAGGGTCTTGGTGAAGCCCTGGAGCCCGGCCTTGGCGGCGGAGTAGTTGACCTGTCCGCGGTTGCCGAGCGCCGAGCTGCTGGAGAGGTTGACGATCCGGCCGAACGCCGCGTCCACCATGTACTTCTGGCAGGCGCGCGACATCAGGAAGGCGCCCCGCAGATGGACGCCGATGACGGTGTCCCAGTCGCTGTCGCTCATCTTGAACAGCAGGTTGTCGCGGAGCACGCCCGCGTTGTTGACAAGGATCACCGGCGCGCCGAGCTCTTCGGCGACACGCCCGACCGCGGTTTCCACCTGGGCCGCGTCGGACACATCGCAGCCCACGGCGATGGCCGTGCCGCCCGCCTCGGTGATCTTCTTCACGGTGTCCGCGCAGGACGCCTCGTCAAGGTCGAGCACGGCGACGGCGCGGCCCTCCCGCGCCAGGCGCACGGCGGTGGCCGCGCCGATGCCGCGGGCGGCGCCCGTCACGATGGCGACGCGCTGCTCGGTGGTGGACATGCGGGTTCTCCTCGCCTCGGTGGGGGCTCACCGCCCGGACGACGAGGGCGATGAGCGACCGCTTAGTCTCTCCAGCAGACGAGACGCTAGAAGCCCCACTACGCCATGTCAACGACCCACTGAGGGGCGTCAGCGCACCAGCAGCTCCAGCAGGCGCCCGGTCTCCGCCTCGGCGTCACTGGTCAGGCCGGTGTGCACCGGGCCCGGCTGGACGACCGTGGAACGCGGGGCGACCAGCCAGCGGAAGCGGCGCCCCGCGTCGTCGACCGCGGCCTGCCCGGCCCGCTCCCCGCCGCAGCACACGTTCTCCACGGCCGCGAGGGCCGCCCGTACGCCCGCCACGTCCGCGTCGGGGTCGAGCGCGAGCAGCCGGGCCTCGTCCAGGTGGGTACGGGCCGCCACGAAGGACTGGGCGCGGCAGTACACCACGACGCCCGCGTTGATCTGCTCGCCGCGCTCGACCCTCGGAACCACGCGCAGCAGCGCGTACTCGAAGACCTCGCGGCCGTCTGTCCGCCCGCTCACTTCGACGCCTTTCCCTCGACCCAGATCCGCAGCCACTCCGGGGCCCGGGACGGCTTGTCCCCCTCCGGCGGCCGCTGCTCGCCGAGGGTGATCCGGTCGCTGATCGTAGCGGCGCGCTCCAGCAGCAGTTCGACATACCGGCGGCGCACCGCGTCCGGGCCGTCGAAGCCGGGCTCGTCGACCAGCCACTCGTCGGGGACGTCGGCCGCGACCTCGGTCAGCAGCTCCTCGGTGATCCGCGGCGCCAGCGCCTCGGCGGCGGCCGTGAGATCGGGGCCGAAGGACGCCAGGACGTGGTCGGAGGCGTCGTACGGCTTGGCGGCCACCGCCTCGGCGCCGCGCCAGCTGTGGTGCCAGATCATGGTGGCGCCGTGGTCGATGAGCCACAGCCGGCCGTGCCAGACCAGCATGTTCGGGTTGCGCCAGGACCTGTCGACGTTGCCGATCAGCGCGTCGAACCACACCACGTGCCCGGCCTCCTCGGGGCCCACCCCGAAGGCCAGCGGGTCGAAGCCGAGCGAGCCGGGGAGGTAGTCCATGCCGAGGTTGAGCCCACCGCTGGCCTTGAGCAGGTCCTGGACCTCCTCGTCCGGCTCGCCCAGGCCGATCACCGGGTCCAGCTGGATCCGCACCAGGTCCGGGACGCGGAGCCCGAGCCGGCGGCCCAGCTGTCCGCAGATGACCTCGGCGACCAGGGTCTTGCGGCCCTGCCCGGCGCCGATGAACTTCATGACGTACGTGCCGAGGTCGTCGGCCTCGACGATGCCGGGCAGCGATCCGCCCTCACGCAGCGGTGTGACATACCGGGTGGCGGTGACTTCAGGGAGCATTCGCCCAGCTTATTGAGGTGCGCAAGCGCCTTACGCGGCGGCTCGACACCACGGCTGAACGCTGCGGGCGCCGCGCACGTATGGTCTTGGCAAACGTACCCTCATCAGGAGGCACCACCATGGCGGAACCGGCAACCACCGGGCGCGGCACCACCCGCCGCGCCGTTCTCACCGCGTGTGGCGCGGCCGGGCTGGCCGCCGCGCTCGCGGCGTGCGGCGGCGGCGACTCGAGCTCCGCGGACTCGTCGAAGACCAGCGGATCCGGCTCCTCGGACCAGACCGGCGGGGGCGGCGGCATGGAGCTGGCGAAGACCTCCGACATCCCCGAGGGCGGCGGAAAGGTCTTCAAGGAACACAAGGTCGTGGTGACCCAGCCCGAGGCCGGCGAGTTCAAGGCGTTCTCCTCCGTGTGCCCGCACGCGGGAAACCCGGTCGGGGACGTCTCCGGCGGCACCATCAACTGTCCGTTCCACAACAGCAAGTTCAACATCGCCGACGGCAGCGTGAAGAGCGGCCCGTCGACCAAGCCGCTGCCCCCCGCGCAGATCAAGGTGGAGGGCGACACCATCTCGATGGCCTGAGGCGCCGTGCGGCTCACCGCGGCCGGGACCCGCGCCAGCAGGCGATGACGTCCTCGGCCGTGGTGACGGTGGCGACGAGGGCGAGGGTGTTGCGGACCATCGCCGGGGTGTAGTCGACGGGCACCCCGGCGATGGCGTCGACGGGGACCACGGCCGTATAGCCGAGGTTGACCGCGTCGAAGACGGCGTTGGGTATCGCCACATTGGCCGACACGCCGGTGATGACGAGCGTGCGGCAGCCCAGGTTGCGCAGCAGCGCGTCCACGTCCGTCCCGGCGAGCGGCGAGAGTCCGTGCAGCCGCCGCACGATCAGGTCCTCGGGCGCGATCGGGATCGGCTCGGCGATCCGTACCGCGTCGCTGCCGGTCAGCTGCCGGACCGGCAGCCGCCCGGCGGCCCGGAACAGCCGCGCGTTCCGGTTCGAGCCGCGCCCGTCGGGGCGCCGCTCGGCCACCGCGTGCAGGACCTGTACGGGCGTGTCGTGCGCCGCCGACACCAGGCGGGCGACCGTGTCGAGCGCGCCCGAGTCCCGGGCGGCGGCGGCCAGCTCGGGCAGGGCGCCGCGCGGGCCGACCACGCCGCGCTGGCACTCCACGGTGAGCAGCGCACAACTCGCGGGGGTCAGCAGCTCGGACAGGGTTTCGCGGGCGGGCGAGGGCATGGTGGCCTCCTGCGGGCGGCGGTCCGATCCGGTCCGGTCCGGCCGCGCAGGCTAGTGGCCATTGCGGTGTTGTGGAAGAGACCTCATCCTGTGCGACACACATCAGTCACCGGGAGGTGCGGGAACCGATGTCCATCACTCAACGACGAGGCCGCCGCGTCATGATGACCCAGGCGGAGCTGGACTCCTACCTCACCGAGCAGCGCACCTGCCGGGTGGCGACGGTGTCCGCGGAGGGGCGGCCGCACATCAGCCCGCTGTGGTTCGGCTGGGACGGCGGCTCGCTGTGGCTGTACTCCATCACCCGCAGCCGCCGCTGGGCCCAGCTGCTGCGGGACCCGTGGGTCGCCGTGGTGATCGACGACGGGCACGAGTACGGGGAGCTGCGCGGCGTCGAACTGGCCGGCCGGGTGTCGATCGTCGGCGAGGCGCCGCGCATCGGCGAGCCGTGCCCCGAGCTCGACACGCCCGAGCGGCTGTTCGCGGCCAAGTACTTCGGGCTGTCCGCCATGCCGCACGACGGCCGTCACGCATGGCTGCGCCTGACGCCCGACACGATCAGCTCCTGGGACTTCCGCAAGCTCCCCTAGGTCGTGTCCGGGGGGCGGTCACGGCTCAGCCGCCGGTCCGCTCGCCCGCCGCCCGCAGGACGTCGACCGCCGCCCGGATCGAGGGCCTGCGGTCGGCGTCCGCGCGCCAGATGGCGTAGACGTGGCGCCGCATCGTGTGCTGGCGCAGCGGCACCACCCGCACCCCCTCGGGCACCGCGCCGCGGCCGAGCCGGGGTACCACGGCGACGCCGAGCCCGGCGGCGATGAGCGCGAGCTGGGTGTGGTGCTCCCGCGCGGTGTGGCAGATCCGCGGTTCCAGACCCTTGCCGCGCAGGGTGATCATCAGCCAGTCGAAGCAGAACCCTCCCTGGGGCCAGGAGATCCACTCGTCGTCGGCGAACTCCTCCGGATCCACCGCGTCCCGGTCGGCCAGCCGGTGGCCGACGGGCATGGCCAGGTCCACGGGGTCGTCCAGCAGTGGCGCCTTCACCAGCCCGTCGGGCATCGGCAGCGGCTTGTTGTACCAGTCCAGGACGACGGCCAGGTCGATGTCGCCGCGCACCACCGCGGGCACCGACTCGTCGGGCTCCATCTCCTGGAGCCGGGGGCGCAGCTGGGGGTGGTCGACGCGCAGCCTGCCCAGCGCGGCGGGGAAGATGCCGCGGACGGCGGTGGGGAAGGCGCCCATCAGCAGCTCGCCGACCGCCTGGCCGCGCTGCGCCTCGAGGTCGGCCTGGGCGAGTTCGACCTGGGAGAGGATGCGGGCGGCGTGGTCGGCGAGCAGCCGTCCGGCGTCGGTGAGACGCACCCCGCGGCCGTTCTTGGCGAGCAGCTGCTGCCCGGTCTCGCGCTCCAGTTTGGCCAGCTGCTGAGAGACGGCCGAGGTCGTGACGTGCAGCCCTTCGGCGGCGCCGCTCACGGAGCCGTGGCGGGACACGGCGTACAGCGTACGGAGGCGGTCCAGGTTCAACATATAAGCAATGCTACGCGATAGGGCACAGAAATTCTCGCTTGTCCTAAGCGGTCGGGAGGAGCCATGGTGGGGCCATGACCACAGGGACCGCCTCGCGCGCCACCGCTACCAGCGCCAACACGGCCGCCGCCCCGGCCGCTCTCGCCCCCACCCCCACCACGACCGCCGACCGCCCGCGCCTGGACTGGCGGATCCGCTTCGGTGCGCTCTCCCTGATCTGGGGCTTCAGCTTCCTGTTCATCAAGGTCGGCAACGAGGCGTTCGCGCCCCTGTACGTCACGCTGGGGCGGATGGTGTTCGGCACCGCCGTCCTGGTCGCGTTCCTGGTGGCGAAGCGGGAGCGGCTGCCGCGGGGCGCCCGGGTCTGGGGCCATCTGGCCGTGGCGGCCTTCTTCCTCAACGCCCTCCCCTTCTCGCTGTTCGCGTACGCCGAGCTGACCATCCCCTCCACCCTGGCCGGCATCTGCAACGCGTCCTCCCCGCTGTGGGGCATGCTGCTCGCCGTGGTCGCCGCCTCCGACGACCGGCCGACCCGGCGGCGCGTCGCGGGCCTGGGCATCGGCTTCGCCGGGGTGCTGGTGGTGCTCGGCGCGTGGCAGGGCTTCTCCGGCCAGGACCCGGCGGGCACCGCGATGGCGCTGGCCGCCTCGCTCAGCTACGCGGTCGGCTGGCAGTACGTCCGGCGCACGCTGGCCGGCACCGGCCACTCCCACCTGGCGATGTCCGGCGCCCAGTTGCTGCTGGGCACGGCCCAGCTGGCGGTCGTCGCCCCGCTGTTCGCCCCGGCCCCCGACTCCTTCCCGGTGCTGCCGCTGCTGTCGGTGATCGCGCTGGGCGCGCTCGGCACCGGCTTCGCCTTCCTGGTGCAGTACGGCCTGGTCGAGGAGGTCGGCCCGACCACCGCCATGATGGTGACGTACTTCGTCCCGGTCATCGCCACCACGGCGGGGGTGGCGATCCTCGGCGAGCACCTCGACTGGAACACGCCGGTCGGCGCGCTGATCGTGCTCGTGGGCGCGGCGCTGACCCAGACCCGGCCCCGCGCCAAGGCCCCTCGGGCCTGAGCGACCAGGCCCCGCCGCCTCAGCCATAGCGCCCCGCCGACATCGGCCCCGTCGCCGCCGCGAACGCGTCCGCGAGGGGGCCGATGTCGTCCGCGCCCAGCGCGGAGACGGTCAACCGCACCCCCGGCGGCGAGGCGATCCTGAACCGGGCCCCGGGCGCGACCGCCCACCCGGCCTGGAGCAGCCGGGCGACGGCACCGGTCTCGTCGGACACCGGCACCCATACGTTCATCCCGCTGCGCCCATGGGCGGCGATCCCCCGCTCGCGCAGGGCCCGCACCAGCGCGTCGCGCCGCTCGCCGTACGAGGCGGCCACCGCCGCGAGGTCCACCGCCCCGGTGCGCCACAGCCACGCCACCGCGTCCTGGAGCAGATGGCTGACCCAGCCGGGGCCCAGCCGCTGCCGGCCGCGCAGCCGGTCCAGGGTGACGACATCGCCGGTCAGCACGGCGAGCCGCAGATCGGGGCCGTACGCCTTGGCCACGGAGCGGACCAGCGCCCAGTGCTCCGTGCCGCCCGCCAGCGGGTGGAGCGGCAGGTCGACGATGCCGTGCCCATGGTCGTCCTCGATCAGCAGCGTGTGCGGATGGCGGCCCAGCACCGCGCGCAGCTCGCGGGCGCGCACGGCGCCGATCGCCGCGCCGGTCGGGTTCTGCGCCCGGCAGGTGACGATCAGCGCCCGCGCCCCGTCCCGCAGCGCCTCCTCGACCCGCCCGGGCAGCGGCCCGTCGTCGTCGATCGCGACGGGGACGGCGCGCAGCCCGAGGGCGGGGATCAGGTCGAGCAGGCTGCCCCAGCCCGGGTCCTCGACCGCGACGGCGTCGCCGGGCCGCAGGTGGGCGGCGAGCACCCGCTCGACGGCGTCCAGCGATCCGGAGGTGACGGCGACGGGGCCGCCGGGCACCCCGTCCGCGTCGAGGGCGGCGCGGGCCCGTCGGGCGAGTTCCGGGGAGACCTCGGGCGTGCCGTACAGCGCCGGGCGCTCGGCGCCCAGCGCGGCGGCCGCGGCGAGCGCCTCACCGAGCGGCGGCAGCAGGGCGGTGTCGGGGTTGCCGTCCCCGAGGTCGCGCACGCCGTCGGGGGGTTCGACGCGGATCTGCTCACGGGGGGTGGTGGCGGGGCGCGAGCGCACCCGGCTCCCCCTGCGGCCCGCGGTCTCGATCACTCCCCGGTCGCGCAGCGAGCGATAGGCGGCGGCGACGGTATTGGGATTGACGCCCAGCGTCGCGGCCAACTCGCGCATGGGGGGCAGAAGTTGGCCGGGCTCCAGGTCACCGGCGCCCACCGCACGCTCCACGCTCGCCGCGATCTCGGCTGCGCCACGCCCTTCGATCCGATACTCTCCTAGCACAAAACCTATTTTGCACTAGTTCAAAGGAGAGGGCAAATGACCGTCGCGAGCCCCGCCCCGGACGCCTACGAGCCGACCGACCGGACGGTGCCCACCCGGTCCCGCGAGCGCGCCTCGTACGACCGCGAGGTGGTGCACTCGATACTCGACGAGGGCTACCTCTGCCATCTGGGCTTCATCCGCGACGGCGCCCCTATTGTCCTGCCAACGCTGTACGCGCGGGTGGGCGAGCGGCTGTATGTGCACGGCTCGACCGGCTCCCGCCCGCTGCGGATGGCGAGCGGCGCGCAGGACCCGGGGATGCCGGTGTGTCTGACCGTCACCCATGTCGACGGGCTGGTCCTGGCCCGCTCCGCCTTCCACCACTCCATCAACTACCGCTCGGTGGTGGTGCACGGCGCCGCCCGCCAGGTGACCGACGAGACCGAGCGCGCCGAGGCCCTCGACGCCCTGGTCGACCATGTGGTGCCCGGCCGGGCGGCCGACTCCCGGCCCGCCAACGCCAAGGAGCTGGCCGCCACCGCCGTGCTCCGTCTGGACCTCGCCGAGGTCTCCGCGAAGATCCGCACCGGTGGCCCGAACGACGACCCCGAGGACCTGGCGCTCCCCTACTGGAGCGGGGTGCTGCCGGTTGCGCGGACCTACGGCGCGCCGGTGCCCGCGGCCGACCTGGCGGCCGACACGCCGGTGCCCGACTACCTCACCCGCCTCTGACGGAACCCGGCACGCCCGCGGCGAACGCCCGGCCGGTCAGCAGGCGGTCGCCGAGTCCGCCGACCGGCCGGTGGCCGCCCGCCGGTCACCGGCTTCGGCCGGCGCCGATCCGGCCGCCGACCCCGCCACCGACCCTGCCACCGGCTCGGCCACCACGGCCGCCTTCGGCGCCGAGGTCTGCGCGATGAACGCGCCGGCCAGCACCACCCCGCCGCCCACGAGCTGCGGCAGCGACAGGTGTTCGTCCAGCAGCACCCAGGCCAGCACCGTGGCCACGACCGCCTCCAGACAAGCGACCACCCCGGCCACCTGCGGCGACAGCCTGCGCACCGAGACGACCCCGGTGAGATAGGCGACCACCGTCGCGACCAGGACGATCCACCCGAGCAGCAGCACGGCCGGCACCCGCGCGCCGGCCAGATCGGCCCGGCCGGCCAGCACCGACCAGTCCAGATTCCAGGGGCGCGCCACCACGGTCAGCGCCACCGTGCCGACGAGCAGCCCATGCGCGATGACGCCCAGCGGATCGGCGGCGTTCTCTCCGTCGCCGCCGTGGTCGGCCAGGACGAAGTAGCCGACCTGGCAGCAGGCAGCGGCCAGGGCGAGCAACAGCCCGACGGCGTCGAAGCTCAGCCCCGACCACACCTCGACCACACAGGCCAGCCCGCCGACCGCGAGCACGACCCCCACCGCCGCAGCGCGGCTCACCGGACGCCGCTGAACGAACCGCACCCAGCCGAGGACCATGGCGGGGGCCAGATATTCGACGAGGAGCGCGACACCGACCGGGATCCGCGATATCGCGCCGAAGTAGCACGCCTGCACCCCCGCGACGGCCAGCAGGCCGAACCCCACCAGCAGCGCGGGGCGGCGGGCGGGCAGGGCGCGGTGGTTCCAGGCGACCGGCAGCATGATCAAGGCGGCGCCCGCCACCCGCAACCAGGTGGCCTGGAGCGGTTCGAGACCCGCCTCGATCAGCGGTTTGGCCGCCACCCCCGACCCGCCGAACGCGAGTGCCGACGTGAGCGCGAGCCCCAGCCCCGCGTTTCTCGTCCGTCCCGGACCCTGCCCCTGAGTGTCGTGCATCGGATCATCATGTCAGCTTCAGGACATGACCGTCATGTCGTTGACTCCTGGCGCATCTCGCCGTTCAGGGCCGCGACCAGCAGTTCCGCGTCGACGCCCGCCCGTCGCAGCACCTCCACCGCGCGACACTCCGGGTCGCCGGCGAGGGCGGCGAGGAGATCGGGCCCCTCGGCCCGGGACGCGCCGCGGGCCCCGGCCCGGGCGATCGCTCCGCCCATGGCCGCCGCGGCGGCGGGCGACCAGCCGGACAGGGCCCCGCCGCCGAGCCTGCCGTCGCCCCCGTCACCATCCCGGGGGCACATCCGGGGCACCGCACCGGAGTCCTCCACCGACCCGCTCCACTGCACGCCGTAGCCGATGGCGCGCTGCGCCAGATAGCCGAGCAACCGCGCGACCTGCGGCGGGCCGCCGGCTATCGCGGCCCGCGCCCGGGGGTCCGCCTCGAGCAGGGTGTGCAGCAGATGGGCCGTGTCGACCTGCCGGTCGCCATCGCGGAACGCCCGTCTGCGCGCCCCCGCGACCACCGCGGCCAGCTCCTCGCCGAGCCGGCCCTCGAATCCGGCGCCGACCTGGCCGGTGGGGCCGGTGTCGCGGGTGGTGCCGGTCTCAGGGGTACTTTTTCGCACGCTCTCACCCCATCAGTCCCCGGAGTCCGGAGCATCCCCGCCGGGAAGCATGTGGGCCTCCCACCATAGTTGGGTATCGACGGCCGGATCTCCTCCTCGCGGAGGAGCACACCATATTCCTGACGGTCCGTCAGTATTGAATGTTGACGGCGCCGGGGCTACGTTGCGCGACACCGCCGGGGCTCCCGGGCCACAGCGCCCGACCCGGGCGATCCAGGCGATCCGAGCGTCGCGGAACTCCACGGAAGGGGTGGCCCCATGGCCGAGGTCAGCGCCCAGGCGCGCATCGAGGCATCGGCCGAGAAGGTGTGGGCCCAGCTGACGGACTTCACCTCGTGGGGCCGGTGGAACGCCACCCACACCGGCTTCCCGGAGGGCGGCCCCGCCACCCTCGAAGCGGGGGCGGTCTATCAGGAGAACATGAAGCTGATGGGCTTTCCGGCGGAGGTGGCCTGGACCGTCGAGGCCTGTGAGCCGGGCCGGGTGTTCGCCACCCGGGGCAAGGGCCCCATGGGGGTGAATCTGACCATGCGCTATGCGCTGACGCCGGAGGGCGAGACCACGACGGTCCGCGTCGACGGCGAGTTCACCGGCCCCGCGGTCTCCCTCATGGCCGGAAAGCTCAGGGACTCGGCGACCGCCGCGCTCAACGAGTCGCTGCGCAAGCTCGGCGGACTGGTCGCCTGAGACACCCCCGCACCCCCGGCCCGCTCCCCCCGCTCAACTCTCGTCGCTCTGGTCGTCCTGGTCGGCGAGGATCAGATACAGCCGCTTGCGGGAGTCGTTGATCACCGCGACGGCCTTCTGCCGCTGCTCGGGCGAGCCGGTCTTCCAGACCTGCGCGAACGCCTCCATCAGCCCGAAGCCCGCCTGCCGGATCTCCTGCATCGACTCCCAGTCGACGCCGCGCCCGACCTCCTCCCAGGGGGCCTGCGCCCCGGACTCGGCCTCGACCCGGCCCTCGTCGGTGAGGGCGAACAGCTTCTTCCCGCCCTCGCTCGCGCTGCTGATCAGCCCCTCGTCCTCGAGCAGCTGGAGCGTCGGATAGACGGACCCGGGGCTCGGCCGCCAGGCGCCGGCGCTGCGCTCGGCGATCTCCTGGATCATCTCGTAGCCGTGCATCGGGCGGTCCCGCAGCAGCGCCAGGATCGAGGCGCGCACATCGCCGCGCCGCGCCCTCCCGCGCGGGCCGCCCCGGCCGCGGCCGCCGAACGGGGGGCCGCCGAAGGGCGGGCCGAACGGGCCGAAGGCCGCACGCCGTCCCTCGAACTCAGCCCGGCCGCGCTGTCCGCGCTGGCCCGGTCCGAAGTGTTCATGTCCATGGTGACGCATGACGTTTCCTTTCATCGTCGAACTGTCACGATGCTTCGACGATATATCGGAACCGATCGTATGGCAAGGCCCATGCGACCGGCCGGACCGATCAGGAATCAAGAAGCGCCGGTCATCGAGCCACGCCTAGCCTGGCCACCACGGATCGAGCAGCCGTACGGCACACGAACGCCGTACCGTTGCCGCGACCGCACCGACGAACCAGACGTACCACCCAAAGCTCGCGCAGGCGGCCCCGCCTCACAGATGGAGACACGATGAGCACGACCACGAGGACGGACACGCAGTCACCCGCGCCGCACATCGCCGACAGCCACGATCTGATCCGCGTGCACGGCGCGCGCGAGAACAACCTCAAGGACGTCAGCATCGAGATCCCGAAGCGCCGGCTGACGGTGTTCACCGGCGTCTCCGGCTCGGGCAAGAGCTCGCTGGTCTTCAACACGATCGCCGGGGAGTCCCAGCGGCTGATCAACGAGACGTACAGCGCGTTCGTGCAGGGCTTCATGCCGACGTCGGCGCGGCCCGAGGTCGACGTCCTCGACGGGCTGACCACCGTGATCACCGTCGACCAGCAGCGGATGGGCGCCGACCCCCGCTCCACGGTCGGCACCGCCACCGACGCCAACGCGATGCTGCGCATCCTCTTCAGCCGGCTCGGGAAGCCGCACATCGGCCCGCCCAGCGCGTACGCCTTCAACGTCCCCTCGGTCCGGGCGAGCGGGGCGATCACCGTCGAGCGCGGCGCCAAGAAGGCGGTGAAGGCGACCTTCAGCCGCACCGGCGGCATGTGCACGCGCTGCGAAGGCCGGGGCTCGGTCACCGATCTCGACCTCACCCAGCTCTACGACGACACGAAGTCACTCGCCGAAGGCGCGATCACTGTCCCCGGCTACAAGGGGGGCGGCTGGAACTCCCGGCTCTACGCCGAGTCGGGCTTCTTCTCCCCGGACAAACCGATCCGCACGTTCACCAAGAAGGAGCTGCACGACTTCCTCCACCGCGAGCCGACCCGGATGAAGATCGCGGGGATCAACATGACCTACGAAGGGCTGATCCCGCGGATCCAGAAGTCGATGCTCTCCAAGGACAAGGAGGCGATGCAGCCGCACATCCGGGAGTTCGTGGACCGGGCGGTCACCTTCACCACCTGCCCCGAGTGCGACGGCACCCGGCTCAGCGAGGGCGCCCGCTCGTCGAAGATCAAGAAGATCAGCATCGCCGACGCCTGCGCGATGCAGATCAGCGACCTGGCGGAATGGGTGCGCGGCATCAAGGAACCGTCGGTGGCGCCGCTGCTCACCGCGCTGCGGCAGACCCTCGACTCGTTCGTGGAGATCGGACTGGGCTATCTCTCCCTCGACCGCCCGGCGGGCACCCTCTCGGGCGGCGAGGCACAGCGCACCAAGATGATCCGCCACCTCGGCTCCTCGCTCACCGATGTCACCTATGTCTTCGACGAGCCCACCACGGGCCTGCACCCCCATGACATCCAGCGGATGAACGACCTGCTGCTGCGGCTGCGGAACAAGGGCAACACGGTGCTCGTCGTGGAGCACAAACCGCAGACCATCGCGATCGCCGACCACGTCGTCGACCTCGGCCCCGGCGCCGGTACGGCGGGCGGCACCGTCTGCTTCGAGGGCACCGTCGAGGGGCTGCGGGCCGGCGGCACCGTCACCGGCCGCCACCTCGACGACCGGACCGGCCTCAAGGAGACGGTGCGGACGCCCAAGGGCCGACTTCCGATCCGCGGCGCGACGACGCACAACCTGCGGAACGTGGACGTCGACATCCCGCTCGGGGTGCTCTGCGTGGTCACCGGAGTGGCGGGCTCCGGCAAGAGCTCCCTCGTACACGACTCGCTGCGGCAACAGCCGGGGGCCACCGACCAGGGCGTCGTCTCCGTCGACCAGAGCGCGATCCGCGGCTCCAGGCGGAGCAACCCGGCGACGTACACCGGGCTGCTCGACCCGATCCGCAAGGCGTTCGCGCAGGCCAACGGCGTGAAGCCGGCGCTGTTCAGCGCCAACTCCGAGGGCGCCTGCCCCACCTGCAACGGCGCCGGCGTCGTCTACACCGACCTGGCGATGATGGCCGGTGTCTCCACCACCTGCGAGGACTGCGAGGGGAAGCGGTTCGAGGCATCGGTGCTGGAGTACCACCTCGGCGGCCGCGACATCAGCGAGGTGCTCGCGATGTCGGTGGCCGAGGCCGAGGAGTTCTTCGGCGCCGGGGATGCGCGCAGCCCGGCCGCGCAGCGCGTCCTCGGCCGGCTCGCCGACGTCGGGCTCGGCTATCTCACCCTCGGCCAGCCGCTGACCACGCTGTCCGGCGGCGAGCGGCAGCGGCTCAAGCTGGCCACCCACATGGCCGAGAAGGGCGGCGTCTACGTGCTCGACGAGCCGACCGCCGGCCTGCACCTCGCCGACGTCGAGCAGTTGCTCGGCCTGCTCGACCGGCTCGTCGGCTCCGGCAAGTCGGTCATCGTGGTCGAGCACCACCCGGCGGTCATGGCGCACGCCGACTGGATCATCGACCTCGGCCCCGGCGCCGGACACGACGGCGGCCGGATCGTCTTCGAGGGCGCCCCCGCCGACCTCGTCGCCGACCGCTCCACCCTCACCGGCGAGCACCTCGCCGCCTACGTCGGAGCCTGAACGAGGCCCGGGCGGAACGTCGTCCCGCGGGGCGGGTCAGGCCGTCGGCAGCCAGTCGACCCTGCCCGCCAACAGGGCGTATCCGACGAAGGCCACGATGTCGATCAGGGCGTGCGCGGCCACCAGCGGCCCGACCCGCCCCCAGCGGCGGTAGAGCAGCACGAACACCACGCCCATCGCCACATTGCCGAAGAAGCCGCCGATGCCCTGATAGAGGTGGTACGAGCCGCGCAGCACCGAGCTCGCCAGCAGCGCGGCCATCGGCGTCCAGCCCAACTGCCCGAGCCTGCGCAGCAGATAGCCGACGACGATCACCTCCTCCAGCACGGAGTTCTGCACGGCGGAGGCGATCAGCACGGGCATCTTCCACCACACGTCGGGCAGCGCCTCGGGCACCACCGTCAGATTGGCCCCGGCCGCCCGCGCCCCGAGGTAGAGCAGCAGCCCGGTGCCGCCTATCGCGGCGGCCAGCGCGGCGCCCCGGCCCAGGTCGAAGGCCGGCCGCCGCCGGTCGAAGCCGATGGCGCGCAGCCCGGCGCCCTCCCGCAGCAGCAGATGGGCCACCAGCGCGACCGGCACCAGCGCGGTGGAGATCCCGAAGAGCTGCCAGGCCAGATCCAGCCAGGGCCGGCCCGGCGCCTGTGAGGCGTTGAGCGTGGCCGCCTTGTCCTTCAGCCCGCCGGGCGCGGTCACCGAGCCGATGAAGCTGATCAGCGCCGACACACCGCTCGCGCCCAGCGACAGCGCCAGGACCAGGAGCGTCTCCTGGCGCAGGGTGCGTTCCGAGAGGCCGCCCCCGGGCGGGGAAAGCTCCATGTCACGCGCGTGTGACTGCACCCGTGCCTCCAATTCCGCTTTTTCGCCTCATGGGTGGTCGTGTGCCGCTAGGGTCTCGAAAACAGTTCCGAAGACAGCGCGCGGCCGTCGGGAAGGGGCGCTGTCCTCCTTGCGCGCCTCACTCCTGACAGCTTCATCCTCACAGGAGACGCAGCACATGGGACGTCACAGTCTGCCCGAGGACTCAACCGGCCCTGACCACTCGCCACGGCAGGACCCTACGGGGTCCCGGTCCGCAGCCCGCCGCCGGGCCGTCGCGATCTGCACCGCGGTCGTGCTGGCCCTGGCCATCGGTGCCGCGCTGGTCCTGCGCGGCGCATTACTGACCCCGATGAAGTCCTGCGCGAGCGACGCCGTCCGCCTCGGAGTGGCCGCCTCCCCGGACATCGCCCCGGCGGTGCGCGAGGTCGCCGAGCGCGCCCGGTCCGCCCAGGTCCGGTCCGACGGCCGCTGTCTCGATGTGAAGGTCACCAGCCGGGCATCCGGGGACGTAGCCGGCGCGCTCGTCAAGGACGGCCGCGACCCGGGATTCCAGGTGTGGCTGCCGGACTCCAGCGTGTGGGTCGACCGCGTGTCGTCCTCCGCCCCCAAGGCCGTCCCGCTGGACACGCTCGGCGGCGTCGCGTCCTCGCCGGTCGGCGTGGCGGCGACCCCGCCGGCCGCGGAGCGGCTCGGCTGGCCCGAGAAGAGGTACAGCTGGGCCCGGCTGGCCGGGGCCGCGACCGGCAGCACGGATCTGCGGCTCGGAGCGGCTGACCCGGCGCGCAGCGCCACCGGGCTGCTCGCCCTCGCCCGCGTCAACGCCTCAATAGCCGAGGAGGGCGGCGGCCCCGGAAAGGGCGGCCCGGCCGACACGCGGGCCGCGGCCGCCGCGAAGCTGCTCTCCGAGCGCACCTCCGACAGCGACGACCAGGTCCTGACCACGCTGCCGCGTGACGGCTCGGGCGCGGAGGAGGGGAATCCGCGGCGCAATCAGGCGCTGTTCCTGTCCGAGCAGGCCGCGTACCGCCACAACACGCGGGCCGGCGACGCCCCTCGGCTGCGGCTGTTCTACCCCGCGGACGGCACCGCCGAGCTCGACTACCCGTACACGGTGCGCGGCGGCGACTCTGTCACCACCGCGCGCGCCCGGGCCGCCACCCGCTTCATGACCTTCCTGGCCGACGCCGAGAGCCGCCGGATCCTCTCCGGACACGGCTTCCGGTCGGCGAGCGGCAAGGCGGTCGAGGAGGTGGCCCGTACGGCCGGCGGCAAGGCGCCCCAGCCGTACCGGGCGGTCCCGGGCTCGGGGCCGTCGAGCGCGGAGCTGGACACCGCGCTGGGCATGTGGACGATCACCGTGCAGAGCGCCCGGCTGAACACGGTCGTGGACGCCTCGGCCTCCATGTCGGCCCCGGTGCCCGGGCGGCGCGGCGAGTCCCGGATGGACGTCACCAAGGCGTCCCTGCTCCAGGCGCTGTCGCAGTTCACGCCGGAGGACGAGATCGGGCTGTGGGAGTTCTCCAGGCGGCTCGACGGCGCCCGGGACTACCGCGAGCTGGTCCCGACCCGCAGGCTCGGCCTGAGCAGCGCGGACGGGTCCACCCAGCGCGATCGGCTGACGGCCGCCTTCGGCGCCCTGGAGCCGGTGGCGGGCGGGGCGACCGGGCTGTACGACACGACGCTCGCGGCGTATCGGAAGGCACGCGACGGCTATGCGGAGGGCAAGTTCAACGCCGTCGTGATCCTCACCGACGGGTCCAACCAGGACGAGGGCAGCATCTCGCTCGGGGCGCTGGTCAAAGAGCTGGACCGGCTCACCGACCCGGACCGCCCGGTGCCGCTGATCACCATCGCCGTCGGTCCGGACGCCGATCTGTCGGCGTGCGAGGAGATCGCGAAGGCGACGGGCGGATCGGCGCAGCAGGTGGCCGACCCGGCGCAGATCAACGCGGTGATCCTCAAGGCGATCGTGTCGGCGAGCCAGGCGGGCACCGGGACGAGGTGAGCAGGCGGGCGGGGACGCGCCCGCCCGTCCACCGCGTCCGTGGTCAGTCGGCGAGGCCGACCGGCCAGGTGTGGACCGGCTCGCCGGTGCGCATCAGCTCGCAGTAGCGGCGGGTCATCGCCGCCAGCGCGCCGTCCCGGTCGAGCCCCCTCCCCCTCGCCCGGTGATACGTGGCGGCCTGCCAGGACGCGCCGTTGACCCGCAGTCGGCAGCGCTCCTCGATGATCCCCAGATAGCGCTCGCGGTCGGCCGGCTCGACGCCCCAGGCGTCGAGCCCGGCGGCGGCCAGCGGCAGCAGCTCCTCCTGGACCAGCCGGACGGCGGGGATGCGCACGGTCGACGAGGAGCGGCCGCCCGGCTTGGGCCACCGCAGGACCGCGTCGATGCCATGGCGGCAGGCGGTGTCGAAGTTGGCCGCCGCGGCCTCGAACGGCAGCCGCTTCCACACCGGGCGCGGCTCCTCGGCGAGCGCCCGCACCAGGCCGTAGTAGAAGGCGGCGTTGGCGATGACATCGGCGACGGTGGGCCCGGCGGGCAGCACCCGGTTCTCCACCCTCAGATGCGGCACGCCGTCGGCGACCGCGTACACGGGGCGGTTCCAGCGGTAGATGGTGCCGTTGTGCAGCACCAGTTCGTTCAGCCGCGGCACCCTGCCGTCGTCCAGCTCCCGCAGCGGGTCCTCGTCCCCCGCGGTCGACAGCAGCGGCGGGAAGAAGCGCAGATTCTCCTCGAAGAGCTCATACGCGTCGCTGATCCAGCGCTCGCCGAACCAGGTGCGGGGACGCACGCCCTGGGCCGCGAACTCCGGCGGGCGGACGTCGGTGGCCTGGAGGAACAGCGGTGGCCGGGACTCGCTCCACACCTCCCGGCCGAACAGGAAGGGGGAGTTGGCACCCACCGCGATCTGCGCGGCGGCCACCGCCTGGGCCGCGTTCCACACGGCCGCGAACCGGCCGGGGGTCACCTGGAGATGCAGTTGGACCGAGGTGCAGGCGGCCTCCGGGGCGATCGAGCCGGAGGCGTAGCGGAACCTCTCCTCCCCTTCGATGTCGATGAGGAAATCCTCGCCGCGGGCGGCCAGCATCTGTTCGTTGAGGAGTTTGTAGCGGTCGTCGTAGGAGAGGTTCGTGGAGCCCAGGTCATGGGCGGCGAGGGTGGGGAGAATTCCGATCATAACGATCTCGGAGGCCACTTCCCCCGCCTTGCGATCGGCATATGACAACCCCGTTCGGAGCTCTTCCGCCAACTGGTCGAGAACCCTTCCGTGCAATCGGTGGGGCACGATGTTTACTTCAAGATTGCACTGCCCGAGTTCGGTCTGGAAATCATGGCTGGCGATTCTCTCCAGAACCTCCGCGTTCAACATCCTCGGCATCCCGTCGGCGCCCGCGAGATTCAGCTCGATCTCCAGCCCCATGAGATTCTTCGGACGGTCGAATCGCTTCTCGGCCAGGAGCCGGGCCAGCGCTTCGAGACCCTGTCGGAGCCTCACGCGCTGCCGCTGCCGTCCGGACGGATCGAACTCCCCGGCTATGACCTTCTCCCCCATCGAAGCGTCCTTCCTCGAGTGGATCAACGGCCCCCGGCCGCGTACATCACGCTCGATGATGCCCAGCCAATGTGATCGATAACGCCACGCGCCGACCCCTCAGCCGATAGGCTCTGCACAGCCCCGCATTGCCGTGATGAAAAACACTGGCGACTTCAAGCCTACCCCGGCTGGGTTAAAATGCCAGGTCATATCCGTGCATATGGCAGAGAATCGGCGAAAATCCCCTCGCCCCGGCGGGCCGGATAAGTGCTTGTCCGCAATACCGGGGACAGGTACGTGAAACAAGACGGGAACACTTGTCGTATAAACTCGGCAACCGAGGCAGAGAGACAACGCCCTGATGTCCCGTCAGGCCCCTCTGACCCGCACACTCCGACAGCGCCATCCGCACCTGGCACGCCAGCGCTCCACCGTGTCTCCGAAGTGAGAGGCGACCCACCATGCCGCTGCACGTCCCTCCGGCTCCAGCGCCTGCTCTGAACAGCATCCGCACGGCCCTTGGCTCTCCCACCGCCGTCCGTACCCCGCTCCTCGGCTCCCTGGACGGACCGTTCGAGCTCGAACTCCCGCTCCCCGTCCACGTCCTGGACGACATCACCGCCCCCGACGGCCCGCCGACGGCGCGGCTCACCGGATGGCGGTTCCTGATCCGCGACACCGAGCGGACGGTGGCCTCCGCCGAGGCGATGCTGACCGCCGACGGCTGGGTCTTCTCGCAATTCTCCGAAGGCCCGTACGTGTCGTCGGCCGAACTGGCGCTGAGCCAGGCCGAGTCGCTGTCCTCGGTCCATCAGCCCAGGCTGCTGTCCATCCCGGAGCTGTACATGCTGACGCTGTGGCTGCGCGGCGACCCGACCGCCGACGCCTCCGAAGGCCACCTCGCCGCGGAAGACCTGCTGGTGCCGCTGACCCCCGCCCCGCCGGGCATCGCCGCCCACCGCGCGTACCGCGCGGCGGATCTGCTGCCGGTGCTCACGCTCCGGCTGACGCGGACGCCGCTGCTCGGCTCGTCGGCCTGACGGCCCGCGGCGCCCGCCGCCGCCCCGCGCCCGAGCGCCCCGTGATCCGAGGATCACGGGGCGCTCCGCTGCGGGCTCGTAACAGTCCCGTCAGGATGAACCGTCCACTCGTGTGATGCGTCATTATCAAGCGAGTACCGGTGCCGTGAAATCCCTGCGGAAACCGGCCCGTAGGGCAACACTTGGAGCATCCGACCGACTGACCAACGGGGGGCGGCCATGACTGCCGCAGCAAGCCACAGGACACTTTCCACATCGCAGCGAGAGATCTCTTCCATGTGCCAGCATCAGCCCGCGTGCCCGTCAGCCGACTCCGCCGACCGGGAGGCCGCCCACCTCGTGGCGCACCACCCCGAGCAGGGCTGGAGCCTGCTGTGCAATGGCGTCCTGCTCTTCGAGGACACCGGCGAGCTGCTGCCGGACGGACAGATCATCGCCCCGCGCCGGCCGCTGGGCGCCGAGCGCGTCGCCACCGCGGCCTGACCATCGCGGTCTGACCCTCGCGGTCTGACCACCACGGCCCGGCGCTCCGACCGGGCCCGCGCTCCATCAGGGGCCGGCCGGCGTGTCCGCCGCACCGGCCCCGTACCCGACCGCGCCCGGCGGGTCAGCTCTCGTACGACTCCAGCGGCGGGCAGGAGCAGACCAGGTTGCGGTCCCCGAAGGCGCCGTCGATGCGCCGCACCGGCGGCCAGTACTTGTCCGCCGCCGACACCCCGGCCGGGAACGCCGCCTCCGCGCGGGTGTAGGGGTGCTCCCACTCCCCGCTCAGCGCGGCCGCCGTGTGCGGGGCGTTCCGCAGCGGGTTGTCGTCCTTGGGCCACTCCCCCGAGCCCACCTTCTCGATCTCCGCCCGGATGGCGATCATCGCCTCGCAGAACCGGTCCAGCTCCGCCAGGTCCTCGCTCTCCGTCGGCTCGATCATCAGCGTGCCGGCCACCGGGAACGACATCGTGGGCGCGTGGAACCCGTAGTCGACCAGCCGCTTGGCCACATCGTCGACGCTCACGCCGGTCGCCTTGGTCAGCGGCCGCAGATCGATGATGCACTCGTGGGCGACGAGACCCCCGGGGCCGGTGTAGAGCACCGGGTAGTGCGGCTCCAGGCGCTTGGCGACGTAGTTGGCGCCGAGCACCGCCACCTGGGTGGCCCGGCGCAGCCCCTCGGCGCCCATCAGCCGGACGTACGCCCAGGAGATGGGCAGGATGCCCGCCGAGCCCCAGGGCGCGGCCGCGACCGGCCCCACGCCGGTCGCCGGGCCCGCCGCCGGCTGGAGCGGGTGGTTGGGGAGGTACGGCGCGAGGTGTTCGCGCACCGCGACAGGGCCCACGCCGGGACCGCCGCCGCCGTGCGGGATGCAGAAGGTCTTGTGCAGGTTCAGATGGGAGACATCACCGCCGAACCTGCCCGGCCGGGCCAGCCCCACCAGCGCGTTGAGGTTCGCGCCGTCCACATAGACCTGGCCGCCCGCGTCGTGCACGGCCGCGCAGATCTCGCTGATGTGCTCCTCGAACACGCCGTGGGTGGAGGGGTAGGTGACCATCAGGACGGCCAGTTCGTCGCCGTACTGCTCGATCTTGGCGCGCAGGTCGTCGGCGTCCACCTCGCCGTCCTCGCCGGTCCTGACCACGACGACCTTCATGCCCGCCATCACCGCGCTGGCGGCGTTGGTGCCGTGCGCGGAGGACGGGATGAGGCAGACGGTGCGCCGCTCCTCGCCGTTGGCGCGGTGGTAGGCGCGCACGGCCAGCAGCCCGGCCAGCTCGCCCTGCGACCCGGCGTTCGGCTGGAGGGAGACCTGGTCGTAGCCGGTGACCTCGGCCAGCCGCTCCTCCAGCTCGCGGATCAGCGTCAGATAGCCCTGGGCCTGCTCGACCGGCGCGAACGGATGCAGCGCGCCGAACTCCGGCCAGGTGACCGGCTCCATCTCCGTGGTGGCGTTGAGCTTCATGGTGCAGGAGCCGAGCGGGATCATGCCCCGGTCCAGCGCGTAGTCGCGGTCGGCCAGGCGCCGCAGATAGCGCAGCATCGCGGTCTCGGAGCGGTACTTGTGGAAGACCGGGTGGGTCAGATACGTGTCGGTGCGCAGCAGTTCGGCGGGGAGCGCGTCGGCCGCGGCGGCGTCGAGCTCGTCGATGGCGGGCAGGCCGCCGTCCACGCCGAAGGCCGACCAGACGGCGGCGAGCTGGGCGCGCCCGGTGGTCTCGTCGCAGGCGATGCCCACATGGTCGGCGTCGGTCAGGCGCAGGTTGACCCCGGCCTCGCGGGCCGCGGTGACGACCTCGGCGGCCCGGCCCGGGACATACGCGGTCAGGGTGTCGAAGAACGCGCCGTGCACGGTCTCGACGCCCCCGGCCCGCAGCCCCTCGGCGAGCACGGCCGCGTAGCGGTGGGTGCGCCGGGCGATGGTCGAAAGCCCTTCCGGGCCGTGGTAGACGGCGTACATGCCGGCCATCACGGCGAGCAGGACCTGGGCGGTGCAGATGTTGCTGGTGGCCTTCTCGCGGCGGATGTGCTGCTCGCGGGTCTGAAGGGCCAGGCGGTACGCCTTGTCGCCGTCGGCGTCGACGGAGACGCCGACCAGGCGGCCGGGCAGGCTGCGGGCGTAGACCTCGCGGACGGCCATGAACCCGGCGTGCGGGCCGCCGAAGCCCATCGGCACCCCGAACCGCTGGCTGTTGCCGACCGCGATGTCGGCGCCCAGCTCGCCGGGCGAGGTGAGGAGGGTGAGGGCGAGCAGATCGGCGGCGACGGTGACCACGGCGCCGAGCTCATGGGCCCGCTCGATGACCGGGCGCGGGTCGCGCACGGCGCCGGAGGCGCCCGGGTACTGGAGCAGCACGCCGAACACCCCGCGCTCGGCCACCTCGGCCGGTATGCCCGCCGAGAGGTCGGCGACGACCACCTCGACGCCGGTGGGCTCGGCGCGGGTCCGGATGACCGCGACGGTCTGCGGCAGAGTGTCGGCGTCGATCAGGAACACGCCCTGCTTGACCTTGCCCACCCGCCGCGACAGCGCCATGGCCTCGGCGGCGGCGGTGGCCTCGTCCAGCAGCGAGGCGCCGGCCGTGGGCAGCCCGGTGAGGTCCGCGACGACGGTCTGGAAGTTGAGCAGCGCCTCCAGCCGGCCCTGGGAGATCTCCGGCTGGTAGGGCGTGTACGCGGTGTACCAGGCGGGGCTCTCCAGCACATTGCGCAGGATCACCGGCGGGGTGAACGTGCCGTAGTAGCCGAGGCCGATCATCGGGGCGAGCAGCTGGTTGCGCTCGGCCAGACCGCGCAGCTCGGCCAGCACCTCGGCCTCGGTGCGGGCCGGGGGCAGCCCCAGCCCCTCGGCGCTCTTGATGACGTCCGGCACGGCGGCCTGGGTGAGCTCGTCGAGCGAGCCGAAGCCGACCTGCGCGAGCATCTTGGCCTGGGCCTCGGCGTCGGGTCCGATATGGCGCTGCTCAAACGGAGTACCGCGTTCCAGCTCGGTCAGCGAGGTGCGGTTGGCAGTCATCTGCGAGGCCTCCTGGTCTGTACGACCGACGAGGGGCACCACGGCGCGGGGTGCCCGAACGGCCTCCCCCTCTGTCATCTCAACCTGAGAGCTTCACCGGTTCGCGGGCGGCGATCCGGCTTTCACCGTCGGTGAGGAGGGGTTCCGGTGCTGTACTCGCCCGTGGCCCACCCTGCTTTCCAGAGTGACCTCACCCGCACGGTACGTGTGCCTGAGAGTTTCCGGGGAGGATTTGCTCCTTCGGCGCCTCCGACGACATCGTCGAAGAGCTCTCCCGCACGGGGTCTGCAGCCACCGTCAGCCTACCAGCGAGCCTGCCGCCAGGGGTTTTGGGCGAGCGCTCGAGTGGACGGGCACGGAATTGTGGCTTTTCTTAGATATCACGGCATTGACGATGAAACAGTCACCTATGGGAGAGAGTGTGCAGACCGACATCGATCCGCGGACCCTCATCGGCCGGAAGGCCTTGGACCGCGACGGCGCGAAGATCGGCACCGTGGACGAGGTCTACCTCGACGACGCGACCGGCGAGCCGGAGTGGGCCGCGGTACGCACCGGGCTGTTCAGCCGGGACGTGTTCGTGCCACTCGAACCGAGCGAGATCGTCGACGACACGCTGCGGGTGCCGTACGAGCGGGCGCTGATCAAGGACGCGCCGGACTTCGGAGTCGGCCGCCATCTGTCGCCCGAGCAGGAGTTGCAGCTCTACCACCACTACGGTCTCGACGTGAGCGGCTGACCCCGGCCCGGGCCCTGGCCCTGGACCTGGCTTTCGGCCGGGTCGGCCTCGGGGGCGTCGCTCACGGCGGGCCGGATCAGCGGCAGCGGCTCGCCCGGCTCCAACGCCGGGTCGTCGACCGCGAACGTCCGCACCCGGCCCGGCCGCGACCAGGGCTCCTCGAACCGCACGGTCACCCGGCCGACCCCGCTGCCCTGCACCCACCCCGCCCCGTACTCGGCGTGTCGCACATCGAGGCCGGGCAGCCAGCGGCGCGGCCTGGCGGTGTCGTCGGGCTCGTCGCTCCCCTCCAGGACCGCCGGGGCGGGCTCGGGTGTCCCTCCGGCCTCCCGCGCCCCCTCCGCGTCCTCCTGTGCCTCGTGGGCGGCCTGCGCGGCCTGGGCGAACAGATCCTCCTGGGTGTAGTCCGCCAGACCGCTCACGCCCACTCCCAGCAGCCGCACCCCCGCCGTGGTGTCCACGCCCTCCAGCAGCCGCGCCGCAGCCTCCCGCACCACCGTGGGGTCATCCGTCGGCCCGCGCAGCGTCTCGGACCGGGTCAGCGTGGAGAAGTCGTAACGCCGCACCTTGAGCACGACCGTGCGCCCCGAGCGGCCGGCCCCGCGCAGCCGCCGCACACACCGGTCGGCGAGCCGCGCCACCTCCACCTGCACCCGCGTGCGGTCGGTGAGGTCGACGTCGAAGGTGTCCTCCACCGATACGGACTTGGCGTCCCGCTCGGCGACCACCGGCCGGTCGTCCCGCCCCCAGGCCATGCCGTACAGCGACGCGCCATGGGCCTTGCCCAGCAGCCGCACCAGCTCCTCCTCCCCCGCCTCCCGGGTCTCGGCGACCGTGTGGATCCCGGCCCGGCGCAGCGCCTCCCCGGTGGCCGGACCCACCCCGGGGAGGGTCCGCACCGGCATCGGCCCCAGCAGCTCCCGCTCGGTCCCCGGCTGGATGAGCGTCAGTCCATCGGGCTTGGCCTGCTCGGAGGCGATCTTGGCGAGCATCTTGGACCCGGCCAGGCCCACCGAGCCGGTCAGCCCGGTCGCCGCCGCTATGTCCGCCCGCAGCCGCTCCCCCACGGCCCGCGCCGCCGCGGAGGTGGCCGGAACACCGCCCGCCTCCAGATCCACGAACGCCTCGTCCAGGCTCAGCGGCTCGACCAGCGGGGACAGCGCGCCCAGCAGGCCCATGACGGTGTCACTCACCTGGCGGTACAGGGAGAAGCGGGGGGTGAGATACGCCGCGTTCGGACAGAGGCGGCGGGCCTGGGCCATCGCCATGGCCGAGTGGACCCCGAACACCCGCGCCTCATAGGAGGCCGTGGCCACCACGCCGCGCGGCCCGAGGCCGCCGACGATCACCGGCTTGCCGCGCAGGCTGGGCTTGGCCGCCTGCTCCGCCGCGGCGTAAAAGGCATCCATGTCCAGATGCAGAATGGTCGGCGCACCCCTCACACCTACCGATGCTGCCGCATGCCACTGACACTCGCGGCCCGGGCGCGCGGCCCGGGCCGGACGGTCTCAGCCCGCGCGGTTGCGGCGCCGCGCCAGTTCGTCGGTGGGGTTGTGGCCCACCAGCGTCTCGCCGGTGTCCACCCGCTCGCCGTGCAGCTGGGCGAGCGCGCTCTCCACGTCCCGCCACACCACGCCCACGGCGATCCCGAAGACGCCCTGGCCGCCCTGGAGGAGGTCGACCACCTCGTCGGGCGAGGTGCACTCATATACCGTCGCGCCGTCGCTCATCAGCGTCATCTGGGCGAGGTCGTCCAGGCCGCGCGAGCGCAGGTGCTGAACGGCGGCCCTGATGTTCTGGAGGGACACGCCGGTGTCCAGCAACCGCTTGACGATCTTGAGGACGACGACGTCCCGGAAGCTGTAGAGCCGCTGGCTGCCCGAGCCGTAGGCGGGCCGCACGCTGGGCTCCACGAGCCCGGTGCGCGCCCAGTAGTCCAGCTGGCGGTAGGTGATGCCCGCGGCAGCGCACGCGGTCGGACCGCGATACCCCACCTTCTCGGGCTTCGCCACGGCGCCTTCGCGCGGCGGTGCGGCCTGTGCCGCCACCCGAGCCTTCAGTGCCGGTTCGGCCGGTGCGCTCCCCTGGAGCGCATACGGACCGCCTGCCGCCGTGCCGTCGCCGCTGCTTCTCACGCCGACCTCCGTCCTCGACCTGCCATCTCGACGGTAGGCAGTCACCCGGGGTGCGTCAACGATCGCCACACTCGGCACGCCGAGTGATAATCACCCTACGGGTGGTTTCCCGTGCCCCTCTTGCGGGAAAGGCTACTCGAATGCGCTGGCGAAGATCGGCGGACAGCTCAATGCCCGCCGCTTACCGGCCACTGCCGGCTCGGCGGCCGCACTCGGCCTCAGCGCCTCCGACGGCTCACTGACTGCTGGTGCCGAAGTCCTCGGGCGAGATCTGGTCGAGGAACTCGCGGAACTTCTCCACCTCGTCCTCCTGCTCGTCCGGGATGGCGATCCCCGCGTCGTCCAGCACCCCGTCACTGCCGTAGATCGGCGTGCCGGTGCGCAGCGCCAGCGCTATGGCGTCGGACGGCCGGGCGCTGACCTCCACGCCGCTGGCGAACACCAGCTCCGCGTAGAAGACTCCCTCGCGCAGATCCGTGATCCGGACCTCCGTGAGCTGCTGGCCGACCGCGTCGAGCACGTCCTTGAAGAGGTCGTGGGTCAGCGGGCGCGCCGGAGCCATGCCCTGCTGGGCGAAGGCAATCGCCGTCGCCTCCCCCGGTCCGATCCAAATGGGGAGGTAGCGGTCGCCTCCTACCTCGCGCAGGAGCACGATCGGTTGGTTGGAGGGCATCTCCACCCGGACACCCACGACGTCGAGCTCGTTCACACAGCAACCCTAGGACGTGCCCGGCCGGTTTGGATAGTCGGGACCGCGCCGGTCACCGCGAACCGGCCCGCAGAGCGGACTGGACAAAGGCCGCGTGAAGCCGCACGGACAGCTCGGCCAGCTCCCGGGCGCTGGCCTCCGCATGCGCTCTGGTCTGCGGATTTCGGTGTTGTCGCAGGGGCGCCACCACCTGCTCGACCAGCCCCGCCTCGCGCTCCGCGGCGGCTTTCATGATCCGCAAATGACGTGGTTCCAGACCGAAACGACCCAGGTCCGCGACGAGCCTGGCGACCGTCACCGCCTCGATGTCGTATCCGCCGTCCGCTCCCGGCCCGATCAGCCCGAACGACTCCCACTCGGCCAGTCTCCCCTCGTCGATCCCGGCCGCGGCCAGCAGCTCGGCCCGGCCCACGCGGGCGGCCGTGGGGCGCTCCACGCCCCTCTCCGGGCCCTCCTCGACCGAGGCGGGCAGCCGGGAGCCGGAGGCCGCGACGGGCAGCTGTGGCCGCTCGCCGCGCTCCAGGGCGTCGAGATGCTCCCGAATGACCTTCAGTGGCAAATAGTGGTCACGCTGCATCCGCAGGACATGGCCGAGCCGCGCCACGTCCTCCGGACTGAATTTGCGATAGCCGGAGGGCGTGCGCCGCGGCTCGACCAGGCCCTCGGCCTCCAGGAAACGGATCTTGGAGACGGTGACCTCGGGGAATTCGTCCCGCAGCAGATTCAGCACGGTGCCGATGCTCATCGACCGGCTGCCCGTGGGGGCGGTGCCGGTGTCGGCACCGCCCGACGGTGTCTGAAGCATGGACCTCCCCTGACGGGTCAGATGCCGAAGCCCCGCAGACTCGGGTAGAAGACCATCCGGTACTTGCCGATCTGGACCTCGTCACCATTGTTGAGAATGGCCGAGTCGATCGGCTCGCGGTTGACATACGTCCCGTTCAGGCTGCCGACGTCGGCGACCGTGAAGGAGCCGTCCTGGCCGCGCCGGAACTCCACATGGCGGCGCGAAACCGTCACGTCGTCCAGGAAGATGTCGCTCTGCGGATGACGCCCGGCCGTGGTCACATCGCTGTCCAGCAGGAAGCGGCTGCCCGAGTTGGGCCCGCGGCGGACCACCAGCAGCGCCGACCCCGGGGGCAGCGCCTCGACAGCGGCCTGGGCCTCCGGCGAGAGCGAGGGCAGCGGAGTCTGCCCGGTCACCTCGGAGTCGTACGCCTCCAGCCCGGAGATCGAGATGGTGGAGGTGGTCTCCGAGGCACGCTCGGACGGCGCCTGGCCCCGCAGCGGCGCACCGCAGTTGGAGCAGAACCGGCTGGCCACGGCGTTCTGATGGCCGCACCTCGTGCATACCTGCAAGCCGACCCCTCCGCCCGTGTTCGCGGTCGATGGCTCCCCGAAACCTATGCGTCCGGACGCGGAAGGGTCAACAGAAGACGCGCCCTGACCACCCGGAATGCCTCCACCGTCCCGGAACAGCGGACGCTCCTCGCTCACCCCGCTCTCCTCCGCGGCACGCGGGGCACGGTGGCGGGCAGTGCTGCTGCCGCCGTCCTGGCGTGCGCTCTTGCCGAACAACTTCCCGAACAACTTCACGGGCGATTCCCCTTGACTGAAACAGACCCGCCCGTGGGGCAGGGCAAACCCTCGATGCACACACCAGACGGTCCGGACACCATCACAACGTCCGTGACCACCAGACAGTTTCCATCACGCGCCACTCTTCCGGTGCGCCGACCCCCCGCGGCCTCATTGTCCCGCCGCGAGACTCCCATACCGAACCGCCTCACCGCGACGACGACCGAGCGTAGTCAGGCCGCTTCGCCGACCGCAAGGCGTCGACGACGATCTTCTTCGAGCGCTCGATGGACACGGTGGCCTGCTCCTTCTCCAGGCTCTGCACCACTCCGCCCGGAATGTTCAGGGCCGGCTCCAAGTCCTCCGGCTTGCCGATGACCTTGATCACGTACGGCTGTGTCACTTTCCGTCCATCGATTTCCACCGCGCCGCCGACGTCCGCGAAGTACGTGCTCGCGACCACCCGCACCTCGCCGATCTGAATGGCCTCGGCCCCGGCGGCGCGCAGTTCCTGGACCGCGTCGAGCAGCATGTCCGACTCCACGGTGCCCTTCGACGCGTCGATCTTCATGGTGATGCCCGGACCCTCAGCGGCGACCGTGCCCGCGAGCACCCCGAGCTGCCGCTCCTTCTGGGCCGTCTGCTTACGGGCCTCCTCGGCCTGGTCCGAACTGTTCTCCAGGTCGTTCCGCTGGTTCTCCAGCCGCTGCTTCTCCTCCTGGAGCCGCTGGGTGCGGTTGTCCAGCTCGTCGAGGATGCGGACCAGGTCCTCCTGCCGCGCGCCGCGCAGCACGCTGTTCTCATTGGTCGAGCGCACCTGGATGGCCAGACCGAGCCCGAGGCCGAACAGCAGGAGCGCCACGATGAGTTGAGCCCGCGTCAGCCGCGGCGGCCACAGGCCCTTCACCAGCCGCTGACGGCCGGTGGACGGCTCCTGGGGCGTCGAGGCCGCCGAGGGGCTCCCCCGGTCCTCAGCACCGTCTCCGGGCCCCTCACCGGGCTCCGCGCCGGAGCCCTCGCCCGGCTCACCGTCCGGTGTGGTGTCCCGCCCGGACTTCTCGGGCCTCTCGGGCTTCTCAGGCCTCTCGGGCCTGCGGGGCTCCTCCCGTCGCGCCTGGGGAACCGTCCCCGGCTCACGGGTCTCATCCGGCTCGCGGGTCGCCCGCTGGGGCTGCTCCGGGGCGTCGTCGGTCGTCATCGGCTCACGCCCGGAAGACATGGCGGCGGATGGCGGCGGCGTTGGAGAAGATCCGGATGCCGAGCACGACCACGACACCGGTGGACAGCTGGGCACCGACCCCGAGCTTGTCGCCGAGGAAGACGATCAGCGCGGCGACCACCACATTGGACAGGAACGAGACGACGAAGACCTTGTCGTCGAAGATCCCGTCGAGCATCGCCCGAAGGCCTCCGAACACCGCGTCGAGCGCGGCGACGACGGCGATCGGCAGGTAGGGCTCGACCACCGTCGGCACCACGGGTCGGACGACAAGTCCGACCACGACTCCCACGATGAGGCCCAATACGGCGATCACGATGTGCCCTTCCCTGTGTCGGTGCCGCGCTTCCCGGCGCCACCGGCTATCGGTTCTGCGGTTCGTACGATCAGACTCGGCGCGGCCGGAAGCCGCACCTCGTCCTCGACGGAGATGTTGGTGCGGATCCCATAGTTCTCGTGCAGCACATGCAGGTACTGTCCGTCGGCACTGTCCTGGAATGCCGTGCTCAGCCGCCGTCCGTCCCCCACCGCGAGCACCGTATACGGAGGCGCCAGCGGCTTGTTGTCGACCAGTATGGCGTCTCCCGCGGCCCTGATCGCCGACAGGGCGGTCAGCCGCTGCCCATTGATCGAGACGGCCTCCGCGCCCGACTGCCACAGCCCGTTGACCACCCGCTGCATATCGCGGTCGCGCACCCGGCCGGTGTCGGAGAAGTCCGCGCTCTCCCGCGGCCCCCCGCCACCGCCCTGGTCGGCCTCCTTGGCGTCGTTGACCACCAGCTTGACCCCGGGGCCGTTCACCTCGGTCGCCCCGGACAGCAGCGCGACCAGCTCGCCCTTGGCCCCGCCGTGTTTCTCCAGCGCCTGCTGCTGTCTGTCGCCGACCTCCTTGCGGAGCCGGTCCAGGCTCTTCTGGAGGTCGTCCGCCTTCGCGTTCCCCGACTCGATGCGGGCGATCAGCTTTTCCCGGTCCTTGGCCAGCTTCGGCGCCGCCATCCGGGCCTCAGCCGCACCGAGGGTCACCACGCCCGCCGCCAGCACCAGCCCTGCGGCCAGCACCAGCCTGCCGCGCAGGGAGCGCGGCAGCCCCCGGCGGCCCTCCGTGCCATGGCGCGCGGCGGCCTCGGCGTACCCGTCGTCGAGGCTGTGGTCCATCACATTCGTCAGCAGCGACATGGACGCGTCGAGACGTGGACGAGGGCTCGGCGGAGCTGTGCTCCGAACGGGGGGCTGCTGCGGCATGCCGCACATCGTCGCACGTCGGGGGCGCAGCCGCCGAATGGCCCCACCGGCGCGCCGGGCGCGGGCCGGGGGCGGCGCGGCCCCCGGGTAGCCCCGGGGGCCCGCCACACCCTGTCAAACGCTCCTCACCTGCGGAAACGGATCAGCGGCCGGCGCTCTCCACCGCGGCGGACCACTCGTCGAGGAGCGCCTGCGCGGACGCGTCGTCCGGCCCCTCCGCCCACAGATGGGTGACCGCCTCGGCGGGGTCGGGCAGCACCATGACCCAGCGCCCGTCCGCCTCGACCACACGGACGCCGTCGGTGGTGTCGACGGACCGGTCGGCCGCCGCCTCCACCACGCGGCGCATGACCAGCCCCTTGACCGCCCATGGCGTGGCCAGATCGCGGCGCAGCACATGGGCGCGCGGAATGCGGGCGTCGATCTGGCTGAGGGTGAGCTGGGTACGGGCCACCAGCCCGATGAGGCGCACAAAGGCCGCGGTGCCGTCGAAGACGCTGCTGAACTCGGGGATGATGAACCCGCCGCGCCCGTCCCCGCCGTAAATGGTGCCCTCGGCCCTGGCGACCCGGGTGAGGTCGTCGGCCGCGGTCGTCGTCCACTCCACCTGCGTGCCGTGGTACGCCGCCACCTGTTCGGCGATGCGCGTGGTGGTCACGGGCAGCGCCACCCGCCCGCTGCGCCGCTCCGCGGCCACCAGGTCCAGCATGACCAGCAGGGCGCGGTCGTCCTCGACGATGCGCCCCCGCTCGTCCACCAGCGAGAGCCGCTCACCCACCGGGTCGAAGCGCACACCGAAGGCAGCGCGGGCCGAGGCGACGATCTCACCGAGCCGGACCAGGCCGGAGCGGCGCGCCTCCGCCGTCTCGGTCGGACGCGACTCGTTCAGGCCTGGATTGATGGTCAGCGCGTCGACACCGAGCCGGCCAAGGAGACTGGGCAGAACGAGCCCGGCGCTGCCGTTCGTGGCGTCCACGACGACCTTGAGGCCGGACTCGGCGATGCCGCTGGTGTCCACGGCGCGCAGCAGCGACCCGGTGTACGAGTCGAAGACGCTCGAGGGGAAGCTGAGGTCGCCGATCTCGCCGGGGAACGCCCGCCGGTACTCCTGGCGCGCGTACACCCGGTCCAGCTTCCGCTGGCCGGCGGCGGACAGGTCGGCCCCACGCTCGTCGAAGAACATGATGTCCACGGAGTCGGGCACTCCGGGCGAGGTACGGATCATGATGCCGCCGGCGCTGCCGCGCGCCGTCTGCTGGCGCGCCACGGGCAGCGGCACATTCTCCAGATCGCGCACATCGATGGCGCTGGTCTGGAGCGCCGAAATCACCGCCCGTTTGAGCGCCCGCGCACCACGGGAGTGGTCACGCGCGGTGGTGACCGTGGAGCCCTTCTTGAGGGTCGTCGCATAGGCCCCGGCGAGCCGCACAGCGAGCTCCGGGGTGATCTCCACATTCAGGATCCCGGACACCCCGCGGGCCCCGAAGAGATGGGCCTGGCCGCGTGACTCCCAGATGACCGAGGTGTTGACGAAAGCGCCCGCCTCGATTGTCTTGAACGGGTACACCCGGACATTGCCCTGGACGATCGACTCCTCGCCGATCAGGCACTCATCACCGATGACCGCGCCGTCCTCGATCCGGGCGGCACGCATGACATCGGTGTTCTTCCCGATGACGCAGCCGCGCAGATTCGCCTGCTGGCCAACGTACACATTGTCGTGAACCACGGCTCTGTGCAGAAAGGACCCGCTCTTCACCACGACGTTGGACCCCACGACGGTGTGCTCGCGGATCTCCGCGTCCGCTTCCACCTTCGCGTAGTCGCCGATGTAGAGCGGGCCGCGCAGCTCGGCGTCCTGGTGCACCTCGGCGCCCTCGGCGACCCACACCCCCGGGGAGATCTCGAAGCCGTCGATTTCGACGTCGACCTTGCCCTCCAGCACATCGGCCTGGGCCTTCACATAGCTCTCGTGGGTGCCGACGTCCTCCCAGTAGCCCTCGGCGACATAGCCGTAAATGGGCTTGCCTTCCTTCATCAGCTGAGGGAAGACATCACCGGACCAGTCGACGGGCACATCCGGCTCGACGTAGTCGAACACCTCCGGCTCCATCACATAGATGCCGGTGTTCACCGTGTCGGAGAAGACCTGGCCCCAGGTTGGCTTCTCAAGAAAGCGCTCGACCCGGCCGCCCTCGTCGACGATGGTGATCCCGAACTCGAGGGGATTGGGCACACGGGTCAGACAGACCGTGACCAGCGCGCCCTTCTCCTTGTGAAAATTGATCAGCTCGGTGAGGTCGAAATCCGTCAGGGCATCACCCGAAATCACGAGAAAGGCATCGTCCTTGAGTGCCTCTTCCGCGTTCTTGACGCTGCCGGCGGTGCCGAGTGGCTTTTCCTCATTGGCGTACGTGAGCTCCATGCCGAGCTCCTCGCCGTCCCCAAAATAGTTCTTGACCAGCGATGCGAGGAACTGGACGGTCACCACGGTCTCGCACAGACCATGCCGCTTGAGCAGCCGCAGCACATGCTCCATGATCGGCCGGTTGGCCACCGGCAGCAGCGGCTTGGGCATGGTCGAGGTCATCGGGCGCAGGCGAGTACCCTCGCCACCCGCCATCACGACGGCCTTCATGTCGGAAGCGTCCTCCTTGAAGAGACGACGGTCATGCCGACTGACGCACCCCGATGGCCCACACCTATCGCATTACGGGCACCCCGCCACTACGGGCTGCCACATCAGCGAGCTCAGTCGGCCGCAGCGTCCGCCTTGACGAGTCGGCGGACCTGAACCACGTAGAGGACTCCTGCCCACCAATAGAGCGTTGTACCCCATCCTGCGAACGCCCATCCGAAAATAGCAGCGATGGTGTGAAGTGGGCCACTTCCATCACTCAGAAGGAGCAACGGGAAGGCGTACATCAGGTTGAAGGTCGCGGCCTTGCCGAGGAAGTTGACCTGGGGCGGAGGATAGCCATGGCGCCGCAGGATGCCGACCATGACCAGCAGCACCAGCTCCCGCGCGAGAAGCACCGCGGTCAGCCAGATCGGCAGGATGTCGCGCCAGGTCAGACCGACGAGTGTAGACAGAATGTAGAGACGGTCGGCCGCCGGATCCAGAATCCGGCCAAGGCTGCTGACCTGGTTCCAGCGACGGGCCAGCTTCCCGTCCAGATAGTCGCTCACACCGCTGAGCGCCAGCACGAGGAGTGCCCATTGATCACTCTTCGGCCCACCGAACTCGGGCCGCAGGATCAGCCACAGGAAAAGCGGAACGCCGGCCAGACGCGCGGCGCTCAGGATGTTCGGGATGGTGAGCACGCGGTCGGTCTGGACGCGTGTCTCCTGGACCTCCACCCGGGAGCCTCCTGTGGGAACGGTGCTGACAGATGCTCCATGACCTTACCCGTAACGTATCGGGGGTCTGGCACGGGGCCCTGTATACGACAAAAGCTCCGGGCGGAACCCAATGGTTTCGCCCGGAGCTTTTCAAAGATTGTTCGGCGGCGTCCTACTCTCCCACAGGGTCCCCCCTGCAGTACCATCGGCGCTGAAAGGCTTAGCTTCCGGGTTCGGAATGTAACCGGGCG
>NZ_JBIRPV010000003.1:208085-1218195 GCF_044332865.1 Streptomyces sp. NPDC021225 | reverse complement strand
GCCGCACCCAACGGCTTCACCACCACCGACACCACCCCCTCACCCGGCACAAACCCATCCGCCCCCGCATCAAACGCCCGCACCACACCCGAAGGAGAGAACGACCTGAGCCGTGAACCGAGCTGGAAGTACTGGGGCGACATCCCCATGTGCACACCGGCGACGATGGCCTGTTCGCACTCGCCCTCACGGATGCTGCGCACCGCCGAGTGCAGAGCCACCAGCGACGACGAACACAACGTGTCGATCGTCATGCTCGGACCCCGCAGATCCAGGAAATAACTCAACCGGTTCGCGAGGATCGCGTTGTGGTTTCCCAGGCCCGCGGCCGTCTCCACGACGTCGCCCACCACCATGTCCCGGTAGTGCTGGTAGCTGGCGCCCACGAACACACCCGTGGATTCCCGCACCCTGCCCGCCAGGCCCGCGTCCTCCAGCGCCCGCCACGCCGACTGGATCAGATGACGCTGCTGGGGGTCGATCCACTGTGCCTCGGCGGGCGACAGGCGGAAGAACCCGGCGTCGAAGTCGGTGAGCCCGTCGACGAAGCCGCCCCGTCGGAGGTATACGGTGCCGGGCTTGGCCTCCGTGCCGTAGTAGGCGTCGATATCCCAGCGTGACGCGGGTACTTCGCGCAGGCAGTCCTCGCCGGCGAGCAGAGCGCGCCACAGCTCCGTGGTGTCCCCGGCGCCCGGGAACACTCCGTCGACACCGATGATGGCGATGTCGTGGCGGTCCGTGTCGGCCGTCCCAGCGGCCTCTTCCGATGGCGGGAGGGCCGTCGAGGTGATCGACGTGGCGAACACCTGGGCCGCGCGGGTGTCCATGGCCGGGGGCTGTTCGGGGGCCGGGGGCTGTTCGGGGGCCGGGGCCGACCCGGCGTCGGAGCCGGGTACGGCCGTGACGCCGTACTCCTCGCGCAGTTCGGCGGCGAGTCTGTCGACCGTGCCGACCTCGAGCACCAGGGTGACCGGGATGTCGACATCCAGCATCGCCCGGATGTCCTGGGCCAGCGAGACGGCGAGCACGGAGTCGAGCCCCTGCTCCTGAAGTGGCCGGTCCACTTCGAGGGCTTCGACCTCCATCTCCAGCGCGGACGCGACCTTCCGGGCCAGGGCGGCATCGAGGCGGTCGGCCCCACCGGGCCGCCCCGGCATGACCCGGTGACCGTTGCGCTCGGCGGCCGGGGCCATCGGCGGGGCGGTACGGACGGCATCCCGCGACGTGCCGGGCTGCCCCGTCCCGTGCGTCGAACTCGGTGAGAGCCGCTTCCAGGTGATTCCGCGGGCCTCCAGCACCGGTTGGTCGCCGTCGAGGATCACCAGGCTTCCGGTGAGCAGGCCGGTGTCGGCGCCCGTGTCCCGGTCGCGCCGGGCGTACACCCGGGCGGTTCCGGGAAGGCGGCCGAGGACCGTGAGCCGCTCGATGGCGAAGGGGACGTACAGCCCTTCAGCGCCGCACGCGGCGAGCGCGGCCTGGAACGCCCCGTCCAGGAGCCGGGCGTCCACCGCGCCGTGCGGCTGGGCCCCGGCCCGCAGCAGGCCCGTCGCCTGCCCGGGCGCGGTGGCCAGGGAGGCGACCGTACGGAAGCCGGGGCCGTAGCGCAGTCCGTCCCGTTCGAAGGCGCGGTACATCGCGTCGACGTCCACGGCCGTGAAGCCGTCGCCGGAGGCGGGGACGGCGAGCACCGGCTGCTCGACGCCGGTCACCTCGGCATCGCAGACCAGGGCTCCGGCCGTGTTGCGGAACCTGACCGAGGTTCCGTCGCGCTCGGCCGAGAGGGCCTCGGGCCCCTCGACGGCCACGCGGAACGTCAGATCGCGCAGGCCGAACCGGTCCCCGCCGAGGAGCTCGGCGACCCTGCCAGGGTACGCGGCACCGGGCAGGGTCGGCTTGCCGAGGACCACGTGTTCGTCGGCCTCGGGCTGCTCGGCCCACGAGTTCGTGGGACGACCGGCCGGCGCGGTGGCGTGCGGCGGGAGCGCGGGCCTCGGCCGGCCGGCGGGCTCCAGCCAGAGGTACCGCTCGTCGTGCGGCGCGGTCGGAAAACGCACCCGCGCACGCCCCGGCCCGGTGACGAGGTCCACGCCCGCGACGAACCGCCGGGCCAACGCGTCCAGTTGCTCCCGCCCGGCTCCTGTGTCGAGCGGCGCCGTCCTCGTGCGCTCGGTACCGAGGGCCACCCCGACGTACAGGGAACGGGCTTCGCCCACGCCGGCCAGGAACAGCCGCAGCTTGTCCTCGAGCTGCTCGAGGCTGTCCACCACGCAGGCGAGTCGGTGCGAGGCGGCCGGGCGGCGCAGGCTCGCGTCGTTCAGGGCGGCCAGGGGCGGGCAGTACGCGGAGCTCACCATCATGACGAGCCGCTGTGCGAGCGTGTGCAGCGCGGCCTGGGACCCCGCCGACAGGGTCAGCAGTCGCGGCCCGTGGTCCGTGGTGTGAAGGTCCCCGGAGTGGGCGGCCTCGACCACAACGTGGGCGCCCGCGCCTCCGAAGCCGAAGCTGCTGACTCCGGCGACCCGCGGCCCCTCCCAGGGCAGCAGCCGGTCGGCGACGAACAGGGGTGAGCTGTCGAAGTCGAAGGCCTTGTTCGGGGTGGTGAAGTTGAGGGACGGCGGGATGCTGCCGGCCTGGAGCGCGAGAATCGTCTTGATGAGGCCGGCCATCCCCGCGGCGGGCTCCAGATGGCCGACGTTCGTCTTCACCGAACCCACGGCCACCGGTCGCGAGGCAGCCTCGCCGAGGACCGCGTGCAGGGCCTCGAGTTCGATGAGGTCGCCGAGCTGTGTGCCGGTGCCGTGCGCCTCGACGTATCCGATGCCGCCCGCGGTGATCCCGGACGCCTTCAGGGCCTTGCGCAGCACCGATTCCTGGGCCGGCCTGCTGGGCGCGGTGAGGAAACCGGCGCTTCCGCCGGTGTGGTTGACGGCCGTGCCGCGGATCACGGCCAGGACCGGGTCGCCGTCGCGTTCGGCGTCCGTGAGCCGTTTGAGGACGACGACACCGCAGCCCTCGCCGCGTACATAGCCGTCCGCCGCCTCGTCGAAGGTGCGGCAGACCCCCTGCGGTGACAGCATCCCGTTGCGTGCGAAGGAGCGTGTCTTGTCGGGGGTCAGCACGAGATTCGCGGCGCCGACCACGGCGGCGTCCACCTCGCCCGCGCGCAGGTGCATGGCCGCCTGGTGCAGGGCGACCAGGGACGACGAGCACGCCGTGTCCACCGCGAAACTCGGTCCCGACCAGCCGAAGGTGTGCGACAGCCGGTTGGCGACCATGGAGATGGCGGTGCCCGTGGCCACGTGTGGGTCGGCGTGGCCGGTGCTGTCGGCCACCAGTTCCGGGAAGTCGCTCGCGATCGTTCCGATGAAGACTCCGGTGTCGGCGCCGAGCGACGTGTGGTCGTGGCCACAGCTCTCCAGTGCCTCGGCCGCCACGCTCAGCAGGATGCGCTGGAGGGGGTCCATCCGCCGTGCCTCACGGTCGGTGAGGCCGAAGCGCGCGGCGTCGAAGTACTCGACCCCGTCGATCCAGCCCATGTGCACGTCATCGGCGTCGGACCAGAGGTGTGCCCAGCCCCGCTTTCCGGCCGGTGCCTGCCCCACGCTGGAGATGCCGCCTACGAGGTTGAGCCAGAACTCGTCGGGTGTGGCGGCCCCGGGGAACCGGCACGCCATACCGATGACGGCCAGCGCGCTGTCGTCGGCCGGGCGCCGTGCGGGCTCGGGCCGGGCGGGCTCCGGCCGGGCGGGCTCCGGCGTCACGTCGGCCGCGACCGGCGTCTCCGCCACGGGTGCGGCTTCGTCCGCCCCGGCGTCGGTGATCGGCACCAGACCCTCCGCCCCCAGCAGCCGGGCCAGCTTGGCCGGCGTGCCGGTCGCGAAGATCAACGGAGGGCTGATCTGGGCGTCCAGCTCACGGCTGAGCCGCGCGGCGGCGACCGTGACGTTGGCCGATTCACCGCCGAGGTCGAAGAAGTTGGCCTGCACCGCGAAGTCGGTGTGTCCCAGCGTGGCCGCGAAGCTCCGTGCGATCGAGTCGGCAAGGGCTCCCTCGGTGATGCCGCTCCCCGGGACCTCCGCGGGCTCGGCGGTGGACGGGACGATGTTGTCCCGCGTCGGCAGCGGCAGCCGCGCCCGCGCGACCTTGCCGTTGCCGGTCAGCGGCAGTGCTTCGACGCGCACGTAGGCGTCGGGCACCATGTAGTCGGGCAGCGGCCCCCTGACGAACTCGTCGAGCTGCGACTTCGTCGCCGTGGCGGCACCGACCAGATAGGCGGTCAGCCGCGGTTCGCCACGTCCCTCGAACCGTGCCGCGACGACCACGGCCGCGCTGACGCCGGTGAACCGCTCCAGCACCCGCTCGATCTCGGCGGGTTCGATGCGGTTGCCGCGCACCTTCACCTGGGTGTCGGCACGGCCGAGCCACTCGACGGCTCCATCGGTGTGCAGCCGTACCTCGTCACCGGTCCGGTACAACCGCACACCGGTGTGCGGATGGGTGAGGAAGGCGTCCGCGGTCAGGTCCGGGCGGTCGGCGTAGCCGCGTGCGAGCCCGGCGCCGGAGATGTACAGCGCACCTGTCGTCCCGACGGCGCTCGGCTCCAACTGGCCGTCCAGGACGTGCAGTTCGAGATTCGGCAGGGGATCGCCCAGAGGCAGGAAGGACCCCGGGGACGTCATGCGGTGGCAGGAGGCCCAGATGGTCGCCTCGGTCGGCCCGTAGAGGTTCCACAGCTCCCGCGCCGACGCGTGCAGCGGCTCGGCGACGCTCATGGGCAGGGCCTCGCCGCCGGAGAGGACGGTGAGCCGCGCGGGCGGGGTCCAGCCGGTTTCCAGCAGCAGACGCCACATGCTCGGCGTCGCCTGGGCGACGGTCACCTCGCCGATGAGCTCTGCCAGTCGGCGCGGGTCGCGCGCCACGTCGCGGGAGGCCAGGACGACCGTGGCACCGACCGTCAGCGGAAGGAGCAGTTCCAACAGGGAGATGTCGAAGGCCACCGTGGTGTGCGCGAGCATGCGGTCGTCGGCCGAGGAGCCGAGGCGTTCGCCGATCCCGGTGAGGAAGTTGGCCAGCGCCGCGTGCTCGATCTCCACGCCCTTGGGGTCACCCGTCGACCCGCTGGTGAACAGGGTGTACGCCAGGTCGTGGCCGCCGACCTCGGCCGGCCGCGCCGCCGCCGAGCCGTCCGCGTCCGGCACGCGCAGGGCCGGGCCGAGCCGCGCTCCCAGAGCGTGTGTACGGGCATCGGTGAGGATCAGGTCGCACCGCGCGACCTCTGTGCAGCGTTGCAGCCGTTCGACGGGGTAGCCCGGGTCGAGCGGCAGGAACGCGGCACCGGCCCGCAGGACGCCGAGCAGCGCGGGGAGCAACTGAACCCCCCGGTCCACCAGCACACCGACCACCGAGCCGTTCTCGACGCCCTGGTCGTGGAGGCGGGCGGCGATCGCGTCCGCCCAGGCGTCCAGTCCGGCGTAGTCCAGCGTCCGGTGGCCACTGCACACGGCGACGGCTTCGGGCCGGTCGGCGACCGCCGTGGCGATGAGGTCGAGGACGGTCGGGCCGGCCGCCGCGGGCTGCTCACCCGCCGACTCCGGTACCGCGGCGAGGGGGGCCGACGGTGCGGCGGGCGCCGTTTCCTCGCCGTGGAACAGCGCGGCCAGCGCGATGTCCTCGACCCGTTCGGTGAAGGCCAGCGCCTCGTCGCTTTCCATCGCGGTCTCCCGTACGAAGACCGTGGGCGGACCGTCCTCGAGGCACAGCAGCGCGATCTCGGTGTGCGGTTCGGCGGACGCCTCCTCCCCCACGCTCCGTTCCAGGACCATCAGCCGCGTGAACGTCGGCTCCTCGGAACCCAGCGGACGTCCCGCCAGGCCGAGGCGCACCTCGAGGTCGGCGGCGTAGCCCTTCCGGGAGGCCGCCTCATCGAGCTTGTCCAGCAGGGACCGGGTGGTGTCCGACGCGTACCGGACGGGAAAGCGCGCGGCGGCGATGCCATGCGTGTGCTCCGCGAGGACCCGTGCGGCCGACGGCGACCAGGCGAAGTCGAAGGTCCGCTCCCCCGTGCGCTCCGCCACGGCCTCGAGGAAGGCCCGGACCACCCCGGCCGCCTCGTCACGCGAGGCGGGGGTGAAGGCCAGCTCGTAGCGCCCGTAGTGGGCGGTGGCGGCGGTGAAGTCGTCCGCGGGCAGTCGCGCCGGTCGCAGATCCCGCAGCCGCGCCTGCCACCACGGCTCATGGGCCCGCAGCGGCTTCTGTGCGGCGGCGATGTTCGCGAGCCGCTCCGCCGAGGCGGCGGGCATCGCGGCGCCCTCGATGATGCCCAGCCGCTGCGCGGCGGCCTGGCCGCTGAGGGCGCTGCCGTCGACGGCCGTGAAGTCGCTCAGGACGAGGTCCGCGTCCGGCGCGGACAGGGTCAGCGCCGAGGTGGTCACCGACAGCGCGACGGTCTCGGAGCGGGGCTCGTCCCGGGGGATCAGCCTGATCTGCCGGGTGAACACCGCGCCCTGTTCGGTGACGAGCGTCGGCAGCCCGAGCGGGTTGGGGAAGGATCCGTAGTCCAGGGCCTTGGAGATCCGCGCGGCCTCGGCGGCCGTGGTGCCGGCGTGGATCAGGCCGCCGGACGCCATGCGGGCGGACCGTCGGTAGAACCGCCGTTCGCGGTCACCGGTGGCGGTGGCGGTGGCGGTGGGCTGGGGCAGGGTTCCGGCCACCACGTGCGGAACGAGTTCGCGGAACAGCTCGATTCCGCTCTCGGCCGTCTCGTAGGTCAGTGACAGGGCGGTGGAGTGGTCGCGGATCGGGAACCACCGCTCCAGCAGCACGCTTCCGGCGTCGACCGCCTCTGTCATGCGGTGCCAGGTCGCCGCGTGGCGGGTCTCGCCCTCGTACAGTGCCCAGGCCGGAACGTGGCTGCCGGAGTACCGGGGCAGCGGGCCGTCATGGAAGTTGATCGCGGCGACCCGGGGCAGTTCGAGGATGTCACCGGACAGAATCCGGAAGTTGACCATGCTGAACAGATAGTCGAACGGCCGCTCCGACAGCGCCCCCGCCAGGTCGCCCCGGGGGTCGAGCAGGGGAACGGCGTGCTCGGCCGCCCACGCGGCCGCGGCCGGGTCGTCGCTGAGGATCCCTTCGATGCGTACGCCCGCGTCGAAGAGTTGGGCGGCGCACTGGGTGAGGACCCGGGTTCCCCCGATGATGAAGCAGTTGGTCGGCATGTTCACCCCTGGGCCGCGGTGGAGTCGACGGGGTGGGCGGAGCCGGCGCTCGGCGCGGCGTCGGAGCCGTCCGCGGGGTCCGTGGTCTCGGCCGCCACCCAGGCGTCGATCTGGGAGACGACCTCCTCGTCGAGGGAGAGCTGCCCGGGGGCCCACATCGGGTTCGACAGACCGCGGTGGGTGCGCTCGCACATCTCCCAGTCCTCGTAGTTCGCCTTGTCCCACAGCGCGAAGACGGCCTCGTGGGAGAAGTCGTCCTTGGCGGTCTCCGAGGGGTGGAAGAGCCAGAAGTGCCGTACGAAGCAGGTGCCGGGGCTCTCGGGCCAGACCCACTGCATCATCACGTAGTCGGCGGTGAACCCGAACAGCAGATTGGGCAGGATCGTGATCCAGTTGATCCGCTGCCGGTCCGCCTCGGGCACCAGGGGCATGGGGACGCGCCCGCTGCGGCCCGTCATGGAGACGGAGTTGAAGCCACCGCGGATCGACTGCCAGGCGCCGACGATGTCGCCCTTGAGGTCGTAGGTGCCCGCGTCGTCGAAGTCGGTGATGCGGTGCAGGTCCTTGTGGGCCGTCGGGAAGTGCAGGCTCTCGTTGACGTTGTGCGCGACGAGCTTCCAGTTCGAGGCGACCGGATAGTCCTTGGCCTGCACACACTCCAGATCGGCCAGCTCGTAGACGCGCGCGAACTCGCCCAGCTCGCCCAGGGAGGCGTCGAGGTCCGGGGCGTCGTCGGAGAAGGTGATGAACACGACGCCGTAGCGGATCTCCGTGCGGATGGGCAGCAGCCCGTTCTTCTCCTTCTCGAAGAAGTGGTCGAAGTACGTGCCGTTGAAGCTCTTGAGTCGGCCGTTGCGGTCGTAGACCCAGCAGTGATAGAGGCAGACCAGGCTCTGCCGCTTCCCGGCGGCCTCCTCCACGAGCTTGTAGCCACGGTGGCGGCAGTAGTTGTGGTACGCCTGGATCCCGTTGTCCCCGTGCAGGAGGAGGACCGACCCGGTGCCGATGTTCAGGGTGCTGTAGGCGCCCTTCTGCTTGAGGCGGGACACATGGTCCACCGGGAGCCAGCGCCGGCCGTAGATGCGGGCCATCTCCCGCTGGTACTGCTCCTGGCCGGTGTAGAACTCGTGCGAACGACCGACGCCGCCGGTCTCGAAGTAGGGCCTCTGGTCGGACTGCTCGCTGATCAGGTGGAACATGCTGGGCGCGCGTGTCATCTGCTGGGCTCCCTCGGAGGGTGCGTGGAAGGCGGTGGCAACGTGCCGATGCCCTCGGGCCCGCGGGGCGGAGTGACCGCGGTGTCCGATGCCGCGGGAAGCACCCTCGCCGCCTGCGCGGTACGACGGCACAGGGCGGCCCGAGGAATGGGAATGACGGAAAACACCGTGAGGTTGCTGCGGATCGACCGGGCAGCACCTGGAGCGGGACACCACGCTTTCGGACGACGCGGCGCCCGGGGAGCCGTGTGCGCGCGGAGGCGTGACGTACGGCTGCCGATGCTTTCTGTATGAAGTGCTTGGCGCGTCAGCCCGCGACGGCGGCTGCCACTCGCGGTCGTCGGGTCGACCGCCGGGCCGGTCGGCGGGCCTGAGGCTCAGCCGGCGGGGTCGTAGATCCGCTGGTCCTGCTCCACGCCGGCATCGTCGTAGAGGCGCTCAAGGGCGTCCGGGGAGTAGATCTCGTGGTCCTCGACGATGCCCCCGATCAGCCCGAGCATCTTGTTGGTCCACTCCTGGCTCTTGCTCATCGCGTCCATCGTGGCGCGGAAGAAGGGCGGTAGCTCGGTGAGTTCGCTCAGGGTGGTGGTGAAGTCGTAGACGCCGGAGCTCTCCTCGTCACGCACCTTGTTGTACTCGGCCAGCGCCTCCTCCATCGGGCGCTCGCCCGCGAGTCCCTGGTGGATGCGGTCGGCCAGGATCTCGCCGTGGAGGAAGGCGTCCGTGATGCCCCACCCGGTGTAGGGGTCCTTGTGGTAACCGGCGTCGCCGACGAGGGCCCAGCCGGGCCCGTACGCGCGGCGATAGTAGTTGTCCGGGTAGCGCATGGGCCTGAAGTCCTCCTCCCGCCTGCCCTGGTCGCGCAGTTGGGCACCCATCTGCGGATCCACGTCGTCGAAGACGGCCTGGAAGCGTGTCTCCACGTCCTGGCGGAATTCCTTGAGCAGGCGCCGGGTGCCGATGATGGCCAGCATGTGCAGGCCGTCGTTGGTGGGCCAGGTGCCGAACCACTGCTCGTTGAAGCCGGCCTTGTGGTGCAGGCCCCAGTCGAGGCCGCTGTAGTACGAGTAGTAGATGAAGCCGGCGGCGGGGCGGACGTCGTACAGCTCGGCGCCGACCTTCTTGGCGACGGTGGAGTGGAACCCGTCGGCGCCGACGACCACGGTGGCGCGCAACTCGCGCTCCGGACCGTCACCGTCGCGTCCCCGGATGCCCACGACGCGGTCGTCGGCGAAGACCAGGTCGGTCACGGTGAATCCCTCGACGACCTCGGCGCCGGCCCGGCGGGCCGCGTTGACCAGGATCTCGTCGAGCACGGTGCGACGCGGGCAGTACACCGCGTCGATGCCGCCCACGGGGTCGGCGAAGCCGTTGAGCTGGATCCCGCGATACGAGTAGTGCATCTTGTTCAGCGCCGGGGTCTTGGCCGCGATGATCTCGTCGAGCAGACCCCACTCCTGGAGCCGCAGGAGCCCTGCCTGGTGGATGTAGTGCGTGGAGACGGTGTCGCTCGGGAAGGAGCTCCGGTCCACCACGAGTACCCGGTGCCCCTGTCGCGCAAGGAGCATCGCCAGCGGCGATCCGGCACAGCGGGCGCCTACAACTATGACGTCGTACACGTATTTCCCCCCATCATTAAGATTAGGTTTCCTTGCGGTAAACCATGCCTGCCGATGCGCCCTGGTCATTGGCGCATCGGCGATGAAAGGGAGGCTATGAGTATCGGCAACCGGTGGTCAAGACTTGGTCGAGATAAAGAAAGTGCAACGCACAGGCGGGGCGGCACCTGTTTCCATCGTCAGGCGGCGGAGGCTCGAGCAGCACCCCGCCCAGGGGCAGCATTTACAGCATTTACTCGAGGAAGCCAGTGTTGACGACAGGTGCCATAGGCCGCGATTCCGGTCAATCAGCCACTCTCGGCCACGGCTTGACGCACGCCGAGTGGGCAAACCGGAGGAAGTACTTCCGTCCAGAACATCGGACCTCTGCTCCGAATTACTCGGTTGAAGTAACCCTTGTAGTTAATAGATGAATTCTCGTCCAGCGCGGCCGAAAACTATTTCCTCGTTGAACGGTCTTGATTCTTCCGGGCCACGGGAAGCCGCCGCCGAACGCTCCACTCATTCGCCGGCGCGGGCCGACTCCACCCGGTCGAAGCCGGTGCCGACACCGACCGCGGTCGCCGCCGTCGACGGCACGGACATCGACATATCCGCCGACTCGTTGTGCGTGCAGGGCGACACTGCGGGCGCGGTGGACATCGCCCGCCGGCTCGGCGAGGAGCTGACTCGCTCCCGCGCCACCGACCTGCTCTCCGGCCTCGGCCCCGCACCGCTCACAGCCGGCGCCCTGCTCCCGGTGGGCGCGCCCGGCGGCCCGATGCCCGGCGTGGACCCGGCGCACCGCTCCGCCCTGCCGGACGACATCACGCTGCGGGTGGTTCCCGGGCCGCGCGACGACTGGTTCGACACGGTCTCCGTGCGGACCCTGTACCGGCAGCCTTGGGAGGCCACCAGCCGCAGCAACCGAGTCGCCGACCATCCGGTCACCGGCGGCTATCCGGTGATCGGCGTGGTGCACGCGGCCGATCTGTCACTGGCCGGGCAGAGAGGGCCGGGGGGACGAGTGTGGTTCCGGCCCGAGTAGGGGGTCGGCGGTGTTTCTCAGGCCTGTGAGACAGAAGGGGCGGTATTGGCTGGTACGCCACTGCTGTACCTCGTGTTCCACATCTACGGTCTGGTGTCGATCAAGTCCTTCCGTCTGACGGCCAGTTGGGCCTCACATGACTCAAGGAGCATCACATGACACAGAGCACCTTCCGAAGCCGGCGTACCGCCACGCTCCTCGTCGCGGCCGCCTCCCTGGCCGTCGGCCTGGTCGCGTCGCCCGCGAACGCCGCGACGACCTGGGAATCGCTACCGGTCCCCGCCACTAATGTGAACTTCTCGCTGCTGCCCTTCGACAGTCAGAACGCCTACGCCACGACGAAGCCCTACTGCTGGGGGGGTTGCCTCCCCGACGAGAAGCTGTGGCAGCGGTCCGGCAGCACCTGGAAGGAGCTGAAGCCGCCCACCGACGCCGCGTTGGGCACGTTGGCCGGTACTGGCCCCAACGACCTGTGGGCGATCGGCCGGAAGGACATCGGCTCCACTGTCTGGCATGTCCACCACTACGACGGCACCAAGTGGTCGTCCGACCTCAGCCCCGATACCCGGAACTTGGAGATTCTCGACGCCGAGGCGGTCAGTAGAACCAGCCTGTGGGGCGCGGGCAACAACCGGAAGGACGGATGGACCCCGACCGTCACCCACTGGGACGGCCAGAGATGGAACACCACCACGTTCACCGGCATAGACGGAGGCTTCGACGCCATCGACGTGCGGTCCGAGAACGACATCTGGGCCGTCGGCTATCGCAACAAGGGCGGCGTCCCCGCCGACTACCAGCCGCTGGCCATGCACTACGACGGCACCAAGTGGAGCGAGGTGCCGGTTCCCGAGACGCCGGGCGAGATGAACATCCTGCGTACCGTGCTCAGCAACGGTCCGAACGACGTGTGGGTCGCCTCCGACAGCCACGTGTCGCACTGGGACGGCGCGACCTGGACGCGCAGGGACATCCCCGTCTCCGGCCGCGTCACGTCGTTCGCCAACTACGGCGGTCAGATCTACGCCGGCGTGTGGGTTGACCTGAGCGGCGGCCCGAAGCTGCTGCGCTGGAGCGGCACTTCGTGGGTGGCCGACACCTCGCTCACCAACGGCACCACGGTCGCGCAGCTGGCCACGACCCCGGACGGCGCGCTGTACGCCCTCTCCCAGGGCGCCTCGTCCCCGTACAACTATCTCTCCCGCCTCGCCCCGCCGACCGCGCGCTGACCCGAAAGGCTTCAAAGGCTTCACACGAGAGGAACCACCCATGGGCGACCTCCAACGGCCGGGCGCCGTTGGAGGCTTCGCCGGGCGCCGGCGTGGAGCCCATCCAGTCACAGTCCGTGCGTGGCGCGGAAGAACTGGTCGATCTCCCGGCGGCCGGGCGCGGGCTGGGACAGGGGCTCGGAGCCGGGGGCTCGCAGGCCGTCCAGGAGGACGCCGGTGTACCGGTCCGCCAGGTCGGATACGGGTTCGTCGTCCGCCGTATCGGATGTGTGCCTCGGCGGGATGGAGTTGAGCATCAGGACGATGTCGTAGGCGTTGACGTCGTCGCGCAGGACTCCCGCCCGCTGGGTACGGGTCACCAGGTCGTCCAGGGCGGCGAGGAGCTCGGTACGGACGGCGCTGAGTTCGGGCCCGGCGTCGGTGGCCCGTCCGCGGGACACAGGAAAGAGCTGGCTGCTGCGCAGCCGGGTCATGTGGCGTACGACCCGGCTGAAGGCGGTCCACGTGACCGGTTCCTCGGCCAGGGCGCGCCGGACCTGGGCCAGGCTCTCTCCCATCACCTTGATCGCGATGCGCTCGACCAGCACGGCCTTGTTCGGGAAGTGCCGATAGATCGTGCCCATGCCCAGGCCGGAGCGCTTGGCGACCTCCGCGATCGACGCCTGGTAGCCGAGGTCGGCGAAGACCTGCTGGGCGACATCGAGGATCTGCTCGACGTTCTGTCGGGCGTCGGCACGGAGCGGCCTGTCCGCAGGCGGTGTGGTCGGTGTCATTTGCTCACGACGTTAACCTCCGACAGGGTAACCGGAAAATCAATTTCCGGTTAGCAGTGACGCCCCGCGTGAGGAGACGGCGCGCTTGGCGATGTAACGCATCGAGACGCCCAGGCCTTCGTCCGCGAAGACCTGACGAGCGGCCGCGATGACACGCTGCCTGTTCCGCTCGGCGTCCGCCCGCAAGTGCTTGTCCGGTCCCATTGCAGCCATACGCCGATCTTATCGGGGCAACTGGAGCACCTGCTCCAGTTACGTCGGCGGGCACCCTGGATGTGGAGTCCGTTGCGTTGACACCTGTGGTGACGCGTGTGACGGTGGCCGGGCTTGGTCCTGGCCTGGATGCGCACTGTTCGTTCATCAACGGAAGTGGGAGTCATGAGCTCAGGAATACCGCGCCGCAGCATTCTGTCCGCGGCCGCCCTCGGAAGCGCGGTCGGTTCGCTCAGCCTCTCCGCGCCGGCGTCGGCGCAGCCGGACCTCGGCACCGAACCGTCGACGGCCACGCTGCCCGCCGAGGACGGGTACGACCTGTGGCTGCGGTACAGACAGGTGGAGGACGCCGGTCAACTTGAGCGATACCGGGCCGCTTTGGAGTATCTGGTCTGGCAAGGAGGCGGCCCGCTCCAACGGTCGGCGGTGGACGAGTTGGCACGCGGGCTCACCGGGCTGCTCGGTACACGAGTAGTGCCACGCACCAGATCCGGCACACGCGCGGCGCTTGTGGTGGGCACCCCGACAAGCTCCGCCCTGATCCGAGAGCTCGTCCCCGCGGCCGATCTGGCCGAGCTGGGCGACGAGGGGTATGTCATCCGCCGGGTCACCCGGCGCGGCAGGGACTTCACCGTGGTGGCGGCCCACGCCGACCGCGGTGTGCTCTACGGCGCGTTCCACCTGCTGCGCCTCGTACAGACGCGACGGCCGCTGGAACACGTCGACCTCACGGAGCGCCCGGCCGCCCCGCTGCGCGTGGCCAACCACTGGGACAACAAGGACGGTTCGATCGAGCGCGGCTACGCCGGCCGGTCCTTCTTCGACTGGGAGAAGCTGCCGCAACTCGACAACCGGTATACGGACTACGCGCGTGTCATGGCCTCGCTCGGCATCAACGGCGCCGTGATCAATAACGTCAACACGCCTGCGGACTACCTCGCCGAGCCGTTCCTGACCAAGCTGGCCGCGCTGGCCGGTGTGCTGCGCCGCTACGGGGTGGCGCTGTACGTCACGGCGAACTTCGCCGCCCCCATCGACCTGGGCGGGCTGAACACCGCCGACCCCCTCGACCCGGGGGTGCGCAGTTGGTGGACGAAGAAGGCCGAGGAGATCTACGGCAGGATCGAGGACTTCGGCGGCTTCCTGGTGAAGGCCAACTCCGAGGGCCGCCCCGGGCCACTGGACTACGGACGCACCCATGCCGACGGGGCCAACCTGCTGGCGGGCGCGCTGAGACCGTACGGCGGGATCGTGATGTGGCGGGCGTTCGTGCACGACAGTGACGAGAAGTGGGACCGGCAGGCCTACCTCGACTTCACGCCGCTGGACGGGAAGTTCGCGGACAACACCGTTGTGCAGATCAAGAACGGGCCGATCGACTTCCAGGTCCGCGAGCCCGCCCACCCCCTCTTCGGCTCACTGCCGCACACCAACTCGGTGATCGAACTTCAGGTGACGCAGGAGTACACCGGACACGCCGCCCATCTGTGCTATCTGGTCCCGCAGTGGAAGGAGGTCCTGGACTTCGACACGCTCAAGGCCGGCGAGGGCAGCACCGTGGCCCGTGTCGTGACCGGCCGCGTGCACCTCTACTCGCACTTCGGATTCGCCGGCGTGATGAACTTCGGCGATGCCAGGAACTGGACCGGCTCACACCTGGCCGCCGCCAACACCCACGGCTACGGACGGCTCTCCTGGAACCCGGACCTGTCCGCACAGGACCTGGCCACCGAGTGGACCCGGATGACCTTCGGCAACGACCCCGACGTCGTCAGGACGGTCACCGCCCTGCTCCGGGACTCCTGGCGCACCTACGAGGACTACACCTCGCCGCTGGGCACGGGATACCTCACCCATCCGCCGGACGGCTCGGTGACCGGGCACCTCGACCCCAGCCCGACCACGACCACCCAGTTCCACAAGTCCAACCGCGAGGGCATCGGCTACGACCGCACCGCCGCCACCGGCAACGGCTACACCAAGCTGTACGCACCGGCGATCCGGGACGCCTACGAGTCGCCGGCGAACTGCCCCGAGGAACTGCTCCTCTTCCTGCACCATGTCCCGTACACCCACGTGCTGGACAACGGCAAGACCGTGATCCAGCACATCTACGACACGCACTTCTCCGGCGCGGCACGGGTGGCGGACATGCGCACGGACTGGGAGGGGCTGCGCCGCCGCGTCGACCACCGGCGGTTCACCGAAGTGCGCCGCCAGTTCGGGGAGCAGAACACCAGGGCCGCCCAGTGGCGGGACACCCTGGTCGCCTACTGGTTCGAACTGAGCCGGATCCGCGACGAGCGCCGCGGCTGGCTCCAGGCGATCGTCGCCCCGGCCGACACGGCGCTGCTGGGCGGGGAGCGCAACGAGCTGCCGGTGCAGGTGGTCAACGCGACGGGCTCCGGGCTGCGCGCCGTGACCACGCTGGACGTACCCGAGGGCTGGCGGTCCGAGGAGGCGACCTGCTACGTGGCCTCGCGGGAGGGCGAGACGGTGAAGATGCCCGTCGTGCCGCCGCCGACCCCCGCGCTCGCCACACTGCACGCCCGCCCGAGGTCGGGCACGGTGCAGGTCCTCGACTCCTCGCTGCGCAGCCTGGCCAGGGCCGTCGTCGTCCCGCCCGCCGCGCGTTGCGTGCACGCGCTGGACGCCGGGCCCGACTCGGCGCCGGTGCTGAAGGACTACACCCGTCTCTCACCGGCCGGCGTCTGGCACGAGGGCGCCGCATTCGGCTGGGTCGGCAACAGCCCCGCCGCCACGGACACCGGGCTGTTCGATGTCGTTCGCCGGGACTACGTACGCAGCGGCGCCCCGACCGTGCTGCGGCTGAAGCTGCCCGCCGGACGCTGCACCGCGCATCTGCTCACCGGCGACCCCAACACCTTCAACAGGCCGCTGATCGTCCGTGTGGACGGGACCGAGACGGCCCGGAGCGAGCAACTCGACGGCCGGGAGTTCACCTGGCTCCGGATCCCGCTGGACGGCGGCTCGTCCGGACGCGAGGTGGACCTGGAGCTGTCCACGGAGAAGGACAAGACCTGGCATCTCAGCGCCTGCGTGGTACTGGCGGAAGACACTCCTCGACCGGCTCGATGACCAGATCGGTTCCGGGTGGCAGATGAGGTGAGCGGGTTAGAATCGTTCAAATCTGCTCACAGGGGGGCCGTGTCTGACATGCTCGTTGCGCAGCGGCATGAGCTACTGGTCAGGGAGCTGGAGGCATCCGAGGGGCTGAAGGTCACCGAACTGGCCGCGCGCCTGAACGTCTCGCGCGCCACCATCCGGCGGGATCTCCTCGAGTTGGAGGCCGGAGGGCGGGTGACCCGGGTCCGCGGGGGTGCCGTGCTCGCGACATCCCGCACCGCCCGGCCCGGGCAGCCGTCCGAGTCACGGCCTGCGGGCGCGCCGTCGGACCCTCTGCGCGCCGATGCCAGGCCGGCTTCGGCACATACGCTCGGATTGCTGGTCCCGTCGGCGCACTACTACTACCCGCGCGTCGTCGCCGGTGTGCAGGCCGTGGCCGCCGAGCGCGGTGTCCGCGTGGTCATCGGCCTGAGTGACTACACGTACCCGAATGACACACAGCAGATCGAGGAGCTGGCCGCGTCCGGCGCCACCGGGCTGCTGGTGACCTCCGCCACGGGCCACATCCTGCCTCAGGAACCGTTCGAACGGCTTCGGGCCGTCGGGCTGCCCTTCGTGCTGATGGAACGTCGGCCGTACGGTCGCTACGTACCAGGCGAGTTCGTGGCCACCGATCACCAGCAGGGCGCGTTCGGTGCGGTCGGGCACTTCATGAACCTGGGGCACGAGAGGGTGGGGCTGTTCACCAACGGCAGCCCCACCGCGCCCCTGCTCCGCGAGGGGTACGAAGCGGCCGTCCGGCACCTGGGCCTTGTCTCCGGTGCACCGGTCGTGGACAGCGGACGCCCCCGGCTGGGGCCCACGGAGGCCACCCGGCTCTATGACCGGTTCATCAAGGAGTGCCTGGCCGACGGCGTCCGGGCCGCGCTGGTGCACTCCGACCACGACGCGATCGAGCTGATGCGGCGGATGCGTTCCCAGGGCCTGCGCACGCCGGACGACATCGCGCTGATCGCCTACGACGACGAGATCGCCTCCCTGGCCGATGTGCCCCTGACCGCGATGGCGCCGCCGAAGCACGAGATCGGTGCCCAGGCCGCGCGGCTGCTCCTGGAACGCCTCGACGCGCCCGACCCCTCAGCCGTACCCGTCCGCCAGTTGCTGATCCAGCCCCGACTGATCGTCAGGTCCTCCTGCGGGGCCGCTGCCCGGGCCTGAACACTCAGCCCAACTCACCACCGTCTATTGACACTTGATGCCCTCGAGCGCAGCATTATGCAGCAATCTGCTGCTCAGTGATTCAAATGTGCCGCAATGATTCACCGAGTCATCTCGAGATCTGTCATGAACCTGATCACCCTTGCGTCATGTCCGCCCATGACCGGAGAAAGGTGTGGAACGTGGAAGCGGGACAGGAACATGAGCAACGACCGGCCGGTGTGCGCCGCAGAACGGTACTGCTGGGCGCCGCGGCCGGTGCCGGAGCGGTGGCGCTCGGAGCCGCCATCGCCCCCAGCCAGGCACAGGCCGCAACGTTCGTCCGAGGCGCGGACATCAGCTGGATGCCGCAGATGGAGGCGAGCGGCTACTACTGGAACAACAGCGCCGGAGTGCGGCAGGATCTGTTCACCATCCTCAAGGGGTACGGCATCACCGCGGTCAGCCTGCGGACCTGGGTCAACCCCTCCAGCGATCCGGCCAACGGGCACTGCACCATCGAGGAGACCGCGCAGCTGGCGCAACGGGCCAAGAACGCCGGTATGCAGGTCCTCATCGGATTCCACTTCGGCGACACCTGGAACTCGGCCGGTGTGCAGAACCCGCCGGCGGCCTGGGCCGCCATGAACTACAGCCAGATGCTCGACGCGATGTACGACTACGTCTACCACTCGTGCAACGTCATCAAGTACTACGGTGTCACGCCCGCCTGGGTGAAGATCGGCAACGAGACCAACTCCGGCATCTGCAAACCGGTCGGCAGCCTCAGCCGCCCGAATCAGATGACAGGCCTGCTGAACGCCGCGTACGACATGTCCAAACAGGTCTTCCCGAGCACCCCGGTGCTGGTGCATCTGGCCCAGCCGCAGAACCTGAGCGGCGTCCAGAACTTCCTCAACGCCTACCGGGACAACGGCGGGAAGTGGGACATCACCGGCTTGTCCTCGTACGCGCAGGGCGGCAACGTGCCCGGTGTTCTGGCCAACATGCAGACCATCCAGTCCAGCTACGGCAAGCCGGTCATGCAGGTGGAGTACGGCGGGCCGGTGGGCAAACCCACCCAGGTGCGCGATTCGCTGCGGGCGTTCATCACCGGGCTACAGGGCTTCGGCGGCCTGGGCACCTTCTTCTGGGAGCCCGAGGGCTATCCCTCGTTCAACAGCTACAACAGCTCAGCCTGGGACGACAGCAGTCGGCGCCCCACGGCGGCCATGGACGGCTTCCTCTGAAACGTGACGGCCAGGAGTTCCCTCAACCATCTGGAGCGAGCAATGAAATCTGCCCTCGGGGTGACACCGGCCCTCCTCGTCTCGACCGTCACGTTCCTGTCGACCGCCGTCGCAATCGCCCCCAGTTCGGCGGCCGTGAGCAGCGCGGCGGCCGGAGAGGTCTATTACGTCGCCCCCAATGGCAGCGACAACGCCGCGGGAACACTGGCCGCTCCCTGGGCATCGATCGCGCATGCGCAGGCCGTCGCCGCAGCGGGTGACACCGTGTATTTCCGGGGCGGCACGTACGCCTACACCCATGGGATCAACAGTTGCAAGAGCCAGACGGACCGGGTCGATGCGATCACCCTGGACAAGAGCGGCAGTTCGGGTCATCCAATCCACTACATGGCCTACCCGGGAGAAAAGCCGGTCTTCAACTTCTCGCGCATGACGGACGACTGCCGGATCAAGGGCTTCGATGTCACCGGCAGTTGGATCCACCTCAAAGGGCTGGAAGTCACCGGTGTCCCGCAGAACAACAACCTGAACCATGAGTCCTGGGGAATCTGGATCTCCGGGAGCAACAACACGTTCGAACAGATCGACACCCATCACCACATGGGCCCCGGCCTGTTCATTCAAAACGGAGGAGGCAACCTCGTCCTCAACTCTGATTCGCACGAAAATTACGACCCGAACAGCTCCGGTGGGGCGGGCGAAAACGCCGACGGATTCGGTGCGCATATCTCTGCCGGAAATCCCGGGAACGTTTTCCGGGGATGTCGCGCATGGTGGAACTCCGACGACGGTTTCGACCTCATCAACGCCTATTCGTCCGTGACCATCGAGAACTCCTGGGCATGGCGGAGCGGATACATACCCGGGACCACCACGGGATCGGGTAACGGAAACGGGTTCAAGGCGGGTGGCTACGGCGGCGACTACGACGCAGGCGCCGTCAAGCACACCGTCCGCACCTCTGTTGCCTTCGCCAACAAGGCAGCGGGCTTCTACGCCAACCATCACCCGCTCGCCAACGACTTCTTCAACAACACCAGTTACGGCAACCACCCCGACTTCAACATGCTGGGAGTCGATTCGAGCGGCGCCGCCGTGGGCCGGGGCAATCTCCGCAACAACATCGCCTACACGGGCACCCTGACGTCGAACATGACCGGCACCAACGCCGCGTACAACTCCTGGAACCTGGGCATCCCGCTGTCGGACGCACAGTTCCAGAGTGTGTCGACGTCCGGCTGGGACGCGCCCCGCCAAACCGGCGGCGGTCTGCCCGTACTGCCCAACCTCCGCCTCGCGGCGAACAGCACCCTGATCAACAAAGGCGTCGATGTCGGTCTGCCCTACAGCGGGCAGACGCCGGACCTCGGTGCCTTCGAAGTCTCCTGAGCCATCGGCGCCCCGGCCGGGGCGTGGCCCGGTGGTGTGCACGCAGAAAGTGCCTTCCTGCCGCTTCCCAGCGCAGAAGGCACTTTCGCTGTTCCGGTCACGATCCGGACGTCCGGCGGGTGAGACGCGTCGGTCTCACCGCGTGAGTACGTATCGGCCCGTGTTGATTCCCCGGGGCTCTCCAAGTGCCTCGGCCTGCTGGAGAATCGCCTGGTACAGGCGGCGCATGGAGCGACCGGGCTCCACTCCCAAACCTTCGGCGAGCCGCCGACGTGCCTCCTGGAAGGCGGTCAGCGCCTCCGATTGCCGGCCCTCGCGGTACAGCGCGAGCATGAACAATTCCGTGAGCCGTTCGCGTTCCATGTGACGTTCCGCCAACTGTCTCAGCTCGGGGATGGCGACCCGCCCAAGGCCTGCGGTCAGCCGGAGCTCCGTCAGATCCTCATAGACGGTGAGTCTGCGCTCCTCGAGATCCGCGGCGCTGATCCGGCAGCGCACTCCGTCTCGCGCCTCCATCAGGGCCGGTCCGCGCCATAGGCTCAGCGCCTCTGCGAGCAGGCGGCAGGCGGCGACGGGATCGTCCGTCGCGAGTTCGTTGCCGGCATCGGCCAGCGAGGTGAAGCGGACCGCGTCCACCGCGTCGGCGGGCACGTCCAGAACATAGCCGTTCCGGGTGGTGCAGAGCTTCTTGCCGCCGCCCGGGCAGGTCGCCGACATCGCCCTCCGGATTCTGACTATATGCGCGTGTAGAGCATTTCGCGCATTGGTCATGCTCTGGTCCGCCCACAATTCGTCAATAAGCTGTTCGAATGAAATTACTCTACCGGGAGATAAGGCCAGAAGCGTGAGTACCATGCCGGCCCGTCTGGAGGCCATCGGTTTTTTCTTTTCGGCGGTCGATATTTCCAGCGGCCCAAGCACTCTGAACTGCATGATCATCCTCCAGGAATCGACCTAATGATCGAGTCGAATTCTGCCTCCTGGCGGCCGGATCATGGACATACCACCTGAGCAGCGCAGGACAGATCAAACGGTATGGATGGAAGGAAGGACCACAGGATCGAAGCGCGGGGTCGGTGCGGCACCACGGCGAGCTGCATTGAAGTCGCAGCTCGGCCCTCGGGGACTCTCTGCCACACTGCTCGACTGCCCTGACGCGATGCTGACGCCACCACCGGCGGATCGCCGGGCATCGAACCGCGACCGGGTCCCCTCGCGATGCTCGCGCACGCCTTCCTCACCGCGGTCACCGCACTCGAACGCGACCGGCACCAACCGTCCGACGGCCTGATCCCGCTGCCCCGCGGGCGATCCGCACCTCAGGACTTTCATCGACGGCTGAAAGTCGTGGCCTGTCGCGACCTGCCCGCCTAGGCTCCTCCTTTGTGCGCCTGAGGCGCGGCTGGACTTCCTGGGTCGAGAGCTGCGTGGCGACAGTGGGCCAATTGCTGTACACGGAGACCGATTTACGCGCATCGCCACGGTCAGTCCCTCTACTCGTACATGCGTATTCTGTCCGACTCCGGAGGCGGAGCCCGAAGACCATGACCGATTACGAAACCCTGTCGGCCAAAGAGGCCGGACCCGACGAGTTCCGCGACATGATGAGCGGATTCCCCTCCGGCGTCTCGGTGGTTACCGCCATCGGTACGGACGGCCAGCCGCGCGGAATGACGTGTTCCTCGGTGTGCAGCGTCTCGCTGGCACCTCCGACGATCGTCGTCTGTCTGCGGTACGGGAGCCCGACCCTGGAGGCGGTGCTCGACAGCGAGACCTTCGCGCTCAACCTCCTGCACTCCCGGGCCAAGTCCGTCGCCCTGCTGTTCGCGTCGGGCGATCCCCGACGGTTCGACACGACGCCATGGCGCTCCGGTCCGTCGGCGGGCGGCCCTCATCTGGTGCGGGACGCGCACTCGATAGCGGACTGCGCGGTGATGCTCACCCAGCGGGTGGGCGACCACGTCGCGGTCTTCGGCCGGACGCGGCTGATCGCCCGCCACCAGCAGCACCCTCCCCTGCTGTACGGCCTGCGCGAGTTCCGCCCGTGGGCGGCCACCTGACCGCTGACCGACTCGCGCGCGCGGCGGCCGTCGCCCTGACGGCCGCCGTTCGGCATTGACGTCGATCGGTGATGCCCGGATCCGCTGAGCATCAGTGTCCGATCAGCTTGGCGTCAGGCGGTCTCGAGAGAGTACTCGTGCGGGATGCCATCCGCTGGGTTGGTGAGAATCCGCTGGTTGCCCGACTGAGGCTGCACCGGTCATGCCACGCGCCTTCGAGAGGTTGGTTCATGCAGAGGATCCACTTCGACAGCGGAGACCTGCTTCGGGTCAGCCTCAGGGCCACGGCCGGGGCGGCCATCGAGACCGCACTCGCCCAGCACCAGCTCGCGGTGGGCGGCAACGCTTGTTCCACCGTGTGGCGGCGGCAGGCTGCCGCCTGCCTTCCGAGGCGGGCGTTCACGCCGCCGGCCGGTTCGCCACCCGGGGATCCGGAGATCCCGGCCGGGACGCGCCTGACCGGCGACGGCTTCCTGCCGGAGGTGTGGCGCCGGGCCGTCGCGCCGTACTGGGACCGGCTGGTGGGCCAGCTGGAAGCGGAGTGCGACGCCCGCGGGCGCATCGCGATGGCGGGCGGCGTCCAGCAGTTGCTGGCGACGCTGCACCCGAGGATCAGGTGGCGGAACCCGGTGCTGACGGTCCCCGGCGGCCCGGACGAGGACGTCCACCTGGACGGCCGCGGCCTGGTGCTCTGTCCTTCCGTGTTTCTCAGCCACCGACCCGGGATGGTCGTCCGTCCGCGCCCGAACGACGAACGGGTGCTTCTCGTCTTCGAGGTACCGCTGGACCCCCGGGTTGCCGAGCGGATCTGGGGGGCGCCGCCGCGACCGCAGTCCGCCTCGCTGAACGCGCTGGTCGGCCGCACCCGCGCCGCGGCGTTACGGGTCCTGCGGGTGGGCTGCACCACCAGCCAGCTCGCCGACCGACTGGGTATCTCCGCGGCCGGGGCGAGCCAGCATGCGTCGGTGCTGCGCGAGGCCGGCCTGATCACCACGCGCCGCTTCCGCAACACGGTGCTGCACACCGTGACGCCGCTCGGCATCGCCCTCCTCGACGGGCACGGGTTCGGCTCGAGCTGGAGGGCGGGCGCGCCGCCCCGGCTCGCCGCCGTCCCGTCGCGCAGCGCGCCCGCACTCGGGTGAACCGCCGGCCGGGAGGCCCGGTGGCGCCCCCCTCGGCGCCGGCGGCCGCCTGACGCGCCGGTCACCCGTGGGCTCGACGTGCCAGGGCGCGGCGGTCGAGCTTGCCGCTCAGCGTGAAGGGCAGTGCGGAGACGATCTCCACGCTCGACGGCACCATATGCGGCGGCAGCAGCCCACTCAGATGAACCCGCAGGTCCCGGACGCTGGGCGGGGCCGCGGTCGTCGGCACCACAAAGGCGGCCAGGACCTGCTGCCCCATGCCGTCGCGGACCGGCGTCACAGCGGCACGGGCCACCGCCGGATGGAGGCGCAGCGCGGCCTCGATCTCGGCCGGCTCCACTCGGTGGCCGCGGATCTTGAGCTGCTGGTCGAGCCGCCCGAGGAATTCCACCGATCCGTCGTCCAGGCAGCGCACGCGGTCGCCCGTCCGGTAGGCCCGGGTACCGTCGTCGAGGGATACGAACTGCTCCTTGGTCTGCTCCGGCGCCTGCCAGTATCCGCGTGCCAGCCCGGCGCCTGAGATCAGCAGCTCTCCCGCCGCCCCGTCCGGGACGCGCTCGAGCCGGGTGTCGACCACCCGGATCTCCGTGGCGCGGATGGGGCGGCCTATGGGCACCGTCGCTCCTGGACGCCGCGCTGCCTCGGCCGGCCCCACCTCGTATGTCAGCGAACCGATCGTGGTCTCGGTTGGCCCGTAGTGGTTGATGATCCGGCATCCGCTGCGGCTCCGGACCCTGTCGACAAGCTCCCAGGGCAGCGCCTCCCCTCCGAGGAACAGCGCCTGGTGCGGCAGCACGTCGGCATCCGGATAGCTCAGGAGCGCCGCCAGATGCGAAGGAGTGATCTTCAGGTGGTCGATGGCATGGGTGCGTGCATAGTCCGTGAAGCTCAACGGATCGATGACCACCTCGCTTGGTACGAGGTGGACGCAGCCGCCGGAGAGCAGCGCGGGGAACACCGCGGTGTTCCCGAGATCGGTGGCGAGGCTCGTGACGCTGGCGAACGATCGGGGCTCGTCGGCGCAGCGCAGCAGGGACACTATGTGGCGGGAGTAGTTCGCCAGTCCGCCGTGGGTCACCGCCACGCCCTTGGGGGCGCCGGTCGACCCCGACGTGTACACCAGACAGGCGAGATCCGCGGGGTCCGGGGGTTGCCGGCGGACGGTCGGTGCCTGCGGCAGATCGCCGAGCCGGATCGCTGTCCCGGTGAATCCTGGCTGGGGTTGATCGGTGAGGAGGATACGGGCCTGTGAATCGGCCAGCTGCGCCGTCAGCCTGCTCTGTGGTTGTTCCGCGTCCAGGCAGACATACGGCGCCCCGGAGCGCAGCACGCCCAGTAACGCGACCAACTGCTCGGTTCCGCGTGCGGCCAGCACGGCCACCGGCTCGTCCGTCGTCGCGCCCTGGGCGACGAGTGCATGCGCGAGGCGTGCTGTCGCGCGGTCCAGCTCCGCATAGGTCAGACGTCCGCCGTCACCGACCAGCGCGGGGCGGTCCGGCCATCGGGCTACCTGCTGCTGGAATTGCTCCATTACCGTGTGTTCAACTGACATGAAAGCCTCCCCGGCGTGGAACCGGGAAGTTCCACGGGTAATAGTCAGTGGACTTGACGAGACCCGTCCTGGTGCAGGCGGATATCCGGATCTTGTGGTCTGGAGTACGGCGGATGAACCGCCCCGGGTCGAATGGAGACCCCATTTCCGAGCACGGCTGCAAGATCGCTCCTTCCACGTACTACTCTCGCGGGAAACGCCTCGAAACTAAACTCGTCAGATCTCTACCGAACGCGGCGCGGTTCACCGGTGCCTGGGGTGATCAACCACATCGCTGGTCGCCGCGGTGGTCTTTGACATCGGCATCGCCACGGAGCGCGGCGAACCCGCCACGGACCATCTCCCAGATTCGGGTCAGCTCGGCGACGGACTGGCCGGCGGTGAGGTTGTGCCTCCGCGCCCGCTGCCGGATGGTGATCTCGGCGCCAGTGACCAAGTGTGTGGCCAAGGCGGCAACGGCTGCCCGATCGGTGACCGTTCCCAGTTGGCCTTCGTGTGCATGCCGCAGCTGCTGATGGATCGCCGGCACCCAGGCCGAGAACCAGTCCGGTTCCCCGGACTGCTCTCGCGCCAGTCGGGCGGCCGCGCGGACCGCCACGTCGCTTTCGAGCAGCCCGGTCAGTGCCAGCGTCAACGAGACCACCGCCTGGACAGATTCCTCACGGCGCGCCGTAACCGCTGCGACCAGTGTCGTGGTGGCGGCACCGCCCTGCTCCCGGACCGCGACCGCGAGTTCTTCCTTGTTGGAGAAGTGGAAGGTCAGAGCCCCGACCGATACGCCGGCGGCGCGGGAGACCCGCGACAGGGACGCCCCGCTGTAGCCGTTCCGGTCGAACTCGCCGGCCGCCGCGCTGACCAGGGCCTGACGGGTGCGGGCTGCCCTTGGTTGCATCGTCGTGATCCTTCCCGCGGAGGGCACACCGTAACCGTGACCAATTGGCGGCTGCGTGAAAACCCTTGCAAAAAGAAACCATTTTATTATTATTGTACGGGGGTGAGCAATGATCAGGCGACCCGCTCTCGTTGGCGGAGATACCCGGCCAGAACCGCAGCACGCCGGAACCCGCACCGGGCCGGTTCAGCGGAGCCGAGAAGCCCATCCGCGTCCTGATCGCCGAAGGAGATGCGTCCTCGCTCGACCTAATGGATACTACGGCTGACGTCGACCACGGGGGGCCTAACGGTGCATCACTCATCCGTATTAGCATGATCACCGCCATGAGGAAGGTACGGGGGCGTGGAGATAGAGGTGCGGCATGCGCGTATCGTCGAGATGATCAATGCGACTGGGAGTCTGTCGAAAGCCGCGATGAAGATCGGCATACCGCAACCGAGCCTGTCGGCCCAGTTGCGAAGAATTGAGAAGGCCGTGGGTGGGAGCCTGTTCGTACGCTCCCGGAGCGGCGTCACACCCACCCCGCTCGGAGAGCGGGTCATCCCCATGCTCGCGGCGCTGGCGGAGCAGGCCGACGCGGTCATCGCCGAGGCGGCCGTCGACACGTCCAGCACACTGCGGTTCGGGACCGCCGAGTGGACACCGCCGACCCTGCGCGGTGCGCTGCGCTCGATGCTTCCCAATATCGACATGCGGACCGAGACCATCCTTCCGGCGGACGCCGTCGACACGGTGCAGCGAGGTGCACTCGGTGCGGCGATGGTGTCGAGCATGGACTCGATCGTTCCGATCGAGCTTTCCGACCGCGACCTCGCCAAGGCGACGATCGTTCGCGATCCGGTCTGGCTGGCGCTGCCGGTCCGCCACCCTCTCGCGGACCACAGCGTCCTGAGCGCCTCTCAGTTGGAAGGGCTGTGGTGGATCGGCTATGCCCGACAGCACTGGTTCTCCCCCGTCGAACGACATCTGCTCGACGGGCTGGGCCAGCGCGATCGCAGCGTCTCGCACTATGCGGGGGGATATCACGAGGCCATGAGCTGGGTGCGGCATGTCGGCGCGGCCGCCCTCACCCCGCTGACGGGCGCCACGTCCGACGTCCGCGTCGTTCCACTGGCCGACACCCACTACACGGAGCTGACGCTGGTGTGGCACAAGGACGCGATGAGCAGTGGCACCGCACGTCAGCTGGTGGAGGTCATTCGCCGTTACTACTACCAATATGCGTGGTCCTTTCCGGGCTATCGATCGTGGCTGGGCGCCCTGACCGACGTACCGTCGGAGGTCCCTGACCCATCGCGCCTGGTGACGGCGGACAGCTCACCTGGTTTTTGAGTGGGCCCCCGCGGCGGCAGGCCGGGGGTTTACCTGCCGCCGCGGGGCTGTGCCGCAGACTCCGTCAGCACCCGGGGTCTGCCGCACGGGTAGGGTCCGGCCGGACAAGGGCAGCCCGGCCGGCCGTGGTCATGGAGCGACGGTGGCTTCCACAGGCCTCGCCCGCAGCGCGACCCACGTCGGGAACAGGATCGTCGCGAACGTCAGCGCCACCGCGGTCCCGACGATCGTCGGGTAGATCCACCCAGGCCCGCCGGGCAGCACCGACCCGTCCAGGGCGATCCCGAACGGGATCAGTGCCCCGGCGGCGACCCCGGTGCCGAGCAGGATGCCGACCAGCGCCGTCACCAGCGCCTCGACCGACATCATCCACATCACCTGGCTGCGGGTCGAGCCGATCAACCGTTGCAGCGCGAACTCGCTGCGCCGCTCGGCGGTCGCCACCATCAGCGAGTTGATCAGCGCGATCACCGCATAGCCGACCACCACCGCGGCCAGCAGGAAGCTCGCCACCCGGCCGGTCTCATCGCCCTGCTCGTGCGCCGCGGTCGCTTCCGAGCGGTCCGCGACGACGAGCCCTGGCACATCGCCCGCCGCCTTCCGCAGCGCCGTCTTCAGGTCCGAGGACGACACCCCCGGCTTCGCCTTCACCAGGATCTGCGGCAGCAGGCCGTCCGTTGTGCGCGGCAGCAGCGCCTCCGCGGGCACCATCGCGTAGCCGAACCCGCGCGGCGGGGTGAACGATCCGACGACCGTCATCGTCGTCGCCTCTCCGTTGCCCCAGCGCAGCCTCACCCGGTCGCCGATGTCCTTGTCGTTGTCGCGCAGCACATCCGTGGGCAGCACGATGCTGTCGCCGGTCAGTTTCCCGTAGTCGCCCTTCACCACCGGGCGCGCGATCGTCTGCCTTGCGCCGGACGCCGAGACCCCCTGGAGGTCGAGCCGGCTCGGCCTGACCCGACGATCCGCGTCGTTGTCGCCCTTGCCCTCGTCGAGGACTTTTTCCAGACGCCCCCCGCTGGACACCGAAGCGGACGCTCCGGCGACCTGCGGGAGGCGGGAGAGCGTGTCCACGAGCGACGGTGGGAGAGCACCGTTCTGCGAGCTGACCACGGCGTCCGCCTTCAGGCCGTCGGCGAATATCCGGTTGCTGGCGTCGTCCTGACTGGTCTGGAGGTAGATCAGTGCCGTGGCCAGCCCGGTCGCCAGCATGATCGGGATGACCGCCGAGGCCAGCCGGACCCTGCGCACATACGCGTTCAGCATCGCCAGCTGCCCCGACAGCCCGGTGAACCAGCCGACCGGCCACCGCAGCGCAGCCGCCAGCCAGCGGCACAGGCCCGGGGACACCAGGGCGATCCCGACCGCCCACAGCATCGCGGAGGGCGCGGCCGTGCTCGCCGCGATCGGCCCGGTCATCACCGAAGCCGTCACGATCGCGAGCGCGGTCGCACCGCCCAGGAACAGGAACGCCAGGATCATGCGGATCGGGCTGATCCAGCGGGTCTGGAGCGTCGCCTCCGCCATCGCCTCGGTCGGCCGGACCTTCGACACCCGGCGGGAGGCGATGAACGCGGCGGCCAGCGCCGCGAACAGCGTGGCGCCGAAGCCGACGAGCCGCGGGATGAATCCCATGCTGAAGATCATCACGCCCGGGATCAGATCCTGATCGACCAGGACGTCGTACATGAAGTGACCGAACGCGAGGCCCGGTGCGAGCGACAGGCCGGCCGCGACCACCGCGATCACCGCCGTTTCCGCCATCACCATGCGGCGCAACTGCCCCGGCGTGACCCCGGTCGTGCGCAGCAGCGCCATCTCCCGGCGGCGCTGCTGCATCAGCATGCCCACCGTGCTGCCCACGACGAAGATCGCGACCATGGTGGCCAGGCCGCCGAACGCGCCCGCCAGCGGGATCAGGTTCTGCTTGCCGCTGATCGCGTCCGGGAACTCGGCGACCCCCCGGTCGTCGCCGTGGAGTACCTGGGCACCGCGGCCCGCGACGGCGTCACCGATCGCGTCGGTGAGCGTCGCCAGGTTGGTGCCCGGGGCGGCGAGCACCCCGATGTCGTCGATCTTTCCGGGCCGGTCGTACAGCCGAGTGGCCTCGTCGTCGGAGAACAGCAGCGCGGACTCGGTGGCGGTCCGGCTCTCGGCGATTCCGGTGACCCGGAAGTCGTGCGGGATGCCGCGCACCGACGCCTTCAGCCGCTGGCCCGGCCGCAGGCCCAGCTTTTTCGCGGTGGCGCTGTCCACCACGACCTCGCCGGACACGGTCGGCTTGGCGCCCGCGACCAGCTTGTACGGCGAGAGCGACGCGCTGGACCAGCCGTGCCCGGACGCGTCGGCAGGCCGGCCGGCCAACGCGGTGATCGGCACGGAGATGTCCGGCACGGCCGCGGCCACGCCGGGCACCTTGGCCACGGCGTCCACCAGGTTCTCGTCCAGCAACACCCGCTCGGTCATCGGCTCGGTGGCGGTGCCGACCGCGTGGCCGGGGTAATCCTGGCTGCCGGTCACCACGACGGGCGCCGCGGCCAGCCGCTCGGCCTTGACGTTGGCGCGGATGCCGGTCTCCAGCAGACCGCCGCAGCCCTGTACGACGACGGCGCCGACGAACAGCGCGATCAGCGACGCGAGGAACCCGCCCTTGCGGTAGCGCAGGGTCTTGAGCGCGAGACGCAGCATCAGACCATCCGTTCCGCGCCCACGGCCTGCTGCTTCCGGGCCCACGCGCCGAGTTGGGTCATCTGCCTGGCCACCTGCTGGACGGTGGGCCGTTGGAGCTCGGCGCTCACCTGTCCGTCCACCAGGAACACCACGCGGTCGGCGTGCGACGCCGCCACCGGGTCGTGCGTCACGATCACCGCGGTCTGCTCGCCGGAATTCACCGCCTCGCGCAGCAGTCCCAGGATCTCCAGCGCGGTCTCGGTGTCCAGGGCTCCTGTCGGCTCGTCTCCGAACAGCAGGACCGGCCGGGTGACCAGGGCGCGGGCGATCGCCACGCGCTGCTGCTGACCGCCGGAGAGCTCGCCCGGGCGGTGCTTGCGCCGGGACGTGAGGCCGGTGCGCTCGATGACCTCGTCCACCAGCCTGCGGTTGGGCCGTTTGCCCGCCAGCCGCAGCGGGAGCGTCACGTTGTCCACCACGTTCAGGGCGGGCAGCAGATTGAAACTCTGGAAGACGAACCCGATCCGGTTCCTGCGCAGCTTGGTCAACGCGCGCTCTTTCATCGCCGTCAGGTCCTCACCCTCCAGGAAGACCTGGCCGGACGTCGGCCGATCCAGGAGGGCGGCGCAGTGCAGGAAGGTGCTCTTGCCGGAGCCGGAGGGCCCCATCACGGCGGTGAAGGTGTGGCGCTGGAAGCCGAGCGACACCCCGGCCAGCGCCGCCACACTGTTGCGCGAGCGCCCGTACACCTTGCGGACGTCCTGTAAGCGCAGCAGCTCGTCCGTGGTCGGCCGCCCTTGCATCGAGCGCATGAAGATCTCCTTGGTCTCGGGGAATTCCATCAGTTCGGGCCGATCACAGGAGGCGTCGAAGCACGATGGAGCTGGAAAATGCTGGTGCTGAAGAACGTGTGGGCACCATTGACGAACCGCAGTTCGAATGCGCCGATGTGCTCGGCGGTGAATCCGCCGAAAGCAGGGCCCTCGACGCAGCAGAACTTCGTCCGCATGGCGCTCCCGAAATCTGAGATCTGACGGATGCACAGGTCGTAGCCCAAATCGCGGTGCGGATGACGACACTAGCGGAACTGCGCCGTCCCGGAACATGGGGCTAGCCCTACCTTCGACCGGTGGACAACCCGCTATAACCGCGTCAGCCGCGCGTCAGCCATTTGTCAGTGAGGGGCATGCGCGCGGATGTGTCAAGGGCAAGACGAAGGGGCGCCCCCGACTGTCCCAGAGTGATCCGGTCCCAGGCGGACCGGATCACCGCAGGCGGAGGCGCCCCTCTTCGCTCATCTTCAGTCCTCGGCGGGCACGCCCTCGATGGCGTAGAGCTCCGCACCGCCGCTGAAGTACGGCATCGCCACCGCACGGGTGAACCGGAAGCCACTCGCGGAGAGCAGAGTCCGCCACTCCAGCTCGGTGCGCTCCTTGCCGCCGTTCATCAGCATCATGGTCAGGTCCAGCATCCGCGCCAGGCCCGGCTCGTTGCCCGCCGGCACGATCCGCTCCAGGATGACCACCCGGCCGCCGGGTCTGACCGAGTCCCGCATCCGGCGCAGTGCGCGAACGCTCTGCTCGTCGTCCATCGCGTGCAGCACACAGCTGATCAGGTAGGCGTCGCCCTCGGGGAGCTCGTCGAACGCGCTGCCCTCGCGCACCTCGACGCGGTCCTCCACACCCGCCTCCTTGAAGTGGCGCATGGTGCGGTCGATTCCGGCGGAGATCTCCACCAGCACGCCCTTCATCTCGGGGTGCTCGTGCAGCACGGCGGCGAGCATCGAGCCCGTTCCGCCTCCGACGTCGACCAGGGTGCCGATGCCGTCGAAGGGGTACGTCCGCGGCAGCGGCAGCTGCTCGGTCCAGGTGGCGGCGCCCATTCCCTTGCGGAACGCGTTCCCGGTGTCCTCCACCGTGTTCAGGTAGTCCCACAGCGGCATGCCGTACTCGATGTCGAACGCGCGGTCGCCGGTGCGCACGGCCTCGGACAGCGCCCCGTAGGCCCGGTAGACCTCTCGGCCGTAGAACAGCACGAGGTCCTTGACCGAGTCCTCGGTGTCGGAGCGCAGGAAGTCGGCCAGCGGGGTCGTCCCGAACCGCCGGTTCTCCTCCTCACGGAAGTATCCGGCGCCGGCCAGGGCGCGCATCAGCCGGTAGAGCGACTCCGGGTGTGTGCGGGTCAGCTCCGCCAGTTCGTCGATGCCACGCGCTCCATCGGCCAGATGATCGGCCACCCGCAGCCGTGCGGCGGAGTACACCGCGGCGCTCAGCCACCCCGCGTACATGGTCTCACGCACCCGAACACTGCTCACTTCGCTCATAGCCTGTCCTTTGAGTGTCTTTGAATCGCCTCGATCGGATGCGATGAGGCACCGGCAATACCTCGAAAACCTAAAAACGCACGAGTCTGAGCCCGTCCGCAGCCGAGGATCCCGGACCGCTGCCGGACTTCACCCGTTGTCGGCCGAGTGGCCGACCAGGTTGAGGAACACGTCGTCCAGCGTCGGCCTGCGCAGCACGAAGTCCGCGACGTCGACGCCCGCCTCGCGGAGGGCGATCGCGGCGGCGCCGACGCCCTGGGCGCCGTCGTTGAGCTGAACCGAGACCCGCCCGGTCACAGCGTCCACGGTGGGCGGCGACTGGGCGATCGGGGCGAGCGCGCGCACCGCCGCCGCGGTGGTGGCGGCGACCTCGTCGGCGCCGGCCGAGGCGACCAACTGCACCTCCAGCCGGTCCTCGCCCACCTTGCGCTTGAGCTCGTCCGGCGTGCCCGCCGCGATCACCCGGCCCGACTCGATCACCACGATCTCGTCGGCCAGCCAGTCGGCCTCGTCCAGGTACTGGGTGGTGAGCAGAACAGTCATGCCGTCGTCGACCAGGCCGCGAACGGTGCTCCACAGGACGATCCGGCTCGCCGGGTCGAGACCGACCGTCGGCTCGTCCAGGAACAGCACCTCCGGCGACCCGATCAGGCAGCTGGCCAGGTCCAGCCGTCTGCGCATGCCGCCGGAGTAGGTGCCCGCCGGGCGGTCGGCGGCCTGGGTCAGCTCGAACCGCCGCACCAGCTCATCCGCGCGTTCCCGCGCGACCCGCCGGCTCATGTGCAGCAGTCTGCCGAACATCACCAGGTTCTCGCGGCCGGTGAGCAGTTCGTCGACCGCCGCGTACTGCCCGGCCAGCCCGATCCGCCTGCGCACCTGTGCCGGCTCGCGGGCCACGTCGAACCCGGCCACCTCGGCTCGGCCGCCGCTCGGCTCCAGCAGCGTGGACAGGATTCGGACCGCGGTGGTCTTGCCCGCCCCGTTGGGGCCGAGCAGGCCCAGCACCGTACCCGCGCCCACGTCGAGGTCGATGCCGGCCAGCGCGGTCACCCCGCCATAGCGCCGGGCGAGGCCTTCTGCCCTGATGGCGGACGTCACCGCTGGGCCACGCGATCCCGCAGCGACTTGGGCCGCATGTCGCTCCAGTGCGTCTCCACGTACTCCACCGCCTCGGCCCGGGTGCTCTCCTCGTGCACGACGGTCCAGCCGTCCGGCACCTCGGCGAACGACGGCCAGAGCGAGTACTGCTCCTCCGAATTGGTGAGCACCACGAAAGTGCCGTTCTCGTCATCAAAGGGATTGCCGCTCATTTCTCCACTCCTCCTTTACGCGATTTCACCGTTCCGCGGTGAGTGCAACCGGCAGCCCTACGTACCCGTAGACGAAATTGGAGTACAGTCGCCGCGGCTCGCCGCGCAGTTCGATTTCCGCGACCTGGTCGCGCAACGCCTCCAGCACCGCGGAAACGTGCGCGCGCCCCAGGAACGCGCCGATGCAGTAATGCGGGCCGTGGCCGAACGCGACGTGCCGGTTGGGCTTGCGGCCGAGGTCGAACCGCTGGGCGTCCGGGAAGACGTCGTCGTCGAAGTTCGCCGAGGAGTTCCACAGGGTCACCACGTCGCCCGCGCGGATCACCTCGTCCCCCACCGGCACGTCCTCGAGCGCGCGGCGCCCGAAATGCATGGCAGGTGTCGTCCAGCGCAGCACTTCCTCGGTGGCGTCGGCGAGGCTGACCTCCCCGTTCTTCAGGGCCCGCCACTGGTCCGGGTGCTCGGTGAACGCGATCAGCGCGCCGATCGAGGACATCCGGCTGGACTCGTCCGCGCCGAGCACCAGGCTGTAGCAGTTGAAGACGATCTCGTCCTCGGACAGTGGCTCGCCGTCCACCAGTCCGGTGGCCAGCGCGCTGATGACGTCCTCCCCCGGCGACTTGCGGCGCTGCTTGGCCAGCTCACCGAAGTAGAGCAGGATCTCGTTGCGTGCCAGCCACTCCTCCACCTGCGAGTCGTCCTCGTCGTAGCGGGAGAGGGTGCGGTTGTTCCACTCGACCAGCTTGCCGCGGTCGGCGACCGGGATGTCCATCAGGTCGCCGATGGTGTTGATCGGGATGTGGTCCGCGACATCGGTGGCGAAGTCCGCCTCCCGCCGCGCGACGACGTCCGCGATCAGCTGCTGGGTACGTCTGCGCACCAGCTGGCCGACGTGCTCCAGTACCCGCGGCGAGAACGACTTCAGCATCAGCTTGCGGGTCTCGCGGTGTCGGAGGCCGTCGGTGACGGCGAGCATCTTGCCGCCCGCGGAGTCACCGCCCTGGAGCAGCGTGGACAGCACGTTGCCCTTCTCCGACGTGAACCGCTTGTTGTCCTTGTAGACCGCCAGCACATCGTCATAGCGGGATATGGCCCAGAATCCGGGCCGGTCCTCGGCGGGCGGATTCCAGTGGACCGGCGCCTCTGCGCGCAGCTCGCGCCACATCGCCGGCAGGTCGACGTCGAGATACGTGCGCGGGTCGGCCAGGTCCGGGAACCGCAGGTCTTCGCGCGCGTCGGCCGGTTGCGCGGTCATGACGTCTCCCTCGGCATCGAAACTCCTTCGGTGGGACTTGTCAGTACTGACTGGTCCGGTAGCGCCGCATGCTGATCACGCCGGTGATCAGCAGCACGGCCGCGAGGGACACCACGCACACGAGGGCGGAGTGGGTGGCGGCGAACCCGGAGACGTTCTGCGGGTTGCCCCACAGCTCGCGCACCGCCGTCACCACGGCGCTGACCGGGTTCCACTCGGCGACCGGGCGGACCAGCGCGGGCATCTTGTCGGGCGAGATGAACCCGGTGGACAGGAACGAGAACAGCACCGCGATGAGGCCGCCGACCGACTCGATGGTCTCCAGGTTGCGCCAGAGCAGGCCGAGCATGATGCCGACCCAGACCATGGCGTAGATGAACACGGCCGCCACCCCGAACCCCGCCAGCACGGACAGCGGGTCGGTGTGCGGGCGCCAGCCGAGGATCAACCCGGCGAGGGTGACCACGGCGATGCCCAGCACGCCCATCACCAGATCGCCGAGCGAGTTGCCGATCAGCACCGTGGCCCTGGAGATCGGCAGCGAGCGCATCCGGTCGACGAGTCCGCTGCGCAGGTCCAGCGCGACGGCCACCGCCGTGGGCGTGATGCCGGCCAGGCCCACCTGCATCAGCCCACCGGCGAAGATGTACTCGGTGTAGTCGGTGTTGCCGGGCGCCACCACCGATCCGCCGAGCAGATAGCCGAACGCCACCAGCACGATGATCGGGTTCATGATGATTCCGACCATCCTGCCGGGCGCGCGGCGCAGCCTGCGCAGCCGTCGGCCCGCCACCGTCTCGATCTCGATCATGGCCGATGCCAGGGCACGCTCCCGGACCCGCACCACCTCCGTGGTCATGCCGCACTACCTTTCATCGGGGCCTCCGGTCGTCCGGACACGGCATCGAACTCCTGCACACACATCAGGCCGAAACTTCCTTCAGCAGACGGTTGATCACGGCGGCGAGCCATGCCTGCGGGGCCGGGTGCATGAGGTACTCGTGCCCGACGTCCACGGCGTGCCTGGTGACGTGTCCGACGTACGGCCGCCAGCGGTCGACCAGCTCCGCCGCCTCCGCGTCGTCGCGGTCGGCGGTGGCGGCCACCAGGTGCATCTCGCCGTCGTAGTGCTGCGGCACGAACTCCCGTATCAGCGCCCCGTGCCGGTGGGACAGTGCCATGATCCGGCGCACCCGGTCCTCGCCGAGCGCGAGCAGCGGATGCTCGCCGTGACGCAGCACGTCCAGCACGTCGTCCGGGGTGAGTTCGCGCCCATCGAACTGGGCTCGATCGTGCCCGATCACCTCCATGACGTTCACCAGCATCTCGGACTCGGACCGCTGCTCCGCCGGTTGGTCGTGCTCCGGGTAGCCGTCCAGATTCACCACGAGGGCGACCTGCGCTCCCGCCTTCCGCAGCCGGGCCGCGAGCTCCTGCACCACCAGGCCGCCGAACGACCAGCCGAACAGGTGGTACGGACCCTCGGGCTGGATCTCCCGGATGCGGGCGAGGTACTCGTCGGCCAGTTCGCCCACGCTCTCCGGCAGCTCCGCCGCACCGGACAGCGCCGGCGACTGGAGCCCGTAGACCGGGTGGCCCGGCTCCAGGCGCAGGGCCAGGCCGATGTACGGCAGCGCGAAACCGACGCCGCTGTGCACGAAGAACAGCGGGGCGCGGTCGCCCTCCGGCCGGATCGGAAGCACCGGGGCCACCGGGTCGAGTTCCTCGACACCCTCGGCGTCGTCGAACACGCGGCCCATCGCCTCGCCGCGCCAGGCCGCCACCCGCTCGGGCGGCTGCCGCTCGCTCGCGACCGCGGCCAGTCGGGCGGCCGTGCGATGGGTGAACAGGTCCGAGATATCCAGCCGGAGCCCGGCCCGCACGGCGCGGTTGATCAGCCCGGGGGCGAGCAGCGAGTGCCCGCCGAGCTCGAAGAAGTCGTCCAGCACGCCCACTTCGGGCAGGCCGAGCACATCCGCGAACACGCCGCAGAGCAGCTCCTCCAGCACCGTCTCCGGTGCGCGCTGGTCGGTGACCGCCGCCTCCGGTGCCGGCAGCGCCGACCGGTCCACCTTGCCGTTGGGAGTCAGCGGCCAGGCGTCCAGTACGGCCAGGGCGGACGGCCGCAGATACTCCGGCAGCCACGCGGCGAGCTGCGCGCGCAGCTGCGCCGCCTCCGGCTCGGCGCCCGGCTCGGACACCACATAGCCGAACAGCCGTGACCGTTCGCCGTCGACGGTCACCAGGGCGTCCCGGACGCCGGGAAGCGCGCGCAGCGCGGCCTCGACCTCGCCGAGCTCGATCCGGAAGCCGCGGATCTTGACCTGGTGGTCGCTGCGGCCGACGTACTCGAGCCGACCGTCGTGGCCCCAGCGGACCAGGTCGCCGGTGCGGTACATCCGGGAGCCGGGCGAGCCGAACGGGTCGGCGACGAACCGGTCCGCGGTCAGACCGGGGCGGCCGTGGTAGCCACGGGCGAGGCCGTCGCCGGCGATGTACAGCTCGCCCAGCACGCGGTCCGGCACCGGTCGCAGCGCGGAATCCAGCAGGTAGACCCGGGTGTTCGCGATCGGCAGGCCGATCGCGGGCGCCCCGGCCCGCTCGGGGTCCAGCTCGGAGGACGTGGACCAGATCGTGGTCTCGGTCGGGCCGTAGACGTTGAGCACCGAGCGGGCCGCCGCGGCCAGGCCGGCCGCCAGCGGCTCGCTGATCGCCTCCCCGCCGGTGATCACCCGCAGTCCGCGCAGCGCCTCGGCGTCCGCGTCCAACAGCGCCTGCCACAGGCTCGGGGTCGCCTGCATGACATCGATCCGCTCGGCCGTGATCAATGCCGCCAGCGCCTGCGCGTCGCGTACCGCCGCCCGGTCCGCGAGGACGACCTCGCTGCCCGTCAGCAGGGGGACGAACAGCTCCAGGTTGGCCATGTCGAAGCCGAACGTGGTGGTCGCGAGGAAGCGCTCCCCCGCCGCGACCGCCAGTCTGCCGCGCATGTCGGCCAGCAGATTGCGCAGCGCACCGTGCGGCACGGCGACGCCCTTCGGGCGGCCGGTCGAGCCGGATGTGTAGATCAGGTACGCCGCGTGGTCCGGCAGCAGCCCGACGGGCTCCGCGAGGGCCGTCCCGACCGCCTCAGCCGGCCTGTCCAGCCCGCCCGTTTCATCCAGTTCGTCCATTTCATCGACCAGTAGCCGCGGCACATCCGTGTCCGGCAGCTCGGCCGAGGTCGCCGCGTCGGTGATCACCAGCAGCGGCCGTGCGTCCTCCAGCATGTAGCGGATGCGGTCGACCGGGTGGTCCGGGTCCAGGGGCAGATACGCCGCCCCGGCGCGAACCACCGCGAGCGCGGCGACCACCAGGTCCGTCACGCGTGGCAGCGCGATGCCGACCACCGTCTCGAGACCGGCGCCCCGCGCGAGGAGCGCGGCGGCCAACCGGCCGACCCGCCCGTCCAGTTCCCGGTAGGTGAGCGCGTGTGCGCCGCAGCGCAGTGCGACCCGGTCCGGGTTGCGGAGCACCGACTCGGCGAACAGGCCGGGCAGCAGCGCGGTGGGCACGGCGGCCGCGGTGTCGTTGCGCCGCACCAGGATGCGCTCCCGCTCACCCGGCTCCAGCACCGTCAGCGCGCCCAGCCGCTCGTCCGGCCGTTCGGCGACGGCGCGCAGCAGCCTGGTCAGCCGCTCACCCAACCGCTGCGCCGAGGTCCTGGTGAAAAGGTCCGAGCTGTACACCAGGACGCCGGAGACGCCGTCCGGCGCGCCGTCCGACCGTCGTTCGAACAGGTCGAAGGCCAGGTCCACCTTGGGCCGCGTGGTGTGGAGCGGCTCCTCGCGGCAGTCGAAGCCCGGCAGCCCCAGCGCCGACGCGCCGTCGTCCGGGGTGAACTGCACCAGCACCTGGAACAGCGGGTGCCTGGCCATCGACCGGGCCGGGTTGAGCGCCTCCACGAGGTACTCGAACGGCACGTCCTGCCGGGCGTACGCGGCCAGGTCGGTCTCCCGGACCCGATCCAGCAGATCCACGAAGCTCGGGTCGCCGCTGGTGTCGGTGCGCAGCACGAGCGTGTTCACAAAGAACCCGATCATGTCGTGCAGGCCCTCGTCGTCGCGGCCGGCGACCGTACTGCCCAGCGGGATGTCCGTGCCGGCACCCAGCTTGGTGAGCAGGGCCGCGACGGCGGCCTGCATGACCATGAACAGCGTGCTGTTGTGCTCCTGGGCCAGCTTGGCCAGCGCGTGATGCAGGTCGGCGTCGAGATCGAAGCGGACCATGTCGCCCGTGTGGCCGCTGACCGCGGGCCGCGCGAAGTCGCGTGGCAGCTCCAGTTCGTCCGGCAGATCGGCGAGCACCTCGCGCCATTCGTCCAGTTGCGAGGACAGCGGGCCGTCCGGATCCCGCTCGGAGCCGAGCAGATCTCGCTGCCACACCGCGAAATCCGTGTACTGCAGGGCCTCCGGCGCCCAGTCCGGCGCCCGGCCCGCCAGCCGCGCGGTGTACGCCTCGGCGAACTGCCGCAGCAGCGGTCCGGTCGACACACCGTCCACCGCGATGTGGTGGAACACGATGAGCGACACCGACTCGCCGTCGTCCAGCCGGTACAGGTGGGCCCGCAGCGGGCACTCGGTCTCCAGCTCGAAGCCGCGGTCCACCTCATGTGCCAGCTCGGCCGCGAGGTCCGCTGCCGCCATGTCCACGACCCGCAGCCGCGGCCGGAACTCCGGCCTCGGCACCTGGTGCGGCACTCCGTCGGCGTCCTGGGGGAAGACCGTGTGCAGGACCTGGTGGCGTGCCACGACGTCGCCGAGCGCCGCCTCGAACGCCCCCGGGTCGGGCACGCCCGAATAGCGCACCGCGATGGGCACGTTGTAGGTGCCGGTTCCGCCTTCGGCCATGTGGTTGAGGAACCACAACCTGCGCTGTGCGAACGACAGCGGCCACAGCTCGCCGTCGGCGAGCGGGGCGGCGGGCCGCAACGGCGGCCGGCTCGCCTGTTCGGCCTCGGGCAGCAGCGCTGCCAGCGCGGCCGGGGTGGGCGCCTCGAACAGCGCGCGAACCGGCAGGTCGACGCCTGTCGCGGCGCGCACCCGGCCCAGCGCGAAGATCGCCAGCAGCGAATGCCCGCCCAGCTCGAAGAAGTCCTCGTCGAGGCCGACACCGGTCCTGCCGAGTACCTCCGCGAACACGGTGCACACCAACTGCTCCGCCGGGGTCCGCGGCTCGCGGCTCTCCTCGGACACGCTCGGCTCGATCGCCGTCAGCGCGGGGCGGTCCACCTTGCCGTTGGGCGTCAGCGGCAGCTCGTCGAGCAGCAGCACCGCCGACGGCACCATGTAGTCGGGCAGGGCCGCCGCGAGATCGGCCTTGATGACGGCGGTGGCCGGCACCTGCGCGCCCGGGGCGGGCACGACGTAGCCGGACAGCCACGTGTTTCCGTCCTTCCCGTCCACGCGCGCCGCGGCCTCCCTGACGTAGGGCAGCGCGCGCAGCGCGGTCTCGACCTCGCTCAGCTCGATCCGGAACCCCCGGACCTTGACCTGGTCGTCGAGCCTGCCCAGGTATTCCAGGTCGCCGTCCGCGCCCCAGCGGACCAGGTCGCCGGTGCGGTACATCCGGCTGCCGTCCGCCGCGGCCGGATCGGCCACGAACGCGGTCGCGGTGCGCGTGGCCAGGCCCAGGTAGCCGACGCCGACACCGGCGCCGCTCACGAACAGCTCGCCGGGCACGCCGCTGGGTACCGGGCGCAGGTCGGGGCCGAGCACATGCAACGTCGTGTTGCGCAGCGGTCTGCCGATCGGCACCCGCCGGGCCGCCGCCAGCGGTGTGCGGATCTCGGCGTGGGTGACGTCGTCGGAGCACTCGGTCGGGCCGTAGCAGTTCATCATCGGCACCCGTGGGAACCTGGCCAGCCAGCGGTTGCACAGGTCCGGCGGCACCGCCTCGCCGGTGATCGCCAGCCAGCGCAGAGTGCCGAGGTCCACCTCGGCGCCGTCGGTCTCCCACCCGTCGAGCGCGGCCGACAGCAGGGACGGGACCACCTCGAGCACGGTGACGTCGTCGGTCCGCACGGTCTCGAACAGCACGCGCGGCTCGCGGGCCACGTCGTGGTCCACCACCCGCACCACGCCGCCGACCAGCAGCGGCGTCAGCATCTGCCACACCGAGATGTCGACGGTGACCGGCGCGTTGTGGATGAGCCGGTCCTCCGGGGTCAGCCGCAGTGCCTCGACCTTGGCGAGCAGGTGGTTGACCATGCCCGCGCGGTGGACCGCGACCGCCTTCGGCCGGCCGGTCGACCCGGACGTGAAGATCACGTAGGCGAGCGCCTCCGGGGCGTCCACGTCCGGCGCGAGATCGGCGGCCTCGTCCACCTGGTCCCCCAGCGGCACCAGCTCGGCCCGCACCTCGTGCTGCTCCGCCAGCACGGCGAGCAGTTCGGTGCCGAGGGCGCTGTGGGACTCATCGACCACCAGCCGGGTCGCCCCGCTGTCCAGCAGGGTGTCGACGAGCCGGCTCGGGCTCGCCGTGACATCCAGCGGCACATACGCCCGACCCGCGCCCAGCACGCCCAGCACGGCGGCGATGTGGCCGGCACCGCGGTCGGACAGCACGGCCACCCGCTCGCTGCCGGTCAGCCGCCGGGACAGCGCGCTGGCCCGGCCGACCAGGCCGGCGTACGTGGTGGCACCGTCCGGGTCGACCACCGCGATGTCGTCGGGCCGGGCCGCGGCGTGCGCCCGTACGCGGGCCACCAGGCCCTCGTAGCGCTCCGTGGTGACCGGGCCGGTGCCCAGCGTGTGCAGGTGCGCCTGCTCCGCCGCCGGCAGCGCGCCCAGTTCGCTCAGCCGGGCGTGCGGGTCCGTGACCACCGCGGTCAGCAGCGCCAGGAACCGGTCGATGGTGCGCTGCGCGGTGGATCGGGCGTAAAGCTCGGTGCGATACTCCAGGACGCCGACCATCGAGCTCGGCTCGCCGTCGCGGAAGCACTCGTCGAGCAGCAGCGACAGGTCGAACTTGGCACGGCGCAACGGAACCGGCTCGACCGATCCGAACAACGCGGCCGCCTCAGCGGTCGTGTCGACCCGGCTGGTCATCGTCAGCATGTACTGGAACAGCGGCTGCCGGGTCAGTGACCGGTTCGGGTTGAGCGCCTCGACCAGGTGCTCGAACGGCAGATCCTGGTGGGCGTACGCAGCCAGGTCCGACTCCCGCACCCGGTCGATCAGCTCGGCGAACGTCGGGTCGCCGCTGGTGTCGGTCCGCAGCACCAGGGTGTTGACGAAGAACCCGATCAGGTCCTCCAGCGCCTCGTCGTCGCGGCCGGCGACCGGGGTGCCGACCGGGATGTCGGTGCCCGCGCCGAGCCGGGCGAGCAGCGTCGCGAACGCCGCCTGGACCACCATGAACAGGCTGGCGTCCAGATCGGCCGCGAGGCGCGTCAGGTCGCGGTGCAGCCGCTCCGGGACCTCGAACGGCAGTTCCTCGCCCTCGTACCCGGACACCGCGGGGCGCAGATAGTCGGTCGCGACGTCCAGCGCCTCCGGGACGCCCTCCAGCGCCTTGCGCCAGTAGTCGAGCTGGCGCGCGGACACGCTCTCCGGATCGTCGGTGTCTCCGAGGAAGTCGCTCTGCCATACGCCGTAGTCCCGGTACTGCACGGAGAGCGGCGCCCAGTCGGGGGCGTGCCCGGCGATCCGCGCCGAGTACGCGGCGCACAGATCGCGCACCAGCGGGGTGATCGACCCGCCGTCGAAGGCGATGTGATGGATCACCAGGAGCAGCACGTGCTCGCCGTTGTCCACTTCGTACAGCACGCAGCGCAGCGGTGTCCGGGTCAGGTCGATCCTCAAGTCCGCCTGGGTCGCGAGCGCGTCGTCCAGGTGTTCGGCCCCGATGCGCACGACGGTGACCGGCACCTCCGGCCGCGGATCGAGGACCCGCTGCACGGGGGCACCGCCCTCGTCGGAGTACACGGTGCGCAGCACCTCGTGGCGCGTGGTCACATCGGCGAGCGCGGCGCGCAGCGCGGGCTCGTCCGCGGCCGCGGACAGCCGCACCGCGATCGGCACGTTGTACATGCCGGCGCCCTCGTCCTCCTGGAGCCGGTCCAGGAACCACAGGCGCTGCTGCGCGAAGGACAGCCCGGTCCGCCCGCCTTCGCGGGGCGCCGGCCGCAGCGGCGGGCGCGCTGCCGCCGCGCCGCCGATCGCCAGCGCGAGGCCCGCGACCGTCGGGGCCTCAAACAGCGCCCGGATCGGCACCTCCAGGTTCAGCATCGCCCGCAGCCGGGCGATCACCTTCGTGGCCAGCAGCGAGTGCCCGCCCAGGGCGAAGAAGTCGTCGTCGATGCCGATCGAGTCCAGGCCCAGCACCTGGGCGAAGACAAACGCGAGGCTCTCCTCCAGCGGGGTCCTCGGAGCGCGGCCGGCGGGCCGTGCCACGGCGCCCGGCTCGGGCAGCGCCGCGCGGTCCACCTTGCCGTTCGGGGTCAGCGGCAGGGTCTCCAGCGCGACCAGCGCGGCGGGCACCATGTAGTCGGGAAGCGACCCGGACACGTGCTCGCGCACCAGGTCCACATCCGGCAGCTCGCCGCCGGGCACCGGCACGACATAGCCGACCAGCCGTTTGCCGCCGCCGTCCTCGCCGAGCACCACGGACGCGTCGCCGACCGCGGGCGCGCCGCGCAACGCGGCCTCGACCTCGCCGAGTTCGATCCGGTAGCCGCGCAGCTTCACCTGGTCGTCCACGCGGCCCACGTAGTGCAGCACACCGCGGTCGTCCCAGCGGGCCAGGTCGCCGGTGCGGTACATCCGCTCGCCACCGGGATCGAACGGGGAGGCCACGAACCGGGTCGCGGTGAAGCCCTGCCGGTTCAGATAGCCGCGGGCCAGGCCGCCGCTGACGTAGATCTCCCCGGTCACCCCGGCCGGTACCGGGCGCAGCGCGGAGTCCAGGAGGTACACCCGGTGCGCCGCCAGCGGCCGGCCGATCGCCGGGCGCTCGGGCCCGTGCAGCGGGCCCGCGGCGGTGGAGGCGAGCACGGTCTCGGTCGGGCCGTAGCCGTTGAACATCCGGACGCTGTCCGACCAGCGGGTCACGACCTCCTTCTGGCACGCCTCGCCGGCGACCACCATGGTCAGGTCGGAGGGCAGGGTGCTGCCGTCGGGCAGCGCCGCGGCGACGGCGGGAGGGAACGCCAGCAGGTTGACCCGCTGCTCGGCGATCAGGTCGACCAGGGCCGGACCGGGCAGCCTGCTCAGCTCGTCGGTCAGCACCAGCGTGCCGCCGCCGAGCAGCGCCATCGACCACTCCCAGATCGACGCGTCGAAACTGGACGGCGCGAACTGGAGCATCCGGGTGTCCGGCACGACGTCGAACTTCGCGATCAGGTCGAAGACCATCTTGGTGAACCCGAGGTGGTCCACCACGACGCCCTTGGGCTGCCCGGTCGAGCCGGACGTGTAGATCACATACGCGGCATCGGTGGGCAGAAGCGGCCGGGTGCGCTCGGCGTCGGTCAGGTCGCCCGCGGGACGGGCGGCCACCCGCGCCGCGCAGTCCGCGTCGTCGACCAGGATCATCTCGGCCTCGGACGCCGGCAGCGCCTGGCTGATGTCCACCGTGGACACGATCACGGCGGGCCGGGAGTCGCCGAGCATGAACGCGATCCGGTCGGCCGGATACTGCGGGTCGACCGGGACATAGGCGGCACCGGCCTTCTGCGTCGCCAGCACCGATACCAGCAGTTCGGGGGTGCGCGGCAGCACCAGCGCGACGAGCGTGTCCGGGCCCGCGCCGCACGCGACCAGCTCGCGCGCCATCCGGTTGGCCCGCGCGTCCAGTTCGGCGTAGCTCATCGTGGCGCCGGTCCAGCTCAGCGCCGGTGCGTCCGGCGCGGCGGCGACCCGCTCGGCGAACAGCGTCGGCACGTCGCACACACGGCGCTCGGCGATCGAACCCGCCCACGGGCCGATGATGTCGCCACGCTCACCGGCGGTGAGCGCGTCGAGCGCCCCCAGCGGGCGGTCCGCGCCCGCCACCACGGTGCCCAGCAGCCCGATCAGCCGCCGCGCGACCCGTTCGGCGTCGGCCGGTCCGAACAGGTCCGGACGGTACGCCAGCTGTAGCCTGATCTGTCTGCCCGGATGCACCAGCAGCGCCATCGAGTACTCGCCGGACAGCTCGGCGCGGATGTCGTCCACCGCGAGCCCCGGCACGATCGCGCTCAGCTCCGCGATGTCCATCGGGTAGTTCTGGATGGTCACCGACGTGTCCAGCAGCCGACGGATCCCGGTCAGCCGCTGGATGTCGCCGAGACCGAGGTGCTGGTGTTCGGTCAGACCCAGCTGCTGGTCCTGGAGGTCGGCCGCCACCTCGGCGAACGACCGGTACGGGTCGAGCCGCACCGGCACCGGCAGGGTGTTCACGAACATGCCGACCATGTCGTCCACTCCGGACAGGTCGGCCGGGCGGCCGGACTGCACGCTGCCGAACACCACGTCCCGGCTGCCGGTGAGCTGGCCGACCAGGATCGCCCAGCAGCTGTGCATCACGGTGCCGAGCGTGAGCTCACGGCGGCGGGCGAACTCGGTGACCGCCGAGGTCAGGTCAGCCGGCAGGTCGAAGAAGAGATGCTCGGGCCGCACCGGCGGGACCTCGTCGCCGTGCGGTGAGATCAGCGTCCCCTCGGAGACGTTCGCCATCGCGCCACGCCACGCCTGCTCGGCGGTCTCGTCGTCCCGGCTGTCCAGCCATCTCAGATAGTCCTGGTACGGCCTGGGTTCGGTGAACGACGCCGCGCCCCCTCGGTAGGCGGCCAGCAGCTCGCGCATCACGATCGGGGTGGACCAGCCGTCCGCCACGATGTGGTGGAACGTCCACAGCAGACGGTGTCTGTCCGGGCCGACGCGGATCAGCGTGAACCGCATGAGCGGCGGCGCCGCCAGGTCGACACCGCGATCCCGGTCGGCGGCCGCGAAATCGGCGAGCTCCGCCTCGGAGGCGCCGGTCATGTCCACTTCCGACCACGGCAGCTCGACCGACTCGGGGATGACCTGGAGCTGCTCGCCGGTCGCGCTGTAGCGGAAGCAGCAGCGCAGGTTGACGTGCCGGTCCAACAGGCTCGCCGCGGCGGCGCGCAGCCGATCGGGAGCCAGCGGGCCGGTCAGGTCCGCGAGCACCTGGACGTGGTAGACGTCCAGCTCGTTCTTGTGCAGGCCCGCGTGGAACAGCATGCCCTTCTGGAGCGGCGACAGGGACAGCACGTCCTCGAGCGGGCCGAGGTCGGCCTCGAGTCCGTCGATCTCGCGCTGCGTCAGCGTCGATACCGTCAGGTCGGAGGGCGTACGGCCGCCCGCGCCCGGCGTGGCGGTGTGCTCGGCCAGCAGGTCCAGCAGCCGCAGCCACTCCCCGGCCAGTTCCTCGCCGCCGGGGAGCAGATCGGGCAGATACGCCCAGTCGGCGACCAGCCTGCCGTCGCGAACCGCCACGGTCACGGTCACCACATGGCCGGCCGGGGTGGCCGGGTCCGCCTCGGCGGTCACCGGGCCCGGCAGCTCGCCGTCGAACCGCAGCCGCACCTGCGGGGTTCCGCGCCGGGCGAGCACGTCGCCGGTCTGCGGGTTGAGGTGGCGCAGCAGGCCATAGCCGGAGCCGCCGTCCGGCAGCGCCCGCAGCTGCTCCTTGACCCGCTTGACCGCGTCGTCGAGGTCCGCATCGCCCGGGGCGAGATCCTCCACATACGTGACGGCCGCGTCCGCCCGGACCGGGAACCCGCTGGTGCAGCGGCCGACCGTACGGCCGAGGTCCAGTCCCTCGACGAGCCGTTCCCTCGCGTATCCGTCCAGCTCGACCAGCAGGGCGGTGCGGCCCGTCTCGGCCTCTCCGCGGTGCGCGGAGCCGGCCAGCGCCAACGCGGCCAGCAGCGCGTCCTCGGTGGTGGCGTGGAACGCCGACGGCAGCGTGGACAGCAGCGCCGTGCTGGTCCCGGCGGACACCTCCTGCCGGAGGTGACGCACCGCGGCCACGGTGTGCGTGGCCGGGTCCAGCACGGCGTCCGGCACCAACTGGGCGTCGGAGTCGAGCTGTTCCGTCCACGACGGCAGTTCACGCACCCGGCGCGCGGCGCGCGCCTGCCCGGCCAGCTCGGTCGCCCACGCCCGGTAGGACACCGGCACGTCGCCCGCCACCGGCACGCGGCCGGCGACGGCGTCGCGGCACCCGGCGAGCAGGTCCTCGGCGAGCACCCGCCACGACGCGGCGTCCGCCACCAGCTCGTGCGCCAGCATCAGGATGCGCTGCCCGGTGAGCACCACCTGGAGCGCGACGCCTTCGCCCACCGCCAGCCGGGTCCGCGCGGCGGCGGCCAGCTCGGCCGGCTCTGCCGGGCCTGTGGCCGCGGCGGCCTCGGTCACGAGCCGCTCCGCGCGCACCGCGGCCGCCGGCCGTACGCCCAGCGTCAGGAGGCCCTCGAACGGCTCGTTCAAGCACAGCCGCAGCGCCTCGTGCCGGTCGAGCAGCGCCTGCACGGCCGCGGTCAGCGCGGCCAGGTCGGTGCCCTCCGGGGCGTCCAGGACCAGGTACTCGCCCAGCTGCGCGGCCGGACCCGGCAGCGCACCGGCCCGGTCCCGCAGCCGCTGCACCGAGGGGGTCAGCTCGACATCGTGCGCGTCGTGCTGTCCGCCCGCTGCGGCTGTCTCCGGCTGTGTCACGATCTCTCCCTACCGTTGAGTCCGCAGTGGACGACGAGGGCGCGCAACGCCCGGAACCAGGTGTGCGCGATGTCTCCGGCTTCCGCGTCGCCGAACAGCTCGCCCGCCCAGAGCCAGTCGGCCACCAGGTGCGGCCCGGTCGGCCGGTCCTCGGTGACGGGTGTGACGGCCAGGACGTGCCGCAGCGGCATGTCGGCGCTCGTGGCGGTGGCGATCACCGCGTCGCCGCCGTCCAGCCGCCAGGCGCCCGTTCCGGTACCCGCGGTGAACCGGCCCAGGTAGTTCAGGCCGAGCTCGGGCGGCGCGAACCGCCCCAGCGCGGACTCCGTCTGAGCATTGAGGTAGCGCAGCAGTCCGTAGCCCAGGCCGCGGTCGGGCGCGGAGTACGTGCGCGCCGCGAGCCGTCCCAGCGATTCACCGCCCGCCCAGAGGTCGTCCCAGTCCGGCACCGCACCGTCCGCCGACACATCCAGCCGCACCGGGAAGATGCTCGTGAACCAGCCCACCGTGCGGGCCAGGTCCTCGCCGTCGATCGGCTCGCGGCCGTGCCCTTCCAGCTCCACCAGGACCTGCCCGGCGGGCTCGCCCCTGCGGCGCCGCCAGTCGGCGACGGCGATGCCCAGCGCGGTCAGCAGCACGTCGTTGACCTCGACCCCCAGTGCGGCCGGGGTCACACTGAGCAGTGGCCTGGTCACCTCGGGCGGCAGGACCAGGCGCAGCGAGTGCCCGGTGGCGTAGGTGTCGCGCAGCGGGTCGAGCGGCCGGTCGGCCATCGGCGGCCCCGGGTCGCGCACCTGCTCGAGCCAGGCCGGGAACTCCGCGAGCCGGGCGCTGGACCGGGCGTTCCGGCCGAGCGCGCGGCACCACTGGCGGTACGAGGTGCCGACGGCGGTGAGCGCGATGTCCCGGTCCGCCACCGCGGACTCCCACGCCTCGCGCAGGTCCGGCACCAGCACCCGCCACGACACGCCGTCCACGCACAGGTGGTTCACCAGCCACAGCAGCCGGTCCGGGGCGCCGTCCGCGCCGCGGACCAGCACCACCTGGGTGACGATCCCGCGCTCCGGGTCCATGCGGGCCTGTGCGGCCGCCGCGAGCTCCGGTATCGGCGCGAGGGCGGCCTCGGTGAGCACGTCGCTCGCCTTCACCGCCCCCGGCGGCAGGGTCTCCATCACCCACTGCCCGGCGACCGGGACGCTCACCTGCATCCGGAGCGCGTCGTGGTGGTCGAGCACGGCCTGGAGCGCGAAGCCGAGCCGGTCGACGTCCACCTCGGACGGGACCTCGACCACCACGTACTGGCCGTAGCGGCGGACCGCCGTCGGCAGGCCGTCCGCGGCCAACAGGGCCAGGTCCGCGCGCAGTTGCGCGGTCACCGGCGGCGGCTCGACCTCGCCGACGCCGTCCTCCGCGCGCGGCACCGCCGACTGCCCCGCCGGCACGGCGGCGGCCGCGATCGCGGCCGGGGTCTTCAGCTGGAAGATCTGCTGCGGGGTGACCAGCAGGCCCTCCCTGCCGATCCGGCTGGACACCTGGATCGAGATGATGCTGTCCCCGCCCAGGGCGAAGAAGTTGTCGTCCGGGCCGATCGCGGGCAGCCCGAGCGCGTCGGCGAACAGCCGGCAGAGCAGCTGCTCCTCCGGTGTCTCCGGGTCACGGGCCACACCCGCCCGCGCCACCTCGTCCGCCTCCGGCTCGGGCAGCGCCCGGCGGTCCACCTTGCCGTGCCCGGTCAGCGGCAGCGCGTCCAGGGTCACCAGCACGGACGGCACCATGTACTCCGGCAGCACCTCGCCGAGCCGCTCGCGCAGCCGGGCCGGATCGGCCTCCGCTCCACCCGTGGGCACCACATAGCCGACCAGCCGCTGCCTGCCGAGCTCACCGAACACGGCCGCGGCGGCGTCCCGCACCTGCGGCAGCGCCTGCATCGCGGCCTCGACCTCGGCCAGTTCGATCCGGTTTCCGCGCAGCTTCACCTGGTGGTCGCGGCGCTCCACGAACTCCAGCTGCCCGTCCGACCGCCAGACCACCCGGTCGCCGGTGCGGTACATCCGCGAACCGGCGCCCGCGAACGGATCGGGCAGAAACGCCGTCGCGGTCTTCGCCGGATCACCGAGATAGCCGCGGCCGACGCCGGAACCGCCGACGTACAACTCGCCGATGGCGCCACGGGGCACCGCACGCAGATCGTCGCCCAGCACATACAGCGAGGTGTTGCGGACCGCGCGGCCGATCGGAACCCGGCGCCGCGCCATGCCGCTGGTGCCGTCCTCGGCGGTGAGCACCGCGTGCGTGACGTCGTCCGAGCACTCGGTGGGTCCGTAGGCGTTGAGCACGGGGATCTTCGATTCGCGGCGGAACCAGCGGCGGCACAGGTCGGCGGGCATCGCCTCGCCCGTCACCAGAAGCCGGCGCAGGGTGCTCAGCCGCGGGCCGCCGTCCAGGGCGTCCCACGAGTCCAGCGCGGCGCGCAGCAGCGACGGCACCACCTCGACCACGGTGACGCCCTCGTCCACGACCAGCGGGAACAACAGGTTCGGGTCGGCGGCGACGACGCGCGACACGATGCGCACCCGGCCGCCGACCAGCAGGCCCGCCAGCAGCTGCCAGACGGAGATGTCGAAGGTGAGCGGCGCGTTCTCGAGGACCGTGTCGGCCGGCGTCAGGCCCAAGTCCTCGATCTTGGCGCGCAGGTGGTTCACCATGCCGCCGTGGTGCACCATCGCGCCCTTCGGTGTGCCCGTGGAGCCGGAGGTGAAGATGACATACGCCAGCTCGTCCGGGTCGTCGGGCAGCTCGGCGAGGTCGGTGTCCTCAGCGTCGTCCAGCAGCACGATGTCGGCATGGGTCACGGCGGCGATCTCGGTGGCCAACTCGAGGTGTTCGGCGTCCACCAGCAGGCAGCCGATCGCGTTGTCGGCCACCAGGCCGGCGGTGCGCGCGACGGGGGCCCGCACGTCCAACGGCACGTATGCCGCGCCCGCGCCCCAGGTGCCGAGCACCCCGACGACGAACGCGGCGCCCGGCCCGGCGACCACGCCGACCAGCCCGGTGTCCGGCAGCCGCCGGGCCAACGCGTTCGCGCGCGCCACCAGTTGCCCGTAGGTCACCTCGCGTGGCGCGTCGCCCGGACCGTCGACCAGCGCCACCGCGTCGGGCTGCCGCGCGGCGACCGCACGGATCGTCGCGGGGACGCTCAGGTACGGCTCGTCGCGGACCGGCCCGGCGGACATCCGGTCGTAGTGGCCAACCTCGATGGCGTCGAGCAGCGGCACCTCGCCCACGAGGGCCTGCTCCGCGGAGCCGGCGAACCGGCCGAGGAACCCCGCGAACCGGTCCAGGTGATCGGCCACCTCGTCCGGGTGGTACAGGTCCGGGTTGCCGTTGATGCTCAGCCGCAGGGTCTCGCCGGGGTTGTCGACCGTGGTCACCATCAGGTCGCTGACCAGGCCGGTGGTGAGGTTCTCCACCGTCGCCGTGCACGGGCCCAGGTCCAGCCCGGTCAGCAGCGGCAGCATGTTCACGAACGGGCCGGTCGGCCAGGGGTCGTCGGCCTGGAGGCCGAGGTCGCGGCGGATCGCGCCGACCCGGTAGCGCTGGCGGCGCAGCAGCCCGCCGAGCTCCGCCGAGGTTCGGCGGAGCAGTTCCGGACGGCTCTCCGCGCGGTCGACGTGCACCTCCATCGGCAGGAAGTTCGCGGTCATCCCGGGGATCTTGAGGGCGGCCGCACTCGTCCGGGCGCTCGCCGCGACCGTCAGCGTCACGTCCTCGGCGCCCGTCATCCGGTTGGTGTAGAGGGCGGTCGCGGCCATCATCAGCGCGCCGGTGGTCACCCCGGCCCCGGTCGCGGCACCGCGTACGGCGCCGGACACCCGCTCGTCCAACACGCGGGTACGGCGCAGGAACGCGCGGGGCAGCGAGTGCACCGGCGACCGGGTGGACAGCGTGGTCGCCGCGGTGGGCCGCGGAAACCGGGCCCGCCAGAACGTGCGGTCCCGCTCCTCGAACCGTGATCCGAGGTAGGACTCCTCCTCCTCGATCAGCAGCCGCAACGGCGGCAGCGCACCCTGGCCCGGGTCGCCGCCGACGGCACGGGTCGCATAGATCTCCGCGAACCGGCGCCAGTACACGATATGGCTGTAGCCGTCGCTGATCGCATGGTGGATGCAGAGGTACAGCTGGGTCCGCTCGGGGCCCAGCCGCAGCGCGGCCAGCCGCATCAGCGGGAAGTCGGTGATCGCGAACGGGCGCACCAGGTCGGTGTCCATCCACCGCCGGGCGGCGGCTTCGGTGTCCGGCTCTCCGGACAGGTCGTGCCAGGTCATCGGCAGGGCGGGCAGTGGCCGTACGGTCTGCTGGGGCAGCCCGTCCCGCTCGACGAACTGAATCCGGGTGCACTCCGCCTCGTGCACCAGCTGCCGTACGGAGGCCTCCAGCACCGCAGGGTCCACCGGGCCGCGGATGTCCACGCACACGCCGGAGTTGTAGGCCGGCGTCCCGCCGGAGAACTGCTCGTCGTACCAGATCTCCGCCTGGCCCGCCATCAGCGGGAACACGGTCCGGGTATCCGCCGTCGGGTGCGGCTGCGCTGCGGTCACGACTGCCTCCTGGTGGTGGCGGACTCCGCCACGGTCGGGGCCGGCGCGCCGGCCCCGAAGTGCTCCGCCACCCACTCGTCGTCGTAGATGGTGTCCAGATAGCGCTCACCGAGGTCCGGTGCGATGGCCACGGCGGTGAGGTCGCCGGCCGGCGCGTGCTCGGCCAGCCAGCGAAGCGCGCCGGCGACCACGGTCCCGGTCGAGCCGCCGAACAGAAAACCGTTGCGCTGCATCGTCCGGCAGGTGCGCACGGTGTCCGGTTCGGCCACGAGGACCACTTCATCGACGTATGACCGGTCCAGCAGGGTGGGCCGCACCGCGGTGCCGAGGCCCGGGATGAACCGCGGCGCGGGCGGGAACCCGAAGGTGACCGACCCCTCAGCATCGATCGCCACGATCCGCACGGACGGCTTCTCCTCGCGCAGGTGGCGCGCGCAGCCCATCAGCGTTCCGGTGGTGCCCGCACCGACGAACAGCACGTCCAGTTCCGGGAACTGCTTGAGGATCTCCGGGCCGGTCGTGCGCGCGTGCGCGATCCAGTTCGCCGGGTTGCTGTACTGGTCGAGCCAGACGTATTGCTCGTTCTCCCGGCACAGTTGCTCGACGTACGCCAGCCGGGCACCGAGCAACCCGCGCTCCGCATGCGGCTCGGTCACCACGCGCACCTCCGCGCCGTGCGCCCGCATCAACCGCTGCGCGCTCAGCGTGCAGCGCGAATCGGTGACACACACGAAGCCGTAGCCGTAGCTCGCCGCGACGATGCTCAGCGCGACGCCCAGATTGCCCGACGAGCTCTCGACGATGGTCGTGCCGGGGCGCAGCACGCCGGCCCGCTCGGCGGCGCCGACCATCTCCAGGGCCGCCTTCAGCTTCACCGAGCCCGCGAAGTTGAAGCCCTCGCACTTGAGGTAGAGCGACTGCCCGAACATCGGCTCCATGGCCACATAGAGGTCCCCGACGTTGAACTCCTCGGGCCGGGTGATCACCGTCATCGCAACTCCCGGAGAACTCGTTGGATCCGATCCCCAGAAGTGATCGAGAAAGCCGACCGCGACTCCGTCATCGACATCTTCTCCGAACCCCTACTCCCTGACTCGCAATCCCCGACGATGGTCGCTTCCCCCGCTGACAGGGCGATGACGTAGCACTGACCTCTCCTGTCGGCGCCAGGAAAATCGCGCGGGCTGAAGAGGAAATATAGAAAGTTGCAAACTTCTCGCACGGGGTATCCCCCTCGATTCGTTGACACTCGAGGGACACGCGTGAGAAATTCTGCAAACGCCTCAGAAAAAGACGTTCTCGCAATTCTGGCGATCGAACGAACCGTAGCTGTTCAGCACGGGTGGACGCGCGAACACCATGCGCGAGCGGGCGGCCCCACGTCGGGATTGACCGGGACTGAACAGCCACAACGAACCGGTGCCGCATGACGGCGCGGAAAGGGTGAGCAGTGGTGGAGGATCATCGCATCAAGCGGGTCGTCATTCTCGGTGGCGGTACGGCCGGGTGGATGTCCGCCTCGTACCTCGGCAAGGCGCTCGGACCGGACGTATCCATCACCGTCATAGAGTCGCCGCAGGTGGGCCGCATCGGCGTCGGCGAGGCGACGGTGCCGAACCTGCACAAGACGTTCTTCGACTACCTCGGATTCACCGAGGAAGAGTGGATGCGCGAGTGCAACGCCAGCTTCAAGATGGGCATCAAGTTCACCAACTGGCGTACTCCGGGTGACGGTGAGGCCGATCCGCGCGCCATGGATGGCGGGAAGGACTACTTCTACCACCTGTTCGGCCTGCTCGCGAACTCGGACAACCTGCCGATCTCGCACCACTGGACGCACAAGAAGCTGGCCGGCCAGACCGACGAACCGTTCGACTACGCGTGCTACCGCGAACCTCCGGTCATGGACCAGAATCTGTCGCCGCGGTTCATGGACGGCACCAAGTGGACGAACTACGCGTGGCACTTCGACGCGAACCTGGTCGCCGACTTCCTCTGCCGGTTCGCGGTGCAGAAGCAGGGCGCGATCCACATCCAGGACAAGATGACCAGCGCCGAGGTGGACGAGCGGGGCTTCATCACCTGTGTGAAGACCGAGACCGGGCGGGTCATCGAAGGCGATCTGTTCATCGACTGCTCGGGCTTCCGCGCGCTGCTGATCAACGGCGTGATGCGCGAGCCGTTCCTGGACATGAGCGACCACCTCCTCAACGACAGCGCGGTGGCCACCGCGGTCCAGCACGACGACGAGGCAGAGGGCGTCGAGCCGTACACCGGCGCGATCGCCATGTCGTCGGGCTGGACGTGGAAGATCCCGATGCTGGGCCGGTTCGGCACCGGGTACGTGTTCTCCAGTCGCTTCCAGTCGCGCGACGACGCCACCCTCGAGTTCTGCAAGATGTGGGGCCTGGACCCGGAGACCCAGCCGCTGAACCAGATCAAGTTCCGGGTCGGCCGCAACCGCCGCGCCTGGGTGCGCAACTGCGTCAGCATCGGGCTGGCGTCGTGCTTCCTGGAGCCGCTCGAGTCCACCGGCATCTACTTCACCTACGCGGCGCTCTACCAGCTGGCGAAGCACTTCCCGGACAAGCGGTTCGACCCGATCCTCCAGCGCCGATTCAACGCCGAGATCGAGACGATGTTCGACGACACCCGGGACTTCCTCCAGGCCCACTTCAGCTTCGCGCCGCGCAACGACACGGCGTTCTGGCGGGCCTGCAAGGACCTCGAGCTGGCCGACGACATCAAGGAAAAGATGGAGATGTACCAGGCGGGGCTCCCGGTGAACATGCCGATCACCGACGAGGCCACGTACTACGGCAACTTCGACGCCGAGTTCCGCAACTTCTGGAACAACAGCAACTACTACTGCATCTTCGCCGGCCTGAACCACCTGCCGAAGCACACGCCGCCGATCCTCGCGGCCCGGCCGGACATGATGGACCGCGCCCAGCCGGTGTTCGAGGGGATCAAGGCCAAGCAGGAGGAGCTGGCCGCGAGCCTCCCGTCCACCTACGACTACCTGCGCAAGCTCCACGGCAGGACCAGCTAGCCGGGACGCTGACGGCGTCGGCCCACGTGTGTCGGTACGGACCTGGTGCCCCCCGCTCCTCGGCGAGGTGTTTTTCGACAGCTCGCACATTGCAGGTGGGGCACCTTCTCCGTGTCCGTCGCCAAGTATTCGAAGGGATGTCCCATGTCCGAGACTCGGCACTACGGCGTTGCACGCGTCGGCGGCGGTCCGCCGGGCTCGGCGACCGCCTCACTGCCGGCCCGAGAGCGTGCGGAGGACTGATGCAGAGCCCGGCTTCCCACGCGGAACTGACGTTGGCGACCGCGATGGCGGGCGTCGCGTTCATCCTCGTCCTCGGCACCGTGCTCGGTGCCGGGGCGCGACGGCTGCGGCAGCCCGCGGTGATCGGAGAGATCATCGCGGGCATCGCCCTGGGCCCGAGCCTGCTCGGGCAACTGCCCGGCAACCTCACCGACAAGGTGTTTCCGGCCGAGGCGCGGCCGATGCTCAACGCGATCGCGCAGGTCGGACTGCTGTTGTTCATGTTCATGATCGGCTGGGAGTTCGAGAAGGGCCTGCTGCGCAATCGGCGGACGGCCGCGGTGGCGGTCTCGCTCTCGTCCGTGGCGCTGTCTTTCGGGCTCGGCGTCTGCCTTGCCCTCGCGATCCACTCGCGCCATGCGCCGGGCGGCGGGTCGTCCAGCACCTCGCTCGCCCTGTTCATGGGTGCCGCGATGTCGATCACCGCCTTCCCCGTGCTCGCACGTATCCTGACGGACAGCAAGATGATGCGTACGCCGGTCGGGGCTCTGGCCCTCGCCGGCGCGGCGATCGATGACGTGCTCGCCTGGTGCATCCTGGCGGTCGTGTCGGCGACGGTGACCGCGAGCGGCGGTGGCGATCTGTTCCAGATCGCCGGGCTTTCCTTCGTGTATGTGGCGCTGATGTTCACCGTGGTCCGGCCCGTGCTGGCGATGCTGGTCCGCCGGCTCGCCAGGAGACGCGCTCTGCCGCACCTGCTGGTGTTGCTGGCCGGTGGCGCGCTGCTGTCCGCCTACGCCACGACGTGGATCGGCATCCATGCGATCTTCGGCGCGTTCCTCTTCGGACTCGTCACACCGCGGGAGCCGGCTGATCTGCTCCAGGTGCATGTGCGCAGGCCACTGGACATGGTCAGCGCGCTGCTGATGCCGGCGTTCTTCATCGTCACCGGGCTCGGTGTGGACATCGGCGGGCTCTCCGCCGCCAACTACCTGGAACTGGCCGCCATCATCGCGGTGGCCTGCGCGGGCAAGCTGCTCGGCGCCGGGCTCGCGGCCCGTGCGTGCGGCATGGGATGGGGACCGGCCAGGACCATCGCGCTGCTGATGAACACCCGGGGCCTCACCGAGTTGATCATTCTCAACGTCGGTGCCAGTCTCGGCATCCTGGACACATCGCTGTTCACCATGATGGTGATCATGGCACTGGTCACCACCGCCATGGCCGGACCGCTGCTGCCGCGGGATGAGGAGGCCTGGGGGACGAAGCCCACGCCCGCTCACGCCGAGCCGGTCAAGGCACGCGGCTGAGACTTCCGTCAGATCCGCCCTGGGCCAGGGCGTCGGGGCGCGGACTTCACGAACGCGGGACATCAGCGTTCGTAAAGTCCGCGCCCCCCGCTCTTCCGGCCCAGCTTCCCCTCCCGGACCAGCCGGGTGAGCAGCGCGCACGGCTCGAAGCGGTCGTCGCCCGTGAACTCGCGCAGCACATCGAGGGTGTCGACGATCGTGTCCAGGCCGATCAGATCCGCCGTCTGCAACGGGCCCATCGGGTGACCGAGGCAGTCCTGGAAGACGGCGTCGACGGTCGCGGCATCGGCCGTGCCCTGCTGGAGCACCGTGGCCGCCTCGTTGACGGTCAGCATCAGCACCCGGTTGGAGACAAAGCCCGGCCCGTCCGAGACCACCAGGCCCTTCTTGCCCATCGCGGAGAGGAGCCCGGTGGCCTCGTAGAGCGTCGCCTCGGAGGTCCGGTCCGTCACGATCACCTCCACCGCCTCCTTGAGCGGCGCGGGATTCATGAAGTGCATGCCCAGAACACGGTCCGGGCGTCGGGTGCGGGCCGCGAGATGGCCGATCGGAATCGCCGAGGTGCAGGACGCGAACACCGCGTCCGGCGCACAGTGCTCCTCCAGCAGCCGGAACGTCTCCTCCTTGACCGGCACCCGCTCCGGGCCCGCCTCGATCACGAACGAGGCGGTGCCGAGCTCCGCCCACCGGTCCGTCCAGCGGACATCCGCCACCATCTCGTCCGGCTTGCGGCGGGCCCGCCGCAGCAGTCCCGCGAGCCGCGCACCGTCGCGCAGCCGTCCGGGCCCCGACTCCCGCGCTCCCGCGTCCGGTTCGTACACCACGACCCGGCGGCCCGCGTCCGCGAGGCACTGTGCGATACCGCATCCCATGATGCCGCCGCCGACCACCCCGGCCGGTCTCTCCTGCTGCTCGTGCTGCATGGCTCCTCCTCCTCCGCTGAGGCTCAGAATCCGGGCGTGACGACCCGCACATGCCCCGTCTGCGCTGACGGCTCGTTCCGCAGCTCGAGCAGCAGCCGGTCGCCGGCCCGGTCCACCACGTCGAAACCGGCGAACCGCAGGGTGACCAGCATGATCCGGTTCACGCTTGTCGGTACGAACTCGGCCCTCGGGCGGCGGCCCGCCGCCAGCGCGCGCCGCACCAGGTGGTCGAGCAGCACCGCGCCGACGCCCCGCGAGGTCACCCGGCAGGACATCAGCAGCAGCTTCAGCACGCTCTCCGTCGCACCGATCTCGCTGATCGCCAGCCCGATGGTGCCGTACGGGCCGAACCGGTCCGTGAGGCTCGCGACCAGCACCTCGTGGTCGCCCGAGGCGCAGAGCCGGCGCAGCTCCGCCATATCGGCGGTCCAGCCGGTGGTGTTGAGCTGGTGCGTGCGTACCGTCAGTTCATGGGCCCTGGCCAGGTCGTCGGGGGTGGCCGGGCGGAGGGTCAGGACCAGGTCGAGGGAGGCGAGGAAGTCCGTCGCCGGCCCCGTGTGGTCCTCCTCCGCGGAGCGCCGCTCGGCCTCGACGCGGTACATCGTCCGACGCTGCCGGGACTCGGCGGTGACGAACTCCGGCTGGAACTCCCCCAGATCCGGAAGCCGCCCCGCCTGCTCGGCCGGGTAGCAGCGGACCATGGGCAGCGCCGCGGCGACCTCGGCACGCTCGACGGGGTCGTTGTCCACGAAGGCGAGGGTGTCCAGACCGATGCCCAGGGTCTCGGCGATCCGGCGGACGGCCGCGCTCTTGGCGCCCCAGCCCACCTCCACCACGGTGAACAGGTCGTCCAGGCCGTGCCGCCGGAGATGCGCGGCCGCGACCTCGTGCTCGCCCCGGCTGGCGACGGCGTGCAGGATGCCGCGCTTGTCGAGCGCGGTCAGGGTCTCGACGGCGGCGGATACGGGCACGGGGTCGTCGCCCTCCAGGACGACGCCGTCCCACAGGGTGTCGTCCAGGTCCCACACCAGACACTTGACGGTACTCACTCGCGAGGGCCCCCTTCTCCGGCCGCACGGCGCAGCAGATGGTCGGCGATATGCAGTTCGGACACCTCGTCGGAACCCTCGATGATCCGCATCACCTGTGCGTCCCGGAAGAACCGCCCGGCCCTGCTGTCCGGCGCGCACCCCGCCGAGCCCATCACCTGTACGGCGCGCCGGCTCACCGAGGCGGCGGCCCGGGCCGCCGCGTACTTGGCCATCACGGTCCGGGAGATCGCCTCGGGATCCCCCTCCCGCCGCAGCCGTGCGGCGACCCGGCACAGCTCGCGCGCCGCCTCGGTGTCCACGGCGGCGCGGGCCAGCGCCCCGCGGACCAGTTGGTGCTCGGCCAGGGCCACTTTGGCCTGGGTCCTGGCCGCGGCGTGCGCGGTGGCGTCGGCCAGGCACGCCTCGGCCATCCCGAGGCACCCCCAGCCGACGGTGAACCGTCCGTGGTCCAGCGCCGTCCCCGCCACATGCGAAAGGCCGAAGCCCGGGGGCGCCACCAGATGGTCTCTCTCCACCCGGACCGCGTCGAACCGTAGGTGCGCGATACGGGCCGCCCGCATACCCAGCTGGCCGCTCACCGGCTCACGTGTCACCCCGGGCCGGTCGGCCTCGACGAGGACCATGGCGGGACGGCCGTCCAGCCGGCCGAGGACCAGATAGACGGTGGCGAGCTCGCCGAAGGTGATCCACCGCTTGACTCCGGTGACCGTCAGCGCATCGCTCTCCGCGCCGATCCGCGTCTCGACGGCCGTCAGATCGCTGCCCGCCCCCTGCTCCGTGGCGGCGAATCCGGCGAGCTGGTCCCCGGTGGCAAGCCGCGGCAGCCACTCCGCTTGCTGCGCAGCGCTGCCCCAGCGGGCCAGCGCGGCCGCGACCATGCCCTGCACCGTCACCAGGCCGCGCAGCGCGCTGCATACGGAGCCGAGCCGCGCGCACAGTTCGCCGAGCTCCAGCGGGGTGGCTCCGCGGCCGCCGTAGCGCTCGGGCACATCGAGGCCGAGCAGCCCGGCGGCGGCCAGGTCCCGCACGGCCGACTCAGGCAGCGCACCGTGCAGGTCCCAGGCCGCGGCCTCGTCCCGCAGTGCCGCGAGGTCCGGCAGCGTGCGCATCAGGCCGCCGTCTTGCGGAGCACGAAGTCGGTGAGCCGGCTGACCGTACGGAAGTGGTCGAGGTCCAGGTCCTCGACGCCGACCTCCAGGCCGAACCGCCGCTCCACGAACGTGACCAGCTCCAGCGCGAAGAGCGAGTTGACCAGGCCCAGGGCGAAGTAGTCGTCGTCGGGTCCGATGGGCTGCCGGGCCCCGGCGGTGAGAAACGCCGTCAGCTCGCTGCTCACCTCGCCCGCCGCCGGCCGGCCAGTCTCCGTGCCCATCCGTTCTCCTCCCTACGGTTCCGTGTCCCTGCCGGTCCTACAGGTAGTGCGACGTGCCGCCGCCGTCTCCGTGCTCGACCAGCAGCAGGCTCCAGGCCGCCACCGGGCTGACGTTGATCAGCACCGCGCGCTCCCCCTCGGCCAGCGCGCCCGACTCGATGGCCGACATCAGGTTCAGCAGCACATCGCCCGGCCCGAGGTGTCCGTAGCGGCGCAGATTGCCCGCGCACACCCCGGCCAGCTCGACGCCGAGCGTCTCCTCGGTGAAGCGGAAGGAGCCGAGCGACAGGTTCTGGCTGAGGTGGCAGCCGACGTCGGCGGGGCGCATGCCGTTGCGGTCGAGCAGCGCGCGGTGCAGCTCGCGCAGGTGGTTGCGGGTCTCGATGGCGAGCTTGAAGGAATAACTGCGCACGTCCGCGCAGTCCTCGCGCCAGTCGGCGGAGGGGCGGTCGCGGTAGTCGACCGTGAAGAGGTTCCAGTAGTCGCCGTTGGTGCGCTGGGCCACGTCGAGCAGCCGGAGCGGTCCGCGCCGGGACACCAGTACGGCCTGGCCGCCGTCGCCGCTCACGGTGACCGGGTGGCGGTAGCGGCGCGGCGTGGCGGGCTTGCTGCCGTGGGCGATGAGCACGTTGTCGAGCGTGTCGTCGGCGGCCAGCAGCCCGCGTGCGGCCAACAGCGCCGGACCGATCGAGGCGCAGCCCAGGCCGCCCACGGAGAAGGTCAGGGCGCGGCGGGCGCCGAGAAGAGCCTGGAGCCGGGTGGCCTCCGAGCTCATCAGGGTCTCGGGCGAGCGCGCGTCGATGACGATCAGCGCGTCGAGCTCGTGCGGGCTGAGACCCGCGTCGGCCAGGGCACGCGAGGCGGCACCGGCCGCGAGCTCGGTGGCCGACAGGTCGTCGGCGCGGATCTCGTCGATGCCGAGCTGGAGACAGGTCTCCGCCTCGGCGGCGGGCAGCTCGTCGAGCTCCGGCAGGTCCGGGACCTTCAGCGTCCGTTCCGGCAGATAGTGGGCGACGGCCCGCAGGGCCACGGTCGCGGCCATCTCACCCCTCCCGCCGTACGCCGGGCAGTTCGGGCGCCACGCCGCTCAGCTCGCCGAACGCCTCGGCGAGGTGGTCGGCGAACACGGCCATGCCGGCGGCGTCGAGCCGCCCGTTGTAGACCAGCGTGATGTCCAGGACGCCGTCCACGACCGCCGTGACGACCACGATCGGCTGGACCTCCAGCAACGTCCGCTGCTGGGCGGGAAGCGGCGCCTGCCTGATCCGAAGGGCCCCGTCACCGACCTTGATGGCGTCGACGCCGCCGACCTTGTGCTCCACGAGCACCATCGGCTCCGCCAGCTCCCGCAGCCGTGCGACGGCGGCGGTCCGCGGGCTCAGCGTGCGGAGGATGCCGAAGCCGACGCCGTCGTGCGGGACGGCGCGCAGCGTGTCGACGACACCGGGCAGCGCGTCGGGGACGCGGGCGCCGGGCTCCACGGGGAGCAGCACCGGGAAGGAGTTGGTGAACCAGCCCAGCGACCTGGACCGGTCCGACGGCCGGTACGGGTTCGGCGAGCCGTGGCCGACGGTGCACAGAAAGGCGTGTGGCTGCCCCCGCCACCGGGCCCACGCACAGGCCACGGCGGCCAGCGCCGCTTCCCGGCTCGCCGGGCCCGAGACGGTGAGCGGGGCCGCGAACGCGTCGGCGGGCACCCGCCTCTGGATGACACCGGGCTCGGCGGACGACTCCGCCACCGCCTTCGCCTCAGGAAGGTCGTTCCCCTCCTGGCCCGCGCGGAGCACGCTCGTCCAGTAGGTGAGCTCGCCCGCGAGCTGGTCGGACTGGGCCATGGTGTGCAGCCGCTGGGCCCATGCGCGCCAGGCGGGCGGGCGGGTCTCGCGGCGCGGCGCGCCGGTGGCGGCGATGTCCGCCAGGGCCCCGTTGAGGTCCTCCAGCAGGGGGACGGTCGAGATCTCGTCGTAGGCGAAGTGGTGCACCACGAACAGCAGAACCCCGGGGTGGTGCGGGCCCCGGCTGTAGAACTTGGCCTGGAGCAGCGGGCCGCGCGCGAGGTCCAGCTTGTCGATCAGCTTGTCCATGTCGGCCTTGAGCAGGGCCAGTTCGTCCTCCGGGCCCATCGGTGGCAGCACGGTGGTCTCCAGCAGCTCGGCGTGTTCCGCTGCCGCACACTCCGCGCGCCAGCCGAGGCCGTTGTGCAGAAAGCGGTACCGCAACGGCTCCTGGAGCGCCACGAGATGGACCAGCGCCGTACGGACGGCCTCGGCCGCCACGCCGGGCGCGACCTCCAGGACCTCGACCGTGACGAAGTCCGTGGGCGCCTCGTCCCGGCCGTCCAGCAGGCGGTGGACCAGGGGGGTGAGAGGGAGGGGGCCAGAGGGAGCGGGGTCGTGCGGGCCGGTGTCCGCCGGGGCCTCGAGCTGTGCGCTGCCCGCCACCCCCGCACTCGCACTCGCACTCGCGACCTCGGCGAGGCCGCGCAGCGTCGGGTGGCGGAGCACGTCTTGGGGCGTGACCGAGACGCCGGCGCGGGCAGCCCTCGCGGCGACCCCGACGCTGAGGACGGAATCCCCGCCGACCTGGAAGAAGTTGTCATCGGGCCCGATGCCGTCGCGGCTGAGCAGCTCGGACCAGATCCGGGCCAGCACCCGCTCGGTCTCGGTCGAGGACAGGGCAGGGTGAGGGAGTTCGGCAGGCGGCATGGTCGGCTCCTGGGATTCCTGGCTCAGGCTGCGGCGGTCGATCTTGTTGCCGCCGGAGGTCTTGGGCAGGGCGGTGTGCGGAACGACGCGCGCGGGGACCATGTGCGGCGGCACCCGCTCGGCCACGGCGGCGAGCAGCTCGGCCTCGCCCGGCAGCGCCTCCCCCGCGATATGGGCGATCAGCCGCAGCGAGCCGGACGCCTGTCGCTCGGTCACGACGAGGGCCTCGCGCACACCCGGATGCGCCACCAGGGCCCGTTCGATCTCCGCGGGTTCGATACGGAATCCGCGCAGGGAGATCTGGTTGTCGGCGCGACCGTGCACGGTGAGGGTGCCGTCCGGCCCGCGGCTGGCCAGATCGCCGGTTCGGTACATCCGCGAGCCCGGTGCGCCGAACGGGTCGGCCACGAAACGGGCCGCGGTGTGGCCCGGCCGCCGGTGGTAGCCGCGCCCCACGGACGCGCCCGCGATATAGAGCTCGCCGGTATCCGCCGGGCGGCCGCGCTCGTCGAGGACATAGGCGTCGGAGCCCGCGATCGGGTGGCCGATGTCCGGGGCCGCGCTGCCCGATGCCGAGACGCGGGAGCAGGTGCACAGGACCGTGCACTCGGTCGGCCCGTAGAGGTTCAGCACCTCGAACGGCAGCCGGGCGGGCGGCCGTACGCGCAGCTGGTCCCCGCCGGTCCCCAGGGTGCGCAGCGCGAGTCCGGGGACGGGGGTGTACTCGCCGAGCAGCAGTTCCGCCCTGGGCGTGGGCAGCATGAGCACGGCGATCCGGTGCTCCGCCAGCCAGCTCAGCAGCTGCGCGGGGGTCTGGTTCTCCGGGAGGAAGTGGAGGGTGGCGCCGTGGTAGAGGGCGCCCAGGATTTCCATGACGGCGGCGTCGTATCCGGCGGCCGAGGACTGCGCCACCTGGTCCGAGGCGGACATCCGCAGCTGGTCTCCGTACCAGCGCAGCAGGGTGAGGAGGCCGCGGTGCTCGATCTCGCAGCCCTGCGGTCGGCCCGTCGAGCCAGAGGTGTACGCGATGTAGGCCAATCCCCCGGAAGTCTCCGGGGAGGCGTTGTGGCCGCTTTCGCCGCGGTCCGGCAGTACGGTCACGTCGTTGCCCTCGACCATGACCGGGGCCCGCAGTTCGCCCAGGATCGCGGCCCTGCGTGTCTCGGGGGCCAAGGGGTCGAGGCAGACGAAGGCCGCGCCGAGGGCGTGTGCGGCGAGCCAGCCCACGGCCAGGTCCGGGCCGCGTTTCGCGTACACCGGGATCAGTGGGCCCGCGCCGGATTGCCGCAGCCGCCTGGCGAGTTCCTCGGCGCGGCTGATCAGCTCGCCGTACGAGATATGTGTCCCGGCATCCACCAGGGCGGTTCGCTCGGGGGCGCGCTCGGCGTGCCGTCTGATGACCTCCCACGCCGGGTCCGGATGCGCCGTGGGATCAGTGCCCCTGCGGGGCGCGGCATCGCTGATCGGGCTGTCCGGGTCCGCCAGCGCCGCGGCGATGATGTCCTGGTGGAGTCGGAGCAGTTCGCGCATGGTGGACTCGTCGAACAGGTCGACCGCGTACTCCAGATAGCCACGCATCGGCTCGTCGTCCTGGTCGCCGATCCCGAGCGTCAGGTCGACCTTGGCGGTGCCGGGGGCGATGCCGTCGGTGCTGTCCTCCTCGAGGGGCGCGACTGTGACACCCTCCAGCTCCGCCGGGTGGGTCGCGGTGTTCTGGTGCGAATAGGCCACGGTGAACAGCGGGTGCCGGGACGCGTCGCGCGGCGGCTTCAGCGCGGCCACGATGTCCGCGAACGGCACCTCCTCGTGGTCCAGCACCCCGGCGACGGTGGCTTTGCAGCGCCGGACCAGCTCGCGGAACGTCATCCCGCCGTCGACCCTCGTACGGAAGGGCAGCGCGTTGTTGAAGTAGCCGATCAGCTCGTGGGTCGCCGGGTTGAGCCGTCCGGAGGTGGCGGAGCCGACCACGATGTCCTCGTGGCCCGCCCACAGATGCAGCAGCGCGTCGAAGACGGCCAGCATGGTGACGAAGGTCGTCACCCCCTCCTGGCGGCTGAACTCCCTGATCCCCTCGGTGTCTTCCGGGCTCAGCGCGAATTTGATCAGCGCCCCGGCGTGGGACTCCACCTCGGGGCGCGGCCGGTCCAGTGGCAGTTCGCGCGGGCGGAGATCCGCGAGCTGCGCGCGCCAGAACTCCAGGCCGCGCTCCCGCACCCCGGAGTCCAGCCGCCTGCGCTGCCAGGCCGCGAAGTCGGCGTACTGGACGGGCAGTTCGGGCAGGTTGGGGGGTCGTCCGGCCAGGCGTGCGGCGTAGAACTCGGCCATGTCGCGGAAGTAGATCCGGGGCACCCAGCCGTCGAAGACGCTGTGGTGCCAGGTGCACAGCAGCAGATGGTCCTCATCCGAGACGGCGAAGAGGACGGCGCGCACCAGCGGGCCGCGCGCCAGGTCGAACGGCGTGGTCGCCTCGGCCGCCGCCAGCTCCCGCAGCCGCTCCTCCGGGTCCGCCGCCCCGCTCAGGTCCACCACCTTCAGCTCCGGTTCCGGCACATCGGCGTGCACCCACGGCACGCCGTCGGCGTCGGCGGCGATTCGGCTGCGCATCACCTCGTGCCGCCGCGCCAGGTCGGCGATCGCGCCGCACAGGGCCGTACGGTCCAGGGGGCCGTGCAGGCGCAGATCGAGGGGGATGTTGTAGAGGGGGGTGCCCGGGGCGAGCTGGTCGATGTACCAGAGCTGCTCCTGGCCGACGGACGGGGGCAGCGGGCCTCCGTGCTCGCGCGGCAGCAGCGGAATTGTCCAGTCCGTGTTCGCGTCGTCGGCGCCGCGCCGCCCGCCGATCAGGGCCGCCAACTCGCTGACCGTACGGTGCTCATAGAGGTCGGTGAAGGTCAGCTGGACGGCGAATCTGCGCTCGACCTCGCGGAGGAGGCTGATGCCGGCGATGGAGGTGCCGCCCAGCGCGAAGTAGTCCGAGTCGGCCTGGATGCCCGGGGCCTTGAGCATCCGCTGCCACATGTCCGCGATGGACTGCTCGATGTCCGGGTTGTCCGGTGTGCTGGTGGAAGCCGCAGGAAGTTGACGGCTTCGACCGCTTTCGCCGCTCTGGGGGCCGCGGGGCGCCTCCTGCGTGCCGTACCAGCAGGGGACGGGCTCGAAGGGGTAGGTCGGGGCCTCGATGCGGCGGACGCCGGCGCCCGCGTGGTGCGCGCGCCAGTCGAAGGTCGCGCCCAGTTCGTACAGCCTCGCCATCGCGCCGAGGACCCCGCCGTCCGTACCGTCGTCCGACAGCAGCCGTACGAGCGGCAGCTCGGGCGCCTCGGTGGCCATCGCCCGCGACAAGGCGCCGCCCGCGCCCATCTCCAGCAGCACCGCGCCCTCGGCGAGGAAGCCGCGCACCGCGCGTCGCAGGCCCTCCTGGTCGACCTCGGCGGTCGGGGGCGTGTCGGCGGCCAGCCGGACCGCCTCGTCCTCGCCGATCCGGTCCCGGAGCAGCCGCACCACCAGGTTCCCCGGCCCGGAGCCGACCATCCGGGAGGTCTTCAGGCCGAGCCCGCTGACCAGCTCGTACAGCGCGCGGTGCCGGAGCAGCCGCCCCGTCTGCTCCGGGTCCAGCGAGGGGAACGCGGAGCAGAGCCGGATCCAGGTCGCGTCGTCCAATTCCGTGTCGCCGGAGAACAGAAGCACCACCGGGACCTCGGGGGCGACGGGCCGGTCCGGCGGTACGGCCGTGCGCAGCGCCTCGGCCAGCTCGCGGGTGTCGTGCGCGGTGCGGGCCCAGCGGAACGGGTGGTCGTCCCGGCCGGTGTTCAGCGCGAACGCGACCTCCGGCAGGGCGTGTTCGGTGGCCTCCAGGAACTCCGTGAGACGGGCGGCGTAACGGGCGAGCGCGGCGGGGGTCTTCGCGGAGAGGGTGACCAGGTGCGGTGCGCCGCTGAGCGCTTCCGCCCCCGGCAAGGGTTCCGGCGCCTCCTCGATGACGGCGTGCACATTGGTCCCCGTCAGCCCGAACGAGCTCAGCCCGGCCCGCCGGGGCCCCTCCTCCGGCGCCGGCCATGGCGCCGTCTCCGTCCGTACGTTCAGCAGGTCCGCGAACTCGATCAGCGGATTCGGCGTGCTGAAGTGGACGGTCGGATAGAGCGCCGTGTGGCGCAGTGCGGCCAGGACCTTGAACAGTCCGGCCATGCCCGCCGCGTGGTCCAGATGCCCGACGTTGCTTTTCGCAGCGCCGATGTCGAGCGGCGCACCGGGCCGTCCGCCGCTCGCCGCGAGGGCCTGGCGCAGCCCGTCCGCCTCGATGACATCGCCGAGCGGGGTGCCGGACCCGTGGCACTCGACACAGCCCGCCGTGCCGGGGCCGGCCCCGGCGTCCCGCCACGCCTCGGCGATGACGGCGGCCTGGGCGCTCGCACTGGGGGCGCTCATGCTGGTGGCCCCGGCGCCGTTGTGGTTGACGGCGACCCCGCGCAGCACGGCGTGGATGTGGTCCCCGTCGGCGAGCGCCTCGGACAGCCGCTTGAGGACGACATAGCCGCCGCCCTCCCCGAGCGTGGTGCCGTCGGCCTTCGCGTCGAACGGGCGGCACACGCCCTCCTGCGAGAACAGGCCGAGCAGTGGGTCATGGGCCCGCTTGGGCTGCAACACCGACTCGACCCTGAGCCCGCCGGAGACCGCGAGGTCGCACTGGCCCTCGCGCAACTTCTCGACAGCCAGCGCCAGCGCGCTCAGGCTGCCGCTGCACGCGGTGTCGACCACCAGCGCGGGCCCCGCGAAGTCGAAGAGATACGAGATACGGGCGGCCAGCGCGGCCGGTATCGAGCCGAGGATCTGCTGCGGGTCGTCCTCCGCGTACAGCCGCGCGTATGACGGCTCCGGCGCGCTGACGATCACGGCGGTGCGGGAGCCGCGCAGCGTGGCGGGGGCGTAGCAGGCGTTCTCCAGCGCCTGGTGCACCAGCTGAAGGGTCAGCCGCTGGTGGGGGTCCATCAGTTCGGCCTCGCCCAGCGAGATGCCGAAGAAGGCGTGGTCGAACAGGTCGACCCGGTCCAGATAGCCCAGGGCCTGATAGTCGGTCCCCGGGTGGCCGCCCGCGTACCGGATCCGGTCGGCGTCCGGTGGCCGCACGCTGTCCCGGCCCGCGGCGAGGTTGCCGTGCAGCCGCTCCAGCGTGTCCGCGTCCGGCAGCGCGAACGCGATCCCGGTGATCGCGACAGCTTCTCGGCTCTCGCGGCCGTCTCGGCCCATCCGATGCCCCCGTCTCACAGTTCGTAGTCGCCGTCGGAGTCGTGGTCGTTCCCGTACGGGGCGCCGTCGTGCCGGTCGCCGTCGTCCGCGTGCCCGGCGCGGCGCAGATCCAGGCGGACCGCCATCCCCTCGATGGTCGAGTGCTCCAGCAACTCGGCCATGCTCAAGGCGGGCAGCCGGTCGGCGAGCTGGATGAGGGTGAGCGAGGAGCCGCCCGCCTCGAAGAACTTCTCCCGGATCCCGACCCGCGCCCTGCCCAGCAGCCCGGTCCACGCCTCGGCCACGGTCCGCTCGCTGTCGGTGCGGGGCGGCAGATACGCGGGGTCCACCGTGGCGTCCGGCGAGGGCAGGGCCTGGCGGTCGACCTTGCCGTAGAGGTTCAGCGGCAGCCGTTCCATGGGGACGAACACCGTCGGAATCATCTGCTCCGGCAGCCGCGCCGCCAGGTGCTCCCGCAACTCCCCCGGCCCCGGTCCGGCCACGTCGGTCGCCTTGCTCACCACATACGCCACCAGGTGCCGCCCCGCGCCCTCCCCGGCGGCGACCACACACGCCTGCGCCACCTCGGGGTGCCCGGTGAGCGCGGCCTCCACCTCGCCGAGTTCCACACGCACGCCGCGCACCTTGACCTGGTCGTCGGACCGGCCGACGAAGCGGAGGGTGCCGTCGGGGGCCCAGCGCACCAGGTCGCCCGTGCGGTACATCCGCTCGCCCGGCTCGCCGAACGGGCAGGCCACAAAGCGCCCGGCGGTCAGCCCGCCGCGGCCCAGGTAGCCGCGCGCGAGGCAGTCCCCGGCGAGATGGAGCTCGCCGACGGCGCCCACCGGTACGGGCCGCAGCCACGGGTCCAGCACAAAGCACCGGGTGCCCGCGGCGGGCCTGCCGAGCGGCGGGGTGGCGGGCCCGGACAGCGGCGCGCTCATCACCGTGCATACGGTCGCTTCGGTCGGCCCGTAGCCGTTGAGCACCCGCCCCCTGCGCGACCAGCTCTCCACCGTCTCACCCGGCAGCGCCTCGCCGGCAGCGAACACGGTCACCCCGGGTACGGACGCGGCCGGCATGGTGGCCAGGACCGCGGGCGGTGCGACCAGATGGGTCACCCCGCGCTCCCTGATGAACCCGGTCAGCGCCGGCAGCGGCCCCGGCGGGGCCACCACGACGGCGCCCCCGGTGAGCAGCGGCGCGGCGAGCTCGAAGAACGCGCTGTCCCAGCCGGCCGAGAGCCACTGGAGCACCCTGCTGCCGGGCCCGATGCCCCCGTTCTGCTGCCCGGTGGCGGCCAGATTCGCGATGCCGCGGTGGGTGACAACGGTGCCCTTGGGACGCCCTGTGGAGCCGGAGGTGTAGATCACGTAGGCGGCGTTTTCGGGGTGGGCCCGCACCTTCGGCGCCGCCGTGTCCGGACGTCCGTCCGCCGCGCCCGTTCCGTCGAGGTCGAGGCTGAGGTCGAGGTCGAGGTCGAGGGTGAGCACGGGCACGCCCGGATCCCACCCGGAGTCCGCGGGCAGCAGCACCAGCGCGGCGCCCGCGTCGGCCAGCATCCACGCGCGCCGCTCCGCGGGGTGCGCCGGCTCGAGCGGCATCGTCGCCGCACCGGCCTTCCACACCGCCAGCTGGGCCGTCACCATGGCGACGCTGCGGGGCAGGCACAGGCCGACGATCGACTCGGGCCCGATGCCGCGAGCGGTGAGCGCGTGGGCCAGCCGGTCGGCCCGTCGGTCCAGTTCCGCGTACGTCACCTGCTCGGCGCCGTCGCCGCTCAGCAGGGCGAGCGCGTCCGGGCCGCGGCGGGCCTGCTCGGCGAACAGGTCCTGGATGCAGCCGAGGGGGACGGGGGTGAGCGGGGACCGGGTCCAGTCCCCGAGCACCTGCCGCCGCTCCTCGTCGGGCAGCATCGGCAGGTCCCCGACGCTCCGGTGCGGCTCCTCGGCCATGCCGCGCAGCACGGCCCGCAGTTGGGCCGCCAGCCGCTCGATGGTGGCGGCGTCGAAGAGCTCCGGGTCATAGCCCAGTTGCAGCACCAGCTCATCGCCCGGGTACGCGATCAGGGCGAGCGGATAGTTGGTGCTGTCGTCGCCGTCCAGCTCGACCACGCGCACCGCGTCGTGCTGGACGTCCGTCGGTTCACCGGGGTAGTTCTCGAACGCGACCGTGCTGTCGAACAGCCGGGTCCCGGCGGGCACTCCGCTGTGGGCCTGCTGCCGCGCCAGCGGATAGTGGCCGAACTCCCGCGCCACCGCCTGTTCCTCCTGGAGCCGGGCCAGCCAGTCGAGGGTGTCGGCCGCGGGGTCGACGGCGACCCGTACCGGCAGGGTGTTGATCAGCGGCCCGCTGATCGTCTCCACGCCGGGGACGGCGGTCGGGCGGATGGACACCGCGGCGCCGAACAGCACCTCGTCCACTCCGGCGTGCCGGGCCAGCAGCACCGCCCAGGCCGCCTGGACGACCGTGCCGACGGTGAGCCGGTGGCGCCGCGCGAAGTCTCCGATGTCCGGGGTGCCCGACAGCCGGAGGTCGAACGTCCGGATGTGGCCGCCGACCGGCCCCACGGGACGGTCGTACGGCAGCGGCGTGGGCGTGTCGAACCCGGCGAGCGCCTCCCGCCAGTACGCCTCGGCGGCCTCGTCGGCTCTGCCGTCCTGCCCGTGCAGCCACTCCACATAGTCCCGGAACGGCCTGCACACGAGGGGTTCTGGCGCCTCCCCCCGGGTGAGCGCGGCGCAGGCGGCGAGGGCCGCGTCCACGGTCCTGGTCAGGCTCCAGCCGTCGAAAAAGAGATGATGTGTCGTCAGCAGTACGTGCGCCCTGCTGTCCGACAGCCGCGAGATCGTCACCCGGAAGGGGATCGGGCTGCGCAGATCCAGCCCCTCGGCGCGGTCCCCGTCCTCCAGTCGGCGCAGTCGCGCACGCTGCTCGCCCGGCGGCAGCGACCGCAGGTCGTGGTGTGTGATCCGGGGCTCCGCGCGGTGCACGACCTGCACCGGCTCGGCGAGCCCGGACCAGTGCACCGTGCTGCGCAGTACGGGGTGCGCCGCCACCACCCGCCGCCAGGCGGCATCCAGCGCCCGCGGGTCCGTGACCCCGTCGATGACGAGCGTGAACCGGCGGCCGTAGACATCGAGCCGCTCGCCGCCGCTCAGCGAGTGGTACAGCATCCCGGACTGGAGAGGCGTCAGCGGATACACGTCCTCGACCGCGCGGCCGTCGCCGACCAGCGCGTCGACCTGTGCCTGGTCCAGCGAGGCGAGCGGATAGTCCGAGGGGGTACGCCCGCCGCTGCCGGGCGCCAGGCAGTGGGCGGTGAGCGCGCGCAGCGCGGCGAGCGTGCCGTCGGCGAGTCGCCGGATCTCCGTCTCGTCGTAGGCGGCGCGGGAGTAGTCCCAGGTGAAGATAAGTTCGCCGCCGGTGGTCTCGGCCGTCACCTCCAGCTCGAAGGGCCGGATCTCGTCCGGGTGGATGGCGTCGGTGAGCGGGAACTCCCGTCCGCTGTAGAAGCCACCGTGGGTGTCCAGGGGCGCGAACTGGCCGAGATAGTTGAAGTTGACGTGGGGCCGGGGCCCGTTCGGGGAGCCGTTCCGGCCCAGATAGCGCAGCGCGTCATGGCCCAGGCCGTGCCGGGGCACGGCCCGCAACTGCTCCTTGACGACCTTGAGGGCCGGGCCCCAGTCGGCGGCGTCCACCGCGTCTGCCGTATCAGCCATATCCGGCAGCTCGATGGTCACCGGGAACTGGGTGGTGAACCAGCCGACCGTACGGGAGATGTCCACCCCGTCGAAGAGCTGCTCCCGGCCATGGCCCTCCAGGTTGATCGCGACGGGCCCCGGGCCGAGCGCCCGCGCCAGCGCGGCCAGCAGGACGTCGTTCGGCCGGGTGCGGTAGGCGACGGGCACCTGGCGCAGCAGCGCCGCGGTCTCGTCCCGGCTCAGCCGGGCGGTCACGACCGCGCTGGTGCTGACGTCGGCGGGGGCGGCCATGCCCGGTGGCGGGGCCTGGACGGCGGTCCAGTAGGGCAGTTCGCCGTCGAGTCCGCCGGAGGCCACGTACTCGTTCAGCCGCCGCGCCCAGTCGGGGAACGACGTGGTCTTCGGGCCGAGGTCGATCGGGGTGCCCTCGGCGGCCTGGACGTAGGCGGTGCGCAGATCGTCCAGCAGGATCCGCCAGGAGACCCCGTCGACGACGAAGTGATGGACCATCAGCAGCAGTCGGGGGCTGCGCGCCGGGCCGAGGTCGATATAGACGGCCTTCAGGAGCGGCCCCGCGCGCAGATCGAGCGCGGCCTCGGCATGTGCGATGACGGTCGACATATCGGGGGACGGGGACGGGTCGTCGGCCAACTCGCCGCAGATCTGGAAGACGTCGCCGTCCCCCTCGGCCTCCACCTGCGCGATCCGCAGCCGCCAGGCCCCCTCGTCCCCCTCGGCATCGGCTCGTTCGGCCCGCGTCCGCAGCGCGTCATGGTGGGCGACGACCGCGTGCACGGCCGCCCGTACGGCCGTCACGTCCACCCCGGCGGCCAGCTCGACGCAGCGGGGCATGGTGAAGCGGTCGGGGCACGCGGTGATGTTCTCGAAGAACCAGTGCTGGATCGGGGTGAGCGGGAACGGCCCGAACACGGAGGCGTCGGACGCGTCCGCTGCCGCGGACGTATCACCGGAGGCACCGGGCGCGCCGGACTCGACGGACACCACGTCGGCCAGCTCGCGGATCGTCTGCCGCTGGAAGATGTCGCGCGACGCGATCCGCAGCCCTTCCCGGCCCAGTGCGGCGACGACCTGGACACTGAGGATCGAGTCGCCGCCGAGGGCGAAGAAGTTGTGGTCGATCCCGGGCCGTTCGACGCCGAGGACCGCCGTCCACGCCCGGGCCAGCATCCTTTCCGTGCGGGTGCGCGGCGCCGCGAAGCGGGTTCGGGCGGCGGGCAGCGCCGGATCCGGGAGGGCCGGGCGGTCGACCTTGCCGTTGCGGTTGACGGGCAGCTCGTCCAGCACCACGAAGGCGGACGGCACCATGGGCGCGGGCAGCACCTCCGCGACAAAGCGCCGCAGGGTCTCGGGGGTCGGCCGCCCGTCGGCCGACTGCCCGTCGGCGGCGACATACGCCACGAGGCGCTCGTCCCTGACCACCACCGCGACGCCACCCACCCCGGGGTGGGTGCCCAGCACCGCCTCGATCTCGCCCGGTTCGATCCGGAAGCCCCGCATCTTCACCTGCTGATCGACCCGGCCCCGGAACTCCAGCACCCCGTCGGCCCGCCGGCGGACCAGGTCCCCCGTGCGGTAGAGCCGCTCGCCGGGGACGTAGGGATCGGCCACAAAACGTTCGGCGGTGCGGCCGGGACTGCCCACATACCCCCGCCCGACTCCGGACCCGCCGATGTACAGCTCCCCGTCCATCCCGACCGGCACGGGCCGCAGATAGGGGTCGAGCACCTCGATGCGGGCGCCGTTGACGGGCCCGCCGATGGGCACGGCCCCGGCGACCGTGCCCGGGTCCGTGCCCGCGGGCAGCAGGTGCGCGGTGGACATGACGGTCGTCTCCGTGGGCCCGTACGCGTTGACGAACGTGCGCCCCGGCAGCCAGCCCGCCGCCAGCTCGGGCGGGCAGACCTCGCCGCAGGCGAGGACCGTTTCAAGCGCCGGGACCTCGTCCGGGGCGACCGTGGCGAGCAGCGCGGGCGTCAGCAACAGCAGCGTCACGCCGTCGCGGCGCAGCTGCTCGGCGAGGCCGAGGGTGCCGTCCCGTTCGCCCGCCTCGCTCAGGCACAGGGTCGCGCCGGAGAACAGCGGCGTCAGGGCCTGCCACAGCCCGCAGTCGAAGCAGATCGACAGATGCAGCAGCGTCCTGGTGGCCGGGCCGAAGCCGAACATGCGGCGGGCGTCCTCGGCGGCGAGCGCCAGGGAGCCGTGGGTGATCATCACGCCCTTGGGGCGGCCGGTCGAGCCCGAGGTGTAGAGGACATACGCCAGATTCGACGGCCCCACCTCGGTGCGCGGCGGCGCGGCCGCCCGTGCCGGCGGCTCGGCCCCGCCCGGATCCAGGCAGGTCACGGTCGTATCGCCGGGCAGCACATCGTGGAGCGGCTCGCGGGTCAGCACCACCCGCGTGCCGGTGTCCGCGAGCAGCAGCGCGAGGCGCTCACGCGGATACCCGGGGTCCAGCGGCACCATCACGCCCCCGGACTTGAGCACGGCGAGCAGCGCCACGATCAGGTCCGGGGAGCGCTCCAGACAGATCCCGACGGGTGTCTCGGGGCCGACCCCGCGCGCCACCAGCCGGTGGGCCAGCCCGTTGGCGCGTTCGTCCAGCTCGCGGTAGGTCAGCTCCGTCCCACCGTGCAGGACGGCGAGCTGCTCGGGGGTGCGCCGCGCCCACTCCTCGAACTGCTCATGGGCACCCCCGGACGGCCGTTCCCGGGACGAGGGCAGGGGCGGCGCGGAGAGCGCGGACGACTCCCGGCCGTCCCCGCCCATCGGCAGCAGCCGCAGCGGCCGCTCGGGATCGGCGGCGATCTCCGCCAGCAGCGCGGTCAGCTGAGCGCTGAGCCGTCGCACCGTCGCACCGTCGTAGAGATCGGTGTTGTAGTTGGCGTACAGCCGCAGCTCATCGCCCCGTTCGCGGAACTCCAGGGTCAGGTCGAAGTTGGCCGCGACCGTGGGAAGTTCGAGGTCCTCCGCGGTCAGCCCGGCGAAGTCCGGCTCTCCGGCGGGCGCGTTCTGCATCACCACCATGGCGCTGACCAGTGGCGAACGGGCCGGGTCGCGCTCCGGTGCCAGCGCCCGCACCACCCGCTCGAACGGTACGTCCGCGTGCGCGACGGCATCCAGCAGCGTGTCCCTGACCTGGCCGAGGAAGTCGCCGAAGGCCTGCCGCTCGTCCACCGTCGAGCGGATCACGACCGTATTGACGAAGTACCCGACCAGATCCGCCCACTCGGCCCGGCCCCGGCCCGACTCGGCGGTGCCGACCGCCACATCGGCCTGGCGGCAGTGGCGGGAGAGGAGGAGCTGGGCGGCCGCCATCAGCGTCGTGAACAGGCTCACCTGCCGCGCCCTGCTGAGCTCCTTCAGCCGGCCGGTCACCTCGGCCGGAACCGTGGCCCACTCCGCGGCACCCGCGGTGCCGCGGGTGGCGGGGCGCGGCCGGTCCGTGGGCAGCTCGGTGGGCGTCAGCCCGTCCAGCCGCGCACGCCAGTAGTCGAGCCGGCGATCGGCGTCGGCGCCGACCAGGTGTTCGCGCTGCCAGCGCGTGAAGTCGGCGTAGCGGGCGGCGAGCGGGGGCAGCTCGGCGGGCTCGCCGCGCACGGCGGCGGAGTAGCAGTGGGCGAGCTCCGAGAGCAGGACCTCGTTGGCCCAGCCGTCGGTGATGAGGTGGTGCATCGTCAGCGCGAGGACGTGTTCCTTGTCGCCGAGCCGTATGAGCAGGGCGCGCAGCGGCGGCGCCGCCCGCAGGTCGAAGACCGTGCCGTACTCTTCGCGCAACACCTGCTCCAGCGCGTCCTCCACGGATGGACCGGCATCGGTGTCCCGCAGGTCGACGGACTCCAGCGCCACCTCGCCCGGCGCCACCACCACCTGCGCACCCTGCCCGTCGACCTTCTGGAAGGTCGTACGGAGCGCGTCCTGCCGCGAGACCACCTCGGTCAGCGCCTTCCGCAGCGCCGCGACATCCAGCAGGCCGGTCAGCCGGAGGGCCTTGCCGATGTTGTACTCGGCGCCCGGCTCGTAGTCGTGCAGAAACCACAGTGGCTGTTGCGCGAACGACAGCGGCAGCCGCTCGTCGGCGCCCGCCCCGGACGGCGGCGCGCTCCGTACGGGCGGCCCGGCGGGCTCGGCGGGTGCCAGCACGGCGGCCAGCTCCGCCAGCGTCGGCCGGTCGAACAGGGCGCGGTACGGCCACCCGACGCCGAGCCGGGACCGGGCGAGGGCCGCGGCCTGGATGCCGATGACGGAGTCGCCGCCCAGGTTGAAGAAGTTGTCCTCGGCGCCCACCCGTTCGACGCCCAGCACCTCGGCCCAGATCCCGGCGAGCGCCCGCTCGGCGTCGGTGCGCGGCGGAACATACGCCGCCCCCCGCTCCGGCGCGGGCAGCGCACGCCGGTCCAGCTTCCCGCCCGGCAGCAGCGGAAGCCGGTCGAGCACGACGAACGCCGCGGGGACCATATGCGCGGGCAGGCTGTCGGTGAGAAAGACCCGTAACGCGTCGCCGCTCGGCCGTACGGGCGCGCCGTCGCCCGTCTCCGGCTCGACGTATCCGACGAGCCCCTGCCTGCCCTCCTCCCCCGCGGTCACGGCGGCGCGCCGCACCCCGGGGTAGCGCAGCAGGACGGCCTCGATCTCACCGGGCTCGATCCGGAAGCCCCGGACGCTCAACTGCTCGTCCGTACGGCCCAGATACTCCAGGTTTCCGTCGTCCCCCCACCGCACCAGGTCCCCGGTCCGGTACATCCGGGCCCCGTCCGGCGCGAACGGGTCGGCGACAAAGCGCCCGGCGGTCAGCGCCGCACGCCCGTGATAGCCGCGGGCGACCCCGCTGCCGCCCAGATACAGCTCGCCCTGCTGCCCGTCCCGCACCGGTCGCAGCCCGGAGTCCAGCACATAGGCGGCCGTACGCGCGAGGGGCCGCCCGATCGGCAGATACCGGCCCTGGACGGCCCGTACGGCCTCGGGTGTGGGGCGAGGGAGCAGCGCGCAGGAGTCGATGGTCGTCTCGGTCGTCCCATACGCGTTGACCACGACCGTGTCGGGATGCAGCCGCCCGGCGAGCTCCCGGTAGTCCCGGGCGGCCCAGCCCTCCGAGCCGACCGACAGCAGCCGCAGCGGCGGCATGCCGCGCCCCGCCCGCCCTGCCTCCCGCACCAGCTCCGTGGCGAGCCCCGGCATCGTCTCCACGGCCGTGCCCCCGTGCCGCTCGACCAGCTCCAGCAGCCGCGCCGGCTCGGTGACCGCCTCATCGGGAGCGATCACCAGAGCGCCACCGGCGAAGACGGAGCGCAGCATGTCCGCGAAGAACAGGTCGACGGACAGGCTGGTGACCGAGACGAAGCGCAGCGGCTCCGCGCGCAGCCCGTACAGCTCGTCCCAGGCCGCCCAGATATGGGCCAGCTGGCGGTGTTCGACGGCGACGCCCTTGGGCGGTCCTGTGGAACCGGAGGTATAGATGACGTAGGCGAGATCCTCGGGGGCGGGACGCGCCGCCGACGGCGCCTCGGCCTCTCCCCCGGCCCGGGCACCGGCCGTGTGATCCATCACCGTCAGCCCGGCCAGCCCGTCGAACAGCCCCGCCGTCCCCGGCTCGGCCACCACCACCCGCACGCCCGCGTCCTCGGCCATCCACCGCAGCCGGGCCCTCGGGTGTGCCGGGTCGAGCGGCACATAGGCCGCGCCGGACTTGAGTACGCCGAGCACGCCGACGGCCATCGCGGCGCCACGCCGTACGCTGAGGCCCACCAGCCGCTCGGGACCGGCTCCACGCTCGGTCAGGGCGTGGGCCAGGACGCCGGCCCGCCGGTCGAGCTCGGCGAACGACAGTTGCTCGTCCTCCGCGATGACCGCGGGGGCGTCCGGTGTGCGTGCCAACGTTTCCGCGAACAGGTCTAACGGCGCTCGCAAAGATCCTCCCCCGTCGCCTCACCGGCCGTTGCACGGACTTCATGTTTTCGCACGGCGTCAGGCCGCGGAAGATTTTTAAGTTGTGCGGTAAACAGCCAGGTCAACCGGACAGGAATGCCCGAGCGGTGCGCCGGGTGGCCGTGACGCCCGCGTCGGCCATCCGCCGCAGGTCGCGGGTCACACTCACCCGTTTCAGCCAGCGATCCGTACCGTCGAACCGCGGCCGGAAGGACCTGCGTCCATGGACACAGCGCTGGTTGTCCAGGAACAGGTAGTCCCCCGGCTCCAGGGCCAGGTCGCCGAGGTGCCGGCCGATCTCCTCCTTGAGCTCGTCCAGCGCCGCCCGCGCCTCCGGATCGTCCCCGGAGACGACGGTGAAGTCGGCGTCGACGCACAGCGACTGGTTGCCCGCCGGCCCCGCCAGGATCCGCGCCGGCGCCGGATCCGCCCATGCGCCGGCGTCGTCGCTGCCGGTGGGGCTGTGCGAGGTGTCGGGCAGGTGGTGGAAGCGCGGCATGCTCAGTACGGACCGGGTCCGCTCGGTCAGCCGCAGCGAGCGCAGCTCGGTGAGCGTGGTCGGCACCCGGTCCGGATTGCGCAGGCAGGCCAGCCCCAGATAGTGGGCCCGGTGCGGGTGGAAGGCGTCCTCCGTGTGCCAGCCGAGTTCGGCGGAGCTGCTCGCGCTGGTCTGCGAGCTCTGCGCGTACTCACTGGGCACCACATCGTGCACCAGGCGCCCGGCCTGCTGGGTCTCCCAGCCGAACACGTCGCCGAGCAGCACGCCGAGCAGCACCAGGCAGATCTCGGGCACCAGCGCCGGCTCCCTCGGCCGGCGTTCGAACTCCGCCGGAGTGGCGCCGAGTTCGTCGTCGCGCAGCCGGTGTCCGCGGACACGGAACGCGCCGATGTCGTCGCTGAACCGGACCCGTTCCAGCCACTCGCGCAGGCCGTACGGCAGCCGCTGGGCGTGCAGGCGCGCGTTGGCGATGAAGCGCGGGTCCTCCACGCTGTCATAGGTCCCCGCGACCTCGGCGGCCACCTTGTCCAGCAGCTCGCTTTCGGCCGCGTCGAGCCGGTAGACATCGCTCGGGTCCTCGACGGCCCTCTCTCCCGGCCGCGCGTCCTGGCTGTTGGGCATGGCCTCCTCTTCTCCTCAGGCGGGACGCCCGAGCAGGGCGCAGCCGACCGTGCCGTCCCGATCGATGCCGGTGACCAGGGCCAGATCCGCGGGCTCTGACCAGTGCCGCCCGGCGGCCAGGGCCGCCGACAGCTGTAGCCCCGCGGACGCGGCGAACGCGTCGCCCAGCAGCGGACGGCAGTGCAGCCAGTGCATGGCGGAGCGGCCGGTCACCGCGCGGATACCGGCTTCCTCCTGCTCCGAGTGCTCGCCCAGTGGCGCCACCAGCCGGATCCGGTCGGCGGTGGCGCCCGCCTTGGCGAGCACGGCACGCACGCACTCGGCGAGCTCGGCGCCACCCGTCTCAGGCTCCGGGGTCGCCCGGAAGTGCGTCGCCGGCACCGTGGCCACCGGGACGCGTCCGGCCGCCGCCGCGTCGGCTGCCGACTCCATCAGCGCGACCAGACAGCCCTCGCCCAGCGGCGCAGGGGTGTCGCTCGGCCCGCTTGCCGCGTCCACCAGGAGAGCCCGCGCCTGCGAATACTCCTCGGTGGCGCCGACCAGCAGCCGTCGGCAGTGCCCGCCACGGCACAGGCGGGCCCCGTAGCCGATCGCCAGCAGCGCGGACAGCCTGCCGCCGGCGATGGTCGTGTTCGGGCCCTTGAGGTGGTGCCAGATCGCACTCTGCCCCGCGGCCCGGTTGAGGAACGTGTCCGGGAACCGCATCGCGTCCACGTGATAGGGCCTGGACGCGGTGAGCGCCTCCCGGGTGAAGTCCATGGCGGCCTGCACATTGCCCTGGCCGACGCCGAGCACCAGCCCGATCCGTTCCGGGTCCTCGGTGACTTCGGGGCCGAGCTCGCGCAACAGCACATCGATGGCCGTCACGGCGAACGCCGTGGAGCGGCTCATCGTGCGGGTCCCCTTGCGCCCCAGGTGGTCCGCCGCCTTGAACCCCGGCACGACCGCGGCCCGGGCGGGCCCGGGGAACCCGGCCGCTTCCAGATCCGCCACCGCCGAGCGTCCGGACAGCAGTCCGTCGCGCAGGGCGTCGCGGCCCACGCCGTAGCCGGTCACGGTGGACCATCCCGACAGCACCAGGGCCCGGCTGTCCGCGTCCACCCCGCGCGGGCGCAGCGGCCCTGTCGCCTCGACCGTCGTCATGTCGTCTCCCGGGTCCGACCGAGCAGCAGAACCACGTTGTTGCCCGCGAACGCGAGCGCGTTGTTCTGCACCACGTTCAGCACGGCGGGGCGCGCCTGGTTCGGCACGCAGTCCAGCCCGCAGTCCGGGTCGGTGTTCATATGGTTGATGGTGGGCGGGATGAAGCCCTCGTGGATGGCCAGCGCGCAGGCGACCGTGGCCAGCGCGCTCGCCGCGCCCATCGCATGCCCGATCATGCTCTTCACCGACACCGTCGGCGGTGGGGCGGCGAACACCTGGCGGATCGCGCTGGTCTCGACCACGTCGTTGGTCGGGGTGCCGGTGCCGTGTGCCGAGATCAGGTCCACGTCCTCGGGCTTGATGCCGGCGTTGCGGTGCGCGAGCCGGATACACCGGGCCAGGCTGTCCCGGTCCGGGGCGACCGCGTGTCCCGCGTCGCAGTTGAGCCCGTAGCTGAGCACCTCGGCGTAGATCCGCGCGCCGCGGGCCCGCGCCGAGCGCAGGCTCTCCAGGAGCAGTACTCCGCTGCCCTCGCTGGCGAGCAGGCCCTTGCGGTCCCGGTCGAAGGGCTGGCACTTCTCGGGGGCGATGGTGCCGAACCGGTAGAAGCCGGTGAACGTCTTGCGGCACACGGCGTCCGCGCCACCGCACAGCGCGAAGTCGACGTCGCCGGCGCGCAGGGCGTCGAACGCGCTGCCGATCGCGTAGTTGCCCGCCGCGCAGGCCGTCCCGATCGTCATCGACTCGACGTCACGCAGCCCGAGTTCGCGGACCATGCCCGAGGTGAGCTGGTTCGCGTCGGCGCGCCTGGCCAGCGCGGGGTCGAGCCCCCCGGCACCGTCCGTCAGATACTGCTCGGTCAGGGTGTCCAGGTCACGCGTCTCGCCATCGCTGGTGCCGACGGACACGAGAGCCCGACGGCGCCGCAGTTCCTCGACGTCCAGTGCGGCGTCCGCCAGCGCCATCCGGGCACCCGCGACCGCGAACTGGGTGGCCCGGCCGATGCCCTCCGGTTCCAGTCGGTCCAGCCACTCGTGCGGGTCGAACCCGGTCACCTCGCACCCGATCGAGTGCGCGAAGCCGGTGGTGTCGAAGGCCGTGATCGGCTTCGCCCCGCTGCGCCCCTCACGCAGCCCGGCGCAGAAGTCGTCGACCCCGATGCCGATGCTGCTGACCACGCCGAGACCCGTGATCACCACTCTCTCCATGTCCCCGTCCGCGTTCACTTCGCCCTCCTCGCGTCGTGAAACCGGATCAGCGACTCGTGGCGAGGGCCTCGCCCACCACCACGAACACGTTCTTGAGATCGTCCATCAGATCCACCTTGGAGTCCTCGATCTCGACGTCGAAGGTGCGCTCCAGCGACGCGCCGAGTGCCACCAGCGCCATCGAATCGGCGCCGTACTCCTCGGTGAACGACCCGGTCAGGGTGATGTCCTCCGGTTCGATGTCGAGAACCTCGCACACCACGTCCTTGATGCGGGCCCGTTCCTCGTCCCCCAGCGCGGTCTCGGGCACAGGTGCGGTCATGACGTTGCCTCCAGTGGTGTCGTTCGGGACGCGGGCGGGATCCCACGCCACGGGTGGTCGGTCCGGCCACCGCTCAGAGAACGGCGAATCCCGGAAACGCCGAGCGGCCGACACCGGCCGTCGAGCGTTCGCGGACCGGGCCGAGCAGCTTCGGATCGGAGTTGAGGATCGCGAGCATGACCTCGCGCAGCAGCGCGCCGGGGTCGACGCCCAGCGAGCCGGTCAGCATCCTCCTGCCCTGCTCGTAGAGGGCGAGGGCGTCGGCCTGGCGGTCGCAGCGGTACAGGGCCGTCATCAGCTGCGCGCGGAACCGCTCCTGAAGCGGGTACTCGCGGACCAGCTGAGTCAGCCTCGGCACCAGCGAGGCGTGCCTGCCGAGCGCGAGTTCGGCCTCGAACCGGCCGGTGAGCGCCGTGATCCGGGCCTCCTCCAGCTGCGGTCGCACCGCTTCGGCGAGATGCGAGGACACATTCGCGAGCGCGGGCCCGCGCCACAGCGACAGGGCCGAGGACAGCAGCGAGACCGCCCGCTCGTAGTCGCCCGCGTCCAGCGCCTCGTGGCCGCGCTGCGACTGGTCGGTGAACTCGTCCAGGTCGAACCACGAGGACCCGATCTGCATCAGATAACCCGGCGAACGACGCATGATCCGGGCGTGCGGACCGAGCGTCTTCCGCAGCCGCGAGACGTAGGTGTATATCTGAGCGTTGCTGGTGGCGGGCGCCTTCTGACCCCACAGGTACTCACCCAGCTGCGAGTCGTACACCACCAGGTCGCCGGCCAGGAGCAGAGCGCTCAGCACAGTGCGCTGTTTGGCGCCGTGGAGCGGCAGCTGCTTCTCCCCGTGCCGCACCTCGACCTGTCCGAGAATCCGATACTCCATGCACCCCTCCGGTGTCGGCACCCGGACGACAACTCGCGAGCGGCACTACCGGTGACGCGGCACACCACCCACGTGAAACCAGCGGAAGACTACGAAGGCCCGATGACACGCCAGTGACTCCGCACTGACGGCCTGTCGAGCCCGTTGTCGTCCGTCGCGGGACCCATGAGGCCCGTCTTGCCGTTATGGCAAGTTTTCGTGCCAGGTCATGGTGCGCCTGGCAAGACTGAGGGTCCACCGACACAAGGAGTCCTGATGAGCACCACCGATGCGGTCGCATTCTGGGACAGCGTCTACGCGGCCCGGCCGGCAGCCGGCGACCCGCGGCCGAATGCTCGCCTCACCGAGATGGTGACGGGCCTGCCGCCCGGTGACGTGTTGGACCTCGGATGCGGCGAGGGCGGCGACGCGCTGTGGCTCGCCGGCCAGGGGTGGCAGGTCACCGCCACCGACATCTCGGCCGTGGCGGTCGAGCGGCTCGCCGCCCTCGCCCGCTCACACGGCCTGGGCGACCGCGTCAGCGCCGTACGGCACGACCTGCACACGTCGTTCCCGTCCGGCCGTTTCGACCTGATCTGCGCCCACTACCTGCACACCCCTCTCGACCTGGACCGGGCCACCGTCCTGCGCTCGGCCGCGCACGCACTGCGCCCGGGCGGGCGGCTGCTGGTCGTCGACCACGGCTCGACCTCGCCATGGTCGTGGAACCAGGACCCCGACCTCCGGTACCCGAGCCCGCAGGAGGTCGCCGCCGGTATCGCGCTGGCGCCGGAGACCTGGACGGTCGAGCGGGCCGACACCCCCCGCCGGATCGCGACCGGCCCGGGCGGGCGCACCGCCGAGGTCATCGACCATGTCCTCCTCATCCGCCGCACCGCCTGACCCGGTGGCCGGCGCCGCCCTTCAGCCCCGGGCCACCGCGATGGAGCCGGCGAGGCGCTCCCCGGCCTCGTAGACCATGTACGGCACGCCGCCGTCCGTGCCGAAGGTCGGAGCCGCCGAGCGCCCGTTGTCGGGCGGCGCGGAGCGGGAGTTGTAGAAGACGCCGAGGTGCTTGCGGAGCGAGAAGTCCGCCCCCACCTCGGTGATCATCATGTCGCCACCGCTGGACTTGTCCTTGTTGTAGACGACGAACGCGGAGCCGTCGCGCGTCAGCAGGTGCGGGCCGCCGATGTTCACCGCGCCCACGTCCGAGTGGCGCACCAGGGGTGTCTGGGCGAAGGTCCAGTTACGGCCGTCAGCGGACCAGCCCCAGCCGATGTCGCGGTGGTCGGTGGTGTTGTTGATCATGAACAGCATGACGTAGCGGGCGCCGCGGGAGGGCAGGTCGTACCGGAACACCCGGGCGTAGGACGTTTCGCTGGTGCCCGCGGGCATCATCGACGTCGTCAGCACCACCTTGTCGTAGGTGAAGTCCACCCCGTTCTTCGACCGGGCGAGCCGGGTCGTGGTGTTCTCGCCGTGGAAGTACAGCCAGAACTCCTTGGCGTCCTGGTTCCACAGCACATGCGGCGAGGAGACATGGGTGACCGAGTAGTGCGGGTCCCACTTGTTGGACACGATCGGGTTGTCCGGGTACTCGGTGAACGGGCCCTCCATGGAGTCGCCGTAGGCCAGGCAGATGCCGCCGGGCGCGTCGTGCGGCGCGTAGTACAGGTAGTAGCGGCCCAGCGGCGAGGAGAGCTTGTCGTAGACGCCGCGCACGGTGGGGAAGATGATCTCGCCCGTCGGGTTGTACTTCAGCTGCGACGGGGTGAGCAGCGTGCGGACGTAGGTGTAGTCGGGAAATCCGCCGGGCGCGGCCGACGCGGAGGGCGTCGCCAGCCCGCCGAACGTGAGCGCCGCGCCGGAGAGGGCGGTGGCGCGCAGGAACATCCGGCGGTCCGGGCCGGACTGCGGCTCATGCATGATCGGCTCCTGAAGTCGGTTGCTGTCAGAGGTAGGTGGCGGCGGTGACCCACAGGCCACCGAAGGCCACGGCCCACACGTAGGGCAGGGTGCGCACCATCACCTGGTGCGGGGAGACGCCCGCGTACTGGGCGCTCCACACGGTCTGGGTGCTGGTCGGGTCGGATACCCCGAAGACCTGGTTGTACGAGGCGGTCATGCCGAGGACGGCGACGGCCGGGTAGATGCCGGTGGCCACCAGGACGCCCGCGATGCCGGCGCCGAGGCCGAAGACGTTCAGGGGGCCGCGGAACAGGCACAGCGGCACCAGCAGGGTGAAGACGAGGACGAACAGCACGGCGTTCTGCGGGCTGACGGCCTTGACGAGGGGTTGCAGGGCGTCGATGGCGCCGGGCAGCTTCACCGCGGCGAGCAGGATGCCGATGGCCACGAAGAGGGTGATGGGCGGTGCGGCCACCTCGAACCCGCCGTACAGGGTGCGCAGCAGGCGGCGGTTCATCTCCCGCGGCCGGGTCGTCGTCACCAGCGCGTACAGCACGCCGCCCAGCAGCGAGGGGATGATGGCCACGTCCAGGCCGAGGGCGAGGGTGAGCGGGACCGCCGGGGTGAGCAGGGCGTACCAGGGGGCGTCGCCGAGCAGCCGGCGGCGGTCGCCGCGCGACGGCCGGGCCTGCACCGACTTCAGGGACCAGGTGTGCTCGACGCCGCGGCGCCGGGACTCCACGAGGACGTAGGCGACGGCGGCCACCAGCGCGAACGGGAACAGCTTCACCATGAAGCCGCGCACCGTGTCGACGGGCAGCTCCAGGGCGGTGGAGAAGAACTGCCACACCGGCAGTTCGAAGGGCACGCCGACGGCGATCCCCATGAGGACCGTGCCCGCGGCCGTCACCTTCGGGATGCCCACCGCGATCATCGCGGGGATACCGATCAGACCGGCGAGCATCGCCGCGGGCGCCGATCCGGTCACGGTGCCGACCAGCGCCGACACGGCGAGCACGCCGAGCGCCACGAACACCGGCCGGTCGCCGCCGAATTCGACGATCTTGCGGACCAGGGTGCCGGCGATACCGGTCTCCTCCAGGAGCTTGCCGAGCCATGAGCCCAGCAGGATCGCGATCATCGTGGCGGCGAGCGCGGGCGCCCCCTCCTGGAGCACCGTGTCGAGCACGCTGCCCTTGCCGGAGAGCGGCGCACCCGCCAGGAACGCGATCACCACGGCGAACAGCACCAGGGCGAACGCCGTGGGCAGCTTGCGGCTGAGCATGGCCGCGACCCCCGCGGCCATGACGAGCAGAATGACGACACCCATCGATCAGTTCTCGCTTTCACAGGACACGGCGGCGGCCAGCGCCTCCGTGAGCAGCAGGGGGCTGCGGCCCAGGCCGCAGGCGGCGTGGGCGTAGGCGTGCGCGGCGATCTCGTCCGCGCCCGCGACGTACGCGTACAGCCGGCGCCGCCCGAGCCGCAGTGCCGTGTGGCCCAGCGCCCGCTTGAACTCGGCGCGCACCGCGGCGTGGTGCAGCCAGGCGTGTGCGCGCTCGTGGGCGAGCGCCGCCGCGCGCACCGACCCCGCGGGGTACCAGTCCCGCCATCCGCGCTCGGCGACCAGCCGCTCGGCCCGCTCGACGGTGTCGACGTACACCTCGACCACCGGCGGCCGGGACCGGTACCGGGCCAGCAGCCCGGCGTCCAGTCCGCCGTCCCGCTCCACGACCCGTACGGCCTCGACACGCGGGGTCATCCGGCGGCCGAACTCCGTCGCCGTCACCGCCCAGTGGCGCAGCAGCACGGGATCGCGGCCCTCATGCGTGGGTGTTCCCCCGAGCAGCCGTACCGCGAGGTCCACATCGTGGTCATCGCTCATGTCCGCGACTCCACGACGGCGACGACCGGCTCCTCGGTGCCGCGCGGACGCAGCTCGGTGCGGGCCAGGGCCAGCAGCGCCTCGGGCTCCAGGACACCGGAGAGGTCCGCGATCCGGCCGCCCACCAGAAGCCGCACGGCCGGGGCCCGTACGCCTCCGTCGCCGTAGGAGGTCGCGTCGCGGACCAGCGCGGCAAGCGCCTCGCCGGAGCTTCCCACCGTCATGACCTCCACCCGCGCGTCGGCCGCGCCGAGCCGCACCACGCCGTCCGCGTCCACCACCCGCACCGGATGGCGGTCCGCCCGCAACCGGCGCCGCACCTCGGTGCCGTACACCGTGTACGCGTCCGTACCGGCCAGCGTCCGCACACGTGTCTCCGGCGCCTTGAGGCTGGTGGCGGCCGCGCGCAGCCGCTCGTCGGCGTCGGCGCGGTGCGCCCGGTCCTGGGTGCGCAGCTCGGTGGCGCCCGTCGCGACCGCCCGCACGGTGTTGGTCTGCGGGTCGACGGTCACCTCCACCTCGACGCCGTCGGCGGCGGCGCCCTGTGCGACGACGGCCCGCTCGGCCTCGGCGCGCACCGCGAGGATCTGCTCCTGGGTGGCGCCGGGCACGATGCGCTCGACCTGCTCGCGCACCAGCGCGAGCGCCACCCCGACGGGGCTGATCACCTCGCTGTGCCGGGCGATGCGCCCTTCGAGCCCGGCGGAGGCGGCCAGGTGCGGGGTCACCGCCGCCGCGCCGCCGCCCCCGCCGACGACGAGTACCGTGTCCCGGTCCAGGCGGTAGTCGCGGATCATGGTGTCCACCACCGACCTGACCTGCTCCGTCCCCGCGTCGAGGACCGCCCGGGCCGCACCGGCCACATCCGTGCCGAGGGCGGCGGCCAGCGGGGCGAGGGCGGCCCGCGCGACCGTCTGGTCGCTGCGCGCGAAGTCCTCCTCCCCGACCCGCCCGAGCGCGTTCGCCGCGCATGTCATCGTCACCGCGAACCGGCCGCCCGCCGCGTCGAGGACCAGGTAGTCGTCCGGGTCACCTGTCATCGGCCGGATCGTCGCCACCCGGGCGTCCCGCAGATCGTCGAGCGAGGCGAAGCAGGCGTAGGGCAGGCCGGCGATGTGCGCGCTGCGCGGACCGACGCCGGTCACCCGCCCGTCGGAGACCCGCACCATGGAACCGCCGCCGACCCCGACCGTGCGGACGTCGAGGGCGCTCAGATAGGAGGTCCTGCCGAGGATCGTCGCGTGGCGCACCGCCACCTTTCCCCGCCGCACCACGCTGATGTCGGTCGAAGTACCGCCCGTCTCCAGGAACACGCCCTCGCTGATCCGCTCCTGCATCAGCGCCCCGGCGACGCCTGCCGCCGGGCCCGACAGGATCGTCAGCAGCGGACGCCGGCGCATCTCGTCCAGCGACATCACACCGCCGTCGCAGCGCATCACCATCAGCGGCGCGGTCACCCCGGCCTTCGTGATGGACGCGTCCACCAGATCGGCCGTCGCCAGCATCCGCGGCAGGATCGCGGCGTTCACCACCGCCGTCCGGGTCCGCTTGTGCAGCCCGTACATCGAGGTGATCTCGTGGGCGGCGGCCAGCGGCAGCCCCGTGGACCGGGCCGCGTCGAGCACGGCCTGCTCGCCCTCGGGCCGGTCCACGCCGAACGGCTCCGTGGCGACGAGCACCTCGGCCCCCTCGGCGCGCACCCGCTCCACGGCCGCGCGCACCTCGGCCTCCTGGGACGGGTCGGCCACGTGGGCGTACGCCAGCGGAAGCCGTTTGCCGGGGGTGAGTTCGAGCTTGCCGAAGGCGGCGAGCCGCCGGGTGATCACCGCGCCGGGCCCGCCGCCGATCCCGATCAGCCCGACCGTGGCCACGTCGCCCTCCAGCAGGGCGTTGGTGGCCTGGGTCGTGCCGTGTGCCAGGAACACCACGTCGCCCGCCGTCCGGTCGACCTTGGCCAGGAGCTGTTCGAGCGCCTGGACGATGCCGTGGGCGACGCCGTCCTCGTGGTGGTGGCTGGTGGGCACCTTCACCTGGCCCACCAGCGTGAGCGTGGCGGCGTCCACCGCCACGGCATCGGTGAACGTGCCACCCACGTCGATGCCGACGCGGATGCGGCGGTCTGGTGTCATGGCGGGCACCTCCTTGTGTGTTGACGTGCTTGCGTGGTCGATGACGTGGGGGGCCGGAAGAACGTGGAAGTGCTGTCGGACGGGGTCAGTAGCCGCGGACGTCGGGCCAGCGGCGCTGCACACCCGCCCGGTCCAGGAGGCGGCCGAACTCCTCGAACCGCTTGTCGTCGGCCTGCACCTGGTGGGGCTCCACGCCCTCGTCCAGGCAGTGCGCGGCGAGCGCGCCCGCGACCTCGCCGACGTTCCACTCGACCGGGTGCAGCCGGTAGCAGCCGTTGGTGATGTGGGTGGTGCCGATGTTCTTGCCGGCGGGCAGCAGGTTCCGCACCCGGCGCGGCACCAGCGCGCCGAGCGGGATCTCGAACGGCACGGAGCCGACGTCGATGTAGGTGTCGCCGCCCGTGGAGGGGTGCAGGTCGATGCGGTAACCGCCCACCCCGACCGAGTCGCGGTAGCGGGTCCCGCCGTACGGGCCGACCACGTCGATCGCGACGTCCTGCTCGACGACCGTGGTCACCGCCTTGATGCGCCGCGACTCGCGCACGTAGGCCGCCTTGGCCAGACCGTCCGCGGTGCCGGTGACGTCCGGGCGGATCCGCAGCCCCGGGAAGCCGGTGCCGCCGTCCGCGCGCGGCGCCTCCGTCTGAAGCCAGTACAGCACCGACAGCGACAACTGGCGTGCCCCGCGCAGGGCTTCGACCTCCTGCCCGACGTAGGGCTTCAGCCAGTAGTCGTTCAGCGGCCAGTTGACGAGGGTGATGTCAGAGCCGAAGGCGCCCGGCCGGTGCAGCTTGCGGGCGAGGATCCGGCGGAACCCCCACAGCTCCTTGTCCCCGGCGTCGGCGCTCTGGTCGGCGCTGACCGCCAGCGGGTCGAGGTCCGGGTTGGGCACGAAGGTGCGGGCCACGGGCTCCAGGGTGCGCGGGTCGGGCGCCTCGAAGCCGAGCAGCGGACCCGGCCAGAAGTCGGGTCGGTAGGCACGCCAGAAGTCGTAGTCCTCGGGCCGGTCCACGGTGTGGTCCTCGCCCTCGTGGTGGGAGAGCGCGAAGCACACGGTGATGCCCTGCTGGTTGTCGGGCCGCGCCTCGGCGGGGGCGTGCGGCTCGCCGAACTCGTCCCGCGCCTCGGCCCCGTTGGCGTGCTCCACATCGGCGAGGTCGAGCAGTTCACCGGTCTCGGTGGCGTCGACGACGTACCGGGCGGTGAACGTGGTCAGCGCGCCGCCGCGCAGGTCGCGCACGGTCACCGCGCGGATCAGGTCGCCGTCCGTCTCGGCGGACACGGCGCGGTGCTCGGTCAGGACGGTCAGCAGGCCCGCGGCCCGGTACGGGGCGAGCAGGCTCTCCAGGACGGCGAGCGCCACCCGCGGCTCGTGGCACAGCTTGCTGACCCTGCCCGCTCCCGGGTTCAGCTCCGCGAGCCCCAGCGCCTCGGCGCGCAGCGGGTACCACTGCCGGTAGTAGGCCCGGATCCCCTCGCGCAGCGCCCGGTACGACGCCGTCGTACCGAACTGCTCCACCCAGGGGTGCTCGTCCGGCGGCACCGCCTGCGCGGTGAGCTGACCGCCGATCCAGTCCGTCTCCTCGGTCATCACGACACGTCGGCCCGCCCGGCAGGCACCGAGCGCGGCGGCGACCCCGCCGAGGCCGCCACCGACGATCAGGATGTCCGTTTCCGCTGTCACAGTGCTCCTTGTTCTCGTGTCCGAGTGTTCGTCAGGGGGCGTCATGGCCGCCGCGGACCGGGCGGGCCCGCCGTCTCGCCGGTGCGGAACTCGCAGGCCACCAGCGGTTCATGGGCTTCCTCACCGGCCACCAGGGCGGCGAGGAGCCGGACGGCGGCCGCGCCGAGCTGGTGCCGGGGCACGTCGAACCCCATGGGTACGGGCGCGGCGGCCAAGTCCGGCGGCGGGCCGCCGAGCAGCCCGAGCGAGACGTCCCCCGGGCAGCTGAGCCCCGCCTCCCGGACGGCGGCGTCCAGCGCGCGCCAGGCCGCGCCGGTGTCCGTCTCCTCCGCGACGAACGCCGTCACGCCGTCCGCGACCAGCGCGCGCACCCGCTCCGCCGTCACCTCGCCCGCCGGGTCGGCGCAGCGCAGCACCGCCTCCGGCCCCGCCTCGGCACCGACGGCCGCCAGCCCCTCCAGAAAGCCCCGCTGACGGTCCGCGGACGCCGGGGCGTCGTCGTCCTCGCGCACCAGGACGATGCGCCGGTGACCCAGGGCCGCCAGGTGCTCCACGACGGCGCGGCTGGCGCTGACATAGTCGGCGCCGACCCAGGCCGGCCCCTCCCCCTGCTCGCGGCGGCCGAGGTGGACCACGGGGAAGCCGTCGGCCACGAGCCGTTTGAGCTCGGCGCCCGGCGCGTGGCGGCCGAGGAAGAGGCAGCCGTCGGCCAGGCGCACCCGGCTCAACGCGTCCGGCCCGGCCGCGCCCGCGCCGCCGCTGCTCGACCCGGTGAACAGCACCAGGTCGTAGCCGCGGGCGGCGGCCTCCTGCTCCACACCGACGAGGAACGGGTAGTACGAGTGCTGCACGTCCGTCGGGAACGTCGCGGTGAAGCTGAAGACGCCGAGGAGGTTGTTGCGGGCGGCGGCCAGCCGCCGCGCGGCCGGGTCGTGCGTGTATCCGAGGCTGCGGGCGGCGTCGAGGACGCGCTGCCGGGTCTCCTCGGAGATCGTCGCCGCCTTGCCGTCCGTGCGGGCCGACAGCACCAGCGACACCGTGGCCTGCGAGACTCCGGCGAGCTGAGCCACCTCGGCCTGCCGCGGGCGTGACGTACGGCTGCCCGAGCCCGGATTCCGTCCCGGCTTCGCCCGTTTCCTCGACTGCTCCACGCTTGATTCCTTCTCGCCACCGCTGAACCATTGGTAATGCGCATTACCTATGCGCATTACCGAGCACTCTGCGGGTGGCGCGCGGAGTAGGTCAAGACGTGTGCGGCAACTTTGCGAACCGCGGTGCCTGCTGACGGAGGCGAAGAAGGTCGCAGCGGGTGCGGAAGCCGGAGGAAAAAGGCAAGCTGGTCATGATCGATCTCGACTCCCGAGTGCCGAGCCGACCCGTCCTGAGGTGAGCCATGAGCGTGGAAGCCGACATCCCGAGCCTCGTCGGCGTCCACCACCTGAAGCTGCCGGTACGCGATCTCGCCCGCTCCGAGGCGTGGTACGGGCGCACGCTCGGCTACCAGCGGGCAGCCGAGTTCCTCGAGCAGGGGGTGCTGATCGAGATCGTGCTGAGCCATCCGGCCGGCGGACCGGACCTGGCGCTGCGGCTCGCCCCGGACCGGGCGGAGGCCGCCGCCGGCTTCGACTACTTCGCCATCGCGGTGCCCGACGGCGCCGCGATCGAGGCGCTCGCCGCTCGCCTGGAGGCGCTTGGCGAGCCGCACGGCGGCGTCTGGCGCGGCCTGCGCGGATGGGTGCTGCCGTCGCTGCATGACCCCGACGGCCACGAGGTGCGTTTCTACACCATGGAGGAACACACCTCGCACGAGCCCGGCGAGGTCATGCGCATGGTGGACCCCCTGGAGAGCGCCGAGCAGGTGCGGCCCGCCGCGCCGTAGCTCCGTACTACTTCCGCAGGTCCTGTTGCAGGGTCCTCAGCGCCTGCTCGCTGCTCTTGACGCCGGTCAGGGCGGCGTATGCCTGCTGCTGGATGGCCGAGGTCACCTCGCCGTACCGCACGACGCGCGGACGCGGCACCGCGGTCTCGATGGACTGCTTGAGGACGCGCAGGTACGGATACTCCTTGGTCAGCGACGCGTCGTCGTACAGCGCAGCGTAGGGCGGAGCGAAGGCGGCGTCCTTGAGGAACGTTCTCGCGCTGTCCTGGCTGGTGAAGAACTTCATGAAGTCCATCGCCGTGGCCTTGTTCCTGGCGAAGGAGGAAAGGGCCAGGTTGTGCCCGCCCAGGCTGGCGGAGCCGGGCCCGTTCAGACCGGGCAGCGGCGCGACCGCGAACTTCCCCGCCACATTGCTCTTCCGCGCCAGGGAGTACACGTACGGCCAGTTGCGCAGGAAGATCAGCTTCCCTGACTGGAACGCCCGACGGCTGCCCTCCTCCTGGTAGGTGAGGGCCTCCTTGGGAATCGTGCCGTCCTTGAAGGAGCCGACCAGGAAGTCCAGGCCCTTCTTCGCCTCAGGGGTGTCGACGTCCGGCTTGCCGCCGGCGTCGGTCACGACACCGCCGGCCGACTGCACGGCCTCGGAGAAGTTCACCGTCAGGCCCTCGTACTTCCGGAACTGCCCTGCGTAGCAGGACATGTCCTTGGCCTCGGGCAGCCTCTTCACCTTGGCGCAGTCCGCCTTCATCCGCGACCAGGTCGTCGGGGGCCCCGCGATGCCGGCCTTCTTCAGAAGATCGGCGCGGTAGTACAGCAGACCGCCGTCCGAACTGAACGGCACGGCGTACAGGGCGCCACGATACTCAGCCGTCTCCACCACCGGCTTCAGCATCTTCCGCAGGGGAAACTGGTTCTCGGGCAGCTTTTCGATCCACCGGTGGGCGGCGAACTCCGAGGTCCACACGACGTCGAGGGAGAGCACCGTGTAGGCGTCGGACTTCGTCTCCGCGTTCTGGATCATCTCCCGGCGCTGCGAGTCGGCGTCCGTCGGCAGCTGGATGAAGCTGACCTGCTCCTTGGGGTGCAGCCTGTTCCAGCGATCGAGCGCCGCCTGGACTGTGCCCGTCGTGTCCTTGCCGGCCACGAACGTGATGGGGCCCCGGCCCTCGAACGACGGGTCCCCGGCCTGCTCCCCGGAGTCGCTGCCCCCTGAGGAGCCGCAGGCGGTCAGGACGAGCGCGGCGGCGACAAACCCGGCCGAGCGCCGCAGTGCTCTGATGGTGACCATGAGATTCCTCCGCCATCCTCCGCGCGCAGCGTGTCCGTCGCACCCACCCTCGCCCACGGGTACGGCGAACCGGCCGCGACACGACTCCAGGTCGCTGACGGCCGGCTGGACATCACCCTCGCCGCGCCACGGAGGCCTCCGCGATCATGGCCGGGCCCGCTCTGTCAGCCGGGCCCGGCCCATGCTCACATGGCGGCCGGAACGACCAGGCGGTGCGTACCGGGCGGGGCCGCGTACAGTGGCCCGGCCGGGTGCGCCCCGGCGTCATCGGCCGGGGTGGCCCCCACGACCACGACGTTCCAGGGCAGTTCACTCTCGGTCTCGATGACGGTCTCGCCGCCCGAACGCCGGACGGTGAAGACCGCGGCCGCGGTGCCCGACCGTGCGGGGATGGTGGTGACGGTCACGGAGCCGTCGGCCCCGCCCGGGTACACATGGAGTGTCACGCCGTCCGCCCAATCGGATCGCGGGCTGTCGTCCACCGCGCCGAAGGGGACCACCGAGCCCGGCCGGGCCAGCAGCGGCAGCGTCCGGAAACCGTGCCGCTCGCGCCTCCAGCCCGGACCGCTGACCCGCTCGCCGGTGATCACATTGGTCCAGCTGCCCTCCGGCACGTAGTACTCGACCGTGCCGTCCTCGCTGAAGACGGGGGCCACCAGCAGATCCGCGCCGAGCATGTACTGACGGTCGAGCGAGTGGGTGCTCAGGTCCTCGGGGAATTCCAGCAGCATGGCCCGCATCACCGGTGTGCCGGACTCCTTGGCCTCGACCGCCGCGTGGAAGAGATACGGCATCAGCCGGTGCTTCAGCCGGGTGAAGTCACGGGTGACCTCGACCGCCTCCTCGCCGTAGTCCCACGGCACCCGGTAGGACTTGCTGCCGTGCAGCCGACTGTGCGAGGAGAGCAGGCCGAACTGCACCCACCGCTTGAAGACGGCCGGCGGCGGGGTGCCCTCGAAGCCGCCGATGTCGTGGCTCCAGAAGCCGAAGCCCGACAGGCCGAGGGACAGGCCGCCGCGCAGCGACTCGGCCATCGCCTCGAACGTCGACTCGCAGTCGCCACCCCAGTGGACCGGCATGCGCTGGCCGCCGGCGGTGGCGGAACGGGCGAAGAGCACCGCCTCGCCCTCGCCGCGCTCTTCGACCAGCAGGTCGAAGACGGTCTCGTTGTAGAGCTGGGTGTAGTAGTTGTGCATGCGCTCCGGGTCCGAGCCGTCGAACCAGACGACGTCTTCGGTCGGCACCCGCTCGCCGAAATCGGTTTTGAAGGCGTCCACTCCCTGGCCGAGGAGGTGTCGCAGTTTGGCGGCGTACCACTCGCGGGCGGCGGGATTGGTGAAGTCCACCATGCCCATTCCGGCCTGCCACTTGTCCCACTGCCAGACGTCACCGTTCGGCCGCTTCAGCAGATAGCCGGCTGCCATGCCCTCGGCGAACAGGTGGGACTTCTGCGCGATGTACGGATTGATCCAGACGCAGACGCGCAGCCCCCGCTCCTTCAGCCGGGACAGCGTCCCTTCGGGATCAGGGAAGACCGCCGGGTCCCAGATGAAGTCGGACCACTGGTACTCCCGCATCCAGAAGCAGTCGAAGTGGAAGACGCTGAGCGGGATGTCCCGCTCGGCCATGCCCGCCACGAACCGGGCGACTGTCTCCTCGTCGTAGGAGGTGGTGAAGGAGGTCGACAGCCACAGCCCGAACGACCAGTCCGGCGGCAGCGCGGGCCGGCCGGTGAGACCGGTGTAGCGGCGCAGCACGTCCTTCGGGGCGGGTCCGGCGATGACGAAGAACTCGAGGGACTGATCCTCAACGCTGAACTGGACCCGGCCGACGTTCTCGGAGCCGATCTCGTAGGACACCTTGCCCGGGTGGTTGACGAAAACGCCGTAGCCACCGCTGCTCAGGTGGAACGGCACGTTCTTGTAGGCCTGTTCACTGCTGGTGCCACCGTCGGCCTGCCAGATGTCGACACTCTGGCCGTTCTTGGTGAACGGTGTGAAGCGCTCGCCGAGGCCGTACACGGTCTCGCCGACGCCGAGCGACATCTTCGCCAGCATGTAGTGGCGGTCGTCGGCGTCGGTGACAAAGCCCAGGTCGCGGGGGCCGAGCGAGGTGATGACCTTGCCGCCGGAGACAAACCTGAGGGTGCAGGAGCCCTCGGTGTCGGCTTCGAGGGACAGCGCGCCCGAAACGAGCTCGACCGTCGAGCCTTCGCGAGCGGTCTTCGCATGACCGCCGTCCGGGTCGGGGTTAAGGGGGAACGCCGGGGTGCGGGGGCGCGTGCCGCCGTGGTGCCACACCCGTACACCGATAACGCCCTCGGCGGGTGACCACGCCTCCACGGTCACCAGCGGGCCGTTGAGCGTGTCGCCGCGGTGCCGGACGCGGGTGACCGGCGCGTAGAGGGTGAAGCGGTCGTCGGCGACGTCCACGTCGGCGACGGAGGTGGCATAGCGGGCCGTCACGCCCGGCCGCATCTGCCAGTAGCCGTCGGTGAACTTCATCTCAGTGCTCCTGCGTGGACGCGCGGTTGACGGTGATCAGCTCGCGGAACCAGTGGTAACTGTCCTTGGGCGTGCGTTCCTGGGTGTCGTAGTCGACCCGTACGATCCCGAAGCGCTGACCGTAGCCCCGGGCCCACTCGAAGTTGTCCAGGAGCGACCAGCAGTAGTAGCCGCGGACGTCCACCCCCGCGTCGACGGCGGCGGACACGGCCGCCACATGGTCGCGCAGGTACGCCACCCGGTCGGTGTCCCGCACGGCTCCGTCCGGCGAGACGGTGTCGGCCTCGGCGGAACCGTTCTCCGTGATGTAGACGGGCGGCAGGTTCGGGTACCGCGCGGACAGGTCCACCAGCAACTCGGTGAAGGCCTCGGGGACGACGGGCCAGCCCATGGTGGTGTGCCGGGTGCCGTACGGGTCGCTCTCGGCGACCCGGATGTCCATGGCGGTACGCCGGGACGCGTCGGCCTCCGCGTACGGTGCGTCGGAGACGGTCAGCGGGCGGTAGAAGTTCAGCCCCACGAAGTCCAGTGGTGTGCCGATGGTGTCCAGGTCACCGTCGCGGCGGTACGAGCCGTCGGCCAGCTCGCCCCAGGTTTCGGACTCGTCGGTGGGGTACCGGCCGTTGAACAGAGGCTCCGTCCAGACCTCGTTGTGCAGCGTCTCGGCGCGCCGTAGCGCGGCCAGGTCGGCCGGGGAGGAACTGGCCGCATGGATACGGTCGAGATTCAGTGTGATGCCGACCTGGGAGGCGCCGGCCTCCCGCAGGACCCGCACCGCGTTTCCATGGGCGAGCAGCAGGTGGTGCGCGGCGGCCAGGGCTCCGGTGCCCTCGCGGGCGCCGGGAGCGTGCCGTCCTTCCGCGTATCCCACGAAGGCGGAGCAGAAGGGCTCGTTGAGGGTGATCCACCGGCCCACCCGGTCGCCCAGTCGCTCCACCACCAGCCGGGTGTACTCGGCGAAGGCCTCGGCGGTCTCCCGGACCCGCCAGCCGCCCCGGTCCTCCAGCGCCTGCGGCAGGTCCCAGTGGTAGAGCGTGACGGCAGGGGAGACACCGGCTTCGAGGAGCGTGTCGGTGAGCCGGTCGTAGAAGTCCAGCCCCTTCGCATGGGCCGGGCCGGTGCCCTGCGGCTGGATCCGCGGCCAGGCCACGGAGAAGCGGTAGGAGTCGACACCGAGGCGCCGCAGCAGTTCGACGTCCTCCGGGTAGCGGTGGTAGTGGTCGCATGCGATGTCACCGGTGGCACCGCCCTGGGTGCGGCCGGGAGTGTGGCTGAAGGTGTCCCAGATCGACGGTCCGCGGCCGTCCTCGTCGTGCGCGCCCTCGATCTGGTAGCTCGCGGTCGCGGTCCCGAAGACGAAGCCGGGTGGGAGGACGGGGAACCGCGCGATGTCCGGTGAGTGAGGTGACGTGCTGCTCATGCTGTAAAGCGGACCTTCCGGGTCTTGAGAGGTGTGCGTGGCGTACTCGGGGAACGGGCACGAGCGGCTCGGTCCGGCCGCTCGTGCCAGGGGGTCGTCCGCGTACTACTTGACCGAACCGCCGGTGATTCCGGCGGCGACGTACTTCTGGGCCAGTATCAGCAGGATCGCCGCCGGGACGGCGGAGACGACGGCCGTGGCCATGACCGCGCCCCAGTCGCTGACGTGGGCGCCGATGTACTCGTACATGCTGAGGGTGATCGGCTTGACGTCGTCCGTCGTGTTGAGCGTCAGCGCGAACATGAAGTCGGACCAGGCGAAGAGGAAGGTGAAGAGCCCGGCCGTGATCAGCGAGTTACGGCTGATCGGGAGCACGATGCGCACGAAGGCGGTGAATCGGTTCGCCCCGTCGACCATCGCCGCTTCCACGATCTCTTTCGGGATCGACACCATGAACGCCCTCAGCAGCACGATGGAGAACGGCAGCCCGAGCGAGGCGTCGGCCAGGATCAGCCCGGGGAGCGAGTTGACCAGGTTCAGGTCGACATAGGCGCTGTAGAGCGCGTTGGCTATCACGATGCCGGGCACCATCTGGGTGATCAGGGTGCCGAACACGATGGACCGGCCGCCCCGCAGGCCGAGCTGGGCCAGGCCGTAGGCGGCGGGCGCCGCCATCGCGAGACAGACCACGACCGCGCCGAGCGCGACGACCAGGCTGGTCACGAGCGAGCCGCCCTGGCTGTCCAGCGCCCGCTCGAAGTTCGACCAGCCCGGCGAGGTGGGGAACCAGCTGGTCGAGGCGAGACTCTCGCCCGGCTGAAGGGCGATGTTGAGCATCCAGTACAGAGGGAAGAGCAGGATGAGCAGAACGACCAGCGCGATGACGGTGTTGCTGCCCCGTCGCAGGGTGCGGGCGGACATGGTGATCACTTCCCCTGACCGAAGTCGGACCGGTTGGCCCGGAGATAGAACACGGCGAACACCGCGCTGATGAGGATGAGGACGTTGCCGACCACGGCGCCCTGCCCGAAGTCGAGCTGTTGGAACGAGAGCTGGTAGGTGGCGGTGCCCAGGGTCTGCGTGGAGTCGGCCGGCCCGCCGCCGGTCAGCGCGAGGATCAGGTCCAGGATCTTGATCGTCGACATGAAACCGAGGACCAGGACCACCGTGATCACCGGCCGCAACTGCGGCAGCGTGATGCTGCGGAACGTACGCCAGGGACCGGCGCCGTCGAGCGAGGCGGCCTCGTACATCTCACGCGGGATCTCCTGGAGCCCGCCGTAGAGGATCACCATGTTGAACGGGATGCCGACCCAGATGTTGACCAGGATCGCCGACAGCAGGGCGACGCTCGGACTGCTCAGCCAGGGCACCGGCTCCGAGGTGAGGTGCAGGTTCATCAGCAGGGTGTTGAGCACCCCGGTGTCCTGGTCGAGCAGTTTCCGCCAGACGACCGACGAGACGACCATCGGGATGAGCCACGGAAGCAGCAGCACCGCGCGGGCGAAGCCGGACAGCCGGAAGCGCCGGGAGAAGAACACGGCCAGCGCCAGGCCCAGCACGAACTGGCCGAGCAGTGAGCCCAGCGTGAAGAGGACCGTGTGCCAGAGAGATTTGGTGAACAGCTCGTTGCCGAACACCGCGGTCCAGTTGTCGAGGCCGTTGAAGGGTGCCTCGCCGGTGAAGAAGGTACGCGGTGTGTAGTGCTGGAAGCTCATGACGACGTTGCGTACGAGCGGATACCCGAAGAAGGCCAGCATGTAGAGGACGGCGGGCGCCACGAAGAGCCAGCGTGTCAGCGTGGCGCGGGACGCTCGCCGGCCCGGGACCGCGGTGCTCGCCGCCACGGACTTGGCGGGCGCGGCAGTGGTGGTACTCATGGTGGCTCTCACTCTCCGCCGGCCGTGGCCTGCGACTGGGCACGCTTCAGCGCCGCTTCGGGCGAGGCGCTGCCGGTCAGAACAGACTGGAAGGCGCCCGCCAGGGCGCTGGAGACGGCCGGCCACCGGGCGCCGACCTTGGCGGTACGGGAACGGGCGGTGGCGACCGTGTCGGCGAAGCCCGCGAGCTTCGGATTGTCGGCCTTGTACTGGGCGGCGGCGGAGTCCCTGGTGGGGATGTTGTTCACGCCCGCACCCCAGCCCACCTGGTTCTGGCTCTTGTTCAGGCAGTTGAGGATCTTGGCGGCGGTGGCCTGGCGCCCGGTGTCGTCGGTACGGGGCAGGGTCATCACGGTTCCGCCCATCGGGGCCACCGGAGCCTTGCCGGCCACGGGCACCGGGATGGTGGTGACCGCCCAGTGCAGGGACTTGTGCTGGCTGAGCACGGGAACCTGCCAGGGGCCGTTGACCATCATGGCCGTACGGCCCGCGATGAACTGATCGTTGACGTCCTGCTGGTTCCAGGTGACCACGGCGCTTGACGCGGACCGGGCGGTGACCAGGTCCTTCCACAGCTTGAGCGCCTGTTCGCCCTTGCCGTTGTCGATGTGGGCCTCGTCACCGCCCGCGGACCAGAAGAAGGGAAGGAACTGGTACACCCCGTCCGCGTCGGGAGTCGCGCTGAAGGCCATCCCGAACGTCTTGCCCCGGGTGAGCTTCTTGGCCGCCACCTTCAGCTCGTCCCACGTGGTGGGCGGTGCCACCCCCGCCTCCTTCAGCACGTCCGTGTTGTAGAACAGCGCCAGGGTGTTGACCGAGCGGGCGATGCCGTACGCGGTGCCCTTGAAACTCCCCATGCTCACGGCCCCTGGCGAGAGCCCGTCCACACTCACGCCCGCCGTCTTCAGCGGGACCAGGCCGCCGGTGTCGGCGAACTGCGGCAGCTCCGATCCGTCCAGCTCCAGGATGTCGGTCATCGAGTGTGACGACGCCATCCGCAGCGCCTTGGTCGCCACCTGGGCGGCGGGAACACTGGTCTGCTCGACCTTCACCCCGAGGGGCTTGGCACACCGGTCGAAGAACTTCTGCTGTTGGTCGTGCTCATGCTGGTCCGTGGCGGAGTTCAGCACCGTGATGGTGTCGGGGTCGGCCCCGCGCGCGCACCCGGTGAGGCCGGCCGAGGCCACAACGAGGGTCAGGAGCAGGACCGGCGCCGGCGGGCGGCGGCGAAGCAATGGCATGTGGTGTCTCTCAGTTCGTGCTACGGCTCTGCAAGGGGAGACGGAGGTCGTGCGAGATCGGCGTTCCGGGGGACAGCCCCATGCCACTTCATTGTCCTGGAACGTCGCATCGAATCGATTCGACGAAGTGGCCAGCAGTGATGTTAAAGGCATGTATCCGATGGCGACAAGAGTCTCAGGAGAAGAAAACAGCCACGGCTGCGCCGGGCAGGCCCACGGCAGCGTCGGGCAGGCGCGCGGGGAAGGCTCGCGGAGTTCAGGCCCGCGGGGCGGTGAGCGGCGCGTCCCCCGGCAGCAGGACCGGAGCGATCAGAAGGTGGCCGACGGTGTCGGCGAGCAGCCGGGGACCGGCCTCCGCGTCCCCTTCGACGGTCTCGCGCAGCGCCGTGGCGGCGGCCACGGCGAGCCGGGTCACCTCGCCGGCCAGCGTTTCCACCGGCAGTTCGACACGAGGCAGCCGACGGCCGGCCGGGTCTCCGGGCAGGGCGCCGATCACCACGACGGTGAGATCCTCGGGTATGCGGAGCCCGGCATCGGTCACGGACGTCAGGATGTGGTGATGCGCGGAGGGGTGCTGCACGATCAGCGCGGTCGGCCGCCCGCCCGCCCCGTCGTCCGCGCGCTCCGCGAGCAGCGCCCGGAGCCGGCGGGCCAGTCCGGCCGGATCGTTCACCGCATGGGCCACCGTGACGGCGGCGCCGGCGCTCCGGCCGCCGCGGGTCGCACCGGCGATACCCCGGAGCGCGTAACTGCGCCTGGCCGCCACTTCCGCCTCGGTGGGTGCGAGGTACACCATCTCGCGGTGTCCCGCGGCGGCCAGCTCCCGCACCACCAGGGCAGCGGCCTCCTCCCAGTCCAGGTCGGTCCACGGCAAGGCGTCCTCGTCGGCCGGCCGCCCGATGAGCGCGGCGGGAAACTCCAGCTCCCGCACGACATCGATCCGGGCGTCCTCCATATCGACGGCCATCAGCACCGCCGCGTCGGCAAGGCCGCTCAGCGCCACGCGGCGCAGCCCCTCGGCCTTGTCCTGGGACGTGGTGAGCAGCAGGTCGTAGCCGAGTCTCACGGCTGCGTCGCTGACCTCGATCGCGAAGGGGCCGTCCACGGCGTTCCGCCGGCCGGCCGGGCGGGGCAGCGCGAGAGCGATCACATGGGTGCGGCTGCTGCGCAGGGTCCGGGCGCTGGCCCGCGGGTGATACCCGAGTGCGTCCACGGCCTCCTGCACGCGTCGGCGCGTCTCATCGGAAATGGGCCGGGAGCCGTTGAACACGTAGGAGACGGTGCTCGGCGCGACCCCTGCGTGCTGGGCGACATCCCTGATGGTAGGCAACCTCGACCCCTCGGTGATGCGGGCACGACGACGAAAGGCCTGAGCGGCGAACCCCATCATATAAGGGACGCCCGGAGACCCGTCGCGGCAGGTCAGGCCGCGTCGCGCCGGCCGAGGAACCCGTCTGCCCCGGTGGGAGGTGCCATTCCTCAGGCGCGGACCAGGGGGGTGTCGACCAGATGCTCGGCGAGGAACCACGCCTGCAGTTCGCCGGTCCGGATCACCTGGGAGACCAGCAGATCGTTGGTGCCGTCGTCACCGCCCTCGGCGGTCCGGGCGGCGGCGTCATGGGCGTCGATGAGGATGGTCTCGTGGGCCTCCAGCAGTCGGGACAGCATGGCCGGCACCTCCTCCACTCCATCCGGGGGCCGCGGGATCGAGGTGATCTCGGCGACGTGCCGGGGATCTCCCACCGCGACACCGCCCAGCGACTGGACGCGTTCGGCGATGGTGTCGATGATTTCGAGCTGTTCACCGGCGTGCTTGTCCAGGACCAGATGCAGCTGGTAGAAGGTCGCGCCGCGCATCAGCCAGTGGTGCTTCTTGTAGAGGCCGTAGAGGATCTGCGTGTCCGCGAGGGCCTTGTTCAGGCGCTGGCAGGAGTACATCCGTGCCTCGTAGGACAGGGCGACGGGGAACTGCTTGACGGTTCCGAACTCCTGGATCACCTCGCCCTTCTGGTGCAGCCAGGGCTGGCTGCCGTGCGGGGATGTCGCGTTGGTGGTCATGGGCCGCCTCCTGCGGTGCCGTGTGGTGCGTACCCCGGTGACGCTAGGTGTCCGGCCGGGGGCCGTGTTGACCGGCAGTGCATGCGGTGGTGCCCACCAGCGCACTGTGCCCCGTCCTCGTCCTCGGCGTTCACTCTCGGGCAAGCCTCCGTGCACGGGCGGACTCGGGCCGTTCTCCCGGCGCTCTAGCGTCAGCGGGACGGTCCATGCCCGGAGAGCCGGCGGAACGAGGAGAGGCATGAGCGTGAACGAGCAGGCGGATGTGGTGGTCGTCGGGCTGGGGCCGGGCGGTGAACACGTCGCCGGCACGCTGGCTGAAGCGGGACTGGATGTGGTGGGGGTCGAGGCGGGGCTCGTCGGCGGCGAGTGTCCGTACTGGGCCTGTGTGCCCAGCAAGATGATGATCCGGGCCGGGAACCTGCTCGCCGAGGCGGGCAGGGTGCCCGCCCTCGCCGGTGCGGCGGTGGTGACTCCCGACTGGACCAGAGTCGCCGAACGGATCCGGAACGAGGCCACCGACGACTGGAACGACCAGGTGGCCGCGGACCGCTTCGTGGCGAAGGGCGGTCGGCTCGTCCGGGGGACGGGGCGCCTGACCGGGCCGCGCCGGGTGACCGTCGGTGAACGCACCTTCGAGGCCCGGCGCGGTGTCGTGCTGGCCACCGGTACCCGGCCCCGGATCCCCCCGGTGCCGGGGCTGGAGGAAACGCCGTACTGGACCAACCGCGACGCCATGGCCGCCAAGGAGCTCCCGGCGTCCATGGTGGTACTCGGCGGGGGCGCCATCGGCGTCGAACTCGCCCAGGTCTTCGCCCGCTTCAACTGCGCGGTCACCGTGGTCGAGGGACAGGACCAGTTGCTGTCGCAGGAGGAGCCGGAAGCGGGGAAGCTGGCCGCGGAGGCGCTGCGCGCGGACGGTGTCACCGTTCTCACGGGCGCCCGGGCGCGGCGGGTCGGCCATGACGGCACCGAGTTCACCGTCCGTCTCGAGGGCAGTGAACAGCCGCTGAGTGCCGAACGGCTTCTGGTCGCCACCGGACGCGTGGCCGACCTCAGTCCGCTGGGGGTCGACTCGGTGGGGCTCGATCCGGCAGCGGGAGCCGTTCCCACGGACGGGCGGATGCGGGCCGGGGAAGGGCTGTGGGCGGTCGGCGACATCGCCGGCCGGGGCGCCTTCACCCATGTGTCGATGTACCAGGCCGGTATCGCCGTCCGGGACATCCTCGGGCAGCCCGGTCCCGAAGCCGACTACCGGGCGCTGCCCCGCGTCACGTTCACCGATCCGGAGATCGGGGCCGTGGGGCTGACGGAGCGCCAGGCGCGGGAGCGGGGGCTGCGTGTGCGCACCAGCGTGGTGGCCGTCGCCTCCTCCACGCGCGGCTGGATTCACGGGCCGGGCAACGAGGGGTTCATCAAGCTCGTTGAGGACGCCGACCGGGGCGTGCTGATCGGGGCGACCTCGGCAGGACCGGTGGGCGGCGAGGTGCTGTACGGGCTGAACGTGGCCGTCCATGCCGAGGTACCCGTCGAGCGGCTCCAGCACATGATCTACACCTATCCGACCTTCCACCGGACGATCGAGGCGGCCCTGGGAGCCCTCCGCTGAACGCCACCCCGACCACGCGGGCGGACCCGGGCGCCGGGCGGTGGCGCACCATGGTGGGCCGCAATCCCGGCGAGCCGCATCGGTCCGCCACTTCGCTGGAGCTCTTCTTCGACCTGTGCTTCGTCGTCGCGGTGGCGCAGGCGTCCATGAGTCTGCATGAAGCGTTCGCTGAAGGGGAGCACGGCAGCGGCGCGCTGCGCTTCGCGCTGGTGTTCTTCACCATCTGGTGGGCGTGGATGAACTTCACCTGGTTCGCCTCCGCCTACGACCCGGACGACGTCACGTACCGGCTGACGGTGCTGGTGCAGATCACGGGATCGCTCATCCTCGCCGCCGGTGTCGGGCGCGCGTTCGAAGACGGCGATCTGCACATCATCACGCTCGGGTACGTCGTGCTGCGGTCGGCGTTGGCCGCGTTGTGGCTGCGCGCCGCGCTGTCCGATGCCGCCCGGCGGAGGACCGCACTGCGCTTCGCCGCGGGGGTGACGATATGCCAGCTCGGCTGGCTGGGGCTGCTTCTCGTGCCCGCTCCGGCGCGGCTGCCGGGCATCGTGGTGATGATCGTGGCCGAGCTGTCCGTTCCCGTGTGGGCGGAGTCCGCCGGGAGGACCCCCTGGCATCCGCACCACATCGCCGAGCGCTACGAACTGTTCACCCTCATCGTCCTCGGCGAGTCGGTCGCGGCCGCCACCGTCGCCGTTCGGGGCGCCTTCGAGCGGCATCACGGCACCGGTTCGCTGTACGCGCTGGCGGCGGGCGGCCTGCTCATGGCCTACGCCATGTGGTGGCTGTACTTCGCCCGCCCCGCGCACACGCTGCTCGCCACGACGCACCAGGCGCGCCGCAGGAGATTCCCGTGGGCCTACGGCCACTACCTGATCTTCGCCTCGGCGACCGCGGAGGGCGCCGGTCTGGCCGCGTACGCCGATCACGTCACGCGTCACACCGGGTCCTCGCCGACTGCCGCCGGCGCCGCGGTCACCGTTCCAGCGGCGATCTTCCTGATCACGGTCTGGCTCGTGCACCTGCGGCCACACCAGAGGAGCCTGGCCGAACGGGTTCCGTTCCCCCTCGCCGCGGTCGGTGTCCTGGCGGCCGCCTGGTCCCCGGCACCCGCGCTTGTCGCCGGTGTGCTCCTGGCGGGCCTGGTCGTGGTGGTTACGGTGCCGCGCCACCCACCCGCCGCAAGGGAAAGGAAGCAGTATGCGCAGGCTGCTGAGTGACGCGCTACACACGCTCGCACCGCCCGGCCAGGATCGCCATGGCCCGCTGCCTCCCCTGCTGCTGACGCTGACGGTGGTCACGGGGCTGGTCGACGCGGTGAGCTATCTGACACTCGGACATGTGTTCGTCGCCAACATGACCGGCAATGTGGTGTTCCTGGGGTTCGCTCTGGTGGGCGCCGCGAGCCTGTCCGCGGTCGCCTCTCTCGTCTCCCTGGCGGCGTTCCTCGCCGGCGCGCTCGCCGGGGGCAGGATCGGCACCCGGTTCGCCACGCACCGCGGCAAGCTGTTGAAGACGGCCACCGCCGTGCAGACGGTGCTGGTCACCGTCAGCGTGGCCACCGCCGCGGTCACGGACGGCCGGGTCACCACGGGCGTCCAGTACACGCTGATCGTGTTCCTGGGGCTCGGCATGGGGCTACAGAACGCGGTCGCCCGGCGCCTCGGTGTCCCTGACCTCACCACGACCGTACTGACCCTGACCCTGACGGGGCTGGCCGCGGACTCCACTCCGGCCGGCGGCGCGGCGCCACGGCCCGGCCGCCGGATCCTGTCCGTACTCGCGATGTTCCTCGGCGCCCTCGTCGGAGCCCAGCTGGTGCTGCACGGCCACCTCGTGCTCACCCTGAGCCTGGCCCTGCTGCTCCTCGGCCTCACCTCCGTGGCCACCCACCGCCTCTCGGCCGACGACCCGGACTGGACCCGGCCGCCGTCCTGACGCGGTGCACCGGACATGTCTGAGCCCCCCCTGCACCAGAGGGCTCAGGCGTATCCGGCGGGGGCTACGACGCCAACAAGCCCTGGGTGTCGCGCCACTCGCGGGGGGCCATCCCGTAGGCGGCCCGGAAAGCCCGGCTGAAATGCGCGGCGCTGGTGAAGCCCCATCGGTGCGCCACCGCGGCGATCGTGGAGCTGCTCGCGCGGCGCGAAAGGTCGCGTCGGCACTCCTCCAGGCGACGCCGCTGGATCCACCGGCCGACCGTGACGTCTTCGCTCTCGAACAGCTTGTGCAGATAGCGCAGGGATATGCGGTGGGCTCGGGCGATGGACTGTGGGGTGAGATCGGGGTCTGCGAGATGACGGTCGATGAACGCCTGGATCCGCAGCAGCAGTGCCCGGTTCCCGCCGGGCGTGTCCTCGTTCGATCGGCCGAGAACCTCTCCGGCCAGCGCGCCGAGCATGTCCACGACGTTGCGGGCCATCAGCTCGCTGGTGCGCGGCGAGTAGGTTCCCGCGCCGTCCACGAGCCCGGCCAGGAAGGGCGAGAGCAGACTGCCGAGGGGCGTGTCGGGGCCGAGCGGGGAGGCCGTGACATGAGCCATGTCGGACTCGCTCAGGCCCAGAATCTCTCTCGGCACGACGAGGGACTTCGTCCGGAAGGACTGGGGAAGATTCAGCCGGACGGGGCGCGCCATGTCGTAGACGAAGATGTCTCCCGGCCCGAGGACCGCTTCACGGCCGTCCTGCTCCAGCCGGGCGACTCCCCTGTCCAGCAGTTTGACCACCACGTACTGGTCTTCGACACCCTGCGTGACCAGTCGGCGCGTGCGCAGGGCGGACAGGCAGTCGCCGTCCACGGTGACGGCCTGAAGCGGGCCGAGCGGTGCCGTACGGATCGTGCCGGAATACACCTCGTCGGGGACGGTCATGTCCACGGCGCCGAACGTTTGCGACAGGGCTTCACGCCAGTACGACCGTCTGCGCGGGACGGGCAGCGAATCGGTGGTGTGGAAGCTGCCGGAGGCGCTTCGTTCGAGCCGCACACGTTCCGGCCTCGATGAATCCAGCAACATGATCCCTGTCCTTCAACCGGTGAGCCTGCTGCATCACCGTGCCAGCGGCCCGGGAGCGGCACATCGCGTGAATCCGCTAGATCACGGCTGCGGGACCGCCCTCACCTGCCGGCTCCCGTGGTGGCGCCGGCGGTGACATGGCGCTGGGCGACGACGAGCAGTACGGCGGCAGGGACGGACGCCATGACTGTCGTGGCCATGATGGCGTTCCACTGGTTCGTGTGGGCCCCGATGTACTGGTAGATGCCCAGAGTGATCGGTCGAACGGTGTCCGTGGTGGTCAGTAATTCCGACCCAGATGTTGATGAGGATCACCGACACGAGCGCCTGGGAGGTCCCGGTGAGCCAGGGGACGCCGGACGACGAGAGATGGAGGCCGCGCAGCGCCGCGTTGACGACTCCCGTGTCGGGGTCGAGCGTCCACTTCCACGTCGTTCCGGAGACGACCAGCGGCAACAGCCACGGCAGCAGCAGGAGCGATCGCAGAACGCCGCCGAGCGGGAAGCGGCGCTGGAAGAACAGGGCGAAGGCCAGGCCGAGCGCGAACTGCCCGATGATCGATCCGGCGGTGAACAGGAGGGTGGTCAGCAGGGCCTGGGAGAACAGGTCCGACGAGAGGATCGCCGAGTAGTTCCGCAGCCCCACGAACGGCGCGGAGCCCGTGTAGAACGTCGTGGTCGTGTACTGCTGGAAGCTCATCACGACGTTCCTGAAGATCGGGTAGCCGAAGAACAGCAGCAGGTACGCCGCGGCGGGCGCGATGAACATCCACTGGGCCGTGCGCTCCCGAAAGCGTGCCCGGGCCGCGGCCCGGTCCCCCGCGACGACGGCGCCGTCGTCCTGCCCGGTGCGGGGCTTCGGCAGGGCCGGGGACGGGTCAGTCACCGGTCGCGAACCGCTGCGCACGCCTGAGGGCTTCCTCCGGTGTCTGCTCGCCCGTCAGCGCGGACTGGATCGCGGTGTATATCCCGGTCGCCGCCTTGGGCCATCTGACGCCGAGCTCACTGGTGCGGGCGCGTGCCGCTTCCAGGCTGCTGACGAAGGCAGCCATCGACGGAACCCGCTCCGCGTGCCGGGCGGCCACCGCGGTGCGGGAGGGCACGGTGAAGTGCTGCTCGGCCAGGGTGAGCATGTTCGAGGAGTTGTTCAGGCAGGCGAGAACCTTGGCGGCCTTGTCCTGCCGGGCCTTGGAAGGGCTCTGCGGGACCGTCCACACCTCACCGCCGAGCGGGGTGACCGGGGTCTGGCCCGTCCGGGGGACGGGGATGGGGGCAACCCCCCAGCGCAGGTTCTTGTCCTTGTTCAGGGCGGGGATCCGCCAGGGGCCATTGACCATCATGGCGGTCCTTCCGGCGGCGAACTGATCGTGGACATCGGCCTGTGTCCAGTTCAGCACCGACTTCGACATGGATCCGCTCTTCACCAGGTCGACCCACAGCTGGAGTGCCTGCGCGGCCTGCGGGGTGTCCAGCCGCCTCTCGTCCCCGCCGTTGGACCACAGGAACGGCAGGAACTGCCAGGCGCCCTCGAAAGTGGCGTTCGCGTCGACCGCCATGCCGTAGCGCCCGGGACGGGTCAGCTCGGCCGCGGCCGTCTTCAGTTCGCTCCAGGTCCTCGGCACGGCGACACCGGCCTTGGCGAGCATGTCCTTGTTGTAGAAGAGGGCGACCGTGCTGACGTAGGGGGCCAGTCCGTACACCTTTCCCTCATATGTGCCCGCCGACAGGATGCCCGGGGCGAGGCCGCCGGGTTCGATGCCGTACTGGTCCAGAGGGGTCAGCGCGCCGGTCCGGGCGATCTGCTGAAGGTCGGGGTTGTCCAGCATCAGCAGGTCGGGAAGGGTCCGCGACGACGCCTGCCGCAGGACCGTGGGGATGAGCGACGCCCCTGGCACGCTCCTCTGCTCGACCTTCACCCCGGCGGTCCTGCCACAGGCGGTGAGCATCTCGTCCCACTGGGTGTGCTCAGGTTCGTCGGTGTAGTAGTCAAGCGCGGTGATGGAGGTCACCTTGCCGGTGGCGGACCCGCCACCGGTTCCGCCACCGCACCCGGTGGCGCCCGCTATCAGAATGATGGTTCCGGTCAGGAGGGCGGCGATCCGCCGCGCCGGCGGACTGGCCGGTGAGATCATTCTGATGCCTTTACCGAGTGACGTCTGTGGCTGGAGTCGGCAGCGCGAGGATGGCGGACTCCAGGGCGCCGTCAAGATGACCCATACCGGCATCTTCCGCTCGAAAGCATGTTACAGGGCGGCCTTGACCGGCCGATGGCAGGGAAGTTTCAGAAGAGCGACATCGGCAGGCCCCCGGTGGCGCTACCGTCATCGCCCTGTTCGGCGGCTTCCCGGATCATCGCCACCACGGCGTCGGGCTGCGACAGCACCACGGCGTGTGAGCCGTCCAGCGCGTATTCGGTGGCCGCCATGCGTTGTGCCATGAAGCGCTGAGCGGTGGGGTTGAGTATCCGGTCGGCGGTCGCGATGGCGTACCAGGACGGCTTGGAGGCCCATGCCGGCGGGCCCGATCTACTGGTCAGCGCGGTCCAGGCGATCGGGCGTTGCGCCACGGACAGCACCTCCCTGACGCTGGTCGGCAGGTCGGCGGCGTACACCTGCGGGAACTGTTCCTTACGGATGTAGAGCTCGCGGTCCGGGCCGCCGGGGATCGGGGCGGGGAGGGCGGCGGTGAAGGTCGCGTCGGCCCCCGGCGCGGGGGCGAAGCGGTTCACGATGTCCAGGACGCACTCGCCCGTGTCGAGTCCGAACGCGGCGACGTAGCACAAGGCCACGACGTTGTCGGCGTCGGTGGCGGCGTGTGTGATGACCGCGCCACCGTAGTCGTGGCCGACCAGGACGACAGGGACATCGATCTCCCGCACCACGCTTCCGATGTAGGCGGCGTCCTGCGCCAGACCACGCAGCGGGTTCGCCACGGCGCGCACGGGCAGTCCGGCGGTGTGCAGGCGGCTGATGACCCCCGCCCACGACGAGGCATCGGTGAACGCCCCATGGACAAGCACGATGGTCGGCGGTGCGGGGGTGGATCGGTGCATGCCGGTGACCTCCGACTGAGTGTGAGCGATGCGCCAGCCAAGCCCGTCGAGGCGTGGCAGCGCATCGCGTGAACGTACCAACTGGTCCGCTCAGTTGTCGGGCAAGGCCATGACCACGTTGGCGAGCTGAACCCGGGAGTTGATCGACAGCTTCTGGAAGACGGACGTCAGGTGGGTGTTCACCGTGTGCGGGGAGACGACGAGCAGGTCGGCGGCCGACCGGTTGGTGTGACCCTCGGCGACAAGGCGTGCGACCTTCTTCTCCGAGGCCGTGAGCGCCTCCCATCCCTGGACGGGGCGCTGCTTGGTCACCGCCCCGCGGCTGCCGGCTCCCGCACCCTCCAGAGCACGCCGTACGCGTGCCGCCTCGGCGTGGGCACCCGACTCGGCGAACGTGTCACGGGCTTGCGTCAGCGCGGCCGCTGCCTGACGTTTCCGGCCTGCCGCCAGGAGCGCCTGTCCGAGATCGGCGTGTGCGGCGGCCCGCACCAGCGGGCGAGGGCCTGCCTTCAGCAGCTCCGCGGCGTGTTCGAGCATGGCGAGATCGTTTTTCACGAGCCCGAGGGCCTGCGCCGCGATGCCCGTGGCCGTCGGCACCGCGGCGTTGCGTTCGGCGTGGGCTTCGGCCTGTGCGGCCAGGTCCTCGGCCAGCTCGTGCTCCGCGCCGCGCAGGGCTATGCGTATCGCGGAGTCGACCCAGTCACGCAGAAGCCGCCACCGCATGAAGCGACCTTCGCGCTGCACCTGCCGAATCCTGTCGACGGCACGCCCGATGTCCCCGTCGGCCTCGGCGTGGACCGCCTCCAGGAAGCGCACCGCGGCCGTGTTGCCCGGGTTCGGTTTGGCCGCCAGTCTTTCCCGCGCCGCGGCCAGGTGCTCCCGCGCCGCCTCTCGGTCGCCGCGCAGCAGGGCGATCCGGGAGCGGATCACGCGGCCGTTCACCTGCTGGACGGGCGTCTGCACCTCGTCCTCCAGGCGCTCCATGGTCATGAAGCCTGCGTCGGCGTCGTCGAGCCGGCCGAGCCCCAGATCGTACTGGCCCTGCGCCCACAGCATCATCGCCTGACGCATCCCCCCGGCTTGCTCCGCCGCTTGCGAGAGCAGCCGTTCGCCGGACGCGAAGTCGTCCATGTGCAGGTGCGCGACGATCTCTTCGGGAAGGAAGGCGGAATCGATGGCGCTCAGCGCGGCAAAGCGCTCCAGCGCGCCCGCGTTCTCGCCCGCGTTCTGCGCGATCTCGCCGAGCCCGGACAGGGCCAGGATGTGTGCCTCCCGATCACCGACCGCGGTGGCGGCACGCAGCGCGGACTCGCCGATCTCACGCGCCGCTACGAGATCATGGTCCCGGGACAGGGCCAGTGCGTGCAGGGCGGCCAGCCTCGCCCCGATCTCCGGGGCGGCGCCCCCCATGGCGAGGGCGGTTTCGGTCCGGCGGCGCAGGTCGCCGGCGAGATCCATGTTCCACAGCGCCCCACCGAGGGCAGCCTGAAGCCGGCTGAACGCCTCCAGCGGTGGTTGGCCGGCCAGTAGCCGGTCGCCTGTCGACAGCGCCTCGCGGTTCCGGCCGGCCCGTGTCAAGGAGAGGATCGTCCGCTCACCCACGGTGAACCTCAGCGGCAGTGCCGGGGGCACCAGATCCAGCGCGCGTGTCATCAGGTCGGCCGCGAGGCCCGGCATGACCGACAGCACGTCGTCGGCCACTCGCTGTAGCAGCACTACGCATTCCTCGTCTCCGGGCAGGGCTCCCCTGAGGATGTGCGGCACCGCGTCGATCGGCTGGTGGCCCGTGGAGACAAGGTGGCGGGCAGCTTCTCGGTGAAGTGCCTTCCGGGCCGACGGCGGGATGTCGACGTAGACCGCCTGGCGCAGCAGATCATGCCGGAACACCAGATGGTCGCCGTCGTCGTCCAGGAGTCCGGCGCGCACGGCTTCCTCGAGCGCCGGGATCAGCGTGGCGGCCGGCCGGCCGCAGAGCGCGGCGGCGTCATGGAAACCGAAGCTGCGTCCCAGCACCGCTCCCATCTGGAGGAAGCGCAGGGTGTCGGGGTCCAGGGACCTGAGCCTGCCACGCACACCCACCACGAGCCCGGGGGGCACAAGCTCGTCCGAGGCCTCGGCGGTCCGCAGGCCCGCGAGCATCTCGACCGCCAGAAACGGGTTCCCGCCGGCCCCCTCGAGCAGGTCCCGCACCTGCTCGTCAGCCGCTGCCCCGAGGGTGTCGCCGACCAGTTGATCCATGGCCGCGCCGGACAGTGGCCCCAAGGGCACAGTGACCGTCGGGAGGTTGCCGGTCGCGGCGGCGACGACCTCTTCCGCCGGGCCCGCGGGCTCCCGTCGCGCGGTCAGCAACCACAGAACCGGCGAGGTCCGCAGGCGTGTCGGAAGCTGTTTCAGGGCAAACCGGCTCAGCGGATCGGCCCACTGCACATCGTCCAGGCCGATCAGCACCGGCATGCTGCCCGCTCTGGCTTCGATCGCCTCCGCCAGGCGCTCCACCAGCCAGATGCGCTGATCATGGTTGCGGGCGAGATCGGCAAAGGCATCGCCGGACAGCAGCGGCTGATCGCCGTGCAGGACGCTGGCCGCCAACGACGAGAGCGGCACGATGTGATGAAGCTCATCGGCCTTGCCGACGCCGACCGAGAATCCCGCCGCCCTGGCTCCGGAGACGGCCTCGGCGAGCAGCGTGGTCTTACCGATGCCCGGTTCCCCCTGGATCAGGGCCAACCCGCCGCTCCCTGTGCGGGCCACCGAGGCGATCAGCGCCTGAAGCGCTTCGAGCTCGGCCTCTCGGCCGCGCAGACCGCTACGGGTCAGCCGCCCACGCCGGGCGGCGGATCCCGGCGGCTGTACGCCACCGGCTCCGTCCGTCGGCCATGGCTGCTGAGAACGGTCCAAGTGGGGTCCTGTGTCGGTGCGTGTCCGGAAGAGCGCCGGAATGCCTGCGGCGGGATCAGTGGCAGCCTACCGGGTCACATCTCCCCCACCGCCGGGCACCCGCTCCGCACGCGAGAGCCACCCCGGGCGGCAGGACCTACGGCGCGCCGACGACAGCCGACCTCACCGGCGTCGTCGGCGAACCACCCCCCGACCGCGGCATGACCTTACGTGGCCGGCCCGGTGCCCAGCGTCAGCCGGGGATGGCCGCGCCGATGAGCGCCGGCCGGGGGCGCCGCGCTCAGTGGGCGGTGGCCCGGATGGCATCCTCGATCAGCTGGATGACGCGCTCCGGGTGGGCGAGCATCACCAGGTGCGAGGAGTCGACCTCGACGGTGGCCATGTCGGCCCGCTCGTAGCCGTAACGCTGCACGTCGGGGTTGATGGTGTGGTCGGCCGTGGCCACCAGGCCCCAGGAGGGCTTGGTCTTCCACGCCGCCTCCGGCGCCTTCTCGGCGAAGGCCTGCGCGGCCAACGGACGCTGGGAGACGGCGAGGACGGCCGCGATTCGCGGGTCGACGTCGGCAGCGAAGATGGACGGGAACTTGTCGATCTCGACGGACACATCGGTGCCGGGAGTGGTGGAGCCCTCGATCGGGAAGGGCGTGTAGACGAGCGCGGTGGCGAGGTCGGAATCCGGGAAGCGACCCTGCAACTCGCCCAGGCTTTCGCCCTCCTCCAGGGCGTAACCGGCCAGGTAGACCAGCGCTTTGACGTTGTCCTCCGCACCGGCGACGGTGATGACGGCACCGCCGTAGGAGTGTCCGACCAGGACGACCGGCCCGGGAATCTCACGGACGATCGAGGCGATGTAGGCGGAGTCGCCGAGCAGACTGCGGTTGGGCACCGCCGGCGCCACCACGTCCAGGCCACGGGCGATCAGTTCGGGGATGACACGGCCGAAGCTGGACGCGTCGGCGAAGGCGCCGTGGATCAATACGACGGTCGGGCTGTCGGAACGAGACAAGGCACAACTCCCTGTTGATGTATTCGCGATCGGCCGATGCGGGGGGGAGGCCGGGGCGGAGCCCAAGGCTCTTCGTGGGGCCGGACCGGCACAGGCGGTGTCCGAACCGGACCACCGGCCGCAGGCGTGAACAGCAGCACAGTACGGGCGGCCGGTGGAGCCGCCTTGTCTGTCGATGCACCACGTGTTGTCCGACCGCGCCACCGAGGGGTGCCGGTGAGGGACCCCCCTTCCCTCTTCCTGACACTCCCAGGCAACAAGCGATGCACTCGAGGACAACAGGCGGCGAGACATTCGCCCTAGCGTGATGACTCCCGGTGCCGCGAACACCCCGACGCTGGCACTGCGGGCGTCAGTCACTCCGCACGAAGGAACGAGAGCTTGCCGTACATCACCGTGGGTCAGGAAAACTCCACCACCATCGACCTCTACTACGAGGACCACGGCACCGGGCAGCCGGTCGTCCTCATCCACGGGTTCCCGCTCGACGGCCACTCCTGGGAGCGGCAGAGCGCCGTGCTGCTGGACGCGGGCTACCGCGTGATCACCTACGACCGCCGCGGCTTCGGACAGTCCAGCCAGCCGACGACCGGGTACGACTACGACACCTTCGCGGCCGACCTGAACACCGTGCTGGAGACCCTCGACCTGCGGGACGCCGTCCTGGTCGGCTTCTCCATGGGCACCGGTGAGGTCGCCCGGTACGTGTCCGCCTACGGCTCCGCGCGGGTCTCCAAGGTCGCTTTCCTGGCCTCACTGGAGCCCTGCCTGCTCAAGACCGACGACAACCCCGACGGGGTCGCCCCGAAGGAGTTCTTCGACGGCGTCGTCGCGGCCGTCAAGGCGGACCGCTACGCGTACTACACGGCCTTCTACAAGGACTTCTACAACCTCGACGAGAACCTCGGCACCAGGATCAGCGAGGAGGCCGTACGCAACAGCTGGAACGTCGCGGCGAGTGGCGGCTTCTTCGCCGCGGCCGCCGCACCGTCGACCTGGTACACCGACTTCCGGGCCGACATCCCGGCCATCGACGTGCCGACCCTGATCCTGCACGGTACGGGCGACCGGATCCTGCCCGTCGAGGGGACCGCGCGGCCGTTCCACAAGGCGCTCCCGTCCGCCGACTACGTGGAGATCGAGGGCGCTCCGCACGGCCTGCTGTGGACCCACGCGGAGGAGGTCAACACCGCGCTGCTCACCTTCCTGGCGAAGTGACCCCGTCGCAGGTCCGCCCGGCGGGCCTGCGACGCGCGAGCGCCGTAGGGATCCCCGCCCCAGCGATCCCTACGGCGCCCATGCGTGGTGACCCTGACGCCAACGCGCCCACGGATCCCGCCATGCCGCCTACAACCCGCGGCGACGCGTTTCCGAGCGGCGCGGGTTCCGTGCGTGCGTCATACGGACATGAGGGCGTGCAGCGCGGCGCCGGCGAGCGTCGGCTCGAGCCGTGCCCGTCCGTCGAGGAAGCCCAGTTCCAGCAGCACGGCCAGTCCGGCCACCGTCGCTCCGGTGGCTCGGATCAGATGCAGGACGGCCTCCGCGGTCCCGCCCGAGGCCAGGACGTCGTCGATGACCAGGACCCGGTCGTGTGGAGCGAGAGCGTCGTCCTTGAGCTCGATGACCCCGCTCCCATACGCGAGGTCGTAGGGACGCGACAGAACCGGCCCGGGAAGCTTGCCGGCCTTGCGTGCGGGCACGAAGCCGACGCGCGCCCGCACGGCGACGGGCGCACCGAGGATGAAGCCCCTCGCCTCCACGCCGACGATCTTGGTCGCTCCGAGCCGGACGCACACGTCCGCGAGTAACTCGACGAGATGCCCGAAGGCCACGGGGTCGGCCAGGAGGGGAGTGATGTCCTTGAACACCACGTCCGGGTTCGGATGGCCGGGCACGTCCCGGATCCGCTCGCGCAGCAGAGCGATCGCGGCCTCTTGGTCGGTGGGACTCGTCATCGTCATCACAGGCTCCTCAAAGGAGGGAAGAGCAGGACAGAAGATCGTCTCCGGCAACGGGCGGGCCGATGCCGGAGACGGCGGTGTCAGTGCGATGCGGGTGGGGCGGCGAAGGTCACAACTCTACGGCCCGCACGAAGATCCGGCTGCCAGGGGAAATCGGCCACTTGGCGAGGAAGTTCTCATGGTTCCGGCCGAACGCCGGCGTAGCCACGGTTGTTGGCGTGGGCCAGCGGCGCGCCGACTCGGCGGGTGGCAGGTGCCGCACGTTCGTCGCTGACCTGCACCTTCACGACTTCATCCACCTCGTGGCACCACCGGCGCCACGGATAGTGCCAAATACGGCCCACCATGGCGCCATTCATGTGCCATGATGGCATCACGGCAGCGCACCCCTCGGCCTCACGGGCCGAGGGGTGCGCGTTTCGCGGAGTGAGCCATCAAAGGGGTCGGATCATGGAGACAGCGCAGAGCCAGGAGCAGGCGGCGCCCGGCGCCTTCACCGCCTTCGCCCGCTTCGTGCTCTGTGGCGGTGGGGTGGGGATCGCCTCCAGCTTCGCCGTGGCGGCCCTCGCCTCCTGGGTTCCCTGGGCCCTGGCCAACGCCCTCATCACCGTGGTCTCCACGCTCCTCGCCACCGAGTTGCACGCCCGCTTCACCTTCGGCGCGGGCGGGCGCGCGACCTGGCGCCAGCATGCGCAGTCGACTGGGTCCGCGGCCGCCGCGTACGCGGTGACCTGCGTGGCGATGCTTGGCCTGCACCAGCTGGTGGCGGCGCCTGGCGCGGTGCTCGAGCAGGTGGTCTACCTGTCCGCCTCCGCACTCGCCGGTGTCGCGCGGTTCGCGGTGCTGCGCCTCGTCGTCTTCGCGCGGAACCGCTCGCAGGCCGCGGCCACCATCCACACCGCCCGTCCCGTGCACGCCACCGTGGCCCGCGTCTCGGCCCCGGCCGACCCGGGGGCGCTCTGCTCCGCCGCCTGACGGGGTCGGGCAGACCGGTGCGTCACGACGACGCACGCGGGCTTGCCGACCTCGCCGGCGTCGTCACGGGTTCCAGCCGCAGCCGCTGAATCGGCCACGGTGGCGGCTCGGCCGGGCCGAACCAGACCCGGACGTCCTCCCCGGTGCGGACGGGCAGGAGGGGATAGTCGTTCTCGGCGTGCTCGGTGCGGTGCAGCGCATGGCCCGAGCCCAGGTGCCGGGCGGCATAGGCGTCGAAGGCAGCCGCGTCGGACGGCCGGCAGATCGTCGCGACCACCTCGCGGGTGCCCGGCTCCGCGGCGAAGCACGGCCCACGCAGCAGCAGGACGTCGTCGCTGTCGACCATGGTGGCGTTGGCCTCGTCGCGGAACTTCCGCCAGACCGGGCCGGTGTAGAACGCCTCCAGCGCGCGCCGGCGGTGCACCATGTCGGGGAACGCGCGCAGCCAGACGAAGCGGTCCGGGTCGTCGAGGTCGCGGAAACGGCCGCCGAGAGTGATGCCGACCGCATGCTGGCCGATGACGAACTCGCGCTCGAACAGCTCGATCAGCGTCTCCCGGGCGCCGGGATGCAGGGTGTACTGCCGGAGTTCGACGATGCTCATGCGCCGGCCCGCCCGGTGCGCGTGAAGTCCATGGTCCAGTTGAGCTCCCAGGTTCGGCCGTCGTCGGCGGAGAACTCCTGCTCCCAGCGGGCGGCGTCCGGGCCGAGGCGGTACCAGGTGAAGTGCACCCGGATCGGGCGGCCGTCGTAGGTGTCCTCGCCGTGGAAGTCACCGCGGTCGCCCGTGAAGCTGCCGGTCACGGGGGGATCCAGTCGCCCCGTCCGGCTGTCGGACCAGTGGATCGACCAGCGCTCCGTCTCGCGGTCGAACAGTCGCAGGGTCACGCCCTGGCGGCCGAGGGTGGGGAAGGTGATCTCGTCGATGTTCCCGGCACCCCCGAACAGCGGCCGGACCACCGCGTGACCGGGGAACTCCACCCAGGTGGCGGGGCCCGGGCCGAGCGGTGCGGTGAGACGGCGGTTGGCCACGTCCCAGGAGCCGTGCAGGAAGTCGAAGTCGTCCATGCGCCGCAGGCTAGGGACACTCCCCTGACATCCACTGTCAGTGGATACTGGGCGGCATGCGCGCGAGCCGACTGGTCACCCTGCTTCTGCTGCTCCAGAACCGGGGCCGGATGACGGCCCAGCAGCTGGCCGAGGAACTGGAGGTCTCCGTCCGTACGGTCTACCGGGACGTCGAGGCGCTCGGCGCCGCCGGTATCCCGCTGTACGGCGCCGCCGGACACGCGGGCGGCTACCGGCTGGTCGACGGCTACCGGACCCGCCTCACCGGACTGACCGCGGACGAGGCACAGGCCGCGTTCCTCGCCGCGCTCCCCGGCACCGCCGCCGACCTCGGCCTCGGCGAGGCACTCGCCACCGCCCAGCTCAAACTGCGGGCCGCCCTTCCGGCGGAGCTGCGCGAGCACGCCGGGCGGATCCAGGAACACTTCCTGCTCGACGCCCCCGGCTGGTACGGCGACGCCGACCGTACGCCTCACCTGGCCGCGGTCGCCGCCGCGGTGTGGGCGCGGCGGGCGGTGCTCTTGCGGTACCGGCGCTGGCGCGCGCCGGAGGAGATCGAGCGGCGGGTGGAGCCGTACGGGCTCGTGCTCAAGGCCGGCCGCTGGTACGTGGTCGCCGGCGGGCCGTCCGGAGTCCGCACCTACCGGGTCGACCAGATCGTCGAACTCCACTCCCTGGAAGAGGAGTTCGTCATCCCGGACGGGTTCGACCTGTCCGCGCACTGGAACAGCTACCTGGCCGACTTCCGAGCCCGGCTGCACACCGGGGAGGCTCTGGTACGGCTCACACCGGAGGGAGCCCGCCGCCTCGGCGTGACACCCGCGGGTGACGGATGGACGGAGACCCGGGTGCCCATCGAATCGATCGGCCACGCCCATGGAGAGTTCCTGCGGCTGGGCACCGACGTCGTGGTCGTCGCACCGGCGGAACTCCGCGACCGCATCGCCGAGACGGTACGGACCCTCGCGACCCGCTACGAGGGGTGACCCCGGGCAGAGGGACCTCTTGGCTTCACGACGCCACCCGCTCGCTGCGTACGTCGTCCGGGTGGGCGAGGCCCAGGTGGTCACGCAGGGTCGGGCCCTCGTACTCGGTGCGGAAGACGCCCCTTTCCTGGAGCAGCGGGACGACGTCGTCGGCGAAAGCGTCGAGGCCGCCGGGGGTGATGTGCGGGACGAGGATGAAGCCGTCGGCGGCGTCCGCCTGGACGAAGTCGTCGATGGTCTTCGCGACGGTGGCCGGGGAGCCGACGAAGTTCTGCCGGTTGCCGGTCTCGATGACGAGATCGCGGATGGACCAGTTGTTGGCGGTGGCGAGCTCCCGCCATGCGCGGGCGATGGCCAGCGGATCGCGGTACATGCGCACCTGCGCCCGGCCGCGGGCGATGTGGTGCTCGCCAGGGTCCGGGTCGATGTCGGGGAGCGGGCCGTCGGGGTCGTACGAGGACAGGTCCCGGTTCCAGACGAATTCCAGGTGCTTGATGGCCGTGGCCCCGCTGACCTGTTGGCGGCGCACCTCCTTGGCCAGTTCCTCGGCCTCGGCGTCGGTGTCGCCGAGGACGAAGGTCGCGGCGGGCAGGATCAGAAGCTGGTCGGGGCGGCGGCCGTAGGTGGCCAGCCGGCTCTTGACGTCCGCGTAGAAGGCCTGGCCCTCCTTCAGGGTGGCGTGCCGGCTGAAGATCGCGTCGGCGCTCGAAGCGGCGAACTCGCGGCCCTCGTCGGAGTCGCCCGCCTGGAAGATGACCGGGCGGCCCTGCGGGGAGCGCGGGACGTTGAACCGGCCGTGGATGTCGAAGTGGCGGCCGGTGTGGACGAAGGCCCCGGCCTTCGCGTCCCGCAGGAAGGTGCCGGTGGCCTGGTCGGCGAGGATCTCGTCGCCGTGCCAGGAGTCGAAGAGCTCGCCCGCGGTGGCCAGGAACTCCTTCGCGCGCGAGTAGCGCTCGTCCTGCGGGAGGAAGCCGCCACGGCGGAAGTTCTCGCCGGTGAAGGCGTCCCAGGAGGTGACCACGTTCCAGGCGGAGCGGCCACCCGAGAGGTGGTCGAGGCTCGCGAACTGGCGGGCGACCTCGTAGGGCTCGTTGAAGGTGGAGTTGATGGTGCCGGTCAGGCCGAGATGCTCGGTGACGGCGGCGAGCGCGGCGAGGACGGTGAAGGTGTCGGGGCGGCCGACGACATCCAGGTCGTAGATCTCACCGTCCTGTTCGCGCAGCCGCAGTCCCTCGGCGAGGAACAGGAAGTCGAACTTGGCACGTTCGGCGGTGCGGGCGAAATGGACGAAGGAGCTGAACTCGATGTGGCTGCCGGCCTCGGGGTCGCTCCACACGGTGGTGTTGTTGACGCCGGGGAAGTGGGCTGCCAGGTGGATCTGCTTCAGCGGCTTGCTCATGGTCGTACGTCTCCTTCGTGCTCAGGCGGCGGCGTAGCGGTTGGCGGGGCGGGCCAGGCCCAGCAGTCCGCGCAGGGTGTCGGCCTCGTAGGCGCGGCGGAAGGCGCCCCGGCGCTGGAGTTCGGGGACCAGGCCGCGGGTGATCGCCGCAAGGTCGTGGCCGAGGACGGCGGGACGCAGCCGGAACCCGCTCAGTCCGGCCGACTGCCACTCCTCCAGCAGGTCGGCGAGTTGGGCCGGGGCGCCGGTGAAGATGCGGGCGTCGCCGGTGTACGGGGTTCCGGCGAGGGCGTCGAGGCGTGCGCGCCGGGCCGTCGCGGCGGCCGGGTCGTCGTCGAGGAAGACCACCAGGTCACCGAAGATGTGCAGGGGCTGGTCGGCGCGGCCTGCCGCTTCCTGCTCGGCGCGGATCTCCGCGACGATCGCGCGGGCGTGATCGGCGTCGCGCGGGGTGACGTAGCCGATGTCGGCCTGGCGGGCCAGCAGCCGGTACGGGACGGTCCAGTGGGCGAGGGCGCTGACGACGGGCTGGCCCTGCGGTGGGCGTGGGGTGATGGACGGGCCCTTCACGCTGAAGTGCCTGCCCTCGAAGTCGATGTAGTGCAGCTTGTCGCGGTCGATGAAACGGCCGGTGGCGGCGTCCCGGATCTCCGCGTCGTCCTCCCAGCTGTCCCAGAGCCTGCGGACGACCTCCACGTAGTCGGCGGCCTCGTCGAAGAGGTCGGCCACCACCTCCTGCGCGGCCGGGCTCTCGTAGGCGTCGATGTGGGGGATCGCGCGGCGGCCGAAGTGGGCGGCCTCGTTCGGGCGCGCGGTGATCTGTGCCCGCAGGCCCGCCCGGCCGGTGCTGACGTAGTCGAGGGTGGCGATGGCCTTGGAGATGTGGAAGGGCTCGGTGTGGGTGACCACCGCGGTCGGGACCAGGCCTATGTGCCGCGTCAGCGGGGCGATGCGAGCCGCGAGAAGGACGGCGTCCAGGCGGCCACGGACCTGGTCGGTGCGACCGTCCGGCTCGAGGAGGTGGGAGGACTGTAGGCCGAGGCCGTCTTCGAAGGTCACGAAGTCGAGCAGGCCGCGCTCGGCCTCGGCGACCAGATCGGCCCAGTACCGGGCGGCGAACAGGTCCCGGGGGCGGGCCACCGGCTCGCGCCAGGAGGCGGGGTGCCATCCGGTGCCGTCGAGGGCGACGGCGAGATGCAGTGGGGAAGAGGGCGTCGAGGACACGAGTGGGTGCCTTCCTTGAGGTCCGTACGGGGTCGCCGGCCCTCATGTGAAGAGCGGGGGGCGGCACGGCGGCCGGCGAGCGCGGTGGGAGGGGCCCCGGCCGAAGGCGGGGGGTGGGGGTGGGTCAGGCGCGACAGAGCGCGCCGGCCAGGCGCCGCAGATCGATGTGCGGCCGGGCGGCGCCTCGTGGTGGCGCCTCACACCCCATGCCGTACAGGAGCGCTGCGTTGTGCGGTCTGTGCGCCGCGATGCGCCTGCCGAGGAGAAGGCCGGCCGCGTCCGCCGAGCGGGTGTGCACGCCGGCCGGGGCGGGCGGGACGGTGGCAGTGGCGGTCAGCTACACAGCGCGGTGGCGACACGCATCAGATCGACAGGGCGCCGCTGGGTGAACCGCGAAGAGATCCGCATGTCGGCGACGCTAGCCGCGCCCCGTTTGCACGTCAACAACCGCAGTCGCCAAAGGCGCCTTCCCCATTGTGTGCCCTGTACGTACGCAGGGTTACGCGAGCGTGGCCTCCCGCCACGGCACACCGGTTTCCATGGCGAGTTCATGTCATGCATATGGCATGCCTTGCCGGTGGCTCGCGCCCCGGCAAATCCTCATCAGGCCGGGGGCGCAACCGTGCGCTCCCGGTGAACTGTGCGAGCCCGCACACCCCGTAGAGCGCGCACGCACCACAGCGCGCCACCGATCGAGGAGGAATCCCTCGCGATGGCAGTGATGCGTACCACCAAGCGGCGGATCGCCGCGGCAATCGCCACGGCGGCCGCCGCCGCGTGCATCGGAGCAGGCACCACGCTCCCCGCCCACGCCGCACCGGCCGAAGGCACGGTCCTGCACGCCGGGGCCGCCGACGCGGTCCCCGGCAGCTACATCGTCACCTTGAAGAAGACGGCCGGCCTCAAGGCCGCCTCCGCCCGCGGCAAGGAGGTCATATCCGGCTACGGCGGCGCGGTGGAGCGGACCTTCACCACCGCGCTGAACGGCTACGCCGCCAAGCTCAGCCCCACCGAGGCCAGACGGCTCGCCGCCGACCCGGCCGTGGCCTCCGTCGAACAGGACCGGAGGGTCCACGCCGACGCGACGCAGACAGGCGCCCCCTGGGGCCTGGACCGCGTCGACCAGACCAACCTGCCGCTGAGCGGCACGTACACCTACCCGGACAGCGCCGGCAGCGGTGTGACCGTCTACGTCCTGGACACCGGGGTGCGGATCACCCACTCCCAGATCAGCGGCCGGGCGTCCTACGGCTATGACTTCGTGGACAACGACACCACCGCGCAGGACGGCTACGGCCACGGCACGCACGTCGCCACGACCGTCGCCGGCAGCACCTACGGCGTGGCCAAGAACGCGAAGATCGTGGCGGTACGCGTCCTCGGCAACGACGGGTCCGGCACCACGGCCGGCGTCATCGCGGGCGTGGACTGGATCACCGCCAACCACTCCGGCCCGTCCGTCGCCAACGTATCGCTGGGCGGCGGCGCAAGCACCTCCCTGGACACGGCCGTCAGCAACTCGATCGCCTCCGGTGTGACCTACTCCATCGCCGCCGGCAACTCGGGGGCCAACGCCGCCAACTACTCCCCCGCCCGGGTACCGACCGCCCTCACCGTCGGCGCCACCACCAGCACGGACGCGAGGGCAAGCTACTCCAACTACGGTTCGGTGGTGGACCTGTTCGCGCCGGGCTCGAACATCACGGCCGGCTGGAACACCTCCGACACCGCCACCTACACCGGCTCCGGCACCTCCTTCGCCGCCCCGCATGTGTCCGGCGCCGCGGCGATCTATCTCTCCGGCCACACCACCGCCTCTCCCTCCGAGGTCGGGAGCGCGCTGGTGAACGGCGCCACCCCGGGCGTCCTGTCCGGTATCGGCTCGGGCTCCCCCAACAAGCTGCTCAAGGTCGTCCAGTGACACGCTGACCGCGACGCCGGACACCGGTGATCGCACACTGCCGCCCGCCGGATCCCACCGGCGGGCGGCAGTACGACCGCGGCGGGAGATCAGGGGTCGGTGGACAGGGGCGTCGGCCGGGGGTTCGTCCAGGCCTCGGGGTCCTCGGCAAGGACCAGGACCTCATCGGGCAACGTGGCGGTGGCCACGTCGGCCAGCGTGACCTCGCCCAGAATCTTGCGGATATTGGCGCGTACCGCGACCCACAGCGGGAGCAGCGACTCCGCGGGACCGGTGTAGGAAAGCTGGGGTGGGCGCACGCCCCGCACCGACACCAGCGGTCCGTCGGCCACCCGGATCACGTCGGCGATGGCGATTTCGTCCGCCGGGCGGGCCAGCCGGTAGCCGCCGTTCCCACCGCGCCGGCTGGTCACCAGCCCGCCCCTGCGCAGATCACCCAGGATGCCTTCCAGGAACTTGTGCGGAATGCCCTGCGCCGCCGCGATCGCCTCGGCTTTGAGCGAGGCGTCGTGTCCTGCCGCCGCAAGCTCCAACGCCGCACGCACCGCGTAGTCCGCCCTCGCCGAGATCTGCATGCCGAGATTATCCGCCACTGTCGCGCCCACCCCGCTACCGGCTGCGCACGCCGTCAGGAGGGGATGGTGAACGGAGGGTGCGCACCATTGAGGAAGTAGTCCCCGACCTCGCGGAGTCTGTCGGCGACGGGCTCGCGCAGGGTGTGTGTCCTGGCGTTGCGCCAGAAGCGGTCGAATCCATGCCGCAGGAGGGCGGCACGCGCGCCGATGACGTCCAGGGCACGTCCGGTGATCTCCTGCACGGCCCGGGAGGCGGCGGACTCGGCCACACTCGCGAGTACGGCGATCTCCGCGCACTCGTCGTCGTCGAGGTCTTCGCCCCGCGCGAAGCCACGCCCCAGGGCCTCGACCGCCTGGTCGGCGAGAGCGGACGCGGAACGTGCGGCAACGGTCAGTTCCCCGTACACGCCCAGCACGTACGGGTCCCGCGACGGACCACCAGGCCAGGACTGTTCCGTGGAGAGCTGCCAGGAAGAGTGCACCACCCTGCTGTACTCGCGCACTTCGGCGAGCAGCCCCTCGGCGACGCCGAGACAGAACTGCACGGACACCAGGCGTGCGGTCGGTGCTGCCAAGCCGGCGAAGGGGGTCAGTGCGCCCTCGTCCGCGGAGAGGGAGCCGAGCACGTCGTCTTCCGTGACCGGTACGGAGTCGAACTCCACGCTGCCGCCGGCCGCCAGGCGCTGGCCGAAGGTGTCCTCGTCGTCGACGTACACGACGCCGGGGTGGGCGGGATCGACGAGGACGGCCAGGGGATCACCGCTACCGGACCCAGTGGCGCGGACGACCAGGCGATCGGCGATTCCGACTCCGGTGACACAACTCTGCCGGCCGTCCAGCACATAGCCGTGCGCGGTGGGGGTCAGCCGGGGAGGCGGTCCGCAGGAAACGAGACCGCCTCCCCAGCACCACTGCCTCGCCGCGGACTCCTGCTCGACTCGTGTGGCGAGGGCGGGGCCGGCGAAGAACCGGGCGCTGGAGGAGAGGAAGTAGTGGCAGCCGAGGAGGTAGCCGATCGCCCCGTCGGCCGCCGAGATCGTCCGGACGACCGCGTAGGCCGTACGCCAGTCCGGGCCTCCCGTGCCATGTCCGGCCGGCGCCGGCACCGTGAGCAGCCCTGCCTCGCGCAGCCGCGCAACCTCGTCGAGCGGTGGTTTCCCGGCCTGCTCACGGTCGACCGCGTCCGTGGCCAGATCGTCCGCGATCTCCCGGGCTATGCGCAGCCAGTGGTCGTGTCCGGTCTTCTGGGCAGGTAGTGCGGTGGTCATGGGGGTCTTCCTTGCGGAGCCGAGGAGGATGAGAACCCACCGCGGGCGGTGCCCGGCGGACATGCAGACCATGCTCACCCGCCCTGGCGACCGGCGTCAACATTTCCCTACTAAATCGATAGGAAAACTGGGGAAACTGCGGCGTCTTGGCCGATTTTCACCGGGTGTTCGACGGTGCGAGGCGTACAGCTGCGGCGAACGCGCGGTCGTGGCGGGCACGGCCCCTGTACATATGACTGACAAAAACCTGTCACACACGAACCGGAATGCGGGTTCGGCCGAGCCCGTTCTGACTGGCATGACTATTGGAGTAGCGCTCAACGCCTCCGACGCGCAGAACCAGGTCGACGCCACCGTGCTGCTGGCCCAGGAGGCCGCGGCCGCCGGCCTGCGGTCGGCCTGGTTCGGCCAGACCTTCGGCGCCGACTCACCCCAACTCGCCGCGCTCGTCGGGCGCGCGGTACCCGGACTGCATGTGGGCACCTCCGCGATCCCCGTCTTCGGACGCCACCCGCTGCTCGTCTCCAGCCAGGCCCAGACCGCCCAGGCCGCGACACACGGCCGCTACCACCTGGGCCTGGCCCTGGGCACGAAACTGCTGACGGAGACCGGCTTCGGCCTGCCCTTCGACCGCCCCATCGCTCGCCTGCGTGAATTCATCACCGCACTGCGGCAGTTGACGCAGAACGGCACGGCCGACTTCCACGGTGAGCTGCTCACCGCCACCACCCCGATCCCGGCGCGCGTACCGGGCGCCGAGAGCGGGGTCCCCTTGCTGGTCGCCGCGATGGGGCCGCAGGCGCTCCGGGTCAGCGGTGAGTTGGCGGACGGGATCCTGCCCTATCTGGCGGGGCCGCGCGCCTTGGCGGAACACATCGTTCCCGCTCTCACCGCCGCGGCCGAGGCCGCCGGCCGTCCCGCACCCCGGATCGTGGCCCTGGTGCCCGGCGTGGTCACGGACGATGTGGACGCGGTGCGGGCGAAGGCCACCGAGAGCCTCGCGTTCTACGAACAGATCCCGTCCTACGCGCGGGTCATCGAACGCTCCGGCCACCGGCGTGCTGCCGACGTGGCCGTGATCGGCGACGAGAAGACCGTCGAAGCCGAGGTACGGCGGTACCGCGACGCCGGCGCCACCGAGGTGGTGTTCTCGAGCACCGAGATCGCGGGAGAAGCGGACCGCCGACGCACCTGGGCGCTCCTCGGCGAACTGGCCGGCTGACAGCGCCCGTCGGGCCGCCGGCCTGACGGGCGCCGGCCCGAGGGCCGCCGGCGAACCTCGCCTGCGCAAAGCCTTGCCGTTTCACGGGTACCGCCCTAGCCTCCCGCACGGAAAGCGCTTTCTGTACGTGTGGAAGCACCTGCGGGAACCGCCATTCACCCGGCGCAGGAGCCGCATCCGCGCCTCAATGGCCGTACCGCGAGGGGTGTCCGGCAGGCAGCACATCACCTGCGTTCGACGACGAAAGGGCAGGCCGAGGATGAAACGATCACGAGCAGCGCGGCTCCACGTCGCACTGGCCACGACGGCCCTTGCGGCCGCCGCCGCGACCGGCGCGGTTCTGCCGACGCCAGAGGCGTCGGCCGCGACCGGCAGCGCCACCGGCTACGCCACCCAGAACGGCGGCACCACCGGCGGAGCGGGCGGGCAGACGGTGCGGGCCACCACGGGAACCGCGATCCATGAGGCACTGTGCAACCGGGCCAGCAGCAGCACACCCATCACCATCCAGGTCGAGGGCACCGTCAACCACGGCAACACCAGCAAGGTGTCGGGCGACAGCTGCAACACCGCCGACGACAAGATCGAGCTCAAGGAGATCAGCAACGTCACGATCATCGGGGTCGGCAGCGGAGCCGTCTTCGACCAGCTGGGCATCCACATCCGCAACGCCAGCAACATCATCATCCAGAACGTGACCGTCCGGAACGTCAAGAAGTCGGGCTCCCCCACCTCCAACGGCGGTGACGCCATCGGCATGGAGAGCAACGTCCGCAACGTCTGGGTGGACCACACCACCCTGGAGGCGTCAGGCGGGGAGTCGGAGGGCTACGACGGCCTCTTCGACCTGAAGAACAACACCCAGTACGTCACGCTGTCCTACAGCATCCTGCGCAACTCCGGCCGCGGTGGGCTCGTCGGATCCAGCGAGAGCGACACGTCGAACGGCTACATCACCTACCACCACAACCTGTACCAGAACATCGACTCCCGCACGCCGCTGCTGCGCGGCGGCATCGCCCACATCTACAACAACCACTACGTCGGCCTCAACGAATCCGGTATCAACTCCCGCGCCGGAGCCCGCGCCAAGGTGGACAACAACTACTTCGAGGACTCCAAGGACGTCCTCGGCACCTTCTACACCGACGCGGCCGGCTACTGGCAGGTCAGCGGCAACATCTACGACAACGTGACATGGTCCAGCCCCGGCACCGAGAACAACCCGGCCGGCCCCGACCCGAAGTCCAACACCACCGTCACCATCCCGTACTCCTACAGTCTCGACGCGGCCAGTTGCGTGCCGAGCGTCGTCAGCACGACGGCCGGCGCCAACAAGGGCCTACGAGTCTCGGACGGCAGTTGCTGACGGCAGCTGCTCCCCGTAGCCCCCTGCACCGACGCCGTGCGCGAGGACCTGCCAGGTCCGCAGCGCGCCAACACCGACGATGACGAGGGTCTCTCCGGCTACCTCGAGGACGATCCGCGCCGCCCGGGCACGCTATTTCAGGCAGGGACGAAAGACGTTGCCCTTGCCCCCGCTCCGTCACACAGTGTGCGGGGGCGGCGACGGGCACCACGCTGCCCGGAGTCTTCGAATCACCACAAACCGGAGAGAATGATGAGACGCACACCTGGCAGCGCTCGCGTCCTGTTTTCGGCGGCGCTGATGGCGTCGTTGGTCGGCGCCGTGGCACCCACCGCCGCTGCCGAGCCGAGGGCCTGCGCGTGGACACCGGCCATCCTGCCGCTGCCCGCCGGCGCGCTCACCGGCGACGTGGCCGCGGCTGACGGAAGTGGTGGTTACGCGGGCACGATTTCTTATGGCGCGAATTCCGCACAGGGCGGCCGCGCCGTGCTGTGGAAAAACGGAGAATTCACCGACTACGGCAACCTGGACGATCCCGAATACCAGAACTGGGTCAACGTCGCAGGGGTGAACGACGCCGGGACGGTCGTCGGAGCCGCCTACCGGGAGGCTGACGGACTTCCCGGCGCCGTCCGCTCGCGCAACGGCAAACTGGAGCGCCTGCCCGAACTGCCCGATGCCTATGCTTCGACGGCGGAAGGCGTCAACGACCACGGTGATATCGTCGGCGCCGTCGGGACGGCGGACGGCGACGCGCTGTACTGGCATCCGGTCATCTGGCCCGCCGACAAGCCCGGAACCGTGGTGGAACTGACCGGATCGCCCGACACGGAGGCTATCGCCACCGGCATCGACCAGGACGGCACCGTGCTGGTCGAGGCGGACTTCGACGGCGACCGGGTGCCATATCTGTGGAAGAACGGCGAGGCGCGCCAACTGCCCCTGCCCGACGGAGCTTATGACGTCATCACGCGCGGAATATCGAACGGCCGTGTCATCGGCCAGGTCTCCTACGATTCCGGTGACGACGGGCGAAGCGTACTGTGGGATCGCGACGGACAGCCGCGCGTTGTGGAGCGGGGCGAGGATGTCCGGGGCATCAACCGCGACGGTCAGATCGTCGGTCGCACCGATGATCCGAGCTGGCACGAATTCGGCGTGTGGCAGCTGACGACGCCCGGTTCCACATTGAGCTACGCCCCCGATCGCGGGCTTGAACTCACGGTTTCCAGTGACGACGGCACGATCGCCGGCCAGAGCTGGAAGATTCCCGGTGGCCGGGACGAGCCGACCGTCTGGACCTGCCGCTGAGCGAATTCGTTGGCTGCGCCCATGTTGTCGAGGGTGATCTACGATCACCGTATGCCGCGCTTCGCACACGACTTTCCATTCGATCCGTCCTACGGCCGAGCGCTCGACGAACTGCTGGGGATTGCGGCACCGGCCGCCCCCGCCGACTTCGACAGGTTCTGGCGCGACAGATACGAGGAAGCCCGCCGGGTCGAGCCGGAGTCGCGCATCGGCGCACTCGTGGAAGAGCGCGATGGTGTGCGGATCTTCGACGTGTCCTACGCGTCGACACGCGGCCGGCGCGGCGGCTGGCTGGTCTTCCCTGTCGACGTGGCATCGGTGCGCCACGGTTTCGTCATCGGCCATGGCTACGGCGGCCGGGCCCAGGTCGGCCAGGACATCCCGCTGCCCCTGCCCGCCTCGGCGGCGATCCTGCCGTGCGTGACCGGCATGCCGAGCAAGGGACTGCTTCCGGGCGTGCCGAGCGTCGCCGACGACCATGTGCTGCACGGCATCGACTCACGTGACGGCTATGTCATCGGCGACTGTGTCGCGGACCTGTGGTGCGCGGCCTCGGCACTCACCGAGCTGGTCCCGGCGCTCGCCGGCCGCGGACTCGGGTACCTCGGGGAGAGCTTCGGCGGCGGTCTTGGCGCCCTCGGGCTGCCGTGGGACGAGCGCTTCGCGGCGGCACAGCTACGGGTCCCCACCTTCGGCAACCACCCACTGCGCCTGACGCTTCCCTGCGTCGGCAGCGGCGAGGCCGTGCGTCGCCACCACCGAGAACACCCCGGCGTCGTCGATGTCCTCGCCTACTACGACGCGGCCACCGCGGCGACACGGATGGACATCCCGGTGCTTGCCGCCCCCGCCCTCTTCGATCCGGTCGTGCCGCCGCCGGGCCAGTTCGCGGTGTACAACGCTCTCTCGGACCCGCGTGAACTGCACGTCCTGCAAGCCGGCCACTTCCCCTATGACGGGGAGGACGTCGAGGCACAGGCGCTGCGTGCGGCCACGACGGAGTTCTTCGCCAAGCACCTGGCATGACATCGGCACCGGTTTCCCTCGCCGTGGGCGTGGGAGACCGGTGCCGATCGCCAGTGCGGGTCAGTCAGGGCCTATGAGGCATCGGCCCCGATGTTCGGCGGGCTGGGGATGGTGGCCCCGTAGTAGTCCACACCGCCGTTGCCGGACACGGCCGTTCCCGCTCCGAGGGCCGGGGAACCCGACTTGAGCGTGTAGGCCTGCGGACACGGCTGCGGCCCTGTGCCCGAGGTCGGAGACCACGAGCAGGTGCCGCCTCCGCCGGGCGAGGTGAACAGCGGGTCACCCCACACCGCGCCCGACTCGAGCCCCGTTGCCTTCCATGCGGCGAAGTCGGCGTAGGTCGTGCCGCTCCAGCGCCAACCGCCGGTGTTCGTGCCGTAGTACAGGTTGTTCGACAGGGTCATGCCGGTCTGCCCGTACGGGTTGTAGTACATCTGGCCGGTCTTGCCGTACGTGCCCTTGTTGGCCATGTGGCAGATGTTGTCCTTGATCTGCGAACCGCTGGCCCATGTGCCCGAGGCATAGCCGAACAGGAAGCACGCGCTCGCGCCGGCCTTCTTGTTGGCACTTTGGTCCTTGTTGGTGAAGAAGGTGTTGCCGTAGATCGACAGAGCGTTCTTCGGAGCGCTGGGCACCACGTCGAACAGGCCGCCCTGGGCGTTCGCCCAGTCGTCGTTCTCGGAGATGTTGTAACGGTAGGTGTTCGGCCCCCACACCCTCGAACTGGCGGTCGAGGTGTAGGCCAGGTAGCCGCTGCCCGCGTTGTCGTGGGTGTAGTTGTACTCCACCACCGAGTTCGTGGTGCCGCCGTCGAGGTCGATGCCGTCCCAGTCGCAGCCGGCGGTGTACGCCGGCGACGGCTGCACGTTGTACACCTCGTTGTGGCGGATCGTCACATCATTGGAGGTGTACGTCATGATGCCGCTGGCCCCGCCGCACGAGGTGACGTTCGCCCCGATGTCATGGACCACGTTGCGCTCGATGACCGCGCCGTTCCAGCCGTTCCCGGTCAGCCCGGCCCCGACGCTCTGGGGGGACATACCCAGGTTGTAGACGGAGTTGCCGGCGACCCGGACATTGGTGATGTTCACCCCCGAGCCCCAACCGTAGAGGCCGGGGCCGGCGGTCGAGGTCACGCTGGAACCGTGCAGCTTGTTGTCGAGGATCTGCACATCGTCCAACGGTCCGCTGTTGCCGTTGACCGCGTAGCCCAGGACCATGATCTGTCCGCCGAAGGTACTGCTGCTGCCACTGGGCGTCGCGAACCCGGAGATGTCCGAACCCGTCACCTTCAGGCCCTTGGTCGCCGTCGACGACTTCTGGTTCTGGAGCAGCACACCGGCCGCGGTCGTGGTGCCGTTGACCAGCGTCAGATTGTTCAGCTCGAAGCCGCTCACGGCATCGGCGGTGACCGCCGCCGAGTACTCCCCCGTGCAGGTGGACTTCAGCGTGGCCTTTCCGGTGCCGTACGACGTCACCTTGAACGGCGTGGACGCCGACGACACCGGCACGTTCGTCGAGTTGAAGACCAGGCAGCCGGAGAACCACTCCTGGCCCTGGAACGCCACGGTACTGCCCTGCGGGAAGGCGAATCCGTTGACCTTGCCGACCGACTTCCATGCTTGGTCCGGCGACGTTCCGCTGTTGCTGTCACTGCCGAACGTCGACACATAGTACGTGGTGGTGGCGGCGTGCGCGGTCCCGGTTGCGGCACCCGCCAGCAGCAGGCCCAGCATTCCCTGGGCCACCACTGCTGCACACATTCTTGCTCTCATGCTTACTCCCCACTGAGTGACCATGACGACGCACGGACACGCAGATGACGACTCGTGGATGAGGCATGTCCGACGCACCACGCACGGCGCAGCCGACGTGGCGTCGGACGCGATGTACCGACTCGCTGCATCACTCCCTTCGACCGGACGACAGACCGCCCCGCCGGCGGTCAGGTGATCAGGAGGGTGCGCCGGGCGCGGGTCTGTGAGCTGTTGCCCGTGTGGATGTGGATCTCGCCCGGCTCCACCGTGAAGACTCCGGCCGGGTCATTGGTCCAGAAGCCGACGTCATCCGCGCCCAGGGTGAAGCGCACTTCCCGCTCCTCCCCCGCCGCCAGCCGGATCCTGCGGAAGCCACGCAGTCGGCGAACCGGCTGGGCGATGCTCGCGGCGGGGTCCTGGACGTAGAGCTGGACCACCTCGTCGCCCTCGCGGTCGCCGCTGTTGCGGACGACGACGGACACCTCCACCGTCGCGCCTGCCCCCAGCTCCTCCGCCCCGATCCGTTCACGGCTCAGCACCGGGTCGCCCAGCGAGAAGGTGGTGTAGCTCAGGCCGTGGCCGAACGCGAACTCCGGTCCGTCGGCGAGGTCGAGGTACTTCGACACGTACTTCACGTCGGGCGCGGCCGGGTCAGAGGGGCGGCCGGTCCGCTCGTGGTTGTAGTAGAGCGGGAGCTGGCCGACCGTGCGCGGGAAGGTCACGGGCAGCTTGCCGCCCGGGACCACGGCTCCGGTCAGGACGTCCGTGACGGCGGGGCCCGCCTCGATGCCCGGGTGCCAGGCCATCACGATCGCGGACACCTTGTCCGCCCAGCCGCCGATCGTGAGCGGGCGCCCGCCGACGAGCACCACGACGCAGGGCTTGCCGGCCGCGGCGACCGCGTCGATCAGCTCCTCCTGGGCGCCGGGCAGGCCGAGTTCGCTGCGTACGGCCGCCTCTCCGCTGATCGCGGGCGGTTCGCCCACCACGAGCACGACAGCGTCGGCGGCCTCGGCAGCCGCCACGGCCTCCGGAATGCCACCGGTGTCGAACCCGTCCGAGGGCACCCCGACGGCGTGGCGGATGTCGGTGTCCGGCAGTGCCGCGCGCAGGCCGGCAAGAACCGGGACCGCCGCGGGCGCGCCGGGCAGGGTCCAGGTGCCCAGCAGGTCACCGGAGTCGGCGAAGGGGCCGACGACCGCGAGCGAGCGCAGGGCCTGCGCGTCGAGGGGCAGGACGTTGTTGTCGTTCTTCAGCAGCACCATGCAGCGCCCGGCGACCTCGCGCGCCGCGGCCCGCGCCTCGGGGGTCGGCGTCGTCAGCGCCGCGGACTCCTCGACGTACGGGCTCTCGAACAGGCCCAGTCGCAGTTTCAGGCGCAGCACCCGGGCGACGGCGTCATCCAGCCGCTCCTGGCTCAGCGCCCCGGAGGCGAGCAGGTCCCGGCCGTGGTCGACGAAGGTGGTGGAGACCATCTCCATGTCCACTCCGGCGGTCAGGGACCGCCGTGCCGCCTCGGCCTCGTTCGCCGCGTTGCCGTGCGGGATCAGTTCCTGGACGCCCGTCCAGTCGCTGACCACGACGCCGTCGAAGCCCCACTCCTCCTTGAGGATGTCCGTCAGGGTGTGCGGGTTGGCGTGGGCCGGGACGCCGCTGATGGTGTTGAAGGCCGCCATGACCGTGGCGGCGCCGGCGTCGACGGCGGCCCGGAACGGCGGCAGGTAGAGGTTGCGCAGCCGCTGCTCGGACACGTCGACGGTGTTGTAGTCGCGGCCACCCTCCGCGCCGCCGTAGGCCACGAAGTGCTTGGCGCAGGCGGCGATCCGGTCCGGCGCGCTCAGGTCGGCGCCCTGGTAGCCGCGCACCTTGGCCACCGCGTAGCCGGCGGTCAGATACGGGTCCTCACCGATACTCTCCGCGATCCGGCCCCAGCGCGGCTCCCGGGTGACGTCCATCATCGGGGAGAACGTCCAGTGGGTGCCGTTGGAGCGGGCCTCGCGCGCGGAGACCTCGGCGTCCTTCTCCGTCACCGCCGGGTCGAAGGCGGCGGCCTGGGCGAGCGGGATCGGGAACGTGGTGTGGTAGCCGTGGATCACGTCCAGGCCGAAGACCAGCGGAATGCCCAGGCGGGACTCCTCCACGGCGATGCGCTGGAGAGCGTTGCTCGTCTCGGCGCCGACGATGTTGAGCACCGAGCCGAGCAGTCCCTTGCGCGCGGCGGCCTCGGCCTGCTCCGTGTCGGCGCCGCCAGGACCGGTGCCCCAGGCCCAGGCCAGCTGCTGTAGCTGGCCCAGCTTCTCGTCGACGGTCATCTGCCCCAGGAGTTCCTCGATACGGGACTGGTGGTCATGGCCGCTCATGGCGGATTCCTCTCAGGTGTGAATAGAGCCCGCGCCCCCGGCTGTCAGGGGACCGAGGACGCGGGAGACAAACGTGCCGTCGGAATCACGGCTCGTGGGGTGCGACTGATCCTCAGTAGTGGTGCGCTCGGCTGCGGATCTCCTCCGGCCAGGCCAGTTGAATCCCGAGCGTCTGGCCGAGCAGGTGCTGGTAGTCGGCGAGCTGGGCCTGGTCCGAGCGGACCTTGCGGGGCGGCAGGGCCCGGTCGAGGCAGAACCCGGCGAGGGCCCCCACGGCCTCGCCGATGGCCCACTCCACGGGGTGCAGCCGGTAGCAGCCGTTGGTGATGTGCGTGGTGCCGATGTTCTTGTTGGCCGGCAGGAGGTTGTCGACGCGTACGGGGATCAGGGCACCCAGGGGGATCTGGAAGGGGTAGGACTCGATGTCGATGTAGGTGCGGCCCGCGGTGCTGGGATGCAGGTCGATGCGGTAGCTGCCGAGGCCCACGCTGTCGTGGAACACCTCGCCTCCGGCGCCCGGCGGACGTGCCTCGACGCCCACGTGCTGTTCGAGGACGGTGAACTCGGCCCGGATACGCCGGGATTCGCGGATGTACGGCGTCTTGGCCAGGCCGTCACGGGTGCCGGTGACGTCGGGCCGCAGACGCAGCCCCGGCCAGCCGGTGCCGCCGTCGGGGCGAGGAGCCTCGGTCTGCAACCAGTGCAGGAAGGACAGCGACAGGTCGCGGCTGGCCGCGAGCGCCGCCTGCCGCTGCTCGGCGTCGACGCCCAGTAACGGCGCCTCCCAGTAGTCGATCTGGGGCCAGTTGACGACGGTGAGGTCGGAGCCGGAGGCTTCAGCAGCCAGTTGCTCGCGGGCCAGGATGCGGCGGAACTCCCACAGGCCGAAGTGCTCGCCGGCCTCCCGGCCGCCTCCCATCAGCGGCCAGGTGCGCTGCTGGAGGGTGATCGGGACGATGTCGGTGAAGGAGAGTTGCGGGCCGGGCCAGAACGGGGCGACGGTGGTGCGCCAGTGGTCGTAGGAGGCGGGCCGGTCGATCACATGGTCCTCGCCGGGCCGGTGCTCCAGGGCGAAGCACCAGGACACGGCCTGCTGGTCGAGGGGGTCGGCGGTGTCGGGCGCGTGCGGCTCCCCGGTCTCGTCGCGGCCCTCCGCGCCGAAGACATGCTCCACGTTGGCCAGTTCCAGCAGGTCGCCGAGTTCGGTGGCGTCGGCGACGTAGGAGGCGTGGACGGTGATCTCGTGTCCGTCGTACCGGTCGGTCAGCGTGACCGCCTCGACGCGGTCGCCGTCGGTGTGTGCGGCGACGGGCTCGTACCCGGTGAGGACGGTTATCGCACCGGAGGACCGCCACGGGGCGAGCATCTCCTCGATGACGGCCACGGCCACCCGCGGTTCGTGGCACATCCGGCTCACGATGCCGAGTCCCGGGTCGAGGAGCGGGTCCTGCGCGGCCTCCGGTCTGAGGGGGTAGTTCCGGCGATAGTAGTCGCGTACGCGACGCCGGAGTTCGGCGTAGCCGGGTGGCGCGGCCGGGCCCTCGATCCAGGGATGCTCGTCGGGCGGCACGGCCTGTGCGGTGAGCTGTCCGCCGAGCCAGTCGGTGGCCTCGGTGAGCACCACCGTCCGGCCGAGCCGGGCGGCGGTGAGCGCCGCGGCCACGCCGCCGAGTCCGCCGCCGACGACGAGGAACTCGGTTCGTATTTCTCTCATGGGCTCGGGGCTCCTTCTGCCGGTCGAAGTGGCCAGTTCGGGGGCGTACCCGAAGGGCCGGCCTCGCCGGTGGGTGTGGGTTAGGTTCGGGTATCCGTGGAGAGACGGTGTGCGGGCGGCTCCCGCCCGCCGTCCGCCGGGTTTCAGGACAGGCCGGGACCTACGGACGGCGCCGCTCATCTCTCGGCTCGTCCGGCGACCCCGGGCGTTCGGCCCTACTCGCTCACCGCCGCGATGGTGGTGCCCCTGATCAGCGGACACGGCACCAGCAGGCTCCCCGTCCGCTGCTCGGGGTCGTCGAGCGTGGCCTGGAGCCGGTCCACCGCGAGGCGCCCGATCTCGATGCGGGGAATCACCAGGGAGTCCCACTGCCCGGACAGGTCCGCGGGCGCCCGCTCCAGCACGGCGACGGACACGTCATCGGGAATCTTCCGCCCACGGGCCCCCAGTTGCTCGCGCAGCGACTCCGCGAGCCGCACACTCTCCGCCACAATCGCGGTCACCGCGCCACGCGCGACCTCGTCGAGCCAGGAGCCCTCGATGTCCGGTGTGCCATGGAAACCTGGGGAGGTGTCCGTCAGGCCGAGCCGCTGGACGGCCTCCGCGTAGCCTGCGCGGCGGTCCTCGTACGGCTCCATTTCCATCCACTCGCGTACGTAGCCGAACCGCCGGTGGCCGTGTTCCGCGAGCCGTTGCACGATCTGCCCGCTCGCCGACCGGTAGTCGGGGATGATCTGCGGGATCTCCGCGCCGGGCACCTCACGGCGGCCGATGTGGAGAAAGGGATAGCCCTCGTACCAGAGCCGGGCCAACTCGCCGCGGTCGGTGGAGACACCGAGCAGAATGCTGGCGTCGGCCAGGTTGAGCCGATTGGTGCCGTTCCGGTAGACCTTCCGTCCGCCGTCGTTGCCGGACCCGGTGGAGGTGAACAGCACCAGGTCGAAGCCCGTCTCCTCGGCCCGCTCCTCGATCCCGAGCAGGAACTCGAAGTAGAAGTCCTCGTGTGCGCGGGGGAAGACGCGCTCGAAGGTGTGCACGCCCAGCAGGTTGTTCCGCTTCTTGCGCATGGCCCGGGCGGCGGGGTTGGCAACGTATCCCAGCTCGCGCACCGCTTCGAAGACTCGCTGCCGGGTTTCCTCCGGGATCCGCGCCGTCGCCGCGTTGCCGCTGATCACCCGGGACACCGCTGACTGGGACACGCCTGCCAGCCGAGCCACGTCCGCCTGGTTGGGCGCCTTGTCGCGCCGTCGTCCTGTCACGATGCTCCTCGCAGCGTCTCCCGCCGGGCTGTGGTGGCCGCGGCGTGTGTCGTCTCGGCCAGTTCCCGGGCCCGGCCCTTGACGTGCAGCCAGCACGTCGCCCAGTGCCCGTCGCCCAGCTCGGTGCGCGGCGGCGCATCGGTGACGCACTCTTCCATCGCGAACGGGCAGCGGGGGTGGAAACGGCAGCCTGCCGGCGGGTCGATCAGGCTGGGCGGCTCACCCAGCTCGTCGGCGCCCGCGAAGAGCGCGTCGCGGTCGCCCACTCCCCGCTCGGGGTCCGGGGAGGACTCTATGAGGAGTTTGGTGTACGGGTGCTGCGGTGACGCGATCACATCCTCTTTGGGGCCGGATTCCACCATCTGCCCGGCGTACATCACGGCGATCTCATCGCACAGATAGCGGGCACTGGCAATGTCGTGTGTGATGTACAGCAGTGCGAGTCCGTCCTCGGTCCGCAGCCGCTGGAGCAGATTGAGCATCTCCAGCCGGATCGACACGTCCAGCATGGAGATCGGCTCGTCGCCGAGCAGGACCTTGGGCTCCACGGCGAGCGCGCGGGCGATCACGACGCGCTGACGCTGCCCGCCGGAGAGCTCGTGCGGGAACTTCGCCGCGAAGTCCTCGGCCGGGGTGAGGCTGACCCGCTCCAGCAGCTCGGTGATCCGCTGCCGGCGCCCGGTGGCGGTGAGGTGGGGCTGGTGCAGGCGCAACGCCCGGTCGAGGTTGTAGCGGACGCGGTGCAGCGGGTTCAGCGACCCGAAGGGGTCCTGGAAGATCAGCTGCACCTCGGAGTGGTAGGAGCGCTGTGCCCGCCGGCTGCCGTTCACGGGCTCGCCGCGCAGGGCGATCTCGCCCTGCGTCGGTTCGTGGAAGCGGGCCAGTATCCGGGCCAGGGTCGTCTTGCCGCTGCCGCTCTCCCCCACCAGCGCCAGTATCTGACCGGGCTTGAGGCGGACGGTGGCGTCCTCGACGGCACGGACGACCGAGGTGCGGCCGAGCGGACCGCGGACGGTGAAGTGCTTGGAGACATTCCGTGCTTCCAGGACGTATTCCGTCTCCGTCTCCGCGGGCGCCTTGGGCACCCGCGCCGCCCGCCGGCCTGCCGAGGATGTCGCCTCGCGTAGGGGGTTGCTCACCGGTTCTGCCCTCCCGTCTCGCCGTCGGTCTCGTTCAGCAGGCACGCGGCCTCGTGCCCTGGTTCCGGCCCCACGGGCAGCAGTGCGGGCAGCCGCTCGTCGCAGCCCTCCGTCCGCCGCGCGCAGCGCGGATGGAACGGGCAGCCCGATGGTGGGCGGGCCAGGTCGGGCGGGGTGCCGGGGATGCCCCGCAGGGTGCGCAGCGGGGCGCGCAACGGCGGGAAGGAGTCCCGCAGGCCCTGGGTGTAGGGGTGCTTCGGCGCGCTGTAGAGGGCCGCCGCCCCGCCCACCTCGACGATGCGGCCGGCGTACATGATGGCGATGCGATCCGCCAGCTCCAGCAGCAGCGACAGGTCGTGCGTGACAAAGATGACCGCGAAGCCCAACTCACGTCGCAGACGCAGTACTTGAGCGAGGATCTGTCGCTGCATGACGACGTCGACGGCCGTCGTCGGCTCGTCCATCACCACCAGTTCGGGACCACAGGCCAGGGCCAGGGCGATGGCGGCGCGCTGGCGCATCCCGCCGGAGAGCTGGTGCGGATAGTCCCGGACCCGGTCGGCGGAGATCCCGACCAGGGCGAGCAGCTCCGCGGCCCGCGCCCAGGCGTCCTGCTTGTTCATCGAGCGGTCGCGGGCCCGCAGGACGTCGGCGAACTGGGCGCCGATCCGCATCACCGGATTCAGCGCGTCCATCGCCGACTGGAGCACGATGGACAGCGCCGTCCACCGGTAGCGACGCAACTGCTTGCCGTCGAGCGCGACGAGGTCGACGGGCGGGGCGCCGTCCCGGCCGTGGAAGAGGATCTCCCCGGCGGTGGTGACGGCGGGCGGGCGCTGGAGCCGGGTCAGAGCGGTGATCAGAGTGGACTTCCCCGAGCCCGACTCCCCCGCGACCCCGAGGATCTCGCCTCGGCGCAGGGTGAAGGAGACATCGGAGCAGGCGCGCACGGGGACGCTGCGCGTGGCGTACTCGACAGTCAGGCCGCGGACCTCCAGAACGGCCTGCCCGGCCGCGGCCACGGACGGCCTGTGCTGCTCAACCTGTACGGTCATCGGAATCCCCCTCCGGGCCGAGAAGTCGTGGTGCGCGAGGTCATGGGAGGCGGTGGCGGGGCACACACGGTGATCACGCCCCGCTTCCGGCTCGCGCCAGCCGCTTGGCGCGCCGGACCGACGCCGGACGGGCGGCCCGCAGCTTGGGGTTGGCGAGTTCGTCGACGCCAAAGTTGACCAGGGCCGACGCCGTACCGATCAGGGCGATGCACAGGCCGGGCGGGACGAACCACCACCACAGGCCGCGCAGGACGGCGCTCTGCTGCTGCGCCGACTGGATCATCGTCCCCCAGCTGATCGCCGAGGAGTCGGAGATGCCGAGGAAGGCGAGTCCGGCCTCGGCCATCACCGCGCCGATCATCGCGTGCAGGAACATCGACGCGATGAGCCCGGTCAGATGGGGCAGTACTTCGGCGAACACCAGTCGGCGGCCGCGTTCGCCGAGCATGCGCATGGCCCGTACGAAGTCACGGTTGGCGATGGAGAGCGCCTGAGCGCGCAGGGTGCGCGCCCCGCCGGACCAGCCGAAGAAACCGATGATCAGGGCGATGGTGGTCAGCCCGGTGCCCTCCAGATAACCGGCCACGATCAGGATCAGCGGCAGCACCGGCATGACGAGGAACAGGTTCGTGAGGAAGTTCAGGGCGGCGTCCACCCGGCCGCCGTAGTACCCGGCGGGTACACCGACCAGGATGGCCATCGCCGTGCCGACCACCGCGCCGACCAGCCCGACGTACATCGAGCCGCGGGCGCCCTCGACGATCTGCGCGAGGATGTCCTGCCCGAACTGATTGGTCCCCAGCAGGTGTTCACCGCTGGGAGGCTGGGCGATGACACTGATGTCGTTGGCGCGCGGGTCGAGACCCAGCAGGGTGTCCACCACCCAGGGGCCGAACAGGGCCAGCAGGCAGAAGAAGGCCAGGATGCCGAGGCCGATGCGGACCTTCCAGCTGGTCAGGAATGTGGTGCTCAACGCCCGTCACCCTCCTTCTCTGATGCGCGGGTCGAGCAGGGCGTACACCGAGTCGGCCAGCAGGTTGGCCAGCAGGACGGTCAGCATGATGAGGAAGAAGACCCCCTGCATCACCGGGTAGTCGCGCTGCTGGAGCGAGGTGTAGAGCAGATAGCCGATGCCCGGGTAGTTGAAGACGACCTCGGTGAGCAGGGCACCGCCGACGACATGGCCGAGGGCGAGGGCGAAGCCGGTGAAGTTCGGCAGGACGGCGTTGCGGGCCGCGTAGCGGAGCATGACCCGGCGGCCGGACAGGCCCTTGGCCTGGGCGAGCAGGATGTAGTCCTCCCGGACGGTGGTCACCGTCATGTTGCGCATGCCGAGCAGCCAGCCGCCGAAGGCGGAGAAGACGATGGTGGCGGCGGGCAGCGCCCCGTAGTGCAGCACGCTCAGGACGAATGACGGGGAGAAGCCGATCGAAAGGTCGGCGTCGTATCCGCCGGACAGCGGGAACCAGCCCAGCTGGAAGGCGAAGAGCCACAGCCCCAGCAGCGCCATCCAGAAGTACGGGATGGCCGAGACGAATGTGGTGAGGGGGGTGACCACCGTGTCGAAGCGGCCGCCGGCCTTCCAGCCGGCCACGGCGCCGATGCCGGTGCCCAGCACGAACGCGATCACCGTGGTCGAGCCGACCAGCAGCAGGGTCCAGGGCAGGCCCTGCCACAGCAGGTCGCTCACGGGCACGGGGTAGTTGCTGACCGAGACACCGAGGTTGAAGTGCGCCAGCTGGCCCAGGTACTCGAGGTACTGGCGGCCCATATTGGCATCCGGCTCGCCGAGGACCTTCTGGATCGACTCCAGGGCGCTCGGCGACACCTGCTGACCACTGACCCGCTGCAACTTGTCGACGATGCCGGCCGACGGGTCGCCCGGCATCAACCGGGGCAGAAAGAAGTTCAGGGTGATCGCCGACCAGGCGGCGGCCAGATAGAAGCCGAGGCGACGCCCCAGGAACCGCCAGCGGCGGGGCACCCTGGCCGGGCGCGCGGCATGCGCGGCGGACACGGTCGCCGCAGTCACTTGCCGGCCTGCTTCAGGTTCATCAGGGTCAGCGTGGTGTCGGGCCCCAGGCCCGGGAACGGCACGTGGGAGAAGTGCTCGGGGGTGGGCCAGCCTTCCCAGTGCGAGGCGTTGATGGCGATGAACCAGTAGCTGTTGTAGATGGGGCTGTACGGAACCTGCTGCGCGACGATCTTCTGGAGCTCCTCCCCGGCGCTCTTCGTCACCGCGGGCTCGTTCGACCCCAGCAGCTTGCCGAGCGCCGCATCGGTGGCCTGGTCCTTCCAGCGCCCGTAGTTGGTGGCGGCCTTCTCCCCCAGCGGGCGGTAGGCCCGGCCGCTCAGCCCACTGTAGATGCCGCCGACGCCGCCGCCGAGCGTGAAGTTGATGGTGAGGTCGAAGTCGCCGGCCTGCTGCTGCTCGTACAGGTTGGCACCGGGGGCACCGACCGGCTTCACCGTGATTCCGAGGTGCTTCTGCCAGCTGCGGATCATGCTGTTGGCGTACGGGTCCCAGCCGTAGTCCTGGTTGAACGAGAGCTTCGGAGCGTAGGACTTGCCGTCCTTGACCAGCTTGCCCCCCTGGACCTTGAAGCCGCTCAGCGCCAGTTCCTTCTGCGCTCCGGCGGCGTCCACCGGCTGCACCTTGTGGCGGTACTCGGGCAGGATCACATCGCCGAAGACCTCGTCGACCAGTCCCGTGGGACCCGCCTCCGTACCGGGACGCTGAAGCATGGTGACGATGTCCTTGCGCGGAATCGTCATCGCCAGCGCCCGCCGCAGATGGACATTGTCGAAGGGAGCCTGAGCGGTGTTGAAGAAGAGAGCGTAGGTGCCACCGGTTGCGTACTTCTGATACAGGTGGCGCTTGGGATCCTTCGCCTCATACTCCTTCTCCGCGCCGTTCCAGGCGATGAGCGCCCAGTCCACGTCACCGCGCAGCAGTTGCGCCTGCACGGCGTCGCCACTGGTCGGGACGACTTTGAGCTCCTTCAGGGCGAACTTGCCGCCCCAATAGTCGTCCCTGGCGCGGAGGGTCACCTGCTGAGCTGCGAACCGCTCCAGGGTGAAGGGGCCGGTGCCCACCGGATCGGGATTGGTCCAGCTCTTGAGGTCCTTCCCCGCCCAGATGTGCTTGGGCACCATCGGAACCTGGATCGAGGCGAGCTGACCCAGTTCACTGAAGGCCGGCTGCTTCCAGTGGAGGGTGACGGTCGTGGCGTCCTTCTTGGCGACGCGCTCGTAGGTGGTGCCACCGGTGTTGAACGAGGAGTCCTTCAGCGGGATGCCCAGCGAGAACACCACGTCGTCGGCGGTCATCGGCTTGCCGTCCGAGAACTTCACATCGTCGCGCAGCTTCACCGTGAGCGTGGTGCCGGACTCGTCGAACTCCAGGCTCTTGGCCAGCCAGGGCTTGACCTTCGCACCGTCGCTGTAGTCGATCCGCGCCAACGGCTCGTAGATCAACTCGCTGTTGGGGGACTTCTGGGTGGCGGGGCCGAACATGTTGTAGTTGCGGACGAACATCGTCCCGCCGTCGGTCTTGCCGAACACGAGCGCCTGCGCGCCCTTGCCGCTCGTCCCGGCTCCGCCGGCGCCCGTCCCGGCCGTGCAGGCGCTCGCTCCCAGTGGTACGGCCACGGCCGACGCGGCGGCCCGCACGATGAAGGCTCTTCTGGTGGACATGGCTGACTCCTGGCTCCTCGTGAGGGCGGTGCAGGACGCAAAAAGACGTGCTCATACGTATGAGCAATAGCAGGAAGGGCTCCCGGGCCTCTGCTTCTACGTATGACCAGGGAACGTACGGACGTTACGAGAGTGCGTCAAGAGTGTGACGTGAAGAGGTTTTTAGGACACTGATCCACTACGGACAGCTCAACGGAGGGTTGTTGGCGGTGACGTGAGCGATCAGTTGGTCAACCGTGCTGATCGCAGGGCCGCTTGACGTCGAGAGACCGTTCTGAAGGGCCGCTGCCGGCACGTGCGCCCGCATTGACACCCCCGTGCGGCCAGCCTAAGTTGAACGCGCTTCCGGTGCGCAGCGTCAACTGCCGCCTCCCAGCTTCCGCATTGCGCATCACGACGGGACGTCGTGCATGCCTGCCTCTCCCCGCTGACGTCCAATCGTCCGATCCCGCACGTTCTCGTGGACAAGCGGGTTCCCCATCGGTCCCCCACCTCGGCCCGCCCGCGCCGACGGCTGCCCCATCGACCCCACACCTCGTAGCTCAGAGCTCAGGAGCTTCGCCATGCCGCGATCCGACCACCCGCACCTCGCATGGAGCCGAATCCCGCGCCCCGCCTACGGTGCCGACTACAACCCGGAGCAGTGGGACAGAGCCACCTGGGAGGACGATGTCCGCCTGATGCGCGAGGCCAACGTCAACCTGGTGACCCTCGGTGTCTTCGCCTGGTCCTGGATCGAACCCGGACCGGACGCCTTCGACTTCTCCGGCCTGGACGAGATCATCGCGCTCCTGCACGAGTCGGGCATCGCCGTCGACCTGGCCACTCCCACCGCGGCACCGCCGCTGTGGTTCTCCCACGCTCACCCCGAATCGCTGCCTGTCACAGCCGACGGGCGAACGCTCGCGCCCGGCTCCCGTCAGGCGTACTGCCCATCGTCACCGGCCTATCGGGAACGCGCCGCGCTGGTCACCCGCCGCCTCGCCGAACGCTACGGCGAACACCCAGCCGTGGTGATGTGGCACATCAACAACGAGTACGCAAACGGCAACCCTCACTGCTGGTGCGCGACCTCGGCCGACGCGTTCCGCGACTGGCTGCGCGCCACGTACGGAGACGACCTCGATGCCCTCAATGACCGCTGGGGCACGACCGTTTGGGGCGTGCGTTACAGCGACTGGGAGCAGGTCATTCCACCGCGCACCAGCACCAGCAGCCTCTCGCCGGGGCTGTGGTTGGACTTCTATCGCTTCAGCGACGCCGAACATCTGGCCTGCTTCCGCGCCGAGCGCGGCATCGTGCGCACCCACTCCCCCGGCCGCCCCGTCACCACCAACTTCATGGCCAGCGCGCTCCGCTGGAGCGACTACTGGCGCTGGGCGCCGGAGGTCGACATCGTCTCGAACGACCACTATCTGCCGTCCGAGGACCCCCATCGCGCCGCCGACCTCGCCTTCGCCGCTGACCTCACCCGCGGTCTCGCGGACGGACAGCCCTGGATGCTCATGGAACACTCCACCTCCGCGGTGCAATGGCAACCCCGCAACGTCGCCAAAACCCCCGGGGAGATGGCCCGCAACACTCTGACCCACCTTGCCCGCGGAGCGGACGGCGCCATGTTCTTCCAATGGCGCCAGTCCACCTACGGCCCGGAGAAGTGGCATTCGGCCATGGTTCCCCACGGCGGTGAGGACACCAGAATCTGGCAGGAGACCAAAGCCCTCGGCGACACCGTGGCCGCCCTCGCCGAGATCGCCGGCAGCACCTGTCCGCCGGCCGACATCGCCCTGCTGCTGGATTACGAGGCCATGTGGGCCCTGCAACTGCCCCACCGGCCCAGCGGCGACATGACATCCTCCGGCATTCTTCGCGACTGGCACCGCGCTCTGTGGGATCTCGGTCTGTCCTGCGATCTCGTACCGGCCCCCGGAGCACAGCGCCTCCTGCTGGTGCCCTCGCTCTACGCCTTGTCCACCGAGGCGGCCCGGGCGCTGGAGGACTATGCGGCACGCGGCGGCCACCTGGTCATCGGCCCGTTCAGCGGATTGGTCGACCCACACGACCGGGTCCACCCCGGCCCGTATCCCGGCGCGCTGCGTGACCTGCTCGGACTGCGGGTGGACGAGTACCTTCCGCTCGCTGCCGGTGAATCGGTCGGCTTGGACGACGGCTCGACCGGCCACCTGTGGGCCGAGCGTGTGCTGCCCGACCCGGGAACCGAGGTGGAGAGCCGATTCGTCGACGGGCCCGCGCAAGGAGGCCCGGCCGTCCTCCGCCGCGGCAACATCCGGTACCTGGCCACTCGCCCGGACATCTCCTCCCTGCTACGGCTCCTTCCCCAGTGGGCAGCGGCCGCCGGCTGCGCGACCCCGGTCCAGGGGGCCGGCCATGGAGTGGAAGTCACGCGCCGATCCACCCCCGACGGCAGGACCTGGCTCTTCGCCGTGAACCACACCAGTCACCCCGCGCAGGTGGCCGCGGCAGGGGTCGACGTCATATCGGGCGCCCTTTCACCGGGCGTGATCACCATTCCGGCGGGCGAAGTCGCCGTATTGGCAGAGGGTCCTCAGTGACCTCGCCGGCCGAGTCGCCGCATCTCAACCATCACATCGAAACAGTGAGGTGACCCATGAAGGTCCGTTTGCTCGCAGCTGTGGGCGCGCTTGTCCTGGGAGCGGTTCCAGGCACGGCCGCTGCGGTGACTGATTCCGCTTCCGCCAGAGCGGTGGCAGGGGACCCCACGGCCGCACAGCCAGTCCTGCTCAACCAGAGCGGCTTCAACCTCGGCGAGTCCAAGCGGTTCACTGCACCGCGGGCCGAGGACGGTGCCACGTTCACCATCACCGACACATCCGGGCGGGTCAGATACCGGGGCAAGGTCAAGGGCAGCATAGGAGATTTCACCAAGTTCAATCCGCGCGACACAGGGGACTTTGTCGTCACCGTCACAGGGGCGGCCGGCACGGGCGCGTCGGTTCCCTTCGGGATCGGTGCGTACTGGATTGACCGGGTGTCCTATCGGCGCGCCATCGAGTTCATGGCGGGCAGCCGGTGCTACTTCGGTGACTACACGCGCAAGACGGCCGATCCCGCCAGCGACGAATACGGCGCGCGCGATTGCATGAAGGGAGTGACCTGGCGTGATTCGGCTCACTATTCAAGGGAGATCCAGACACTGGTCGACATGTACCTGGCCAACCCGAGCGCATTCGACCAGATCCATGTAGACGCCGATGACAAGGGGCTTCCGGTGACACTGCCGGAAGGCACTCCGGACATTGTGCGTCTCATCTACTGGGGCGTTGAGCTGCTTTTGCAGGAGAAGGTCAACGATCCGCAGCTCAAGGAGCAGTTGGCCGCGTTCATATACGCCTATCCGCAGCTGGAAAAGTATATTCCGGCCTCGGTTTACCAGCGCGCTCGCGATCACCTCTTCGACTCGTGGGGTGACCCGGCTCGCGATCGGTACCACTGGCAGGCTTTCACCCCCCACACCGGGGACCTGTTCCAGGTGTACACACAGGTGGGAACCGGTAAGGGAGAGCTCGCACCGGGGCACTCGGTGTGGCCGAACCTGATGATGTACGAGGTGGCGAAGCGCGAAGGCCGCGATGATGCCGGCCGTTACCTGCATGCCGCTCGGAGCCAGGCCGACTGGCTGATCAACAATCTGGACGTCAAGGATCCGCGCGTCAGCAAGGGACAGCGGCAGAGCGAGTACGTGCTGATCACCGGCCTGGTGCAGTTCGCCGAGACGTATCCGGACAAGGCTCCCCACGGCATCGAGGAGTTCGTCAGGGACTGGGCTCGCATTGCCGTCGACCGCTCGGACAATCTTTGGGACTTCCGCCGGTACTCCGACGACCGCTGGACCATTCCAGCCTTCAACGGGGGCGGCGCCGACGACCCCAACGAGGTCGGAAACGTAGCCGGCTTCTCCGCGCCGGCACTCGCCGCTGCGCGGCTGCTGGGGAACGATCCACTGACCGGCCGACTCCGCGAGATCGCCACGGCACAGGTGGACAACATCTTCGGCCGCAACCCCACCGGGCGGCACGCTTCGTACGACGCGCCCAGCAAGACGGTGGGATTCGAGGGTGTGGAGCACGGATGGTTCTCCGAATATTACGGCGGCGCGGGACTGTTGGAGAATGTTCCCGGCGTGCTCGACGGGAGTCCCAAGAACGGGCACTATCCCTTCAATCCCGAGCAAGGCAATATCGGCCACACCGAGGGCTGGGTCGCCTTCAACACCGCATGGAACGAATCACTGGCCTGGCGGGCAGCCGACCAGACACAACTCAAGGTCAGCACCCGGGGCCGGGTCCCCGCACGTGTCGTACCGGGAGATACGGAGGTGCGAATCGACCTGGCGGCACCCCTGAACCTGGACGCCGACACCCTCGGCCAGGGCACGGTCGATGTGCGCGTGGGCGACCGCGCCACCAAGCGTCTGACCGTCACACAGACAGAGAAGAACTCGAAGACGTTCAGCGCCACCGTCAACCTGGCGACACTGGGTGCAAAGCCGCGCGATGCCATTACCGTGACGTACGGCCATGGGCCATTCGCGGTGTCGTACTCCTTCACGGTGGCCGGGGCGGGCCCTCAATGAATGCGTGAGGTGCCCTAAAGTCGCCGCATGAGACTGTGGACAGGGGTGGCGGTGGCTGGGGCAGCGGCCCTGGCCTGGGGCGAGTGGCTGAACTGCCGTTGGTCGCGCGCTCTCGTGGGGAACAGTGGGGGCGCTGTCGAGGCCGTGGTCGTGCTGGGTTACCGGAACCCCCAGGCGACAGCGAACCTCATCAACCGCTGGCGAGTCCGTGCTGCGATCCGCTCCGTCGACGCTGACCGTGCGCACGGCACTCGCGTGATCTTCAGCGGCGGTGCGACCAGCGGTGGGGCCGCGGAGGCCCAGTTGATGGCCGACTACGCGAAGTCGGTGCTCGCGTTCGACGGCACAGTGGTCCTCGAAGACCAGTCCAGGACGACTTGGGAGAACATCACGAACGTGATCCCACTGCTTGAGGACGTCGACCGCATCAAGATCGCCTCCCAGCCGGCTCACGCCCTCAAGGCCCGCGCGTACTTGCGGCGACAGCGCCCTGATCTTGCCGAGAAGCTGGTGCGCGCGGATGACTACCACCCGGGTGAGTGGATGGTCGTCAAACCGCTGCTGGCTCTGTACGGGCTGCGGACACTCCGCGGTCTCAAGGCCGACGAACGGAAGGTCTCGCTCTAGACAGCCGCTGTCGCGTCGGGGTTCGCTATCGTCCGTTGCGCAGCTTGAGAATGTATGTCGCGGTAAGCGCAACGGCACGGTCTTCGTCATGTGACAGATCCGCGAGGGCACGTGCCGTCGCGTTCCCCGGGATGTCCGCGAGCGCCTGTGTCAGCCGTCGGCGTACGGACGATCCAGTGGTGGCGTGGGCGAGACGGTCGACGAGCCCGGTGGCGATCTGATCCGCCAAGGCGGGATCAGTCGCCAGCGTGCTCAGTGCGTCGGCTGCGTCGGCGTCGCTCCTCTCCTCGACGATCATGTCGATGAGCGTCGGGACGGCGTCGGCCACGCCACGTGTCCCGAGCGCCAGAGCGGCGTACCCGCGGACCACGATGTCGGGGTTCGTGAGCGCGCCCCGCAGCAGCGCGGTCGCCTCACCGTTCGGAATCTCGGCGATGGACTGGACGGCACGTTTCCGCACCTCGGCCGCGGGTGAACCGAGGCCCTTCGCCAGCAGTGCCGCCCCGTCCTCGCCCGATTGCGCCAGAGCCCAGCGAAGGGCTCCGGCGACGTTCGGGTCCGACTCGCTCAGCACGGCCTCGACCAGTGCTTCCACCGGCACGGGAACCTCCTCGACCGCGGACAGGGCCGCGCGCTGCCGCACCCCCGCGCTCGATGACCCCAGCGCCTGGAGGAGCGCGACGATCTGGAGGACGCCCTCCCAGCCGGCGGGTTCCGCGGCACCGATCCGACGGAGTCGTGTGAGCAGCTCCGTCTCCGCCACGATGCGGTCTCGCGTCTGGCGGATGAGGTCGTCGACGAGCTCCGCGGGCGCGAAGCCGGGGTCATCGAGCGCGCGCTTGACGTCGCCCAGCGACAGCCCCAATGACCGCAGGCTCTCGATGTGGAAGATTCGCCGGATGTTGTCGCTGGAGTACTCCCGATAGCCGGATTCGGTACGACCCGTTGGCCGCACCAGGCCGAGCGATTCGTAATGCCTGAGCATGCGGGCGCTGACCCCGGACCGCCGCGCGACATCACCGATCAGCACCGCCTACCGCCCCTCCTGGCCGGGCCCACCGAGCGCTACGGTGCGCTTCGCCTCCTCGATCGCGAACTCGAATCCGGCGTCCGGGTCGCGCCACAGCCGTTCCGTGGCGATCGCGTGCGCGCGCACGCGAGGGTCGGGATCCTTCGTCGCGGCGCCGAGTGTCGGCAGCATCACCTCCCCGAGCGCGATCAGCGCCCGGCTGAGGCTCAGCTGCGTCTCGCGTTCGCCGCGCCCGAGCTGTGCCGCCAGCGCTACGGCCAACTCGTGCTCCTCATCCTCGGGCACGAGCACGACCGCCGCCCGCCAGGCGCTCCGGGCCACCTCGTCGTCGGCGTCGGACAGCAGCGCCGGTGTGATCGCCGGCCACGCCTGCCGATCCCCGATCTTGGACAGCGTGTGCAACGCCTGGCTCCGCGCCTGCACACGCTCCGAGCGGACTTCGTCGAGAAGCAGCGGGACCGTCATCGATGCCGCATGGCGGGTGAGTGCCCACGTCAGCATTTCACGCACGGAGAACTCGGGTTCGACCGCGCATCGCCCGATGAGCGCACCGATGAACCCCGGGTCCGGGGTCGTGCCGACCGCCAGCGCCGCCTGTAGCCGGACCGACGGGCTGTTGTTCTCCAGCGCCTGGAGAGCCTGCGAGGTCATGAGGACCACCTCCTTGACACAGTGAAGGCCTTGTCACTGTGTCAAGGTCAAGCGGAGCCAGGGGTGCGTCGGCGTCAGGGGCGACGCGTGGCCGTCATGACTCGCCCTTGGAGATCAGCCGCCACTCGTGGTCATCAGTGGGAGAGCACTTGTAGATGCCCAGACGTGCGTCGTTGCCGCCGAAGTCGGGCTTCTCGCCCCAGACCTCCAGGCACCGCTGGTCGCTGGCGTAGTTGTGGATCCAGAACGTCCGGTTGCCGCCCAGGTTCTCGACCCACCACAGCTGGTTGTCCTGGAGCGTGAGGTTGCAGTGGGTCTGGTTGAGCCCGGTCCTGCTCGGCTGGCTGCCGCGGCCGGGCAGGTCCAGGCACAGGCCGCTCTTCCTGTTCTTGATCACGACGAGATTGCGGCCGTTGGGTCCCTTGCCCTTCTGTGCCAGGACGAAGTCCCAGACCTGGTTGTCCGCGTCCCAGTCGTCAAGGCAGTCGTGCTGGAGGACCACGCCGTCGAGCTTGCCTGTGCCCGAGCCGGGCAGGTCCGCGCACCGGCCGGTCGAGACGTTCTTGAGCTGGAAGTTCGTACGCTGGTCCGGGGCGATCACATAGGGCTTGCCGGCCGTCACCACCTTCTTCGCCCGAGGCTTCGGCGTCTCGCTGCTCGGCTCGGGCTCGGGCCGGGACTTCGGCTGCTCGCTGCTCGGCTCGGTCCGGGGCTTGGCCGTCGGCGAAGGGGACTCGCTCTTCTTGGCGGTGGGCGGGGCGGGCGACTGGGCGGTGTACGTACCGGGGCCCTTCTCCTCGAGCTTCGGGACCGTCATGCCCGAGGTGCGTTCGGGCGCCGCCTCGGTCTTGTCATCGTCGTCATCGGCCCCGAAGGCCAGGAACGGCAGGGTTATCAGCAGCGCGCCCGCGATGGCGGCGGCGGCAAGCAGCGCCTTGGTGGGACGGCCCGAGGGGGGCTCGTCCTCCTCGCCGACCCCGGTGTCGGCGCCCGGGGGGTAATCACCCACGGCCGACGCCATGGCGTCGGCGGATCCGCGGCCGTCCGCGTGGCCGTCGGCCTCGGCGGGCGGTACGTCCGGAGCCGCGGGAGTGTCCGGCGCCCCGGCCTCGGACGCCGTGGTGGCCCCGGCGGACGCCGTGGTGGCCCCGGCCGCGCCTGGTGTCACGGACGGGGCGGACTCACCAGCCGACGCGGACTCGCTCGACGAGACCTTCGGCTGCTCGGCGGTGTCCGCTTCGGCCGCGGCGCCCACGGCACCGGCAGCGCCGGCCGCGCCCGCCTTACCGACCGGATCGGTCGCGCCGGTCTCCGTGCTCGCCGTGCTCACCGTACCCAGCGGTGTCAGCGCGGAGGGATCCGGCGCACCGGCGGTACCCGGCAGGGTGACGGCGCGGCGCACCACGGGCCCCTTGGGGTTCGTGGGTTCCTGACTGGACATCATGTCTCCTTTATCCGTTCGTGTTGTCCATGCGTGGCGGCCGACCGGTCATCGGCCGACGCCGGGCCGGGGTCGGGCGGCGGGGTCCCCGCTCTCCCCCAGCGGTCCGTCGCACATCTCCGGCCATGGGAGGAGCCCCGGTGCGACGGGGTGACGGCGCAGCGCCTCGTCCAGGCGGTCGAGCGCGGCGCGGTCGTGGTCATCGAGCCGCGCGTCCTGCGGTACCGCCCCGGCGGCGGACGGGGAGGACGCGGTGGCGGGTACTTCTCGCAGCAGCACCAGCGGGGCGCCGTCGGTCTCGCGGACATCGAGCACCCGAAGCAGCGTCCCGGGGGCGAAGACGACCTCGTCCCCGCCGGAAGCGGAGCCGGGGCGGCCGGTCAGCTGGCGCGTGCGGCGCCCGGTGACCGACCAGATGGCGTACTGCGCGCCGGCCGGGCGCGGCGCCCCGGCCCCCAGCGGCAGCGCACACACCGGCCCCGGGTCGCGCAGCAGGGTTCCGGGGACCAGCCCGCCGTCCGCCTCGTGGGTACGGCGGCACGCCAGGCCCCGGTAGGACGGCAGGCGCCGCAGCGCGGAGGCCACACAGGCGGCGTACGGCAGCAGCCGCTCGTCGCCCGTACGCAAGCCGCGGGCGAGCGCGGCATGACTCAGCCGCGCCGCCGGGGTGTCCGGGGCATCGGGGTCGTACGAGGTCTCCAGGTACACGTGGAGCGCGATCAGGTCGATGCGCGCCGCCTCCTGTTCCGCCCCGCGCAGCGCGGGCATCCGGGTGAGGGCGCGGGTGACCGCGGCGCTGTGCCGCTCCCACACCGCGTCCGCGAGCGCCCGGAAGGCGGTCCGCTCGGCCTCCGTACTGACATGTCCCGGCAGGAACGGAACCGGCGGCAACGGCCGGAGGGGCACGGACGGCGTACGAGCGGCCAGGGGCTCGGGAGTCGCGGGGGTCACGGGAGTCGTGGGCCCGGGCGCCGTGGCCGACGGGGGCCCCTGCGTGGACTGCGACACCGTGGTGGACAGTGGGGCCGCCGGGGGTACGGGGGGTGCCGGTGGCTCGGCAAGCGCCGGTGGCTCCGAGGACTCCGGGCTCGCCGACGGGGTCCGCGTGGCCGGGGTCGCGGGGGTGTTCCGCGCCGTCTGGGGGGCCTGGCCCTGGGATGGGCGCGACAGCGGGGTACCCGGTTGGGTGGGCCGACGGGTCAGGGGGGATGCCGACGGGGCGCTGTCCCCGTCTCCGGCACCGTCGGGCGGGCTCTGCGACCGGAGCAGGTCCAGCATCGCGTCCAGTCCCATCGGGGGCAGCGACTGGCTTGGCTGGTCCGGCTCCATCGGGGGTGGGGGCGTGTTGCTCCCCGTCCGCAAGGGGCGTCCCGCTCCCGGGGGTTCGGGCCGCTCGGGGTCCCGTACGCGGCCGGAGCCCGGCGCCTTGCTCAGGCCAGAGCCCCCCGTTCGCGGCCTGGGGGGCTCCGGGGATCCTGCCCCTGCCCCGGATGTGGCGGACGCGGCAGGCTCGTCGGGCGCGGCGGAGGTGTCGCGCGCGGCCGGGGCCGGGGCCGCGCTGACCATCGACGGTCGCGTCGATGGGAGCGCGGGGCGCGGATCCTCGGTGGCTTCCGGTGGCGTTGCTTCCGGGAGCGTTCCCAGGGACATCGGATCGCGCTCGTGGTCCGGCTCAGGCTCCGCCTCCGCGGCCGGGGCGGACGCGACCGGCGCCGGGCCGGACTCCGTCGGCGCCTGGGCGGACTCGGCGGGGGCCGGGCGCCGCACCTCGGGCCTGGCGGGCGCGAGGCCGGCCCCGAAGCGGAGCGTCCGCAGGCCGTGTTCCGCGGCTGTGCGGCGCAGTTCGCGGCCACCGTCCGCGCACGTACCGAGCACGAACAGCCTGGCCCGGCCGCACACGTCGGCGCCGAGTCCGCCGAGCAGTTTGGCCAGCACGGGGTACAGCGTCGCGTCGATCGGCCGCCCGGGATGGCCCAGTTCGATCGCCGGTCCTTCGGGGTCCACCGCGCGGGCGGTGGCCGGTGGCGGCTCGCTCTCGGTGTCAGTGATCCACAGGCCCGCCCGGGTGACCGTGACCCGCCACTGCTCGGAGAGGCGTATGGCACCGTGTTCCGCGCTGCCGCGGCCCGGAACGGGCGGGCTCCAGCGCGACAGGCGGGGGCTCGGGGCGGTCTCGCCCTCGCGCGCCGGGGCGCACACCACCGTGTCCACGAACGGCTGCCAGCGGGGCGCGCCATCGGCGCCGACGAGCACGGACCGCACCGTGCCGGGCTCGGTCGGGATGCCGTAGGACATCAGCGGCATGCCGGTGCGGACGAGGAGTTCGACGCCGAGCGAGTCGGCAACCGACTGGCTGGTGCGCAGGATGTCCCGAGGGCCGCCGGGTGCGAGCCGGACGCGGGGCCTGACGGCCTCGGGGAGGGCGGTGAGGAGTTCGGTGAGGTCGCCCGCAGGGATGTCCTCGTCGTGTGGCGCGCCCAGCAGCACGGTGGGGCCGCGCGGGTCGGCCGGTACGGCGTAGCAGAGGTCGTCGGGGTGGGGCGGGATCGCGTCCCGGGACCGGACCAGCACGCCCGCCGGGATCTGCTCGACGGCGTATCCGCCGGAGGTGCCGACCGGCAGGTACTCGACCGCGGGCTGCCACGCGGGGGCCGGCTGGCGCGAGCCGATCCGCACCGGTTCCGCCCCCGGCGCGAAGCGCCACCATCCGCCGCGCTCGCCACCGCCGCGCCGGCCGCCCCGGCCCGGGCGCCGCTCCGGTACGAACAGACTGCCGCCGGGCACCACGACGGCGACGCCATCGGGGGCGATCACCTCGATCTCCCAGGCGTCGGCGATCCGGCGGGCCACGGCGGGCTCGTCCGGCCGGTCGTCGCCCGCTGCCGCCAGGACGAGCCGGACCACTCCGACGCCGTCCGAGCGGAGCGAGTCGAGCACCCTGCCGAGCCGCGGCCACAGCTCACCGGCCGACGACGCGTCGGCTCCGGCGACCACCGTCACGGTGTGTTCCGGGTCGGCGGAGAGGGCCCGGGCCAGGTCGGCGACGTCGGAGGTGGACAGCGTGTCATCCGCGGGAGAGCGGAGCAGCATGACACCGCCGTGCTCCTCGACGAGCAGCGCCCCGCCCCGCCCGCGGCTCTCGGGACGCTCCAGCGTGTCCAGCGTCGTGACGGGCGCGGACGGCGCGGGGTCGGCGGCGGGCCCGGTACGGGCTCGGGCACCCCGCCCGCTGAACCAGCGGGCTCGGGCGCCCCCGGAACGGCTCACGCCTGTCCTCCTCGTTCTTCCCGGGCACCGGCCGATGTGGCTTCGGCCTGATCCGCTTCGGCCTGATCCGCATAGGCCCGTTCGCCCCCGTCCGTCTCCTCCGCCGGGGCGCTTTCCACGGCCGCCAGCGCCGCCACCAGCTTGTCCGTGACCAGCACCATGCTCACCGCGGCGGAGCTGTTGACGGACAGGTTGTGGCCCTCGGGGATCCGGTCGAGGACGTCGGCGATCCGCACCCGCTCGAACCCCAACGGGCCGGTCTTGTGGAGGTGGCGCGCCGAGGTGTAGATCGGGACCACTGCCGTGCCGTCGGCTGCCGACGCGCTCACCGGCCGGCCGTCCGCCGTGACCAGCATCGCCAGTTCGGCCTTGGCCAGGGCGGCGGTGACGTCGTCCGCCGGGCCGTAGCCGGTGGTGGCGAGCTGGACGGCGCGGTCCACGTCGTCGGTGGGCTCGGGCCAGCCCCGCGCCCCCGGCGATGGCACGTAGTCCTCGTTGGCCTGCCACTCGACGATCTCGCCGTTGTCGTCGGAGCGCCACTGGCCGACCACAGCGAACTCGGGCGGCGGGGCCTCCCCGCGCCAGGTGGGGTCGGTCAGGTAGAGCCAGTGGTTCGGCGCCGCCTTGGCGGCCTGGACGAACTCCTCCGGCGGTGCGGGGTCAACCGTGGCGGGGGTAGTGGCCTCGCCGTTGGACTCACTCATCGTGTCCTCGCTTACTGTCGTGCTGTTCTGACGCCCGCGTGGGCGTCCCTTCACCGGTCTGAGCTGTCATCGCCGTCGTCGCTCTCCGCCCCCTCCTCGGCCCCGTCGTCTCCGTCGTCCAGCTCGGCGAACAGCGCCAGGGCGTGCTCGTCGGGGAAGAGCCCGTCGCGCGCGACATGGGCCCGCAGCTCCTCCTCGGTCAGCGGATAGACGTTCCGGTACCGGTACCAGCCGTCCACGTAGTCCGGGACCTCCGGGTGGGCGACCTCGTCCAGGAGGAGCTGGGCGCCGGCCATCACCTCGTGAAAGCTGTGGTGGTCCGCGGCCCCCATGACGCTGACCAGCCCGGCCCTGATCAGGCCGAGGTCCACAGGGAGGCCCGTGAGGCCCGACATCCGGGCGACGCACACCAGGATGAAGTAGGAGCTGCCCGAAGTACCGGTCAGCACCAGACCGCCACTCTCCTGGGCACGCGCCTGGAGTTCGGCGGACATCGGCAGTTCCTGGGACAGCCCGGCGGGCCTCCAGCGCAGTTTCCCATCCCTCACCCCAAGCAGCCATTCGTCCTGGCTCAGCGGGGGCCGGACGTCCTCCGGCCGCAGCGGCGTCGACACCATCGCCACCAGGTCCTCCATCTCTTCCGCTATGTCCTCCTCGTCAAGGCCCGCCGCGCGGAGTTCCGCCTGCATCTCCTTGTAGCGCGTGTACGCCTCGGTGTTCCGCCGGTCGTCGCGCTCCGCCTTGATCACGGGATGCCTGCGCACCTTGCCCCCCGTGAGGTCGGGGATGAGCCCGTTTTTCGCCCCGGAGAAGATGAAGTCCACCCTCTCGCGCACATTCCCTGACTCCACGACCCTTGCCAGGCTTTCGAAGGACGCCCCGACCGCCCCGACTTCCGCCGGATTGTCGCTGCCGAACTTCCGGTAGTCCGCCCCGTTGTGCAGGGCAAGGACCCAGAACGCCCGCACCACCTTCGCAAGCTCCGCGTTGATCCGCTCGTTGGCCGCCAGGTACGTGGCCAGCCGATGCTCGTAGTCGAAGGCTTCCTCGGCGTAGCGGATACGCGCCATGTCCCAGGGCGACGCAGGGGACGCCTCGGCCGGCGCGGATCCCCCAGGCGCCTCGGGTTCCCCGGGCGCGGAAGGCATCCCGGCGTTCAGGAACGACTCGAAGTCCGGGAACGACGCCGGGTCCGGGGACAACACGAGCGGCGCCACAGGGGCGGTCGTCGCCTCCGGCTTCTCACCCGGCGGTGTGGCGGAGGAGGCGGCAGCGAGCCCTGACGGAGCTGCCGAGCCCAGAGCCGTCGGTCTGGTCGTCGTGGCCGTGGTGGGCGGAGCCGCCGTGGGGGCAGCAGGCCCGGGGGGCCCGGAGCGCGGGTACGGCTGTGGGATGGGGCGCGGGGCGTTGGGGACAGGCGGCTGCGGGGCCTCCACCTCCGCCTTCTGCCAGACGGCGTCGGAGGCGGCGAGCACGGTGAGCACCGACCGGTTCTGATCATCCGTGCCGGACAGGTCCGTCGGGGTGTCGGTCCAACCCACGTCACGGCCCACCCGCTGCGCCAGCCGCCTGGCCACCTCGCCGATGCCGGGAGCCGGCCAGGCGTGCGACAAGACGATCAGGGTGTCCTCTTCCTTGTCGGTCAGGGTGAGGTCGTTCGCCATCAGCTCCAAGAACTCACGGACCGGCATCTGGAGCACACTATCGCCGATGATCAGCATGATGCTGTCCGGATCCAGCTCGTCCAGTTCGATCCGCACCAGGTAGGGGGCCGGCTCGGTCGCCTGCTGGTTCGGGCCCTGGTGCCGCCACGGCGCGTCCTTCAGACCGCCGGGCGCAAGGATCTGCGCCAGGCTCACCACCCCTGACCGCGGCTGCCCCGTGAAGTCACGACCGCTCCCCCGGGCCCCGTCCTGGACCGTGTCCAAGCCGGTGCCCGTGAACGCCCCGTACTCCTCCTCCAGGTCGTATGCGGCCGCCACGTCCGGGTCGGACGCGTCCCGCCCCACCGCGAACGCCTGGGTGAGCCTGGCCCGCAGGCGCTCGCGATGGCGCGGCTCAACGTCGAAGTCCGGGTCCAGGTGGAGCACCCGCACGGCCAGCTTGTCCACTTCATCCACGTCCATGCCGGGTGCGCTCAGCAGATCCATGGTCTTCACCCACGCCCAGAACATCCGCGACCGCTCCACCTCGCCCAACTGCTGATCTGGGCCGGACAGCTTCAGGGCGTCGACGGCCTCGGACTGCGCACCACCCCCGTTCAGCCACCCCGCGGCCAGCCACACCACCGGCAGCTCCACGAAGTCCCGGAACGGCACCCCCGCCTTCCCCGCCGTCGCCGCCGCGGCCAGCACCCGGCGAACGACGTCCTGATCCACCATGACCCCGGGCCCGGCATGTGCAACGATCACCCGCCGCAGCAGATCCAGCGTCAGCGGACCCGCCTGCTTGAAGTCGTCGTCCGCCAGCCACATCCCCTCCACCGCCGCCACCCCCCGAAGCAGCTCCCCGAAGTCGGCACGGTCCTCCGCATAGACCCCGAACATCGACTTCAGCGCCCGCAACCCATACAGCGTCCGCTCCAGCATCTCCGCCGGCACCGGACCATCCCCTGAGTGCAACTCGGCCGCCCGCGCCAGCCGCTCCAACTCCGCACCCTCCGGCTCCGGCCGCAGCAGATCCCACCCCCGGGCCCGCCCCTGAGGATCGGCGAACAGGGCCCGCATGTACTTGCCGTTCTCCTTCCCGAAGCCCTGCGGGCCGTAGGAGACACGCGCCCAGCGCCGCGCCCCGTTCACGATGTGCTGCCCCACAGACACCACCCGCAACGGATCGGCCACGGACACCTCGGGAGCGAAGTAGCCCCTCGGGGCGGGACCCGGCCTGTTGCTGTCCTTGGGGGACCCGATCCAGCAGCAGGAGATGTCCAGCCAGCGATCCTTGGGCAGCCGGGACATCAGCCACGTCACCCACGCCACCGCATCACTCTCGTCGATGAAGCGTTCGGCCACGCCGCTCCCGCTCCACACCGTCAGCACCAGGTAGCCCGGCACGCCATGCAGGGTGATGCGGTACGCGTCGGCCTCCGGGAACGGACTGCCCTCCGGACCGGGACGCGGCAGCTCCAACTCCGGCCCCAGATCGTCCAAGACGAAGTGGTAGTCGAAGTACGTGGTTATCCGGTCGCTGTGGCGGCCCGGCTTCTCGAAGTCCTCCGCGTACTCGGCGGGGTCGAACGAGGCGTCGCCGATCCGCTCTCCGCTCGCCTCGCTGACCGTCGGCAACATCACCACGTCGGGGTACCAGTCGGGCTCGCTGCCATCGAGAACCGGCCCCTGGCCCGGCCGGAGCGGGAACCAGTCGCCCGTGGGAACCCCCGGCCGCCCGGCAACCGTGTCGATACCGCCCCGCTGGGTGACCTTCGCATCACCGCTGTGCGGCCACACCACCAGACCCGTACGGTCCGCAAGCCTCTGCAACAGCGCACTGTGACGGCCCAGGAAGGGAACGGCCACCACGATCGGGGTGCCCGGCGGCAGACCCGCCCGCGCCACGTCCGCCGCCACCAGCTCCACGAACTCCTCGATGTCCACGTCCCGCGTCGAACCGTCCGGCAGCCGCACCACCACCTTCTTCTTGTCCTCGCGCCAGTCGGCCCCGACGACGTACGGCCACTTCCCCTTCGGCCACGGTGTCTCCCGCCTGGGGCGGCCGATGGGGGCCAGGGAACCGTCGGACTGCGGCGTCAGGACCTCGCTCCAGTCTGTGTCCAGCTCCAAGGCGTCCGGCCCCAGCCAGTTCAGACCCGGAACCCGGCGCCCCCACAGCGTGAAGTGGCCGCTCTGGGCCGACCCGGTCGCCCCCAGCCTCTCCAGATGGAACGCCCCCAGCTCCGCCAGACTCCCCGCCCGACCATCCGCCTCCGCATCCCGCACCAGCCCGAACAACTCCGCACGCACCGTCTGGTCCACCGGCGCGCCCTTCGGCAGACGCAGCACATGACGGGTCAGCACGTCCACGTCGAACGGACCGCTCCGGAACCGCCGGTCCCGCCCGTGCATGGCCTCCAACAGCCGCTCTGCCGCCGCTTCGTCCGGGGACTGCGACGCGGCGGCTGTCTCCGGGGCGAGCGGGGCTGGGGACTCGGCCGTCTGCGGGGCGACCGGCGCGACGAACACCCGCGAAACGGAGTCCCCCGGCGCGGATGTGGACGGCCCCGACGGCGCCCGCGCCGCCACCCGCGCCACGGCATCGTCCGCGCCGGAAGCACCCGGGTCCGCGCCCTCGCCGGAGCCACGGGACACCACCGTCCCACCCACACCCGCCAGGGCCGCGGGCGCGGTCGCGTCGCGCCCGGCGGATTTGGGGAGCGGCTGCGGGACCGAGAACGGGGCGTCGTGGAGGTACCGCGGCGGAACGGGAACCGCCTCCCGCCAGCCTCCGTCAGGGTCGGATCCGGCGGGCGCGGTGAGCACCGAAAGTCCCTCGTCGCCCGTCTCGGACAGGCTCGTCGGGAGATCGGTCCACCACACGTGACGGCCCAGCCGCTGCGCCAGCCGCTGCGCCAGCGCGCCCATGCCAGGCCCCAGCCCGGAGAACGAAAGGACGACGCGAGTGTCCAGGGCGCAGGAGAGCAGACCGCGGTCGTTCGCCATCACCTCCAGGAACTCACCGACCGGTATCACCTCCGTCCGGTCCCCGAGGACCACTTCAAGAAGGTCCGGGTCCTGCCCGTGCGGCTTGACACTCACCAGATAGGGGGGCCACTCGTCCTCCCGCCACGGCGCGTCCACCAGACCAGCGGACGTGTGAATCTCCGCCAGATCCACCTTCTCCGGCCGCTCACCCGTGAAGTCACGGCCGCTCCCCGGCTCCCCGTCCATGTCCGTGTCCACGGCGATGAATTCGAGGACCCCGTGCTCCGCCAGGTCGTACGAGGCCGCCACGTCCTGGTCGGACGCGTCCCACCCCGCTGCGAACGCCCGGGTGAGCAGCAGCCGCAGGTCGTCACGTTCCGACGGGTCGACGTCGAAGTCCGGGTCCAGGTGGAGCACCCGTATGGCGAGTTCGTCCACGGCCACACCGGGCTCATCCAGCACCTCCCCGGCCTTGACCCGCGCCCAGAACATCCGCGACCGCTCCGCCTCATGCACCTCGCCGGAACCGGACAGCCGCAAAGCGTCGACAGCCGCGGCCTTCATGCCAGGCGAACGCACCCACCTGGCAGCCTCCTGCACCGCGGGCAGCGCCACGAACTTACTGAACCGGGCCTCGTGCAGTCCGGCATCGCGCCATGTGTCCCACTCCGCCGCAGCCGCGGCCAGCACCCGGCGGGCGGCCTCCTGGTCCACCCCGGACGCGGCCTCGGGACGCGCCTCCACCACCCGCGACAACAGATCCAGCGTCAGCGGACCCGCCTGCCGGAAGTCCGCGTCGGCCAGCCACATCTCATCCACCGCCGCCGCCCCCCGCAGCAGTTCCGCGAAGTCGGCACGGTCCTCCACCCAGACGTCGAACATCGACTTCAGCGCCCGCACCAGACGCAACGTCCGCACCCGCACCGCCGCCGGCACCGCGCCACCGCCCGAGTGCAGCCCGGCCACCCGCGCCAGCACATCCAGCTCCGCGTCCTCCGGCTCCGGCCGGAACAGAACCCACACCCGGTACCGCCCCTGGGGATCGGCGAACAGGGACCGCACGTACTTGCCGCCGACCGTGTCCATCCCCTGTGGGCCGTCGGAAGCGCGCGCCCAGCGTCGCGCCCGGTTCGCGATGTGCTGCCCCAGAGAGACCTCCCCCAGCGGATCGGGCACGAACACGCCGGGCAGGGCGTTGGTCACCCGGCCGGGGTTCGGCACGACACGGTTCTTGGGAGACCCGGCCCAGCAGCAGGGGAGGTCGATCCAGTGGTCCTTGGGCAACCGGGACATCATCCAGATCGCCCACGGGACCCCCTCGTCCTCGTCGACGAGGCGAATACCGAGGCTGCCGGTGGCCCTGTCCCGCACCACCAGCGAGAGGTAACCCGGTCTGCCGTGCGTGCTCAGGCGGTACGCCTTGTCCTCTGGGAACGGACTGGCCTCAGGCCCCGGACGCGGCAGCGCGTAATCCGGGGTGACCGCGTTCACGGCAAGGTTGTAGTGCTCGAACGTCGTCGCTTGGTCGAGATGGCGGTCGCCCTCCTCGAAGTGCTCCGCGTACTCGTCGGGCTCGAACGAGGCGTCGCCGATCAGCTCCCCCGTCGCCTCGCTGACGATCGGCAACATCACCACGTCGTGGTACCAGTCGGGCACGCTGTCATCGAGAACGGGCCCCTGGCCCGGCCGGAGCGGGGCCCAGGCGCCGTTGGGGACTCCCGGCCGCCCGACGACCGTGTCGATACCCCCCTTCCCACCGGGTCGCGGACTGACCGCCACCTCACCGCTGTGCGCCCACACCACCAGGCCCGTGCGGTCCGTGAGCTTCTGCAGCAGCTTGCCGTGGCGGCCCAAGAAGGGAATGGCCAGCACGATCGGGGTGCCCGGCGCCAGACCCTCCCGCTCCACGTCCGCCACCACCAGCTCTATGAACTCCTCGACGTCCAGGTCCACCGTCGAGCCGCCCGGCAGCCGCACCACCACCTTGTCGTCACGCCAGTCGGCCCCGACGACGTACGGCACCCTCCCCTTCGGCCACGGCGTCTCCCGCCCGGGGCCCCGGATGGCCAGGGAACCGCCCGGCTGCGGCACATAGACCTGACTCCGGGTGGTGTCCAGCTCGATAGCCGCCGGCCCCAACCAGTTCAGGCCCGGAACCCGGTCACCGTCAACCGTGTAGTGGTCACTCCGGCCCGGATGGATCACCCCCAACTCGGCGAGGCGAAACACCACCAGCTCCGCCAGGCTCCTCGCCCGCCCAGCCTCCTCGGCGTCCCGCACCCACTCGAACAACCGCGCACGCACGGCTTCGTCCACCGGCACGCCCTCCGGCAGACACAGAACATGACGGGCCATCACGTCCACATCCAGCGGACCGCTTCGGAACCGCCAGTCGCGCCCCCGCAGAACGTCCAGCCTCTCCAGCGCCGCCGCGTCCCCGGGCAGGGTCACCCCCACCGTCGCCCGCCGCGCCAGGTCCTCCCGCTCCACACCGGCGAGCACAGCCGCATTCTCGGACGGCCACCCCGAAGCCTGCGCGGAGAGCGCGAAATCCCGCACGCCCAGCCGTCGCTCACCCGAAGGCAGCCCCTGCTGAAGAGTGCGCAGCGCATCGTCCAGGAAGCCGGTGAACGCCTGGTGCGCGTTCCGCGCACGCACCTCGTCCTCACCACCGGTGCCGTATCCGGTGATCTGGACGCTCGGCAGCGCGACACCCGCCCGCCGGTTGCGCAAACCGGCCAGCGCCACCTCGAACGCCAGCTTCCTGAGAGTCTCCCGCTGCTCTCCGAGCAGATGCTCCGTTCCCTGGGCCCAGAACACCACCGGGGTCAGCACCGGCAGCGCCCGAAGCGGCCCATCCGCTCGGGGCTCGGCCGCTCGCGGATCAACCGGCGCGGTGAACACCCGCGGGGCGGACCCCTCCAGACCGGGCATCTCCTGCCCCGACGACGCCCGCGCCACCGGCCGCGCCTCGACCACGTCCCCCCGCGGCTCCCACGCCACCACCCCGTCCGCAGGTCCCGCCGGCTCCCCATGACCCAGCTCCCGGGGGGCCGGCACCGGCCCGGTGGCCGGGTTCTCGGAAGCGAGGTCCGTGGAGGTGTCCGTGACCGTGGCGGTGGGGCCCCCGTGGGGCGCCGCCGTCCCCTCCGCGTCCGCCACGACCGGAGCCGCCAAGGACAGGGTCGGCAGAGCCGTCGTGGCCGGAGTCATCGTGGGAGCACCAGGTCCGGGGGGCCTGGAGTTCGGGAGCGGGTACGGCCGCGGGGCGGGGAGCGGGGCGGGCGGGACGGGCGGCGGCGGGAACTCCACCTCCGCCTTCTGCCATTCGGCACGGGAGGCGCCGAGCACGGTGAGCACCGGCGCGCCCTGATCGTCCGTGCCGGACAGGTCCGTCGGGGTCTCGGTCCACCACGCGGGACGACCCAGTTGCGTCAGCCGCCTGGCCACCTCAGCGATGCCGGGAGCCGGCCGGGCGTGCGACAGGACGACGGTGCTGCCCGGCCTCTTGTCCGTCAGGGTGGGGTCGTTCGCCATCAGCTCCACGAACTCACCGACCGGCATCCGGAACACGCGGCTGCCGATGAACAGCGTGATGATGTCCGGCTCCCGCTCGTCCAGTTCGATCCGCACCAGGTCGGGGACCGGCACGGTCGCCTGCTGGTTGCGGCCTTGGGGTGGACGCTGGTGCCGCCACGGCGTGTCCTCCAGACCGGCGGGCTGACGGATCCGCGCCAGGTTCACCCCCGACCAGGACTCCCCCGTGAAGTCACGACCGCTCCCCTCGACTCCGTCCAAGGCCGTGTCCATGGCGGTGTCATCGAACGCCCCGTACTCCTCGACGTCGTACGCGGCCGCCGCGTCCGGGTCGGACGCGTCCCGCCCCACAGCGAACGCCCGGGTGAGCACGACCCGCAAGCGCTCACGTTCCCGCGGGTCGACGTCGAAGGCCGGGTCCAGGTGGAGCACCCGCACGGCCAGCGCGTCGCGCTTGGTCTCGTCCATACCGGGCGCGTCCAGCACCTCCCCGGCCTTGACCCGCGCCCAGAACATCCGCGACCGCTCCGCCTCCCGCACCTGACCGGGGCCGGACAGCTTCAGGGCGTCGACGGCCTCGGCCCGCGCACCATCCCCGTTCAGCCACCCCGCGGCCTCCCGCACCACCGGCAGGACCACGAAGTCCCCGAACGACTCCCCCGCCGCCCACGCCGTCGCCGCCTCGGCCAGCACCCGGCGGACCACATCCTGACCCACGCCGACCCCGGGCTCCGCACGTTCAGCGATCACCCGTCCCAGCAGATCCAGCGTCAGCGGACCCGCCCGCTCGAAGTCGTCGTCGGCCCGCCACATCGAATCCACCGCCGCCGCCCCAGCCAGCAGCTCCCCGAGGTCGGCGCGGTCCTCCGCATAGATCCCGAACATCGCCTTCAGCGCCCGCAACGCATCCAGCGTCCGCACCAGCACCGCCGGCGGCACCGCGCCGGGGCCCGAGTGCAGCCTGGCGACCCGCGCCAGCCGGTCCAGCTCCGCGCCCTCCGGCTCCGGCCGCTCCAGGGCGAACTCCCGCGGCCGCCCCCGGGCATCGGTGGTCAGGCTCCGCATGTACTTGCCGTTCTTCCGCCCCTTCCCCTGCGGGCCGTAGGAGACCCGCGCCCAGCGCCGCGCCCCGTTCACGATGCGCTGTCCCACAGACACCTCCCGCAGCGGATTGGCCACGAACACATCGGGAGCGAAGACGTCCCTCCCGGCGGGCCCCGGCCTGTTGCTGTCCTCGGGAGACCCGATCCAGCAGGCGGGGAGGTCCAGCCAGCGGTCCTTGGGCAGCCGGGACACCAGCCACGTCACCCACGCCACCGCCTCACTCCCGCCGACGAAGCGGTTGACCACGCCGTTCCCGCTCCACACCGACAGCACCATGTAGCCCGGCACGCCATGCATGGAGATGCGGTACGCGTCGGCCTCAGGGAACGGACTGCCCTCGGGGCCCGGGCGCGGCAGCTCCAACTCCCGCCCAGCGGCGCGCAGGGTGAAATAGTCGTTGACGTACGTCGTCATCTGGTCGATGTGGCGATCCGTCTCCTCGAAGTCCCGCGCGTACTCGGCGGGGGCAAACGAGGCGTCGCCGATCTGCTCCCCGGTCGCCTCGCTGACCATCGGCCACAGCACCACGTCGGGGTACCAGCTGGGCACGCTGTCATCGAGAACCGGCCCCTGGCCCGGCCGAAGCGGGAACCACGCACCCTCGGGAACCCCCGGCCGCCCGACGACCAAGTCGATGCCGCCCTTATCGTCAGGCCGCGGGCTGACCTTCACCTCACCGCTGTGCGGCCACACCACCAGACCCGTACGATCCGCCAGCTCCTGCAACAACGGGCCATACCGGCCCAGGAAGGGAACGGCCACCACGATCGGGGTACCCGGCGGCAGACCCGCCCGCGCCACGTCCGCCGCCACCAGCTCCACGAACTCCTCGATGCCCGCGTCCCGCGTCGAACCGTCCGGCAGCCGCACCACCAACCTGCCGTTACTGCCGTGCTTGCCGTCCCGCCAGTCGGCCCCGACGACATACGGCACCCGCTCCTTCGGCCACGGCGTCTCCCGCCTGGGAGCGCCGCCCATGGCCAGGGAACCGTCCGGCCGCGGCATCAGGACGTCGCTGAAGTCCATGTCCAGCTCCAGGGCGTCCAGGGCCCCCATGGCCTCCGGCCCCAGCCAGTTCAGACCCGGAACCCGGTGGCCCCCCACCGTGAAGTAGCCGCTCTGATCCGGGCCGGTCGCCCTCAGCCGTTCGAGATGGAACGCCCCCAGCGCGGCCAGACTCCCCGCCCGCCCGTCCGCCTCGGCCGCCTGGACCAGCCCCAGCAGCTCCGCGCGCACCGCCTGGTCCACCGGTGCACCCCCCGGCAGGTGCAGCACCTGACGGGCCACCGCGTCCGCGTCGAACGGACGGCTCCGCAGTCCCCGGTCCTTCCTCTGCAGAGCCTCCAACCGCTCCACCGCCGCCGCGTCCGGGGAGAGAGCGAACCCGACCGTCGCCTGCCGCTCCAGCACCGCACGCGGCACACCGGCGAGCGCGACCACCTCCTCCGAGGGTCCCTCGGGAGCCCACCGCACGGAGACCGGGAAGTCCTCCGCGGCCAACCGCCCCGCCCCCTCGGGCAGGCTCTGCTGAAGGATGTCCAGCACCTGGTTCAGATGCCAGGTGAACACCGCGCGCAGAGCCCCCGCGCGCCACTCGCCACCATCAGCGACCCCGGCGCCGTACCCGATGATGTCGGTCCGCGGCAGCGCGGCGCCCGCCGGCCGGTTCCGCAGACCGGCGGTCGCCACCTTGACCGCCAGCGTCCTGATGGCCAGCTGCCCATCCGGGGACGGGCCCGTCTCACCCGGCCCGAACTCCACCACGCTCAGCGTCGGCAACTCGGAAGACGGCGCGGCCGTCCGCGGGGCGGGGGGCGCGGCCGTCGGCGGGGCGACCGGCCCGATGAACACCCGCGAACCGGATTCCCCCCGCACGGATGTCGACGGCCCCGACGGCGCCCGCGACCCGGCGCCGTCCGCGCCGGAGCCCCCGGCCGCCTCCGGGGCGGCGCCCGCCCGGTCCGCCGCCGGGGACTCCGGAGCCTGCGCCCACGCCCGCTCAGGGGCATGCCGCGGCGTCAGATCGAAGTCGCGCAGGTCCAGGTCCGTCCTGACCTCGTCCGCGGCCCACGCCAGGAGCGCCGGCAGCGCCTGTGCCAGTGGCGGGACCGGCTGCCCGAGGGAGACGAAGTGTTCGTCGGTCAGGGCCCGCAGACGGCTCCAGGTCAGCAGGGAGTCATCGCCCTGGTCGGCCCGCCACTGGTCCAGCGCGCGGAAGCCACGCAGCAGGGCCTCGAACGCCGTCTCGTCGTCCTCCTCGGACATCGACTCGTCGTCCTCCTCGGACATCGACTCGTCGTCCTCCTCGGACGTCGGCTCGTCGTCCTCCAGCAGCGGCCCGTACACCAGCCGGACCGCCCGCCACCACCGCGCCACATCCCCAGCCCGGTCCCGGTCACCGGTCACCCGCTCGGCCCACGCGGCCAGCTGAACCGACGACGGCTCCCGGCGGAACCCCGCCAGCCAGTCACCCTCCGCCAGCTGAAGCCGCACCACCCGCTTCTGCCGGACCACACCGTCCTCGTCCGCCACCTCCTCGACATCCGAGGCGAACCCGAACTCCAGGCCCAGGGCGGAGGTCCACACCCACCGGTCGAAGCCCGTACCGTTGGCCAGCACCTGACCGGCCACCGGCCACTCCAGCGGATCACGGCCACGCGCATGCGGACCCGCCACATCCGCGCCCGCCACCAGCACAGCCGTATCCCACGGCGCTGCCGTCAACTCCGGTGCGCGCGCGAAGAGATAATCCACCACCCGCGGGTAGCCGACCGCCACGCCCGAACCGTCCCGGACCCGCAATTCCGCCGCGGTCCCGTTCCCGTCCATACCGACCAGGAACACCCTGTCGAACGGCGCCTTCTTCCGCGGGCCCTCCGCCACCACTGCCGGAGTCCCGGCCACACCTCCGGGCACCGGCCCCCGCCGCACCCGCGTGACGTACTCCACCCCGGGCAGCAGACCGTAGGACCCCTGCCGATACAGCCACGGTCCGGCTACTGCGCCACCCCGCAGCGACACCCCCACCTGCACACCCGACGCATTCAGGTGCTGCACGTGCGACACGCGGTCCACCGGAACCCGGGTCCCGTCCAGCGCCTCGATCTCCGCCTTCCACTCGATCGCGGGCGGCGGCGGCCCCTCGAGGACAGCCGTCAGCACCCGCTCCGCGCTCCTGACGGCCCCCTCGACACGCGCACGCAGCCCGGCGGGAACGGTCCCGCTGCCCAGGAGAGCGGACGCCCGCCCCGCCGCCGTGGCCATCAGCTGATACGCCGGGCTGTCCGCGGGCAGCCGGATGTGCCCCAGGGCGTAGCGGGCCAGCGCCTTGGCCACGGTCATCCCCTCCGCCGCCGTCAGCAGCGGCCGGGGCGGGCCGTCCGCCCGCGGCACACCATTGGCGGCCAGCCACATGAGCGGGAGGGATCCCCGGACCACCGGATGGTTCACGATCCGTTCCAGCGACCGGATCAGCACCTCGGGCGACAGCGGGACCCGGGCCGCCACCGCCTCCTCGTACATCTGCCGACCGAGTTCCACCAGCTCGGCGCCGGCCCGCTCGATCTCCTCCTCGGTCATCGTCCTGCCGTCGAACCCGTACCCCCGCAGCTCGTCCACCGCCAGCGGGACCGCCAGCGTGCCGTTGCCGGTGTCCAGGCCCGGGAGTTCGTTCATGCCGACCGACTCGTACTGGCCGATCCGCCTCCCCTGGGACGTCAGCCCCGTCAGCGCGGCGGTCAGATGCTCGCGAGGGGACGGCACTTCGTCGGCGTCGAAGAACCCGTACGGGACGGCCTCGCCCGGCCGGTGGCGCGCGAAGGTGCGCTCCATCTCCTTGGTCAGTGCGGCGTGGGCGATCACGCTGAGCTGGTCGTGACGCTTGTCGAGGAAGTCCCGCGAGTCAGGCCGCAGAGCCCGCCTGACGCTGTCGAGCGCGGACCGGGACACCACCGCCAACCGGTTCTTGAGCAGGTCCGAGGTATCCGTGAACGCGGCGTTGACCGGTCCGGTGGCGACCTGGTTGAACGTCATCCACGCGTATCCCCAGACCTCGTTCACATCCGGAATGGCGGCCAGGAACGGCAGAAGGTCCGCGACCGCCGGGTCGCGGTAGCCGAGCCGGCCCACCAGTTCCTGGGCGGCCTGCCCCCCGAAACGCCTCCCCGCGACGAACAGGGGAAGCGTGTCCTTGCGCCACAGCCGGTTGATGGCGTGATCCCAGAGCATCATGCGGCCCACCGCGGGGGGACCCAGGGAGAACTGCGCGTAGGGGCGGCCGTCGTAGTCCAGGGCGAGGGGATGGACGGTGGTCGCCTGGCCGATCTCGGTGATCTCCCACCCCGGAAGATCCCCCAGAAGCTCCACCAGCGGCATCGGACGCCCGCCCCGCTCGGCCGTGCCCGTCCGCGCCAGCCGGTCACGAACCAGCTTCCGCTTGGCCTCCGCCTCCGCCCAGGACTGCCGCCGCTCACCCGGAATCACGGCCGCCGGATCGGTGTCGACCTCCGGGATGAAATGCACGACCCCCTCGAACCTCGCCCCCGGGGGCTGTTGCGCCGTCGGATCGAAGAGCCGGTCCGTGGCGCGGTCGAGCCAGAACTCCGTCGCATCGACGGTGACCCTGATTCCGGGGCCATGCGCCAGCACCTCCTTCCGCAGATCGGGCCGCTCCCCCAGGCGCTCCGGGATGCCGAGCCTCCGCAGAAGGTCGGGGGTGACGGAGATGTCGAGCGGATAGCGGTACTCGATCTCCGGGCCGATGGCCCCGTACTCATCACGCACCGACCCGTCCAGCATCGCGTGCGCCACCGACGACGACTCCACGAACGGCTCCAGCGCGTTCGCCACCACCCGCCCGGACGGACCGACCACCACCGCTTGCGCGTCAAACAACAGCGCCACATCCGGCGGATCCATCGACACCCGGTGCCCCTTGCGCATCGACGCGTCCACCCACACCACACCATCCGCCGTGTGATACGCCGCAAACGCATGCCCCAACCCGTCCTCCGGCCGCCGCGCCAACACCAACGCCACCGAGCCCGGCCCCACACCCTCCGCGTCCCGCAGCGCGTCCGCCACCGCACCCCACGACCCCACCCGGCCCCACCCAGGACCCACCACCAAACGGGACGCCGCACCCGGCCGGTCCAGCACCGAGTCATCCACCACACCCCCGGCCCGCACACCCGAAGGAAGCAACACACCCGGATGCAACTCATCCCGCAACGCACCCAACAACTCCAAACACCGCCGCTCCGACACACCACCCGACGGCAGCCCCACCGCCACACCATCCACAAGGGCCGTCAGCTCCCCACGGGTCAGCACCCGGGGAGCGGAGTCCGGGGCAGCGGCCTGGCCGCCGTGAAGCGCCGCCATCCCCGCCGCCTCCGCCCCGTACCGAGCCACAGGGGGCAGAGTCGTAGTCGTCGTGGGCGGAGCAGTCGTGGGAGCACCAGTCCCGGAGGGCCCGCGGAGCGGGAGCGGGAGCGGCCGTGGGACCGGCCGCGGGGCGTGCTGGACATTCGGTGGCGGGAGCTCCACCGCCGCCTTCTGCCAGACGGCGCCGGAGGCCGCTCCGGCGGACACGGTGAGCACCGGATTGCCCTGGTCGTCCTTGCCGGACAGGTCCGTCGGGGTGTCGATCCACCACACGGGAGCGCCCAGCCGCTGCGCCAGCGCCCACGCCACCTCGCCGGCGTCGGTACCCAGCCCGGCGTGCGAAAAGAGGACCTCGGTGCCCCTTTCCTTGGCTGTCAGGGTGGGGTCGCTCGCCACCACCTCCAGGAACTCACCGATCGGCCCCCGGAAGCCACTGCCTCCGATGGTCATCAGGATGGTGTCCGGGTCCTGCGGATCCAGTTCGGCCCGCACCAGGTGGGGGACGCTCGCGGCCGCCTGCTGGTTCGGATCCTGGTTCCGCCATGGCGCGTCCACCAGATCGGGCGTACGGACCTGCGCCAGGTTCACCCTCTTCTGCGGGCGCGGCTCCCCCGTCAAGTCACGACCGCTCCCCTTGGCCCCGTCCAGGACCGTGTTCATAGCGGTGGCGGTGTCATCGAACGCCCCGTACACCTCCAGGTTGAACGCGGCCGCCGCGTCCGTGTCGAACGCGTCCCGCCCCACGGCGAACGCGTGGGTGAGCACGGCCCGCAGCTCGTTGAGGTCCAACTCGTCCACGTCGAAGTCCGGGTCCTTGTGGAGCACCTGCCGGGCGAGGTCGTCCTCCTCCATCTCGGTTGTGCTCAGCAGTTCCATGGTCTTGACCCGCGCCCAGAGCATCCGCGACCGCTCCACCTCAGCCATCGGACGGGTGCCGGACAGTTTCAGGACGGTGACGGCCTCGGCCGCCGCCTCATCCCCGTCCAGCCACTGGGCGGCCTCCCGCACCACCGGCAGGTCCACGAAGTGCCGCAACGGCAGCTCCACGCGCTCCCCCTGCGGGCCAGGGGGCCGTGTCTCCCATGCCTTCGCCGCCGCGGCGAACACCCGGCGGGCGACGTCCTGGTCCACCCCGGACGCGGCCTCCGGACGCGCCGCGATCACCTGCCGCAGCAGATCCAGCATCAGCGGACCCGCCCGCCGGAAGTCCGGGTCGGCCAGCCACATCGAATCCACCGCCGCCACCCCCCGCAGCAGCTCCCCGAAGTCGGCACGGTCCTCCACATGGACCCCGAACATCGACTTCAGCGCCCGCACCGCTATCAGCGTCCGCTCCAGCACCTCCGCCGGCACCGGGCCATCCCCCGAGTGCAGCCTGGCCACCACCGCAAGCCGGTCCAGCTCCGCACCCTCCGGATCCGGCCGGCCCAGGTCGAACTCCCGCAGCCGCCCCTGGGGATCGACGAACAGGGACCGCACGTACTTGCCGTCCAACACTCCCAGCCCCTGCGGGCCGTAGGAAATGCGCCCCCAGAATCGCGTCGCGTTCACGATGCGCTGTGCCAGAGAGATCTGCCGCAGTGGATCGGCCACGAACACCTCGGGGGCGAAGACGCTCCTGTGGACGGGCCCCGTGCTGTTGCTGTCCTTGGGGGACGCGATCCAGCAACAGGGGAGGTCGAGCCAGCGGTCCTTGGGCAGCCGGGACACCAGCCACTTGACCCATGCCACCGCCTCATCCTCGCCGAGGAAGCGTTCGACCACGCCGTTCCCGTCCCACAGCGTCAGAACCACGTAGCCCGGCAAGCCATGCATGGTGATGCGGTACGCACCGCTCTCGGGGAACGGACTGCCCTCGGGACCCGGACGCGGCAGCTCCTGCTCCAGGCCATGGGCGTTCAAGGCGCTGTGGTAGTGGGTGAACGTCGTTATCCGGTCCGCGTGTCGGCTCGGCTCCTCGAAGTCCTTCGCGTACTCGCCGGCTCCGAACGAGGTGTAACCGATCTGTTCTTCGATCGCCTCGCTGACGACCGGCCACATCACCACGTCGTGGTACCAGTCGGGCACGCTGTCATCGAGAACGGGCCCTTGGCCCGGCCGGAGCGGGACCCAGTCGCCCTTGGGGACTCCCGGCCGTCCGGTGACCGTGTCGATGCCGCCCGTCCCGTAGGTCCGCGGACTGACCTTCACCTCACCGCTGTGCGTGCGCACCACCAAACCGGTACGATCCGCGAGCTTCTGCAACAGCGGGCTGTGGCGGCCCAGGAAAGGAATAGCCAGCACGATCGGGGTGCCCGGCGGCAGACCCGCCCGCGCCACGTCCGCCGCCACCAGCTCGATGAACTCCTCGATGTCCACGTCCACCGTCGAACCGTCCGGCAGCCGCGCCACCACCTTGCCGTCCCGCCAGTCGGCCCCGACGACGTACGGCCGCGTCCCCTTCGGCCACGGCGTCTGCCGTCCGGGGCCGCCGATCGCCAGGGAACCGTCCGCCTGCGGCGTGAGGACATCGCTCCAGTCCGTGTCCAGCTCCAGGGCATCCATGTCCCCCATGACGTCCGGTCCCAGCCAGTTGAGACCCGGCACCCGGTGTCCATCCACCGTGAAGTAGCCGCTCTGGGCCGGCCCGGTCGCCCCCAGCCTCTCGAGGTGGAACGCGCGCAGCGCCGCCAGGCTCCCCGCCCGCCCGGCCGCCGCGGCATCCACCACCAGCCCGAACAGCCACGCACGCACCGCCTGGTCCACCGGCGCACCCTCCGGCAGGTGCAGCACACGACGGGCCACCACGTCCACATCGAACGGATCGCCCCGCAGCGCCCGGTCCCGCCGGTGCAGAGCCTCCAGCCGCTCCGCCGCCGCCGCGTCCGGGGGGAGGGCGAACCCGACCGTCGCCTGCCGCCCCAGCACCTCACGCGGCACACCGGCAAGCGCGACCACCTCGTCCGAGGGTTCCCCGGGAGCCCACTGCACGAAGAACGGGAAGTCCTCCGCGGCCAGCCGCTCCTCCCCCTCGGACAACACCTGGAGGATGTCCAGCACCTGCTTCAGATGGCCCATGAACACCGCGTACGCAGCCCGCGCCCGCCACTCGCCACCGCCGGCGACATCGACACCGTACCCGGTGATGACAATCCGCGGCAGCGCCGCGCCCACCTCCCGGTTCCGCAGACCGGCAGACGCCACCTTGAGCGCCAGCGCCCTGATGGCCCGCTGCCCGTCCCCGGACGGGCCGGTCCAGTCCGGCGCGAACTCCACCACGCTCAACGGCGGCAACTCGGGAGGCAACACGGCCGGCTGCGGAGCGAGCGGTGCAACCGGGGCGGGCGCCTGCGGAGCGAGCGCGGCGGGAGGCGCGGGTAGCGCGGCCGGCTGCGGAGCGAGCGGGGCGGGCGGTTCGGACGTCTGCGGGGCGACCGGCGCGACGAACACCCGCGCAGCGGACTCGGAGTCCCCGGACACGGGCGTGGACGGCACCGACAACTCCCGCACCGACCCCCGCGACCCGGCACCGTCCGCGCCCGAAGCCCACGGCACGCCCGGGGCCGCGACCGCACCGGCCGCGCCGGTCCCGTCGGCCGGCCCGGGGGGCGCGCTCCTGGTGGGACCGCCGTGGAGCTTCGCCGGAGCCGCCGAGGGCACGGTCGCCGCCGTCGTAGTCGTCGTAGCCGCGGGCAGGGCCGCCGCGGGAGCGGGAAGCCCGGAAGACCTGGGGAGCGGCCGCGGGACCGGGCGCGGGGCGTTCTGAGTGCCCGGCGGCGGGGGCTCCGGCAGCGCCTCCTGCCAGACGGCGGCGGAGGCCGCTCCGGCGGGCACGGTGAGCACCGGCGCGCCCTGGTCGTCCGTGCCGGACAGGTCCGTCCGGTCGTTGGTCCACAGCACAGGACGGCCAAGCCCCTGCGCCAGCAACCACGCCACGACGTAGATGCGGGGAGCGGTCCTGGCGTGCGACAGGACGACCTTGGTGCCCTTTCCCTTGGCTGTCAGGATGGGGTCGTTCGCCATCAGCTGCAGGAACTCAATGACCGATATCCGGAACACACTGCCGTCGATGTCCAGCTCGATGATGTACGAGTCCTGCGGGTCCTGTTCGATCCGCAGCAGGAAGGGGACCGGCTCGGTCGCCTGCCGCTTCCGGTTCCGGTTCCGCCACGGCGCGTCCACCAGCCCGCCGGACGTACGGATCTGCGCGAGGTTCACCCGCGGCCACGACTCCCCCGTGAAGTCACGGCTTTTCCCCTCGACCCCGTCCAGGACCGTGTCCCTGTCGGTGGCGATGAACGCCAGGTTCACCTCCAGGTGGTACGCGGCCGCCGCGTCCGTGTCGGACGCGTTCTGCCCCACGGCGAACGCGCGGGTGAGCAAGGTCCGCAGGTTCTCACGCTCCGACGCGCCGACGCCGACGGCCGGGTCCAGGTGGCGCACCCGTATGGCGAGATCGTCCACGTCCACACCAGGCTTGCTCAGCAGGTCCATGGTTTTCACCCACGCCCACAGCATCCGCAGCCGCTCCGCCTCACCCAACGGGCGGGGTTCGGGCAGATTCAGGACGGTGGCGGCCTCGGACCTCGCCTCATCCCCCCGCACCCACTGCGCGCCCAGCCGCACCACCGGCAGCTCCACGAAGTCCCACGGCATGTCCACACGCTCGCCCCGCGGACCACGAGGCCGTGCCTCCCACCACGCCGCCGCCGCGGCCAGCACCCGGCGGGCAACCTCCTGATCCACCCCGGACGCCGCCTCCGGACGCGCCTCGATCACCCGCGACAGCAGATCCAGCGTCAGCGGACCCACCCGCCGGAACTCTGGATCGGCCAGCCACATCTCGTCCACCGCCGCCACACCCCGCAGCAGCTCCCCGAAATCCGCACGGTCCTCCACATACACCCCGAACATCGACTTCAGCGCCCGCACCGCAATCAGCGTCCGCTCCCGCACCTCCGCCGACACCGGGCCACTCCCCGAGTGCAACCGGGCCACCACCGCAAGCCGGTCCAGCGCCGCACCCTCCGGCTCCGGCCGCCCCAGCTCCCAGTCCCGGGCCCGCCCCTGGGGATCGGTGAACAGGGTCCGCACGTACTTGCCGTTCCTCTGCAGCTTCATCTCCGACTGCGGGCCGTAGGAGACACGCGCCCAGCGCCGCGCCTTGTTCACGATGTGCTGTCCCGGAGACAGCTCCCGCAGCGGATCGGCCACGAACACTTCGCGGTAGAAGAGGGATCCCACGTCGGGATCCGGCCTGTCGCTGTCCTTGGGGGAGGCGAGGCAGCAGCAGGCGAGGTCGATCCAGCGGTCCTTGGGGAGCCCGGACACCAGCCACGCCACCCACGCCGCTGCCTCGTCCTTGTCGAGGGAGCGGTAGTACACGCGGTCCCCGCTCCGCACCGCCACGGCCATGTAGCCCGGGATGCCATGCGCGCTGATGCGGAGCGCGTCGGCCTCGGGGAACGGACTGCCCTCGGGACCCGGACGCGGCAACTCCCGCTCCGGTGAAACGGTCTCCGAGGCGAAGCGGAAGTCGACGTACGTCGTCATCCGGTCGCTGTGGCGTTCGTTCTCCTCGAATGTCTCCGCGTACTCGGTGGGGCGAAACGAGGAGTGGCCCATCTGCTCGCCAATCGCCTCGCTGACCATCGGCCACATCACCACGCTGCGGTACCAGTCGGGCAGGCCGGCATGGAGAACCGGCCCCTGGCCGGGCCGGAGCGGGAACCAGACACCCTTGGGAACTCCGGGCCGTCCGGCGACCGTGTCGATACGGCCCTTCCCGTCGGGCAGCGGGCTGACCTCCACCTCACCGCTGTGCGGCCACACCACCAGACCCGTACGATCCGCCAGCTCCTGCAACAACGGGCCATACCGGCCCAGGAACGGAACGGCCACCACGATCGGGGTACCCGGCGGCAGACCCGCCCGCGCCACATCCGCCGCCACCAGCTCCACGAACTCCTCGACGTCCACGTCCCGCGTCGAACCGTCCGGAAGCCGCACCACCACCTTGCCGTCCTTGCTGCCGTCGCCCCCGACGACATACGGCCGCGTCCCCTTCGGCCACGGCGTCTCCCGCCCGGGGCCACCGCCAGGGGCCGGGGAGCCGCCCGCCTGCGGAACCAGGACCTCGCTCCGGTCCGTGTCCAGATCCAGGGCGTCCGACTCCAGCCAGTTCAGACCCGGAATTCGGTGTCCCCCCTGCGTGAAGTGACGGCTCCGGTCCGACCCGGCCGCCCCCAGCCTCTCCAGATGGAACGCCCCCAGCGCCGCCAGACTCCCCGCACGCCCATCCGCCTTGGCAGCCCTCACCAACCCGAACAACTCCGCACGCACCGCCTGAACCACCTGCGCGCCCTCCGGCAGACGCAGCACATGACGAGCCACCACATCCACGTCGAACGGGCTGCTCCGGAACCGCAGGTCCCGCCCGTGCAGAGCCTCCAACAACCGCTCTGCCGCCGCCTCGTCCGGGGCGGGTGGCTCGGCCGTCTCCGGGGCGGGTGACGCGGACGCCGGCGGGGCGACCGGCGCGCCCAGCACTCGGTCGGCGGAGTCGGTGGCCTCCCCGGTGAGTGGCCGGGCGGCGGGGAGCTGTGCGACCCCCCTGACAGCCCCGTCGAGGGCCTCGGACTGCCGCGGGGAGGCCGGGGCCGGGAGGGCTGGTGTGGGCGGTGCCTCCGTCAGCGGGATACGGACCGCTGTAGCACCGGTTTCCCGCTCGTCGGGCACCAGCAGCAGACCCGAGGAATCCGCGGACAGCGTGTAGGGCACCGTCGGGAAAGCCTCCAGCACCTCGGCCGCGTTGGCCGCACGCCCGATCCACCCGCTGTCCCCGTACAGCAGCGCACCACTGGGCTCATGCAGGAAATCGGCACCGAACCGCCGCCAGCCCTCCGGCTCCAGCACCCGCCCCACACCATCAGGACCGCCGGGAAGCCGGACCCGGCCCGCGTCACTGACCTCGTAACCCAGCGGCTCCGAACGAGAATCCGCCCGACGCTCGAAACCAAACCACTCCTCCCGGCCCTTCCCCTTGCCCGCGGACACCCCAGCAGACGCCTCAGCAGACGCCTCGGCGGCAGGCACCTCCACCGGCGCGGCAGACCGCGGCCCCGCCACCGTCACCACACGCCCGATCGGCCAGTGCGCCGCCAGCGGATCCACACCCGCATCCGGCGAACCGCCCCGCAAGCCCCCCAGACGCGAACCCAGCCGCCGCACATCCGACCACCGTGGAAGGCCACGGCGCCCGGGGCCTCCCGGCCCACCGGCGGTACCCGCCCGGCCCGCCACCGAGGACTCCGGGGCCTCCTCCCACGCCCGCCGGGGTTCATACCGCGGCGTCAGATCGAAGCCAAGGAGGTCCAGGTCCGTCCCGACCTCGTCCGCGGCCCGCTCCAGGAACAGCGGCAAAGCCTGTGCCAGTGGCGGGGCCGACTGCCCGGGGGAGGCGAAGTGCTCGTCGGTCAGGGCCCGCAGACGGCGCCAGGTCAGCGGGGAAGCGTCACGCCGGCGCGCCCGCCACTCATCCAGCGCGCGGAAACCACGCAGCACAGCGTCAAACGCCGCCCCGTCGTTCTCCAGCAACGGCCCGTACACCAGCCGGACCGCCCGCCACCACCGCCGCACATCCTCAGCCCGCCTCCGATCACCGGTCACCCGCTCAGCCCACACCGCCAACTGCACCGACGACGGCTCCCGACGGAACCCCACCAGCCGGTCGCCCTCCGCCAACTGAAGCCGCACCACCGGCACCTGCCGGGTGACACCGTCCTCGCCCACCACCTCCTCGACGCCCGAGGCGAACCCGAACTCCAGACCCAGGGCGGAAGCCCACACCCCCCGGTCAAAACCGGTGCCGTTGGCCAGCGCCTGACCGGCCAGCGGCCACTCCAGCGGATCACGACCAGCCGCATATGGGCCCCCCACATCCGCACCCGCCACCAGCACATCCGTGTCCCACGACGTCTCCGTCAACTCCGGCGCACGCGCGAAGAGATAATCGATCACCCCCTTGTAGCCGAACGCCACACCCGAAACACCCGAACCGTCCTCGGACCGCACCGGCAACCACGCCGCGGTCCCGTCCCCGTCCAAACCGACCAGGAACAGCCTGCCGAACGGCGCCTTCTCCCACGGGCCCTCCGACACCACCACCGGCGTCTCCGCGCTGCCGTCCGGCTGCTCCCACCGGACCTCCGTGACGTGGCCCACCTCCGGCAGCAGGCCGTAGGACTCCTGCCGCCCCAGCCACACCCCGCCCCCGCGCAGCGACACCCCCACCGGCGCGCCCGAACGGTTCGAGTGCTTCACGTGCCACACCCGGGCCGCGGGAACCCTGGACCCGTCCAGCGCCACGATCTCCGCCAGCGACCCGATCGCGGGCGGCGTCGGCGCCTCGCGGAGAACCTTCAGCGCCTTCTCCGCACCCCTGACAGCCTTACTGACGTCCTCGCGCTCGCCGGCGGGCACGGTCCGGTTCGCCAGGAAAGCGGACGCCTCCCCCACCACCTCGGCCAGCAGCCGATACAACGGATCGGCTGTGGGCAACGGGGTGCCCAGGGCGTAAAGACCCAGCGCCTCGGCCGATTCCTGCTCGCCCCTCACGGTCAGCAGCCGCCGCGGCGCGCCGTCCACGTGCGGCACGCCCTCGACGGCCAGCCGCAGGAACCGGGAGAAGTCCCGCACCACCCGGTTGTCCAGAATCCGTTGCACCGACCGGCGCAGCTCCTCGGGGGGCAGCGGGACCGAGGCCGCCACCGCCCGCCGGTACAACCGCTCACCGAGGGCCGCCAGTTCGGCGTCGGTCTGCTCGATCTGCTCCTCGGTCATCGTGGGGCCTTGGCCGTTCACCGCGAGCGCCCGGAACTCGCCCAGCAGCAGCGCGACCGACAGCCGGGCACTGTCGGTGTCCAGCGGGAACTCCACCATGCCGAGCGTCTCGTACGGGGTGGTCTGCCCTCCCTGGGACGTACGCCCCGTCAGCGCGGCGGTCACCTGCTCACGTGGGGAGGGCGCGTCGCCGAACGCCATGTCGAAGAACCCGTCCGGGACGGCTTCGCCCGGCTTGTACCGCCGGAAATAACGCCTCATCACCGCCGTCAGCTCGTCGTGAACCAGCTTGCTGAGCGCGTCGTGATCCTCGTCGAGAAAACCTCGCGTGTCCGGCCGCAGAGCCCGGCGGGCGCTGTCGAGCGCGTGCCGCAGCGGCAGCGGCAGCAGGTTCTTGAACAGCTGCGGGGGTTTGCTCGCCGGCTGGGCGGCGGCCTGGTTGAACATCTGCCAGGCGTATCCCCAGACCTCGTCCACATCCGGGATGACCGACAGGAACGGCAGGAACCTCGCCGGTACCTTGTCGCCACCCATGATCCGGGTCACGAGTCGCCGGGCGGACCGCTGCCCGGCCTGCCGCCCCGCCAGGAACAGATCCAGCTGGTACGGCGCCAACAGCCGCCCAAGAGCGTGGTCCTGGGCCGCCCTGAACCCGAACGCCGGGGTGCCCAGAGTGGGCTGGTGGTAGGAGCGGCCGTCATACCCCAGACCGGGAGGATCAACGATGACTCCCTGGCCGAGTTCGGCGATCTCCCACCCCGGAAGGTCTTCCAGAAGCTCCCGTAGCGGTATCGGACCGCCCCGCTCGGCCGTGCGCGCCAGCCGGTCACGGATCAGCTTCCGCTTGGCCTCCGCCTCCGCCAGAGTCTGCCGTCGCTCACCCGGAATCGAGACCGCCGGATCGACGACGACCTCCGGGATATACCTGGTGACGAGTTCACTCCCCGGGGGCACTTGAGGCGCACCGATGTCATAGAGCCGCTGGGTGGCGGGGTCGCGCCAGAAGGGCGTCGTGTCGAGGGCGATCTTGATGCCGGGACCTTCGGCGAGGATCTCCCCCCGCATATCGGGCGCCTCTCCGGGGTCCTCCGGGATGAGGACGCCAAGCCTCCGCAGGAGGTCGGGGAGGAGAGGGACGGTGAGCGGATAGCGGTACTCGGTCTCGGTGCCGAGGGCCCCGTACTCATCGCGAACCGCCCCGTCCAGCAACGCGTGCGCCACCGACGACGACTCCACGAACGGCTCCAGCGCGTCCGCCACCACCCGCCCGGACGGACCCACCACCACCGCTTGCGCGTCAAACAACAGCCCCACCTCCGGCGGATCCGTCGACACCCGGCGCCCCTTGCGCTTCGACGCGTCAACCCACACCACACCGCCATCCGCCGTGTGATACGCCGCGAACGCATGCCCCAGCCCGTCCTCCGGCCGCCGCCCCCGCTCCAACGACACCGACCCCGGCCGCCGCGCCAACACCAACGCCACCGACCCCGGCCCCGCGAGCCGCGCTTTCTCCAGCGCATCCGCCACCGCACCCCACGAACCCACCCGGCCCCACCCAGGACCCACCACCGAACGGGAAGCCGCACCCGGCCGGTCCAGCACCGAGTCATCCACCACACCCCCCGCCCGCACACCCGACGCAAGCAACCCGCCCGGATGCAACTCATCCCGCAACGCATCCAGCAACTCCAGACACCGCCGCTCCGACACACCCCCCGGCGGCACCGACACCGCCACCATGCCGTCCACGAGGTCCGTCAGTTTCCTGCGGCTCAGCACCCGGGGAGCGGAGTCCGGGGCGGCGGCCTGGCCGCCGTGAAGCGCCACCGTCCCCGCCGCGCCCGCCCCGTAGCGAGCCCCCACGGCCAAAGCCGCCGAGGGCGGAGCCGATGTCGTCGCAGTCGAGGTCGTCGCGGGAGCAGCAGCCACGGCGGACTTGGGCAACGGCTCCGCGACCGGGCGCGGGGCGGGCGGGACGGGCAGCGTCGGGAACACCACCTTCGCCTCCTGCCAGACCGGGCCGGAGGCCGCACTGGCGGACGCGGTGAGCACCGGCACGCCCTGGTCGTCCTTGCCGGACAGGTCCGTCGGGTCGTCGGTCCACCGCACAGGACGGCCCAACCGCTGCGCCAGCCGCCTCGCCACCTCGTCGATGCCGGGAGCCGGCCGGGCGTGCGAAAAGACGACTTCGGTGCCCCTTCCCTTGGCTAGCAGGATGGAGTCGTTCGCCATCAGCTCCAGGAACTCACTGACCGGTATCCAGAACACGTCGCCGTCGATGTCCAGCTGGATGATGTTCGGGTCCTGCGGGTCCAGTTCGATCCGCATCAGGTAGAGGTCCAGCTCGATCGCCTGCCGCTTCCGGTTCCGGTTCCGCCACGGCGCGTCCACCAGCCCGCCGGACGTACGGATCTGCGCAAGGTTCACCCGCGGCCACGACTCCCCCGTGAAGTCACGGCCGTTCCCCCGGATCCCGTCCAGGACCGTGTCCCTGTCGGTGACGGCGAACGCCCAGTTCACCTCCAGGTGGTACGCGGCCGCCACGTCCGTGTCGGACGCGTCCCGCCCCACGGCGAACGCCCGGGTGAGCAGGGTCCGCAGGTTCTCACGCTGCGACCGGCCAACGGCGAGGCTCGGGTCCAGGTGGAGCACCCGTACAGCGAGTACGTCCACGTCCACACCGGGTTTGCCCAGCAGGTCCATGGTCCTGACCCACGCCCACAGCATCCGCAACCGCTGCGCCTCACCCAACGGAGCGGAGCTGAACAGGCTCAGGGCGTTGGCGGCCTCGAACCTCGCCGCACCCCCCCGCACCCACTGCGCGCCCAGCCGCACCACCGGCAGATCCACGAAGTCCCACGGCATGTCCACGCGCCCGCCCCGCGGACCACGAGGCCGTGCGTCCCACCACGCCGCCGCCGCGGCCAGCACCCGGCGGGCAACATCCTGATCCACCCCGGACGCCGCCTCCGGACGCGCCTCGATCACCCGCGACAGCAGATCCAGCGTCAGCGGGCCCACCCGCCGGAACTCTGGATCGGCCAGCCACATCTCGTCCACCGCCGCCACACCCCGCAGCAGCTCCCCGAAATCGGCACGGTCCTCCGCATACACCCCGAACATCGACTTCAGCGCCCGCAGCGCAATCAGCGTCCGCTCCCGCACCTCCGCCGACACCGGGCCGCTCCCCGAGTGCAACCGGGCCACCACCGCAAGCCGGTCCAGCGCCGCACCCTCCGGCTCCGGCCGCGGCAGCTCCCAATCCCGAGCCCGCCCCTGGGGATCGGCGAACAGGGTGCGCACGTACTTGCCGTTCGCCGACAGCTTTGTCTCCGTCTGCTGGCCGTAGGAGACACGCGCCCAGCGCCGCGCCCCGTTCACCATGTGCTGCCCCAGAGACAGCTCCCGCAGCGGATCGGCCACGAACACCTGGCGGTCGAAGAGGGATCCGTGGGCGAGAGGACCCGGCGTGTCGCTGTCCTTGGGGGACGCGAGGGAGCAGCAGGCGAAGTCGATCCAGCGGTTCCAGGGCAGCCGGGACACCAGCCACTTCACCCAGGCCACCGCCTCACTCTCATCGATGAAGCGGTTGTACACGCGGTCCCCGCTCCACACCGACAGCACCATGTAGCCCGGCACGCCATGCAGGCTGATGCGGTACGCGCTGCTCTCAGGGAACGGACTGCCCTCGGGACCCGGACGCGGCAAATCCTGCTCCGGCGAAATGAGCTTCAAGGCGAATCTGTAGTCGACGTACGTCGTCATCTGGTCGAGGCGGCGGTCGCCCTCCTCGAAGTCCTCCGCATACTCGGCGGGTTCGAACGAGGCGTCGCCCATCCGCCCCCCGGTCATCTCACTGACGATCGGGAACATCACCACGTCGCGGTACCAGTCGGGCACGCTCTCATCGAACACCGGCCCCTGGCCCGGCCGGAGCGGAACCCAGGCACCCTTGGGAACCCCCGGCCGCCCGACAACCGTGACGATACGGCCCTTCCCGCCGGGCAGCGGGCTGACCTTCGCCTCACCGCTGTGCGGCCACACCACCAGACCCGTACGATCCGCAAGCTCCTGCAACAACGGGCCATACCGGCCCAGGAACGGAACGGCCACCACGATCGGAGTGCCCGGCGGCAGACCGGCCCGCGCCACATCCGCCGCCACCAGCTCCACGAACTCCTCGACGTCCGTGTCCCGCGTCGAACCGTCCGGCAGCCGCACCACCACCTTCTTCTTGTCCTCGCGCCAGTCGGCCCCGACGACGTACGGCCACTCCCTCTTCGGCCACGGCGTCATCCCCCCGGGGCCACCGGTCGCCAGGGATCCGTCCGCCTGCGGCGTAAGGACATCGCTCCAGTCCGTGTTCAGCTTCAGGGCGTCCGCCCCCAGCCAGTTCAGACCCGGAACCCGGTGTCCCCCCCGCGTGAAGTGGCCACTCTGGGCCGACCCGCTCGCCCCCAGCCTCTCCAGATGGAACGCGCCCAGCGCCGCCAGACTCCCCGCACGCCCGTCCGCCTCGGCGGCCCGCACCAACCCGAACAACTCCGCACGCACCGCCTGATCCACCTGCGCGCCCTCCGGCAGACGCAGCACATGACGGGCCACCACGTCCACGTCGAACCGGCCGCGCCGGAACCGCAGGTCCCGCCCGTGCAGAGCCTCCAACAGCCGCTCCGCCGGAGACACGGCAATCCGCACGGCGAGCGGAACGGGTGGTGTGGCCGTCTGCGGATCAACCGGCGCGGTGAACCGCGAAATGCAGCCCCCCCGCATGGACATCACCCGCTTCGGCGCCAATGCCCGCGATCCGGCACCGTCCGCACCGGAAACCCCGACCGCACCCCGGGCCACGACCTCGCTGGAGCCCTCGGCCGCCTCCGGGGCGGCGAGCGCCCGGCCCGCCACCGCGGACTCCGGAGCCTCCTCCCACGCCCGCTCAGCGACATACCGCGGCGTCAGATCCAAGCCGCGCAGCTCCAGGACCACCCGGACCTCACCCGCGGCCCACGACAGGAACACCGGCAGCGCCTGCGCCAGCGGCATGGCCTGCCCGGTCCCGAAGGAGTACGCGCTGACCAGGTCCCGCAAAGCGCTCCAGGTCAGCGGGGAGACATCGCCCTGGCCGGCCCGCCACAGGTCCAACGCACGGAAACCATGCAGCAGAGCCTCGAACGCCGCCTCGGCGTCCTCCAGCAGCGGCCCGTACACCAGCCGGACCGCCCGCCACCACCGCGCCACATCCCCAGCCCGCCCCCGGTCACCGGTCACCCGCTCGGCCCACACGGCCAGCCGGACCGACGACGGCTCCCGACGGAACCCCGCCAGCCAGTCACCCTCCTCCAACTGAAGCCGCACCACCCGCTTCTGCCGGACCACACCGTCCTCGTCCGCCACCTCCTCGACACCCGAGGCGAACCCGAACTCCAGACCCAGGGCAGAAGTCCACACCCCCCGGTCAAAACCGGTGCCATTGGCCAGCGCCTGACCCGCCACCGGCCACTCCAGCGGATCACGGCCACGCGCATGCGGACCCGCCACATCCGCACCCGCCACCAGCACGTCCGTGTCCCACGACGCCCCCGTCAACTCCGGCACACGATCGAAGAGACAGGCCACCAGCGCCGCGTAGCCGACCGCCACACCCGAAACACTCGAACCGTCCTCGGACCGCACTGGCAACTGAGCCGCGGTCCCATCCCCATCCACACCGACCAGGAACACCCTGCCGAACGGCGCCCTCTCCCACGGCCCCTCCGCCACCACCGCCGGAGTCCCGGCCGCGCCGTCGAGCCCCGGCCCCCACCGCACCTGCGTGACGTACTCCACCCCCGGCAGCAGACCGTAGGACTCCTGATCCCCCAGCCACACCCCGTCCCGCCGCAGCGACACCCCCACCGGCTCATCCTGCGGATTCCGGTGCTGAACATGCAGCACCCGATCCACCGGAACCCCGGTCCCGTCCAGCGCCTCGATCTCCCGCTTCCACTCGATCGCAAGCGGCACCGGCCCCTCACGCAGGACCCTCAACGCCTCCCGCGCGCCCTGGACCGCCACCTCGACACGCGCACGCTCACCAGCAGGCACGGCCCCGGCCGCCAGAAGCCCGGACACCGTCTCCACCACCCTGGCCGCCAGCCGATACGCCGGACTGTCCGCGGACAGCCGGACATGCCCCAGGGCATGACGGCCCAGCGCGACGGCCACGGCCATCCCGTCCAGCTCGGTCAGAATGTGCAGATTCGGGCCGTCCGCCCGCGGGATGCCCTCGCCGAGCAGGGTCAGGAACGGAGCGAGTCCCCGGACCACCTGATCGCCCAGAATCCGCTCCACCGACCGGCTCAGCACGTCACGAGACAGCGGAACCGAGGCCGCCACCGCCCACTCGTACATCGCCCTGCCGAGATCCACCAACTCGGCCTCGGCCCGGTCGATCTGCTCCTCGGTCATCCACCGGTGGTCGAACCCGTACGCCCGAAACTCGTCCACCATCAGCGGGACCCGCAGCCGGCCGCCACTGGTGTCCAGGGCCGGGAACCCGTCCATGCCGACCGCCTCGTACGGGCCGATCCGCCTCCCCTGGGACGTCAGCCCCGTCAACGCGGCAGTCAGATGCTCACGCGCGGACGGAACATCACCGGCTTCGGGATCGCGGACCCCGACGTCGAAGAACCCCTCCGGAACAACCCCCCCGCCTGGCTTGAAGAGCCGGAAATGGCGCTCCATTTCGACGAGCAGCATGTCGTGGGCGACCGCGCTGAGCCCATCATGGCGCTCATCAAGGAAGCCCCGCGTACCAGGCCGCAGAGCCCGCCTGTCACTGTCGAACGCGTGCCGCGACGCCACCGTCAGCCAGTTCTTGAGCAGTTGCGGGTACGTGACGTTGAGCGGCCTGGCGGCGACCTGGGTGAACGCCCGCCACGCGTGCCCCCAGACCTCGTCCACATCCGGAATGGCCGACAAGAACGCGACCAGCTCCACCGGCACCTCACCACGGCCAGTGATCCTGCTCGCCAGCTCCCCAGCGACCCGCCGCCCGAAGTCCCTCCCCGCCCAGGCCAGATGCCGCAGTTCCCTGGGCCACGTCCGATCGAGGGAGTGGTGCCAGAGCATCGTGCGGCCCACCGCGGCGTTACCCAGGGAGAACTGCCCGTAGGAGCGGCCGTTGTGGCCCACGGCGAGGGGAAAGACCGTGGTCACCTGGCCGACCTCGGTGATCTCCCACCCCGGCAGATCACCCAGAAGCTCCACCAGCGGCATCGGACGCCCGCCCCGCCCGGCCATGCCCGTCCGCGCCAGCCGGTCACGCACCAGCCTCCGCCGGGCCCGCCCCTCCTCCAGCGACTGCCACCGCTCACCCGGAACCACGGCCGCCGGATCACCGACGACCTCCGGGATGTAGATAACGACCCGTTCGCTCCCTGGGGGCGCTTGGGACGCAGAATCAAAAGGCATCGGGGAGTCGGGGTGGCGCCATTGGAGGATTTGGTCGACGACGATCTTGACCCCAGGGCCTTTCGCCAGCACCACCTTCATGAAATCGGGCTCGTCCGGGGGCTCCGGAATGCGGATGCCGAGCCTCCGCAGAACGTCATCAGGGAGGGGACCGATATCGAGCGGATACCGGTACTCGATCTCGGGACCGAAGGCCCCGTACTCATCACGCACCGACCCGTCCAGCATCGCGTGCGCCACCGACGACGACTCCACGAACGGCTCCAGCACGTCCGCCACCACCCGCCCGGACGGACCGACCACCACCGCTTGCGCGTCAAACAACAGCGCCACATCCGGCGGATCCATCGACACCCGGCGCCCCTTGCGCTTCGACGCGTCCACCCAGACCACACCATCCGCCGTGTGATACGCCGCGAACGCATGCCCCAGCCCGTCCTCCGGCCGCCGCCCCCGCTCCAACGACACCGACCCCGGCCGCCGCGCCAACACCAACGCCACCGAACCCGGCCCCGCGAGCCGCGCCTTCTCCAGCGCCTCCTCCACCGCGTTCCACGACCCCACCCGGCCCCACCCAGGACCCACCACCAAACGGGACGCCGCACCCGGCCGGTCCAGCACCGAGTCATCCACCACACCCCCCGCCCGCACACCCGACGCAAGCAACCCGCCCGGATGCAACTCATCCCGCAACGCACCCAACAACTCCAGACACCGCTGCTCCGACGCACCCGGCGGCACCCGCACCGCCACACGATCCACACGGTCCGTCAGCTCCCCACGGCTCAGCACCCGGGGAGCGGAGTCCGGGGCGGCGGCCTGGCCGCCGTGGAGCGCCACCGTCCCGTCCTCGTCCGGCCCGTACGGAGCCCGCGCGGCCGAGGCCGAAACCGCCGAGGGCAGAGCCGGCGTAGCCGAGGTCGTCGTGGGAGCGGCAGGCCCGGTGGACCCGGGGACCGGGTACGGCCGCGGGACCGGGTGCGGGGCGGGCGGGACGGGTGCCGCCGGGGCCTCCGGCACCGCCAGGTGCCAGACGGGGCCGGAGTCCGCACTGGCGAAGGCGGTGAGCACCGGCGCGCCCTGGTCGTCCGTGTCGGACAGGTCCGTCGGGTCCTCGGTCCACCACACAGGACGGCCCAGCCGCTGCGCCAGCCGCTTCGCCACCGCGCCGACGTCGGGAGCCCACTCGGCGTGCGAAAAGATGACCTCGGCGCCATTCATCCGCTTTGTCAGTACGGGGTCTACCGCTGTCAGCTCCGAGAACTCACCGACCGGCAGCTCGAACACCTGGTCGTGGACGGTCAGTCGGATGGTGTCCGGATCCCGTTGGTCCAGATCGGCCCGCAGCAGGTAGGGGAGGAACGCGGGCGCCCGCCGGTTCCGGTTCCGGTTCCGCCACGGCGCGTCCACCAGCCCGCCCGGCGTATGGATCTGCGCCAGGTTCACCCCCGGCCACGACTCCCCCGTGAAGTCACGGCCGTTCCCCCGGACCCCGTCCAGGACCGTGGCGCTGCCGGTGTCGTCGAACGCCCCGAACACCTCCCGGTCGTACGCGGCCGCAACGTCCGTGTCGGACGCGTCCCGCCCCACGGCGAACGCCCGGGTGAGCGTCTCCCGCAGTTCCGCACGTTCCGTCGGGTCGACGTCGAAGTCCGGGTCCAGGTGGAGCACCCGCCGGGCGAGCGCGTCCACGTCCACACCGGGTGCGGTCAGCAGGTCCATGGCCTTGACCCACGCCCACAGCATCCGCAACCGCTCCGCCTCACCCAACGGACCGGGGCTGGACAGGTTCAGGGCGATGGCGGCCTCGGACCTCGCCTCATCGCCCAGCACCCACTGCGCGCCCAGCCGCACCACTGGCAGGTCCACGAAGTCCCACGGCATGTCCACGCGTTCGCCCCGCGGGCCACGGGGCCGTGCCTCCCACGCCGTCGCCGCCGCGACCAACGCCCGGCGGGCGACCTCCTGATCCACCTCGACCCCGGCCCCCGCATGCGCCGCGATCACCCGCCGCAGCAGATCCAACGTCAGCGGGCCCACCTGCCGGAACTCCGGGTCGGCCAGCCACATCTCGTCCACCGCCGCCACCCCACACAGCAGCTCCCCGAAATCCGCACGGTCCTCCACCCAGACCCCGAACATCACCTTCAGCGCCCGCACCGCTATCAGCGTCCGCTCCCGCTCCTCCGCCGACACCGGGCCACTCCCCGAGTGCAGCCCGGCCACCACCGCAAGCCGGTCCAGCTCCGCACCCTCCGGATCCGGCCGCTCCAGGGCAAACCCCCGGGGCCGCCCCTGAGAATCGGAGTACAGGGCCCACCTCCGCCCGTTGGTCCCGGGCCGCTCCCCATCCGACAGCTGGCCGTAGGAGGCACGCGCCCAGAGTCGCGTCGCGTTCGCGGTGCGATGCGCCACAGAGATCTCCCGCAGCGGATCGGCCACGAACACCTCGGGGTCGAAGACGCTCCTCATGGTGGGACCCCGGCTGTCGCTGTCCTTGGGGGAGCCGAGCCAGCAGTCGGAGAAGTCGATCCAGCGGACCTTGGGCCGCCGGGACACCAGCCACTTCACCCACGCCACCACCTGACCCTCGCCGACATAGCGGTTGACCACGCCGTTCCCGCTCCGCACCGCCAGCACCATGTAGCCCGGGATGGCATGCGCGCTGAGGCGGAACCCGTCGGCCTGGGAGAACGGACTGGCCTCGGGACCCGGACGCGGCAGCTCCAGCTCCGGCCCCTCGGTGTTCGTGGGGAAGCTGTAGTGGATGAACGTCGTCATCCGGTCGCTGACGCGCTCCGTCTCCTCGAAATTCCGCGCGTACTTGTCGGGTTTGAACGAGGCGTAGCCGGTCTCCTCTCCGGTCGCTTCGCTGACCACCGGCCACATCAGCACATCGCGGTACCAGTCGGGCACGCTCTCGTCGAGAACGGGCCCCTGGCCCGGCCGGAACGAGGCCCAGTCGCCCGTGGGAACTCCGGGCCGTCCGGCAACCGTGTCGATGCTGCCCGTCCCATCGGACCACGCGCTGACCGTCACCTCACCGCTGTGCGCCCACACCTCCAGACCGGTACGGTCCGCGAACTGCTGGAGGAACACGCCGTACTGACCCAGGAAGGGAACGGCCACCACGATCGGAGTGCCCGGCGGCAGACCCGCCCGAGCCACGGCGATCGCCATGAGCTCGATGAGCTCCTCGACATCCGCGTCCCGCGTCGAATCATCCGGCAGCCGCACCGCCACCATGTCGCCAGGCCCGTTACCCGCGATGACGCACGGCAGCGTCTCCTTCGGCCACGGCGTCGCCCGCCGGGGACCGCCGACCGCCAGGGAACCATCCGGCTGCGGGACGAGGACATCGCTCCAGTCCATGTTGAGCTCCAGGACGCCCAGCGCCCCCATGACGTCAGGACCCAGCCAGCTGACACCCGGGATCTGGCTCCACCCCATCGTGAAGTAGCTGCTGTGGTCCGGCCCGACCGCCCCCAACCGGTCGAGGTGGAACGCGCCCAGCGCCGTCAGACTGTCCGCACGCCCAGCCGCCTCGGCGGCCCACACCAGCCCGAACAACTCCGCACGCACCGCCTGGTCCACCGGCGCATTCGCCGGCAGGTGCAGCACACGACGAGCCGCCGCATCCACATCGAACGGGCTCTCCCGCAGTCGGCGGTCCCGGTCGTGCAGAGCCGCCAGCCGCTCTATGGCCACCGTGTCCCGGGAGGGGGTGATCCCGGCCGTCGCCTGCCGTTCCAGTTCCGCCGGGCCCGTCCCGTCCGGCGCGAACTCCACCACGCTCAACGGCGGCAACCCGGGAGCCGGCGCGGCCGCAGACGGGGCGGGCGCCTGCGAGGCGAGCGGGGCAGACGAGGCCGGCGCCCGCGCGGCGACCGGCGCGGCGAACACCCGCGAAGCGGAGCCCCCCGGCCCGGCACCGTCCGTGGCGGGCACGTCCCAGCGCCGCCGCAGACCCAGATCGAGCCGCAGGATGTCGGCCAGCCCCGCCGCGGACCCCAGCGCGGCCTCCGTGTCCGGTCCCCACATCAGCAGGTGATCGGCGACCTGGCGCACCGCGCTGCGGAAGCCGTCCCCGGCGTACCGCGAGTCGGCGAGCACCGCGTGCGGCTCCACCGGCAGCACCAAGGAGACGGCGGCGGCCCAGGCCCGGGCGACGTCCGTCTCCATGGCACCACCGGGTGCCGTACCAGGTGCCGCGCCCGCGAAGTCCGCGTACGCCGACGCCCACAGCCGCCGCGACGCGTTCGCCGCCACGTCGTCCAGTGCGTCCGTCCAGGGGCCGGGCCGCATCATCAGCACCCGGGCCAGCTCCAGCGGCGGGAGCGCGTGCACCGGCACCCGGTTGTCTCCACTGTCCCCGCGGAGCGCCATCTGGATCTGGGCCTGCTGGTCGTAGACCGGCGTGACGCCCGCGGCACGTACGTCGGCCTCGTCCAGGCCGGTGGCGGCGCTCGCGGCGAGCCGCTCCGCGACGGGATCCACATCCCCCTCGGTCAACTCCCCCGCGATCCACCGGCGTTGCGCGTCGTCCCGCAGCACGACCGGGGCCTCGGCAACGTCACCGGTAGCGGCACCCCGCGCCCCGGCCAGGACATCCAGCGGGACACCCAGAGCCCGCAGCCGCGCCTCGGCGTCCTCCAGCCGCTCGCGCGCCCGCTCGACCCCGGCCCAGAAGTCCGGTTCCAGGTCCGGGTCCGGGTCCGGGTCCGGGTCCGCCATCAGCGTGTCCTCGCCGCTTGCCCGCCCGGCCCGCTCCGCCGACGCGGCCCCCGCGGCAGCCTCGGCGAACGCGGTCCGCGCCCCCGCGTGCGCGTTCCACGCGGGGACGAAGACCTGGTCGGCGGAGTCGGCGGAGTCCACGGTGAGTGGCCGGGCGGCGGGGAGCTGTTCGACCCCCCTGGCAGCCCCGGGCTCGGGGCTGCCAGGGGGCTCATGGGCGGTGCCCGCCGCCCGGCCACTCACCGTGGACTCCGGGGCCTGCTCCCACGCCCGCACGGGGGCATACTGCGGCGTCAGGCCGAGGCGGGACAGCTCCAGCTCCATCCCGATCTCACCCGCGGCCGACACCAGAGTGAACAGCAGCGCCTGCCACCACTTCAGCGGGGCCTGCCCGGACTCGGAGACGTGCGCGTTGACCGCCTCCATGTACGGGTTGACCACATCCACCAGACCACTCCAGGTCAGCGGGGAAGCATCCCCCCTGCGCGCCCGCCACTGATCCAACGCGTGGAAACCATGCAGCAGAGCCTCGAACGCCGCCTCGGCGTCCTCCAGCAGCGGCCCGTACACCAGCCGGACCGCCCGCCACCACCGCGCCACATCCCCAGCCCGCCCCCGATCACCGGTCACTCGCTCGGCCCACACGGCCAGTTGGACCGATGACGGCTCCGGACGGAACCCCGCCGGCGAGTCACCCTCCTCCAGCCGGAGCCACGTCACCCGCCGCTGCCCACCGTGGCCGTCCGCCTCCCTGCGCGAGGCGAACCCGGGCTCCCCACCCAGAGCAGAGGTCCACAACCACCGGTCAAAGCGGTTGGACAGCACCTGACCCGCCACCGGCCACTGAAGCGGATCACGACCACGCGCATACGGACCCGCCACATCCGCACCCGCCCACCACACAGCCGTATCCCTCGACGCCGCCGTCAACGCCGGGACACGCGCGAAGAGATAGTCCACCACCCGTTCGTAGCCGAACGACACAATCGACCCATCCTGGATCGGCAACTGTGCCGCGGTCCTGTCCCCGGCCACACCGACCAGGAACACCTTGCGGAACGGCGCCTCCTTCCGCGGGCCCTCCGCCACCACCGCCGATGCCCGGTGTCCGTTGCCCTCCTCCGGATCCCACCGCACCTCCGTAAAGTGATCCACCTCCGGCAGCAGACCGTAGGACCCCTGCCGACGCCGCCACGATCCGGCTGCTCCATCCCCCCGCAGCTCCACCCCCACCTGCACATCCGAGGCGTTCCGGTGCTGCACCTGCGACACCTGATCCACCGGAACCCGGGTCCCGTCCAGCGCCTCGATCTCCGCCGGCCACTCGATCACGGCCGGTGCCGGCAACTCGCGGACGGCCGTCAACGCCATCTCCGCGCTCATGACGGCTTCGTCGACGCGCGCACGCTCCCCGACAGGCACGGTCCCGGTCTTCAGGAGAACGGCCACCTTCTCCACCGCCTCGGCCGCCAGCCGATACACCGGACTGTCCGGGGACAACCGGATGTGTCCCAGGGCATAACGGCCCAGGGCGCCGGCCACGACCATCCCGTTCGCCATGGTCAGCACGCGCTGGTTCGGGCCCTCCACCTGCGGGACGCCGCCGACGAGCAGGGACATGAACGGGGCGAACCCCCGGACCACCGGATCGTCCAGAATCCGCTCCACCGACCGGCTCAGCACGTCGGGAGACAGCGGAACCGAGGCCGCCACCGCCCGCTCGTACATCGCCCTGCCGAGTTCCGCCAACTCGGCGTCTGCCTGCTCGATCTGCTCCTCGGTCATGGTCCTGTCGTCGAACCCGTACCCCCGCAACTCGTCCACCATCAGCGCGACCAGCAGCCGGCCGCCGCTGGTGTCCAGGGCCGGGAACTCGTCCATGCCGACCGACTCGTGCGAGCCGATCCGCCTCCCCTGGGACGTACGCCCCGTCAGCGCGGCGGTCAGCTGCTCGCGCGGGGACGGCACATCGCGGGTCTCCCCGGGATCGCGGACCACGAAGTCGAAGAACCCGTCCGAAACGACTCCGCCCGGGCTGAAGAGCCGGAAATGGCGCTCCATTTCGACCTTCAGCATGTCGTGGGCGACCGCGCTGAGCCCGTCATGATGCTCTTCAAGGAAGCCCCGCGTACCAGGCCGCAGAGCCCGCCGGTCACTGTCGAACGCGTGCCGCGACGCCACCGCCAGCCAGTTCTTGAGCAGTTGCGGTTGCGTGACGGTGAGCGGCCTGGCAGCGACGTGGGTGAACGCCCGCCACGCGTACCCCCAGACCTCGTCCACATCCGGAATGGCCGACAAGAACGCGACCAGCTCCACCGGCACCTCACCACGGCCAGTGATCCTGCTCGCCAGCTCCCCGGCGACCCGCCGCCCGAAGTCCCTCCCCGTCGTGGTCAGAAGGAGCAGTTCTCTGGGCCATGCCCGATCCAGGGCGTGGTCATGGAGCATCCTGAGGCCCACCGCGGGGGTACCCAGGGAGAACTGCGCGTAGGAGCGGCCGTTGTGGCCCGGGGCAAGGGGATAGATCGTGGTCGCCCGGCCGACCTCGGTGATCTCCCACCCGGGAAGATCACCCAGAAGCTCCACCAGCGGCCTCGGCCGCCCGCCCCGCTCGATCGTGCCCAACCGCGCCAGCCGGTCACGCACCAGCCTCCGCCGGGCCCTCGCCTCCTCCAGCGACTGCCACCGCTCACCCGGGACCAAGGCCGCCGGATCACCGACGACCTCCGTGATGGCGCCAGAGCCCCGTACGCTCTGCGGGGGCACTTGGGCCGCCATGTCAAAGGGCATCGGGAAGTCGGGGTGGCGCCACAGGGGGGCCTTGTCGACGACGATCTTGATCCCGGGGCCGTACGCCAGCACCACCTTCGTGAGATCGGGCCTGCCCGTGGCCTCCGAGACGGGGATGTTGAGCCTCCGCATAAGTTCAGCGGGGAGGGGGGCGATAGCGAGCGGATAGCGGTACTCGATCTCAGGGCCACTGGCCCCGTACTCATCACGCACCGCCCCGTCCAGCATCGCGTGCGCCACCGACGACGACTCCGCGAACGGTTGCAGCGCGTCCACCACCACCCGCCCGGACGGGCCCACCACCACCGCCCGCGCGTCAAACAACAGCCCCACCTTCGGCGGAACATCCGACACCCGGCTCCCCTCGGGCTTCGACGGATCCACCCACACCACACCATCCGCCGTGTGATACGCCGCGAACGCATGCCCCAGCCCGTCCTCCGGCCGCCGCCCCCGCTCCAACGACACCGACCCCGGCCGCCGCGCCAACACCAACGCCACCGAACCCGGCCCCGCGAGCCGCGCCTTCTCCAGCGCCTCCTCCACCGCACCCCACGACCCCACCCGACCCCACCCAGGACCCCGCACCAGACGGGAGCGCGGGCCCTGGTCCAGCACCGACTCATCCACCACACCCCCGGCCCGCACACCCGACGGAAGCAACACGTCCGGATGCAACTCATCCCGCAACGCGCCCAACAGCTCCAGACACCGCCGCTCCGACACACCCCCGGGCGGCAGCCCCTCCGCCATGCCATCCACAAGGACCGTCAGTTCCGCGCGGCTCCACACCCGGGGCGCGGGCGCCGGGGCGGGGTGCGTGACCGGCGCGATGGAGACCCAGTCTTCGGCCGTGTGCGGCCGACCCGCCGCGCCCCGCCCCAGGGCGAGGGTGAGCCTGCCGGTGTCCCGGTCCTGGTAGATGTCGGCCTCGCCGTACGCGGTCCGCGCCAGGTGGCCCGTCGCGAGGCTGGTCGCGAGGAGAAGGCCGTCAACGGCGTCCCCTGCCTCGGCGGGATCCGCGTCCGGGAGCAGCCAGACGATCTCGGCGCCCGGCGGCAGCGCGCGCACCTGGGGGTCGTGGGAGAGCAGGGCGGCGGCGTCCTCCGCCGGCACCACTCCGGACAGCAGGTCCGAGCCGAGGTCGCCGCGCGCCCGGATCACCCAGGGCGCCGGGCCGCCGGGCCGGTGCCAGGGCGCGGGCGCGGAGCCCAAGGAGGCGTGGTCGATCGTGCCGTCGGGCCGGTGCCGGACCAGGGTGACCCGGCTCGGGTCGAAGTCCAGTCCGTCCCTGCCCGGTCCGTCCAGGTGACGGCCGAACGCCCGGTCCCCGGTGTCCCGCAGGAGGGTGTGCGAGCCCAGCATCCCTTCGCGTTCCAGATGGAACGCGCCCAGCTCCACGGTGCTGCCGATGTCGCGGCCGGCGTCCCGTGCCCGGTTCACCAGCCGGTACAGCTCCCCGCGGCGCTCGGGGTCGGGGCGGTCCAGATGCAGGACGCGGGCGGCGAAGGCGTCGGCGTCGCCGCCGTGGTCCCAGACGCCCAAGACGCCCTGGCGCGCGAGGTGGAGCCCGGCCAGCACCGCGAGGCTGGGCGTGTTGTCCGCCGCGTCCAGTGCCAGGCGGAACAGCTCGGCGCGCTCGTCGGCGGTCACGGGCCCGTACCCGTCCGGGTCCAGCACGTGACGGGTGAGCGCGTCCAGGTCCAGCGGCCCGTCGGCCAGTTCCGGGACCTTCGCCCGCAGGGTGTCCAGCCTGCGCAGGACCTCCCGTGCGGTGTCAGGACCGTGTGCGGCGTACAGGCCGGACAGGCCGTGCAGGCGGGACAGGGCGTCGAACTCGGCAAGGGCGGCGGCGTACGGATCGCCGTCGTACGAGTCGCTGTCGTAGAGGTTGTCGTCGCGGGCCGGGTCCTCGGCCGACGCCGGGGGGCCGTCCGGCGTCGGCACTGCCGCGGGCTCTGCGGGCTCTGCGGACTCGACGGACCGGGCAGGCGGGGCAGCGGTGTCCTGGACGGGAGGGATCTCGTTCCGGGGGCCGAGGGCGTCGTCGGCCGGCGGCGCCTTCGGCTCGCCCTTCGCGCCCTCCGGCCCGTCCGGCGCGAGGACCACGATCGCCGGGGGCGTGTTCCTGCGGGGCGGCTGCGGGGGCCTGGTGGTGCGGTGGTTGCGCGGGGCGCCGGGGTTGCGGTCGCCCTCGGGCAGCGCGGCGAGGTACTCGTCGCCGCGCTCGTACACCGTCACGGCGTTCCTGGCGTTCTCACCGAGCGCCACCCCGAAGGTGTCGATCGTGCCGTTCTCGTGCACCAGGGTCAGGTGGAGGTCCGCGTGGCGGGCGAGGAGTTCCGCCGCGAGCAGGGCGGTGGGGCGGTTCCACCGCCGGGCCGCGAACAGCTGGGCCCTGATGAGGCCTTCCTCCTGCCGCCGGGTCAGCGGCAGAGGCAGCAGGGGCAGCCGGCCGCCGCCGCGCTCGAACTCGCGCCGCTGGGCGTCCGTCAGCGCGATCCCGGCTCCCTCGATCCCGGCCCCCGCCAGCTCCTCGGCGCGGAAGGTCGCCCGCGGGTCGAGCCGCGCCGTGCTGGGCAGCGGCAGGTAGGCCGACCAGGACAGGTGGTCGGGTTGGTACTCGCCGCCGTCGGGGAGGCGCAGCCCGGCCGCGTTCATGGCCATGGCCAGGGCGGCGTAGAAGCGGTTTCCGTCGCCGGGTGGCACGACGAGCCGGTGCGCGTAACCGTCGGGGTCCGTCAGCCGGTTGAGGTCCGATGCCGCGTCGTACTTGGGCTCCGGCTCGGACTCGTCGTCGGTCAGGCCCTCCCAGGTCCACGGGCGGTGGGCGTGGGCGGGCAGCGCGTCGTCCGCCGGGGGCTCGTCGGGGGTGGCCGGGGCGGGGGCGGCCGGTCCCGCTTCCACCTCGTCCGGCAGTACGGCGCGGAAGCGCTCGTCGGCGAGGTGGAGTACGACGCCGGGGGCGTCGTCGGGCAGGGGTTCGGGGTCCGGGGCGTAGTCGAGGAAGCTGCCGTCCTCGCGGACGACGCGGACGACGGTGTCGTGGATCCGGGCCGCGAGCGCGGGCAGGAGGTCGGCGGCGGCGTTGTCCCAGGTCTGCTTGTCGACGTGGGCGGCCAGGCGGCGCAGTTGCGCGGCCGCCAGGCCGCGGCGCTGGGCCGGGGTCAGCGGCTGGTGGCGCCGGTCGGGGGTGGGCTGGTCCCCGGCGGAGTGCGGGATCACGCCGAAGGCGTCGAACTCGCGGCGCTCGGGGGTGTCGGTGCCCAGGTCGAGCCCGGCGGCCTCGACCTCGGCTGCGCTGAAGGTGTCCTTCTCGTCCGGGGCTAGGTAGGCAAGCAGCGGGGAGTCGTCGGGGAGGGCGGCCAGTGCTTCGGCGAACCGGCCGCGGAGGGTGTCGGCGTCGTCGGTGATCCCGCCGTGGGCGGCGATGAACGCGTGGTAGAAGGACTTGCCGTCCTCGGGCACGTCGCGCAGCGGGTGGGTGGTGCCCTCGGGCGAGGTCAGGGCGGGCGAGCCGTCATCAAGGACGGTGGCGGGGGTGTAGACCGGGGATTCCTCGGATTCCTCGGTGACCGTCTCCAGGACTGCGGTCCCTGTCCGGCCCGTCAGCTCTCCGCCGGTCAGCTCTCCGCTCGTGAGCCGGGGTTCGGGCACCCCGGCGCGGGTGCGGACCGCGCCCTCCTCGCCGCTGCGCGGGTCGTCGGGCAGTTGGTGCCAGCGGGTCAGCCGGATGGTCTCGCCGTGCAGACGGTGCAGGGTGTCGGCGGCGGTCTCGGCGGTCGTGCGCTGCTTGGCCAGCTCCGCCAGCCGGGTGTCCCGGGCGCGCTCGGCCGTGCGCAGGGTGTGGTGGGCGGCCTGGACGGCGTCGTCAGCGCTCACCACGCGCCGGGCCGCCCCGCCGGTGACCTCGTCGTGCACCCGCCGCGCCTCGGTGACGAGCCAGTCCCGCTCGTCCTGCCGGATGCGGGCAACGAGGCGGTCGGCGGCGGCCTGCTCCTCGCGGGCCTCGGCGAGCCGCTGGTCCGCGGCGGTCCACCGCTCCTCGGTCTGCTCGGCCTCCGGCTGCGTCTGCCCGGTCTCCGGCTGCCCGGCGGTGGTCTCCAGGAGTTGTGCCCACAGGGCGTCGCGGACGGCCTGGGCCTTCGCCGCCGCCTCCTCCTCGGCGGCCAGGAGGCGGTCCCGGACCCCCTCGCGGAACTCCGCCGCGGGCCCCCTCGCCGCCTCGTCCGCGGCCGCCTCGGCGGCGCGGTAGTGGTGGCGGGCGCTGCGCTTGGCGGCCCGCTCGGCGCGCTCGGCCGCGGAGCGGTTCCGCCGGGCCCGGGCGTACTCCGCCTCGGCCTCGTTCACGGCCTTGTCCAGGTCGGGGACGTCCCGGCGCAGGCGCCAGTACTCCTGGTCCGCCTCGGTCAGGGCCTTCGCCGCCTCGCTGACCTTGTCCCACGCCGTGGCGACCTGCTCGGGGAAGTTCTCGTCGGTGATCAGTCCGAGCTGGCGTGCGATGTCCTCGCGTACCCAGGCGATGATCTGGGTCTGGGTCTCCACGGCCTGGATGCCCGGCTTGACCCCGCCGAACGGGCCCATCAGGTGCTCACGGACCCAGGCGGCGGTTGGGCTGTCCTTGAGCTGCCGGTCGACCTCGGCGACGGTCAGCCAGGCGGTGGGGATGGCGAACGCGAACATCCGGCCCGTGGTGGGCTTCACCTTCGTCTGGTGCACCTGCTCGTTGGTGATGGCCTGGCCGTCGGAGTCCTGCGCGTTGGCGCCGGTGCCGCTCACACCCAGGTTGACCGTACCGAGCGGCTGGGTCTTGATCAGCGGGAAGCCGCCGATGGCGGTGTCCGTGACGCCGCCGTAGTTGGTGTTCGCGGTGTCGTTGTGGGTGTGCTGCTGCGCGGCTTCCATGTCGCTGCCGTCGGCCACCGTCAGCAGCTGGGCGCCACTGAGGTCCGGCCGCATGTAGCGGGCGAGGTTGCCGGTCGCGGAGTCCAGGATGTTGTTCTCCGTGATACCCGCGGTGTGGTAGCCGCTGTCCCCCGTCGCGTCCTCGGCGAACGTGCTGAGCGCCACGTTGCCGGAGGAGTCCTCCAGCACCTGCGCGGCGCCGGTGCCCTCGGCGGTGAGCGGGGTCAGCCGGGCCCAGCGCAGGGCCTCTTCGAGCGCGTCACCGGTCAGCTGCCCCGACACCTGGGCGAGCCGGTTGTCGTACGCCTTGGCCAGGGCGAGGAGCCCCGCCGCCTCGACCCCCTCGGCGCCGATGACGGCACGGACGTCGAAGCCGTTGGACGGCATCTCGAACGGCGCCTCGCCGCCGTCGGGTTGCGGGACGGAGCGCCAGGCGCGCACCCGGTCCCACAGCTCCTCGGACGGGATACGGCTGGTGGCCGACGTCAGCACGTTCACCGCGGGCGGCTCGTCCACCGGCTCCGGCGGGCGCAACGGGTCCGGTGCGGCGCCGGGTTGGCCGTCGTCGGCGGGGTCGGGCCGCAGCAGGCTGAGCGGGATGATGTCCTTCAGCGTGCCGACGTCCTGCTCGTGGGAGATCCGGGAGGCGTCCGAGTCGCGCGGCATGTCCCCGCGGGTGCGCCCGATCTCCAGGGTGAGCTCCAGCCGGTAGCGGGTGGTGAACTGGGCGTGCGGCCCCTTGGTGGTCGCCTTCCGCGACCGGGTGAGGGAGATGCCCGAGGAGCCGGAGATGATCTGGCGGTTGGAGCCGAACTCGGCGAGGGACGGGCCCGCCGTCGGCACGGACGGGTTGTCGGTGCGCACGCCCTCGGTGATGGTCGTGCCCGCGTCGGAGCCGCGGCCCTGCTCGAACGCGCGGGTACGGGTCTCCACGGCCGTACGGGACTCCCCCAGCTCGGCGCCGGGCCACAGCCGGTCGAAGTCCTGCCCGTCCTCGACCGGTATGAGCCGGGCCCGTACCCGTACGTCCCGCTTGCCGATCCGGACCTTCTTCCACCCCGGGCCGCCGATCCTGGCGGGGAGTGCGGAGCCGGTTCCGGTCATCTCCCGGCGCAGTGCGCGCGCGACGCGGCCCGACACCAGCCGGCGGACCGCCTCCCGGCCGGCACTGTCGAGGTCGTGGCCGAGGTCGTCCAGCTTCTGGTCGAAGGCGGTCAGGGCTTCCGTGACGTTCAGGGAGTCGACGGGGTACTGGGCGAACGGGTGGCGGCGCAGCCAGCCGGGCAGGGACCACGTCCGGTCCGCGTACATCGGCCCGGCGCCGAGGCCGTCGCGGATCAGGCCCATCTCGGCGGCGGTCCGCTCCGGGATGTGGCCGAGCCAGCCGCCCGTGATCCGCTGCCACCGTCCGGCCCGGTGGCGTCCCTTCTGCAGCAGGAGCCTGCCGACCGGCTTCAGCAGACCGATGGAGCGTACATAGGCCGCGACCTGGTGCTCGGCGTCGCCCGCGGTGAGCACCTGGTAGTCGGAGTTCGACCAGGAGGTGTCGGTGGTGACGGTCCGGGTGACGGTCTCCGTCTCGCTCTCCGAGCGCACCCACGGGCGCCAGACCGCCCCGTAGTTGCCGGTGAGGCCCGGCCCCGCGGAGTGGGACTGGCCGTAGACGAAGCTGACACCGGCGGAATGGCTGGAGGACTTGGTCTGGGTGCCGGTCATCGCGGTGCTTGCACCGACCGTCACCGAGGCCTTCACCGGCTCGGGCCGTCCCAGGGCGCGCAGCCCGGTGACCCGGATCCGGTGGACGACCGTCGCCAGCCAGTCCAGGTACGGCCCCTTGCTGAACAGGCCCGTGGCGCGGAGCCCCAGCGGTGTCGCGGTCTGGTCGAAGTTGGCCGTCAGAAGCTGCGGCTGGTGCGTGCGGACCGCGGCGTCGTGCGCGGGCGCCCCCTCGTAGGTCAGGTGCCACCGCCCCTGGGACGCCTCCTCCAGGACGGCGTCCATGATGCCCTCGCCGTGCGGCGGCGCCAGGACGGAGACGGTCTGGTGCGGCTGCCCGTCCAGCGGCCCCGGCTCCTGGGGGTGGACGGGGGCGGTGGGCGCGCGGTCCACCAGGTCCCTGGTCTCGCGGACGGACAGGGTGCCCTGGGTGACCCGGTCGGGGCCCCGGTAGGGGTTGGCCGCGCCCGGGGCGTGCGGGTCGGTGTCCGGGCTGTGCTCGGCGGGGACGGCCAGCAGCACCTTGGCGCGTATGGGGGGGACCAGGCCGCGGCGCGGGGCGCGGAAGACGAACAGCTGGGTGCCCAGCAGGCCGAGCGAGGTGATGCCGCGCAGCAGGCTGCGGAACCGCCAGTAGCCGCCCGTGCTCACCGTGATGGACAGGTCGTAGCTGTAGAGGTGCGCGGGTTCGGTGGTGTCCGCCGACGGTTCGGCGGACGCGGTGGAGCCGAAGGGGGTCTCCGCCCGTTCCTGCCAGTTCCCCCGGTAGCCGAACTGTGCGGTGACGGAGTGCGCGGGGGCGCCGCGCTCGTCGGTGGCGCCGGCGTCGATGGTCGAGAACAGGGCCTCGAACGTGGCCTCCGTGCTCCGCGCTCCGTACCGTCCGCCGTCGGCGTTGGTGACGCCGGGGGAGCTGCGCGTCAGCAGGTTGTCGATGGTGCCCTCGAAGCGGCGGCCGGTCATGTCGGCGTAGAGCCGGATGTAGCGGTGGCCGCGGGTGAACCGGCCCGGGTCCTGCAGGGGGACGCGCAGGCCGGTGGTTCTCATCGCGTCCAGGTTTCCCTCCATGGCGTGGTGGGAGGACAGCGCGTTGTACACCGTCAGAACGTTGTGCAGCACCATCTGGTAGTGCGCGTGGTTGCGCCACCTGCTGTCGTCGGGGTCACCGAGGTCTTCGAGCGGGGCGATCATCCCGGGGAACTCGCGGGCGAGGGCCGCCACCACCTGCCGGGTGATCGTGGCCAGCCGGGTGTCCGCGGGGCTGTCGCCCGACGCGGTACGGTCGGTGTACCGGCCGTCGGGGTACAGGAACTGCACCACCCGGCTCATGCCGAGGGTCGGCGGGTGGTCCTCGGTCAGATAGGCCGGGGCGTACGGCTCCCGGCCGTCGCGCTTGGCGAGGGTGGTGCCGTCGTCCAGGCCGGCCAGGCGGCGCGCCTCCCGGTGCGTCATCCAGTCCAGGCTCCAGGTGCGGAACGCGGTCGGCTCGGCGTCCCCGGTCTTCAGCACGTACACGGTCTTCTCGACCCGGTACAGATCGGTGGCGGTCTTCGTGGTCTGGATGGCGGACTTGACCGCGCCGGATCCGCCGACCGTCAGGTACCGCCCGCGGGTGTGTCCCCGGCGTCCGCCCGGGCCGAACTGCAAGCGCGGCTTGATCTTCTCCATGAAGCCGGGGATCAGGTTCAGCACGTCCACCACCGGCAGGTTGAACGTCGGCCCCACGACGCCGAAGAACTCCAGGGTGTGCGCCCTCGTCTGCTTGCGGGTGTTCTGCTTCGTCAGCTGCCCGGTCTGGGCCAGCTTGGCCTTGTCGCTCTCGTTGGCCAGGACGGCCCTCCCCGGCACGACCCGCGGGATGACGAACGCGCCCAGTGGGGTGCGCTTCTTGTCGTCGGCGAACAGCGGCTTGCCCGGCACCACGGATCGGGAGAGCCGCTCCGCCATCTGGTCGAAGTTGCCGGTGGAGAAGAACGCGGACAGTTCGTCGTGGGCGGTGGTGCCCGGTTCGGCGCCGACCCGGTTGACCGCCCAGTCCCGGATCTCCTCCACGGGCCCGTAGCCCACGGTGGTGACGACCCGGTAGTCGGACTCGGGGCCCAATTGCATCCGCTGCGGGGTGCGGACCGTCTCCTGCGTTTCGGTGAGGGTGTCCGCCAGTCGCAGACCGAGCCCGTCGCGCAGGGGCACGCCGGAGGTGAAGTCCGGGGCGCTGGTCCTGGCGGGCCTGGCGCGCCACCGGGTGCCGAGGACGCCCTCCTTGGCGGGGCGCGGGGGCAGGGCGTCGGTGACGGTCACCTCGTAGTACACGTCGTCGATGTGGACGTGTGAGTGGTCGTCGGCCTTGGTCTCTCCCTGGCTCACCACGTCGTCCTGCATGGTGTAGGCGGTGTCGTGGGAGCGGGCGAACCGCATCCCCAGCCGGCCGAAGGCGGCGAAGGCGAACGGCAGCGGGCCGATCGGCACGGCCGGGCCGATCTGCCGGGTGGTGCTGAGGACCTTGCTGCCGCCGACGGTGGTCTTGGCGCGGTACTGGTTGTCGATCTTGGTCGGCCCGGTGCTGTCGGCGAACCTCTCCCAGGCGCCGTAGTTGCGGATCCGTACGCGCAGCGTGCGCAGCCGCCCGGACTCGGCGCGGTAGGTGAACTCCCGGCCGTCGCCGGCGAAGGTGCGCGGCTGTTCCCGCATGGCCCGCAGCAGCCGGTGCTCGACGCCCACGTCGATGTCGCCGGAGCGCGCCGGGTGGCGCGGCTCCTTGGTGTCGACGGGCCGGGTCTCCTCGTCCTCGCCGCGCAGCAGGTCGGTGACGGCCCGCGCGGCGGTGTCGGGGCCGCGCAGGTAGGGGTGGCCCTGGCCGAAGGCGAGCAGCGCGTCCTCGGCCTCCTCCGGTGTGCCGTCGGTGGAGAACGGCAGCAGGCCGTCGACGTACGCGGGCATGCGGCTGTCGTCGGCGAAGTTGCTGACCCGCTGGACGACCGGAGGGGGCAGCAGGGCGCGGTCCACCCGCGGCGGGCGGCGGTCCATCAGCTCGTCGTCGATCTGTGCCCCGGGGAACGGCGGGGTCGGCTGCTGGACATGGGCCAGCCCGGCCCGTTGGCTGGAAGAGCCGGAGAGGGAGGATCCGGAGCTCACGCGCTCGAAACCCTCGCGGGCCTGGTCGCTCCCGGGGCGCGGGGAGGGCGCCGAGTCCCTCGTCGGGGACGCGGCGGAGCCGGGGCGCCCGAAGACCCCGAAGGTGTCGATCCGCCGCAGGGGGTTCCGCCATCTCCCGGCGTCCCGGTCCGCCTTGACGTGCGACGGGCTCTGGTCGGCGGAGAAGGTCATCGTGTTACGGGGGGCGGGCATCGTCGCGGAGCGGCGGCGTACGGCGGGCCGGTCTCCCTCGACGGCCGACTTGTGGGGCGACGGCGTGTCGAGGAACAGCTCGGACTGCCGGGGCGGGCGGGCGGTGGAGGGCCCGGCCCGCCCGGCGGCCGTCGGGGCGACTGCCGGGGTGGACGGCGGGGTGGACGGCGGGGTCACTTCCGGGGTGGACGCCGGGGAGGACGGCGCCGTGAGCGCGCCGGGCAGCGGCAGGCGCTCCGGGCCGCGGGGCGTGCGCACGGTCGTCTGATGGCCGGGACCGTCGGAGAGTGGCACCGGGTCGATGGGCCGGCCGTCGGGGCCGAACTCGATCGACAGGAAGTTGTGGCCCTCGTAAAGGGGGCGGTCGCTCACGCGCCCGTACTGGCCGTCGACCCAGTCGATGCGGCCCTCGTGGTTGAAGGCGTTGACCGCGTGGACGGTGCCGTTCGGCCGCTGGAAGCGGAGGATCGCCGCCGAGCCGTGGCGCTCGGCGTCGCCCCGGCCGAGCCGCCGCTCGACGGCGCGGACGGCGTTCGCGGTGGCCGTGTGGGCGCTGGTGCCCGGGTCCTCGGCGTGGAACCGCCATCCGGTGCCCAGCCAGCGCGCGGTCCGCTGCATGCTGTCCCGCTCGACCTCAAGCCTGCGTCCGGGCCCCGGGGCCTGGACGGGCGCGGCCGCGGTGGGTCGGCCGAACCAGGACACCAGTGCCGAGCGGGCCACGTCGAGGCAGTTGAGCTGGCGCGCCGGGTCGGCCCAGCCGCCGTTGAGGCGCCGCACCCACGGTGCGCCGCCGGCGTCGGTGAACAGGGTGTTGTAGGGGAGCCTGCGGTTCAGCTTGCGGACGGGCGCGGCCAGCCCGAAGTGGGCGCCGCGCGGGTCGGGGAAGCGCTGGTACGCGCCGTCGAGATCGACCGGGAAGACGTCGTGCAGCCGCCGCTCGTCGGCCTCCGACGGCCGGTCGAGGCCGCCCGACTCCCGGTCGTACGGGCGGATCGCGCGCAGGCTGTCCGTCGACGGGCCGGTGAGAACGGACGTGGACCCGGGCCGGTCGCCGTCCGGAACCAGGGCCGGGGCGGGGGCCGGAGCCGGGGCCGGGGGGACGGCGTCCGCAGCGCTCATGCCCGGGCGGCCGGGGCCGCGGGTGGCCACCTGGCGCGGGCCGCCGCGCCGGTCGTCGAGCGTGAGGGTCAGCGTGTCCAGGCCCGGTCCGGTACCGGACCGGCCGCCCCGGTGCTCGACGACCTCGACGGTGAAGTCGTCGGCGGTGATGCGCTGTCCCGGCGAACCCTCCTGGAGCCGCTCCAACTCCGCGTCCAGATGGCTCCTGTACAACGCCTCGATCGCCGCGGCGCGCGCCTTCCCGGCCTTGACGGACCCGCGGCCGCCCCTCTCGTAGGTGATCTCCAGTCTCGGCAGCGGCAGTTGGTGATCGGTGTTCCACACCCCGGCCCTTGCCGCCACGCTCGCCGGGTACCTGACGATGTTGGCGGCGTCGGCGGGCGCCTCCGTGACCCCACTGGCGAAGGTGATGGGCACCGGGTCTGTTTCGTGGCCGCGGAGCACCACGCCGGTGATCGGGTTGACCATCCGCGAGGGGGCCTCGCTCAACAGGCCCGCGTAGACGTCATGCACGGACTCGCCGGGACGCTGTGCGTACATCCGCATGTACCACTGGCGCTCGCCGGGGATGACCGGTTCGACCTTCCCGAGCCAGAACGCCGCCCTGTTGATGGCGACTTCCAGCGCCAGCTCCGCACGCGCGCGCTCCTCAGAGCCCTCGGGCGCCGCGCTCACCGCTTCCTGGGCCTGCTCCGCCCCGATCAGGGCCAGCGTCAGATCACGGTAGTCGCGCACCTCGGCGAGGTACTCGTCGATACCGGCGGCCTCCTGCCGCTCGATCTCCTGGCGCAGTTCCGCCGCCGTCTCCCGCAGCTTGTCAGGACCCAGGCTGTTGAGGTTCGCCCCGATGGCCGCGCGGCGCCGGTCCGCCCGCGCCGACCTCCGTGCGCGGTTCTCCAGAGAGATCTGGTGGGTGCCGTCCTCGCTGGCGAGGACCACGCTCAGGAAGTGGTAGCCGAAACGGCCGCCGCCGGGCTGTTCGCCGGGTTTGGCGTGGTTGTGCTCCAGGCTCGGCCGGCCGTCTGCCCCGGGCGCGGCGATGGACTGCACCACATACCCGTCGCCGACATCGGCCCAGGCGTGCTCGTTGACCCCGATACGCCGTCCGGCGTCCGACAGGGCATCCCGTCGCGGGTCCGCGGGCTCGGCAAGACTCAGCGCGCTGCCGTACGACTGACCGGGCAGCGGACCGTCGTACCCGCCAATGGGCCGGTCGTCCCGGCGCAGCAGGCCGGCCGCCCACTCCGGACGCACCGCGTCCGGCGGGGTCTCGCCGTCCGCCACCCGTGCCAGGGCTTCGGCGAGGTAGTGGGTCCCGGTGGTCTCCCCGCCGTCGGAGGCATCGACCGGAGCGGTGGCCACCTCACCGCTCCGGGGATCCGAGAGGACCAGATGCGATGTGGGGTGACCACCGGACACCTGGTCGGCGAAGTCCCGGCACACCTCCTTGGTGGACTCCCCGGACTCCCCGGTGCGGGTCATGAACACGGGGGTGACCCGGAACAGTTGCCTGCTTCCCCCGTCGGGGGTGGGGAGGATGATGCTCAGGTTCTCGTCGGTCTCCAGCCGTACCCCGCTGCCCGCGCGCGCCAGTTTGACCGAGGAGCGGGCGACGGCCTCGGCCGTCGCGAAGACCTGCTGTCCCAGCGCGCCGTCCTCCACGGCGAGCGTACGGTCGGCGGAGATCCGCAGGGCGGGCCGCTCGGTGGCGAGGATCTCGGCGTGGTCCTGCACCGACACCGCGAACTCCGGGGGATCCGCTCGCCGGTCGAACGCGCGGGGCGTGCGCCAGTCCCCCCGGGTCTCCCCGGGCCTGCGGAACAGCACGCCGTCGCCGCGGTTGTCCACGACGGTGTAGTCCCTGGTCGTCAGCGGCCTGGCCCGGCGCGCGTCGATCCCGTCGCGGGGAGCGGGGTCCTCGATGTCCGCGTCGCTGTTCCTGTCGCCATCCGCGTCGCTTTCGCTGCCCAGCGCGGTGTCCATGTCCGCCCGGCGCGACGCGAGGACCGCCTCACTGGTCAGCTGATCCGAGGGGACAGCGAGGGCCAGCGAGCCGAGGCGGCGGAGGTGCTCGACGTCCACCTCGCCGTCGGCACCGAGGTTCAGGACCCGCCGGGCCAGGCCGTGGATCCTGTTGAGCGGGTCCGGGGACGTGCCCGGCCGCTCCGCGCCCGCCAGGGCGAGCCGCCGCAGCGCCCCGGCCGCGGCCATGAGTGTGTCGAACGAGTGGTGGTCCATGGCGCCGGTCCCGAAGAACAGGTGCAGCGACCACAGGTCCTCGACGTCCTGCGCCGGGGCGGGGGGCGGGGGCAGCGGCACGCCCCCCTCGCTGGACGTGTCGCTGGACATGTCGGTGTCGCTGGTGCCGGACTCCGCGTCCGGCTCCAGGTCCGGCAACTCGCCGCCGGGTGCCGGGGCGGTGGCGGTGCGCTGGTGGACCACCTGGGCCATCGGTGCCACCGGGGCCAGAGCGTGCGGCTGCGGCCGGTACACCCCCTCCACCTGGTCCCAGAAGGCGCGGAACCCCTCCCACAGCCGCTCCTCCCGCGTGTACTCCACCGGATTCGCGGGACCCGGATCCTGCGGATCCCGGCCGAACAGCCGCTCCAGAATCGGCAGCAGCGCCGGCTCGTGCTCCCGCACCCAGGCCGCCCCGTTGTTCCGCGGCCGCCCGGTGTACGCGTCCGTCCCCGCGTTCACCCCCAGATACGCGCAGACAGCCTGAGCGAAATACTCGAACTCGTTCGTCGAGGAATAGTTTTCGGCCGGTACACCATTCAGGTCCCGCCGTATCCCGTCCGGCCACTCCACATCGAAGGGATCGACGCCCGGCGGCGGATTCAGCTTGGCCTCATAGGCCATCTTGATGACCTTCCGGTCAAAATCATCAAGCGCCTTCTCGTGGAGCGTGTGCGCGAGCTCGTGATCGGACGTGGAGTAACCGTCCTCAAAAAGGCTCGCACCCGGCACACTCGTGGCCTCACCCACGAGGTTCTCCTCCGTCACCGCCGTGTCACGCGTACCGCCCGCGCCCCGCACGTTGTCCCAGATACGCCAGTCGTTCGGGGCGACCTGCACCCCCGTGAGATGCCGGAACGGGCCCAGCGCGGTCACCGCCACGTCCTTGGGCACCACCACGACCCGCACATCACTCTTCAGCAGCGCGGCCGCCGCCCCCGGGTCGACCACCATGCGTGCGATGCGCTTCCGCGCCAAGTCCTCCACCGTCTCCGGCCGGAACGGCCACACCGGCCGATCCATCCCGGGCTGCACCACCACCATCAACTGCGCCGCCGTCTCGGCGAACTCCGCCGCGGGCAGACCCCGCCGCAACGCGTCCACCAGCACCGGATCAACCATCAACTTCTGCCGCTTATCAGGCGACAGCAGCGACAACTCCCGGAACCGGTCCTCCGCCGACATCCCCAGCAGACGCGACCCGAACTGCCCCACCGGGCCGGCCGACACCCCGCCGAACACCACCTCGCGCGGCAGGCCCCGGCCCGCGGCACCGGGCAGGGGCAACCCCTGCGGACCCGAAGCCGGCGGAGCCGGAGCCGGCGAACTCGGAGCCGGCGGAGCCGAAGCCGCCGAACCCGGAGCCGGCGGAGCCGCGTGCCCCAGCTGCTCCGCGGCCCGGTACGCCTCCAGCAACTGGCCCAGCAGATTCGGGCTCAGCGTCGGGTCCCAGCCCGTCTGCCCGGCATAGCCCGCCGCGACCCGCTCCAGCTCCGCCCACGTCAACGGCCCCATACTGCGCGCCAGCGCCTGCCGCTCCAGCGCCCCGAAACCCTGAAGCAGCCGCTGGAACTCCTCGGCCAGCGCGGGATTGGTGTCGATGTCGACGCCGTGGATCTGCCGTATCGCCCGCACCCACCGCTGCACCCGCGTCGCCCGGTCCGCCACGTCCCGCGGCAGCCCCGCCACGTCCGCCCACGCCGACAAGGCGGCCGGCCCCGGCTCCGGCGGGAGCTCCTGCCACCGGAACATCGGGTTGTCCGGATCATCCGCCTTGGCCAGAGACGGCGGATTCATGTTCCCGAACACGTCCAGGTGCGCGTCCGAGCTGAACACCGTCCGCCCGAGCCCGGTCCCCACGACCTGCGCGCCCGACACGTACGCCAGCCGGTCGGCGCCCGCCGGCAGCTTCCCCAGCGCACACCCCACCAGCCACACCGGCCAGTCCGCCGGAACGGACATCGTCGCCATCTGGCGTTGGAGGAAGCGGGTCAGCACCCCGCTCCACACCACATTGTTCTGCCCCGTGCTCGCCCGGGGGAACGCCGCCAGGCCGTTGTAGCTGTGCCCCACCATGACGAACGCGTCGGTCAGCCCCCGCGGCAGGCGATGCACGGCACGGGTGCGGGGCCCGCCGAGCGCCGGCACATCGACGTAGTGCTGGATCTGCGACAAATTCCGCAGCTGCTCCTCGCGTTCCGCCATCTCCCCGGGGTTCAGCAACGCGACCCCGATCAGCCGCTGCCCGTCCGACGTGGGCAACGCGAACGTATGCACGTCGGTGTCCAGGAACCTCGAACCGTCCGGCGTCGTCACCTCCCACGGACCGTCCAGAAGCTGACCCGGATCGCTCGGCACCCACACCCCCACGGGCGTCGACCCCGGATTCGTAGCCGTGAGCACCACGCGCTGCCTGGACGTGCCGTCGCCCACCGGCTCCCGCCGGAGACCGCCGTACGTGGACCACACCCGCCCGCCGATCCAGTCGGCCATCAGCCGGGGTAGCCGCCTCATGCCCGCGCCCGCCTCCGGCATCAGCAGCACCACCGGAGCGCCCGCCGGCCGCCGGGGGTCATACTTCACCAGCTCGGCCAGTTCCACGTATGTCACCTCGGACGGGTTGCCCTGCCCGTCGCGCACCACGACCATGCCCGCCTCGCCACCGGGCTCCACCACCACCACGTACGGCGAACCCTGCCACGGGGGCAGTGTCCAGCTCAGACCGCCAGGCCCCTGCCGCCCCACATAGTCCAGCAGCAGATCCGGAAGCTGCCCGGTGAAGTTCCGCCCCAGGAACCGGCCGTCCGGGCCGACCAGCGCACTCGCATCCCCCAGCACCCCCGTCCCTTGCAGCCGGTACGCCGCTACCGCGGCCAGACTCCCCGCGCGCCCGTCCCGGTGCGCGGCGGCCACCACCGACAGCGCCTCGAAATACCGCCCACGCGTCATCGAATCCGAAGGACCCAGGCGCAGAACCTCCCGCGCGATCCGCTCCAGATCTCCGGTGCCGAACCGCGAACGCCCCCCGCGCGCCGCCTCCAGCACCTCCAGCCCGCGCACCATCACCTCGTACCGCGGGTCCTCCGCCACCCGCGCCCCGAACACCTCACGCAACACCTGCGGCAGACCCGACCACCCCCGCCGCGGACGCGACGGCCCCTCCCCCGGAGCCGGCGGCGCGGGCAACGGCCCGACATCCTCAGGGGAACCCGAACGCCGCCCGGGCGCCGGGGTGGTGGCGGTGTCCTGGGCCGGCGGTGCCACCGGTGGCACCGAAGCCATCCGTCCCGCCGGGGCCAGGGCGTGCGGCTGCGGCCGGTACACCCCCTCCACCTCGTCCCAGAAGGCGCGGAAGGTCTCCCACAGGTCGTTCTCCGCCCGCGTTTCCTCCCTCGGGTTCGCCGGACCCGGGCCCTGCGGATCCCGACCGAACAGCCGCTCCAGAATCGGCAGCAGGGCCGGCTCGTGCCTCCGTATCCAGGCCGCCCCGTTGTTCCGCGACCGGCCGGTGTAGCCGTCCGTCCCCGCGTTCAGCCCCAGATACGCGTTCACCGCCTGCGCGAAATACGCGGACTCGCCCGTGGAGGAATAGTTGTCGGTCGGCACACCAGCCAGGTCCCGCCGAATCCCGTCCGGCCACCGCACATGGAGCGGATCGAAGCCCCGCGGCGGATTCAGCTTGGCCCGATAGGCGTCCTGGACGACCTTCCGCTCAGCATCGTCAAGCAGATTCTCGTAGTGGCCGAACAGCCGCCTCATAATCGGCAGCAGGGCCGGCTCGTGCTCCCGCACCCAGGCCGCCCCGTTGTTCCGCGGCCGACCGGTGTTCATGTCCGTCCCCGCGTTGACCCCCAGGTACGCGTTCACCGCCTGCGCGAAATACTCGTACTCGTTCTCCGAGGAATAGTTGTCGACCGGATCGCCATCCAGGTCCCGCCGAATCCCGTCCGGCCACTCCACATCAGACGGATCGATGCCCCGCCGCGGGTTCAGCTTGGCCTGATAGGCATTCTTGATGGCCTTCCGGTCGGAATCACCCAGCGCGTGCACATGGAGCGCGTGCGCGAACTCGTGATCGGGCGTGCCGTAACCATCCGTATGATTTTTCGCATCCGGCACACTCGTGGCCTCACCGAGAAGATTCTCCTCCGGCACCGCCACGGCACGTCCGTCCATGACGCCCCGCCAGGTGTCCCAGTCAGACTTCCCCGCATAACCCCGGAACCGGCGCAGCCGGGTCATCGCCACGTCCCTGGGCACCACCAGAACCCGCACACCGCCCTTCAGCAGCGCGACCGCCATCTTCGGATTGACCAGCATCCGCGCGGCCCGCGCCCGCGCGACCCGCCCCGCCGACACCGGCTGATCCGCCATCGGCTCACCCGGGCCGTCCTGCACCACGACCATCAACTGGGCCGCTGTCTCAGCGAACTCCACACCGGGCAGAGCCCGCCGCAACTCGTCCACCCACACCGGATCCGACGCCAGCTTCCGCCGCTCGTCGGGCGACAGCAGCGACAACTCCCGGAACCGGTCCTCCGCCGACATCCCCAGCAGACGCGACTCGTCCTCCCGCACCGGGCCGAACGCCACCTCACCATCCTGGTGCCCCCGCCCCAGCACACGGGACACGTCCTGGGGCCCCACCCCCAGCACACCGGACATGTCCTCGCTCTCGGCACCGGGCTGGGGGGGCTCCCCGGCATCGAGGGCCTCCGCCGCCCGGTACGCCTCCAGCAACTGGCCCAGCAGATACGGGCTCAGCGTCGGGTCCCAGCCCAACTGCCCGGCGTACTCCCCCGCGGTCTGTTCGAGCCCCGCCCACGTCAACGGCCCCAGACCCTGCGCCAGCGACTGCCGCTCCAGCGCCCCGAAACCCAGGAGCAGCCGCTGGAACTCCCCGGCCAGCCTGGGATTGGTGTCGATATCGAAGCCGTGAACCTCCCGCAGCGCCCGCACCCACCGCCGCACCCGCTCCTCCCGGTCCGGCACGTCCCACGGCAGTCCCGCCACGTCCGCCCACATCGACAACGCGGGCGGCCACGGCTCCGGAGGGAACTCCCGGTACCCGGACTTCGGATTGTCCGTGTCGTACACGTTGGCCAGATACGGCGTATCCGCGTCTCCCCTCACAATCTGCTTGCCTTCCGGGGCAAGCGCCGTCCGCCCCAGCCTGGTCGCCACCTCCTGCGCGGCCGGCACGTACTCCAGCCGGTCGGCGCCCTCCGGCAGCGTCGCCAGCCCACGCCCCACCAGCCACACCGGCCAATGCGCCGGGACGGACGCGGCAATCTGGCGCCACAGGAACGCGGACAGTTCCCCGCTCGTCACCATGTGGCTCCGCCCCGTGCTCTTCCGGGGCAGCCCCGCCTCGCCGTCCCCCACCACGACGATCGCGTCGGTCAGGCCCCTCGGCAGAGGCAGGAGGGGACCCGTAGTACTGATCCCCTCGTACTCGAACTGGTCGCCGTAGTGCCGAATCCGCGACACGTTCCGCAGATCACTCTCACCGGCGGCCATATCCCTGGCGTTCAGCAACGCCAGTCCGGTCAGCCGCTGCCCGTCGGACGTGGGCAGCGCGAACATCTCCACGTCGCTGTCCGGGAACGTCGAACCGTCCGCCGCCGTCACCTCCCACGGACCGTCCGGAAGCTGACCCGGATCGCTCGGCACCCACGCCCCCACGGGCGCCGACCCCGGATTCACCGACGCGAGCACCACGCGCCGCCTGGACGTGCCGTCGCCCACCGGCTCGAACCGGAGACCGCCGTACGTGGACCACACCCGCTCCCCGAGCCGAGCGGCCATCAGCCTGGGCAACGCCCTCATGCCCGCGCCCGCCTCCGGCATCAGCAGCACCACCGGAGCGCCCGCCGGCCGCCGGGGGTCGTGCGCCACCAGCTCCGCCAGTTCCTCGTACGGCACCTCGGTCGAGTTGCCCTGCCCGTCGCGCAGCACGACCAGGCCCTCCTCGGAACCGGGCTCCACCACCAGCACGTACGGCGGGCCCTGCCCCGGGAACGGCGACAACTTCAGACCGTCAGGATCCTGCCGCCCCACGTAGTCCAGCAGCAGGTCCAGAGCCTGCCCGGTGAAGTTCCACCCCTGGAACCAGTCGTCAGGACCGGTCAGCGCACTCGCATCACCCAACACCCCCGCCTTCTTGTGCAACCAATACGCCGCCACCGCGGCCAGACTCTCCGCACGCCCGTCCCGGTACGCGGTCGCCGCCACCGACAACGCCTCGAAATACCGCCCACGCGTCATCGGCTCCGAAGAACCCAGGTGCAGGATCCCCCGCGCGATCCGCTCCAGATCGAGGCCCCCGGTGCCGAACCGCGCATCCCCCCTGCGCGCCAGCTCCAGCGCGGCCAGCCCGCGCATCATCACCCCGTACCGCGGGTCCTGCGCCACCTGCGCCCCGAACGCCAGACGCAACACCTGCGGCACATGCGACACACGTGACGGCCCCTCCCCCGGAGCCGGCGGCGCCGGCAACGGCCCGACCGCCTCAGCGGCACTCCGGTCGGTCGGTTCCTCGTCCGGGCGCGCGTCACCCACCGCCGCGGACTCATCGTCCGACGGACCGGAGGGATCGGCGGGGCCGGACGCGGTGGGCACCGACGACAACGGCGCCGGGGCCACCGGGCCGGGTTCGGGAGTCGGCGCCACCGTGCTGGAGGTGGTGGGAACGCGGGGCGCGGGCGGCGGCGGGGCGGACGGGCCAGAGGACTTCGTGGGGGCGCCGCGCAGACGCTGCCGCAACCCCAGCCCCGCGCGGAGGGTGTCGGCCAGGGCGACGCCCGACGGCGCATCGGGGCCGTGCGTCAGCAGGTGCTCGGCGACCTGGCGCACCGCGTCGCGGAAGTCGCGCCCGGCGTGCCGCGAGTCCGCGAGCACCGGGTGCAGCTCCAGCGGCAGCACCAGGGAGACCGCCTTGTCCCAGGCGCGGCCGGCGGCCAACCGCTCCGGTCCGTCGTCCGGTATCGCGCCCGCGAAGTCCGCGTACGCCGACTGCCAGATACGCCGGGTGGCGTTGGCCGCGGTTTCGTCGAGCGGGGCGGGCCAGGGATCGGACCGCACCATCTGGAGCTTGACGTGGTCCACCGGGGCCAGGTCGATGTCGCGCACCGGGAACCGGTCCATGCCGAGGGCCGCGGCGGTCTGTTGCTTGGGGCCTGGCGTGACGCCCGCGGCGTTCAGCTCGGCGGTGGCCACGTGGTCGTCCGGGTCCAGCAGCGGCGGGTTCTCCGGCAGGTCGTCCGGGATGACCTGCCGGGCGATCCACTGGCGCTGCGCGTCGTCGCGATGGACGTCTGGCACCTGCCCCTGCCGCGACCACGCGTCGCCCTCGGCGCCCTGGCCCGTGGTGCCCTCCTGGCCCGGGGCGTACGGGTCGCCGTGCGGGTCGATGCCGAGGCCCCGCAGCCGCGCCGCCGCGTCGAGCATCTGCCCCCGCGCCTGCTCGGCCCGGTGCCCGGCGTCCTGGTGCGCGGCGGTGTCTGCGCTGGTGCCGACACCCGTGTCCAGCCGCTCGCCGATGGTGTCCACGTCGGTCGCGGCGGAGCGGAAGGAGTCCAGCGCGTCCTCGTAGTCCCGCCGGGCGCGGTCGATCTCCTCCTGGTCCGGGGGCGCCGGGGTGGCCGGCGCCTTGCCCCGGTCGGCGGGGTCCGTGTCGGGCCGGGTGTCGGTGTCGGTGTCCGCGTCGATGGCGGAGTCGTCCAACGGGCCGCCGGACGTCTCCGTGTCCGGACGCGATTGCTGCTGCTCGGCGCGGGGCGCCTGGCCCGGCTGAGGGGTGCCGGAAGGCTGCTGAGCCGACGGCGTGTGCGGAGTGGTGGCCGGGGTCTGCCCGCCGCTGTGGGAGACGGGGGGCGGGACCGCTCCCGCGTTCTGGCCTGCGGGGCCGTTCTGGCCTACGGGGGTGTTCTGGCCCGTGGGGGTGGATTCGCCGTTCTCGCCGAAAGCCCCGTCGAATTCCGCGTCCGGGTTCGAGACCGTGGGGGTGCGCGTCGCCGGCGGCGCCGGGAGGCTCGACGAGTTCGGCAGACCCGAGGTGCCCGGCAGATCCGAGGTGTTCGGCGAGCCCGAGGTGGCCAGGGAGCCATCGGGGCCCGTCTGGAACTCCTTGTTCCCCTTGAAGTCCTCGACGCCCTCGGGCGTCGTGAGACCGGACCCCGCGGAGTAGGAGCCCGTCGGCGGCAGGTTGCTCCCGGCGGAGCCGGGCAGGTTCAGCGGCGGGCTCTGCGAGGTGGTCTGGAACCCCTTGCCGGCCGGGAAGTTCGCGTGGGGCACATACGACGACGAGGAGCCCCCGCCGTTCAGCGCCGATGAGGAGTTGTACTCCGGGATGTCCGAACCGATGGAGTCGGAGGAACTGGCGGAGTTGATGGACGCGGTGTCGTCGAAGACGGAGCCGGCCGAGGAGTTGGAGGAGCCGTACGAGTCCACGGAGTAGGTGTCGGAGTCGCGGTACCCGGGCGTGAACGAGCTGTTGTCGCCGTACAGCGAGCTGTTGTCCTCGTACAACGAGCTGATGCCCTCGTACATGGAGTAGTTGTCCCGGTACGACGAGCTGTTGTCCCCGTGGGTGGGGATGTCTGCGGACGTTGTGATGGGGAGGGAGGACTTCGGGAGGTCCGGGCCCGCGCCGGAGCGGGAATCGGAGCCGTAGTCGGAGCCGGGGTCGGAGCCGGAATCGGCTGGGGAATCGCTCCCCGCCCCGTCCGGGAGATCAGCTATCGCATAGCTCTTGTTGATGAAGTCGGTGAAGATGTTCCCGTTGGGGAATACCTTGCCGTGCAGCCAGCCGGCGCCGGACCCCAGCGCCATTTCCGCGCCCATGTCCGCCATGGCGCTGGTACCGGAGAAGACGAACGTCTCCCACTTGAACGCCCAGTTGCCCTGGAGCAGCCCCGTGACGACCACCTCGGCGAAGCCCTCGCCCAGACCGTGGGAGACGAACGCCGCCGGGAAGTCGTAGGCCATGTTCTTGATCGGGTCGGGCTTGAACCCGCCGGGGTTCTTGAAGATGCGATCAAGATCCGGTGAGTTGAAGTCGATGTCCTTGAACGTGTTCCCGAAGTCTCTGTCCCACTTACCGAAGATGTCCTTGTCGAAATTCTTCTTGAAGAAGTCCGAAATGCCCTTCTTGAAGTATTTCGCCGCGCCCTGGAAGACGTCGATGAAGAGACCGGTCACGAAGCCGTAGAAGCCACTCTCCCAGACGTTCTTCCCGTCGATGCCGTCCGGCCTGCGGTTCGGGGGAGGGATGGTGAGCTGCGCCAGGTTGACCGCGAGGGCCTGGATCATCTCCTGGACCGCCTCCAGCAGGGCCCCCGCGATGGGGAAGAAGTTGAGCAGGCGCTGCATCGCCATGAGGATGGCGAGCGCATGCCGCGCCCTCACCAGTGCTGCCATGGACAGTGACGCCCCGCCGGTGAAGAAGGACATCGCCGCGAGCGCGGCCAACTCGATGAGCATCATCGTGATCTCGGCGATGATCTCCCAATGCGCCTGCTGGATCTTCATCGACTGCTGGCCCCGCTCGTTGGGCAGGTCCATCCGGAGACGGTTGAGCAGGTCCCCGATGCCGTTCGATCCGCCGGAGCCGGTCAGCGGCTCCATGGCCTTGGTGAGCGCGTCCCCGACGGGCTTCGGAAACGCGCGGGCGACATCCGCGATGGCGTCCCGGACACTGTCCACGAACGCGACCAGGTTGTCGGCGAGATCGGGGAACTGGTCTTGGCTCTCCCACGCCAGGTTCGCCTTGGCGTGGATCGGCTTTTCACCGATGAGGATCTGGATCCACATCGCCTCCTCGGGGGTGTAGGTGATCTCCTCCACGGGGTCAGTGCTTTCCGCTGCCGGACTCGTCGTCGCTGGAGTCCTCGTCGTTGGACTCGTAGCCGCTGTCGGAGTCGGCAAGACGTTCCTGCTGCGCGATCAGCTCGGTCACGTCGGCATGAACGGCTTTGACGCTGTCGAGACTCTCCAGCAGCGCGGATTCCACCGCCTCTATCGCCAACCCGAACGAGTCGATCGTTTCGGTGAGCGTCAGCGTCGTCTTCTCGTCGTCGGGCTCGGTCTTCTTGTAGAAGTCGTCCGGATCGTCGGGGTCGCCGTTCCAGCCCTTGTACCTCTCATGGTCGGCCAGGTACTGCCCCTTCAGCACCCTGGCTCGTTCCCCCAGACCGTGCAGGCCGTTGAGCGCTCCCCGAATCTTGCCCAGGTCCAAGTCATACGTGTCGTCACTCATCGCCGTCCTCCGGAAACATCCGGGTCCTCGTGGATCTCGTCGCGCAACCGGTCCCCGGACGACCTGCCGCCACCCGCTCGCCGGCCGCCCTCGAACGCCGACCCGAAGAGCCGGTCCCAGTCGACGTCGATGTCCCGGGACCCCGGGACATCGGGGTTCGCCGCCATCAGCGGGCGGAAGGTGTCCATCACCCGCTGGGCGACCTGCTGACGCCCCCGCTGGGCCGCCTCCAGCACCGAGGCGGCCAGTTGCGGTCCGGTCATGCTCAGGTACTTGTTGTCCAGGAACGTCAGCCCGCTCAGCTCTCCCTGCGGGCCGATGGTGACCTCGACCGCACGGTCCCGCGAACGGGCCGTCGCGTTGGTGCCCGCGAGGTCCTGCTCAGCGCGGGCGATGGCGGCCCTCGTGGCTTCGAGGTGGGCCCTGGCCTGATGAATGCGCTCTGCGTACGGCTCGTTCAACGGGTGCTCCTCGGGCTGGTCGAGCTGGTTGGGCTGGTCGGGCCGGCTGCACGGTTCCCCGGAACAACGGCGCGGCGGGGGCTCATCGGCCGATCACGGCCGGCGAGCCGCCTTCGTCGCTGCCCCAGACGTCCTCGTCCTCCGGCACCCACGCGTCGCGCTCGCGGTCGTCGGTCTGGGTCGCCACCTGGCCGGGCGACCCGGCTCCGCCCGCGCCGCCCATCGGCGGCAGGAACGGGGTGCCGCCACTGGTGATCACGTTCTCGCGCTCGTCGAGGGGCCCGCCACCGGGGCGGCCGGGCCTGGGGGTCGCCCGGCGGTTACTGACCACGTCGTCGCTGTCGATCACGTTGCGGACCCGCTCGGAGGGGCCGCCCTCGCCACCGCCGGCGCCGCCACCGCGTCCGGGCATCGTTCCGGGGTTGAGCGGCATGCCGCCGCCCCCCGGCGCCCCGGGCTGGTTCTGGTTGCCGGCGTTGGCCGCCGCCTGGTTGTTGCCGTTGCCGTTCTGGTCACCGGGCGACTGATACGGATCCTTGTCCCACAGCTCCTCCTCGTACGAGGACGGGTCGTACAGCGAATTGGAGTTGCCGCCTCCACTGCCCCCGATGTTGCCGAAGTTGGATCCGGGGGACTGTTGCTGGAAGTCCGGGAGTGAGTTGCCGCTTCCGTTCAGGTGCCCCGTGACCGACTTGCCGTCCGGGTCGGTGATCGAGGTGCCGCCGGTGTCCGGATCGACCGTGGTCTTGCTGCCGTCCGGGTACTCCGTGACGACCTGTCCCTGCGGATCGATGTGCGACCTGCTGCCGTCGGGGTTGTTGAGGACGTTATCGACGTTGAGCGGCCCGGAACGCGTGTGGCCGTCCGGGTCGGTGATGCTGGAAGTCTGGTTGTCCGGATCGATCGTGGTGATGTGACCGTCCGGGTACTCCGTGACCACCCGGCCGTGAGAGTCAATGTGCGACTCGCTCCCACCGGGGTTGTGCAGTGAGTCATCGCCGTTCACCGGCCCCGTGATCAGGTCGTGTGACATCGGCGGCAAGTTATCGCCGTTCAGTGCGCCGCCAATTTGGTTGAGCGCCTGCTCCTGCTGTTTCTGGTACTGCTCTTGCTGCTGCTGGTACTGCTCCTGCTGGTATTGCTGCTGTTGTTGTTGCTGCTGGAACTGCTTGTCCTGGTACTCCCGCTGCCGCTGCTGGTACTCCTCGTCCCTCTTCTGCTGCTCTTCCTGTTGCTGCTCCTGCCGCTGTTGCTGCTCCTCCTGGTACTGCTGTTGCTCTTTCTGGTACTGCTCCTGCTTCTTCTCCTGCTCCGCCTGCTTGGCCTCGGCCTCGTTCTCCTTCTGCCCCTGCTCCTTCTGGAGCTGCTCCCGTTCCTCCTTCTGCTCCTTCTGGAGCTGCTCCCGCTCCTTCTCCTGCTCCTTCTGAAGCTGCTCCTGCTTGGCCTCCTGCTCCTTCTGAAGCTGCTCGCGCTCCTTCTCCTGCTCCTTCTGAAGCTGCTCCTGCTCCTTCTCCTTCTGCCCCTGCTCCTTCTGAAGCTGCTCCTGCTCCTGCTTCTGCTCCTTCTGGAGCTGCTCCCGCTCCTTCTCCTGCTCCTTCTGAAGCTGCTCCTGCTTGGCCTCCTGCTCCTTCTGAAGCTGCTCCTGCTCCTGCTTCTGCTCCTTCTGAAGCTCCTCCTGCCTGGCCTCCTGCTCGGCCTGCTTCTGCTCCTGCTCCTTCTCCTTCTGCTCCTGCTTGGCCTCCTGCTCCGCCTGCTTCTGCTCAGCCTCCTTCTCGGCCTCCGCCTGCTTCTGCTCCTGCTCCGCCTCCTTCTGCTCCTGCTTGGCCTCCTGCTCCGCCTGCTTCTGCTCGGCCTCCTTCTCGGCCTCCGCCTGCTTCTGCTCCTGCTCCGCCTCCTTCTGCTCCTGCTCCTTCTTCGCCCGCTCCTGCTCGGCCTTCTGCTGAGTCACCTGGCTGATCTGGAACTGCTGCTGCTGTTGCTGGTACTCCTCCTGCTTCTTCTGCTGCTCCTCCTGCTTGGCCTCGGCCTCTTTCTCCTTCTGTTCCTGCTCCTTCTCCGCCTCGGCCTGCTTCTGCTCCTGCTCCTGCTCCTGCTGCTCCTGCTTGGCCTCCTGCTCCTTCTGGTCGGCCTCGGCCTCCTTCTTCGCCTGCTGCTGCTCCTGCTCGGCCTCCTTCTCCTTCTGCTCCTGCTTGGCCTCCTGCTCCGCCTGCTTCTGCTCAGCTTCCTTCTCGGCCTCGGCCTGCTTCTGCTCCTGCTCCTTCTCCTTCTGCTCCTGCTTGGCCTCCTGCTCCGCCTGCTTCTGTTCCTGCTCCTTCTCCTTCGCCGCAGCCTTGGCTTCGGCTTCCTTCTCCTTCTGTTCCTGCTCCTTCTCCTTCTGCTCCTGCTTGGCCTCCTGCTCCTGCATGTACTTGTCCTGCTTGGCCTCGGCTTCCTTCTCCTTCCGCTCCTGCTCAGCCTCGGCCTCGGCCTGCTTCTCTTCCCACTCCTTCTCCTTACGGGCAGCCTCTTCCTTAGCCTCCTTCTCCTTCTCCTCCTGCTCCTTCCGGTACTTCTCCTCCTTCTCCTCCTGCTCCTTCTGGTACTTCTCCTGCTTCTCCTCCCACTCCTTCTCCTTCTCCTCCTGCTCCTTCTCCTTCTTCTTCTGCTCCTCCTCCCACTCCTTCTCCTTCTTCTCCTGATCCTTCTCCTTCTGCTCCGCCTCCTTCTTCTCCTTGTCGGCCACGTCCTCCTCGTACTCCTTGGACAGGCTGTCCCCGCTCGATGTCTTGATCGTGCCAAGATCGAATACCGAGGGGCTCCACGCGTCGTGCACCGTCCGCAGCGCGAAGTCGGCGTTGTCGACCAGGTTTTCCTCGACGGATTTCTTCCACCGCTCGATCGCCGCCTGACCGACCGCCTTCCAGGTCTCCAGACTGTTCAGCGGGCCGTAGTTGTGGCCCTTTTCGTCGACGGCATCCTGGCGGAACTTACCGGTGGCGTGATAGGTGGTTTCCGTTTCGCCACGGGCACGGGTATGCACTTTGTAGGTGATTTTCGTGATGTTGTGGTCCCACACGTGGTCGGTGATCTTCGACAGCAGGTCGGAGAGGAAGCTCAGCGGGTTACCATCTTTCGCTTCCCACGTGGCCCAGTCCTGCTGGAGTCCCCGGGCCGCGTTCTTGAACACGTCACCTGCGATCCGGATGGCGTCGCCCGGTACGGAAAACAGCGCACCGTTGCGCAGGTCGTCGGCGTAGTCCTCGTACCGCTTGTTCAGCATGTGGATGAGATGCCAGAAGACGCCGGCTGCCGTGCCCTTCCACGCCTCGTTCTCCTGCATCCCGACCCGCTTGTGCCATTCCTCCAGTTCCGCCTGGCGGTTGACGTAGAACCGGGCGACGCGGTCGAAGGCGCCGGCCGCCCTGTCGAACGACGCGAGATCGACGACCCGTTCGGGGGGCACGGATATTCCGTTCCACTCGAAGCCAGTCGTACCACCGTCGTTGTCGAGCAAAGCCTCAAGGGCCCGGCCCGTTCCGTAGGCGTACTGCGTGTGCGGGCCGGTGTCCCACTCCGTCCCGTTGTCCGACTTCTTGAAGTCGTTGTCGTACCTGGCCTTGTTCTTGCCCCCCTCGTACACACCGCCGGTCGGCCTGTCTTCCATGTTGTGGTTGCCCAGGAGCGTGAACCGTGCCTTGTAATAGGTGACTTCGTCTCCCGACGCTTCTTCGCCGGACTCCTCCTCGTCCCCCGTCTTGTAGAAGGGGATCACGAAGTCTGTGTTGTTTATGTTGCGACCCGCGTTATCGACGCGCCATTGAAGGTCATCCACATCGACGTAGGTGACGCTTTTCTGCTTGGTGAGTTGCACCTTCATCAGCGGGATTTCGTCGTTGCCGAACCACTCCTCAAACAACGTGTCGATCTTTGGCGCTTCGTAACCGGTGAAATAGTAGATCGCCTGCTGCCAACGATCACTTTCCTTGGAAAACGGCACGGCGGCGCCTCCATCGGGCGGGGGAACGAAGGGGGGTGTGGGGTACTGCGGCACTCAGCCGGGACGACTACCGATCACTTGTTGTCATGATTCTTGACCATCAGTTTTCATCGTTCTCGCCATCGCCCCCGCCGGAGCCCGACCCCCCGGAAGTCAGGTCGTCCTCCACGTCTTCGAGGCCGTCGAGGAACTTCTCGCCATCGATCTTGGCCAGGTTGCCATCCTGCGTCTTCAGCAACGTATGGACGGTTTCCCGCAGGTTTTCCTCGATGTCGTCGAACAGCGTCTGCTGTTCCTCAATCATCCCCACGATCTGGTCGATGAGAGCCACCAGGGTCTTGTGCAGGTGCGCCCCGTTGGTCAGCTCCTCCCCATCACCGGTCATAGCGCCGATCGTGAGGGGCAGCTGCGTCCCCGAAGGGATGGGGGGATCCGCGAAATCATGCGGATTCTCCTTCTTCAGGCTGCCCAGCGCGGGAATATCACCCCTATCCTTGAGGATGTGTTTCAGCTCCACCTGGAAGTTGTGCACATCGACGTTGATGAAGTTCTCCATCCACTTCTTGTTCAGCTGAATCTGTTCGGCCATCTCACTGCCCCTTCTCGCCGGTCGCTGCTCTCCGTGGATGTCCTATGCCGAAACGGGCGACCGCCCACGTGTCTCAAACGCGCAGACGGTCGCCCGTACCGCACCGTGCCTCAGCGGCCGATCTTCACGCTTTCCCAGCCCTGCGTGAGGTTGCGCTGGTTGGTCCGGTAGTTGTCGCCGATCTCGTTGAGCAGCGTCGCATGGCTCGCGAGAAGTGACTTCATCTTCTCGACGGCCTCGTGCCATTTCTGCTGCTTTTTGACGTAGACCTCCTGGTCGTCACCCTCCCAACTGCTGATGAGCTTCTGCATGTCCTCTTCGTACTGGGCGAGGGCCTTTTCTATCTGCTGAGTCTGCAGACGCATGTCCTCAGCCGCGTTGTCGGTATGCGTGAACTGGACGTAGATCTGCCCGTCGGAGAAGTCAGTTGACACAGCACGTGCCTCATTTCGCTTCGGGGGGTTGGGGAAATGCGGGACGGGTCCGGGTGTCCGTCACCCGGGGTTTCACTCAGCCGTGCAACGCGTCGAAAATCGACTGCGACTGCGAGTACTGCTGGTCAACGGCGTCGTTCTGCGAACCCTGCGTCAGGTTGTTCTGCCGGAGCGTCTCGTTCAGCTGGTCGATGACGTCGCTGAGGTTCTTCGAGATGACCTCGGCCTGGTCGTCCCACTGCCGCAGCAGGTCCTGGTACTTCTGACCGTCACTGCCTCCGTAGGCGTTGCCCACGTTGATCTTCGTGTTCTCGACGTCCTGGCGGCTGAGCTGGATGTTGCTGAACGTCTGTTCCGTGGCGGAGATTCCGTTGCGGGTTGCGCTCTCTTCTGACCTCGTCAGTCCTGACATGCGATGCCCCTTCGGCTGTTATCCGCCACCAGGCAGGGTGCGCTGGCGGCCTGTCATTTCTCTGTTCCACACCGCGGCGCCGAGGATTTACTGCGCCCCTCGCTCGCCGCCTCTGGGGTCAGATCCGGGCCCGTTGGCAGCATGGCCAGCAGTGAGGACGGAAGGGCCTGCGCCTCGCCCTCGCTGTATCCCAGCGCCTTCAGGGAATCGGCCGCGGGCAGCCGGTATTTCATTCCGGTGTCCGTCACCAGGTACAGCGTGTTGCCGACCTCGCCGCCGCCCGCGCCCAGCACATGCACCAGTGCGCCTCCGCCCGGCCGCACCGTGATCCGGTTGACCGTCACACACGCCGGGACCAGCCCCTCCGGCGGGGCCTGCGTGGTCGGGCCGAGATCCACGTCGCGGATCAGGGCCACGCTCACCCGCGTACCGTCGCTCCCGGACTCCACTCCGACGCACGGTGTCCGTCCGGCGCCGAGGTCCACCGGCTCCGGCGGGGTCGCCGGCTGCCGCTTCCCCGTCTCCACCTCCGTCGTGTCCGGGGCCAGATGGCCGCTCAGCACGTCGGCGCCCAGGCTCGCGGGCGACACCGCCCCGCCCGCGTACGCCTGCTTCCGGGTGTCCGGATCGCCGAGGACCAGCGCCGCACCGGTGGCGGTCAGCGGGGCAAGCCCCTCCTTGCGCAACAGGTAGTAGCGGGCGGTGCCACCCGGCGCGGCGACCTTGAAGACCTGGCCGACCCGGGTCTTGAGTCCGCCCAATGCCGGCCCCTGCCCGCCCCGGCCCGGCACGTCGGCCGGGGCCAGGTCCGGGCCCGTGGGCAGGGAGTTGAGGAACGCGGCCGAGACCGGCACCGGCTTGGTGGAGCCGTAGCCCAGCGCCTCGGCGGCGTTGGCCTTCTGGTCGAGCCGCAGCCTGCGGCCCTGCCACACCAGGTAGTCGTCGTTGTCGGGCCCGCTCACCAGCAGCCCCTGCCCCGACTTCAGCCCCGCGCCGTCGGCCTTGGCGCCCACGGCCACCGTGGTGCCGGTCGCTCCGCTGGTGTTGCCGGAGCACACCTGCCACGGGTCACCGGTCAGGTTGCCGTTGCCCGGCGGCTCGTCGGGGGCGCCGCTGATGCCGACCGGCGAGCCGTGCGGGGTGCCGCGCAGCGACTTGCTCCCGATGGTCATGACCTTCATCTGGTCACCCGCGAGCAGCCGCGCCGAGGTGTGGTTGCGCACCGGGCGCAGCCGTCCGCCCAGGTAGAGGTAGCGGGTGCCGGTCTCCTTGTTGATGACCAGCGTGCCCGGGTCCCGCCAGGAACTCTTCGTGCCGGGGCTGAGCAGGCCGAAGACGAACGATCCGGCGCAGAGCAGGATCCCGATGAGGACGCTGATGGTCACGGCCCGGTTGGTCCTGCCCTGCGGGCTCTCCGGGGCGTCGGGATCCGCGCGCAGCATGGCGGATGTCAGCCGCCCCATGACGAACATGTGCGCCTGGACCTGATCGCGCTTCGTCTGCATCGGTCACTCCCTTCCGTCTCGGTCCGTCTCGCTCACGCCATCAGCCCGCGCAGTGCGCTGTAGACGCCGAGCGCCCACAGGACCAGGGGCAGCAGGCTGAGCGCCATCAGGTAGTGCAGGATCTCGGCCGCCCGTCCCCAGTACGGGACGAGGCGTCGCCCCGGTACCGTCCAGGAGACGATGGCGATGACCGCCGTGAGGCCGAGCAGTGCGGCGGCCACCAGCGGTCGGCGGTCCGGTGCGTACGACTCCGCGCCGACGAGGATCAGCAGGAGCAGCCCGCCCACGCCGGGGAGGGTCAGCGAGAGCCGCTGCCAGGTGTTGCCCAGACCCCGCGCGTGCAGCATCAGCAGCAGCGACAGCACCACCACCGTGAGCACGGAGGGGAGGTTGGCGTACCAGGCGAGCACCGCGAGGCAGGCGGCGCAGGTGGCGCCGACCGCCCCGTACAGCGAACTCATCCAGCCGTCCGCGAGCGCGGTGCGGCCGATGACCGCCGCGGTCGGGTGCGGTTCGATGCCCTCCTGGAGTTGCTGGGCGTTGGTCGGCAGCGGTGGCACTTTCAGCCCCGACATCCGGAAGGACAGCGAGGGGACGAACGCGCCGAGCACCACCGCCGCCAGGGCGATGATCCCGGCGACATGGTGCGGCGCCAGGTCCGCGGTGATCATGAGGGTCCCGGTGATCGCGCCGAACGCCGCGACCACGCCGGTGCCGAGGAAGAGCGCGGCGTACGCGGCCACTGCGGCGAGCACGACGATCGCGCCGCCCGCGCCCGCCACGCAGGACGCCAACAGCCGCGAGCCCACAACCTCGTTGGCGTGTGCGCCGGTGAGGTCGCCGCCGGGCAGCAGCCACCCGGCGAACGCCAGGTAGGGCGCGGCCATGAAGCCGAGCGTGGCGCCCGCTCCGGCGTCGCCGACCGCGCGGCTCGCCGACCCGGCGCCCGCGATCAGCAACAGTCCGGCCACGGCGGCGCACAGGGCGCGCACCCCCACCGAGCCGCCGGGCAGGGCGAGCACCACGAGCCCGCCGGTGAGCGCGGTCACCGCGAGGCCGAGCAGCAGCCGCCGGCTCGCCTCGGGGGTCCAACCGTAGGGGCGGGACTGCATGGTGTCGGAGATGCCGGCCACGAGGTCGTCGAGGTGGGCATCGGGCAGCGCCTCGGTGCGCGGCCGGAGGTAGAGCGTTTCGCCGTCGCGCAGATCGTAGGAGTCGAGGGTGCGCTCCTCGTCCATCGGCCCGGCGCCGAGGCGTTGCAGCACCCAGCCGCCGTGGTCGATGCCGGTCTCGTCGAGGTCCTCGCCGCCGTAGCCGAGGACGGCGGGCAGCAAGTCGGCCACGGGCACATCGGAGGGCACCGCCAGGTCGACGCTCTTGGCGGGCGCGCGGACGGTCAGCCGGCACAGGTCGGCAACCTGGGTGTCAGTCATCTGGCCGACTCACGCTCCTCCGGGGTATTCCGCCGAAAGAAATCGTGTCGCGAAATGACAGAATGACACAGAAACTCCGGCCGGAAGCTGTCTCGGTGGCGAAACGGGTTGGACCTGTATTTCGGTAGGACATGGCTCCGTCCGCACACCTGGGTAATGCACTTACCTTTCGGCAAAGTACACACGTTCCATGGCGTGCACAAGTAAAGAGACCAAAGGACAGCGTGTCACTAAATGACAGAATGTCACTGGAGTTCATTGACGCAATGGAACTGAAACTCCAGGCGTAAGCTCTCGCGGTGGCGGAAAAGGCTGGGCCTGCATTTCAATAGGGCATGGTTTTCATCCGCACACCGCCCGTAAGGAGACCGTTCGTTGAGTGTGGTCCTGTTCCGCAGGCCGGCCCGCCGCCGCGGCCCGGACATGCCCGAGGGCGAGCTGAACCTCCAGGAGCCGCCCACGCTGCCCGAGGTGGTGCCCGACAGCTCCGCCGTGTGGACGTATCTGCCCATGGCGCTGATGTCGGTGTCGATGATGCTGATGTTCATGCGGCCGGGCATGAGCCGGGCGTCCGGAAGCCACTTCATGTACCTGGCCGTCGGCATGATGGTGCTGGCGTCCGCCGCCATGATGCTCGGCCAGATGATGCGCAAGATCAGTGAGCGCAAGCAGCGCCTGAAGGGCGAGCGCCGCGACTACCTGCGCTATCTCACGCAGATCCGGCGCAAGGTGCGCACCGCGGTAGCCGACCAGAAGAAGGCGCTGGCCTGGCGCCACCCGGAGCCCGCGGCCCTGTGGGCGCTGGTGGGCACCACCCGGCTGTGGGAACGCCGCCCGCAGGACGAGGACTTCGGCGAGGTCCGGGTGGCCGTCGGCGAGCAGAAGCTCGGCCTGCGGCTGACGCCGAAGGCCACCACGCCGGTGGAGGACCTGGAGCCGCTGGCCGCGCACGCCCTGCGCAGCTTCATCCGGGCGTACTCCACCGTGCCCGACCAGCCCATCGCCATCTACCTGCGGGCCTGGGCGCGGGTGCTGTTCCGCGGCGACGAGGAGCGGATACGTTCCGTCGCCCGTGCCGTGATCGCCCAGTTGGTGACCTTCCACGCGCCCGACGACATATGGGTGGCGCTGTGTGTGTCCGACGAGCGGCGGGCGGACTGGGAATGGGTGAAGTGGCTGCCGCACAACCTCCACCCCCAGGAGAGCGACGGCGCGGGCCCGGCCCGCATGTGCGTCTCGGCCTTCAACGAGCTGGAGGACCTGCTCGGCGCCGAGTTCCTGGAGCGGCCGGCCTTCGACCCGGACGCGGCGGCCGGGCGCGAGGAGCCGTTCACCGTGATCGTGGTGGACGGCGGGAGCGTCCCCGGCGGGCACCGGCTGGACGGGCCGGGCTTCCGCAACGCCGTCGTGCTGGATCTGAGCGGCGCGCTGACCTGGCGGCCCGGCCGGGTAACGCTCCGCTTCGAGGTGTCCGGGCAGGACTTCACGCTGGTCCGTACCGACCGGGAGCGCAAGGAGCAGCCCACGCGACTCGGCCGCCCCGACCGGTTCGGGCCGAGGGGCGCCACCGCGCTGGCCAAGCGGATCGCCCCGTACCGGATGGGCATGGGCAGCGAGGTCGCCGAACCGCTGGCGACGAACGTGGAGTTGACCACCCTGCTGGGGATCGGCGACCTGCGCCGGCACGACCCGGCCACGCTGTGGCAGCGCAACACCGGCTCCGCCCGGCTGCGGGTGCCGATCGCGGTGTGCGCCGACGGCACCCCGCTGGAGCTGGACATCAAGGAGTCCGCCCAGGGCGGCACGGGGCCGCACGGCATGCTGATCGGCGCCACCGGCTCCGGCAAGAGCGAGCTGCTGCGCACCTTGGTGCTGGCGCTCGCGCTGACCAACTCCTCCGAAACGCTCAATTTCGTCCTGGTCGACTTCAAGGGCGGCGCCACCTTCCTCGGCCTGGACGAGCTGCCGCACACCTCGGCGGTGATCACCAACCTGGCGGGCGAGGCGGCGCTGGTCTCCCGGATGCAGGACGCCGTGCACGGCGAGCTGATGCGGCGGCAGGAGCTGCTGCGGGCGGCGGGCAACTACACCTCCGCGCTGGACTACGAGAAGGCGCGGGCGTCCGGCACCCCGCTGACGCCGCTGCCCAGCCTGTTCATCGTCGTCGACGAGTTCAGCGAACTGCTCGCGGCGCACCGCGAGTTCATGGACCTGTTCGTGATGATCGGGCGGCTCGGGCGGAGCCTGGGCGTGCATCTGCTGCTCGCCTCGCAGCGGCTCGACGAGGGCCGGATGCACCAGCTGGAGAGCCACCTGTCGTACCGCATCGGGCTGCGCACGTTCTCCGCCATGGAGAGCCGCGGCGTGCTCGGCGTGCCCGACGCCTACCAGCTGCCGCCGCGGCCCGGCAGCGGCTATCTGAAGTCCGGTGTGGAGGCGCTGACCCGGTTCCGCGCGGCGTATGTCTCCGGCCCGTACCAGGAGCGGCGGGCCGGCGCGAACCAGGCCCGGGTGGCCAGCCAGACCATGCCGTGGACCTCCGGTTATGTGGTGCCGCGCCAGATGCCCGACGTCCCCGAGCCAAAACCCGAAGAGGGGGCGGAGCCCGAGGAGACGGGGGACACGCTGCTGTCTGTCGCGGTGGAGCGGCTGCTCACCGCGGGGCCGCCCGCCCACCAGGTGTGGCTGCCGCCGCTGGACCTGCCCGCGACCCTCGACCAGGTGCTGCCCCCGCTCACCCCCGACCCCGACCTGGGGCTGACCACCGTCGGCTGGCCGGGGCGGGGGCGGCTGACCGTCCCGATCGGCATCGTGGACAAGCCCTTCGAGCAGCTGCGGGACCTGCTGACGATCGACCTGTCGGGCGTCGGCGGGCACGTGGCCATCGCGGGCGGCCCGCAGAGCGGCAAGTCCACCCTGGTGCGCACCATCCTCACCGCGCTCGCGCTCACCCACTCCCCGCGCGAGGTGTCGTTCTTCTGCCTGGACTTCGGCGGCGGCGCGCTGGCGGGCCTGGCGGAGCTGCCGCACACGGCCGGGGTGGCGGCGCGGCTGGACACCGAGCGGGTGGGCCGGACGATCGCGGAGGTCAACTCGCTGCTGGCCGCGCGCGAGCGGTACTTCCTCGATCACGGCATCGACTCCATGGCCACCTACCGGCGCCGCCGGGCCGCCGGGGAGTTCGCGGACCAGCCCTACGGGGACGTGTTCCTGGTCATCGACGGCTGGTCGACGGTGCGGCAGGACTTCGACCAGCACATGCAGACGTTCAACTCGATGGCCGCCCGCGGCCTCAACTACGGCATCCACCTGATCGTCACCACCGCCCGCTGGGTGGAGCTGTCCGCGGGCGTGCGCGACCAGGCCGGCACCCATCTGGAGCTGCGGATGGGCGACTCGATGGACTCCGAGATCAACAGCCGCCGCGCGGCCACCGTGCCGCGGCTGCCCGGCCGCGGTCTGACCCGGGACGGCATGCTGCACTACCTCTCCGCGCTGCCCCGCATCGACGGCGTGGAGAGCGCGGAGGACCTCGCGGACGGGGTCGCCGGACTGGTCGCGGCGGTCAAGGAGAGCTGGCCGGGGCCGCGGACCCCGCAGGTGCGGATGTTGCCAACCAGGCTGCCGGTCTCCCAGCTCCCGCCGCCCGAGGGCGACCTGCGGATGCCGATCGGTTTGGAAGAGAACGAACTGTCCACGGTCTGGCACGACTTCAGCGAGACCCCGCACATGGTCGTCGTCGGCGACACCGAGAGCGGCAAGACCAACATGCTGCGGCTGACGGCCAAGGCGATCATGGAACGGTACACCCCCGCCGAGGCACGGATCATGATCGTGGACTACCGCCGCACCCTGGTGGAGGCCATCCCCGACGAGTACCGCCTCGGCCATGCGGTCTCCATCGACGCGCTGCGCGACATGATCGGCGGGGCGGCCCCGGCGGTCAAGGAGCGGGTGCCGGGCCCGGACATCACACCGGCCCGGATGAAGCTGTGCGACTGGTGGACGGGCCCGCGGCTGTTCATCCTGGTCGACGACTACGACATGGTGGGCGGCGACTCGATGAACGCGCCGTTCGACCCGCTGCTGGCGCACCTCGCGCTCGGCTACGAGGTCGGGCTGCACCTGGTCGTGGCCCGCGCCGCGGCGGGCGCCTCGCGCGGCCTCAACGACCGCCTGCTGCGGCGGATGCTGGAGGTCAACACCCCCAGTCTGCTGCTGTCCTGCCCGCCGGCGGAGGGATATCTCTTCGGCAGTATCAAGGGCCGGGTGCTGGCGCCGGGGCGGGCCACGCGTATCGCCCGTCACAAGACGACGCGGGTGCAGACGGCGCTCGTGGACGACGGGCCGGCGCAATGACGCGCCGGCGCGGGAAAACGGCCCGGTCCCCCCGGGGATATTCACCTTCCCGCAAGGTCGCGGACACCCGCCCGGAATATAAGGGCGGGGCGGCTGCCCGAATTACCCCGGAGGCTGACCGATTTCCTTTGCGGGACTGCCCGGAAAAGAGTCGGCGACGAGTCGGCGATTACCGGAAAGAGCGCGGTGGGCCGTCCATGCGGGCGGGGTGGTTGCCCATATCGGCGAAGCGGCTGCCCGCACGGGGAGTGAGTTGCCACCCGAAACGGGCTGGAATTCCGGCGGAACGGGCAGAGGGCCCGCACGGCCCCGTCGGGCCGTGCGGGCAGCGGTCCTCAGGAAGCCCCGGTCCCCGCGGGCTCCGTGGGCGTCGTGGGCGCTATGGCCTCCGTGGGCTGCCGGTCCCGCGCGTCCCCCGGGCGCCAGCGCCGGGCCCGGCCGCGGGGGATCACCACGGCCCCGGCGGCCACCAGCAGCAGCAGGCCGCCGCCCGCGCCCGCGATGATCACGGCGCGATGGCGCGGCTCGGGCGAGGCGGCCGGGGGGACATGGGCAGCCGCCGGCTTCGGGGTGGCGCCCTGCTGGTCGGTGAGCAGCGAGCTCACCGCCGCGTACGGGTCCACCCGTGGTGTGTCCGACGGATACGCGGCCACCGTGAGCTGCCGTGCGACCTCGGCCGCGGACATTTCCGGGTACCGGGCCCGTACCAGCGCCGCCGCGCCCGCGACGTGCGCCGCGGCGAGCGAGGAGCCCGAACCGATGTAGTGGCCCGAGCCCTTGGGTCCGACGCTGACCACCGCGTCACCCGGCGCCGCCAGGTCCGCGCCGTCCAGCGCGGGCGCGCTGTCGGGGCGCTTGCCGTCCGGGCCGTAGTCGATGACCGAGAGCACGCCGGGCGCGGACGCGGGCCAGTACCAGGGCGCGGGCTCGACCGTCTGGCCCGTGTTCCGGTCCCTGGGGAGGAAGTCCGGGCCGACCGGCGCCACCACCAGCGCGTCGCGCTCGGCCGCGTATGCCGCGGCCTTGGTCAGCTCGGCCTTCCCCGTCGCCAGCACCCGCCCGACGTAGATGACGTCGGCGCCCTTGTCGACCGCGGTGCGGATGCCCGCCGCGAGGGTCGCGGCGGTGGTCTCGCCGCGCGGCTGCGTCCCGCGCACCGCCAGGATCCGCGCCCCGGGCGCGACCCCCGCCACGCCGACGCCCTTGACGGGTGCCGCCGCGATCAGGCCCGCGGCGAAGCTGCCGTGGCCCACGCAGTCCTCGCCCGCGTCGCCGACCGCGGTGACCCGGCCGGACAGCGCCGGGATGTCCGTACCGACGCCGGAGTCGACCACGGCCACGGTCACCCCGGCGCCCTGGGACAGCTCCCAGGCCCGGCCGAGCCCGAGCGTGGACCGGGACCAGGTCGCGTCCTCGGCCTTCCTGGTGGACGCCTTCGCACACGGGACGTCCGACGCCAACACGGCGACGACGGGGGGCAGTTCCACCGAGCCCGAGCCCGGGTCCGCGGCGGCGGGGGTGGCCGCGGTGGCGAGCGGAGCGGTGGCCAGCGCGGCGGCGGCGACCACCCGCGCCACCGGATGACGATGAGAGAGAGCACGTCGCATGGCGCGCATGTTACGCGGCCCAGGGAGGAACCACCGCAAGGTGGTCGATTTACCCATATAAAGTTCTTCAACTCGATAGTTCCGTTTACCTGGATGGCTCGTTCTGTCTGGCCGGGAAGTCGGCCCAGGCACCACAACAAGGAGGTCCCTGCGTGTCACGGCAGTTGCTCACGGTCGGCCCGGACCAGACGGAGAACTTCCGGACGATCGGCGAGGCCCTGGCGAAGGCGCGCACGGGAGCGGTCATCCGCGTCAAGCCCGGCCGCTACCGCGAGAACCTCACGGTCAGGACCCGGCTCACCATCGTCGCCGACGGCGACCGCGGCAGCGTGGAGATCTGCCCGCCGCGCGGCACCGCCGTGGTGCTCGTCGCGGACGCCGTGATGCTCACCGACCTGACGCTGCGCGGCGGCAGCGAGGACCTGCCGGTGGTGGACGCGCCGCGCGGCCAGGTCGCCATGGACGGCTGCACCGTCGTCGGCTCCGGCTGGACGGCGCTCCTCGCCCGCGAGAACGGCTCGCTGGCCATGCGCGGCTGCCGGATCTCCAACCCCGAGGGCGCGGGCGTCGTGGACACCGCCCCCACCGGGAGCATCATCGACGACTGTCTGATCGAGCACCTGGGCACCTCCGCCGTCGTCCTCAGCGAGCAGGCCCGCACCACCGTGCGCGGCTGCCGGATGCGCGACGCCAAGGGCAACGGCCTGCTCGCCAACGGCGAGGCGCAGGGCCGGGTCGAGGACTGCGACATCTCCGGCACCGAGAAGCCCGCCATCGCCCTGGAGGGCCGGTGCGCCACGCACGTGGCGCGCACTCACGTGCACGACACCTCCGTCGGCGTCTACGTCACCAGCGCCGCCCGGCCGGTGCTGGAAGAGGTCACCGTCAGCGACACCACAGGACCCGGCATCGTGCTCGCCCAGGGCGCCGACCCGGAGCTGCTGCGCTGCGGCACCGCGCGCACCAAGGGCAACGGCCTTGCGGTCACCGAGCGTTCCCGGGGCACGTTCCAGGACTGCGCGTTCGACGCCGCGGCCTCCTCCGCGATCCGCGTCGTCGGCTCCAGCGCCCCGCTGCTCTCCGACACCACCGTGCGCGACTGTGCCGACGCGACGGCGGCCGTCCTGCTGTCCGAGGACGCCTCGGCCGAGTTCGACCGTCTGGAGGTGGTGGACGCGGCCGGCGTCGCCGTCTCCATACGCACCGGGGCCAACCCCCTGCTGCGCAACGCCCGTCTCCTCGCGCCCGGCGGCCACGGCGTGGAGGTCGTCGAGGACGGCCGCGGGCGCCTGGAGGACTGTACGGTCGCGCACTCCGCGGGCGCGGGCATCCGGGTCGCGGTCGGCGGCGCCCCCGAGATCACCGGCACCGTGCTGCGCTCGACCGCCCAGGCCGCCGTCTGGGTCGGCACGGGAGGCCGCGCCACCGTACGGGACTGCCAGATCCACGCGAGCACCGCCGCGGGGCTCCATGTGGAGAGCGGCGCCGAACTCTCCGCCGGCCACACCCAGGTGGCCGAGGCCGGGGCACACGGCGTGCTCGTCGCCAACGGCGGCCGGGCCACGCTCGACACCTGCCAGATCAGCGGCAGCGTCGGCGACGGCATCCGCGTCGACAGCTCCGAGCAGGTCACCCTCACCGACTGCGCCGTGCGCGACAACCGCGGCGCGGGCCTGAAGCAGACCCGCGCGACCGAGCGCCTCACCGTCCAAGGCCTGAACAGCAGCGGGAACGCCACTCCCGACGCCTGGGGCGAGACCGCCGGGGACCTGGCCCAGGAGGGCAAGGCCGCCGCCGGCCCCGGCGAGAAGAAGCCCGAAGGCCCGCTGGCAGAGCTGGAGTCGCTGATCGGCCTCGCCGACGTCAAGCACCAGGTGCGCACCCTGGTCAACCTCAACCAGCTCGCGCAGCGCCGGGCCAGCCTCGGCATGCCCGTCCCGCCGATGAGCCGCCACCTCGTTTTCTCCGGCCCGCCCGGCACCGGCAAGACCACCGTGGCCCGGCTCTACGGCGGCATCCTCGCCGAACTCGGCGTGCTGCGCTCCGGGCATCTGGTGGAGGTCTCCCGCGCCGATCTGGTCGCCCAGGTCATCGGCGGTACGGCCATCAAGACCACCGATGCGTTCAACGAGGCACTCGGCGGTGTGCTGTTCATCGACGAGGCCTACACGCTGCTGTCCGACGGCAAGGGCTCCGGCGCCGACTTCGGCAAGGAGGCCATCGACACGCTGCTGAAGCTGATGGAGGACCACCGCGACGAGGTCGTCGTCATCGCCGCCGGATACACCGACGAGATGGGCTCGTTCCTCGCCTCCAACCCGGGCATGGCCTCCCGCTTCACCCGCACCATCGACTTCGCCAACTACTCGGTGGAGGAGCTGGTGACCATCACCGAGAGCATGTGCGCGGCGCACCGCTACGAGCTGGCCCCGAGCACCCTGGACGCTCTCGACCGGCACTACGAGCGGATGCCGCGCGACGCCACGTTCGGCAACGGCCGCGCGGCCCGCCAGGTCTTCGAGGAGATGGTCGACCGGCAGGCGTTCCGGCTCGGCTCCATGGCCAACCCCGCCGAGGCCGACCTCTCGCTGCTGCTGCCCGAGGACATCGCGGACAAGTCGGCGGCCGGGGCGGGAGCGGACGGCGGCCGCAGCTCCGAGGAACTGCTCGCCGACCTCGACGCCATGATCGGCCTGGAGGCCGTCAAGCGCGAGGTCACCGACCTGGTCAACCTGCTGTCGGCCACCAAACGGCGGCAGGCCGCGGGCCTTCCCACCCCGAAAATCAGCCACCACCTGGTCTTCTCCGGGCCGCCCGGCACCGGCAAGACCACCGTGGCCCGGCTCTACGCCGACCTGCTGCTCTCCCTGGGCGTGCTGGCCACCGGCCAGCTGGTGGAGGTGGCCCGCGCCGACCTGGTCGGCCGCTACGTGGGCCACACCGCGCAGCTCACCAAGGAGGTCTTCGAACGCGCCCTGGGCGGCGTGCTGTTCATCGACGAGGCGTACACCCTCACCCCCGAGGGCGCCGGCTCCGACTTCGGCCGCGAGGCCGTCGACACGCTGCTGAAGCTGATGGAGGACCACCGTGACGAGGTCGTCGTCATCGTCGCCGGCTACACCGAGGAGATGGCGCGCTTCCTCGCCTCCAACCCGGGCCTGGCCTCGCGCTTCTCCCGCTCGGTGAACTTCGAGCACTACTCCACGGACGAACTGGTCGAGATCATGAGCCGCCACGCCACGGCATCCGGCTACGACTGCGCACCCGACACCGTCGAGGCGCTGCTCCAGTACGTGGCCGGACTGCCGCGCGACCGCTCGTTCGGCAACGCCCGTACGGCCCGCCAGATCCTGGAGGCGATGATGACGCGGCAGGCCCGGCGGATCGGCCCGATGGCCGCACCAGGCCTGGACGACCTGCGGCTGCTGCTGCCGGAAGACCTCCCGACGGACACACGGCAACCAGCGGGCTGACGGAAGGGGCCGTCAGGCGATGGGGTCGCCGACGGCCCCGCCGGTGGCCGCGCGGATCGCGTGGGCGAACCGCCGGGCGGCGGCCTTCACCTCGGTCAGTTCCGTGGCACCGGCGCCGGCGAGGAAGGCGACGCCGATCTGCTCGTCCAGCACCCGCACCACCGCGGCAGCGGCCGCGGCATGCACCCGCACCTCCAGATCACCGGCCGCACACCCCAGCCGATCACCGATGATCACCCGCATCTGCTGCTCGATCTGATCACAAGCCATCAGCCAGGCCGTACGCAACGCCGGTTCGGTGTCGGCCAGCCGGATCATCTTCATCGCCAGCATCTCATCCGCCAGATCGGCCGGCCGCGTCTCATACTGAAGCCGGACCAGCTCCCCCACCAAGTGGTCCTCAAGAGACCTGTCCTTCGGCCAGCTGCGCAGCACACTCATCAACGTGACGACGCCCTGCATCACGATCGGCTCGGCACACGCCTCCTTGCTCCGGAAGTGCCGCCAGATGGTACGCGTGGACAACCCCACCGCATCCGCGATCTGATCACCGCTCGTCGCAGCCACACCCTGCTTCCAGAACAGACGCGCCGCCTCCCGCGAGATCTCCAGCCGCAACCGCGAACGCCGCCGCTCACTCATCCCTCCCACAGGGCGGCTCTCCGTCGCCATGGCACTCATCAACCCTTCTCCTCTCCAAAAATGAACCGATGCGCGGCAGTGCGCGGCCGGCGGTGGTGTTACCAGCTGAGAGCGTTGTCCATCGACTGCTGCCAGTACGTGACGCTCAGGGAGTCATCGACGTAAAGGCCCTTGGCGGGCAGAGGCGGATGGGCGGCCCATGAAGTGTCCTCTCCGGCGCGGTCCTGGAAGGTGACGGCGAGAGATTTCACGGTGCGGCCGTTCGTGCCGCTGCCGTCGGTGGCCGACAGGTTCACGGCGGCGTAGCCGGACTCGCCCGGGGCGAGTCTGACGACGACCCGCGGCTTGGAGTCCTCGTTGACCGGCGGCACCGACTGGGCCTTGCCGAAGCGGGCGGCCGGGTAGCCGTAGAGGTCGCAGGGGGCGCTGCCGGTGTTGGTGACCGTGAGCAGCATGTGGTTCACCGGCCGGTTCACCGGCGCCGCGACCGTCTTGATGCCGGAACCCCCACAGACGACGGCCTTGTTGCCACTCCCACCGGAATCCCCGATACCGGCCTTGCCCTGCCCCGCCGGCGCGTCCCCGCCATGCCCCGAACCGGCTCCGGACTTCGCGTACTTACCGGAGGTCGATCCGTCGCCGCACGCGGTCAGGGAGAGAACGGCGATCACGACGACCGCGGTGGCGGTAGGCAGGCGGGTACGGATGTCCCGGACACTGGACATGTGGGTGGTGCCCTTCTGTGGCGCAGTGGGGGGTGCTTGGATAACCGGAGTGTGTGGGGTGATCCATCCCAGCCGCTACGAAGGACCGGCAATTGGATACGCTGGGACGCCGGAACAGGCTTTGACCAGGAGCGATCCAGGGAGCCTGGAATGCGGGAATGGGACGCGGCAGGCCACGTGGGACATGGGGAGGAACGGTGTCAGGGTCGATAGGGTCCACCGGAGCGACCGGGCCCACCGAGGACGCGGAAGCGCTCGCGGAGCTGCTGCGGGGGCTCAAGGAACGCTCGGGGCTGAGCTACGGGGCGCTGGCCAAGCGGCTCGGCATGAGCACCTCGACGCTGCACCGTTACTGCAACGGCAGCGCGGTGCCGACGGACTACGCGCCGATCGAGCGGCTCGCCCGGGTGTGCCGGGCGACCCGCGAGGAGCAGGTCGAGCTGCACCGGAGGTGGATTCTGGCGGATGCGGCGCGGACACGCAGGAGGCCGAGTCCGGGCGGAACAGAGCCGGAGGTAACGGCACCGGAGGTAACGGCGCCGGGCGGGGCGGAACCGGAGGGAATGGCGTCGGCATCCACCGGCAGCGAACACCGCGAGCCGGGCGGAAGTGACGAACCAGTCGTCAGCGGCGCCGTGCCGTCCGCCCCCGCGCGCGCCCGCCGGCGCCGCATCGCGCTCATCGCCCCCGTCGCCGCGGCCGCCGCTCTGGGAGCCGTCGCGCTCGCCGCGATTCTGCCGTCCTTCACAGGCGAGGCCGACGACCGGAGGGCCGGGGACATCACCGTGGGCACCATTGCCGGCCCGGAGGACGACACCATCCCGGCCGACACGAGCCCGGCCGCCTCGGACTCCCCTTCCCCGTCCCATCCTGCGAAGAACGGCAAACCCTCGGCGTCGAAGTCCGCCGCCCACACCGGCGGAGTCACCACCGAGCAGGCCGAAGCGGCACCGGTCAAGGTCACCACCCGGCCCTACGTCTACAAGGACCCGTGCAACCAGCACTTCCTTGTCGACAGCGAGCCCGAACAGGTCGGCCCGCCCGCCGTCGAGCAGGACGCGCCCCGCTGGGCCGCCGCGTACGGCGCGGTCCCCTCGGGGGACCAGCGCATCGCCCTCTCCGTACAGGGCACCGGGAAGGACACGGTCGTCCTGGAGGCGCTACATGTACGCATCGTCACGAAGGGCACCCCGCTCGCCTGGAACGACTACTCGATGGGCGTCGTCTGCCCCGGCGGCGGCGCCGCCGTCAAGACCGAGTCGTTCGACGTCGACCTCGACAACGGCAGCCCCGAAGTCACCCTCAAGAACGGCCAGCGCGACTTCCCGTACAAGGTCAGCGAGTCCGACCCGGAGGTCTTCTACGTCACCGCCCGCACCAAAGCGCACGACGTCCGCTGGAACCTCGCCCTGGACTGGTCCAGCGGCGACCGCCACGGCACCGTGCACATCGACAACACCGGCACCCCGTTCCGTACCAGCGCCCGCCGCCCCGGCTACACCTACCAGCCGGGCAGCAGCGAGTGGGTCAAGCGGTAACTCGTCAAGCGGCGAGCGCGAGTTCGGAGGGGAAGGCTGTGTTTTCCCGGTGAGCCTGGGACGCCCGGACATTTTTCATTTTCGCCTACAACCCTTGGGTTCCCTCGCGAGTCTCCTGATCGCCAACCGCCTCGCGAAGCCGTAGCCGCCTTCCGGTGAACTCGCGGCGAACGCGGGCGGAACACACCCCATTGACCGCGGATGCCTGTCAGGCATCCCCCGCATGCCGCAGGAGAACCCCGCATGCACAAGCACCTTCGTATCGCCCTCGCGACCGCCGCCGCGGCCTCGCTGACGGGCGGTGCGCTCACGTTACCGACGACGACAGCCATGGCAGCGGACTCGACGACGGTCCCCCAGGCCGACTTCAACGGCGACGGCATCGGCGACGTCGCCTTCTCGGCCGCCGGCGCCTATGTGAGCGGCAAGGAGACCGCGGGCCAGCTCGTAGTGCTCTACGGCACGTCCACCGGTGTGTCGTCCGCCAAGCGGACCGTGCTCAGCCAGAACAGCGCCGGTGTCCCCGGCACCGCCGAGGCCAAAGACGCCTTCGGTGGCGAGACCGCCTACGGCGACTTCAACAGCGACGGTTACGACGACATCGCCGTGGCCGCGGCCGGGGAGGACGTGGGCGGCGACATCGACGGCGGCACCCTCGCCGTGCTGTGGGGCTCGGCCTCGGGCATCACCGGCACCGGTGTCACGATCGCGGACCCGGCCGCCTCGTCGCACGACTTCTGGGGCAAGAACCTGGCCGCCGGCGACTTCGACGGCGACGGGAAGGACGATCTGGCCGTGGGCAACACCTCCAGCACCGTCTACGTCTACAAGGGCGGCATCAGCACCTCCGGCACCGCCGGCGGCCGCTACACGATCAAGCCCCCGATCCAGTCCGGCGGCAGCGCCCGGGGCCCGATGAACCTCACCGCCGGTGACATCAACGGCGACAGCCGCACCGACCTCATGGTCGACGGCTTCGAGACGCAGACCGACTGGGGCTGGAACACCAACTACTACGTGCCGGGCACCGCGAGCGGCCTCAACGCCTCCTCGGCGAAGGCCCTCAAGCCAGGCGTGATCACCGCCATCGGCGACGTCAACGGTGACGGCTTCGGCGACATCGTCAGCGGCGCCTACTGGAACAACACGACCGACGACGGCACGACCATCCCGGGCTCCGCCCTTGGCGGCAAGGTCAATATCACCTACGGCTCCGCCACCGGCCCCGGCTCGACCACGGGCATCACCCAGAACACCGGCAACGTCCCCGGCGGGTCGGAGAAGAACGACATGTTCGGCTACGAGCTCGACCTGGGCGACATCAACGGCGACGACTACCAGGACATCGTCATCAGCGCCGCGGGCGAGGACCTGAACGGCATCGCCGACACCGGCGCGGTCACCGTCCTGTACGGCTCCGCGAGCGGCCTGAACACCAGCTCCGGCGCCCAGTACTTCGCACAGAGCACCGCGGGCGTGCCCGGCGACGACGAGAAGTACGACGGGTTCGGCCTCGACACCAAGCTCGACGACGTCACCGGCGACGGCAAGGCCGACCTGCTGGTCAGCTCCTGGGAAAACTCCGGCAACGGCGCGGTGACGTACCTGCCCTCCAGCGGCACGAAGATCACCACAACCGGCGCCCGCTCCGTCTCGCCGAGCTCGTCGGGTGTCTCCACCACCGGCACGCCGGGGTTCGGCGCCAACTTCGCCGACTGAGCACGCCGCAACCGCGCCCCTCGTGTGGCATCTGTATGACGACATCCGCCATGGCTGTCGTACGCGCCGAATATTCTGCCGGGGTGTCTGACGAACGTTTGATTCTGAGCAGCGTGGCGCCCGGCGGCCCGATCCACGGCCTTGCCGTCGTCGATGTGGACGGGGAGCCGTTGGTGGTGTGCACCGGCTTCCACAAGCTGTGGAGCTGGGCTCCGCTGCGGGACGAATGGCTGGAGCGGCCCTTGGCGTCCCCCTTCGCCGAGGGCCCGCTCGGCGCCGAGCACCCGGATGCCGTGAACGATATCGACTCGGTGGCCGCGGCCGTCTTCGACGGGCGCGTGGTGCTGGCCGCCGGGGGTGATGAGCAGGGAGCGGCCATCTGGGACCTGTCCAGCGGCGAGTTGCTGCGTGGGACGGCCGACAACGGGCCCTATATCTCGTCCATCGCCGCAGTGAAGAACGAGGGACCACCGCTGTTCGTGGCAAGCAGTGGGGTCCACTGGGACGGAGCCGAGGTGTGGGGGCCCGGCGAGGAGCCGTCGATCGAGCTGGAGGCCGGATCCGTCTGGGGTCTCGCCACCGCGCGGATCGACGGCCGCTCGCTGGTCGCCGGTGGCGGGGAAGAGGGGGTGACGGTGTGGGATGTCGCGAACGGCGAGGAGCTCGCGTCGTTCTCCGTGCACGACGGGGAAGTCACATACGCTGTCGGTTTTTCCCAGCTCGACGACCGTCCTGTCGTCGTGGCGGGCACGGACTCCGGAAAGGTGTACGTGTTCGACCTGTCCGGGAGCGAAGACGGGGACCCGATCCACGAACCGGCTGCCGGTCATGAGGGCAGGATCAACGCCTTGGACGTCGCCATGGTCGGCGACCGGGCGGTCGCGGTGACCGGCGGCGAGGACGGGACGGTGCGGATCTGGGACCTCGTCGGCGGTCGACCAGTCGGGCCGCCTCTGACCGGCCACGATGCGCGTGTTGAAGCCGTGGCGGTCACCACGATGCGGGATCGCCCGGTCGCCCTGACCGCCGGTCGGGACGGCGTCATACGTGTCTGGGACCTCACTCTCTGACAATCCCGTGGGCACGGCGGCATGGTTTCGGACCCTCGCCCGGTCGGCACCCGCACAGCCGGCTACGACCTCGAGGGTCCGCGATCAGCCCTGGGCATCCAGGCCGTTGCGATCGAGTGCCGCTCGGATCTGGCCGAGCCACTCCGTGCCCAGCCGACGCCCGTTGGGGAATTCGTCGTCTCGATCCCAGCGCCACGTTGTGATCATCGCCAGCACCAGGATCCGGCACTCGCGCAGCAAGTCCCGATTGACACCCGGATAGTGCTCGCTGACTTCTTCGGGCGCATGGGCGAGGTCGAATTCGACGGGCCCACGGCAACACGTCTCGAAGTCTATGAACAGCAGCCCGTTCTTCGTGGTGAGCAGGTTGCCCGGGTGCGGCTCGCCGTGCAGCAGCTGCTCGGCGACGCCGCGCTCGCCGATCACTCGTCTCAGGTTTCGTAACGTGTCGCCGAGCAGCTCCCGGTCCGCGTCGGCGAGCGCCGGAGTGAGGTCGCGGTTCGCCACGAGTTGTTGAGCCTGCTCGACTCGATCCGTGAATCGCGGCGTCGGGACATCGAGCTTGCGCATGCCGGCATGCAGCCGCTCGAGCGCATGGGCGAAGTCGGCTGGTGAGACCTCTCGAGGTGTCACGGGTTCGTAGTAGGTCCATAGCGTGACCGCGAAACCGTCACGCTCATAGACGCGTGGCTCCACTCGAGGGTCGAGAGCAGCCACGGGGCACCCGGATGCGGCGAGCCGCTGAGCAAGGTCGACTTCGAACTGTGCGACCTGATGCGCTATTGGTGCCACCCGGGCCAGGACGTCACAAGGCAGCAGACGCAGACTGAGCTTGTTCGAGTTATGAAGAACGATCGCGTCGTCGGCTGTCAGGCCACGTGATGAGGCGATCGACATGGCCGCGGCCACCGCACGCGAGACCTCTGACGCCTGCATCGTCGCCTGGCCCCTCTCCCTTGAGCGCTGCCATGTCTCTCCAAGCGGTGCGACCTGCGCACCATACCAACCATGCGCCCGGGGCGGGCTTACGGCTGCTCCGCGGCCCGGATGATGGCGGACTCGACGGCTGCCACCCGGTCGGCGAGCAGGCCGAGTGCGGCGACGGCCCGGGTGAGGGGGTCCTCCTCGGGGCCGCCGAGGGCCTGCGTGCGGACGTACGCGGCCTTCAGCTCGGCCCAGCGCTCCGCCTGGGCGGGGGTCGGCCTGCCGCTCAGCTCGGCCAGTTTCAGCAGGTTGGCCTCGGCTCCGCTGGTCAAGGTCTGGGCCTCTGCGGTGAAGTGGTCGTCGAGGACGGCGGCGAGTTCGGCCTCGTTCATGACGGGCCGGAGACGTTGGGCGATTTTGTTCATGGTGCGGTAGGAGCCCTGGAGCCGGAAGGGCGGCTCGGTGCGGGTGGTGTCGGACTGCGCCGCGGAGGCGATGTAGGCGGCGTTGACCGCGAGAACGGTCTCGCGCGCGGTGAGCAGATGGCGCAGGACGGCCACGATCTGGTCCGCCTCGGCCGGGGCGTAGGGGTGCGTGAGCTGGTCCGCGCGGGCGGTGGGGTCGTCGGCCGCGAGCCGCAGGAACACGTCGAGGTCGTGGCGGTCACGTCCGGCGAGCGGGGCCAGCACCGGGTTCGAGGTGAGCGCGTTCTCCAGAAAGCTGAGGGCGAAGACCTCCCGCTTACCGGTGAGGACGTCGCCGAGGTTCCAGACATCGGCGCGGTTGGCGAGCATGTCGGGCACGCGGAAGCGGGCGCCGGACTCGGTGTAGGGGTTGCCGGCCATGCACACGGCGAAGCGCTTGCCGCGCAGGTCGTAGGTGCGCGGCTCGCCGTCCCACACACCGTCGACACGGCGGGTGGCATCGCACAGCGGGATGAACTTCTGGAGCAGTTCCGGTGAGGTGTGCTGGATGTCGTCGAGGTACAGGAGGGTGTTGTTGCCCGCCGCGAGCGCGAAGTTGATCTTCTCGATCTCCCGCCGGGCGGTGGCGTTCGGGGCCTCGGCCGGGTCGAGCGAGGTGACGGCCTGGCCGAGCGCCGGGCCGCTGACCCTCACCAGCATCAGGCCCAGACGGTCGGCGACGTATTCCAGCAGCGTCGTCTTGCCGTAGCCGGGCGGGGAGACGAGCAGGAGCAGGCCCCCGGTATCGGTGCGCTTCGTCTCGCCTGTGGTGCCGAGCTGCCGCGCAAAGCTGTCGCCGATGAGCGGCAGGTACACCTCGTCGATGAGCCGGTTGCGCACGAAGGCCGCCATGGAGCGCGGGCGGTGGTCGTCCAGGCGCAGACGGGTCCGTTCGGCGGCCACCAGGGCGGTGCGCCGGCGCTGGTAGCCGCGGAAGGCGGGGACGTCCTGGTCGGCGAAGCGCCGCGTGCGGGCGCGGAACTCGTCGATCCGGAGGAGCATGCGGCGGCCCGTGATGCGCGGGTGCGTGCCGAGCAGGCCCTCGACGGCCGTCTCCAGCACCGCGTCGGACGTGTGGCGGCTCAGCTCCGGGCACAGCTCGGCGGCCACCGCCTCCGCCAGGTCGCCGGCGGTGATCTCCGTGCCGGTGGCGGAGGCGTACGCCGACAGCCAGGCCGCGGCCAGTTGGCGGCGCGCGGCCAGGTCGTCGAGGGCGGCGAGGTCCTCGGCGTAGCCCGGGTCGCCCACCGTTCGGTGGAACTTGTCCAGCAGGGTGCGGGTGGCGGCGCTGATGGTGAAGCCGTCGGGGCCGGTCGTCAGCTCTTCGAAGAGGTACCCGGCGGACGCCGTGGGATCCGCGTCGGGGGACCAGGCGCCGATGGCCCGCGCCAGCTCCTCCTCCAGTTCGGCGATCGCGGGCGTCAGGCCGAACGTGTCCCGGGCCCGGGCCAGGGAGCTCGCCCGGCGGGCCCATGTGGTCCGTGCCCCGGCCGTCGTGCCGTGTGCCCAGAACAGCTGGGCCGCGGCCCGGGCGGCGGGCTCGTGCCGCAGCGGGCCCGCCTGCTCGTTCAGGGGAAGGAGGGCGGTGAGGATCGCGGTCGCGTCGTGGTCGTGGATGCCGCGCTCGTAGCCCTCGTCATACGCCTCCTCCGCCGCCGTGCGTACCAGCGTGGGGAGGTCGGCCGCCGCGAGGGCGGCCGGCCCGTGCCGGCGCAGCAGTCGGGCGGCGAGGTGTTCGGCGCGGTAGACCCCGGGCGACTCGGACGGCAGGTGCCGGTCCCAGTACGGGCGGCTGGCGGCGAAGTCGGGGTCGGAGACGGGTGAGCGGTAGTCGGTGCCGGTGAGGGCGAAGGCGAGGCCGTCGCCGTGCGGGACAAGGGTGAGGCCTGGGGGCCGGGTGGTGACGGCGAAGCGGTGGGCGCCCAGGCGGAGGGTGCGGCCGCCGTCGGCGAACAGGTCGGCGCGGTCGCGCAGCGCACGGACGGCCTCCTGACGCGCGGCCCGCAGCCGGCCGTCCAGCTCCTCCGCCCGTACCGGGTCGCCGAGTTCCCGCAGTTGGTCGGCCGTGCGGCGGACCTTCGCGACCATCGGGTCCGAGGTGAAGTACGTGCTGACCGCGTCGGCGTCCCCGAGCGTGGCCGCACGGCGGGTGATCGTCTCCAGGACGCGGTCGGCGGATGCCGCGAGCTGTTCGGCGCGGCGCGCGCGGGCGTCCAGGAGGGTCTGCTCGCGGGCGGAGAACGCCTCGTAGATCTCGGTGCGCTGGTCCGCGAGTTCGCCGAGGAAGTCGTCGAACTCCGCGAAGCGGGACTCCAGGTTCTCCAGCTGTGCCAGCACGGAGGCCAGGTGCGCCTCGCACTCCTCCGGAGTACGGGTGGCGGTGAGCGCACCGGCGACCGTCTGGCCGAGCAGCGTGAACTCGGCCGCGAACTCGGCGCGCCCCTCGCTGTCGCGCAGGGCCCGGCGCCGGGCGTCGAGAACGGCGCGGACTCGGTTGACGCCGCCGAACACCTCGGCGGTGCGCTCCAGCACGGACGTCCGTACGGTGGCGTCGCCGGTGTCGAGGCCGGCGACGACCTCGGTGACCGTGCGCAGCGCGTCGGCGAGAGCGTCGAGCCGGGCCGCGACGGGCGCGGCCTCCGCCACGCTGCGGATCGACTCGGCGTCGGCCGCGAGCTGTTCGACGTTCCGGTGGTGCCCGGCGAAGGCGTCCTCGCGGGCCAGAAAAGCGAGGGCACGCTGCCCGAAGGACGCGAGGTCCGCCTCGGCCTCGGCGGCGAGTTCGTCGATGCGGGCGGTGTCCGCGTACCGCATGTCCTTCAGGGTCAGCAGGTGGCCCTGGGCGTGGCGGAGTTCCGTCAGCCCGCTCACCCAGGCGGTGGCCTCGCGAGGAGCCCCGCCGCGCAGCCGCCGCACCACCGTCGCGAGACGGCCGGCGGCCTGGTCGAGCGCCTCGGACGCCTGCCGGGTCAGCGTCGATACGGTCTCGAACTCGGTGAGCACCTGCTCGGCCGTGTCCCGGACCGCGTCCAGGGGGGTGCGCAGGTCGCCGAGTTCGGCCTCGCCCAGCCAGTGATGGGCGTCGGCCGCCCGGACGCAGGCCGCGGCGAGCGCCTCGTACACCTCACTCGTCGGGGTGGTCTCGGCGACCGCGCGGGTGAGGGACAGGCAGGTGGAGATGGCGCGTACGAGGTCGGAGTTGCCGATGCGGGCCAGCGGGCCCTCGCCCAGGGGCTGGGCGGCGGCGTAGGTGTCGGAGGCGTAGGGGGAGGTCCACACCTGAAGGGGGTGTACGCGGGCCGGCTCGGCACCGTCCGCCCGCAGCACCAGCAGGGTGCCGTCGTCGAACAGGGCCCAGCCGTGGCAGGACAGCGGGGCGGCGGCCTCCTTGCGGATGGTGTTGTACGACAGCAGCAGGCTGCGGCCCTCGGCACGCGCGTGGAACGCGTACAGCGTGTCCTCGCCGTACGGCGAACGCACCTCGCCCTCGAACTCGAGGTCCGATGTGTCGAGGTCGAAGGTCTTGTGCTCGCCCGTGGCCAGGCAGTAGCCGCCGGGGAAGACGATGCCCTGATCGTCGGGCAGCCGGCGGCATGCCTGCCCGATGCCGTCGAGGCGGATGACCGTCCTGGTGAGGGTGTTGAAGACCAGGTACCGGTGGGTGTCCTCCTTGTAGGGGCGGATCCTCAGCAGGATCAGCGCCCCGACGCGCGCGTGGGCGATGTCGGCGTCGGCGAGGGACTGGAGCGGCTCGTCCACCGGCTCGCCGAAGAGCTCCTCCCCCGCCTCCGTCCGGACAGCGAGTGCGCCGCCGACGGTGGAGACCAGGATCTCGCCCCGCACCCGGACCGTGGGGTGGCTGCCCAGTACGTGGTCCTCGCGGGTGGCCTCGGTCCACGCGAAGTCGTGGGAGGGCGGGAGCACGTCGTCGTGCTCGCCGCGGGGGTCGAGGAACGACGGCCGCCCGTCGTCGGAGACGGCCCAGCGCAGCACCTTGGTGTCCTCGGCCTTGTCGCCCGTCTGGAACACGGCCAGCAGCCTGTCCCCGAGTCGGCGGAGCCTGAGGAGGCGAGCCTGCCGGTAGTAGCGGTACAGAGCCTTGAACTCCCGCACGAAGGCCGGGTCGTCGAGCAGGCCGGGCACCGCGTCCTCGGGCAGCCGGGTCCGGTCCCGGTCGTACAGGGCGAAGACGTCGCCCACGGCCGTCTCCGTGTGCGGACCGGAGGCGTCGTTGTAGCCGAAGAGCAGTCGGCCGCCGACGGACACGATGTCGCGGGGCACGCTCGCGCGCTCGGTACGCAGCCGCTCGGTTCCGGTCAGTTCGAGCCGGGTGGCGCCGAACTCCGCGATGCGGCGGGCGTTCAGTGCCTCGGCCCGGCGGGCGAGCTCGGCGGCCTGTCCGGCGAGCCGGTCGCGCAGCACCTCGTACGTGCCGACGTCGACGGCGTCGTACGTCTCCGTGTCCAGGCCGGTTGCCATGGATCGCGATCCCTTTCGAAGAGGCGGTGCGGGAGCTGCCGTCCCCAGTGCGGCAGCTCCCTTGACCGCTGGTCATCAGGTCCTGACGGCGCCGTTCAGGGCGGTCAGCGGCAGGTCGGCGAGTCCCAGCTCATCGGCCCGGTCCAGGAGCTGCCGCACCTGGCCCGTGTTCGGGCCACCCGCCTTCACGAGCTTCATCAGCAGCGCGGAGACCGTCAGGTTCCGTACGTCCGCCGTCGAGACCGAGCCGAGGATCCGGCTCAGGTCGTCGGTCAGGCTCGCCGTGCCGTCCAGCCAGGGCTTCGCCAGCGCCTGGGCGGTCTGCGAGTGCTCGAGGAAGCCGTCGACGCCCTTGCCCAGCGAGATCGCCCCGACCAGCCGGTCGAAGAAGACGGACTCCCCGCCGACGATGTCGATGTCGGCGTTCTCCAGCCCCGTCGCGAGGACCGTGGCCTGCGCCTCGGCGATCTGCCGCTGCACCTCGAGACCGGCGAGCCGGATGTCCTTCTCGGCCTCCAGCCGCAGCCGGTACTCCTCGTGGCCGCGGGACGCCTCGTCGAGGGCGGCCATCGCGGCCGCTTTCTCGGTGAGGCCGGCGGCCTCCGCCTTGAGCTTCTCGCCGATGGCCGCCGCCTCCGCGAGCGCCTTCGCCTTGGCGCCCTCCGCCTCGGCGCGCATCCGCGCCCCGGTCGCCTCGGCCTCCGCACGGCCGGCCTTCTCGACGACCTCGGCCTCCTTGTCGCGGACCTGCACGGCCGCCAGGCCCTCGGCCGCGGCCTCGGCCTGGATTCCCTCGGCGACCCGCAGCTTGGCCTGGGCTTCGAGGTCGGACCTCTTCAACCGGGCCTCGGCCAGGGTGAGTTCCTCGGCGGCGCGGTGGACGGCGGCCTGCTCGGCCGCCTCGGCGGCCTTGATGTCCTTGACCAGCCTCTCCTGCGCCTCCGCCTCGGCCGCGATGATCACGGCTTGGCGGTCGCGCTCCGCCTGCTCCACGGCCCGCAGCTTCTTGATGGACTCCTCCTGCTCGGCCACCGTACGGTCCACGGCGACCCGCTCACGGATGACCTCGGCGATGTCCCGCTTGTTCGCCTCGACCTCCTTCTCGGCGGAGATCCGCGTCAGTTCGGTCTCCCGCTCCCGGGCGATGACCTCCAGCAGACGGTCCTTCTCGATGCGCTCGCTCTCGACCGCGATGACCCGCTCGCGGTTCTTCGCGGCGACGGCGACCTCGCGGGCCTGGTTCTCCCGCTGGATCCCCAGCTGTTCCTCCGTGCGGAGGAACGCGCTCTGCGCCCGCAGCCGCTCCTCCTCCACCACCCGCGCCGTCTCGGCCTCCTCCCGGGCCCGTACGGTCTCGATCTCCCGCCGCTGCTTGATCTCGGCGTCGGCCTGGCGGCGCTCCAGCTCCAGGATCGCCTCGCGGGCGTCGACGTTCTGCCGGGTGATCTCCTTCTGCTCGTTGCGCTGGGCCTCGTTGGTACGCACATGCTCGACGGCCGTCAACTCGGTGATCTTGCGAATGCCCTGGGCGTCGAGGACGTTGGCCGGATCGAGCTGGGTGAGCGGCGTCTGCTCCAGGTAGTCGATCGCCGCGTCCTCGAGGTGGTAGCCGTTGAGGTCGACACCGATGACCTCGATGATCCGGTACCGCAGCTCATCGCGCTTGGTGTACAGGTCGGTGAAGTCCAGCTGCTTGCCGACGGTCTTCAGCGCCTCGGAGAACTTCGCGTGGAACAGCTCCTGCAAGGTGTCCCGGTCGCTGGCCCGCGCGGTTCCGACGGCCTGGGCGACCTTGATGACGTCCTCCACGGTCTTGTTGACCTTGACGAAGAACGAGATCCGGATGTCCGCACGGATGTTGTCCTTACAGATCAGCCCCTCCTTACCGGCCCGAGTGATCTCGATCGTCTTCACCGAGATGTCCATCACCTCGGCCTTGTGGAGCACGGGCAGCACGACCTGGCCGGTAAAGGTCACGTCGACCTTGCGCATCTTGGAAACGATCAGCGCCTTGCCCTGCTCCACCTTGCGGAACAGCCGGGAGACGAAGAGCAGTACGACGACAACGAGAATCAGGCAGACGGCGGCGAGCACGCCGATGACATCCATGGCATACGTCCTTGAGGCATAAGGCAGTCGAAGGGGAAAGCGGGGCCGGTCCCGGGCGGAGTCGGGCCGCCGTTCAGGCGGCGCGCACGTGCGCCGCCACGCGGGCGGGCCCGGGTTCGTCGGGCGAGAGACGATGCCGCGGCCGGACGAAGAGTGAGGACGTCCGCCGGGCGAGCCCGGTCGGCGGGGAAGGCCGATCCGCCACGAGCATCAGCATCGTCCGGCCCCCTTCCCGCACCCAGCACCTGTGGATGGCGCGCGGCCTCCGTGGGGCACTCGTCGGCGCACCTGCCGGTGTCCGGCACCGGAACCATTCGCGGCGCTCCCCGGCCGCCATGGTGCACCACCGGGGCCGGCCCGCGCATTGCCGGTTCCCGGCAGTGTTCACCAGGGTCTGCATGCCGGTGAACTGCTAAGAAGCCATCACCGGCGCATCAGGATCGCGGAACCGCACGCTCGTCACCCGCCGATGGGATGACACGCGGAGCGCTCAGCGCACCGTCAGGCGCCGCAGGCGTGACACCGCCGTGTGCGCCGACCCGTCGACCTCGAGGCTGACGTAACGGGCCGTCTCGGAAGCGGTCAGCCGGCGCACGGGGCCCCGGCCGGTGAGGGTTCCGGCGTCCCGGTAGGTGATCCCGTCCATGCTGAAGCCGACCTTCGCGCCCGGCACCGCGGCCGCCGTCCACTCGGTTTCCACCAAGCGGACCGGACTGGCCGCGCCGAGGTCCACGACCATGCGGCCGCGCGTGCCCGGATTCCACGCCGTGAGGGCGTCGCCGTCCACCGCCGCCGCGGGGTCGGACATGCCCTCCGGCAGCGGGCTCGTGGGGAAGACGGTCCTGCCGAGGGCCAGGTCGTCGTGCGGGTGGGCGGCCGCGCCGTCCAGGACGACGGTGATCGTCCGGCCCGCTCTGACGACGGCGACCCTGCTGCGTCCCTGGGCCCGGACGCGCACGGTGCACGAGGCCCCGGACAGGCGCACGGTCGCACCGTCGACGACCTGGACCCGCAGGCCCGACGGCAGCCGTCGGCTCGTGAGGGGGGTGAGCGTGAAGCGCGGGGCCAGCACGACCGCCGTGGCGGCGGGCAGCACGGCCTCGAAGGACGTGCCGCCGGCGGTCAGCCATTGCGTGCCCTCGAAGACCATCGTGTCCGCGCCGGTGCGCGGGATGGTGATCCGCGTCCTGACGGACTCGCCGGAGAAGTTGAACAGGGTCAGGTGCCCGTCCGTCAGCGTCGTGCGTACCTCGGTGGCCTCCGCCGTGGGTGCGGTCCCCCGGGCGGTCGCACGCAGCTTCTCGGCCGAGGTGCCGGGGAAGCCCTCGACGAGGAGAGGTGCCGCCGGGCCGTCGCCGAGGACGATCTTGTCGTCGTAGACGCCGATCGGGTTCCGGCCGTCACGCACCACGAGCCCGGCGCGTCCCTCGACGTCGAGCCAGCCGCCGCGGCTGCTCACCGCCGGCCTCGGCCCGGTCACCAGATCGGTCCAGTCCCGGCCGTCCGTCGAACCCTGAATGCGGTAGGCGCGGCCGGCCGCCGATTCCCAGCGCAGGGTGACCCGGTCGACCCGGCGCTCGGCGCCCAGGTCGACGGCCAGCCAGCTGTCGGCGCGCGGACGGTCGGCCCTCGACACCGCCCAGCGGGTGGCCGCGTCGCCGTCGACCGCGAGCGGCGCGCCCTTCCCGGCGTCGGCCGACGAGGCGGTGGCGGACCCGCCGCGCGCGAGGTCCGCCCCCTGGGCGCCGTCGCGCACCTCGAAGGCGTACAGGGAGTACCCGTAGGCCGGCTCGGGCCGCACGCCGAGCATGCGGACGTGGCGCACCGTCGTGGGGGTGAAGCCGAGGTCGTCGACCCGTCCGGCGGGTGTGTCGGTGGAGGTGTCGCGGGCGCGGACGGTCGCCTCGCCCTCTTCGAAGCGGTAGGTGCGCGTGCCGTCGAGCCCCGGCATGCCGGGCATCGTCAGGTTGTGCACGTCGAGGTGGCCCTCCGCGTCGGCGGTGCCGCTGCTCGCGTAGACGACGGCGCCTGTCGGGAGCGTCGCGAACCCGGCCCAGCCGCCGTCGAGGCGCAGGAGCGTCGCGCTGCCGTCGAAGCCGTCGCGCAGGGACTCGTACACGCGCACGGTACGGCCCTGGACCTTCGCGGCGGTGGCGGGCAGGAACATCGGGGTCGCGCCGCTGAGCCGGAACAGCCAGTCGTCGTGGGCCGGTTGCCAGGCGAACTTCACGAACCCGGGCTTCGTCACGGCACCGGCCCACGCGGCCCGCGACTGGTGCGACACCAGTCCGGGGCCGGGCCCGAAGTCCGTGACACCGGAGGCCCGCGCGAACAGTTCCTCGCGCGACAGCGCCTCGACGGGCCGCCCGGACGCCGCCGCCCAGACGTGCAGCAGGTAGCTGATCGCGATCTCGGCGCGCGCCTCCGGCTCGTACTTCGGCTCCCCCGAGAACTTCGCCATCCGGTGCTCGGGCGGGTACTGCTGGTACGCCTCCAGCCGCGACGCCAGTTCCTGCTCCGCGCGTGCCGCGGCCCGGTCGCGCATCACCTGGGAGAGGAAGGCGAGCGGGATGACGTCCCTGCCGTAGAGGTGCTCGCGGTCGTTGACCATCGGCATCAGCGGTTCGCCCGCGTCGCTCATGACGCCCAGCAGCGTGTGCCACAGCGGCTGGGCGTTCGGCTGCCGTGCGAGAACCTGCGGGAGGGGGCGTCCGGCGGCCAGGAAGTGCGCGGCGTTGCGGCCGGAGGTGCGCCACAGCTCCTCTTGGTAGTGCGGGCCGAAGGAGCCGTGGTTCTCGACGATGAAGGTGTCGTACAGGTTGCGGGCGGTGTTCTCGGAGACGGCGACGCCGTCCACGCGGGCGGGGTTGGCGAGATCGGCGGGCGGCAGCCCCGCCTCGTTGCGCGACCAGATGCCGTACCACGTGGCCCAGTCGGCAGCGCGGCGGTCGTCGTGGGCCCATGCGAGCGCCGGCGCGAGGGTCTGCGCGTACAGGCCCATCTCTTCCAGCTTGGTGTCGCCGACGTGTCCGCCGCTCAGGCCGTTCGGCGTCCAGCCGCCCGAGGCGGGGTCGTCACCGCTGCCCAACGACACGGTGTAGGCGGCCTGTTCGCGGACGATGGTCTCGACGTTCTGCCGCGTCGCGGTGTCGAGGTCCTTCCACAGCAGCCGGGCGGCGAGGACGAAGTACGACTGGAAGGTGGTGTCGAAGAACAGCGTGCGACCCCACTCGTTGCCGCCGGTGAGCCGGTTCGACGCGGCGAAGTGACGGATAGTGGCGAGCGTGCGCCGCGCGAGGGTCTCCCGGTCGGTGCCCGCGCGCGCCGCGTCGTAGGTGCCGTGGGTGAGCAGGACCGCGTTGCCGAGGACCACGGCGAACCCGAAGTCCTTGGCCCGGTAGTGGCCCTGGGCCTCGTCCCACTGAGTCTCGGACCACCGGGTGTGATCCAGGAGCACCCGCAGGTAGGTGGCCGCGACGGCGTCGGGCGGTGTGTCCGCGCGGCCGTGCGCCGCGTGGGCGCTCGCGGCTCCGGTGAGCGGGGGCAGGGCGGCCAGCGCGCCCGTGAGACCGGCGAGGTGCAGGAAGCGGCGGCGGTCGAGGGGCTGGGATGGGTGCGACACGGAGCGATACCTCACAGACTGGACAACGTTGTCAGAGGAGGGGTGCCGCACATTCTTCGACGGTCCCGGTCTGCGCGTCAACGGGTGTGACGTCAGCTGCCGTAACAACAAAAGGGGGAGTCGGCGTAGGACCCAGGCCAAGCGAGCCCTCCGTACCGAGCCCGCGGCGTCGATCCGCACAGCCGACCGACTGATCCCTCGATCGTGAGTTCTTCCGCTCTGGCGCCCGGTCCGGCGCGATGCTCGGAGGGCGGTGCGTGACCGATGCCGCCCGGCTGTGTGGTGGGTGGGGGGAAACATGACGCGAGAAGTGGGACGGCGCGACGGCTTGGATGAGCAGGTGGTGCTGCTCGTGGCTGGGCTGGCCGATCTCGCGGTGGGCACCCTGGGTTCGGCCCTGGGGGCGGTGCGGGGGCTGCTGCGCCGCTCGGACACTGCGGAACTCGCGGTGGACGCTGAGCACGAGCTGATGGCTCGAGGGCGTCTGGTGCTGGACCGGTACGCGGCCGTGCCCCCGGCCCACCTGGAGGTCCTCGCCCGGCACGCCCGGGCCCGAAGGGCTGCCGATGAGGTCTGACCGGTGGGAGCCGGCCGCGTTCAAGACCCGCGTCGACGACGTGGTGCGCCGGTTCGTCGCCCAGGAGGCTGACCAGTTCGCGGCGGTCGATCCGCTCCTCACCCCGGTGGCCGCGCAGGTGGAGGCGGCGGCCGCGGACGGCAAACGGCTGCGGGCCGCGTTCTGCTACTGGGGGTGGCGCGCGGTGGGGCAGCCGGACAGCGACGCGCTGGTGCGGGCGGCGGCGTCGATGGAGCTGGTGCACGCTGCCGCCGTCGTGCACGACGACCTCATCGACGACAGCCCGCTACGGCACGGGCGCCCTACCGCGCACGTCGCCCTGCGCGGTGCGGTGCGCCGTCGCCCGCGCGCCGACGCCGCCGCGAGGTCACTGGCGATGCTGGTGGGGGACCTGCTGATGGCGCTGGCCGGGCAGTTGTTCGCCGGCAGCGGTCTGCCCGTCGCCTATCTCGCCCGCGCCCGTCCGCTGTGGTCGGTGATGGCCCGGGAGCTGATCGCCGGCGAGTGCCTGGAGATCCTGCGCACCGGGACCGGTCCGGACACCACCGCGTCGCTGAAGGTGATCCGTTACAAGACCGCCAAGTACACCGTGGAGCAGCCCCTGTTGATCGGTGGCGCCCTGGCCGGGGCCGGCGCGCGGCTGCGCGAGGGCTACTCCGCGTACGGACTGCCCCTGGGCGAGGCGTTCCAGCTGCGCGACGACCTGCTTGGCCTGTTCGGAGACCCGGAACGCACCGGCAAGGCCAACGCCGACGACGTGCGAGGCCACAGGCCCACGGCCCTGCTGGCAGAGACCTGGCGCCTGGCCGGCGACGACGACCGCGAGCGGCTGCGCGCCCTGCTGGGCCGGCGCCGCCCGGACGCGGATGCTCTGGACGCGGTCCGCGAGGTGATGCACCGGCTGACGGCACCCGACCGCATCGAGGACATGATCAGCGCACGGGTCGAGGAGGCACTTGGCGCTCTCCACGAACTGGATGTACCGCCGCACGCAGCCGCCGCCCTGACCGCGCTGGCGCAGTCGGCGGCGGACCGCCTGTCCTGAACCTTTGCCCCCAGGTGGCACGGCCCGTGCCATCCCCGCCCGCCGACCTCTCCCGCCGCCCGTGGACGATCCCGTGGAAGACAAGGAGCCCCGCCATGACCTGCACCGAGGCATCGATGGACGCCCTGCGGCAGGCCGGTGACGAACTCGCCGACGCCACCGTCGCCGCCCTCTTCGAACGCGGCCAGGTGGGCACGTTCAACACCCTGATGCGCTACGTCTCCACCGCCGGCGCTCCCCTGCCGGACGGTCTGCCCGACGTCGCGCACGAGTACCTCGAAGCCACCCGCCTACCGCCGGGCTGGGTCGACTGGGGCGAGATGGAAAAGGCCCGCCTGTTCTTCATCGACAACAACGTGCACATCTCCACCGCGCTGTCCTTCGCCTCCATGCCCGCCTGCTATGTCGTCCCGCATCTGGCGAGGCTGCTGTCGGCCGCCCACGGGCTGAAGTACCCCTCCAAACGCATGGCGGAGACCGGCCAGTTCACCGTCTACCTGATGCAGCCGGACGCCTTCGAAGCCGGCGGCCGCTTCATCCCCGCTGCCCAGAAGGTCCGCCTTCTGCACGCCTCCATCCGCCACCACCTCAAGCGCGAGAACCGGTGGGACACCCCCGCCCTGGGGACGCCCATCTGCCAGGAGGACATGATCGGCGGGCAGATGTTCTTCTCTCTGCTCGTCCTGGACAGCCTGCACCGCCTCGGCATCCATATGTCACAGGAAGGCGCGGAGGCCTACTACTACGCCTGGCGCGTGGTCGGCGCCATGCTCGGCGTCGACCAGGACGCCGTCCCCAAAACCCTGGAGGAGGCCCGCCGGTTCCTCGACCTGTACATGATCCGGCACATGGGGCCCTCCGAGGAGGGCGCGCATCTGACCCGGCAGCTCATCGACCTCTACGAGGAGGTGGTGCCCGGCACCCTTTTCGACCCGATCGTCTCCGCCCTCATCCGCTACCTCATCGGCGACACCTGCGCCGACTGGCTTCACGTCCCGCACACCCCATGGGACACCGTCGTCAAGGCCGTACCCCACCTCCTCGGCATCCTGGAGACCATCGAGGACCGCTCCCCGCTCGGCGCGTGGGCCCTTGACCGCCTCGGCCACCTCACCACCGTCTTCGAACTGTCCTCCCTCACCCGGGGCCGCGTCATGCACTACGCCATCCCCGAACAGCTCAAAAAGTACTACGACGTCCCGAGCACGGTGCCCCGCACCCGCCGATGGACCCCACCGACCACCACGGTCTCTTGATCACCCAGCGCTCGACCCTGACTCCCCCTCAGACGTCGAGCAGGCCCTCGACCTCGCTGTGGGCGGTGTCCACGATGGACCGTACACAGGCCGCGGCCTCCGCCGGGCGCCGCTCGACGACGGCCTGGGCGACTTCCTGGTGGCGCCGGACCGCCGCCTCGTCGACCCGCTCCGGCATCAGGCTCAGCTCGCGGCGGGCCGTCAGCAACTCCTCCGTGACCTCGGCGAGCTGGGCGAACATTCCGTTGCCCGACGCGGTGAGCAGCGCCCGGTGGAACGCGGCGTCCGCCGCGACGAACCCGGCCGTGTCCGCCTCGGCGGCCGCGGTCGCCATCGCCCGGGCGTGCGCCACGAGCGCCTCGCAGGTTTCGTCGTCGCCCGAGGCCGCGGCGAGCGCGGCCGCGGAGGGCTCGACGGCGGCGCGCAGTTCTGCCAGTTCGCGCAGCTGGGCCCCGCGGTGCGGCGAGTTCAGCCGCCAGCGGATGATCTGGGGGTCGTACAGGTTCCACTCGGTCATCGGCCGCACGGTGATGCCGACGCGAGGGCGGGAGGTGACGACCCGCTTGGACTCCAGCACTCGGACCGCTTCCCGGGCGACGGTCCGCGAGACTCCATAGCGCTCCTGGACGTCCTCCAGGCGCAGCACCTCGCCGGCGCGGGTCTCCTCCGCGGCGAGGGACAGGCCGATCTGGTCCACGACCTGTCCGTGCAGCCCCTGTAGTTCCACGCGCTCCGCGTCTCCGTCCTGCTCTTGACCGCCTTCGACCGTCCCGGGGTTTCAGCGGGCCTGTGCGAGTCGGCCGAGGAGCGTGCCAACCCGCTCGCCCGCCGCTTGGGCGCCGCCCGAGGTGAGCGCCGAGCCCATGCCGCAGGCGATGGCCCCGGCCGCGATCCACTCCGGTGCGTTGTCTATTGTCACACCACCAGTCGGGATCACGGGGGCCTGGGGTAGCGCGGCCCGGACGTCGCGCAGCCAGGACGGCGATGCGCCGGAGGCCGGGAAGAGCTTGAGCGCGTCCGCGCCCTCCTCCAGGGCACGGACCATCTCGGTCGGGGTGGCGACTCCGGGGAAGACCGGCACGCCGTAGCGGTGTCCGGTACGGATCACCTCCGGGTGCAGGCTCGGCGACACCAGGAACCGGGCGCCCGCCTCCACCGCGGCCCGCGCGGCGGGGGCGTCGATGACCGTGCCGGCGCCGACCAGCGCGTCCGGCCGCTCCGCGGTCAACTCGGCGACGGCGCTCAGCGCGCGCGGCGTGGTCAGCGCCACCTCCACGGCGTTCAGCCCGGCGTCGAGCACGGCCACGGCCGCGGCCAGGGCCTCGCGCGGCCCGGCCGTCCGGACGATCCCGAACACCCGCTGTGCGGTGACGGCCCGGACGATGTCCCATCGATACATGCGTGCTCCTGGTGCGGTGCGGTGTGTGGTGAGTGCGGTGCGGTGCGGTGAGTGCGGTGCGTCAGCGGTTGACGGTCTCCGCGGCGCCCGTGAACGACGACAGCGCGCGAGCCAGGCCCGGGCGATCGGGCAGGCCGTCGGTGTCGGTGGTGCACTGCACCACGAGCGCGGCGACCGCGGCCGCCGCCGCCAGGCAGCGGTCGTACGGTGTGCCGCTCAGGACCCCGGAGAGAAACCCGGCGGCGAACGCGTCGCCCGCCCCCACCGGGTCGGCGGCCGGTACCCGGAATGCGTCCTGTCGCCACGTGCCGTCCGCCGTACTACAGGTGGCCGACTTGTCGCGGTGCTTCACCACGGACGTAGTGACACCCGCGGCGAGCAGCCCGTGGGCCGTCATGCCCAGCAGTTCCAGCTCGTCCTCGCCGGCCAGAGTGATGTCCGACTGCTCCAGCAGCGGCGCGACGACCGTGCGCCAGCGCTCGGTAGTGCCCAGTTTCAGCCGTATGTTCGGGTCGAACGAGACCGTCGCGCCGGCCGCGCGGGCCAGCTCTAGCAGCCGCAGCGTCGCCGTGTGGGCGGAGTCCGAGAGCATGGGGGTGATGCCCGTGATGTGCACCAGCCGGGCGCCCGCCACCATCTCGGCGGTCAGCTCGTCGGCGGTGAGCCGGGACGCCGCCGAGCCGGCCCGGTGATACTGCACATCGATCGCCCGCGCCGGATGGCTGTCCCTCAGCAGCAGCCCCGTGGGCGCGGAGGGATCCACGACGGCGTACGACGTGTCGATGGCGTCCGCGCGCAGCGCGGCCAGCACGGACCGGCCGGAGGGGTCGTCGCCGACGCGGCCGAGCCAGCGCGTGTGGTGTCCGAGCCTGGCGAGCCCGGTCGCGACGTTGGTCTCCGCGCCCGCCACGGAGCGCCGGAACACCGTCGCCCGCTCCAGCGGCACCCCGGGCTCCGCCACCATCAGGAGCATCGCCTCGCCGCAGGTCACGAACTCGGGCGCCGCCCGCCCTGGGGCAGCACTCCCGCGCTCCGGCGGGAAACGCTCGGCCATGTGTGTCTGTTCTTCGTAGGACATGCGTACTCCTCTGAAGGCCTCAGAACGCCTGCCGCGGCGGGGCGGAATCGGTGGAGCCGACCAGGAAGTCGAGATCGGCGCCGGTGTCGGCCTGGGTGACATGCCGGGTGTAGAGATACGTCCAGCCGCGGTCGGCGGGCGGCTTCGGCGGTTGCCACTCGGCCCGCCGTTCGTCCAGTTCGGCGTCCTCGACCAGCACGTCCAGGCGCCGCTCCGGTACGTCGAGGCGGACCCGGTCCCCCGTGCGTATCAGCGCCAGCGGGCCGCCGACCGCCGCCTCCGGGGCGACGTGCAGCACGCAGGTGCCGAAGGCCGTGCCGGACATGCGCGCGTCGGAGATCCGCACCATGTCCCGGACCCCGGCGTCGAGGAGCTTCTTGGGGAGCGGCAGATTGCCCACCTCAGGCATCCCGGGGTAGCCGCGCGGGCCGGTGTTGCGTACGACGAGGACGGTGTCGGCGGTGACATCGAGGTCGTCGTCCTCGGCGACGGCCAGGTACTCCTCCAGGGAGTCGAAGACCAGGGCGGGGCCGGTGTGCCGGAGCAGTGCCGGGTCGGCCGCGGACTGCTTGACGACCGCGCCGTCGGGCGCGAGGTTGCCACGGACCACGGCGGTGCCGGTGCCGGCGGGCTGCACCGGATGGTCGAGCGGGCGGATCACCTCACGGTCGTACACCTCGGCGCCCGCGCAGTTGTCGACGAGGCTCCTGCCGGTCACCGTGACGGTGTCCTGGTGCAGCCGGTCCCGCAGATCGTTGATGAGGGCGGGCAGCCCGCCGGCGTATGCGAACTCCTCCATCAGGAAGCGTCCGGACGGCATCAGGTCCACCAGCAGGGGCAGTTCGGCGCCGAGCCGGTCGAAGTCGTCGAGCGCGAGCGGTACGCCGAGGCGGCCGGCCAGGGCGAGGAGGTGCACGACGGCGTTGGTGGAGCCGCCGATCGCCGCGTTGACCCGAATGGCGTTCTCGAACGCCTCACGGGTCATGATCCGGCCGGGAGTGAGGGCGCTGCCCGCGAGTTCGACGGCACGGGCGCCGGTGGCCTCGGCGAGTGTGCCGCGGCGGGCGTCCACGGCGGGCAGCCCGGAGGCGCCCGGCAGCATCATGCCCAGCGCCTCGGCGAGACAGGCCATCGTCGAAGCGGTGCCCATGGTCATGCAGTGGCCCGCCGAGCGGTTCAGCGAGGACTCGAACTCGGTGAACTCCTCCTGGGTGATCGTGCCCGCCCGCAACTCCTCGGTCATCCGCCAGATGTCCGTACCCGAGCCGACGTTGCGGCCGCGGAACCGGCCGTTGAGCATCGGACCACCGGTGAAGACGATCGCCGGCACCCCGGCGCTCGCGGCGCCCATCAGCGCGGCGGGGGTGGTCTTGTCGCAGCCGGTCAGGAGGACGACGGCGTCCAGCGGATTGGCCCGGATCTGCTCCTCGATCTCCATGGCGGCGAGGTTGCGGTAGAGCATCGAGGTCGGGCGGAGGAACGGCTCGCCCAGCGACATCGCGGGGAACTCCAGCGGGAAACCGCCCGACTGGAGCACACCGCGCCTCACGGCGTCGGCGAGGATCTGCAAGTGGCCGTTGCACGGCGTCAGTTCGGAGTACGTGTTGCAGATGCCGATGACGGGGCGGCCGTCGAAGTTATGACCGCCGCGGCCCATGGCGCGCAGATGGTGGCGCGAGATGAAACCGTTCTTCCCCCCGTCGCCGAACCAGGCGCGGCTGCGTAGGGGGGCGGCGCCGCCGGCCTTGGCGGTGGTGGTGGCGCTGTCGGCGGTGGCGGTGGGCAGGGGGTCGAGCGCGGCCATGCGCGATGTCCTTTCCGTGCGCTGAGGTGGCCGTGACCAAGCTGTGTCCCATCCACCTCTTCAATGGTGCTATCAAATCACGATACCGTCCGTCACCGTCCAGAGGATCAACGTCGAACTCCTGGGAGAGAGCCGCGTGGAAGCGAAAGTGATGAAAACGGTCACCTGGCGGCTGATGCCGTTCCTGGTGCTGCTCTATTTGGTCGCCTATGTCGACCGGTCGAACGTCGGGTTCGCCAAGCTGACACTCCAAGACGAACTGGGGCTGTCCAGCGCCGCGTTCACCTTCGGACAGGTCGCGTTCTTCGTCGCGTACGCGATCTTCGAAGTGCCCAGCAACATCCTTCTCGAGCGGTTCGGAGCGCGCCGCTGGTTCACCCGGATCATGGTCAGCTGGGGCCTGGTCACCGTCCTCACGGCCCTGGTCTCCACCAGCTGGCAGTTCTACGCTGCCCGCTTTCTGCTCGGCGTGGCCGAGGCCGGCTTCTACCCCGGCGTCCTCTACTACCTCACCAAGTGGTACCCCTACCGCTACCGGGCGCGGATGACCGGCTGGTTCATGATGGCGTCCCCGCTCGCGTTCATCATCGGCAATCCGCTCATGGGTGCGCTCGGCGACCTGGACGGCACCCTCGGTCTGGAGGGCTGGCAGTGGATCTTCGTTGCCACCGGACTGCCCGCCATATTGCTCGCCTTCGTCACTCTCCGTGTGCTCCCCGATGGGCCGGACGGGGTGCGCTGGCTGTCCGCCGACGAGAAGGGCTGGATCGCCGATGAACTCGCCCGAGAGACGGACGCGCTGGGCGCGGCCCACGAGAACCCGCTGAGCGCACTGCGCGACAAGCGCGTCGTGTGCATGGCGCTGTATTTCCTGTGCTTCCCTCTCGGCGCCTACGGCCTCAGCTTCTGGCTGCCGACCATCGTCGACGGCTTCGGGGGCCTGTCCTCCACGGCCACCGGCTTCATCACCGCCATCCCCTACGTCTTCGTCGCCCTCGGCCTGTACGTCGTGCCGAAGCTCGCCGACCGCAGCGGCTCCCGCTACCCGTGGATCGCCGCCACCACGGCCGTGGGCGCCCTGGGCCTGGCCGCGACCGCGCTGGTGGACAACCACGTGCTACAGATGGCGCTCATCAGCGTGGCCGCGGTGGGCATCTTCGCCGGACAGCCGGTGCTCTGGTCACTGCCGTCCCGGTTCCTCGCGGGCGTTCAGGCCGCCTCGGGCATCGCCATGATCAACGCCGTGGGCAACCTGGGCGGCGGATTCGGCCCCATGGGGATCGGTGTGATCGTGGACCGCACCTCGTCCCCTGTCACCGGTCTGTGGTTCCTGGTCGCCGCGATGGTCGTGGCCACTGTCGCCACCTTCGGCATCAAGCGGCTGATCGAGCGCAGGCCGGTCATCGCGGACACACCGCAGCAGGACACCGAGCGCGGGCGCTCCACGGTCTGATCCACTCCGGCCACCGCCCGGCCACCGCCTGCCCCTCCGCCGGCTCACTCGGCGCCCAGGCCGCCGAAGCAGCCACGGCCGACGCGCCCGAGGCGGAGGGGACCCCACCGGCGAGGCGAGGCCACCCCGAGGGAGGTCCGTGGTGACCAGCCGATGGCGACGGCACGTCGAGGTCCACCGGTGCTGTCAGCGGCCTGACCGCGCAGAGGCTGGAGCGCGGGGCCCCGGCTGGGCCCTGTGCTGGCTATGCTGCCGACTGTGATCAGCGGTGTGACCCCTGAGCCTGTCATCCTTGACGCCATGGAGCTGACTTCCGATCCGGAGCTGGAGGTCCGGTTTGCGGAGTCGGCCCACCGGATGCTGGCGGATCTGGTCGGTGGAGGTGCCGCGCTGGGCTGGGTCGAACCACCCTCGCGGGATGAGGTGGCGGAACTTCTCGGCCACGTCGTCTCTGCGGTGCAGGCCGGGGATGCGGCCCTGCGCGCCGCTTACCTCGACCGTCGGCTGGTCGGGTTGGGGTACTGGCTGCGCTATGCCCGACCGACTCATCGGCCACACGCCGATCTGGAGAAGATCGCGGTAGCTCCTGCTGTCCATGGTCGTGGTGTCGGTCGGGCGCTGACCGCTGCCTTGATCACTGACGCCCGGGAGGTGGGGATCGAGGTCCTCACCCTGGACGCCCGGGGCGACAACGCCAATGCCCTACACCTCTACCGGTCGCTGGGCTTCACGGAATACGGCCGTCTGCCCGGCTTCGTCGCCGTCGGCGAACGCCGCTACGACAAGGTCTTCTACATGCTGGACTTTCGACAGCGAGGCTGACCACTGCCGCCTACCCCTGCCCGGCTTCGGCCGGCGAAGGCACGGCGCACCGACGCAGGACCATGAGCGAGTCTTCCAAGGCCGCCACCATGGCAAAGGGAAACCGGTCGAGCTCAAGACAGAGTGCGACGTCATCAGGATGGACTCCTTGACGCACACCCTCCGCCAGCTCGGCAGCGGCGCGCGACTCGGCAGCGCGGCGGAGGAACTCAGCAGCGTCCGTCCCAGCCGCGGTGACCCTGCGAGCGATGTATTGAGCACACGCCAGATCTTCATCGGCCTGCCCATCTTCGCCAGTGACCACGAACGTGACACTGTCACTCTTGCGCGTCCGCAAGAGCCGAGCCGTTGCCTCCGCCACCACGAAGCCGGCGCACAGCACCAGCGACGCCTCCTTGACCGCAAGGGCGCCGACCGTCCCTGCCGTGGTCTTCTGCACAACGGTCCGTCCGCCAAGGTCAACAGACCGCAGCAGGCCCGGCGAGTTGACCATGTCGAACCCGGGCGCGGGCGGACCGTCTTTGAGCGCCACCCAATCCGGGTGGCGAGCCTTGAGCGCCAGAGCGTCGTCCAGCGACTCAGCAAGAACGATCTTCTCCGCCCCCTGGGCAAAGGCCCAAGCAGCCACGGTGAAAGCACGCATGACGTCGACTACGACCGCCACGGACGGGGCCTCGACCAGCTCAGCGATGCCAACGAAACGAGTGTCCATTCCGATCATGATCACGCACGCCCGGCCCAAAGCGGCCAGTGAGTGATCCACGTCATATCGACGGTCTCGGAATGCGACACACACCTGCTCTACGCCGCGGCGACGCCCGCGGCGAAGGCGAGGAGATCAGAGCTGTTCGTCGGGGAGGTGAGGCGCGGCGTCGACGACGGCGTGCACGACTCCGGCGACGAGCTGCCGGTTGAGGGGGGCAGCATCGAAGCGGCGGTGCATGGGCCAGCCCTCGACCAGGGCATCGAGAGCTCGGGCCACTCCGGGGGTGAAGTGCAGGGCGAGGCTCTCGCGGCTGCGCGCCAGCCAGGAGCGGGTGGTTGCGGCTACCGCGGTGTTGTGGTTGGCGTAGGCGTACATCTCGAAGATGAGCGTCATGTCGCGGTCAGTGGCATAGGCCGGCCCGCAGATCAGCTCGACCACGGCCGCCTCCGCCTCCGCGGTCGACCCGGCGCTGGCCACGGTGCGGCGGTAGAGCTGGGACATCGTGTCGGCGAGGCGGGCGAACGCCAGCGCCAGCAGATCGTCCATGCCGTCGAAGTAGTACGTCAGCGAGCCCAGAGGGACGCCGGCCCGTGAAGCGATCTTGCGATGGGTCGTCCGGTGAACACCACCCTCGGCGATGACGTCGAGGGCGGCATCGAGAATCCGGTCCCTGCGTCCGGGGTCGTTCGGGATCGCGCGCCGTGTGCCGCTCACGCCCCCAATCTGTCACAAGGCGACTCCACCCAAGTGTGTACGATCGTACAGACTTCTGTGTTCGGTCATCTCCTGGAGGCATTCCCCGTGACTGTCAGCCCCGGCCGGCGTCGGACCGCCGCGTTCGCCCTGTTCTTCCTGCCCGGCCTGGCCATGGCGTCCTGGGTGACCCGCACCCCCGACGTGCGCGACCTGCTCGGGGCCTCCACCGGACGCATGGGCCTGGTCCTGTTCGGGCTCTCGGTCGGGTCCATGGCGGGCATCCTGTGCTCGGGGCCGCTCGTTGCCCGCTGGGGCGCCCGGCCCCTCATCGCCGCCGGAACACTGGCGACCGCCGCGGGGTCCGGTGTCATCGGCCTGGGGGCCGCTGCGGGCGCGGACGCGGTCGTGGCCCTCGGGCTCGGACTGATCGGCCTCGGGATGGGCGGCGGCGAGGTGGCCCTCAACATCGAAGGGGCGGAGGTGGAACGGCTGCTCGGCCGTTCCACCCTCCCCGCGATGCACGGCTTCTACAGTCTCGGCACGGTGGTCGGCGCGGCCGGCGGCATGATTCTGACCGCCGTCTCGTTCCCCGTCCTGTGGCATCTGGCCATCGTCACCGCCGTGGTACTGGCCGTACTGGCACCGACGATCCGATATGTTCCCGCCGGAGTGGGCCGACGAACCGGCAACGGCAGCGGCAGCGGCACGCCCGCGCAGGCCTCCGCGCGCCCCGCGGTGTGGAGGGAGCCGAGGCTCCTGCTCATCGGCGGCATCATCCTCGCCCTTGCCATGGCCGAGGGAACGGCCAACGACTGGCTGCCGCTGGTCATGGTCGACGGCCATGGCTTCGACCCGGCGCTCGGATCGGCCGTGTACGTGGTCTTCGCGGCCTCGATGACCGTCGGCCGCTTCGCCGGCGGCCGATTCGTCGACCGCTACGGACGCGCGGCCGCCCTGTGCGCCAGCGCGGTCATCGGCGCCGTCGGCATCGCACTCGTGATCCTCGTCGACAACCAGGCCGTCGCGGCAGCGGCCGCCGTCCTGTGGGGCATCGGCGCGTCCCTGGGTTTCCCCGTCGCGCTCTCCGCGGCCGGCGACTCCGGCGACAACTCCGCCGCAAGGGTCTCCCTCGCCGCCACCCTCGGCTACGTCGCCTTCCTCGTCGGGCCTCCCTCACTCGGCCAGCTCGGCGAGCACTTCGGACTCCGCAACGCACTGTTCCTGGTCCTGATACTCGTGCTGGCCGCGTCCTTCGCCACACCCGCCGCCCGCACAACCGACCCTGCACATACTCCGTGAACAGCGCCGACGAACGGACGGCACCACACGAGGCGGAGGCGGGATTGTCCCGCCGGCAAGTGGGCTCAGGCGTGACCTTCGCTCTCTTCGAGGGCGCTGATGGCGGTCGCGGTGAGGCTGTACGTGATGTGGTCGCGCATGAGCTGGGCGGCCTCGGCGGCCGGGGGCTGACAGCCGCCACGGAGGCCCTGGGCGGCTCGGTGACCGCCCTCGACGTCGGTGACCGATGCCAAAACGGCATCAGGCCGGGCTGTGCCCGGCGGGAGCGTCGTAAACCAGGCTGTACCGCCAGAACAGGCGACGCCGGATCCGGGCGCCGGGCAGCTCCTGCGCGGCCGCGGCCCGGATGTCCTCCAGGGTCTCCTGCGGAAGAGCGGTAGGCGCCGTCATGTGCAGGGGCAGCGCAACGGCACGGGCCGGATGCTTGACCAGCCCCATGACCGGATTCACGAGCACGGCCAGGTGGGAGACGAGGAGATCGACAGGCCCGGTCTCCCGATAGCAGCCGACGACCACGAGGCGCCCGCCCGGAGCGAGGCAGCCGCGCAGCTCCCGCAAAGTGGACACCAGCGGCAGGTGGTGCAGGACGGCGACCAGGGTGATCGCGTCGAAGCGCCGCCGCGGGTCGCGCCCGGCGAAGCCGGCTTCAACGATGGTGACCGCGGGGTCGTCGGCGAAGCGCTCCGCCGCGGCGCGGGCCATCTGGGGGGAGGGTTCGAGCCCGGTGACGGTGACAGCCCGACGGCGCAGAAGCGCGGCAAGATTCCCCGCGCCGCACCCGACGTCGAGGACGTGGCGAGCCCCGGACCCGGCCACCCGGCGCGCGATCCAGGGGCCGTAGTGGTCGTTGTGACTCCATGGGTGCCGTTGATTGAAACGGTGGAGGTAAGAAATCAGCGCCATGGGGCCACGGTAGACAGGAGCGGCTGCTCAGCCACTTCGTCGATCGGACATCCTCACGCCACCACCCGCCACGGGGCTGATGAAGTGGCGCCCCCGGAGGGCGACGATCCAGCCCAAGCCCTCGGGCACCACCGGAACGTCCAATCGCCACCCGCCGGCAAACCGAACCTTCAGCGCACCCGAATCGGATACATGAACCTCAGCGACCACCTGATCGAGCAGCAGCGTCACCTTGTCCAGATTGATTCGGCCCGCGGCGTGAATGGCATAGGCCTCCCCGCCGGCCGTCAACTCGGCCGGGCTGTGCACCTCGATCCCATGCGAACCAATGTGCAGCCGCATCACGCTGCCGACGACCACCTCGCCGACGCCCACCCCACGTATCGAGCGGACGTCCCAGCCGTCCTCCACGCGATCAATCCCGTTCCTCATAGCGCAAGGCTACGGACCTGAACCGGCCAAGTGACACGCGAGGCTGGGCTGCCCGCGAGTCATGGTCAGGAGTTGTGGACTGACGAGTGTTCGGGCGGTGTCCCGCATGACTGCGCGTACGCAAGTCAAGCTCGCTGAATGGCGATTGGCACGGATGCGCGGTTGCGTGAGGCTGTCGATCATCTGCCGGCGGATGCTTGAGGAACCGGCTGAGCCGCGCGCCCCTTGAGGCCGCGGGGCTCATCCGGACTGCGGGCCGGGGCCGGGCGGGGACGTGCCGCCGGCCGAGGGATGGGCGTGCGCGGCGTGCAGGATCGTGGCGGCGCCGCGGATCGCGGCGGTGTGCGGTGCGGGGACCGCCCGCATTGGCGCGTGCAGGCCGCCGATGAGCCGGCGGGTGAGGTCGGGGCGCAGTGCGCCGCCGCCGGCCAGGAGGGCGCCGCGGCTCAGGGCTTCGGCGGTGAGGGACGTACGGTCCTGCCGGAGCATTGAGGTGATCATGACGGTGATGGCCTCGCTGACCTCCGCCGTGGTGCCGGCGCCGGAGAGGTCGCTGGTGCCCAGGGTGGTGCGGCGGGCGTCGAAGACGACGCCGTCGACGAGGAGGACCACTTCGGTGAGGTGGGCGCCGACGTCCACCACGAGCAGCGGCAGGGAGAGGTCGGCGTCCGCGGCCAGGGCGATGGCGCGTGCGGTGGGGACGGTCAGGACCGCGCGCGGGCGCAGCACCTCCACGGCGGTGCGGGCACGTTCGCGGTAGCCGGGGCCGTCCAGCACGGGCGTGGTGACCATCACCAGCGGGCGGGTGAGGCGGGGCAGACGGTGGCCGAGCAGCCGGTCGAGCATCCGGGCCGTTCCCGGAACGTCGACGATGGCGCCGCGCCGGATCGGGTGGACAACCCCGGGGAAGGTGACGGTGGGCACGTCGAAGATCAGTCCGCGGCCGGCCATCCAGGCGCGGGTGCGGGCGCTGCCCAGGTCGAGGGCGAGGCCGCAGCACTGCCGGCACAACGGCCAAGGCTGGTGCCGGTGCCGGGCGGTGGAGTCGGCCCGGCGGCGGATGACGGTCATCGTCCGGCCTCCCGTACCTGCTGGCACCGTGCGCAGTAACGGTCCTGCGGAACGATCATCAGGAGTTCGCGTTCGACGGAGCGCCGGCACAGGTGGCAGCTGCCGTAGCGGCCCTCGGCGATGCGTTGCAGCGCCGCCTCCACGTCGGCGAGGACCATGCACGCGGAGGCGGCGAGTTTCCCCTGCACTTCGGCCTGTGCCGCAGAGCGGCACAGGCGCGGGTCCGCGGCGTGGGGCGCCGCGGCTATCTGCCGCAGCTGCTCCTGGCGGAACAGGCGCTGTTCGCGCAGGTTCTCCCGCAGCGCGGCGAGGTCCTCGGGCGACAGGTGCGCGGGACGGTCGCCGATGATCTGGTGGTTCACCACTTCACCCCTTTGAGCAGCGCGGAGACGAAGGCGGGTGGGACAGGGCCGGTCAGGCCGCGGCGCGGCGCCGGCAGGCGACGCAGTGCCGGGTGTAGGGGAGGATCTCCAGGCGTTCGGCGGGGACGGGCTTGGCACAGCCCTGGCAGGTGCCGTAGGAGCCGTCGTCGACGCGGACGAACGCCTCGTCGATCTCGGTGAGGACCTGCCGGATCGCCTCCGCCTGCACGGACATCAGATGGTCGTCCGTGCTCTGCCCGGTCTCGTCGATGGCGCGCAGCTGGGCAAGGCGGCTGTTGCGGGCGTGTTCGAGGCGCTGACGGGCCTCGTGAGCGGTCAGCCGCTCGGGGCGGGGATCGGTCTGGGCGGTGTCGAGCGGCACGATGAGGTCCTTTCCCGGAAGCGTGGAAGCGTGGAGCGTGGAGCGCGGAAACGTAAAAGCGCGCTGCGCGCGGCAGCGGCCGCCCGGTTCCGCCGACCCCCGTCTCCACGACCGCGGCACGGGCCGAACCGGGCGGCTCGGTCACCTTCGACTCTGCTCGGCCCGGCGCCGGAAGCCCATCGGGCGCGGACCCCATTTGCCCGGGACAGCGGTGACCACGAGGCGATGGCGGGGAACGGCGGATGGGTACCCGGTGACCTCGGATATGGGTGGCGTGCCCCATCGACCGCGCGCGATGCGGGAGGCAGGCTGGGGCGGGATCGGTCGCGACCAGTCGCGGCAGCTCCGCCAGGGGTGCGATGCGGATGACCGACAGCGGATGACCGACAGTAGAGGTGATCACAGTCGGGTCGCAGAAGGAGGAGTTTCCGCGGTGTCGCTGTTCTGGCGGATCTTCGGGCTCAACGCCCTGGTGCTCGGCGCCGCGACGGCGCTGCTGCTGTGGGCGCCGGTGACCGTCTCCGTGCCGGTGGTGCTGACCGAGGCGGTCATCCTGGTCGGCGGTCTCGCCGTCATGCTGGTCGCCAACGGCACCCTGCTGCGCTGGGGCCTGGCCCCGCTGGGCCGGCTGACCAGGCTGATGACCACCGTCGACCTGCTGCGCCCCGGCCAGCGGCTGCCCGTGCCCGGCGCCGGTGCCGGCAGCGAGGTGACCGAGCTGATCCGCACCTTCAACGCCATGCTCGACCGGCTGGAGCACGAGCGCGCCACGTCCAGCGCCCGGGTGCTGCTGGCCCAGGAGGCGGAACGCCGCCGTATCGCCCAGGAGCTGCACGACGAGGTCGGACAGAGCATGACCGCGATCCTGCTGGTGCTCAAGCGCGCCGCGGACGACTCCCCCGAGCCGCTGCGCGAGGACCTCCAGCAGGCCCAGGAGATCACCCGGGAGAGCCTGGACGAGGTCCGCCGCCTGGTGCGGCGCCTGCGGCCCGGTGTCCTGGACGACCTGGGCCTGGTCAGTGCGCTGACCTCGCTCACACAGGACTTCGCCACCCACACCGGGCTGCGGGTCGTACGCCGCCTCGACGCCGATCTGCCCACCCTCGACCGAGAGAGCGAGCTCGTCCTGTACCGGGTGGCTCAGGAGAGCCTGACGAATGTGGCCCGCCATGCGGACGCGCATCGGGCCGAGGTGAGCCTGTACCGCGCGGGTGAGGCGGTGGTGCTGGAGATCGCCGACGACGGCCGCGGTATCGAGGCCGCCTGCGAAGGCGCCGGGATCCGCGGTATGCGCGAACGGGCCCTGCTCACCGGAGCCACCTTGGACATCACCTCCACACCCGGCACCGGCACCCGGATCCGCCTGATCACCCCCGTCCCCAGGAAGCAGTCCTGACCATGCACGATCCGACCTCGCCCGAACCCACCACGGCCCCGGCACCGGCTCCCACGGCCCCGGCTTCCACGGCCGCGACGCCGATCCACATCCTGCTCGCCGACGACCACGCCCTGGTACGCCGCGGTGTGCGGCTGATCCTCGACCGGGAACCCGATCTGGAGGTCGTCGCCGAGGCCGGGGACGGCGCCGAGGCCATCGAGGCCGCCCGGAGCCAGGAGATCGACCTGGCCGTGCTCGACATCGCCATGCCGCGCCTGACCGGTTTGCAGGCCGCCCGTGAGCTGGTGGCGCTCAAACCGAGCCTGCGCATCCTGATGCTGACGATGCATGACAACGAGCAGTACCTCTTCCAGGCGCTCAAGGCCGGGGCCTGCGGCTATGTGCTGAAATCCGTCGCCGACCGCGATCTGGTCGCCGCCTGCCGGGCCGCGATGCGCAACGAGCCGTTCCTCTACCCCGGCGCGGTCACCGCCCTCATCCGCAATTACCTGGACCGCGTCCGGCACGGCGAGGAGAACCCCGACCAGTTCCTCACCCCTCGCGAGGAGGAAGTCCTCAAACTCGTCGCCGAGGGGCACTCCTCCAAGGAGATCGCCGAGATCCTGTTCATCAGCGTCAAGACCGTGCACCGCCACCGGGCCAACCTCCTGCACAAACTCGGGCTGCACGACCGGCTGGAGCTGACCCGCTACGCCATCCGCGCGGGTCTCGTCGAACCCTGACACCCGCCCTCCCCCACCGGGGCGCCCCGTGTCGAGCACCCGGCAGGAAATCGAACGCCCAGCAGAAAGGGGACGGTGCATGCGCCCAGCACCCCGCACCGTCCCGACCGCCGGTCGTCACGGGCTCCACCGGCTCCACCGCTGCGCGGGAACGCTCATCCTGCTCCTCGCCGTCCTGCTGGCGCTGGTGCCCGCGGATACCGCGCGCGCCGCTTCCGGGCCGGTGCCCGCCCCCGCCACCGCCACCGCCCCGGCGGCCACGCACGCCGCGCGCCCGGACCCCGGGCCCCGCGCGGACGACCCGGGTGCCGCCGGCTGCGCGGCCCAGGCCCGGGTCCGGCACGACCGCCCTTGCGACCGTCCGTACCCGCCGGATCACCACGCCACCGACCCCCGCGGTACGGATGCCGGCCCGGCCGTCGGTATCCGCGCTTCGGCGCCTTCCGCGTGCGCACCCCTCACCTCCGGCCAATCGGCCCACCAGCGCGGCCGGGCACCTCCTGCGCCTTCCGGTACCTGACGCACCCCATCACCCTTTTCCCGTCGCGGCCGCGCGAGCCGCCGCCGCGACGTGCCTGCCGGAGGCTTGTGTTGAAACGCCGGAACGACCAGAACAAACGGAACAGCGGCCGGAACAAGCGGAACAAGTCCCTGCGCGCCCGTGCGCTGATCGCCCTCGCCGTGATCGCCGGATCGCTGGCCATCGCCCTCACCGTGCCGGTCCGCCTCGGCCTCGACCTGCACGGCGGCACCCAGATCATGCTGGAAACCCGCTCCACCCCCACCACCGCAGCCGACGCCGCGGCCACCGACCGCACCCTGGAGGTGCTCCGCGGCCGTATCGACGCGCTCGGCGTGGCCGAGCCGACCCTCGTCCGCTCCGGAGACCAGCGCATCCTCGTCGAGCTGCCCGGTGTTCATGACCCGAAGAAGGCCGCCGATGTGCTGGGCCGCACGGCGCAGCTCACCGTCCACGCGGTCCTCGGCCCGGCTAGGACCTCCGACGGCGCCACCGCCCCGCCGCCCGCCGATCCGGCCGCGGAGCGTGTGCTGCCGGACGAGTCCGGACAGCCCCTGCGGCTGCGAGCCGCCGACCTGACCGGACGGGACGTAGAAGGCGCCGACGCCCGCTTCGACCAGCAGGGCGGTGCCGGATGGCATGTCACCGTCGACTTCACCAAGACCGGTCAGGGCCGGTGGAAGCAGGTCACCGCACGGGCCGCGTGCCATCCGGCCGACGATCCGCAGCGCCGGGTCGCCATCGTCCTCGACAACAAGATCATCTCTTCGCCGCAGGTCGACCCCTCCGTGCCGTGCGGGGCCGGTATCCCGGGCGGCACCACCCAGATCACCGGCTCCTTCGACGGCACCGAAGCCCGCGAACTGGCCCTGCTCATCTCCGGCGGCGCCCTGCCCGTACCCGTCGAGACCGTCGAACAGCGCACCGTCGGCGCCACGCTCGGCGACGCGGCCATCGAGGCCGCGGCCTGGGCCGCCGCCATCGGCACCGCACTGACCGCGCTGTTCATCATCGCCGTCTACCGGCTCATGGGTCTGCTCGCGACCGCGGCCCTGGTCTGCTACGGCCTCATCTCGTACGCCGCCCTGGCCGCGCTCGGCGCCACCCTGACCCTGCCGGGCCTCGCCGGGTTCGTCCTGGCGATCGGCATGGCCGTGGACGCCAACGTCCTGGTCTTCGAACGGGCCCGCGAAGAGTACGCGGCCCGCAGCCGCCCCACCCCGCGCTCGGCCCTGACGGCCGGGTTCCGCGGTGCCCTCAGCGCGATCGCCGACTCCAACATCACCACGCTGATCGCCGCGGGCCTCCTGTTCGCCTTCGCCTCCGGCCCGGTACGCGGCTTCGGTATCACCCTCGGCATCGGCGTCCTCGCCTCGATGGTCAGCGCCCTGGTGATCAGCCGGGTGCTCGCCGAATACGCGGTCAACCGCCCCGCGGTCTTCCGCCGCCCTCGTATCACCGGCATCGCGAGCACCGGATGGGTGCGCGACCGGCTGCTGCGCCGCGAGCCGTTCCTGCTGCGCCGTCCGCGTCGCTGGCTGGCCGCCTCCGCCGTCCTCCTCGCCGTGGCCGCGTCGGGCATCCTCGCCCGCGGCCTGGACTTCGGCATCGAGTTCACCGGCGGCCGGCTGATCGAGTACGCCACCAGCACCCCCGTCGAGCCCGACCGGGTCCGCACCGCCCTCACCGACGCCGGGTTCCCCCGCGCGGTCGTGCAGTCCTCCGGCGACACCGGGCTCACGGTGCGCGCCGAGCACCTGACCAACGCCGCCGAGGCCGCCGTCACCGAAACCATCGGCGGCCTCGGCGGCGGGACGGAGAAGATCCGCGACGAGCTGATCGGCCCCAGCATGGGCGACGAACTGCGCCGCAACGCCCTCATCGCCCTCTCTCTCGCGCTGGGCGCCCAACTGCTGTATCTCGCGGTCCGGTTCCGCTGGATCTTCGGGACCGCGGCCGTCGCCGCGCTCGTCCACGACGTGGTGGTCCTCATCGGTGTCTTCGCCTGGCTCGGCAAGCCGATCGACGGGATCTTCCTGGCCGCCCTGCTGACCGTCATCGGCTACTCGGTCAACGACTCCGTCGTCGTCTTCGACCGCGTCCGCGAACTGCTCGCCCGCGACCGCATCACACCGCTTCCCCGTCTGGCGAACCAGGCGATCCTGCAAACCCTGCCCCGCACCGTCAACACCGGTATGGGCGCGGCACTCATCCTCACCGCCCTTGCCGTCCTCGCCGACGACACCCTCACCGACTTCGCCCTCGCCCTGCTCATCGGCCTGGCGATCGGCACCTACTCCTCCGTCTTCATCGCCGCCTCACTCACCGTCGAGCTGCATCCGCACCGGAGCGCGCCGCGCCGCCGGGTGATGACCTCGCATTGAGCGGCATCCTCGAGGTATGGCCACTACGACCACTCCCGCCGTCGAGACCCGGCTGCGGGAGTGGCAGGCGCGGCGCGGGGCGCTGGTCCGCGACCGCGACCCAAAGTTCACGGCCGTCTTCGACACCGTGATGGCCGATACCAGGACGCTCGCCAGTGGCAGCGGCCCGCTGGGGGTGTGAGGGTGGAAGGCATGTGACGTCCATTGAGGAGCGACGCATGATCGTCACCATCGTCGGCGCCGGGAACATGGCCCGCGGCATTGGTGCCCGGGCAATGGCAGGCGGACACTCCGTCCGCCTGCACGATCACAAGAAGGCAAAGGCGGAAGACCTGGCCACCGCCTTGAGCCAGGCCACACCTGGAGCGGAGGTCACGGCGGTCGACGCCGACGCCGCGGCTGATTCCGACGTCGTGGTGCTCGCCCTGCCTTATCCGGCCGGGCGCGACGTCGCCGCCGCGTGGCGCGGCGCCCTGGCAGGAAAGATCGTCGTCGATATCTCCAACCCGGTGGACTTCTCCACCTTCGACTCACTCGTCGTGCCCCCCGGCACCTCGGCCGCCGAACAAATCGCCGCCGCCGCACCGGAGTCCCGGGTCGTCAAGGCGTTCAACACCACCTTCGCCGGGCCGCTCGCCACCGGACAGGTCGCCGGCCGACCCCTGGACGTCTTCGTCGCCGCGGATGACGACACCGCGAAACAGGCCGTGTCGGGCCTGGTCTCATCGGGCGGGATGCGCCCCTTGGACGTAGGACCGCTGCGCCGGGCACGCGAGCTGGAAGCCTTCCAGCTCCTGCACATGGCGTCCCAGGAACGGCTCGGTCTGAACTGGTCGAGCGCCATCGCGATCCTTCCGTGACAGCCGGCGGATCCGCGCGCGTGACCTTCGGCCCGCTCGCGCGCTCGGCAGAGCGGCTGAACTCCGCCTTCTTCGATGGTGGGAGGAAGGGGAGGTGCTGACCCGTGGCCGACTGGCTGTCGCCGGAGAACGTGCCCGGGGTGCCCGTGGCAGGGCACCCTGCTGGCCCTGTTCCAGCCTGCCGAGGAGCCCGGCGACGGCGCCGACCGGATGCTCGCCGACGGGCTCATCGACCGTGTTCCCCGCCCGGACGTCGCATTCGCCCAGCACGTGCTCCCCTATCCCGCCGGACAGGTCGGCACGCGCGCCGGCTCCTTCCTCTCCGCAGCGGACAACATCAAGATCACTGTCCATGGCAGAGGCGCTCATGGATCGGCACCGCAGGCCGCGATCGATCCCGTGGTGATCGCCTCGATGATCGTCGTCCGCCTCCAGACGATCGTCTCGCGCGAGCTGGCCGCCACCCGGCCGGTCGTGCTCACGGTGGGCTCTGTACAGGCGGGCACGAGCGGCAACGTGATCCCGGAGTCGGCCGAGCTGCTGGTCAACGTGCGCACGTACGACGAGGACACCCGCCAGGCCGTTCTGGCCGCGGTACGGCGCATCGTCAGAGCCGAATGCGACGCCTCCGGGGCGACCCGCGAGCCGGAAGTCGAGGAAGGCACCCGTTTTCCGCCGACCGTCAACGACACGGCGTTGACCCGCGAGGTCGCCGCCGCCTTCACCGCGGCCTTCGGGGACCGCGCGGGCACCAGCGAACTACAGGGCGCCAGCGAGGACTTCAGCCGCATCCCGGACGCCTTCGGCATCCCGTACACCTACTGGGCCCTCGGCTGCATCGATCCGGACACGTACCAGGCTGCCCAGCAGCGCGGCACGGTGGCGCAGGACATCCCGGTCAACCACAGCCCCCGCTTCGCCCCGGTCCTCCAGCCCACCCTGGACACCGGCGTACAGGCCCTGGTCGCGGCGGCCCTCACCCGACTTGCACAGCCGGACCACATGAGCCCGTGACTCCTGGGCCAGGGCCGGACCGGCGACGCCGGCGCTTCCGTTCGTTCAGTCCGCCCGTACGGCGTGGATCGCGGTGAAGGCCAGCAGGGGGGTGGCTGTCCGCGGCGGATCCTCGAGCAGGGGCGAGTGCCCGAGACCGGGCAGCAACTCGACCTTCGCGCCCGGAACGGCGCGGTAGTCGGCGGCGGATGAGGATCGCCATCTGCGGTCGTCCTCGCCGAAGATCACCAGTAGCGGCTTGCCCAGGACCGCCAGCCGATCCGGCAGCGCCAGCTGCTCCAGGTAGGAGCGGGTGGCCCGCATCGTCGTGGTGAACGTGTGGGAGGTCATGGCGCGCACCTCATCCAGGAGCTCTTCCGGGAACTGGTAGCCCGCGCGGCTGAAACCAGTGCTCGCGAGCCGGCGGAGCTGCTCGTCGCTCGGCGGCCACTGCGAGGGGCCGATTGCGGCGGACTCCGGTGCGATGAAGGCGTCCAGGCTGGGGCCGGTGTTGACGAGCGCGAGCGCGGTCACCAGGTCGGGCCGCTGTTCGGCGAGGGCGGTGGCGACGACGCCGCCGCTGGAGTGTCCGACGACCACGGAGTGCTCGACGCCGAGCCGGTCCAGTACCGCGCCGGCCCGACGTGCCTGATCCGGGAGCTCGTAGCTGCGGTCGGCCGGTTTGCCCGACCGGCCGTGCCCGAGCAGGTCGATCCGGATGACGCGGTGAGATGCGGTCAGCAGCGGAACCATCAGGTCCCACGAACGGGTCGAGGATGCGGACCCGTGGATGAGCAGGAGTGCGGGGGCGTCGCGGGGGCCGTCCTGGCACACGTAGATGTCGCCGTCGCCCAGCGACAGGGTCGAACTCTCGGTGGCCTCGGCGCCGCCGTTCACATGCGAACCGCCGTCAGAAACAGTCATGAGCCCACTGTCCCCGCCGGTACGCGCCGGTGGATTGGACGAATGTTCCCCTCGGCCGGCTCACCTAGCATGGGACGATGCGGACGTTCGTGCACGGTGAGGTTGTGTGGGGCGTCGCGTGCCCGAGGCGGCCCAGCCGGGTGGCCGGTGTCACTATGGCCGGGTTCCGTGTCCGTGACCTGGACGCGCTCCGGATGGTCCCGCACCCGGCCGTGACACTGCTCCTGGAGTTCGGCGCCGGTTCGCCCGTCGTCGACTGTGCCGCCGGGCGGCAGCAACGGGGAAGCCTCGTCGCCGGGCCCGGGCTCGGGTCCGGAGGCGCGGTCCGGGCTCGGGGAGAGAACGTCGAGTGCGTACAAGTGCGTCTGTCCCCCGTGATCGCACGCGCGGTCCTGGGCGTCTCCCCCGCCGACCTCGACGGGGCCGTCGCGTCCCTGGGCGACCTGTGGGGCCAGGAGGCGTCACGGATCCGCGAGCAACTCGGCGATGTCGCGTCGTGGCAGGATCGCTTCGCGTTGGCGGACGCCCTGCTCGCCCGCCGGCATGAGGCGGGGCCGCCGGTGGACCCGGAGGTGGCCTGGGCCTGGCACCGGATCGTCGTCAGCCGTGGCCTGGCCCGGGTCGACGAACTCGCGGCCGAGGTCGGGTGGAGCCGTAAGCGGCTGTGGTCCCGGTTCCGGTCGCAGCTCGGCCTGCCGCCCAAGCGCGCCGTGAAGCTGGTCCGCTTCGACCATGCCGCGCACCGCCTGGTCGCGGGTGAAGGCGCGGCCCGAGTCGCGGCCGACGCCGGCTACGCCGACCAGTCCCACCTGCATCGGGACGTCAGGGCGTTCACCGGGGCAACCCCCGCGACCATGGCCGGCGAGCCGTTTCTCGCCGTTGACGACATCGCATGGCCCAACCGCGGAACACCCGCAATGCCTCACGTCTCCAGGGATCTCCGGCTCGGGCGCCGGCCGTCTGATCGATCCTGAAGGAGGCCGGGGTCGACCGTCACCGAGTCGGACACCCTGAGCGCGGCGCCGGTCGGGCAGCGGCTGCTCGCCGCGGTGCGCATCTCAGAGGTCACTCTCCGGCCTGTCGCCGGCGCAGTAACTCGGCCGCGATCGAGTATCGCGGTGCCGCGGCCCGGGAGCGGGCGGCATGCTCGACGATCGCGTTCTGGATAAAACGGTCGTCGGCGGGTCGGGGGTATCTGGCGTAGATCGGCTGGAGCATCGCGTCGCCGAGATCGGTGAAGTAGCCGGCGTCGGTGAAGACACCTTTGTGAGTCAGGTAGGTCAGCAGTCCGCACCGGTCGGCGATGCCCAGGGAGGAGTGCAGGGCAATCGCCTCCCACACCCGGTCGACGTCCGCCGCGGCGATGCCGTGCTCGGTCAGCACGGATGCCGCCAGATCGGCGCCCTCCACTTCGAACCGGGCCTGGCCGGCCGCGAGGGTGCCCAGCCCCAGATCGTGCATCACGCAGGCAGCGAAGAGCAGTTTCTCGTCGTAGGCCGCGTCGTTCAGGCAGCATTCCTGCTCGGCTAACAGGCGGGCGAACAGGAAGCTGCGGACGCTGTGGTCGGCGATCGACGTGCTCTCCGCCTTCTGTACGAGGGCGAGGCTCGCGTCGGCCAGCGGCCCCGTGGGCAGGGCGAGTAAGTTGTCCATGCGCCGAACGTAGGAAGGCGGAGCAAGAGCGAGAAGAGGCCCGAGTGCCGTGCATCGCCAGGATCGGGTCATTTCTTCGACGAGTTGATCAGCACCAGGTGGCAGTCCTCGGCAGACGGCTTCAGCGGGCGGCCCGGGCCGGGCGGTACCGGCTACGGAAGGTGGCTGGTGTGGTGCCGGTGCGCTGGATGAAGTACTTAACGAAATTGCTGGTGTCGAGGAAGCCGAGGCGGGCCCCGATGCCCGCGACGGGTTCTTCGCCGTGGGCGAGGAGGCGTTTGGCCTCCAGCACGACGCGACGGTCGATGAACTCCTTGGCGCCGACGCCGGCCGCGGCGAGCGCGGCCCGGGTCAGGGTGCGCGGCGAGTATCCGAGGGCGCGCGCGTAGTGTCCGACGTCGCGGGCCCGGGCGAAGTCGGTTTCGACGGCGGCACGGAAGCGCTGGAAGGTTTCCGCGTGCCCGGCGGGCGGGGTGCCCACGGGTGCGGTCAAGTGGGTCAGGCGCAGCAGGAGTACGGCGAGCAGCCGCTGGAGGATGGCTGAGCGGGCGGGGGTCGGCATGTGGGTGGTGCCGTATTCGTGGGCGAGGTGGTCAAGGGCCCGGTGCAGGGCGGGGGCGTCCTCGCCGGTGATCTGCCACAGGGTGCGCCCGAAGGGGTCGTCGAGGCGGACGTCGGTGGCGGTGGCGGGGTCGAGGAAGTCGGGCTGGAACAGCACCAGAGTGCCGGTGGCCGCGCCGAGGTCGCCGAAGCGCTGTACCTGGCCGGGGCGGACCCACAGCCAGGTGCTGTCGGTGACGGCGTAGTCGGCGAAGTCGATCATGTGCCACAGCAGCCCCTGTTCCACCGTGAGGAGCAGGTGGAAGTCCGGGCGCTGTGCGCGGCCGGCTCCCTCGGCGTCCCGGGCGCCTTCCGCCCCGCCGTGGTGATGCAGGCGGCGGCGCAGTTCGGCGATCGGCATCACTTCGACACCGACCGCGTCGTCCGCCGGCGGGACGTACTGGATCTCCGGGATCGCTTCGTGTCCGTTTTTCACCACGACGAGACCTCACCGTACCTGGGCGGAACCTTTCCCGGCTCCTACGTTTGACGTCAGTCGAGAGCATATGCGGCGGCAGGGGCGTCGCAGCTCCTGGCCGATATCGATGACTGACTTCTACCAATGTCAGGAGGTCCCGAATGACAGACCGTATCCGTCTCACGTACGCGTTCGACGCCTACTGCGGCTGGTGCTACGGCTTGGGCCCGGCGTTGCGGCGGTTCGCTGACGGCAACGCGGACCGGATCGAGTTGCAGGTGCTGTCCGGGGGCCTCTTCTCCGGCCCGCGGGCCCTGCCCGCGGCGGCGTACCCGCACATCCCGGCCGCCAACGAGCGCATCGCCGCCGCCACGGGGGTCACCTTCGGCGACGGCTACCAGCAGGTTCTGGCCGAGGGGGCCGTGGTGATGGACTCCACCGATCCCGCCGTCGGCCTGGTCGCGCTGCGCAGCCAGGCTCCCGGACGCATCCTGGAACTGGCGAGCGCCCTCCAGCGCGCCTGGTATGTCGACGGCCGCAGCCTCTCCGACCTCGACGTGTACCGGTCCATCGCCGCCGGGCACGGCCTCGACGCCGACGCCGTCGCCGAAGCCTTCTTCGACCCGGCCACCCGCGCCGAAGCCGAAGGCGGCTTCCGGGAACTGCGCCGGCTCGGCGTCGACGCCTACCCGACCCTGCTCCTGCACACCCCCACCGGCACCCACCGGCTCGGCGGAGCGCTCTCCAGCGCCCTCCAGCTCACCGAGGCCCTCGACCGGCACCTGGCCCCCGCCTCCGCCTGACCGCCCTCCGAACCACCCCGAAAGATCACGAAGGAAAACACTGCCATGACGAACATTGCTGTCTTCGGTGCCAACGGCACCATCGGCTCCGCCATCGTCCGCGAGGCCCTCGACCGCGGCCACACCGTCACCGCCGTCGTCCGCGACCCCGCCAAGGTCACCGAACGCCACGCGAACCTGACCGTCACCACCGGCGACGTCCTCGACGCCCAGTCGGTCGCCGCCGCCGCGACGGGCCACGACGTCGTCGTCAGCGCTGTCGGCGGCGGTGACGGCCCCGGCCACATCGCCACCATCAAGCCTGCCGCCGTCGCCCTCACCGAAGGACTGCGGACCCTCGGCGGGCAGGCACCCCGCCTGATCACCGTCGGCGGCGCCGGGTCCCTGCGCACACCCGACGGCAAGCAGGTGTGGGACGCCCCGGGCCTGCCCGAGTTCCTGCTCCAGATCATGCACGCCCACGGCGACGCCCTCGACTACTACCGGACCGTCACGGACGTCGACTGGACCAACATCAGCCCCGCGGCCATGATCGAGCCCGGCACCCGCACCGGCGGCTACCGCACCGCCCTGAACGACCTCATCACCGACGACGACGGCAACAGCGCCATCACCGTGGAGGACTACGCGGTCGCCCTCCTCGACGAGATCGAGCAGCCCGGCCACCGCCGGCAGCGCTTCACCGTCGGCTACTGACCGGCCCGGACGCCATCCGCGTAGGCCTGGGCCGGCTCCTCGACTCTCAGGCCCAGGTGAAGCTTGACCTGCGCAAGATCCACATCGTGGATGACATCGCGCTTGTCTCGCACCATGTGCCCCTTACCGCGCCGGACGGCACCACGCAGCAGAGCGTCAGCACCGATGGCAACGTGACCCGGCTGTCGGCTCAGTCGTGGTCGGTGGAGAGGGCGACGTGCCGCCAGGCGTCCAGCTCCTTGCGGAAGTTGTCCAGCTTGGCGTCGAAGGCTTGCAGGGTGTCGGCTCCGAGCTGGAGGCGCAGGGGCGGCTCGGGGGCGGCGGCCATCTCCACGATGGCGCGGGCGGCCTTGGCCGGGTCGCCGGGCTGGGCGTGGTTGAGCCCCGTAGCCGCTTCACGCATGGTGCCGACGGTGGCCGCGTAGTCGTCGATCACGTCGGTGCCGGTGTGCAGGCTGGCCGGGTCGAGGAAGTCGGTGCGGAAGAAGCCCGGCTCCACGAGCGTCACGTGGACGCCGAGGGGCGCCAGTTCGGCGTGGAGGGTCTCGGTGAATCCCTCGACGGCAAACTTCGTGGAGGCGTAGATGCCCCAGCCCGGCGCGGTGGCGAAGCCCACGATGGAGCTGATGTTGACGACGTGCCCGGAACGCTGGCGCCGCAGTAGCGGTAGCACGGCGCGCTGGACGGCGAGCGGACCGAACACGTTGGTCTCGTACACCGCGCGCACCGCCGCGTCGTTGGATTCCTCCACGGCGGCGAGCAGGCCGGTGCCGGCGTTGTTGACCAGGACGTCGATGCGTCCGAACCGTTCGACTGCCGCGTCGACAGCCGCCTGGATGCTCTCGGGGTCGGTCACATCCAACGGCACGGCCAGCAGCGCGTCACCGGCGTCGGGGAGCTGCTCGCGGACGGCTTCCGCCTTCCGTGCGGTCGCCACCACCTGGTGTCCTGCCGCGAGCGCCGCGCGCGTGATTTCGAGGCCGAACCCACGGGACGATCCTGTGATGAACCAAACACTCATTGTTCTCTCCTGGGTTCAGGCGGTGCGTGAGTCGAAGGCCGCCCGGTTCTGGGCGACGAAGCTCTCGACATCGAGGGGGTCGGTGCCGCCGACCTTCTTCACGACGTCGTTCGTGCCGGCGAAGATGCCGTTGCGGTAGTCCACCGCGACGGCGAGAAGGTGCTGGATGAGGTGTTCCGGCGCTCCGCGCTTTTCGAGGATGGCCCTGAACTCGTCGAGGCTGATGGGCACATAGGTGACCTGACTGCCGAGCGCCTGCGACATCTTCTCGGCGATCTCGTAGTGGTTGAGCTCCACCGGCCCGTACAGCGGGTAGATCTTGCCGGCGTGCGGGGCGGGGTCCTCCAGGATGGCCGCGATCACCCTTGCCTGGTCGCTTTCCGCGATCGGGGCATGGCGTCCGTCCGCGAAGGGCAGGCGCAGTTCGCCGGTCCCGTCGGCCCAGGTATCGATCAGCCACTGGGCGAAGAAGGTCGGACGGATGTGGGTAACGGCCACCGGGAAGCGGTCCAGCACACGCTCCGCGACCCAGTGGTGGCGTGCCGCGTTGCTGGCGGAATCGCGGCGGGCCGAGATTTGCGACATGTTCACGATCGCCTGCACCCCGTTCTCCTCCGCCGCCAGGGCCACGTTCGCCGTAGCGTCCATCAGGCCGGGGAAGATCGGATAGGTGAAGTACAGGGCATCGATCCCCTTCGTCGCCTCCGCCAGGGAGTCGAGGTCGAGGACATCGCCTTCCACGATCTGCGCCCCGAGGCCGGCAAGCCTCGCGGAGCGCCCATCGGCACGGCGGACGAGCGCGCGGACGTGGTGGCCGCGCTGAAGCAGCAGTTCGGCGGTGTGGCCACCGGTCTTGCCGGTCGCCCCGATCACCAGAAGATTGCGTTCCATGACTTTTCTCCGTCTCTAGGTCAGACACGAACCGGGCGTCGATCGGTGTAGCCGGGCGGCGTGGTGCGACGCGGCACGTCGTGTCGTTCGAGGTGCTTGAGGCGTGTGGCCAAAAGGCTGGCCCCCATGCCCGGCCGGGCCGACAGGAGATCTCCGTAGCGGCGGGGCCCCAGTGCAACGGCCATCCGGGCGGCGGTGCGGCGTGCTTCGGCGCTGTCTGCTTCGCCGTCCGCCAGATAGAAGTGCTCAACGATCACTCCCACCGCAGAACGGCGGCGGAATCCGACCATCCACTTATTGTCGTTCATCGACCTTCTCTTTCCTGGTCGCGCTCACATGGCTGGAACCAGAGACTGTGCGGCGGGGGTGGAGGGCGAGCAGGGCGGCGCCCGCGGCCAGGCCCGCGCCGGCCTGGACCCACCAGGCATGGTCGAATCCCGTGAGCGTGGGCTGGGCCGTGAGGGCGACGAGCACAGCCACGCCGACGGCGCTGCCGATCTGCCGGCTCATGTTGAGCACGGCGCTGCCGGTGGTGGCGCGCTCGGGTGCGAGGGTGCCGGCGGCGGCGAACATCGGCGCCTGGGCCAGGCCGCCGGCCAGGCCCACCAGGATGAGGCCCGGGAACATGCCGCTCCAGTAGTCGGGGGTGGTGTGCACGGCCGCGAGCCAGTAGCCGGCGGCGAGCGCCATGGCGATGGTGCCGGTGACGGCGGGGGCGATGCGCCCGAAGCGGCGCTGGATGGGGCCTGCGTTCATCGCGAAGGCGATCGAGGCCAGGGGCGCCGGGGCGATGGACACACCTGCGCGCAGCGGGCTGAAGTGCCAGATCTCCTGCATGAACATGGCGGTGCTGAGCAGGACGATGGCGAAGCCGACGTAGAACAGGAACAGCGCCACGGTAGCGGCGGTGAACGGCCTGCTGGTGAACAGCTGCTTCTCGATCACGGGCGCCTTGGCACGCAGGGTTCGCTCGACGGTCGCGGCCCCGGCCAGGACGGCGGCGGCGAACAGCGCCAGGGTGCGCGCGTCGGTCCAGCCCCACCCGGATCCCTGGACGGTGGCGAGCACCAGCAGGCTCACGGCCAGCAGGAGTGTGACGGCGGAGACGGGATCCGGCACGGGGGCGCCCTTGGGCCGGCGCACCTCGGGCAGGAGCAGCGCGCCCGCGACGAGGGTGGCGATCCCGATGGGAACGTTGATCAGGAAGATCCACCGCCAGTCGAGGCTGACCAGCAGCCCGCCGACGGGTGGGCCTGCCGAGGCCGCGATCGCGCCCACGCCGGCCCACAGGCCGACCACGAGGGTGTGCTGCCGCTTGGGGAAGCTCGGGTAGAGCAGACCGAGCGAGGTCGGCACGATCATCGCCGCGCCGACAGCCTGGAGCGCTCGAGCACCGACCAGCACGCCGAGATTCGGCGCGGCAGCCGCGACGGCGGAGGTGAGGGTGAACATCCCCACCCCGCTGAGCAGCACCTTCTTGCGCCCCCACTGGTCCGCGACCCGGCCCGCGGGCACGAGTACGGCAGCGAACACGATCGCGTAGGCCGACAGGACCCACGACACGCTCGCGACGCCCGCGCCCGGGAACGACTGGCCGATCCCGTCGAGGGCGACGTTGACGACAAAGAAGTCGAGCTGCGCCATGAAGGCGACGGCACCGAGCACTGCCATGACGCTCCAGCGGCGCGGGTGACCCGCCTCGGTGACGGCCGGGGCCGGGCCGGTGTGCGGTGTCGTCGCGACCGCCTGCGGTGCGGCCTGTGTGGACATCCCGTCCGCCTCCTCAAGAGAATGGGCTTGCCAGCCCTTTTTCGGCCTGCATTCAGGAGACACCTCAAAGAATGGGTTGTCAAGCCCTTTTTTTGCTACGATGGCCACCATGACCACCACCGGCGAAGCGCCGGGCCGGAAGCTGACCGCCAAAGGCCTGGCCACACGCGAACGCATCGTCAAGGCGGCTGCCGAGCTGATCTACGAACACGGTGCACAGAACACCAACAACGAGCAGATCCGCGCGGCCGCCGGGGTCAGCGGCTCGCAGCTGACGCGCCACTTCCCCACCAAGGAGTCCCTGGTACGCGCGGTGCTCGCCTGGCAGGCCGACAGCATCGTCGCCCGCCACCAGGCGCCCGAGCTGGGTGAACTGGACAGCTTCGCCGCCCTGTACCGATGGGCCGACATGTACGTCGCCTCGCAGGACATGACGCGCGGCGGCTGCACGTTCGGCTCCCTGGCCGCTGAGGTCGTCAAGACCGAGCCCTCCCACCGGGACGCGGTGGCCGACGGCTTCGGGCGGTGGCAGGAGCTGTTCAAGCGCGGCCTGAGCAAGATGCGCGAGCGCGGCGAACTGCGGCCGGAGGCCGACCCGGCCGCGCTCGCCCACCTGCTCGCCGCCGCGTTCCAGGGCGGAGCACTGCTGGACCAGGCGGCCGGCGAGTCCACACCCCTGCGCGACGCGCTGTACGGGGCCCTGGCCTACATCGAGTCATTCGCCGCCGCGCGCTGACCGTTCCCGCCGGGCGGAACGGCGAATGGACCGAGGCCGGCGGGCCTCGGTCCATTCGATGTCATGCTCGGCTACGCGACCTCGGCGGGAACGTCGCGAACGATCTCGGTCAGTTCGCCGGAGTCGATGTCGTAGAAAAGGCCGTAGATCTCAATGTGCTTCGGGGTGCCCGGGCTGTTGCGGATCAGACTCACGTCGTAGTTGAGTGACTTTTCGAAGTCGGCGATGGAGATGCCGTCCCAGTCGTACAACGACGAGATGTCGGTGTGCTGCTCATTTTTCCATGCAGCGGTGATTCCCTCCGCCGTGAAGGAGGTGGCGCCGCAGAAGGAGTGGTGTACGACAACAACCCGCTCGATTCCGAAGAGGTGCTGGGAGACCGTGATCGAGCGAAGCGCGTCCGCCGCGCGCCCACCCCCGACGATGAGAGGGAACACCGTCGCTGTGGAGCCCATCTTCCTGCCGGCCTCGTCGAGGATGAGTTCGCCGGGGTAGACCTCGTCGCCGAAGTAATCGGCCACCGCCTTCGCGGCCCCGGCCGCCCGGGGGTCGAAGCAGTACATGGCGATCGTCCTGACGGGAATCACACTGGCGATGATCTCCCGAGCCGCTGCTTCGTCGTAACCCGGCTGTCCTTGGAACGTGAACTCTGTATAACCCGACATCGTTTGACTCCGGTTCTCGCGGTTGACTTTCCGGCTTTCTTGGCAAGCCAGGAACGTTTCACATAGGGAATTCCATGGCGGCGAGGGCTCTTCGCTACTCCCCCCATGGCCCATTGACCACGCCGCGCTCCATGGTGGTGACGCCATCCGCCTTCCGTTCCTGCGCAAGGTGGTAGGCGAGTGCGTAGGGAGGCGCGGCCGTCTCGGAGCGGGCACCGTGGGCGATGACTTCGTCGGCCAGATTGCTGATCATCTCGAGCCGTGGATACGCGGCATGGATCTTCCTCTGCTCCTCGGCCACGAGGTCGGCATTCTTGCCGAAGTCGATCCAGACGCCTTCGTAGGTCAGATAGGTCAGCAGCCCCATGCGTTCGGGGAGCTGCGGAGTGGTGTGAAAGGCAATAGCCTCCCAGACCTTGTCGACGTCCCCGGCGGGGGCTCCGAAATCGGTCAGCACGGCGGCGGCGAGATCGGCGCCCTCCAGCTCGAACCGGAGCCGGCCGGGTGCGTCCGGGCCGGTTCCGAGGTCGTGCATCACATTGGCGGCAAAGAGGAGTTCCTCGTTGTAGTCCGCGTCGTTGAGAACTCCTCTGCGGGCGGCGAACAGACGAGCCCAGTAGAAGCCGCGGATGCAGTGATTCAGCAGCGACGGATGCACCGCCGCGCGGGCTGCGGCGAGACTCGCCTCGACCAGCGGCCCGGAGGGGAGGGCGAGCACGTCGTCGGGCAGCTTGTTCGGAAGGACTGGAGGAGCGTCGGTCATGATTTTGACGCTACGAGAGTCAATCTGGGACAAAAAGTGGCACGGATGCCAATCAGCGCTACCATCGTGCCACCATGACGAACAGACATCGCGTTGCGGTGCTCGTGCTGCCCGGTGTGCTCGCGCTTGAATTCGGCACCGCTACGCAGATCTTCTCGACAGACCCGCACTACGAGCTGACCGTGTGCGCCGAAAGCGGGCCCGGACCCGTGCCCGGGTCCGGCTTCGCGATCACCGTCACAGCCGGCCTCGAAGCGCTGGACGACGCCGACACCGTGATCATCCCGGGTTACGAGAACCTCGACGCGGTCCCGTCAGCAGGATTCCTGGCGGCGCTACGGGCGACTCACGCCCGAGGCGCCCGGCTCGTCTCCATCTGCACCGGGGCCTTCGTCCTCGCCGCGGCCGGACTGCTCGACGGGCGCCCGGCCACCACGCACTGGCGGCAGGCCGAGCAACTGCGACGGCGCTACCCGCGCGTCAAGGTCCTGCCGAATCAGCTCTACGTCGACGACGGCGACATCCTCACGTCCGCCGGTGTGACGGCAGGGATCGATCTGTGCCTGCACCTGATCCGCACCGACCTGGGTGCGGCGGCGGCGAACACACACGCACGGGATCTCGTCGCGCCGCCACGACGGCGAGGAGGTCAGGCACAGTTCATCGAACAGTTCCGCCCCGAAGCCAGCGGAGACGAGCTCGCTCCCCTGCGGGAGTGGATGCTCGACAACCTCGCAGACCCCCTTACTGTCGACGACCTCGCCGAGCGCGCCCATATGTCCCGGCGGACCTTGATCCGCCGCTTCCGTGAGGAGACCGGCACCACGCCGATCGCCTGGCTGACCGACGCGCGTATCGACCGAGCACGCGAACTGCTGGAGGCGAGCGATGTGCCCGTCGAACAGGTCGGTCGCCTCACCGGCTTCGGTGCTCCCGCTTCCCTGCGGGCCGCCTTCCACCGGCACCTGGGCACCTCGCCCCAGGAATACCGGACCCTGTTCCGCCACAAGGCGGAGCCGACGCAGACCTGACTGCTTGCTCCCGCGCGCGAGCGCTCAGGAAGCGTCGGAGACGACGGAGCGGGGCGCCTGCCGAGACCGGGCCCGCGCCGTAAGCGGGAGTCCGCCGAATGCCTGATCGGCAACGCGCTCCAGCGCGACCGCGTCGAACCCGGCCTTGGCCAGCACTTCCATGCCCCGATTGATCGCCATGAGCAGTTGGCTGACTCCGGGGGCGTCCGCCTCGGGATCGAGGTCGCCATGTCGCTGCGCGGCCTGAACGCACTCGGTCAGCGAACTTTCAATTCTCATGAGGGCCTGCCTGACGCGTGCACCGGCCCGCGGATCATGGTCGGCTCCCTCGACGACGAAGCCGGTCACCATGCAGCCGAGCTGGTCGGGGTCATCATGCACAAATCGCGCTGACGCCATGAGATATGTGTGCAGCCGTTCCAGCGCGGTGTCATCGGGGCCTTCGAGTACGGCCGCCCAGCCTGCCTCACTGCGGTCGCAGTAGGCCTCCAGCGTCCGCAGGTACAGCTTGCTCTTGTCGCCGAAGGCGGCGTAGAGGCTGCCGCGGCCCAGCCCCCCGGCCTTGGCGATGTCGTCAACGCTGGTGCCGGCGTATCCGGCACGGCGGAACTGTCGCTCGACGGCCTGTACGACCTTGTCCTTGTCGAATCCCGGTGGGCGCCCCATGGGGCCAGCGTACAGGCCGGACGGCCATTCTTGACATTCCGTTCCACAAGTTCCTACCGTTCCTGACAGAGCGGTCCAGAACTCTGGTGTCCGTCACTCACGGCATCCCGCGAATCCCTCAGAACGGATGAGACGCATGTCTTCGCAAGATCAGATGGCCCCTCCACGAACACAGCGGGGAGGTGGAGGCTCCTCGAACGCCCGTCCGGCTCTCATCCTCGCCGTGCTGGCCATGGCGAGTTTCCTTGGCCAACTCGACGTGTGGATCACCAACGTCGGCCTGCCGGACATCGGGCAGGGCGTCGGCTCGACGTCTCTGTCGGATCTGAGCTGGGTGCTCAATGGGTACGCGATCGTCTATGCCGCCTTTCTGGTCCCCGCGGGGCGGCTTGCCGACCGCTTCGGCCGGAAGGCCGGCTTCGTCCTTGGCATGGCTGTCTTCGTAGCGGCGAGCCTGGGGGCGGGTCTGTCCGGCGATGTATGGGTGCTGGTCGTCTTCCGTGCCTTTCAGGCGGTGGGCGCCGCCCTGCTGACCCCGGCCAGCCTGGGCCTGGTGTTGACGAGTGCTCCCGCCGACAAGGTGGAGCGGTACGTCAAGATCTGGTTCACCGCAGGTTCGCTGTCCGGGGTATGCGGGCCGATCTTCGGCGGGCTGCTGGTCCAGGTCTCCTGGCGGTGGCTGTTCCTGGTGAACATTCCGATCGGGCTGCTCGCGATGGCGCTGGCCGCGCGACTCGTGGCCAACGTCAAGCACGAACAAGACGCCCGCATCCCCGACCTGCTCGGCGGTGTCCTGCTGATCATCGTGGTCGGCGGACTGTCTTTCGGCGTGGTCAAGGCGCCCGACTGGGGCTGGTCGGACGTCCGCGTCGTTTCGTCTCTGGTCGTGGCAGTGGTCGGGGTGGTGGTGTTCCTGCTCCGCTCGTCACGTCACCGGGCGCCCGTGGTGGACCTCTCACTCTTCCGTGACCGGATCTTCGCCTCGGCGAACCTCGCCGCCACCCTGCAACTGGCCTCGTTCGCCGGCTTCCTGCTGTCGACGATCCTCTGGCTCCAGAGCCACTGGCACTACTCCGCCATCAAGACCGGATGCGCCAGCCTTCCCGGTCCCGTGGCCTTCGCACTGGCTGCCGCTCTCGGTGAAGCCCTCCAGCGCCGATTCCGGGTCCCGGCCGGTTTCATCGCCGCGGTCGGCAGCGCCATCGCCGCTGTCGGCATCCTGCTCTTCGTCGTACTGCTGCACAACGACCCGAACTACGCGTCCGGAGTCCTCCCGAGCTGGTTGATCTTCGGGGCAGGCGCCGGGCTGGCGCTTCCGACCGTCGTCTCCTCCGCGACGGTCGGCCTGCACCCCGAGCAGGCGGCTACCGGCAGCGCCATCGTGACCATGGCAATGCAGATCGGTTCGGTCGTCGGCATCAGCATCCTGGTCGCCATGCTCGGCACCGCCTCCGGTGGAGCCTCTCTCGAGACCTACCAGCACGCATGGTTTGTCGCGATGGGACTCATGGCTGCCGCAGTTGTGGTGTCTCTGGGCGTATCGAAGAAAAAGGTGGTGGCAGTCCGATGACAGCGTCCATTCCGGCTCAGGCTTCCCGCGCCACGACCCTCGGCGGCGGGCGGTCCCGCTGGCTCGGCCTTCTGGTGGTTTGTCTCGGCGTCATGATGGCCTTCGTCGACGTCACCTCCACCATCTCGGCCCTGGGTGAAATACAGAGCGACCTGCACGTCAGTGCGAGCACGCTGGTATGGATCACCAGCGCGTACAGCCTTGCTGTCGTGAGCTTCGTGATGTCCGCCGGAACCTTCGGCGACCTCGTGGGACGTCGACGCGTGTTCAGCCTGGGTGCCGCCGTCTTCCTGGCCGGCAGCGTACTCGCCGTTTTCGCCGACAGCGCCGGCATGCTCATCACCGCACAGGCGATCGCGGGCCTCGGCGGCGCAGCCGTGTTGCCGACGAGCCTGGCGATTGTCAGTGCCACCTTCACCGACCCGCACGAGCGCACCGCCGCGATCGGCATCTGGGCCGCGTGCTCCGGACTGGGCCTGGCCATCGGCCCGATCCTCGCCGGAGCCCTGCTCGAACATTTCTCCTGGCACACCGTCTACCTCGCCAACATCGCCATCGCCGGCATGGCCATCCTCCTGGCCCCGGTCTTCGTGGCCGAGTCCAGACTCCCCACGCGCAAGCCCGATCTTGCGGGCCTTGTCCTGGGCACCGTGATGACGGCCTCGGCCACCTACGCGATCATTCAGGGTGGCGCCACGGGATACGCCAAGGCGCCGATCATCACCATGTATGTGGTCTTCGCTGTATCTCTGTTCATGTTCATACGCGTAGAACTCCGTCACCCCGACCCCATGCTGGACCTGAGGCTCTTTCGGAGCGCTTCCTTCTCGGCCGTCATGGGCGTGGCCGCTGTCAGCGTTTTCGGACTGGTCGGTGTCGCCCTGCTCAGCGTGCTCTACATGGAACGTGTGGGACAGACCAGTCCCCTCGACGTCGGCGTGCGCCTGCTGCCGCTGTTCGGAACGTTTCTCCTGGTCACCGTAGTGACCGCCCGGGTGCTGGTACAAAGGGTCGGCTTCACGCTCTTGATCACTGCGGGCCTGGTCCTCATCGGAGCCGGGTCTCTCGCGATGCTCGCGACCGATGCCTCGGGAGGTTACGGGGCGATGTGGCCCGGGCTGCTCGTGGCGGGCATCGGAGCGGGCCTGCTGACGGCGCCCTCGACCGCTGCCGCAGTCAACAGTGTCCCGCCACAGCAGCAGGGCATGGCGGCGGCAGCGGTGAACATGGCTCGTCAGCTGGGAACGGTGCTCGGCCCCAGTGTCCTCGGAACCATCGTCACCAGTCGCTTCCCCCGGAACCTGCATGAGCGTCTCGTCGAGGCAGGCACCCCCTCGCCCCAGGCGGACAGGATCGTGGAGGGTGCGTCACACGGCGGCGGTGCGACGGACATCCCCGCATCCCTCGCTCGCGTGGTGGGAACTGCCGTACCGAGGGCGTTCACCGACGCCGTGCACGTGGGCAACGTCATAGGCGGAGTTGTACTGATCGTCATGGCCGTGCCGGCGGCGCTGTTCGTCCGCCACAAGGTTCACCGTCCCCGGACATCCGCTGAGGCGTAAGCGATACGTCAACGGGACGGCGTCAGGCGCCCACAGGACTTCTGGCCGAACAACGTCCCCCGGACAGCCGGTGTTGATCGCTGAGCATGGCCATCAACACCGGCCTCCGACCTGCCGGGTGGACACCACCTCTTCCAGCGCACGTATCCCGAGGTTGACAAGCCGGTTCCGCCGACTGCCGCGGCGCACACAGGTGAGGATCCGCCGCGTCGGCATGTTCTCGCCCGACACCGGGACCCGCACCACCGACCGGCCCTCCGGGCCCTCAGCCAGCCGCGGGACGAGCGAGACTCCCAGCCCGTTCCCGACCAGCGACCAGACCGCCTGCCACTGGGTGGCGGCGTGCACGATCCGCGGTGAGAATCCGGCCACCGCGCACAGCATCCGCACCCGCTGGGCGTGGTCGCAGGTGCCCGGGTCGGCGACGATCCAGTCCTCGGCCGCCGCGTCCTCCAACCGCACCGATGCCACCCTCGCGAACGGGTGGTCGGCGGGCACCAGCATGACGTACGGCTCCTCCAGCAGCAGGCTCTGCTCGAACCGCGAGTCATCCAGCGGCGGCCCGCCCTCGGTGGGCTCCACGACCGCCAGATCCACCTTGCCCGCCACCAGCAGGTCCATGCTCGCCGCCGTGTCACACTCCCGCACCTGCACCAGGAGGTCGGGATGGCTGTGCCGCAGCCGCCCGGCCGCGGGGGCGATCAGGCCGCCGATCGCGGTGTTGAAGCCCGCGATGCGCAGCGGTCCGGCCACGCCCGCCCGATAGGACTCCAACTCCGTCTGCGCCTCCTCCCAACGGGCCAGCAGCGCGTCGGCATGGTCGACGAGCAGGCGCCCGGCCGGGGTCAGCCGGACGCGGCGGCCCTGCGGTTCCAGGAGCGGGACCTTGAGCTGCCGCGCGAGCTCGCGCATGTGGTGGGAAACCGCCGACGGGGTGAGGTGCAGGGCCTCCGCTGCCGCGGTGACCGTGCCCTGCTGGTGCACCACGCGGAGCATATGAAGCCGACGCAGGTCAATCATGAAATGATTTTGCACACAGCACCAGCAAAACATGCAATAGACCGCAACGGTTGTCCCGGGTCATCCTGCTGCCATGAACACCAAAACGAACACCATCGTTTCCCGGCACACCACCAGCAAGGGTGTCGTGGTCTGGAGCCGCTGCGCCTGCGGACGGCTTCAGATGGCCCTGGTTCCCTACGACGTCGACGGCAAGGGACTCGCCGCGGGCGGACACGACATCCAGTGCCCCCACCAGGTCCGTTAGTGCTGCTCGGCGTCAGAACGAACACCCCCGTCGCGGCCGGGCCCGGCGCTCGCCGCCGGGCCCGCGCCCCGGCCTGCTTCGGCTCAGCCCAGTGTGCCCATCAGGGCGGTGACATAGGCATCCAGCCGCTCCTCCACGGCTCGCGTCGTCAGCTCTGTCCTCCCTGCCTCCCGCCATGCCTGCGCCACCAACCGCACTTCCTCCGAGCACGCCAGCCCGTCCCGCACCTGCCAGTACAGTCGCCCGCTCGCGGCCGCGGCCAGCACCCCGCCGGCCTCCTCATACGCCTCAGCGAACCGCAGACCCCACGCCGGGCCGTGCAGCAGCGCGAGATTGGTGGAGCAGTGCGCCACATCGAGATCCGCCGGGCCCCAGGAGGGCGCTGCCCAGTCGACGACGCCGGTGATCCGGGCACCTGCCGGCCCTGAAGGCTCCACGTCGAAGAGCACATTGCCGGGCTGGAAGTCCCGGTGCAGGAACCGCCCCTCGTAGGGCGGCGCGGGCTTGCGGATCACGTCGATCGCCGCGGCCCATACCGCCGCGTCGGCACCCTTCGGGACCACGACGGTGTCGGCGGTCGTCAACGCCACATACTCCGGGGGCCGTTCGGCAGGCCGCAACGCGTGGATCGCCACGAGTTGACGGGCCAGCAGGGGAACGCGCGTCTCCAATCCCTCATCGTCCAGGACCGTCCGGCCCGCCAGATGTGTCCTCAGGAGCGACGGATACTCGCAATGCGCGGCGGTCGGATCAACCGCGACCAGTCCAGGAGCCGGCACGCCGGTCCCCGTGAGCAGGGTCAGGGCGCCGGCCTCCCTGTTCAGCCAGTCCTCGGCGTGCTCCACGTCGACGAAGGTCCGCAGCACCAGGTCACGGGTGCCTCCGTCCCGCGTGGCGATGGTCAGCCTCCGGACCTCGGCAGTGATGCCGCCGTGCAGCGCCTCGGTTCCGACGACCCGTTCACCGGCCTCCAGGTGCCGGCTGACCCAAGCCAGTGTCAACGGTCGCACAGCCGCCGCCTCATCTCGGGGGAGCCGGTCCCCGTGGTCGGGTCGGTCGGCGTGAGGGTGGACGAGGCCAGGAGCACCAGTTTGTCGGCGTCCGCAGAGCCGGGCCGGGCGTGATAAAGGACGAGATGCGGGCCGTCTGTCCCGCTGATCTCGAGCCGCTCGCGGCTGAGTCGCAGTTCGCCGATCTGTGGGTGGTCGAATCGAATGGGCCCACCGCGCTGCGCGCGTACGTCGTGACGGTTCCACAGGGCACGGAAGCGAGGGCTCGCCAGGGAGAGCTCTCCGACGAGCTCGATGAAGCGACGATCGTCCGTCTCGACGCCGACGGCACGGCGGAGGCTGGCGATGTAGCACTCGGTAGTGCCGTTCCAGTCGAGGTGAAGAGCCTTCTCGGCAGGATCGAGGAACACGTCGAGCAACTGGTTACCTCCCACTGAGAGGCGGGGGGAGAGCGCACTGGCGAGAGGATTCGCGGCCAGGATGTCGAAGTAGCGGCCTTCCACGAAGGCGGGATGCGGCAGCGTCGCCAAGAGCTCGACCATGCTGGCCGGTACGGTCTCGCTGCGAGGTCCGCGCCGCGTCGGGCGGGGCCTGCCCGCGACGAGGCTCAGCAAATGCGTTGTGCTCTCGTCATCGAGCCGGAGCACGCGTGCGATGGACTCGAGAACCTGCGCGGAGGGATTGCGGTCGCTTCCGCGCTCGAGGCGCAGGTAGTAGTCGGCGCTGATGCCCGCCAGCGTGGCGACCTCTTCGCGCCGCAGACCGGGCACCCGCCGTCCACCGAGATCAGGAACGCCTGCCTGCTCGGGCGAGACGAGCGCGCGGCGGGCGCGCAGGTACTCACCCAGGTGATTCGGCTTGTCCGTCATGTCACCAAGGTAACCGGCGAAGCCACACGCGAAGGGGGCCCTGTCACTACCCGGCTCGCGGGGGCACTGGCTCAGCTCCCGCACCCACGTTTCTCTTGGCCGACGTCACTCGTCCGACACCAGGAGAGAAACTTCCATGAGTACACAGGTGAATCGTCAGATCGTCCTTGCGGCACGGCCGCACGGGGACCCGAAGGAAAGCGACTTCGCCATTGTCGAGGGGGCCTTGCCGGTTCCGGGCGACGGTCAGGTGCTGACGCGAAACATCCTGCTCTCGCTGGACCCCTACAACCGCATCATCATGGGTAACGCGAACAGCGACCAGCCCTCCCTCAACATCGGCGACCCGATGTTCGGCTTCACGATCGCGGTGATCGAGCAGAGCAACAACCCCGCCTTCGCGGTCGGTGACCACGTCGCCGGCATGTCCGGCTGGCAGGACTACGCGGTGTCCGACGGCTCGGACCTCAGGAAGATCGATCCGGAAGCGGCGCCGCTGTCAGCGAATCTCGGCGTGCTCGGGATGACGGGTCTCACTGCGTGGGTGGGACTGACCAAGATCATCAACCCGAAGCCGGGCGGCACGCTTGTGGTCACCGCCGCGGCAGGCGCCGTCGGCACGGCCGCGGCTCAGATCGGCAAGCTCCGGGGATACCGGGTCGTGGGAGTCGCCGGCGGCCCCGAGAAGTCACGCCACCTACTCGAGGACCTCGGCCTGGACGCTGCCGTCGACCACAAGGCGCCCGACTTCGCCGAGCAGCTCGCCCACGCCGTGCCCGACGGGATCGACACGGTCTACGAGAGCGTGGGCGCCTCCATGTTCGGGGCACTGCTGCCCCACCTGAACCTCAAGGCCCAGTTCGCGGTAGGCGGCGTGATGTCGCAGATCACACGGACGCAGGCGTTCGAGGGACCAGACCGCCTGCCGGACCTCCTGAGGGCAGTGCTGTACAAGAACCTCACCATTCGGGGCTTCTCCGTACCCGACCACTTCGACAGTTACCCGGCATTCCTCGCCGACCTGGCCCCGGCGGTGGCAGAGGGCAAGCTGCGCTACGCCGAACACATCGTCGAGGGACTCGAGAACATCCCCGCCTCGTTCCCGGAGATGTTTCAAGGCCGCATCATGGGCAAGATGCTCGCGAAGATCAGCTGGAGCCCTAGTCCCGCATGACCTCGGGTTCGTGCCGGCGCAGCAGGCGGGCCACCGCGAAGCCGCAGACCAGCCCGATGGCCAGGAGCACACCGAGGTCGATGCCCCACTGGGTGACGGTGTGGGCCCACAGCGGGTCGACATCGTCCGGCTTGTCGACATTCCAGGGCGGCATGGTGTGCGCGAGGTCGAGTGTGGTCCCGGCGCCGGCGACCGCCCAGCGGGCGGGCATCAGCCAGCCGATCTGTTCGATGCCCGGAGAGTCGAACAGCTGGAAGAGGACCCCGGTGAAGACGACCTGGACGACGGCGAACATCACGAGCAGCGGCATGGTCTTCTCCGGGGTCCTCACCAGCGCGGAGATGACCAGACCGAACATCATGGTGGTGAAGCCCAGCGCGCTGATGACCACGCAGACCTCGACGGCCGTGGGCATGAGCAGCCCCTGGGCGGGCAGTTGGCGGACGGAGAAGCCGATGGCGCAGATGACGACACCCTGCACCGCGGTGATCAGACCGAGGACGATCACCTTCGACATCAGATACGCCGATCGGGACAGCCCCGTGGCTCTCTCCCGTTCGTAGATCACCCGTTCTTTGATCAATTCGCGTACGGAGTTGGCCGCGCCGGAGAAGCACATGCCGACGACCAGCACCAGCAGAATGGTTCCGGACTCCTGGTTGTAGCGGAAACGGCTGTCGGGCGGCGGCGGGGCGAGTCCGAATGTCGCCGGAACCAGGCAGCTCACTCCGCCCAGCACGGCCGGGAGCAGCAGCATCAGCGCCATGAAGCCCTTGTCGGAGGCGATGACCGACGCATAGCGGCGCATCAGCGTCCACAACTGGCCGAGCCAGCCTTGCGGTTTGGGCCGCCGAGCCCGCGCGGGCGGCTGCGTCGCCGGGGTGCCCGACTGCTGCGGCGGTTCGGCCGACTCGATCTCCGCGGCGCACCGGTCGTACTGCCGGGAAGCCCGCCAGCGCCCGCCCCAGTCGTCCTCGCGGTGGTCCTCGAAGGCGGAGAAGACATCGGCCCAGCTCTCGTGACCGAAGAAGTCCAGGGCCTCGCCCGGGGGACCGAAGTACGCCACGGAGCCACCGGGCGCCAGGACCAACACCCGGTCGCACAGGGACAGTTCGGCGACGGAGTGCGTGACCACCAGCACGGTGCGGCCGTCGTCGGCGAGCTCCCGCAGCAGCTTCATGACATTACGGTCCAAGCCCGGGTCCAGACCGGAGGTGGGCTCGTCGAGGAAGAGCAGGGACGGCTTGGTCAGCAGTTCCAGGGCAACGGAAACCCGCTTGCGCTGACCGCCGGAGAGCGAGGCGACCTTCTTGCCCCGGTGGACGTCGAGTCTGAGCTCCTGGAGCACCTCGTCGATACGGGCCTTGCGCTCGGCCGCCTTGGTGTCACCGGGAAAGCGGAGCCTGGCGGCGTATTTCAGAGCGACGTCGACGGTCAGCTCCTTGTGCAGGATGTCATCCTGCGGGACGAGGCCGATACGGTGGCGCAACTCGGCGAACTGGGCGTAGAGATCGCGGTGGTCATAGAACACCTGGCCACGGTCCGCGGGCCGGTATCCGGTGAGTGCGCGCAGAAGGGTGGACTTCCCGGAGCCCGACGGCCCGATCACCGCGACCAGCGACTTCTCGGGGACGCCGAAGGAGACGTCGTCCAGGATGGTCTTGCCGCGCCCGACGGTCACTGTCAGGTTGCGGGCGGTGAAGGAGACCTCACCGGTGTCGACGAACTCCTCGAGCCGGTCTCCGGCGAGCCGGAAGGTGGAGTGGCCGACACCGACGATGTCGTACGGGCCGATGATCCGGCGGTCCACGGGCTGCCCATTGACATAGGTGCCGTTGTGACTTCCGAGGTCGACGATCTCGAAGCGGCCATCGGGCAGGGGCCGGAACTCCGCGTGGTGACGGGAGACATACGGGCCCTCCACCACGAGCTCGTTTTCCGGCCCGCGGCCGATACGCAGCCGTTGCCCCAGGACGAGTGGGTAGACGCCCGAGGGGTCCCGGTCGATGGAAAGGGCTGCGGCGGCTCCGCGGGGACCGGCCGCGGGGCCTTCGGACCGGCGACTGTCCCGGGGGTCACCCGCGTCTCCGGGAGTCGGGGGAACCGCGGCACGGGCGAAACCGGATGCGGGGTGGTGAGGGAGGGGGCGGAACTGCTCGTCGCCACGGGCTGCCGCCGCCCCCGTGGGGGCTCCCGGAACCTCTCCCGGCCGGGGACCGGGCACCACCGGGGGTGTGGCGGCGGCCACCGACGTGCCCCGATCCGCAGCATCCCGGACTTTGGGACGGGCCTCGGCCTGGGGCTGCCCCTCGCGTATCCGGACGTCAGCACGCACCTGATCGTCGCTCACCGCTGCGGAGGCTTCGGTGAAGTCCAGCCGCATGCCGGTGGAGACCTCTCCCAGCCGGATGATCGAACCGTGACCGATCTCGATCCGCTGAATACGACGTCCTTCGGCGAACGTGCCGTTAGCACTGCCGAGATCTTCGATGACCCACGTTCCGCCGTCGCAGCGGATCACGACGTGCCGCCGGGAGACTCGGCGGTCGATGAACGAGATGTCGGCCTGCTGGTCGCGCCCGATGGTGTAGCTCCGGGACGCCTCCAGGGTCCAGGTGCGCCCACTGGCATGCAGTACAAGTTCCGGCATGTCTGTCCCAAGTCGATCGTGTGCACCGAGGCCGTCTGCGCGAGGATAGACGACGGCTCGGACGGTTCCTGCAGCGCGAGGTGGCGAACCATCACCGGTCGGTACGCGGACCGGCAGATCGGCGGGCCGTGGGTGTTCGTCGGGCATCAGGGCGGTGTGTCCTCGTGGAGTCGGAACCGGAGTCGGTCAGCCGGTGTGCGGCCCGGACCAGTGCACATCGGCGCGTACGGTCATGGCCGGTATGGAAGAGGGCTCGGGACACGCGGAGGTTGCGTGTCATGGCGGGGAGCCGGGAATCCGCACCGCGTACCCGCGCCGCGCGCACATTGCTCCCGCCCGTGCCCACCGAGCGAGCTGACCACCGACGAAGCCGTGGTTATCTCTGTTCGGTCAGGCGATGGGGTCGCCGACGACCTCGCCGGTGGCCGCGCGGATCGCGTGGGCGAACCGCCGGGCGGCGGCCTTCACCTCGGTCAGCTCCGTGGTGTCGGCGCCGACGCCGGTGCCGGCGAGGAAGGCGACGCCGATCTGCTCGTCCAGCACCCGCACCACCGCGGCAGCAGACGCGCCGCCTCCCGCGAGATCTCCAGCCGCAACCGCGAACGCCGCCGCTCACTCATCCCTCCCACAGGGCGGCTCTCCGTCGCCATGGCACTCATCAACCCTTCTCCTCTCCGGCGCTCACGCGGTGCTCAGCGCCTCGGTAGGTGCCAGGCGGGCGGCACGTACGGAGGGGTACACCCCGGCCAGGACGCCGATGGCTGTCGCCCCGCCCGTGACCATGACGATGGCGGTCATCGGGATCACCGGCGGCCAGCCCTGATACGTCACGTAGGCGACCGTGGCCAGAGTGCCCATCACTGTTCCCGCCACGCCGCCGAGCAGCGAGAGCACCACGGACTCGGTCATGAACTGGCCTCGGATCTGCCTGCGGTTGGCCCCCAGCGCACGCCGGAGACCGATCTCACCGCGCCGTTCGAGGACGGAGATGTACATGGTGTTGGCGACTCCGATGCCGCCAACCAGCAGTGCCACCCCCGACAGCCCCAGGAAGAGAGCCGAGAACGTGCTGTCCGCCGCACGCTTGGCGGCCAGGGCATCGGATGGCCGACTGACTTGCACCAGCCCGGGGAGCTGCGGGTACAGGTGGCGGGAAGGACGTCGGCCACGGCTTCCATGGCGTCTTCATCGGCCCGCACATAGACGACGGTGGGGTGTCCGGCGATGCGAGGAATACCGAGCCGGGCGGCGGCCTGGTGGCCGAACACGACGGTGGGCAGCCGGTCGGTGGACGGGCTCAGGAAGCGGCCCGATCTCACTCGGCCGTTCACGGTGGGAAGCAGGTCGTTCTGGCTGGCGAGAACGCTGAGCCCGAGCCCGTCGTTGGGGTCTGTCCGGTCGGAGCGCCGGACGATGGTATGCGTGTTGGCGACGGCACTTGTGCGGCTCACCGGACCGATCCTGGCAGCCATCTTCGCCGCTTCCGGCGGCAGCAGCACAGGGGGCCGTTGGTTGGGCTGTGGCTGGGCCCGCAACAGGTTCGTCCCCAGCGCCGCGAGTTGCTCGTTGAGGGCACGCTGACTCGACGCCGGGATGCCTGTGACCAGGACCAGGGTGAGGATGCCGATCGAAATGCCGAGCGCGGAGAGAGCCGCCCTCATCCGGCGGACGCGGATCCCGAGCAGGCCGAGGCGCAGGACGTCCGACGGCGCCAGCCGCACGGGCCGGGCCGGGTCTCCGTGGTGAGCCCTCCTGCGGGTCACGCGCCGCTCCCGGAGGTGAGCGCCTCATCGTGTGAGTCCGTCATGACACGCCCGTCACGCATCTCGATCCGGCGTGGCAGGCGCACCGCGATGTCCCGGTCATGGGTGATGACGGCGATGGTGGTGCCTTCGCTGTTCAGCTGGGTGAGCAGATTGAGCACGGACTGTCCGTTCACGGTGTCGAGGGCGCCGGTCGGCTCGTCGGCGAGTACCAGCGCGGGCTCGTTGACCAGTGCTCGGGCGATGGCCACCCGCTGGCGTTCGCCTCCCGAGAGCTGGTGCGGCAGGTGGCGTGTGCGGTGGGCGAGACCGACGCGGTCCAGAGCGGCAACGGCCATCGGGTGACGCCGACGGCGTGGCACGCCCGCGTAGAGCAGTCCTGTGGCGACGTTCTCCTCCGCGGTGAGGCCGTCCGTGAGGTGGAAGTGCTGGAAGACGAATCCCAGCCACCGTCCGCGCAGCGCGGACAGTTCCCGGTCGGACAGTCGGGCGGCGTCCCGGTCGCCGATCCGGACCGTGCCGCCGGTCGGTCGGTCGAGGGTGCCCATGATGTTCAGCAAGGTGGACTTTCCTGAACCCGAGCGGCCGACGATCGCCAGCAACTCGCCTGCCCGGATGGTCAGGGATACGTCATCGAGGGCGGTAACCCCTCCCGCGTACGCCTTGCTGACGTTGTGCACAGCGAGCACGATCGGGCCCCGGTCATGACCCTGGCAGCCGGCGCTTCGCGTTCCCGGCGGGATGGTCATGATGCCGTCACCACCACGTCGCCTTCCTCGACGCCGGCACCGCTGACCTCCACGAGCCCCTTGGCGAAGAGGCCGGTCGTGACGCCGACCAGCTTCCCGCCGGGGCGTTGCAACGCGTAACCGCCCTCGCTCAGGGCGAGGAGAGCGCCTACCGGCACCACAAGGACGTTCTTCCTGGTCTCGGCTGTAAAGACAACCTGTACGGACGCTGCGTCGATCTTGGCGACATCGGCGCTGTGCGTCGGCCGCACCTTCACCTGGAGCGTGGGGGCCGTGTCGGTGCCGTCGCCCGCGTCGGTGTCGCCACCGCCCTGCACGGTGGTGCTGACGGACACGACCTTGCCGGGAACACGCTTGGTGTCGGGGAGGACGATGGTGACTTCGGCGCCCTTGTGAATGGAGTCGGCGCTGCCCGCGTCGACCTTGACCGTGACCGTCTTCTGCTGTGCGGTCAGGGTGAGTACGGACTCGGCGGCCGGGTCGCCCAGTTGCGCGATGACGGCGTCGACGCGCGAGGGACCGGACAGGACCATCGCCCGGCCCGGGTCCGCATCGCCGGCTGGTCCGCGGCCGTGCTCGTGATGACGGTGGCCGTGACCACGTTGGCGGGCATCCGCCTGGTGAAGCCGCTCAGAACACTCACCGAAGCGGCCATGCGCATGGAAGCCGGCGAGTTGTCCACACGTGCAACATCCGGGGCTGGCTCGAGGCGGTCGAGGACGGCATCGCACGTCCCGACGTCGATCTGGTGACCTCCCTGCTGGGACAGTCGCGCCAGCTTCAGCACATCATCGACGATCTCCGGGATCTCTCAGCAGCCGAGGCCGGCGAGCTTCGCCTGGCTCCGGAGCCCATTCAGGTCTCCGAACTGCTGTCGGCCACCGCCATGGCCAACCAGGCCACCGCCGCGGCGGCAGGTGTCACCGTCACCGTGGCGGACGGCGAAGCCATCGTGGTCATGGCTGATCCCGTACGGGCACGGCAGATGGTGGGCAACCTCGTGTCGAACGCGATTCGCCACACACCTGCGGGAGGATACGTCACCCTGAGCGCCCGTGCCGATCCCGGGACCGTTGTGATTGACGTGGCGGACACGGGAACCGGGATCTCGGCCGATGAGTTGCCGCATGTCTTCGACCGGTTCTGGCGCGCGGAGAAGTCCCGCGGCAGGCAGAGCGGCGGGAGCGGCCTCGGGCTGGCCATCGTGCGCCGCCTGGCCGAAGCGCACAAGGGAACGGTCACCGCGGTCAGCACTCCGAACGTCGGCTCAACCTTCACGCTCCACCTGCCGCGCCACTCAATCACCACAGAACCCCCAGGTGAACGCCGGTCGGCTACGGCCCGGGGGCCGGGACGAGGTGAAGTGGTGGTGTGAACGGCTCACGCCGACCGTGGCACTCCGCATCACCAAGAGTGCGAAACATTACTTTTGTCGCCTTATGCTGGCGTCGCGGCTGCCGCTCACACACGCATGCGTGGGCTCGCGGGACCGGAATGCGGAGGTGGGTGCGATGCGGCGTTGGCGGGCGTTGGCCGTGCTGGGCACCGCCCAGTTCCTGATGGTGCTGGACACCTCGGTGATGAACGTCTCGATCAGCCGGCTGGTCGAGGACTTCCACACCGACGTCACCGCCATCCAGGCCGTCATCACTGTCTACACCCTGGTCATGGCCGCCTTCATGATCACCGGAGGGAAGCTCGGTGACATGTTCGGGCGGCGCCGGGTCTTCGCCATCGGACTGGTCGTCTACGCCACGGGGTCCGCGCTCACCGCGGCGGCCCCCACTCTGTGGGTCCTCACACTTGGGTGGTCGGTGATCGAGGGGCTCGGCGCCGCGCTGGTCCTCCCCGCTCTCGCTGCCCTCGTCGGCGGCACCTACACGGGCCGGGAGCGCGCCGTGGCCTACGGCGTCATCGGCGGCCTGGCCGGAGCGGGCATCGCGGTCGGCCCACTGCTCGGCGGCTGGGCGACCACGTACCTGACCTGGCGGGTGGTCTTCGCCGGCGAGGTCGTCGTCGTGGCGCTGATCCTGTGCGGCGTCCGCTGGATCCAGGACCACCCCCGGACCGGCCCCCCAGTCCGCCTCGACCTCGGAGGCGCCATACTGTCCGCTCTTGGCCTGGCCTTGATCGTCCTGGGTGTCCTGCAGAGCAGTTCCTGGGGATGGCTGAAGCCCCGCAACCCCCCGTTCACGGTGCTCGGCTTCTCCCCCACCGTATTCGTCATCACCGCGGGAGCGGCAGCCCTGTGGCTGCTGTGGGCATGGGAGCGACACCTGGAAGGCCGCGGCCGGGAGCCGCTGGTGCGGCTTTCGCTGCTGGGCGTCCCGCCCCTGCGGGCGGGACTGGCCATGCTGCTCGTCCAGAACCTCGTCCTGCTGGGCCTGTTCTTCGCCATCCCCCTCTACCTCCAGGTCGTCCAGGGCTTCGACGCCTTCCAGACGGGCCTCAGGCTCCTGCCGGTATCGGTCACCATGCTGGTGGCATCGATGAGCGGTCCCCTCCTCGGCCGCGTCGCCGGCCCCCGCATCACTGTGCGTCTCGGTCTATTGGTGCTGCTCGCCGCGATCGTGTGGCTGCTCGCGACCGTCCGTCCGCGCATCGACGACCTGTCCTTCGCGCTCGCCATGGCCATGCTGGGCATCGGGCTGGGCCTGCTCGCCTCCCAGCTCGGCAACGTCGTCCAGTCCAGCGTGGGGGAGGCCGAACGCAGCGAGGTCGGCGGCCTGCAGTACACCGCCCAGAACCTGGGCTCCTCCCTCGGCACCGCCCTGATCGGCGCCATCCTCATCGGCGCTCTCGCCGGCGCCTTCACCTCCCTCATCGCCGACAACCCGCGGATTTCCGAAGCCGCACGACAGCAGACCGGCATCGCCATCGAAGCCGGCATCAGCTTCGTCAGCACCGACCACGTGCGCGCTGCCGCCGAGCGCGAGGGGCTGCCGCCGTCCGAAACCGAGGCGCTCGTCGACGACTACGCCGCCGCCCAGCTCGCCGGCCTGAGAGCCGCCATCCTGGCGACCGCCGGCATCACCCTCACCGGCCTCGCCTTCACTCGCCACCTGCCCACCGCCCGCCTCACCCGGACAGGACGTGATGCCAGGACATGAGCGGCCCCAGCCCCCGGCCCGAGGAAGGATCCGCCCCCCGGCCCCGGCGCTCCGGGACATTCGGACGCGCGCCGACACTCCCGGCGGCAGTGCGCGCCGTGTCGACGGCGACCGGTCTTGTCGTCGCCTACTACCTGCTGCCCATGGGACCGAGACTCACCGGCAGCGCAACCACGGCTCTCGTCCTGGGGCTCCTGGGACTGCTGGCCCTGTTCACCTGGCAGATCCGCGCGATCGCCCGCTCCCGGTATCCCCGGCTGCGGGCGGTCGAGGCACTGGCCACCACCCTCCCCCTGTTCCTCCTGCTCTTCGCCACCACCTACTACCTGCTCGAACGCTCCGAACCCCGCAGCTTCAGCGAGCCGCTCACCCGGACCGACTCCCTGTACTTCGCCCTCAGCATGTTCAGCACCGTGGGCTTCGGCGACATCACCGCCCACTCACAGACCGCCCGCGTCATCGTCATAACGCAGATGACGGCCGACGTCCTGCTCATCGTCCTCGCCGCCCGCCTGGTGGTCAGCGCGGTCGAGACCGGCCTGCACCACCGTGGTGGCTGACCGGGGCGGTGTGGGTTCGGCACCACTTCCAGCGCACCAGCACAGATCGGTCAGTCAGGATCTGTCCCTCGGGCGCAGTACCGGGCGCGCGCGTCGGCCGTTGTCCAGATGAGGCGCCAGTTCGGCGACTGTGGGGGCCTCGAAGACGGTCTGGAGGTCAAGACCGGTCCCGAACTGCGCGCGGACGCGGTTGACCAGGAGCATGGCGAGCAGTGAGTGCCCGCCCAACTCGAAGAAACTGTCGTCCCGGCTGACACCGGGTACCCCCAGGATGTCGGCGAACAGCTTGCACAGGGCTTCTTCCCGGGCGTTGCGGGGCAGTTGCGAGGTCGAGGCGACCGCGTGGTCGGGGGCGGGCAGCGCGGCACGGTCCAGCTTGGCGTTGATCGTCAGAGGCAGTGCCTCCAACCGTTCGCTGAACTCCGCACCCGGCTCCAAGCCGATCCCGAATGGCAGGTCCATGACCTCCCTACCGGCCATGACGCAATGCACGAGGCCCCGGAGGCGGTCGCTGCACTGCTGTCCGACACTGTTGTCGGTGTCGGATGACACCATCCGGCCATGAGTGGCGAGTCTTTCAACTGGCACGAATTCCTGGGTCGCTGGCAGGAGGAGTGGGCTCCGCGCGAGGACGAGGACGAGGACGAGGACGAGGACGGCGGGCAGACCGTCGTCCCCCTGGGAAGGCCCGGGGCGGACGAGGCGGCGATCGCCGCGGCCGAGGAGCGGCTGGGACGGCGGCTGCCGCCCTCGTACCGGGAGTTCCTCGCCGTGAGCGACGGGTGGCACGTGGACGAGACGGCCGGGGTCTATCAGCTCGGCGGCGCCGCGGACATCGACTGGTTCCAGGATCCGTTCGGCATGACCCCGCTGTACGAGGAAAGTCTGGGCGACAACCCGCGCGAGGAAGACGGCCTGCTGGCCGGGATGTGGCAACGGGCGCTACGGCTGGAGACGGACTCCGACATGTCGCACGCCCTGCTCGACCCGGGCGACAGCGACCAGGACGGCGAGTGGGCGCTCTACGTCTACAAGGGCTGGAGCGGTGAACTGCCGGACCGTTACCCGTCGTTCCGGGCGTACATGGAGGCCATGTACCGCGACTTCCACTCCGACCGGGCAGAGCGACCCGACTTCGTGAACGCGACCACGCGCGCCCAGGACGCCCATGTGGAGGAGGCCCGCCTGCTGGCCCTGCGCGGACGGTACGAGGAGGCCCTGCCCCTGCTCGAGGAGGCGCTGGCCTTCGGACGGCCACGGAGCGCCGTCCTGCTGAACCAGCTCCGGCATCTGCTGGCCCCGCGCAGTTCCCGGGATTACGGCTACCTGGTGGCCGACCCGCGCTACCTGCCCGAGATTCTGCCCGTGGAGGCCATGACGCCGGCACGCGGCGAGTGGCGGCTGGGCGGGGACGACCACTGGCTCGGGATGATGACCGCCCGCGGGGCCGCTCGGAAGACCGCCGAGGCCATACTGAGCACGATGCGCGACGGTACCCATCGCTACGCGCCTCCCGGCCCATGGGGCCGGGCCGTCGCCGAGGCCTGGGAGTCGGCCCGCTGGGGGGCGACCGACGCCGCCTGGCGGGTGCTGCGGGACGCGCTCCCGCGGTGGGAGGCGCCCGGGCCCTGGCTGATCGCCCCGATCGGTCTGCTCGCCGATCCGGTCCTGGGTCCGCTGATCACCCCGGAGCGTGGGCGGGAGATCCTGGCGACACCGCGGGCCGGGGAGCGGGGACCCGCTCCCGATCCGGTGCCCGATCTCGACCCGCCGGGCCTCGCCTGGCTGACTGAGCCCGCGGCGAACCGGGGGCCGCGCGACGGATACCGCTGTGTCTGGGTCGAGGGGATCGACCCCGCCCGCCTGCCCGCCCTGATCGGCGAGGAGGGCGCCGAACTGAGCGCGCCCGCGGATCCGCGCAACGCGTTCTGGCCGGCACCCCGGCCCCACGAGCGGGAGGGCGTGGAACTCTGGGAGGACCGGGCCGTGGTCGCCGTCGGCCGCACCGCCGGAGCGTGGGCCTTCGCCTTCGACGGCGGCTCCCGCCATTTGAACAAGCTGTTCCTGTCCCCCGCTCCGGCCGCCTCCTCGTCCGGCCGCGCGGTGGTGGTGTGGCGCGACCCGAGGAGCTCGTCCTCCGGTGACCGCCCGGCCGCATTCCACCTGTCGATGGCCGAAGGGGGCGAGGAGCTCTACGCGTTCACCGTGCGGGGTACGGAGATACAGCGCTCCGGCGCGATACCCGAGGCCCTGGACCCCGCACTGCTGTTCCGCCCGGAGGACACCGAACTGGATTACGAGCGGCACGTGTTGGAGGCCTTGCACGCCGAACTCGGGCTCTCGCTCCCCCGCTTCGCGCTGACCCAAGGCAGGCTCCGCACCTTCACCACCCGATCCTGGACCCGGGCACCACGCGCGGGCGAGGGGTTCGCCTACTCCTACGTCAGCTTCGGGCGGCACCGGCCCTGAACCCGGGCTGGCCCGCCCCTGGTGGAAGTCGAGCCCACCGGCGAGCCCGGTCCTATCCTGCAAAGTCTTCACACTCCAGGAGTAGATCTGCTGGGATAATCGTTCGCACAGACCAACCGTGAGCAGGGGGACGATCAGTGGGGCCAGAGTTCGGGCATCGCCTCGGGCTACCCGGAGCTCTGTCCGCATTGCCGCTGTCACCACTGGTAGACCGTGATCAGGAGCCTGTGGCACAGCAGCATGTCCTGGGGTTGCGCCACATCGGCGAGGCGCTGCCCCCTTCCGGTGGACGATGACCACCCCGATGACGGTGGCTGTGCCGCTGCGCGTCGAGGATCCGACGCTGCTGTGGCTGCTCGGGGGGCGCGGACTCCGTCGCGTGAACGAACCCACGAAGCCCGGGAAGTCGGCCGGCGGGGAGGCTGGAGCATGAGCCTGACACAGCTGCACTACACCTCGGCGCCCCCGGGGCCGGACGGTTCGGGGTTCCGGTTCACCGCGCTCACCCCCGGGCTACCCCCGTCGCTGCTCAAGGAGGCCGAGCAGCTCATCGGCTATGAGCCGCCACGCGATGCCCCTCCTCGTCCCACCGACGCCGAGCTGGCCGCGTTCCCCGAGGCGTTCAGCTACAGCCGACTCTCGGACGGAAGTTGGCTGCTGGCCCGTACGGTCTATACGGGAGTCGACCACAGCGGGCGCTGGGGCAACTTCCATGCGCACGCGCTGCATCTCCCCACGGACACGACACCGCCGCGCGGGGCGCTGCCCATCACCGCCTGGGGTTCCCCCCAGTGGGCCGGCCGCACCCCGGACGGCGGGGTGCCGGAGCCGCTCGAAACGCTGCCTGCCTCGGGTCGCTTCGACCGGGACGGCTTGGTGATGTTCGCGGCCGCTCGCTCGCCGTGGCTCGCGGGCTTCTTCGCCGATCTGCGCGGGCTGAGCCAGGACGAGTCCGCGCCCCGGATCATCGTCATCGAGCGGAACAGCGCAGATGTGGCCCGGTGGATCGCGCTGGCGAGCACCGTGCTGCCACGCGAAGACGCCCAGCGGCTGACCTTCACCACCTATACGAGGCGGCCGGAGCTCGCCCGGCAGCATGTCATCGGCGTACTGCCGGAGGTTGGTCAGGGGCTGACCGACTACGACCATCGCTACCGGGTGCACGACTGCGCCGGCGGAAAGCCCCGGGAGCCGGTGGCCGACGCCTGGGCGGAGGCGGCCGCGGTCATCTGGCTGGGTGATGCCCCCGAGCTGTTCCGGGAGGCGGCCTCGCTCGCGGACGACCGCTTCGCCCCCGGCCCGCTCGCCTGCGTCGCGCTGTGCGCCGGGCTCGAGCTCGGCGCCACCGGCCGCGCCGAGGCGGCGGACTGGGCGCACAGCCACCGGGAGGCACTGGGCGAGGAGCGACTGCACCGTCTGGTGGCGGCGCTGGGCGCGCCCGCCGGGGACCGGACGGATCCAGAAAGGGCGGCCCTGTTCCGGTTGTTCACGGCGCTCGACGGCCGTGTACCGGTCGCCTCCATCGCGCCGCTCGCCGCGCTGGTGCTCACCGAGGCTGTTTGCTCGCCCGGGTCGGTGCCCGGGCTGCACGCCCTGCGCCCCGACGCCCTCACCGAGGAACTGCGCCAACGTCTCGCCGGCGAACTGGCGCCGGACCTGCGCGCGGGCGTGGCGGACGGCGGTCGGGGCGCCTCACGCCCCTTGGAGCTGCTGCGCATCGCGGACCTGCTCGGGGTGGACTGCTCGGACCTGCTGCCGGAGGTGGCGCGCAGGCTGGCCCACGAGATGCTGGCTGCTCCGGAGGAGGCGCACACTCCCGCGGTACGCCTCGCGGTGGAGGAACACTTCACGTTGCGGACCACCCTGCTCGGCAGGCTCGACGAACTGGCCGCCGGCGATCCGCTCGCCGCGGCCCGGCTGCTGACGCGGATCCCGCTCCGCTTCGCGGAGAGCCAGGCCCTGCCTCATCTGCGGATGTGCGCCGAGGCGCCGCGGGTGACAGCGGGCGGCGGCGACCGAGTCGGCGTGCTGAACGCCGTGGTGCGTGCGAGCGGAGTCTCGATGTTCGCCGATCCGCTCGTCCTGCGCACGGCAGTCCGGCTGATCTGGCAGGACAGTACGCCCACCGCCGGGGAAGCGCGGCTGATGCTGGTCGAGGCCGGGTCGGACACCCACCTCGCGGCGGGTACCTGGCCCAGCCTGCTCAGGGCCGCGCTCGAAGGGCCGGAGGACGATCTGGACGTACCCGATCTCGCCCAGAACCTGCTGCGCTGCTTCACCGAGAATCTGACACCGCGCCAGCGCGCCTCCCTGCTCCTCCTGGAGCTGGCACGCGATCTGCGGAGCGGCTCGGCGGGCCCGGGCTGGACCGACCGGGCGATGTCACTCCGGGCGGCGGCGGAACCGGTGGAACGCAACGTTGTCGAGCACGCCTTCGGGGCTCTCGCATACCGGCTGCTGTCCACCGATTGCCCGGACGGAGAGCTGTACGCACTCATCCACAGCCGCGATCCCGACCTCATCGGCGCGTACGGCCGCGTGGCCCGATCCCGGCCGGTGCGTGACCGGCTGCGGACCGACCCCGCGTATGCGGCCGAGTGCTTCCATACCTGGAGTTCGCACCCTCAAGCCGGCGGGGCCTGGCAGGAGACGCGTGCAGAGCTGCTGGACTCGGTGCTCCGTCCGGTGGCGCGAGACCTGTCCGAGACTGATATCGCCGCCGTCGAGCGGTGCCTGGAACGTACGGGTGTCCGCTGGGCGGAAGAGTTCCGGGCCTGGAACCGGCCGGGGGCGTTCGGCCGGATCGGCCGTCGGCTGACCCGCCGGCGCCGAAAGAGCGCGGCGGAAGGGGACCGCTGGGGCGAGGTGGAGCCACCGCGGGAGGACGGCGATCTGTCATGACCGTGAACCTGCTGACTGCGGCTCTGTGGGCCACCGGCCTTGTGGCGAACGCACTGTGTGTCGGCTACACGCTCTGGCTCTTCCCCGGTCTCGCGCTCACGACGGCTGGGAAGGCGCCGGGCCCCGCCAGGCTGCGGATCCCCGGATTCCGCGCGTCGGGCCGGTAGAGACCGCCCTCGGCCAACAGGCCGCCGGCCCCCGGCCGGCGGCCCCCGGCCGGCGGCCTGACGCGGCGCGACCGGTGACCGCGGAGAGTCACGCCGGAAATAGCGCCTGCGGCGCTACGCGGCAAGGCGCCAAGGAGGCCCCCGGACAGCCCCCTGTCGCATTTTCAGGGATCCAAGGCAGGGGGGATTGACCCAGGCAGCGCGGGAGCCCCACAGCGGCGCATGGAGGTGCTCTCGCCCCATCAACAAGGGGCATCTCCGGTATCCTGGACAGCGTCCCGGTAGTCGACGGTCCCGAGGCCCGTGAGCCCCGGGGCCCTGTTTGGGCTGCCGCGTCCTGTCTTCGCCAGCTGTCCGGCCGCTCCCGCACCGTCGTGTGGGAGCGCGGTCTGCCATGCCCGAAAGAGAGCATCTGTGACCACTTACGACACTCGCACCGCCAGCGGTACCCCCGAATCCCAGCAGCCCGGCCATGCCGGGACGGCGTCGTACGACGCCAACGCGATCACAGTTCTGGAAGGCCTGGACGCGGTGCGCAAGCGGCCCGGGATGTACATCGGCTCCACGGGCGAGCGCGGGCTGCACCACCTGGTGCAGGAGCTCGTGGACAACTCCGTGGACGAGGCGCTCGCGGGGGTGGCCGACCGGATCGACGTAACGATCCTGGCCGACGGCGGGGTGCGGGTGGTCGACAACGGCCGCGGCATCCCGGTGGGGATGCACCCGGTGGAGAAGCGGCCGGCCGTCGAGGTGGTGCTGACCGTGCTGCACGCGGGCGGGAAGTTCGGGGGCGGCGGGTACGCGGTCTCCGGCGGTCTGCACGGTGTGGGCCTGTCGGTGGTCAACGCGCTGTCGACCCGGCTGTCGGCGGAGATCCGGACCGACGGCTACCGGTGGACGCAGGACTACAGGGACGGCACTCCCACCGCCCCACTGGTCCGTCACGAGCCCACCTCCCGGACGGGCACCTCCCTGACGTTCTGGGCAGACGGCGGCATCTTCGAGACCACCGAATACTCCTTCGAGACGCTGGCCAGGCGATTCCAGGAGATGGCCTTCCTCAACCGCGGGCTCACCCTGACCCTCACCGACGAACGGCCCTCCGCGCGCGCGACGGCCGCGGCCGACGAAGCCGACTCGGACCCGGCGGCGAAGACGGTCTCCTACCGCTACGACGGCGGCATCACCGACTTCGTCGCCTACCTCAATGCCCGCAAGGGCGAACCGGTCCATCCCTCGGTCATCACCATCGCCGCCGAGGACACGGAACGGCTGCTGTCGGCCGAGGTGGCCCTGCAGTGGAACGGCCAGTACACCGACAGCGTGTACTCCTACGCCAACGCCATCCACACCCATGAGGGCGGCACCCACGAGGAGGGTTTCCGCACGGCCCTGACCACCGTGGTCAACCGCTACGCGCGGGAGAAGAAGCTGCTGCGGGAAAAGGACGTCAACCTCTCCGGCGAGGACATCCGCGAGGGCCTGACCGCGATCATCTCGGTCAAGCTCGGCGAGCCGCAGTTCGAGGGCCAGACCAAGACCAAACTCGGCAACACCGAGGCGCGCACCTTCGTGCAGAAGATCGTCCACGAGCACCTGAGCGACTGGTTCGACCGCAACCCGAACGAGGCCGCGGACATCGTGCGCAAGGCCGTCCAGGCGGCCACGGCCCGGGTCGCGGCCCGCAAGGCGCGCGACCTGACCCGCCGCAAGGGCCTGCTGGAAACGGCGTCGCTGCCGGGCAAGCTGTCCGACTGCCAGTCGAACGACCCGGCGATGTCGGAGATCTTCATCGTGGAAGGAGACTCCGCCGGCGGTTCGGCCAAATCCGGCCGCAACCCGCAGTACCAGGCGATCCTCCCGATCCGCGGCAAGATCCTCAACGTGGAGAAGGCCCGGATCGACAAAATCCTGCACAACCAGGAGATCCAGGCGATCATCTCCGCGTTCGGCACGGGCGTGCACGAGGACTTCGACATCGCCAAGCTCCGTTACCACAAGATCATCTTGATGGCGGACGCCGACGTCGACGGCCAGCACATCAACACCCTGCTGCTCACCTTCCTGTTCCGCTTCATGCGGCCACTGATCGAGGAGGGCCACGTCTACCTCTCCCGCCCCCCGCTCTACAAGATCAAGTGGAGCCGTGATCACGTCGAATACGCCTACTCCGACCGCGAACGCAACATGCTCCTGGAACGGGGCCGGCAGGACGGCCGCCGGATCAAGGACGACTCCATCCAGCGCTTCAAGGGCCTGGGCGAGATGAACGCCGAGGAACTGCGCGTCACCACCATGGACCCCGACCACCGCGTCCTGGGCCAGGTCACCCTCGATGACGCAGCCGTCGCCGACGGCCTCTTCTCCGTCCTGATGGGCGAGGACGTCGAAGCCCGCCGCCACTTCATCCAGCGCAACGCCAAGGACGTCCGCTTCCTCGACATCTGACCCTGGGCACTGGCCTCCCGCCCCTCTCGGACGCCCGACCCGAAGCCCCACCACCCCCCTCTGTCGCCCAGGAGAGCACCGCGTGAGCACACTCCCCGTCCCGGCCGCCGGCAGCCGCCCTCAGGACGGATCCGACTACACCGCACGGCACCTGATGGTGCTCGAAGGACTCGAAGCCGTACGCAAACGCCCCGGCATGTACATCGGATCCAGCGACAGCCGCGGCCTGATGCACTGCCTGTGGGAGATCATCGACAACGCGGTCGACGAAGCCCTGGTCGGTGCCTGCGACCACATCGAGGTCATCCTCCACGACGACGGCTCCGCGGAAGTCACCGACAACGGCCGCGGCATCCCCGTGGACACCGAACCCCGCACCGGCCTGTCCGGAGTCGAGATCGCCTACACCAAACTCCACGCCGGCGGAAAATTCGGCGGCGGCTCCTACGCCGCTTCCGGTGGCCTGCACGGCGTCGGCGCCTCCGTGGTCAACGCCCTCTCCGCGCGGCTGGACATCGAGGTCGACCTCCACGGCCGCACTCACGCCATCAACTTCCGCCGCGGCACACCCGGCACCTACACCGGCCCCGGACCCGACGCCTCCTTCACCCCCGCCCAAGGCCTGCGCCAGACCACCAGAATCCCCAAGGCCCGCACCGGCACGCGCGTACGCTACTGGGCCGACCGACAGATCTTCCTCAAGGACGCCAGGCTCTCCCTCGACACACTGCACCAGCGGGCCCGCCAGACGGTGTTCCTGGTGCCCGGCCTGACCATCGTCGTCCGCGACGAGTACGGCCTCGGCGAGGGCGGCAGCAAGGGCGAGGAGTCCTTCCGCTTCGACGGCGGCATCAGCGAGTTCTGCGAGTTCCTGGCGAGCGACAGGCCGGTCTGCGACGTGCTCCGCTTCAGCGGGCAGGGCAGCTTCAAGGAGACGGTGCCCGTCCTGGACGACCACGGCCAGATGACGCCCACCGAGGTCACCCGGGAACTCGGCGTGGACGTCGCACTGCGCTGGGGCACCGGCTACGACACCATCGTCAAGTCGTTCGTCAACATCATCGCCACCCCCAAGGGCGGCACCCACGTCACCGGCTTCGAGCAGGCGGTGGCCAAGACGATGAACGAGGTGCTGCGGGCCAAGAAGCTCCTGCGCGTCGCCGAGGACGACATCGCCAAGGACGACGCCCTGGAGGGGCTCACGGCGGTCGTCACGATCCGTCTCGCCGAGCCCCAGTTCGAGGGCCAGACCAAGGAGGTCCTCGGCACCTCGGCGGCCCGCCGCATCGTCAACACCGTGATCAGCAAGGAACTCAAGGCGTTCCTGACCTCCACCAAGCGTGACGCGGCCCAGCAGGCCCGTGTGGTCATGGAGAAGGCCGTCGCCGCCGCCAGGACGCGCATCGCCGCCCGCCGGCACAAGGACACGCAGCGCCGCAAGACGGCCCTGGAGTCCTCCGCCCTGCCCGCCAAGCTCGCCGACTGCCGCAGCGATGACGTCGACCGCAGCGAGCTGTTCATCGTCGAGGGGGACTCCGCGCTCGGCACGGCGAAGCTCGCCCGGAACTCCGAGTTCCAGGCGCTGCTGCCGATCCGCGGCAAGATTCTCAACGTCCAGAAGTCGTCCGTCACGGACATGCTGAAGAACGCCGAGTGCGGCGCGATCATCCAGGTGATAGGAGCCGGTTCCGGGCGGACCTTCGATCTGGACGCGGCACGCTACGGCAAGATCATCATGATGACCGACGCCGATGTGGACGGCTCCCACATCCGCACCCTGCTCCTGACGCTGTTCCACCGCTACATGCGGCCCATGGTCGAGGCCGGCCGTGTCTTCGCCGCCGTGCCGCCGCTGCACCGCGTCGAGCTGATCCAGCCGAAGAAGGGCCAGGACAAGTACGTCTACACGTACTCCGACCGCGAGCTGCGCGACAAGCTGCTCGAGTTCCAGAGCGAGAACATCCGGTACAAGGACTCGATCCAGCGCTACAAGGGCCTCGGTGAGATGGACGCCGACCAGCTGGCCGAGACCACCATGGACCCGCGCCACCGCACCCTGCGCCGGATCAACCTCTCCGACCTGGAAGCCGCGGAAGGCGTGTTCGACCTGCTGATGGGCAACGACGTGGCTCCCCGCAAGGAGTTCATCACCAGCTCCGCTGCCACGCTCGACCGGTCCAGGATCGATATCTGAGTTTGTCCGCACCCCCTCCGGTGGCGTCAAGGCCGACGTAGGCGGTCGACGATCGGTGGATCCTGTCTCAAAGCTTGCGCACAATTTACACACATCCTCTCTACACACCGGCCCCGATGGTCTAGATTGACCGTGCTTCAGCCGTTCGGGCACGAGGCGACCACTAATGATCTATAGGTCCGGCGCTACGGAAGGCCAGCAGTCGCCTCCCCGGCGCCAGACGTGGGGGTGGATCAGTTCTTTGGGCCCGAGAGGGGCCTTGGGTGCGGGGAGCACCCGAGGTTTCGACGGGTTCCGGCGCACGCCGCAACTCGAGGGGCTGGCGGGGCAGGCGAGCCTGCTGCCGCCAGGGTGGGTTGTTCAAGTAGCGCTGAGATAGCCGGGATGTCATGCGGGGGGGCGGGGGCCTCCCGGGGGGAGGAACAGCGCGGCGCGGGGGGCGGGGGCCTCCCGAGGGGAGGGACAGTACGGGAGGCGGGGGCCTCCCGAGGGGGAGGAACAGTGTTGGGCGAACACGTCGAATCACTGGGGACCTGGGGGGTTCTGTGCGGCGAGGGGGATTAGTCAGCCCGTTTCCGTCAGCGCGCGGGCGTCTGGCGGACGGGGCAATCAGTCAGCCCGCGATCGACTGGGAGCAGCGGTACCGCCGTACCGTGATCACCAGCGATACCGTGGCCACCGCCTTCGTGGTGGCGGCGATCGGCAACTTCTTCGGGGCCCGGGACGCGGCCAACTGGCACGAGAAATGGGGAATTCTCGCATTCGGCACCGAGCTGCTGGTGCTGGGGGCGCTTGCGGTGAGCCGGTCGTGGGCTCCGGCCGTACTCGGCCAGGGCGCCGAGGAATTCCGCCGGCTCGGACGCTCGCTGTTCACGGCGACCGTCGTCCTGGCGCTCGGCGGGATCGCCCTCACCTCGCGCAACATCAAGCTCTGGATCTTCGTCGCGATCCCCGCGATCGCGCTCACCACCATGACCGCGCGATATCTGCTGCGCCTCTGGCTGCACAGAGAGCGCAAGGAGGGACGGTGCCTGAGACCGGTGCTCGCTGCCGGGAGCCCGGCCACCGTACGCGACCTGATCACCCGGACCCGCAAGTTCCCGCACCTCGGCTGGCGGGTGGAAGCGGTGTGCACGACGGACGGTCTCGGGCTCGACGGTGACCACCTGGACGGAGTGCCGGTCGTCGGCCGACTGACGGACGTCGCGGGCCACGTCCGCCGCGACGGCTACCGTGTCGTCGCGGTCACACCGGACCCGCACTGGACACCGGACCGGCTCCAGCGGCTGGCCTGGAACCTCGAAGGCAGCGACGCCGAGATGATCGTGGCCCCCGTGCTGATGGAGGTGGCCGGCCCGCGGCTGCACGTCGACGCGGTGCTCGGGATCCCGTTGCTGCGGGTCAGCATGCCGACCTTCACCGGGGGCCGCCGGGCGGTCAAAGGGGTCGTCGACCGGATGGGCGCGGCGATCCTGCTGATGCTGTTCGCGCCGCTGATGGTGTTCGTCGGGCTGCTCGTGCTGGTGGACAGTCGGGGTGGGGCGTTCTACCGCCAGCGCAGGGTCGGCAAGGACGGCCGCGAGTTCACCATTCTCAAGTTCCGCACCATGGTCGCCGGGGCTGACGGGGCACGTGCCGAGCTGGCCGACCTCAACGAGGGCGCCGGCCTGCTGTTCAAGCTCCGCCGGGATCCGCGGGTGACCAGGGTGGGAGCAGTGCTGCGCCGGTACTCGATCGACGAGCTCCCGCAGCTTTTCAACGTGCTCACCGGATCGATGTCGCTCGTCGGTCCGCGGCCTCCGTTACCGGAGGAGTCCGCCGCGTACGGCCCGGACATCCGGCGGCGGCTGCTGGTCAAGCCCGGACTCACCGGCCTGTGGCAGATCAGCGGACGCAGCGACCTGCCGTGGGAGGAGGCGGTCCGCCTCGACCTGCGGTACGTGGAGGACTGGTCGCTCGCGCTCGACACAGTGATCTTGTGGAAGACGCTGCGTGCGGTGCTCCAAGGGCAGGGGGCCTACTGATAACGCGGGGGGCCGCAACTCAACGGTGGCGCCAACGCACGGATCGCAGGCCGGAGGGGCCTGCCTGGGGGGAGGAACGAGTCATGAGAGTCAGCGTTTTCGGGCTCGGCTACGTGGGCTGCGTGTCGGCCGCGTGCCTGGCCGGCATGGGTCACGAGGTCATCGGGGTGGACGTGAACCAGGTGAAGGTCGACCTGGTCAACGACGGCAAGGCCCCGGTGGTCGAGGAGCGGATCGGCGAGCTCATCGCCGAGGTCGTGCGGACCGGGGCGTTACGCGCCACCGGCGACGTCCGCGAGGCCATCATGGGCAGCGAGGTGTCGCTGGTCTGCGTGGGCACGCCGTCGGAGCCCAACGGTGGCCTGTGCACCACGTACTTGGAGCGGGTCACCGAGCAGATCGGCGCCGTGCTGGCCGAGAGGGCCCAGCAGGGGGGCCGGCACACCGTCGTGTTCCGCAGCACCATGCTCCCGGGCACCTGCCTGAACCTGCTGGTACCGATCCTGGAGAAGTACGTCGGCGGCACGGCCGGGGTGGACATCGGGGTCGCGGTCAACCCGGAGTTCCTGCGCGAGGGCACGAGTGTGCGGGACTTCTTCGACCCGCCCAAGACCGTCATCGGCGAGCTCGACCCGGCGAGCGGCGACGTGGTGGCGGCGCTGTACGACGACTTGCCCGGCGAGGTGTTCCGGGTGCCGGTCCCGACGGCCGAGGCGATCAAATACGCGGACAACGCGTTCCACGGCCTCAAGATCGGCTTCGCGAACGAGCTGGGCGCGGTGTGCCAGGCGCTCGGGGTGGACTCGCACCAGGTGATGGACGTGTTCCTGGCCGACCGCAAACTGAACATCAGCCCCGCCTACCTGCGGCCCGGCTTCGCCTTCGGTGGCTCCTGCCTGCCCAAGGACCTGCGCAGCCTGGTCCACGCGGCGCAGCGGGCCGACGTCTCGGTGCCCATCCTCGCCCATGTGCTGCCCTCCAACTCCGAACATCTGCAACGCGCGGTGGAGCTGGTCGAGCGCACCGGCAAGCGCCGGGTGGGAATGTTCGGGTTGTCCTTCAAGCCCGGCACCGACGACCTCCGCGAGAGCCCGCTCGTCGAGCTGGCGGAGAGGCTCTTCGGCAAGGGTTACGACCTGCGGATCTACGACGCCAACGTGAGCCTCTCCCGGCTGATCGGCGCGAACCGCGAGTACATCGAGACCCGGCTGCCGCACCTCGCGCAGCTGCTCGCGGACTCCGTCGACGAGGTGCTCGAGCACGCCGAGGTGTGCCTGGTCGGGACCGGGGATCCGGCCGTACTGTCGGCGCTGCCCCATGGCGACGGCCCGGTGATTGTCGACCTCATCCGCCTTCCCGACGCCGAGGCGCGCCGGGCCGAACCGGGGTACATGGGCCTTGCTTGGTGACACATCGTTTGGTGACACGGTCAGCGGCGACCGGCCGGACCGGCGCGCGCTGATCCTGGTGGAGAACCTGTCGGTGCCGTTCGACCGGCGGGTGTGGCAGGAGTGCACGACGCTGCGCGACGCGGGCTGGACGGTGCACGTCATCTGTCCGCGGGGGACAAAGCGGGACACGGAGCCGGAGGCGGAGATCGACGGGGTGCGGATCCACCGCTACCCGTTGCGCGCGGCCACCGGAGGGCCGGCCGGCTATCTGCGCGAGTACGGATCGGCGCTGTGGCATACGGTCCGGCTGGCCCGGAAGGTCGGCCCGGTCGATGTGGTCCACGCCTGCAACCCGCCCGACCTGCTGTTCCTGCCGGCACTGTGGCTGAAGCGGCGCGGCGCGCGGTTCGTCTTCGACCAGCACGACCTGGTACCCGAGCTGTATCTCTCCCGGTTCGGCCGCGGCGAGGATCTGCTCTACCGCGCCGTGTGTGCGCTGGAACGGCGGACCTACCGGGCCGCGGACGTCGTGCTCGCCACGAACGAGAGCTATCGGGACGTCGCGGTGCGCCGTGGCGGTCGGCGGCCGGAGGACGTTTTCGTGGTGCGCAGCGCGCCCGACATCGACCGGTTCCACCCCGTATCGCCCGAGCCGGAGCTGAAGCGCGGCAAGCCTCATCTGCTGTGCTACCTCGGCGTCATGGGCCCGCAGGACGGCGTCGACTACGCCTTGCGGGCGCTCGCGAAGCTGCGTGACGAGCTCGGGCGGACCGACTGGCATGCGGTGTTCGTCGGCGGCGGGGACACCTTTGACGCGATGGTGGAGCTGTCCCGGCGGCTCGGGCTCTCGGAGCAGGTGCAGTTCACCGGGCGCATTCCGGACGCCGACCTGGTGCGCTACCTGTCCACCGCGGACGTGTGCCTCTCCCCCGACCCGCACAATCCGCTCAACGACGTGTCGACCATGAACAAGGTCCTGGAGTACATGGTGATGGGCCGGCCGATCGTCTCGTTCGACCTCCGGGAGGCGCGGGTCTCCGCCGGTGACGCCGCCGTCTACGCGCCCGCCAACGACGAGGCCGAGTTCGCGGGGCTCATCGCGCTGCTGCTGGACGATCCGGAGCAGCGCACCCGGATGGGCAAGATCGGCCAGGAGCGGATCAGTGGTTCGCTCTCCTGGCGGAACTCGCAAGCGTCGCTGCTCGCCGCCTACGCCGCTGCCTGCCGTGGCCACGCTCCGGTGTCGGCGGGCGACCCGGACCGGGCAGGGAAGAGGCCGCGCCGTTGAGCGATGACACGATACGCCTGGTCACGATCGGGCGGATTATCCGTCGGCGCCGGCGGTTCCTCATCATCCTCGCCGTGGTGGGCGCGCTCGTCGGCTACGGCACCTCTTTGCTGTTTCCGCCGCGTTACACGACGTCGGCATCGGTACTGCTGCCTGGGGCGTGGCAGGAGCGCGAGCTGCTGACCCAGGTGGAGATCGCGACCAGTTCGGTGGTGGTCGACCGCGCGGCCGCCACGCTCGGCTGGCACGGGGTCAGCGGCAGCGAGCTGCGGGATCGGGTGAGTGCCAAGGCCGCCGACGGGAACATCATCAAGATCTCGGGCACGGCCGACACCCCGGAGCGCGCACAGAGACTCTCCGACCAGATGGCCCAGCAGTTCGTCACGTTCGCCGCGCGGATCGTGGGCGACAACACCGACCCCGAAGCGGCGACGCGGCCCGAGGCGCTGCGGCAGATGGTGGCGAAGACCAGCCGCCGCATCACCGAGCTGGCCGATGCGGCGGATCCGGGGCAGACCGTGGAGAGCGTGCAGACCCGCACCGAGCTGACGAAGCTGCGCACCACACTCCAGGAGGCCGTCAACAAGCTGGACCAGGCCGACCCGGCCGCCAACAAGGCCAACATGGTCGTCATGGGGCCGGCGGCCCGGCCGGCCGGCGAGGCACCGCCGACGAGGATGCAGCTCATCGTCGCCGGGGCGCTGCTGTTCTTCCTGCTCGCGGTCATCGGCCATCTCACCGCCGCACGGATGAGTGGCCGGCTGCGCACCGAACCGGAGATCGCCGCGGCGCTGGGCTCGGTGCTGCTGGGTACCGTCGACGTACCTGGTGAACGGCGCGCACACCGGCCGGAAGGCCGTGGCGCGTGGGCCCGGATCCGCCGGCTGCTGGGCGTCGACAGCCGGTGGGACATACCGACCCCGCGGACGTCCGGCGACGAGACCGGCAGGCGGATCCGCTACCGGCGGGTGTGCGCCCGCCTCCGGGACCAGCTGCCGGCCCCCCGGCGGCTGCTGGTTGCCGTCCCGGACGGCGACGAGATCGCCCGCCGGGCCGCCGGGCAGCTCGTCGCCGAGGCCGAGAGCGGCCCCTCCCCAACCATGCTGCGGATGGTGGGGGTTTCGGTGTCCCAGCCGATGGTGCCGGACCGCGACAACGAGTCCGGTGTCCTGGTCGTGCTCAGCGCGGGCAGCTGGACCGCAGGGGAGCTCGCCGGCATCGCCGAGGCGTGTGCGGACGCGGGGCACGAGGTCGTCGGCATCGTCCTCGCCGGCACGGTCCGGGCCCGTCCGACGCGGGCTGCCGACCGTCCTCGGGATCCCGCCACGCCGGTGCTCGCGGCCCGCGACCACGCGACGGAAGGTTCAGGGTGACGACGAGTACGACTTCGGAGTCGTCGGCCGCCGCTCCGCTGCTGGATCTACAGGCGCTGGTGGTGGCGGTGCGGAGGCGGCGCCGCCTCTGGTGCTCCATGGCGCTGCTGGGGCTGCTCGTCGGCGTGGCGGTGGCGGTCCTGCTGCCGCCACCGCCGACCGCGGTGACCAAGGTGCTGGTCGCGCATCAGGAGGACCAGCCGAACGACCCCGGAACGCTGATCCGCACCGACGTCGCGCTGCTGCACACCACGCGGATCGCCGGTAAGGCCCTGAAGTCCCTCGGGTCCCCGGAAAAACCGGAGGACTTCATGCAGGACTACGGGGGTACCGGCTTGACCAACAACCTGCTCCAGATCAATGTGACGGGTGACAGCGACGCGGAGGCGATGGCCCGCGCCAAGGCGCTGGCCGACGCGTTCGTCGCGGACCATGTGCGGCGCATACGGGAATCCGCGAACGCCGAGGCCAAGACCCTGCTCGACCAGCGTGACCGAATGCGGGACGAACTCGCCCAGGTCAACAAGGCGATCGAGGACGGATCGCCGGAGAGCGGGCCGAAGGCGTCGGCGAACATGGAGTCGCTCTTCGCCCGCCGGGCCGAGCTCACCTCGCGGATCACCGATTTCGGCCAGCGCGCCGCGGAGGCGCGCATCGGCACGCCCCGGGTCATCGCCGGCACGCAGATCGTGGACGCCCCGCGCGCGGTGCGGCACTCCCTGCCCAGGACCGCTGCCACCAACGCCGCGATCGGGCTCGTCCTCGGTCTCGTCCTCGGGCTCGCGGTGGCCGCGGTCGGTGTGGTGGTGGCGGACCGCCCCGTGCTGCGCCGGGACATCGCGGCGAACCTGGGCGCCTCGGTCATCGCGGAGCTGCCCCGCCGGTCGGGCAGGCTGTGGCAGCGCCGACGGATCCGGGCGGCACGGACGAGGCTCACCACGTCCCTGGCCCGCACCGTGCGCGGCTCCGCGGAACCGGTGTCGCTGCTGGAACTCGGCTGTGCGCGCAGCACGAGCGTGATCGCCCTGGACCTCGCCGGGGCACTGGCACCGGACGGGCCAGTGGTGATCATCGATGGTCTGCCCGGCCCGCAGCTCGCGGGCCGCCGCCAGAAACCAGGAGACCCGACCGTGGTCAGCGGCGAGCGTGCCGCGGCCGTGTCTCATGAGGAACGCCGGTTCGGCGTCGGCTCGGTGGCGCCCGGCACGGCGTGGACCGACCTCCAGTACCTCGGCGCCCGGACCGTGCTCGTCGTGCGTGCCGGGCACGGCAGCGCCGCATGGCTGCACACCGTGGCGCGGCACCTCGCGGACCAGGGCATTCCGGTGGTCGGTGTGGTGCTGATCGACCCCGATCCGCGTGACCGGACCGACGGCACGCTGTGGGACGGGCCGCACACCGGGCTGCGCGGCCAGAACGAGCGGCCGGCCCGGCAGAACGGGACGGGCCGGCGGCGGACGGAGCGGCTGCCGATGTGGGCGGGACGGGTCCCGGACAGCGACCAGGAGGCGCGGTAGGACATGTGTGGCATCGCAGGCACTTACCGATGGCCGGACGGGAAGGTCGTGACCGACCGGCTCACCGAAACCCTCGCCCACCGCGGTCCGGACGGGGCGGGCCGGTACAGCCACCCCGCCGGTGACGGCGAAGTGCACCTCGGGCACCGCCGGCTGGCCATCATCGACCTGTCCGAGACCGGCGCCCAGCCGATGGTCTCGGGCGGCCTCGTCCTGACGTACAACGGCGAGCTGTACAACGCGCCCGAGCTGCGGGCCGAGTTGGCGGCCGCCGGGGTGCGCTTCCGCGGTACCTCCGACACCGAGGTGCTGCTGGAGGCCTGGCGCCGCTGGGGCACGGACTGCCTGCCCCGGCTGCGCGGCATGTTCGCGTTCGGGATCTTCGACGAGCGAACCGGTGACCTGGTGCTCGCCCGCGACCAGCTCGGTATCAAGCCGCTGTTCCTGATCCGGCGCGGCGAGGGTCTGGTGTTCGCCTCCGAGCTCAAGGCGCTCGCCGCCGGGACCGGCGGGTCGCTGGAGGTGGACCATGCGGCGCTGGTGGCCTCGCTGCTGTACTACTGGGTGCCGGACTCACGGTGCGCGTTCCGCGAAGCGGAGAAGCTGCCGCCGGGGAGCTGGCTGAGGTGCCGACCCGACGGCCGGGTGGAGCGCGGCCGGTACTGGCACCTGAAGGACGTCGCCGCCGAGGCCCGGGAGCGGGCCCGGGGCGGCGAGCAGCCGGATGTCGCCGCCATCGTCGAGGAGTCGACTCGGCGCCACCTGCTCTCCGACGTACCCGTGGCGACCTTCCTCTCCGGCGGTCTCGACTCCAGCTACCTGACCGCGCTGGCGGCCCGCGACCAACCCGGGATCTCCGCTTACACGATCGGGTTCCGCGCCGAGGACGCCAGGTTCGAGGCGATGCCGGACGACCTGCGCTATGCCCGGCGGGTGGCCGAGCGGTTCGGTGTCGACCTGCATGAGATCGAGATCGCTCCGAACGTGCTCGAACTGCTGCCGCGGATGACGTACCACCTGGACGAGCCGATCGGCGACCCCGCCGCGATCAACACGTTCCTGATCTGCTCGGCCGCCCGGGAGGCCGGGGTCAAGGTGATGCTCTCGGGGATGGGCGCCGACGAGCTGTTCGCCGGGTACCGCAAGCACCTGGCCAATCTGATCGCGCTGCGCTACCAGCGCGTCCCGCGGCCCCTGCGGCGCGGCCTGTCCAGGGCCGTGGACCGGCTGCCGGTCGCCACGGCCCGCCGGGGGTACCGGTCGGTGCGCTTCGCGAAGCGGTTCCTCTCCTTCGCCGATCTGCCGGAGGAGACCGCGTTCCGGCGCAGCTACACCATGTACGACCAGGACGAGCTGCTCGCCCTGGTCGATCCGGACCTGGCCGGCACGGTCGAGGACGTGCTGACCGAGCACGCGGATATCTACCAGGACAACGACCTCGACGACTTCGTCAACCGCATGTGCCTGGGCGACGCCCGGATGTTCCTGCCGGGCCTGAACCTCACGTACACGGACCGGTCGAGCATGGCCGCGTCGACCGAGGTGCGGGTGCCGTATGTGGACGTCGAGGTGGTCAGGGCGGCGTTCGCCGTGCCCGGTGATCGCAAGATCGTCGGACGGCAGGGCAAGGCCGTCCTCAAGGAGGCGGCCACCTCGATCCTGCCCCGGGAGATCGTCTACCGGCCCAAGGGCCTGTTCAGCGCCCCGCTGCGGGCCTGGATGAGCCGGGATCTGGCCCCGCTGGTACGAGAGGTGGTGCACGACGGCGTGCTCGTCAACTCCGGGCTTCTGCGCCGCGACGCGCTGGCACGCATGGCCGCCGAGGACGCCGCCGGGCAGCGGGACTTCTCCAAGCATCTGTGGCATGTGCTGACCCTCGAGTACTGGTATCGCGACGCGACCTCTGGGTCCGGCCAGAGCACTCGGTTAACGGCTTAGGAATCAGAGGAGTTCGGGTGAAACAGGTTGTGCAGAACTACAAGAGCGGCGAGCTGGCGCTGCTCGACGTGCCGGTGCCGGGGTGCAAGCCGGGCGGTGTGCTGGTCCGCAGCGCCTACTCGCTGATCTCCACCGGGACCGAGCTCATGAAGGTGTCCGAGGCCGGCATGTCGATGCTGGGCAAGGCCCGCTCCCGGCCGGACCAGGTGGCCAAGGTCGTGCAGAGCGTGGCCACCAACGGGGTGGGCGCCACCTACCGCAAGGTGATGGGCAAGCTGGACTCCTACACGCCGCTGGGCTACTCGCTGTGCGGGGTGGTCGAGCAGGTCGGCTCCGGGATCGACGATGTGAAGGTCGGCGACCTCGTGGCCTGCGCCGGCAATGAGCACGCGCTGCACGCCGAGCTGAACTGGGTGCCGAAGAACCTCTACGCCCGGGTGCCGGACGGTCTCGCGCCGCGGCACGCGGCCTTCGGCACCGTCGGGTCGATCGCGATGCAGGGCGTCCGCCGCGGCGAGCCGCAGCTCGGCGACGTGGCGCTGGTCATCGGCCTCGGGTTGATCGGGCAGCTGGTGGTGCAGTTGCTGGCCGCCTCGGGGGTCCGCGTCGTCGGGGTCGACCCCGACCCGGTGCGCTGCGAGCTCGCCGAGCGCCTGGGCGCGGCGGCCTGCGGCGATCCCGCCTCCGCGGCCGTGGAGAACTCCGTCGCCGAACTCACCGGCGGTCACGGCGTGGACCAGGTGTATCTGGCCGCCGGCGGTGGCAGCAACCAGCCCGTGGAGCTGGCCGCCCGGCTGTGCCGGGACCGCGGCCGGGTCGTCGACATCGGCAAGTGCCGCCTGGACCTGCCGTGGAACGCGTACTACGAGAAGGAGCTCGACGTCCGGTTCTCCCGCAGTTACGGCCCCGGGCGCTACGACCCGGAGTACGAGCTGGAGGGGCGGGATTACCCGATCGGCTACGTGCGCTGGACCGAGCGCCGCAATCTGGCGTGTTTCCTCGATCTCCTCGCCCGCGGCCGCGTCGACGTGGAGCCCTTGGTCTCCCGGATAGCCGACTTCGATGACGCCGTCGAGACGTACCAGCGCCTGAAGGACGGCGACCTGAAGGCCGTGGCTGTGCTGTTCCGGTACCCCGACCGCCCCGACCGAGCTGCGGAAACGGAGGCCCCGGCGGTTGCCATGCCCGCGGTGACGAGAGCCGGCGGCGGAGTGTCCGCCCCGGCCCGGTCCGCCAAGGTGCCGGTGCGGCTGGCGTTCGCCGGCGCGGGAAACTACGCGACGTCGATGCTGCTGCCGCATCTGGCGCGGCGCGACGGCGTCGAGTTGTCCACGGTCGTCACCACGACGGCGCTGTCCGCGGCCAACGCGAAGCGGAAGTTCGGCTTCGCCGAGGCGACCACCGATCTCGACGCCGTGCTCGGCGACCCGTCCATCGACGCGGTGTTCGTGGTCACCCGCCACAGCTCGCACGCCGAACTGACCCAAAGGGCGCTGCTGGCCGGCAAGGCGGTGTTCGTGGAGAAGCCCCTGGCCCTCACCGAGGACGAACTGGTCTGCGTGCTCGCGGCGGTGGAGGAGTCCGGCAACGACCGGCTGCAGGTGGGCTTCAACCGCCGGTTCGCACCGCTGCTCAATGAGGCCAGGAAGCGGTTCGGCGCCCGGACCGGGCCTGGACACGTCCGCTACCTGGTCAACGCGGGCCGGCTGGACCACGGCAGCTGGTACCTCCAGCAAGGCACCGAGGGCTCGCGGTTCGCCGGCGAGGGCGGGCACTTCATCGACACGGCGAGCTGGCTGCTCGAGGCCGACCCGGTCTCGGTGTATGCGCTCTCCACGCCCGGCAACGAGGACAGCGGTGACATTCAGGTTGTGCTGCGCTACCCGGGCGGGTCCACCGCCACCCTCAGCTACGTCACCACCGGCCCGGCCGGCTTCCCCAAGGAGACGCTGGACCTGGTCGCGGACGGCCGCGCGCTGCGGCTCGACGACTTCGTCCGTGCCGCTGTGTACGACGGCCGCAAGCGGTGGATCAGTTCTCGGCTGCCCAAGGCCCGGGACAAGGGCCAGCGCGCCGAGCTGGACGCGTTCCTCGAGGCCGTGCGGACCGGCGGGCCGATGCCGGTGCCGCTGGAGTCGCTGGTCGCCACCACGGCGGCCACCCTCGCCGTGCAGACCGGCCTGGCCGGCGGCGCACCGGTGACGTTGGCGAGGGCGCGATGACTGTGAACTCGGGGAGCCCGAGCTGGTACCTGCGGCGGCTGTCCCGGATGGGACCGCGGGAGGTCGGCGGCCGGGTGGGCGACGCGGTGCGCAGGCGGCGGTGGCGGTCGGCGCGGCCGGACTGCCCGAGCGTGACCGGCGCGCGGTTCACCGCGGCGCTGCCCGCGGGGACGATCGCCGCGGTGCCACCGGACGCCGCGAAACGTCTCATCGCCGAGGCGGACCGGCTGATGGCCGGGCACGCCGAGTTTTTCGGGGTGGTCCGCGACGACCTGGCCGACCCGGACTGGTGGTACGACCCGAAGACCGGGCGCCGGGCTCCGTGGGGCTACGCCTTCGACGTGCCGTACCGGGACGAGGACGCGGTCGGGGACATCAAGCAGATCTGGGAGCCGTCCCGGCATCAGTACCTCACCCAGCTCGCCGCCGCCTACGCGATCACCGGGGACGAGCGGTACGCCGAGCGAGTGGCCGAGCACCTGCGGTCGTGGTGGGCGGGCAACGCGCCGCTGCGCGGGGTGCACTGGACCAGCGGCATCGAGCTGGGGATCCGGCTGCTGTCCTGGGTGTGGATCCGTCGGCTGCTCGACGGCTGGCCGGGCGCGGCCGGGCTGTTCGAGGGCAACCCGGTGGCGCTGAACCAGATCTGGCACCACCAGCGCTGGCTGGCCGCCTTCCCCAGCCGGGGGTCTTCGGCGAACAACCACGTCATCGCCGAGGCCGCCGGGCAGTTCGCCGCGGCCTGCGCGTTCGGGTGGTTCCCCTCCTCGGCGCGCCTGCGAGCCGACGCGCTGCGGTCGCTGGAGCGGCAGCTGCGCAGCAATACCTTCGGCTCCGGCCTCAACCGCGAGCTGGCCACCGAGTATCACGGCTTGGTGCTGGAGCTCGGCCTGGCCGCGGTGGCCGAGGCGGATGCCGCGGGCGTGCCGGTCCCCGCCTCGATCCGGCTGGTGCTGCTGCGGATGACCGACGCGCTCGCGGCCATCGTGGACAACCGGCTACGGCCGCCGCGCCAGGGGGACGCGGACGACGGGCACGGTCTGGTCGTGGACGGCGCGGGCACCGACCGCTGGGCCTCGCTGCTGGCCACCGGGGACGCCGTGTTCGGCCGGCTCGCCTGGTGGCCGACGGTGACCGGCACCGATGTGCGCACCCCGCTGCTGGCCGCGCTCATCCGGCCGTACTCGAAAGACGGAACCGCGCCGGCCGTGTCCCGCCCGCCGAGCCGACCGGCTCATTTCGCCGACGCGGGGCTCACCATCCTGCGCGGTCCGGCGGAGATCTGGTGCCGCTGCGACGGTGGTCCGCACGGATTCCTGTCCATCGCCGCGCATGCTCACGCGGACGCGCTGTCCGTGGAGGTCCGGCACGACGGGGTCGATGTGCTCGCCGACCCGGGGACGTACTGCTACCACGGGCAGCCCGAGTGGCGGCAGTACTTCCGGTCGACCCTCGGCCACAACACCCTGCGAATGGACGGCGGTGACCAGTCCGTCTCCGGCGGCCCGTTCCTGTGGACCCGGCATGCCCGCAGCCGCGTCCTGGTCGCGGACGCATCCGGCGCCTCCGACCGGGGGACGGCCCGCTGGTGTGCCGAGCACGACGGTTACCAGCCCTCCGTGCACCGCCGCCGGGTGGAGCTGACGGCCGCGGCCAAGGAGCTGAGGGTGGTCGACGAGGTGCGCGGCCCGCGCCGGGCCGTGCACCTGGCGTTCCACCTCGGCCCGGCGATCGCCGCGGACCTGGTGGGAAACCGGGCATCGCTCACCTGGACCCGGGACGGCGAGGACCGCTCCGCGGTGCTCGACCTGCCCGGGCAGCTGCGCTGGCGGGCGCATCGCGGCGAGAGTGACCCGCCGCTGGGCTGGTACTCCGCCGGCTTCGGGCGCAAGGAACCCACCACCACGCTGGTCGGCACCGGCTTCGCCGACGGCGCTGCGCTGTTGGGGGAGTTCACCACCGTACTCAGGTTCCACGGCTAGGGAGGACGCTTGGGGATCAAGTGGCGGCACTGGGCGTTACCGGCGGCACCGCTGGCGCTGGCCCTGCTGGCGGCGACCGGCTGTGAGAGCACGCCGGACGCGCGGCCGAAGCCGCCCGCTGCGCCGTCCACGTCCGTGGCCCGGGTGTGCGCCAAGCCCGCGGCCGGGCCGGCGAAGGCGCCGGCGGGGGCGGTGACGGTCGACCCCGGGGTGGCCGGTGACCTGGCCGCGAAGACCAGGAGCAGCCCTCCGAACACCACGTTCTGGCTTCGACCGGGCAAGCACAGGCTCGGGCCGGACCGCTACGCCCAGGTCATTCCCAAGGAGGGGAACAGCTACCTCGGCGCGCCGGGCGCGGTGCTCGACGGCCGGAAGACCAACCAGTACGCGTTCGGCGGCACCGCCCGCGACGTCACCATCCGCTATCTGACCGTGCAGGGTTTCGTCGCGCCGCATGACGAGGGCGTGGTCAACCATGACTCGGCCGACGGGTGGGTGATCGAGCACGCGACGATCCAGAACAACTCCGGCGCCGGGCTGATGGCCGGTGCCCACCAGCGGGTCCACGCCAGCTGCCTGCGCGGCAACGGTCAGTACGGCATGAACGCCTACAAGTCCACCGGCCGTATCAGCGACCTGGTGGTCGAGGGCAACGAGATCGTGGGCAACAACAGGGACGACTGGGAGCGGCGGCGGCCGGGCTGCGGCTGCACCGGAGGCGTCAAGTTCTGGGCCGTCAACGGAGCCGACGTGCGCGGCAACTGGGTGCACGACAACCGCGGAACCGGGTTATGGGCGGACACCAACAACAACGACTTCCGCATCGAGAACAACGTCCTCGAGGCCAACGACGGTGCCGCGCTGATCTACGAGACCAGCTACAACGCGGTCATCCGGAACAACACGATCCGGCGGAACAACTGGGTCGAGGGCCGCAGGTACGCCGACCGCGGAGACAACTTCCCGTTCGCGACCGTCTACCTGTCCGAGTCCGGAGGCGAACCACGGATCCGAGCCCGCACGGACAAGATCGAGATCTACCGGAACGTGCTGGAGAACAACTGGTCCGGGATCACCCTGTGGGAAAACGCCGACCGGTTCTGCAACAGCCCGGCCAACACCTCGTCCGGGGACTGCACGTTGCTGGTGAAGCACACCGACCGCTGCGCACAGCCGGCGATCGCCACCGCACCGCTCTACGCCGACTGCCGGTGGAAGACCCAGCGGGTGGACATCCACGGCAACCGCTTCGTGCTGGACAAGTCCGTCGTCGACTGCACGGCGAAGTGCGACCGGATGGCGGTGCTGGCCAACTACGGCACCTATCCGGACTGGTCTCCGTACCAGGGCGAGCGGGTGGCCGAGGCGATCACCCGCAAGCAGCACAACCGCTGGCACGACAACGTCTACCTCGGACCGTGGAAGTTCATCGCCCACGACCCGAGCCGGATACTTGACTCCTGGCAGTGGCAGAGCACGCCGTACCAGCAGGACGCGGGCAGCACCTTCCGTGCACGGGACGGTGGTTGAGATGAGCGCCGGCCACTCGACCCACACGTCGAAGATCGTCGGGACGGTCTGGGGGCTGCTGGTCCTCAACACGCTCGGCTCCGCCGGGGCGAAGACCATCATCCCGCTGCCCCGCTCCCTCATCCAGTTGGTCACCATGGGCGCGCTGGTCGCCGCGTTCGCGCTGGCGCTCGCTCTCAATCTCCGGCTGCGCATCCGACCCAGCGCCTATCTGTTCCTGCTCACCCTGCTGCTGGTGCCGAGCGTGATCTCCAGTGCGCACCTGGAGTCCGGATTCGGCGCGCTGTTCCGGTGCGCCCGGCTGGCTCTCTTCGTCGGCACGCTGTGGCTGGTCGGCCGCTGGTGGGACGGCGACCTGACGTTCGTCCGGCACCACATCCGGATGTACTTCGCGGTGCTCGGGTCGGTGGCCGCCGGCCTGGTCGTCTCGCCGGGCGCGGCCATGCCCGGGCTCTACGGCGGGCGGCTGGTCGGCGCGTTGTGGCCGCTCACGCCGCCGCAGATCGGACAGTACGCCGCGGTGATCATCGGGCTCACCGTGCTGCTCGTACTGGGCCGCCGGACCGACAGGGCGAGCGCGGCACTGGTCATCGTGCCGTCACTCGTCCTGCTCGCGCTGACCCATACCCGGACGGCCACGCTCGGCCTGTTCATCGGGCTGGCGTTGGCGATCGCCTCGCTCATCCTGACCAGCGCCGCCGCCCGCCGGTTCTTCAGCTGGGCGGTGCTGTGCGCCGCGGTGGCCGCGGTGGCGCTCGGTTCCGTGCTCCAGGCGTGGTTCCTGCGCGGACAGAGCAAGGAGAACTTCTCCAGCCTCACCGGTCGGGCCAAGGTCTGGGACGCCCTGCTGGCAGCGGACCGGACGACCGCGGAGCAGGTGTTCGGCGTGGGCCTGGGTGACAAGTCGTTCGGCGGGCTGCCGATCGACAACAGCTGGCTGGCCGTCTACAACGAGCAGGGTCTGATCGGCATCGCGTTGGTGGCGGCGGTCATCATCGTGCTGGGCGGCGTCGCGTTACTGCGGCCGCCGTCGCTGCAGAGGGCCTGCGCGATCTTCCTGATCAGCTACTGCGCGATCGCGTCGTACACCGAGGCCGGGCTGGGCGACGCCTCGCCGTATCTGCTGCATCTGGCCGTCGCCGCCTCGCTGCTGGCGGCGCCTGCCGCGGCCACGCCCGTTCCGGCGCCCGAAGTTCCTCGACGCGTCCCGCGATGGGCCCGCAGATCGGAGGTCCCTTGAGCATGCACGACATTCACGTCCTCGTAGTGCACAACCGCTACTCCTCGGCGCAGCCGAGCGGGGAGAACAAGGTCGTCGACCAGGAGGTGGAGCTGCTGCGCGCGGCCGGCCACCGGGTCGAGCTGTTCGAGCGGCGCAGCGACGACATCGCCGCCCGTTCCCTCCCGGGCAAGGCCGCGGTGCCCCTGCTGGTGCCCTGGAACCCGCGGGTCCGCACGGAGCTCGCCGCCCGGCTCCGCACCGAGCGGCCGGACGTGGTCCACGTCCACAACGTCTTCCCGCTCCTGTCGCCCGCGGTGCTGGCCGCCTGCGCCGACGCCGGCGTGCCCGCCGTCGCCACGCTGCACAACTACACCCAGGTCTGCCCGCCCGGCACGCTGCAACGGGACGGCCGGCCGTGCACCGAGTGCGTCGGTTCGGCGCCGCTGCCCGCCGTCCGGCACGGCTGCTACCGGAGCTCCCGGCTGGCGACGGTGCCGCTCGCGGTCAGCCTGTCGGTCAACCGGCGGCGGTGGTGGTCCGGCGTGGAGCGGTTCTTCTGCATCTCCGCGGCGCAGCGCGAGGTCCTGGTGCGGGCCGGCATGCCGGCCGAGCGGCTGGCGGTGAAGCACAACTTCGTGCCCGACACTGACACCCGCCGCTCGGGCGCCGGCGAGCATCTGCTCTACCTCGGCCGGCTCGCGGAGGCCAAGGGCGTGCGGCTGCTCATGGCCGCGTGGGACGAGATCGCCGCGAGCGGCGGTGTGGGCGTGCCGCTCGTGATCGCCGGCGCGGGGCCGCTGGAGCGAGAGGTGACCGCCTGGGGGGCGGGCCGGGACGACGTGCGTTACGTCGGCCTGTACGACACGGCGGAGTGCCGGCAGGCCATCGCGCGGTCGGTCGCCGTGGTGGCTCCCTCGACGTGGCTGGAGGCGTTCGGCCTGGTGGTCGTGGAGGCGATGGCGGCGGGGGTTCCGACCGTCGCCGCCGGTCACGGCGCCTTCGTCGAACTCGTCGAGGACGGGGTGACCGGGCTGTTGCACCGGCCTGGCGAGCCCGCCTCGCTCGCGTCCGGCCTGCGCCGGATCACGGCCGAGCCGGCGCGCAACCGGGAGATGGGGCAGGCGGCCCGGCGCCGTTACGAGCAGGGCTTCAGCCCGGCCGTCGGGCTGGAGCGCCTGGTGGAGGGGTACCGCACCGCGATCGCGGGTCGGATGGAATCAATGGGGGGCAATAGATGACACAATGCCGACTCTGCGGCTCGGAAGCGATGGCGAGCGTCGTCGATCTCGGGGCGACGCCACCATGTGAGAGCTTTCTCGCCGCGGACCAACTGGACCAGCCGGAACCGGCGTACCCGCTGCACCTGCGGGTCTGCACCGACTGCTGGCTCGCGCAGATTCCGCCGCTGATCACGCCGGAGGAGACGTTCAGCGAGTACGCGTACTTCTCCTCCTTCTCGACCTCCTGGGTGGAGCACGCGCGCACATACGTCGCCGACGCCGTGCAGCGGGTGGGCCTCGGCCCCGACTCCTTCGTGGTCGAGGTCGCGAGCAACGACGGGTACCTGCTGAGGCACGTGGTGGACCGCGGGATCCGCTGCCTGGGCATCGAGCCGTCGGTGAACGTCGGCGCCGTGGCGCGGGACGCGGGTGTGCCCACGCTCACGGAGTTCCTGTCCCCGGACACCGGCTCGGCCGTCCGCGCCGAGCACGGCCCGGCGGACCTGGTCGTGGCGAACAACGTGTACGCGCACATCCCCGACGTGGTCGGGTTCACCCGGGGGCTGCGCGCCCTGGTCGCCGACGACGGCTGGGTCTCCATCGAAGTGCAGCACCTGCTGACCCTGATCGAGGAGAACCAGTACGACACGATCTACCACGAGCACTTCCAGTACTACACGGTCGCGTCCGCGATCCGCGCGCTGGAGAGCGGCGGACTCACGCTCGTGGACGTCGAGCTGCTGCCCACGCACGGCGGCTCGATCCGGCTGTGGGCCCGGCCGGCCGAGGTGGCGGGCGAGCCTACCCGGCAGGTGGCCGACGTGCTGGCCCGGGAGAAGGCCGCCGGGCTCCAGGAGCTGTCCGGGTACACCGAGTTCTCCGATCGGGTGGCCAAGGTGCGCCGGGACCTGCTGCGGTTCCTCATCGAGGTGGCCGAGCGCGGTGAGACGGTGGTCGGCTACGGCGCCCCGGGCAAGGGCAACACCCTGCTGAACCACTGCGGCATCCGGCCCGACCTGCTCCCGTACACGGTCGACCGCAACCCCTACAAGCACGGCAGGTTCACCCCGGGCACCCGCATCCCGATCCTGCCGCCCGAGCAGATAGCCGCCGACAGACCGGACTACGTCCTCGTCCTCCCGTGGAACCTGCGGGCCGAGCTGGTCGAGCAGCTGTCCTTCGTGCACACCTGGGGCGGCCGTCTGGTCTTCCCCATCCCGGAACTGAGCATCGTCGAGGTCGCGTCGTGAAAGAGGTAGCAGCATGAAGGTCGTTCTGTTCTGCGGCGGTTACGGGATGCGGATGCGGAGCGGTGCCGCGGACGACGTGCCCAAGCCGATGGCGATGGTCGGCCCCCGGCCGCTGATCTGGCACGTCATGCGCTACTACGCGCACTTCGGGCACACGGAGTTCATCCTGTGCCTCGGATACGGGGCCCACCACATCAAGAACTTCTTCCTCAACTACGAGGAGACGACGTCCAACGACTTCGTGCTGCGGGGCGGGCGGACCGAGCTGCTGTCCACCGACATAGCCGACTGGACGATCACGTTCGCGCAGACCGGCACCGAGTCACCGATCGGGGAGCGGCTGCGCCGGGTGCGGCACCACCTGGACGGCGACGAGATGTTCCTCGCCAACTACGCCGACGTGCTCACCGACGCCCCGCTGCCGGAGATGATCGACCGGTTCGCCCGGCGCGACGCCGGCGCGTCGATGATGGTGGTGCCGCCGCAGTCTTCGTTCCACTGCGTGGACCTGGGCGAGGACGGCCTGGTGGGAGGCATCACCCCGGTGAGCGAACTGCCGCTGTGGGAGAACGGCGGCTACTTCGTGCTCCGCCAGGAGGTCTTCGACCACATCCCGGAGAACGGGGACCTGGTCGCTGACGGATGCGCCCAACTGGCCAAGCGCGGCCGGCTGGTGGCGCACCAGCACCGCGGCTTCTGGAAGCCGACCGACACCGTGAAGGAGCGGGCGGCGCTCGACGCCGCCTACGCCCGGGGCGACCGCCCGTGGGCCGTGTGGGAGCGGGACATCGCCGGAGCGCGGGCGTGATCCGGCTCGGCGCCGGGCGTCTGGACCGGATCGTCGCGTTGGGCGCGCACTGCGACGACATCGCCATCGGCGCCGGCGGCACGCTGCTGACGCTGTGCCTCGCGCGGCCGGGTATCCGCGTCGACGCGCTGGTGCTCTCCGGCGGCGGCAGCGAGCGGGAGCAGGAGGAGCGGGCCGCGCTCGCCGCCTTCTGCCCGGGTGCCGACCTGCGGCTGACCGTACTCAAGCTGCCGGACGGCCGGCTGCCGACGCACTGGGACGAGGCCAAGGCCGCGGTCGAGGAGCTGCGCGAGCGGACCGAGCCGGATCTCGTGCTGGCCCCGCGCACCGAGGACGCACACCAGGACCACCGCGGCCTGGCGAAGCTGGTACCCACCGCGTTCCGCGACCACCTGGTCCTCGGCTACGAGATCGTCAAGTGGGACGGCGATCTCGGCCGCCCGGCGGCGTACCAGCCGCTGTCGCTGGAGATCGCCGAGCGGAAGGTGCGGCTGCTCCAGGAGCACTACCCCTCGCAGCGGCACCGGCCCTGGTACGACCGGGAGGCATTCCTCGGTCTCGCTCGGATCCGCGGCATCGAATGCCACGCGCGCTACGCCGAGGCGTTCGCCGTCACCAAACTCACTCTCGACCTGGGGGAATGAACCTTGCGCGTACTGCTGACCGGACACCAGGGCTACCTGGGCACCGTGATGGCCCCGGTACTCAACGCCGCCGGACACGAAGTCGTCGGCCTTGACTCCGGCCTGTTCGCCGACTGCGTGCTGGGCCCGCCTCCCGCGGACCCGGCGGGCCATCGGGTGGACCTGCGCGACGTCACGGCCGAACACGTGGCCGGGGTGGACGCCGTGATCCACCTGGCCGCCCTGTCCAACGACCCGCTGGGAGCGCTGGCGCCGGACCTCACCTACGACATCAACCACCACGCGTCCGTGCGGCTGGCCCGGCTGGCCCGCGACGCCGGAGTGCGGCGCTTCCTGTACGCGTCGACCTGCTCGGTCTACGGTGCCGCGGGCGGTGACGACCTGGTGGCCGAGGACGCCCCGCTGCGCCCGGTGACGCCGTACGCGGAGTCCAAGGTGCGGGTGGAGGACGACCTGCACGCGCTGTCCGACGGCGACTTCAGCCCGGTGTTCATGCGCAACGCCACCGCCTTCGGCTACTCCCCCAGGCTGCGCGCCGACATCGTGCTGAACAACCTGGTGGGCCACGCGCTCCTGTCCGGCGAGGTGCTGGTGCTCTCCGACGGCACCCCCTGGCGGCCGCTGGTGCACGCCGCCGACATCGCACGGGCCTTCGCGGCCGCGCTGGTCGCGCCGCGGGAAGCCGTGCACGGCCGGGCGTTCAACATCGGCAGCGAGATCAACAACGTCACGGTCGCCGAGATCGCCGAGCAGGTGGCCGAGGCGGTGTCCGGCGCCAAGGTGGTGATCACCGGGGAGACCGGCGCCGATCCGCGGTCGTACCGGGTGGACTTCTCCCGGTTCCGCGCCGCGATACCCGGCTTCGACTGCGAGTGGACGGTGAAGCAGGGCGCGCTCGAACTCGCCGACGCCTACCGGAAACACGGGCTGACCCGGGAGGACTTCGAGCGACGCTTCACCCGGCTGGCCGTGCTGCGCGCCGCGTCCGACGCCGGCGCCGTCGACAACACCCTGCGGTGGCGCCGATGACCGCGCCCGGCGAGGAGATGCACGCGCTGGTGGAGCGGCTGTACCCGCTGTGCCGGAGCATCACCGGCGACGGTGTGCGCGCCACCCTGGCGATCGTCGGCGAGTACATCCCTCTGCGGGTGCACGAGGTGTCGACCGGGACTCAGGTGCTCGACTGGACGGTGCCGCAGGAGTGGAACATCCGGGACGCGTACATCGCCGATGCCGCCGGCAACCGGGTCGTCGACTTCGCCGCGTCCAACCTGCACGTGCTCGGCTACAGCGTGCCGGTGTCGGCGACCATGCCGCTGGCCGAGCTCCGGGCGCACCTGCACACCCTGCCGGACCACCCGAGCTGGGTGCCGTACCGCACCAGCTACTACAAGCCGGAGTGGGGTTTCTGTCTGGCCCAGGACACCTTGGACGCGCTCCCGGACGGCGACTACGAGGTGTGCGTCGACTCCACTCTCGCCGACGGCCACCTCACCTACGCCGAGCACGTGGTCCCCGGGCAGATCGCCGACGAGGTGATCGTCTCCTGCCACGTCTGCCACCCGTCGCTGGCCAACGACAACCTGGCGGGCATCGCGGTGGCGACGTTCCTGGCGCGGGCGCTGGCCGAGCAAACGCCGTACTACACCTACCGGTTCATCTTCGCGCCCGGAACCATCGGAGCGATCACCTGGCTGGCACGCAACGCGGAGCGGATCGATGGGGTATCCCCTGCTCGAGCGGAGCCGAGAGCTCGGGGAAGGGTCAAGCACGGCCTGGTGCTGGCCTGCGCCGGTGACCTGGGCCAGCTGACGTACAAGCAGAGCAGGCGCGGCGACGCGGAGATCGACCGGGTGATGCGGCACGTGCTGACCGCGTCCGAACGCCCGCACCGCGTCGCCGAGTTCACTCCGTACGGCTATGACGAGCGGCAGTACTGCTCGCCCGGGTTCGATCTCGGCGTGGGTTCGCTCAGCCGGACCCCGTACGCCGGCTACCCCGAGTACCACACCTCGGCGGACAACCCGGACTTCGTCTCCCCGGAGGCGATGGCGGACACGCTCGCCGTCTGCCGCGAGGCATTCGCCGTCCTTGACCGCAACCGGCGGTACGTCAACCTCAGCCCCTACGGCGAGCCGCAGCTGGGCCGGCGCGGGTTGTACGACTCGCTCGGCGGCCGCAGCGACGCGAAGCAGGCCGAGATGGCCATGCTCTGGGTGCTCAGTCTCTCCGACGGCGAGCACAGTCTGCTGGACGTCGCCGAGCGGTCCGGGCTGCCGTTCGACACCGTCGCCGCCGCGGCCGGCGCCCTGCACGGCGCCGGGCTGATCAAGGCATGACGCCGATGACCGCCGAGGGGCAGAAGGCGACGGCACCGGCGGCCCCGACCGCCAAGCGGGCCATGGTCGGCCGGCTGTCCTGGGGACTGGCCGACCAGGCGGCCTCCAGCATGTCCAACTTCGTGGTGGGGATCTATGTGGCCCGCTCGCTGGGGGTGGCCGCGTTCGGCGTGTTCAGCCTGGCCTGGGTGACCTACGGCGTGGTGCTCAACGTCTCCCGCGGGCTGGCCACCGACCCGCTCGTGGTGCGCTTCAGCGGTGTGCCGGCCGCGTCCTGGCGCGCGGCGGTGGCCCGGTCCTCGGGTACCGCGCTCGGCCTCGGTGCCGCCCTCGGCGCGCCCTGCTTGGTGGTCGGGCTCGCCCTCGGCGGCAGCGTGGGGTCCGCGTTCGCCGTCCTCGGCGTCGTGCTGCCGGCGCTGCTGCTTCAGGACGCCTGGCGGTTCGCGTTCTTCGCCGCCGGCAACGGGCGGAAGGCGTTCGTCAACGACCTCGTGTGGGGCGTCGCGCTCGTCCCGGCCATGGTGGTGGCGGCCCGCGTGGGCAGCGTGGCCGCGTATCTGCTCGCCTGGGGGGCGTCCGCCGCGGTGGCCGCGGGGTACGGCTGCCTCCAGTCCGGCATCCGGCCCCGGATGCCCGAGGCGCGCGGGTGGCTTCGTGAGCAGCGCGATCTCGGCTACCGGTACCTGGTCGAGAACGTCGCCCTCAGCGGCGCGAGCCAGCTGCGGGCGTACGGGCTCGGCGCGATCGTCGGGCTCGGCGCGGTGGGTGCGGTGCGGGGCGCCGAGCTCCTGATGGGCCCGTTCCTCGCGGTGCTGATGGGGCTGTCCCTGGTCACCGTCCCGGAGGCGGCACGGGTGCTGCGGCAGGCCCCACACCGCCTCGGCACGTTCTGTCTCCTGCTGGGCGGAGGGCAGGCCGCCGCCGCGCTGCTCTGGGGCGTGGCGCTGCTGCTGATGCCGGACCGGCTCGGCGAGCTGATGCTCGGCGGCGTCTGGCCCTCCGCCTCGCAGCTCATCGTGCCGATCACGCTCGGCGTCGCGGGCGCCGGCCTCGGCACCGGCGCGGCGGCCGGGCTGCGCGCACTCGCCGCGGCCCGGCGCAGCCTGCGCTGCCAGCTGTTCGCCTCCGCCGGTTACGTCGGCGGCGGGCTCGGCGGGGCGGCCGTCGCCGGCGCCGTCGGCTCGGCCTGGGGCGTCGCCGCCGCGACGTTGAGCAGTTCAGCCGTGTGGTGGCTGCAACTGCGGTCCGCCCTGCGCGAGCGCCACCACACCCCCACACCCGAAGTGAGGACCTCATGACCGACCGACCCAGGCTGAGCATCGGCCTGCCCGTGTACAACGGCGAGGAATACCTGGCCGAGTCGCTCGACGCCCTGCTCGGCCAGACCTACGAGGACTTCGAGCTGATCATCTCCGACAACGCCTCGACCGACGGGACCCAGGACATCTGCCGCACGTACGCCGCGCAGGACTCACGCATCCGGTACCTCCGGCTGCCCCGGAACATCGGAGCCACGCCGAACCACAACCATGTGTTCGCCGAGTCCCGCGGCGAGCTGTTCAAGTGGGCCTCGCACGACGACCTGTACGCCCGGGACCTGCTGCGGCGCTGCGTGGAGGCGCTGGACGAGCGGCCGGACGTGATCCTCGCGCACACCGGCCAGGCGGTCATCGACGGCGACGGCCAGGTGAAGGTCCCGTACGAGTACGGGCTCGCCACCGACTCGCCGCACCCGCCGGAGCGCTTCCGCAGTCTGCTGTTCGAGCCGGGTGGCGACGACTTCTACGGGGTGCTGCGGGCCGACATGCTGCGCCGGGTGAAACCGATGGACAGCTACCACCACGCGGACCGCACGTTCGTCGCCGAGATCACCCTGCACGGGCCCTTCCACCAGGTGCCGGAGCTGATGTACTTCCGCCGCGATCACCCCACCCGCGCCGAGCGGGCGAACCCTTCCAAGCGGTCCCGGTGCGTCAACCTGGACCCGCGCCGGGCAGGCCCGCTGCACCCGACGCCCCGGCTGCTCGCCGAGTACGTCTGGGGCTTCGCCTCGGCGATCCGGCGGGCGCCGTTGTCCCCGGCCGACCGGCGCGCGTGCTACCGCCACCTGGCCGCGTGGATGACCAGCCGGGTCCGGCCGGGCGCCGGCGAGCGGGTCGAGGACCGCGCCCCGGTCGACCCGGCCCTGCTCACGGTCTCCGTCGACGCCCTCGTCGCCGGCCGTGAAGGGAGGCGGGCATGACGCCTGCGAACGAAACCCCGGTGCGCGTCGGGGTGTTCGGCCTGCTCGGCTCCGGCAACCTCGGCAACGACGGGTCGCTCGAGGCCGTGCTGGGGTATCTCCGCGCCGAACACCCGGAGGCGGTCGTGGACGCGCTGTGCGGCGGGCCCGAGGCCGTGACGACCCGGTTCGGGATCCCCGCCACGCGGCTGCACTGGAACCGCGCGGAGTACCGGACCGCGTCACGTGCGGGCGCGATCGCGGCGAAGGGTCTGGGCAAACTCGTCGACGTCTTCCGCACCGCCGCCTGGGTGCGCCGGCACGACGTGGTGATCGTGCCGGGCATGGGCGTCCTGGAGGCCACGCTGCCGCTGCGGCCGTGGGGCTTCCCGTACTCGCTGTTCCTGCTCTGCGCGAGTGGCCGGCTGTTCGGCACCCGGGTCGCGCTGGTCGGCGTCGGCGCCGCCGCGATCGGCAACCGGCCGACCCGAACCCTGGTGCGCTGGTCGGCGCGGCTGGCCGCGTACCGCTCGTACCGGGACGCCCAGTCCCGCGACGCGATGCGGGCGATGGGCGTGGACACCGCGCGCGACGAGGTCCACCCGGACCTCGCGTTCGCCCTGCCGACGCCGCCCGGGAGCGCTCCCTCAGGGCGGCCGGGCCAAGTCTGCGTCGGCGTCATGGACTTCCACGGCGGCAACGACGACCGCGCCCGCGCCGAGGAGATCCACCGGCGCTACCTCGACGGGACGATCCGGTTCGTGCGCGCACTGGTCGAGGACGGCAGGCCCGTCCGGCTGCTCACCGGCGACAAGTGCGATGCGTCGGTGGTCGCCGCGATCCTTGACGCGGTGGACTCGCCGCTGGTCACCGCAGCCGAGACGGCCTCGCTTGCCGACCTGATGAAGGAGACGGCGGCTGCCGACACCGTGGTGGCGATCCGCTACCACAACCTGATCTGCGCGCTGAAGGTCGGCACGCCGACACTCGCTCTCAGCTATGCGGCGAAGAGCGACGCGCTCATGGCGCGGATGGGCCTTGCCGCGTACCGCCATCCGGCGCGCGAGGTCGACGCCGACCGGCTGCTCGAACAGTTCCGGGACCTGGAGCGGCGATCGGCCGAGCTGCGGCGGACCCTCGCCGAGCGGAACCTGGCCGCCGCCCGGCAGCTTGAGCACCAGTTCACCGCCTTGACCGCGGCCCTGTTCCCGGCGGCCGACCATGCCCATGCCCGCGCTCGTCAGGAGTCTCCATGAAAGCGACCGAAGTCCCGGCGATCGTCGGCGCGTACCTGTTCGAGCCGACGCCGTACGCCGACGATCGCGGCTTCTTCTGCCGCACCTTCGACGCGGATGTGGTCCGCTCGGTGGGCCTCGACCCGGACGCCTTCGTCCAGGACAGCCTGTCCCGCTCGGTCCGGGGCGTGCTGCGCGGCCTGCACCTGCGCTCCGGCGCCGGCGAGGCCAAGCTGGTGCGGTGCTCGTACGGGAGGATCTTCGACGTCGTCGTGGACCTGCGGACGGACTCGCCGACATACCGCAACCGGGCCTTCTTCGAGCTGTCCGACGAGACGCAGATGACCCTGTACATCCCGGCGGGGTGCGCGCACGGCTTCCAGGCGCTGACCGAAACCGCCGACACCTCGTACCGGATCGACCGCCCGCACGATCCGGCCGAGGATGTGACGATCGCCTTCGACGACCCGGAGCTCGCCATCCCCTGGCCGCTGCCGGTCACATCGATGTCCCAGCGGGACCGGGAGGCGCCGAGCCTCGCCGAGGTCCTCAAGCAAAAAGGGAGTTGAGGTCGGCGTGGCCACCGAAAACACCGAAGAGTTCCTCCTGCCCCGGTCGCGGCTGGCGAACGAGCGGCTGCACGCCCTGATCCCCGGGGGCGCGCACACCTACGCCAAGGCCGACGACCAGTACCCCGAAAACCTGGCCCCGGTCATCAGCCACGGCCGCGGTGCCCACGTGTGGGACGTCGACGGCAACCGCTACGTCGAGTACGGCTCCGGCCTGCGGTCCGTCAGCCTCGGCCATGCCCACCCACGCGTCATCGAGGCGGTGCGGCGGGAACTCGACCGCGGCAGCAACTTCGTCCGTCCGTCCATCGTGGAGGTCGAGGCCGCGGAACGTTTCCTGGCCACGGTGCCGACCGCCGAGATGGTGAAGTTCGCGAAGAACGGCTCCGACGCCACCACCGCCGCGGTGCGCCTCGCCCGCGCCGCCACCGGGCGCCCGCGGGTGGCGATCTGCGCCGACCATCCGTTCTTCTCCGTCGACGACTGGTTCATCGGCACCACGCCGATGTCCGCCGGCGTTCCGGCCGCGACCAGCGAGCTCACCGTGGCGTTCCCGTACGGGGACCTGGCCGCCACGGAGGAACTGCTCACCCGGTACCAGGACGAAATCGCCTGTCTGATCCTCGAACCCGCCACCCACACCGAGCCCCCGCCCGGGTACCTCGCCGGCCTGCGCGAGCTGGCCGACCGGCACGGCTGCGTACTCGTCTTCGACGAGATGATCACCGGCTTCCGCTGGTCCGAGGCGGGCGCCCAGGGCCTGTACGGCGTCGTCCCCGACCTCTCCACGTTCGGCAAGGCGCTGGGCAACGGATTCGCGGTCTCCGCGCTGGCCGGGCGCCGCGATCTGATGGAGCTGGGCGGGCAGCGTCACTCCGGCGACCGGGTGTTCCTGCTGTCCACCACGCACGGTGCGGAAACGCACTCCCTGGCAGCCGCGATGGCCGTGCTCACCACCTACGTCGAAGAGGGCGTCACCGCGCGGCTGCACACCCTCGGCGAGCGGTTGGCCGCCGGTGTCCGCGACGCCGCGGCCACCATGGGCGTCGGCGACCACATCGCCGTCCGAGGCCGGGCCAGCAACCTGGTCTTCGCCACCCTCGACGAGAACGGGCAGCCGTCGCAGCAGTACCGCACCCTGTTCCTGCGCCGGCTCCTCGCGGGCGGGGTGCTGGCCCCGTCGTTCGTGGTGAGCAGCGCGCTCGGCGACGCCGACATCGATCACACCGTCGACGTGGTGGCCCAGGCATGTGCGGTGTACCGGAAGGCACTGGAGGCCGCCGACCCCACCCCCTGGCTGGCAGGACGACCGGTGAAGCCCGTATTCCGCCGCTTGGCGTGACGTAACGTCAGCGGCGCTTACGGAGAACCGCGTCGGCCGTCCGGTCGACCAGCCACGCGGTCGCCGGTATCACCGCCAGCGCGGTGCACCAGCCGCCGAGGACGTCGGTCGGGTAGTGGGCACCCAGGGCGACCTGCGCCCAGCCCATGGCGGCGCCGGCCACCAGCGCCGCGGCGAGCACGAGTGACGTGCCGGCCGTCCTGCCGAGGCCGAGCCGGCCGGTCGCGAGCAGCGCCACCACGAGGGCGAGCGCGGTGAGGAAGGCGGTGTGCCCGCTCGGGTAGGACAGGTTCCCGTCGTGGATGGTGCGCCCCACCAGGGACTTGAGCAGCGTCGCCGTCCCCACGGCCATGCCGACGCCGACAACGACGAGCACCGCCGCGCGAGGACGCCGAAGCAGCAGGCAGCCCGTCACGGTGGCCACGACCAGCATCGCCGCTCCCCCGGGCTCCCCCAAGAAGTCCGTGGCCAGAGCGACGTGCCGCCACGGCAGCCCCGCACCGTCCACCGCGGCCCCGATCCGCGCGTCCACCATGCCGGGCTTGCTGTCGTCGGCATACCGGACCCCGAGCACGACGACCACCAGCCCGGCGAGGGCCGCGACCATCCCGAGCCACACGCGCAGCGATGAGGGCAGCACCGCGGGCGCCGACCGGCCGGTCACACGCCCGCCGCGCCCGGTCGACGTGTCCTCGAGCCTCTGCCGGCGCCAACTCCCCACCAACGAGCCCCCCGTCATGACCGACTTGGCCCGCGCGGGAGCCATCAGCCCGTCCATCAGTCTCTCCTGGCCACCCTAGCCAACAATGTGGTCGCGCCAAACCGCCGCAGGAAGAAGCGGCGCGGAGAAACGGTCAGGTCTCATCCGGGCCCGACGTCTCCCCGTGTCCCGTCGGACCAGTGGGTTCCGGTACCGCCTTGCGTCGGGCCGCCCTCGCACGCAGTGCGAATGCCAGCGCACCGCCCCCGAGGACCGTGCCGAGCACCACTGCCATCACCAAGAGCATGGAGTCGTCCTTGCCCTCGCTGTCCCCGGTGGCCGATGCCGGCTTCGGGTTCGGCTCGGTGGGCTCGACCCATGGGCCCCCGGTGGCGCGTACTTCGATGGGTGCCGAATCGTTCGACTTCTTCGGGTCGTTCGCGGGCCGCTCAGGATCGTGGACCGCTTCGAGCAGACCCCTGGCTCCGCGTACGTTCCGGTCGATGCGGAACTCGAGGGTCGTCTCCCAGGTGTCGCCCGGCTCCAGGGGGTTGTCAGGGCCGCAGAGGTAGACGCGCTCCTCGATGCGGGAGCACTCCCACTCCCATTCCAGCTCGTTGTCGGGGTCGGGTGGCGGCGTGGGCGCCACGACGCTCAGGCCCTCGGGCACCGTGATGCGCAGGCTCGTGCCCGAGATCCGGCCCGGTCCGGCGTTGCGCACATGGAACGTGGACTCGGCGGTGCTGCCTGTCGTGCCCTCGATCGCGTCGGCGCGCACCTGTAGGTCGGCGGTCTGTGAGGTGTGGAGCCGGACCTCACCGAGGCCGAACCTGTCGGTGAAGGCGTCGGCCGGGGTGTCGACGGGACGTACCTTCAGCTCGGGGCCCGTGCCCGGCCGCAAGCCCGGGTCGGTGCCGGTCGCGCCCAGATCCTCCTCGGCGTTTCCGGTCATGCCCTGGAGGTACGGCTTGTAGGTGAAACTGCCGTTCACCATCGTGTCCGGCACGGCGACGGAGATGGGCTCGACGACCTCGTACGCCTGGCCCGGCTCGATCCGCTGATCGAACCAGCAGTCAGCGGAGGTTGAGGCGCCTTCGGGCCCGTACCGGCAATTGCCGTACTGCCTGGCGAAGGCGACACGTGGGCTTCTGATGGTCAGGCCGAAGCCTTGGGCGGGGAACGCGCCGGCGTTGCGGATCTGCGGCTTGAAGCCGAAGCTCGCGCCGGGCGCGTCGCCCTCACGAGGCTTCTCCTTGCGCGGGCGCAGGTCGGGTCCCTCTATCCGTACGTCCGTCTCGAAGACGACATCCTCGGCTCCAGGGGCGCTGAAGGTGTAGCGGATAGTGCCGTGACTGCCGAGGCGCGCTCCGGGGACGGCCTCGATGTAGACGGCGTCCGGGTAGTTGTCCTTGCCGCGCGTGAGGGTGCCCAAAGCGCAGTCGACGACGTCGGTCGCGCCCATGGCGTGATCTCCGCACTCACGGCGGGTGCGGATTCGGGCGACACTGTCCAGGTCCGACGCGTCGACCTTCAGCGTCACATCGGACTGCGTCGCGCGACCCGCGCCCGGCTGCGGGGCCAGCCAGAGACGGAGGCCGCCGGTGGGGCTGGTCCCGCGCTTGGGCAGGTACGCCGTTTTCGGCACGTCCAACTCGACGGCCGGTCCCGCTGCTTGGGCCGAGCCTGCGGGCGCGAGCAGGGCACCGGCGCCGAGCAGAACGGCCAGGGCCGCGCCCAGACGACGTATGCGATACATCTGCTGATCATGTCAAGGACACGCCGACTGCGCGAGAAGCTCTCTCCCAACGTCTCCGCACCTGCTCGGGGAGGGTACGAACGCGCGGACAGCGCCTGGGCGGGTACCTCGAGGACGGTCGCCGGATTTCGACTGGGTGCGCACGACGCATTGACACGTTCAGATCCGTCACATGACACTGATGCCTGTTCGACTTGAACGTGCAAACCACGATTTTGAACGTTCAAGTCCGCTGCTTGCACGTTCCAATCGAAAAGAAGCTGAGGGGAGTCGTAACGGTGGCGAGGAAGACCGGGAGGGCGACGATCACGTCGGTCGCGGAGTACGCCGGCGTCTCCCGGCAGACCGTCTCCAACTTCCTGCACACGCCGGAGATGGTGGCGTCGGAGACCCGGCAGCGCGTCGAGGAGGCGATCGCCGCGCTGGATTACCGGCCCCACCTCGCGGCACGGAGCATGCGCACCGACCGGTCCCAGGCGATCGCGGTCCGGATCACATCGGCCCCCGAAGGGGTCAGCGGCCTCGCCCTGGAGCGGTTCACCCACGCCCTGTGCGCCGCCGCGCGGACCGAGAACTACCACCTGATCGTCTTCGTGGCCGACAGCGACGAAGAGGAGATCGCCACCTACAAGGACCTGCTGGCCACCTTGAACCTCGACGGTGTGGTGGTGGTCGCCACCCACCGCTACGACCAGCGCATCGGATGGCTGACCGAACGTGGCATTCCCTTCGTCGCCTTCGGCCGGTCCTGGTCACCCGCACCCGAGCACTCCTGGGTCGACGTCGACGGCTCGGCCGGCACCTACGCCGCCACGCGCCATCTGCTCGACGCCGGGCATCGCAAGATCGCGTTCTTCGGCTGGGACGACTCGGCCGGAGTCGGTGACGACCGCGAGTCGGGCTGGCGGCGCGCGCTGGCCGAAAGTCCGGCTGCCGAGTTCATCTCTCTGAACAGGGCGGACACCATCGAGAACGGCGCCGCCATGGCCGACCAGCTCGCCGACGAACACCCGGACGTGACGGCCGCCGTCTGCGTGTCCGACTCGATCGCCGTCGGCGCTGCCAGGCGGAACCTCGAAACAGGCCGCAGCCTCGCGCTCGTCGGCTTTGACGACACCGCCGCCGCTCTGGCGCTGGGCATCAGCAGTGTGGTCCAGCCGCTGGAAGAGGCCGCGGGCCACTGCTTCCGGCTGCTGCATCAGCAGCTCACCGACCGCGTGGGCGCGCGGCACCAGCGGATGCTGCTCGAACCGAACCTCAACGTCAGAAGCTGAGCCCAGCCCCGAAGGAATGGCCGCATTCCCCTTCCACAGCTCAGTGCCGCACAACACCGTGCGGCGCTTCGCGAAATCAATCGATTGGAAAGGTGTGAAGTGTGAAGAATAAGTTTCGCGATTTTATCGGTCGTTCCTTGGTGGTGACGGTCCGAAGTCGGCTCGCCGCCGCGGTGGGTGTGGTCGCGCTGCTGGTGGCCGCCCTCACCGGCGCGACCGCCGGCACGGCAAGTGCGGCGCCGGTCGCAGCCGCCACTGAGGCGGCGTCCCCCGGATGGGTCTGCCCCGGCACCCCCATCCCGCCGGATTACGTGGTCACCTTCCGCAACGCGAGCGGGTGCAACGGTGCCGGCTCCTGGTACATACAGCCCGTGCAGGACGGGATCTGGGTCTGCGCCACCTCGCCGATCCCCACCGGCTACGTACTCACGCTCCACACCGCCCAAGGGTGCGGCGCAAACATCGACACCTGGTTCATGCAACTGGCCCGCGACGGCCAGTGGGTCTGTGCGGGCTCGCCGATTCCCACCGGTTACGTGCTCACCGCCCACATCAACACCGGCTGCGGCAACATCGGCTCGTGGTTGCAGGTCCAGGCCCGCGCCGGCCAGTACATCTGCCCCGGCGTGCCCATACCGCCCGGCTTCCGCACCGATGCCTACAACGCGAGCATGTGCAGCGGCCTCGGGGGCTGGCTCCTGCTCAACGCCTGATCCGATCGGACTCGCCGGAAGGCACCGCGTGATGCGCGGTGCCTTCCGGCGTCGCACGCTACCCGGCCTGGAGGCAGCCCTGCACGAATTGCACGAGAAGGGACACGTCCAGGCAGATCACCGCCGTTGTTGCTGCGACCATGGTGATCGCCAGTGGGCGGGTGTTCGCGGCTGTACCCATGACGCGTGGGGAGGACGTGGCGGCGACCAGGGGGACAAGAACCAGGGGGAGTCCGATAGCCAGGACGACCTGGCTGGTGATGAGCAGGGTGACCGGGGAGACGCCGAGGGCGAGCAGAACGACGGCGGGAAGGACGGTCGTGCAGCGCCGTGCCCAGAGCGGGACACTGCGGCGGAGAAGCCCGCTTGTCACGACAGCGCCCGCTTGAGTTCCCACCACCGTGGATGTCACGCCGCTGACGAGTAGCGCGACAAGGAATGCCAACTGGGCGGCGGACCCGATGCGGGCGGCCACGTCGGTGGCGATGGCGCCAAAGCCACCGCTGGTGGACCCCTGGAGGGCGCCGGCACCGACGAGGAGCATGACGGCATTGGTCGTCCCGGCGACGAGCATCGCCAGAGCCACGTCGGTCCGGTGAGCGGACAGCCGACGGTGGTCTCGAGCGAGTGCGCTGTGAATGTGCACCGCGTGCGGCATGATCGTGGCTCCGACGATGCCTGCGGCAAGGACCAGGACACCATCGCCTTCCAGCGAGGGAATGAGTCCCGCGCCGAGCTCATCGAGACCGGGCGGACGGGCGAGCAGGCAGAAGATGAAGGCGCCCGCGATGAGGGCGAGGGAGACGACTGCGACATTCCGGAGGAAGCATGGTCCGAAGCGGTCGCCTGCGGCCAGCAGGACGGCGCCCGCAACGGCGGCCAGCAGCCCGCCCAGCGGCAGAGGGATGCCGAAGAGCAGGTGCAGCGCGATCGCGGCTCCGAGCACTTCGGCGAGGTCGGTGGCGATGGACACGGCCTCGGCCTGGGGCCAGTAGGCCAACCGGACCGGTCGGCTGCACCGGTCGGCGATCAGCTCGGGCAGGCTCTTCCCCGTGGTCGCACCGAGCTTCGCGGCAAGGTACTGCACCGGCCCGGCCACCAGTGTCGCCAGTACGACGACCCAGAGCAGGGTTGTGCCATGGCTGGCACCTGCGGCCACATTGGTGACGACGTTCCCTGGGTCGACGTAGGCGACTGCGGCCACGAAGGCCGGACCGATGCGCCAGGAGGCGGCAACTGCGGCCCGGTCGTCGAGACGCTGTGCGGAAGAAGCCTTGACGATGGTCATCCGCGCCGGCCCTGGTGCTCACATCGGGTTCTGCGCCGTGTCATTCGGTGGCGCCGATGGGGTTGCGTCTGGGGACGATGAGAGGGTCCTGCGGTGTGAAGGGGAACTGAGGCAGTTCCCGCTCCGGGATGCCGAAGGTACCGGCGAGCACTTCACGGGAAAACGCCGTCGCGGTCGCCCGGTAGCCGACATCGCCGGGCGTCGGCTGGTCGAAGAAGATGAGGAAGTGGAAGCCCCCGTCGTCCAGGACCTCGATATGGTGCGGGTAGGCGCGTGGCACGAAGTACACATCGCCCGGACCCAGTTCGTACTCGCCGAGAGTGACGTCGGGTGCCAGTACGCGCATGCGCGCTCGCCCCTTGGCGACGTAGCCCATCTCGGCGGTGACCGGATGCCAGTGAGGCTCCCGCATCCCGTCTTCCTTGATCCGCAGGGAATACATCGAGATGTCGTCGAGGGCTGCCCAGAACTGTTTGCGCGCCAGGCTCGCTGAACCGTACGCGTACGACAGAGGGGCGTGCTGACCCGCGACGTCGAAGAGACGGGCGTTCGGTAGTTTCTGGGTGGGATCGACCGTGATGCTGCCCCGGCGGGCGAAGATCTGCTCCGCGGGTGCCCGCTCGAAGGCGGCGAACGCCGTACTCGGCAGGTCATAGGTGTTGCCGAGTACCGGGTTGGTCATGGCCGACAGGCTGTCGCGCAGGGAGAAGTGCTGGGGCCGCTCGTTCCGCAGGGCGATGATGATTTCGGCATCCGCCGAGCCCAGGTTCTCGATGTGGTAAACCGCTCCGGACTCCACGTGATACATCTGTCCTTCGCCGACCACGAAGGAGGCGAACTGTCCCCCGTTCGCCAGCAAGGAGACCAGCACCTCGCCGCTGACGACGTAAGCCAACTGGTTCGCGTTGACGTTCCACTGCGGTTCACGAACCGCCCCGGGCGCGAGAACCACACGCTTGATGGACAGTCGGCTGAGGATCGGCAGGCTCTGCCCATCGACTACCTGAACACTGCCAAGGTCACTCTGAAACGCCGCTTCGGCCGCGGTAAGGGACACCCAGTATGGCGAGCCTGTCGACATTGCTCTCCTCACTCGTCTGCCGGATGGAATACTCCCCGAGGCCCGAATCGAACTTCGCACAGGTCAGGGACAGCAGACAGCCGTGGAAGGCGTCCGGGTGACACGAAACGGATCCGTGCTCGGCTTGGCTCTGTCGGTGATCTTCGCCCTTGGTACCGGTGGGCCACCGCCGCCGAGGCGAAGGACATGGTCGGGCTCCGCTTGTAGATATATGCGATGTGTATCGCCCGGATCGGGCACTTCGATGCTTATGTCGTGCCACACTGGACGTGTCCCTCGCCGCATCCCCCGTCGGCGAGGGGCATTCACGTACTCGGGCGTTGGCGGTGTCCCCCGTACGGGATCCCGGCCTGCTGAGGGCCGTCAGCGCATGGCCCGGGGATGTTGGCCGTGGTGTCAGGCTCCGGTGAGGGTGCGGGAGATATCCATGAGGTGCTGGGTGCTTGTGGTGCTGAGATCGATCGGTGTGCGCTGTTCGAACTTCCCGGGCCTGCCCGAGTAGAGGGGCGCGCATGATGTCGGTCTTCGCCGCGCCCGCGTTCACCACGCCTGCGGCAAGGCCCGGGGTGGTGTGAGTACGACCGGCCGCTCGGCGCGGTGCAGGGCGGGCAGCAGGAGCTGGGTGAGGTGGTAGCGGCTGAGGTAGTTGACCGCGAAGAAGGGGTGCAGGCCGTCGACCGTGCGACTGTCCTGGTTGGTGAGCACGCCGGTGGTGTGGACGAGCGCGTCGAGGTGGTCGTGCTGGTCGAGGATGCGCCTGGCGGCGTCGCGGTCGCCTTCGTGGGTGGACAGGTCGGTGGCGAGGAACGAGGCCCTGTCGGCGGGGGCGTCGAGCAGGGTGAGGGCGGCCTCGCCCTTGCGCGGGTCTCGGCCCAGCAGGACGAGGCGGTGGCCGTCGGCGAGGAGGTCGCGGGCGGTCTGGAGACCGATGCCGCTGTTGCCTCCGGCGATGAGGATGGCCTTCATGGTGCTCCGGGAGAAAGGGCGGGCGACCGCCGGCTGACGGCGGTGTGAGCCGGCAGCCGCCCGAGTGCCGTTGCGGGGGCTCAGTTGCCGATGAAGTGCTCGGCCTGGTCGCGGCTGACGTGAAGGTTCCAGTAGTCCAGCGCGATGTCGTCGGGCGAACGGTGGGGGACGCCTTCCGGAGCCTCGGTGCCGATCATGAGGTTGATGGCCACGTTCGCGGCGTAGATGCCCTTGTCGGCAAGGGTGTTGTGCAGGTTGAGCGCCCAGTTGCGCTGGCCTGCCTGGGCGATGTTCGCGTCGGCGAGCATCGGGTACGGGGTGAGGGCGCCGCCACCGGTGGTGAACAGCAGGGTGCCGGAGCCGGCTTCGAGCATTCCGGGCAGCACGGTCTGAGCTGCGGTGACCGCACCGTAGAGGAGGCTGTCGATCAGCGGGCGCAGTACGTCGACGGTGACGTCCTGCGGCGCGGTCATGGTCAGCCCGGCGTGGGGCGAGAACTCCAGGACGTCGATCCGCCCGAACCGGGCGATCGCCCGCTCCAACGCGGTGGCGAGCTGGGCGGAGTCGGCCACGTCAGCGGGGAAGCCCTCCGCGGTGATCCCGGCCTCGGCGAGCTCGGCGACCAGCGCGTCGAGCTTGTCCTTGCTGCGGGAGACGAGGGCGACGTCGAAGCCGTGGCCGCCGAAAACCCTGGCGATGGACAGGCCGAGACCGGGTCCGGCTCCGACGATGGCGATGGTGGGCATACGTGCTCCTGGACAAGGGGGTGGTGTGGCCCTGGCCGGACGGCCGGGGAGGGCGGGCCGGAGGCGTACCGGCGTCAGTCGCCGTCGGCCGGCGACGGCGTGCCGGGCGCCGGCCAGTCGGTGGGACACGGGGCGTGGAGAGCGCCGAGGATCCGCTGGGAGACAGCACCGAGCTGGCGCTGTTGCGCCTTGGTCAGCGGGTCGAAGACCCAGCGGCGCACCGCTTCAACGTGCACGGGGGCCGCTTCTTCGACCTTGGCGACACCCTCGTCGGTGAGGGTGGCCAGCGTCGAGCGCCCGTCGGCAGGATCGGGGTGACGGCGTACCCAGCCACGCTTCTCCAGTCGGATGACCACGTTGGACAGCCGCGAGAGTGTGCTGCCCGCGTACTGGGCAACCTCGCTCATCCGCAGGGTGCGCTCCGGGGCCATCGACAGGGCGGACATCACCACGTAGTCGAAGTGTGAGATGCCCGCATGCCGCTGCATCTGCGTCTCCAGCGCGGCCGGGAACTGCGTCAGCACATAGGCGAACGCGTACCACTGCTGCTGCTCATCGCCGTCGAGCCAGCGCGGCTCGACAGCGTCCGGTGCGTCTTCCATGCCGCCAATGTACTCCAAGGTTGGAGTGAATGCCGCCGCTGTGTCACTTCAAGCGTGAAGCGATCTGGTGCGACTCTCACTTCAACCTTGGAGTTCTCACGAGCGCATCCCCGCAGACAACCGAAGGGCCCTACTACATCGACGCCGACGACGAAGCCGGCCGGCGGGCGGACATCGCCGAGGGCCGCCCCGGAGTTCCGCTCCGGCTGCGTATCACCGTCCTCGGCGCCGCTCAGGGCAAACCGGTCCCGGTCCCCGGCGCCACGGTCGAGGTGTGGCACTGCGACGCCCTCGGGTACTACTCCGGACACCTCGCAGGACGACCTGGTCTACCAGTCCGCGGGGGGGTGCGGACCTGCTCCTGGACGTGAGCCCGGTGGATCCCAGCCGACTGGAACAAGGACTCACCGCGTCATTCACCCTGACCGTAGCCCTCCCCTGATACCTGCCGTGCCGCCGCGCCCCTGGGAGCACAGCACTCATCATTCCAGGGCCGCATTTTCCTTCGCATTGGGAATTATTTGCATCCACCCTCCAACTACGGGCGGTGACCACACGAAGCTTATTGTTTGCAATTGACGTCGGAAACTTATTCAACCCCGCAGGACGGAAAACCATCCGTCTGTTAGCGTGTGAGAAGTAACCGGCCTTCCCAAGAAACTCCACGCACGGTCGACTATCTCCAGCGTCATTCAGGTTCCCCTCGCGGCGCATGAACCAGGGGACTCGCCTCCAGGCAAGGGAGACAGGCAAGGGAGAGCAGGATATGGCGATCACCCTTCGAAGGGACGAATGGGTAGTCGCGGTCCTCGTCGGGTACATAGCGCTGTTCTCAGCCCTGGTGGTCGAAGTTTCGGGCAACGGCCTCCTCCGGTGGGCTCTGTACGCGACGGTCGCACCTCTCGTGGCCGCCGCGTTGCTGCCGCTCCGGCACACCCTGATGATCAGCGTCCTCTCCCTTGCGGCGGCCGCCTGCATCTACGGCGTCGCCTTGCCCGTCATCTCCGTAGGCGGCCGCGTCGTAGTCATCACGGGTGTAGCACTGGCGGGGGTCATCAGCGTCGCGGTGTGCAGGGTCCGGATGCACATCATGGTCGCCCGACATCGACTGTCTCTGCTGAGCGAGGCGAGCGAGCACCTCGGCAGAACGCTGGACGTAACGCAAACCGCTCGGGAACTGGCGGAGGTTACCGTACCCGCATTCGCGGATTACGTCAGTGTGGACCTCTTCGATGCTGTCCTGAAAGGCAGAGAGCCCCCCACCGAACCATTCACGGAGCCCATCGCGCTGCGCCACGTCGCCCACCGTCCCGATCCCCCAGGACGCACCGACGGCGAGTTGAAGGCTGAGAGGAACAAGAAGGAGGAGGGGCTCTGGGGCGTATCGCTCCCCGCGCGCTACCTGACCGCGTGCGCACCCGCACGGGCGAGCTACGTAGACACCACCGATATCGAGCGCTGGCTGGCGCGGGATCACACCGTCCAGAAAGACGCATATCGCATGCGCTCAGCCATCGCTGTTCCGCTGTGCGCCGGAGGGAGGGCCCTGGGTACGGTGACGCTTCTGCGGCATCGGCCGCCCCGCCCATTCGACACCGACGACCTCGCTCTCGCCGCGGACATCGGGACACGGGCCGCAATCTGCCTGGACAACGCCCGACGGTACGCCCGTGAACGCGACACCGCGCTGGTCTTGCAGCGCAGCCTCTTGCCCAGACACATGCCCGAACTCGCCGCGGCCGAGATGGCGAGCCGATACATCCCGGCGAGCCACAGCGCCGGCATGGGCGGCGACTGGTTCGACGTGATACCGCTGTCCGGCGCTCGCGTCGCGCTCGTCGTCGGTGACGTCGTCGGGTACGGACTGCACGCCTCGGCCACCATGACCCGGCTGCGTGCCGCCGTGCGCACACTGGCCGACATCGACCTGCAACCCGACGAACTCCTCACCCACCTCAACGACGTCGTCCTTCGGCTCAGTACGGAAAGCAGACCCGTACACGAGGCCGTGGGTGCCCCGGATACCGACGACACCGCAGGAGAGGTGGGAGCAACCTGCCTCTACGCGGTCTACGATCCCATCGCCGGCCGCTGCACCCTCGCGAGCGCCGGCCACCTTCCACCCGCCATCGTCACACCGGATCATGACGCCCAGATCGTTGACACTCCCTTGGGCCCTTCCCTCGGCCTGGGGAACCTACCTTTCGAATCAGTGGACGTGCACGTGCCGGAAGGCAGTCTCCTGGCCCTGTACACCGACGGCCTCATCCGCGAGCACCACGGCGACCTGGAGAGCGGACTCCAGGAGCTGCTGCAAGCACTGAGCATCCCGGAGCCGTCGCTGGACGAACGGTGCCGGGCCGTTCTCGGCGCACTGCTCAACGACCAGCCCGCCGATGACGTGGCCCTGCTCATGGCACGCACCCGAGTCCTGGACGCCGACCACGTCGCCACCTGGGACGTCCCGACAGACCCCGCCGCCGTCGCCGACACCCGCGCGCACGCGTCCGACCAACTCACCGCATGGGGGCTCGAGGACGCAGTCTTCACGACCGAGCTCATAGCCAGTGAGCTGGTCACCAACGCCATCCGCTACGCGCAGTCCCCGATCCAGCTCCGCCTCATCCTCGAAGAGCACAGTCTGATCTGCGAGGTCTCCGACGGCAGTACCACCACCCCCCACCTGCGGCGGGCCCGAACCTACGACGAAGGCGGCCGCGGTCTGTTCATCGTCGCCCAGCTCGCCGAACGCTGGGGCACGCGACACGGCCGTCATGGCAAGACGATCTGGGCGGAACTGATCACGGGCCCGGCTCCGGTCACTCTGCCCTAGGGGTGGCGGCTGGACGTGAGCGCTCGACACTCAGCCGCTGGAACCGCGGACCACGAGCTCGGGCTTCAGGACGACATCACCGCTGCCGCCGTCAAGGAGGCCGAGGGAGGCCTCGACCATGCGCTCGGCGGTCGAGCCCAGGGTGGTGAGCCCCGGCGCGGCGGTGTCGGAGATGTACGTGCCGTCGAAACTCGTGATCGCGTACTCGGCGGGCACGCGTTTACCGGCGTGCTGAAGCGCCGTCAGCAGGCCGAGCGCGACGGTGTCAGCGGTGCAGATGATCGCATCTGTGTCGCCGGGGTTCTCGAGCAGGAGCTGTGCCGCGTCGATGCCGCTCGCCACTGTGAAGTTCGGCATTTCCAGAACCCGGTCGTCCGGCCCGGCGAGCGCGCGGAACGCGGTGGTGCGCTCGATGCTCGACGAGGAGTCTTCCTGGGCGTCGACCATCAGGATGCTGCGGCGGCCCCGCGCCCGCAGGTGATCCACGAGCAGGCGGACCCCCGCCGCGTTGTCGAGCCGTACCGACGGCGCTTCGACGCCTCGTGCGCGGCGGTCGACCTGCACGACACGGTTGGACCGCGCGAGCTCCGTGATCGCCGCGCCACTCCGCTCGAACGCCGCAGGCACCACGAGTACCGCGTCCACCAGCACCCGATCCATGGTGCCGAGCTGGCGCTGCTCGGTCTCCGGGCTCTCGTCCGTGTCGATCGTCACCAGCCGCTTGCCCTCAAGATCCAGGCGGCGCGAGTACGCCGACACCAGCTCCGCGAAGTACGCGTTCGCGATCGCCGGAACGACAAGCGCCAACGAATCCGTCGACTGTATCCGCAGCGCTCGCGCCGCGGCGTTCACCCTGTAGCCCAGTTCCTCGCATGCGTTCCGCACCCGCAGCGCCAGCTCCGGATCGACGTTGCGCTGAACACCGGAGAGCACACGGCTCGCCGTCGGCACCGACACCCCCGCGCGCAACGCCACGTCCTTCAAGCCGATGCGCGCGCCCATCCTGATCTCCCCTGGTTCCTGGCCGTGGATGCTATCAGGGGGGTCTCGGCGACCCGTTGACGCGGCAGGGGCCAGCGTGCTTAGGTTCGGAAATGGTTTTCCCGACGATGAGAGTACCGCGCGACCGCGCGCCGCACGCCCCGGGGGGCGGCGGACGGGTGCTCGTCGTCGGATCGGTGAACCTCGGCCTCGGCCGCACGCCGCCGCGTCTGCCGCGCGGAGGCAGGGGCGCGCACCAGGCCCTCGCCGCCCGCCGCCCCTGCGCCGACGTCACCCTGCTCGGCTCCGGCGGCGTTGTCGTCCCCGTACAGGGCGGATTAGCGGTCCACCCCACCGCCTAGCGGTCCGCCTCACCGCCGCACACGCCTCCGCCGCGACCGCGATGCCCCCTCCGCGCACGCCGCACGTCGCACGCGAACCCATGACTTCCCCGAACACCACCCGCCCCTCCCCACATCGCTATACATCGAAAGGCGCCCTTCCATGAGCAATGAGGCTCAGCAAGGTCGTAGAGGCACAACCGTCGAATCGAACGGCGTCAATCCCGTTCCCGATGCCGAACGGCGAGGGAAGCCGAGCGGCCTGTTCCCTGTGTGGTTCGCCTGGAACATCTCGATCCTCGGCATCAGCTACGGCATCTTCGTCTTCGGCCTCGGGCTGAACGTCTGGCAGACGATCGTCGCCGGGACCGTCGGCTACCTCGCCTCGTCCGCCCTCGTGGGCATCCTCGCGGTCGGCGGGCCCCGCACGGGACTGCCGACCCTCGCCCAGACGCGCTTCGCGTTCGGCCTGAAGGGCAACAGGATCCCCGCGTTCTTCGCCTACCTGTCCAATATGGGCTGGAAGGTGACGATTATCACCCTTGCCTCGACCACCGGCGCGAACCTGTTCGCGAAGCTGTGGCCGTCGGTGTTCGCCGACGCGGACGGGTCGAGCGCCACGTTCACGATCGTGCTGTGGTTCGTGCTCGTGCTCGCCGTGACAATGACGGTCTCCGTCCTCGGCCATGAGTTCATCATGAAGGTCGAGGTCTGGATCTCGTGGGTGACCGGCATCATGACGGTCGCGTTCCTCGGGTTCATGGTGCCTGAGATCGAGTGGGCGCACCTCGGTGACACCCCCGCGGGCGGCCCGCTGGTGTTCATCGGCGGCATCATCATGGCGATGACCCTCGTCGGCCTCGGCTTCCTCAACTACGGCGGCGACTTCGCCCGTTACCTCCCGCGCGACACCCCGGCGCGCGGCGTGATCGGCTGGACGGTCGCCGGGCTCAGCCTGCCGGTCGTCATCCTCCTCGCCGTCGGCGCGCTTCTCGTCGGCGGGGACTCGAAGCTCGGTGCCGCCACAGCGTCCGACCCGATCGGGGCGCTCACCGAGCTCCTGCCGATGTGGTTCTTCGTTCCCTTCTCCATCGTGATCGTCATCTCGCTCGTCTCGGCGGCCATCACCGGCATGTACAGTTCCGGCCTCGCGCTCATGGCGGTCGGCGTACGGCTGCGCCGCTCCGTGACGACCTCGATCAACGCGATCATCATCGCGGCGGGCGCCTTCTACCTGCTGTTCATCTCCACCTCGTTCCTCGCGACGTTCCAGTCGTTCCTGTCGCTCATCGCCGTGATGATGGGCACCATGGGCGGCATCCAGGTCGTCGACTTCATACGGCAGCGCCGCATGGGCTGGAACACCGACATGGCGAACCCGCGTGGCTACGGCGGCCGCGACGGGCGCTGGACGGCGATTCTGAGTCTGATCACCGGAACCGTTGTCGGTCTCGGCCTCGTGACCAGCTCCGACCCGAACTTCGGGAAGATCACGGGATTCCTCCTCACCGAGAGCGGCCGCACCGGCGTGTTCGGGTCGAGCGGGCTCGGCATCGTCATCGCCTTGGCGCTCGGCGCCGCGCTCTACGGGATCCTCACGTTCGGACTCCGGCTGGACCCGAAGCCCGACTACTCGCTCGTGACCGCGGGAGACGCCACTCGCGGGGAGGGCGGGCTCGAGGTTCCGACTCCCGACGCGGCCGGCAGGCATGCGGCCGACCGCACCGAACGCTGACCGACCCGTGGCGGCGAGGCCCACGCGGGTCTCGCCGCCGCTCGAGGAGCTGACCCCCTTTGTCCGCACATGAGACCTCGCTCCAGCGATTCCGGAACCCGGACCCGTGGCATGCGCCCGCCGCCTACTGGTTCTGGCATCGGCTGCCCGACAAGGACACGATCCGCGCCCAGGTGCGGCAGATGTACGACGCCGGGATCCGGAGCTTCCAGGTGCAGGCGCGGCTGTCGTACCCGATCGAGGGTTACCTGGACGACGACTACCTCGCCGCGTGCCGTGCGGCCGTCGAGACGGCCGCCGAGTTCGGCATGATCGTCGGCATTTACGACGACTACAACTGGCAGACCGGTCACGCGGCGGGCCGGGCCGTGACCGGGCATGACGAACTGCGCGAACGGCACATGTTCTGGGTGCGGATCCCCGCGGGCGCGAGCGAGGGCTCGCTCAGCGGGATCCGCTCGGCGACGGAGAACCTCGGCCCCGCCGCGATGGACTGGCACTACGAGGGCGGCGTCGTCGCCTGGGCCGACTGGCGGGTCGAGTACGCGCTGGTCGTGGAAGGGGAGCAGGGCGTGGCCGCCGAGCGGCCCGAGCTCGTCGACCGCGCGGACGGCACCGCCGACAGGTGTCGTGTCCGCCTCATCGACCCGGTGCCCGACGGCGCGGAAGCGATCGTGTTCGTCTCCGCCCGCTGCGCGACCTCCCGGCTCGTGAACCCCGTCGACCCGGTCGCGGTCGATCGCTTCATCGAGGCCGGCTACCAGCCCTTCGCCGACGCCCTGGGCGACTTCTTCGGCTCCACCGTCGCCTACATGTTCTTCGACCAGCCGCACGCCGTGTACTACGACTGGGCGGAGCGCACAGGCGATCTGCGTTCGGCGATGCCGTTCCACGAGAGCCTGGCCGTCTCGATCCGGGAGCGCTGGGCAGAGCGGACCCCCCACGTGCTCGCCGCCGTACTCGACGGGGACGAGCCGGAGCGGCTCAGCCTTCGAGCCCAGTTCTACGAGCACTTCAGCGGCTACGCGATGGAGACGTTCCTCGGCAAGCTGCGCACCTGGAGCCACGCCCACGGCCTGCGTCAGACCGGCCATGAAGTCCTCGGGCACGTCGGAGGCTGGGCGCTCGACACCGCGTTCACCAACTGGGACCTGCGCGTGAACTTCGGACTCGACCACTTCGGCGTGGACGGTTACCGCGACCTCACCGCGGTGGATGCGCAGGACGCCCTGGTGCAGCTCAGCCCCGTGTTCGGCGACTCGGTCGCCCGCCACCACGGCCGCGGCGGGACGATGGTCGAGCAGTACTTCCTCACCCCGCCCGAAGGTGGGACCCCGTGGTCCGGCCACTGGGGGCTGACCCTTCAGGAGCTGCGCACCACGGCGATCAACCACCATCTGCTGGGCATGCGGCAGATGGTCTTCCACGGCTTCTATCAGACCCACGGCCATGGAGACGATCACGAGTCGCTGCGGAATCCGCGCTTCGACTTTCCCCCGGGCATCAATTTCGAGCCGTGGTTCGCCGATCATCACCTGGGGTTCGCGCTCGAGAGCGCGCGGCTGAGCGAGTTCCTCGAGCCGGTGTCACCGCAGAGCGACGTGGCGGTCCTGTACCCGTTGCGTACGGTGTGGACCGCGGGTCAGCTCGGCGAGCAGGCGTCGGCACTGGGCGAGTGGGCCCGCGCGCTCACCGAGGCCCGGGTGGGCTTCCACCTCGTGGACGAACGCGATCTCGACGCCGCCGCTGTGGAGGAAGGCGCGGTGCGGATCGGGGACCACCGGTACCGGGCGCTCGTGCTTCCCGCCGTGACAACGCTGCGCTCGGCCGCATCGCTGCGCCGGCTTCGCGGCCTGGCCGAATCGGGGGTACGGGTGCTCGCGAGCGGTGCGACGCCCGCTGTCTACCAGGAGGGCCCGCAGACCGCCGTCGAGGACTGGGCGGGCCTCGCCCCGGCCGTGGAGGTGTTCGCCACGGCCCCCGAGGAAGCGGCCCTGCGCGGGCTCGTCGCGCGGCGTGGGCAGACCGAGCCGACACTGCGCGTCCCCGCGGGCTCGCCGGTGCGCTGGCGCGGCGGCCCGGACGCGGCCGACGGCTTCCGCTTCGCGTGCTTCGCCGAGACCGAGGGCACGGTGGAGCTTCTGCTGCCCGACGGGCCCTGGCATATCGAGGAGTGGGAGGCCTCCGACGGCACCGTGCGCACCCTCGAAGCAGCCGAGGGCCCGGTCGTGCTGCGGCTGGAGCAGAACGCGTTGCGTTTGTTGCGCGTGTGCAGGGGCGCGGAGCCCGCTTCCGGCCGGGCGCACGCCGCGGGAGACTCCGAGGCCGCGGCCGGTCACGGCACGCCGGAATGGTCGGCGCCCGAGGAGCTCGAGTCCTGCTGGCTGCTCGAGGTCGCCGAGGACGCGTACGAGGAGGCGGGTACCCGCCGCGACATCGCGGTGACGTACGGCTGGGAGCGCCAGGGCCTTCCGGCGTTCGCGGGCACTGCCGACTATGTGCGGCAGATCGAGCTCGACGCGCCGGTCCCCCTGAAGCTGACGCTCCCGGCTGTCGCCGGAGCTGTGATCGTGTCCGTGAACGGCGTGCGTGTGGGGGCGCGCGCCTGGACGCCGTACCGCGTCACGATCCCCGCTGACGCCCTGCGGCCCGGGGGGAACGAACTCCGCATCCGGGTCGCGCCGTCGGCGGCCAACCGCTACTACGCCGGGACCGGGCTCCGCGCCGAGCCCGAGCCGTGCGGACTGCTCGCGCCCCCGCTGCTGAGCCACGCGCTCGCCAATCCTGACCTCGGTGCGCCCCCGGACGGTTTCGGCTCCGGCCCCCGCGACTCCGGCCCCCGCTCATCCTCGATCACGGAAGGCTGATCCACCTTGCTCAAAGGACTCGACCCCCTCCTCACCCCGGACCTGCTGTACGCGCTCGCGCGGATGGGGCATGGGGACACGATCGCGCTCGTCGACAGGAACTTCCCCGCGCACTCCGTGAACGACCATGTGATTCGGCTGGATGGCACCGACGTCGTCTCGGCGGGCCGGGCGGTGCTGGGACTGCTGCCGCTCGACACGTTCGTCGCCGAGCCCATCGCGAGGATGGGGGTCGTCGGCGACGCCGCCGCCGAGCCGCCGGTACAGACGGAGTTCGTCGCCGCCGCGGAGGAGGCATCGGGCCGCCCTCTCGGGGTGGAGACGGTCGAACGCCACGCGTTCTATGCGCGTGCCCGCTCCGCGTTCGCGGTGGTCATCACGGGCGAGGACAGGCCGTACGGGTGCTTCCTGCTCACCAAGGGCGTGCTGCCGGAGTTCTCTCCGGAGCGTTGATCCCTGCCGCCGAGCCGTCACCCTCCGCTGTCGAGGTGCGCGAGCTCGGGCGTCCTGTCAGGAGTCGCCGGTGTTCCTCAGGCGCGACCTCGACGCCTCCAGGTGGTCGTGCATGGCGCGCGCCGCGGCCTCCGGGTCCTTGGCGCGGATGGCGTCGAGCACCGACTGGTGCTCGGCGACGGCCTCACCGGCGATGCTGTGCCGGAAGTAGAGGCGGTAGCTGTGGGTGTGCGCCCGGAACCGGCGTAGCGTGTCGGCAATGAGCGGGCTGCGGCTCGCCTCGGCGATCGCGTTGTGGAAGGCGGCGTCGAGCTCCGCGAAGCCGCGATACGCCTCGTAGGTGTCGCCGCGCAGCGGCGGTCTCATCTGCTCGAGCGTGCGGTGCATGTCGGCCAGTTCGGCCTCGGTCGCGTACCGTGCCGCGCGTTCGGCGGCGGCCGGCTCGAGGAGCAGGCGGATGTCGTAGAGGTCGTCCAGGGCGGTCCGGTCGAGCAGGGGGGCGACCAGGTAGCCGGCGTTCGGCCGGCGCACGACCAGGCCCTCGGACTCGCATCGGGCGAGGGCTTCGCGGACCGGCGTCTGGGATACGTCGAGCTGGCGGGCGAGCCCGGCGATCGACAGCTTCGTACCGGGCTCCAGATCGTGATCCATGAGCAGGGTCATCAGCGCCTGGAAGACGGACTCACGAACGTTGATCTTGACCGATCCACGGGAACCCGAGCTGTTCGTCGCGGCCGCGACCGTCAGCCGCATGGGCTCACTCATCAACCCTCCACATCGTCGATCACTGAATCTACGCGCTTGACGCCGATCCATCAGGAGGACGGCTTCGAACGTTGTGAAATCTTCGCGACGCCTGGTTGACGCCTGATCGGAACACCTGCATCCTCAATCAGAATCGTATCGTATCCGATCCGGGATCAAGATCCTCTCGATTCGGAGGGTGCCCTCATGTCAATCCCCGACTGGTTCGGTGAAGCGGCCTTCGGGCTCTTCGTCCACTGGGACCACGCCAGTCAGCAAGGCGTGGAGATCGGCTGGCCGCTGGTCGGCCATTCGATCCTGCCGGGCCGTACCGAGCCTGAAGCCGACATCACGGTCGCGCAGTACCAGTCGACCGCCGCGACCTTCGATCCGCACCACTGGGATCCGCGGGCGGTCGCCCGCCTCGCCCGCGCCGCGGGTGCGCGCTATGTCGTCTTCACCGTCCGGCACCACGCCGGCTACTCGATGTACCACACCGAACACTCGGACTTCTCCATCGCGGCATCACCGTACGGACGTGACATCACCCGCGAGTTCTTCGACGCGCTGCGCGCCGAGGGCCTTCGGGTCGGCGTCTACTACTCGCTGCTGGACTGGAACCATCCGGACTACCCGGCTTTCACCGACGCCGACCGCCCCTATCCGCACGACCGGTACCGCCGGCCGTCGCCGGAGCGGTGGGCGCGCTACATCGACTACGTCAAGGGACAGCTCACCGAGCTGCTCACCCGGTACGGGACGATCGACCTGCTCTGGTTCGACGGGGAGTGGGAACGCACCGCGGAGGAGTGGCACGCCGCCGAGCTGCGCGAGCTGATCAAGTCGCTACAGCCGGAAGTGATCATCAACGACCGGCTGCCGGGCCAGGGCGACTACGCCACTCCCGAGCAGGGCATGCCGCGCCGTCCGCCGGGCGGGCCGTGGGAGCTGTGCCTCACCATGAGCGACAGCTGGGCGTACCGGCCCGACGACCTGGACTACAAGAGCCCGCGCCTGCTCGCCGGCTACCTCAGCGAGGTCGTCTCGCGCGGCGGCAATCTCCTGCTCAACATCGGGCCGCGCGGTGACGGGTCGCTTGTGCCGACCGAGGTGGCCGTACTCAAGCGGCTCGGGGCCTGGCTCGCCAGCCACGGCGAGAGCCTCTTCGGCGCCGGGCCGGCGTCCGAACGCCTCGACTTCCACGGCCCCGCCACCCAGCACGGCGACACCATCTACCTGCACCTGCTGCTCCAGCCGCAGGACCTCCTCGTCGTGCGCAACGTGCCGATCGGCTCGGTGGCCGGCGTGCGCATGCTCGGCACCGAGCAGCCTCTGGAGTACTCCGTCAATGAGGAAGTGCACAAGGCCAACGGCGCCGAGGACGAGCCCCTCGGCGAGCTCTTGATCACCGTGCCGCCACCGACCGGCGCCCTCATCGATGTCATTGCCATCGAACTGTCCAACTCCCGGAAAGACGAGTCACGTGCGGGCCTTTAACACTTCCAAGGCGGCCAGGCGCGCCGTCGTCCTGCTCGCGGCCGCGAGCATCGTCTCGGCGTGCGGCACCGGTCCGGGCGCTTCCTCCGGCGACGGCAAGTCGCTGCGCATACAGATACCCGCGGGGCCGATGGCCGACCGGATGCAACAGGTCGGCAAGGACTTCGAGAAGGCCAACCCAGGCACCAAGGTCACCTTCGAGAGCGTCGACTCCAACAGCTCCCGCGGCCCGAACGTGGCCCTGCTCAGCTCGACCGCCACCCCGGACATCGGCTACCTCCAGCGCAGTACCGGCGTCTGGTCGGCGCTGCTGAAGAACAAGCAGCTCACCCCGATTGATGATGTGTGGAACGCCGCTGGTCTGGCGGACAAGTACGCCAAGAGCCAGACCGACTACTACACGACCAACGGGCATCACTACGGCGTTCTCTACGAGGAACTGCTGATCGCCCCGATCTATTACAACAAGGCGGCGTTCGCCAAGGCCGGCGTCCCCGACCCTGCCGATCACCAGGTTGCCTCCGTCGCCGAGTTCGAGTCCATGGTGGCCAAGTTGAAGGCCGCAGGGTACGAGGGCCTCGGCGTCGGTGGGTCGAGCCCGTACGACCTGGGGCACACGCTCGACGCGCTGCTGCCCACCGCGGTGTCGGAGAGCGACTACCAGGCCATGCTCACGAACTTCAAGCCGGGGTCGCCGACGAACGTCAAGTACACCGACGCGGGCTTCGTGAAGGTACTGCACACCATCCGGGACTGGCAGAAGAAGGGCATCTTCCAGAAGGGGATGCTCGGCATGGACACCACACAGGCCCAAGCGCTGTTCACCAGCGGCAGGCTCTCGATGCTCCAGGGCGGCAACTACAGCTACGCGGACCTGAAGGCCGCCAAGCCGTCGTTCGACATGGGCTGGTTCCTGCTGCCGCCGCTCACGGAGGGCCGCAAGACGCCGTTCAACGCCTTCAACGGCGACACCCTCGTCATCCCGGCCAAGGCGGCGAACCCGGGGCTGGCCAAGAAGTTCCTCAAGTTCTTCATGACCGACAAGTACCAGGTCAGCGTGGTCGCCGCCAGCGGCTCCCTGCCGGTGTTCACCTCGATCAAGCCGTCGAGCCTGTCGAACCTGGGCGACCTGGTGCAGCAGCAGTTCGAGCTGTCCAAGTCCGTCGGAGTGGTCAACATCTGGGACTCGACCGTGCCGTCCACGCTCGGCCAGTCGTTCGCGGTGCCGGTGCTGCAGAAGCTCGTCTCCGGCAAGCTGACCCCGCAGCAGGCAGCCCAGGAGTTCCAGACCGGGCTGGAGAACCTACAGTCCGGCAAGGTCTCCGGGGCGACGGACTGATGGCCGCCCAGGAGATCCCTCCAGTTGCCGCCCGCGCCACCGCCCGCGGGCCGCGCGAAAAGGCACAGAAGTTCCCGATTCTGATCATCGCACCGGCGCTGGTGCTGATGACCCTGCTCATCGCCTACCCGGTCGCGGAGTCGGTGCACATCAGCCTCGGCTCATGGGACGGCATCGGATCCGTCACCTACCGCGGGCTGGCCAACTACCGGCGGCTCATCAACGACTCGCTGGTCCGGCAGTCGATCGTGACCAGCCTGGTGTTCTTCGTCGGCACCGTGGTCTGCACCGTGGTGATCGCGACGTTGCTCGCCAACGCGATCAACCGGAAGGTCCCCGGCGCCCGCTTCTTCAAGACCATCTGGTTCCTGCCGGTGATCGTTCCGGTCAGCGTCGCGGGCGTCTTCTGGTCCAACTCGTTCCAGCCCTCCACCGGCGTGGTGAACACGGTGCTCGGTTCACTCGGACTCGGCGACGCACACACCTGGCTCGCGTCGCCGACGAGCGCGCTGATCGTGACGATCTTCGTCGCGGTGTGGACGCAGACCGGGTACGCGATGCTGATCCTGCTGGGCGCGATGGACACCATCTCCCCCGAGGTCCACGAGGCGGCCACGCTCGATGGCGTGTCGGAGGCCGGACGGCTTTTCCGGATCACACTGCCGAACATCGTGCCGATGCTCGGCACGGTCACAACCCTGATGTCGGTGTTCTCCTTCAACGCCTTCGGCATCATCTACGCGATGACCCGGGGCGGGCCCGGCAACGCCACGAGCATCCTGCCGGTGCAGGTCTACAAACAGTCGTTCATCGACCAGGACTACGGCTACGGCTCCGCCACCGCCGTCGTGACGACGCTGATCGTCAGTGTCATCGGCGTCGTGGTCCTGCAACTGTTCCGCCAGCAGCGGCTGGACGCGCGATGACGGCCCCGACGACACCGGCTCGGCGCGCCGGGACCCGGACGGCCGACATGGCGGCAGGCGCACGCCGGCACCGAGCACACCGAGAACACCGAGAACACCGACAACACCGACGGCTCCGGCGACGCGGCCCGCTGTGGTACCTCGGATACCTGCTGCTGCTCGTCTGGACGTTGATCACCATCGTCCCGTTCCTGTCGATGCTGTTGCTGTCACTGCATCCGACGGCCGACATCTACGCCCATCCGCTGGGCCTCAGCGGTCGCTGGATGCTGTCGAACTACTCCACCGCCTGGCGCGGCACAGTCGGCGGGGCACCGCTGCCGACGTACATCGGCAACAGCCTGCTGATCACGCTGTGCAGCCTCGCCATCGGCGTGACCTGCGGCAGCCTGGCCGGCTACGGCATGGCCCGCGCGACCCGCGCACTGTCGGGCGTGGTCAGCCGCATCATGGTGCTCGCGCTGAGCATCCCGCTGATCGTCGCGCTGATCCCGACGTTCGAACTCCTCGGCAGGTACCGCCTGCTCAACAGCGTGCTCGGCATCTCGCTGGTGTACGCGGCGTTCATGACGCCGACCATCGCCCTGATCATGCGGTCGGTGTTCGCCGCCGTGCCGCGCGAGTTGCTCGAGGCGGCCAAGATCGACGGGTGCGGGGAGTTCGCCGCGCTGCTGCGCGTCGTCCTGCCGATCAGCAAGGGCGGCTTCATCTCGGTCTCGATGCTCGGGCTGATCTTCGTCTGGAGCGAGGTGCAGTTCGGCGTGGTCCTGCTGACCCGCCCGCAGAACCGCACGCTCTCAGTCGGGCTGCTGTCCTTTCAGGGACAGTTCGTCAGCGATCAGGGAGCCTTCTTCGCAGGCCTCACCATCGCGACGTTCCCCATCGTCATCCTCTTCCTCATCTTCCAGCGCTACGTCACGAACGGCATCACGCTGGGCGCCCTCAAGTGAGCCGTACCGTGCCCCGATCCAGGAAGCACACCACATGACCCGAATCGAACGCATCGACGTCCAGCTGGTGGATCTCGAGCCGGCGGCCGTACGCGTCGACGCGATGCAGTCCTTCGTCAAGCAGGAGACGGTCCTCGTCACAGTCCACACGTCCGACGGGCTGTCCGGCATCGGGTACTCCTACACCATCGGGACCGGCGGGCGGGCAGTCCTGTCGCTCATCCGGGACCACTTGATCCCGGCGCTGCTGGGGCGGGACGCCCGGCCCATCGAGGCGCTGTGGCGGCACATGCTCGACCAGACCCGGGCGACGACCGTCGGGGCGATCACCTCGCTGGCGTTCGCCGCTATCGACACCGCGCTGTGGGACCTGCGCGGTCGCCGTACCGGCGAGTCGCTGTGGCGGATGGCGGGCGGCGCCCACGAGCGGCTGCCCGTCTACGACACCGAGGGCGGCTGGCTGCATCTGCCGATCGAGGAAGTCGTGGAAGGCGCGCAGCGGTCGGCCGCGGCCGGGCTGCGCGGCGTGAAGATCAAGGTGGGCAAGGAGTCGCCGGCCGAGGACGCCGAGCGGCTCGCGGCCGTCCGCGCGGCCGTGGGCCCGGAGCTGGAGGTGATGGTCGACGCGAACCAGGCCTTCACGGCCGCCGAGGCGATCCGCCGCGCTCGCACGTACGAGCCGCTCGACATCGCCTGGTTCGAGGAGCCTCTGCCGGCCGACGACCTGGCCGGGCACCGCCGGCTGTCCGCCTCCACCAGCGTGCCGGTGGCCGTCGGCGAGTCGCTGTACTCCGTCCAGCGGTTCGGCGCCTACCTGGCCGCGGGCGCGGCCGGGATCGTCCAGGTCGACGTCGCCCGCGTCGGCGGGATCACCCCCTGGCTGAAGGTCGCGCACGCCGCCGAGGCCCTCAACGTCGCGGTGAGCCCACACTTCCTCATGGAGCTGCACGTCAGCCTTGCCGCGGCCGTGCCGAACGGGATCTTCGTGGAGCACATACCGCAACTCCAGGCGATCACGCACAGCACGCTCGCCATCGAGGACGGCTGCGTGGCCCCTCCCGACGTACCCGGCATCGGAATCGACTGGAACCCCGACGCCCTGGACGACCACCGGGTCGCCTGAACGACGTAAGGAGCAAGGAGCCTTGATGAAACGGGTGGCCACCGTCATCCGGCTGCGGCCGGAGAAGGAGCGGGAGTACCGGGAGCTGCACGCGGCCGTGTGGCCGGACGTGCTGGCCGCGCTGCACCGCGCCCGGATCGGCAATTACTCGATCTTCCTCCGGGACGGCCTGTTGTTCAGCTACTACGAGTACACCGGGGACGATCTGCACACCGATCTGGCGCGGCTCGCCGAAGACGAGACGACGCAGCGGTGGTGGCAGCTGACCGATCCCTGCCAGGAGCCGGTCACCTCGGCGGCCGACGGCGAGTGGTGGGCGCCGATGGAGGAGGTGTTCCATGACGACGGACCACGCTGAAGCCGCCGAAGGCGTGGCGGGACCGCCACGTGTCGACGCGCACCACCACGTGTGGGACCTGTCGGTCCGGGACCAGCCATGGACGCGGGACCTGCCCGTACTGCGCCGCGACTTCACCATGACCGACCTGGCACCGCAGCTCGACGCGCACGGCATCGACGCGACCGTGGTCGTCGAGACGGTGGACTCGGCGGACGAGACCGTGGAGCTGCTGCGGCTGTACGCGCACGACACCCGCGTTGCCGGTGTCGTCGGCTGGGCCGAACTCACCGCCCCCGACCTCGCCGCCACCCTGGACCGGCTGCGCGCGGCCGAGGGCGGCACCGGCCTGGTCGGCCTGCGGCATCAGGTTCAGCTCGAACCGCCCGGCGCGGCGGAGGGAGACTGGCTGCTGCGCCCGGACGTCGCCGCGGGCCTCGACGTCCTGGGCGACCGCGGGCTGGTCTTCGACCTGATCGTCACCGCCGCACAGCTCCCCTCGGCGATCGAGGCGGTACGGCGCCACGCCGGCACGTCCTTCGTCCTCGACCACGCGGGCAAGCCGCCCATCGCGGCGGGCGCGATCGAGCCGTGGGCGACGCACATCGCCGAGCTGGCGGCCCTGCCCAACGTCGCGGTGAAGTTCTCCGGCCTGCTCACCGAGGCCGGCGACGGGCAGCGCGACGCCGAGCACCTGCTCCCGTACGCCCGGCCGCTGCTGGAGGAGTTCGGCGCTCGGCGGCTGATGTTCGGCTCGGACTGGCCGGTGTGCACCCTGGCCGCCGACTACGGGCACACCCTGTCGATCACGGCGGCGCTGCTGGAGACGCTCGACGACGCGGACCGGGCCGCCGTGTACGGGGGCACCGCCAACCGCTGGTACGGGCTCGCTCTTGGCAGCGGGGCCGCCGCGTGAACCGCCGGCGGATCGGACGGACCGGCGTCCACGTGACCGAGCTCGGCTTCGGCAGCGCGCCGATCGGGAACCTGTACGCCGCCGTCGACGACGAGCAGGCCCAGGCGACCGTCGACGCGGCCTGGCAGGCCGGCGTCCGGTACTTCGACACGGCGCCGCACTACGGGCTCGGCCTGGCCGAGCGGCGGCTCGGCCAGGCGCTGGCGTCCAGGCCCCGCGCCGAGTACGTGATCTCGACGAAGGTCGGGCGGCTCCTCGTCCCCAACGACGATCCGCGTGGCACGGATCTCGACTCGGGGTTCGCCGTGCCGGACACGCTGCGGCGGCGGCTCGACTACTCCCCCGCCGGGGTCAGGCGCAGCCTCGAAGACAGCCTGACCCGGCTGGGCGTCGACCACGTCGACATCGTCCTCGTCCACGACCCCGACCTGAATGTCCCGCAGGTGATCGCCGAGACGGTGCCGGAGCTGCTGCGGATGCGCGACGAGGGCCTGGTCTCGGCGGTCGGCGTCGGCATGAACTACTGGCAGCCGCTCGCGGAGATCGTGGACCGCTGCGACGTGGACGCCGTGATGCTCGCCGGACGCTGGACCCTGCTCGACCGTTCCGGCGAGCCGCTGCTGCGCCGCTGCGCCGAGCGCGGCGTGTCGGTGCTCGCGGCGGCGCCGTTCAACTCCGGCATTCTCGCGCGGACCGAGCCGGGCGAGGACGACACCTTCGACTACGCGCCGGTGACCGAGCCGGTGCTGCGCCGCGCCCGCGAGCTCGCCGCGCTCTGCCGGGCCGCGGACGTCGAGTTGGCCCACGCCGCGCTCCGCTTCCCGCTGTGGCGGCCGGAGGTGGCGTCGGTGGTCGCCGGCCTGGCCTCCCCCGACCAGGTGCGCCTCGCTGCGCGGCGGGTCGACGAGCCCATCCCTGATGCGCTGTGGCCGCGGATACGGCCCGCGGCACCGCTGCCCGAGGGTGCGTTCAGCCGGCCGCCGTCGCCGTGAGCGCGGCGCGCACCACGTCGGCACGTGGGTACCTGGTGTCCAGGCCAAGGCGCACAGGTCGGGACCGGAACAGGCTCATCGCGCCGGCTCCCAGCGCTCACCCGTCGGGAGGTCCACCACTCGCAGGCCAGGGCCGGCCAAAGCCACCGCGTCCGTGGCGGTTCCCGTGGGCCGGAACAGCGCGGAGAGCGGATCGCGCCCGTGGGCGTCGTGGACCGGGATCAACGTGGTCGCTCCGAGCACGGACGCCCCCGCGACCGCGTGGGCGGGGCCCATCACCAGCCGCGGCCCGAACAGCGGCCGCAGACCGTTGACCGGCAGCAGGGCCAGATCGACCCGCGGATGCTCCGCCCGATACCGTTCCAGCGACGCTGCCTCGGCGATTTCTCCTCCGAAGAACAGGTGGGAACCGGCCGTGCTGAAAGCGTAGGCAGACGACGACAGCGGCGAGCGGCGGCAGATCGGCGATTTGCAGGCCGAGGGGCTCACCGAAACGCAGGAACCATCGTTCGGTGAACCACGGATCCGTGATGGCCGGTCTCGGACTGCGCGAGCTGAAAACCCTGATGTCCACGCCGGATCCCATGGATCACCAGGACCTCTTACGCCGCCACGTCACCGAGCTGGAACAGCGCATCGAGCGGGCACGCGCGGCCAAGGACCTGATCGAGCACGCCCTCGACTGCCCGTACAGCTTCGCGGACTGCGAGCACGCTCGCGAGCAGATCGCGGCGCGCGTCCCGCCGCCGCCGGCCGGGGCCACGCGCCATGGTGTGGAGGCACCAGGGTGCGGGACGTCGCCCCGGACGGCGCGCCTGGTCAGACCCTGGTCGAGTTCTCCATGTGTGTCGGAGCCACGGTCACAGGTCCGGGTGTGGACGTCGGCTTGGGGCCGCTTTCGCTGAGGCCGTACCGCATGTGGATTCTGCGCAGGAAGCCGGGCGCGTACCAGGCCGTCTTCCCGAGCAGACGCATCGCGGCGGGGACGAGGACCCCGCGTACGGCGATGGCGTCGAGGAGGACGGCCAGTCCGCTGCCGAGACCGAACATCTGCATGAAGCTGATCTTGGCGGTGCCGAAGGCGAAGAAGCTCACCGCGAGCAGGAAGGCGGCCGCGCTGACGATGCGCCCGGTGTGGCCCAGTCCGTTGACCACGGCGGTCTCGTTGTCGGCCCCGTGGTCGTGGAGTTCCTTGATCCTGCTGGTGACGAACACCTCGTAGTCCATCGAGAGGCCGAAGGCGATGCAGAACATCAGCACGGTCATCGTCATCTCCATCGGCTGCGCGGTGAAGCCGAGCGGTGAGGAGAGGTTGCCGTCCTGGAAGATCCAGGTCATGACGCCGAGGGTGGCTGCCAGGCTGATCAGGTTGAGGGCCAGTGCGCGCAGCGGCTGCACGATGCTGCCGGTGAACAGGAAGAGCAGCAGGAAGGTGGTGAGGACGATCAGGGTCACGGCCAGGGGGAGCTTGTCGGCGATGGATTCCTTGGCGTCGACGAGTACCGCGTCATTCCCCCCGACCAGGGGGTGGGTCCCAGGGGGCGGGGTGACCGAGCGCACCTGCTTGACCAGGCTCTCGGCCGCTTCCGACTTCGGTGTCAGGCTGCTCACCACACTGATCCGCTGTGCGTCGGGCCGACCGAGGGCGGAGTTGGCCGGGCCGGTCGCCGCGGGCTGTCCCTTGGTGTAGGTTCCCGTGCTGGTCTCGACACGCTCGACGCCCTCGAGCGCGGACAGTTGGCCTGCGTACGACGCCAACGGGGCCTTGTCCACCGACTGGCCGATGACGATATGGAGGGCCGAGTCCTCACTGCCGCCGAAGTTCTTCCACAGTGTCTCCGAGACCTGGCGGCTCTCGGCGTCCTTGGGCAGCACGCGTTCGTCCGGTGTGCCGAAGGTGATGTTCAGCAGCGGGCTCGCCGCGAACAGCAGCACGGCGAGGACGGGCAGTGCTGTGAGCGCGGGCCGCCGCATGACGGTACGCGCCAGCCGTCCCCACAGGGGTTCCCGGGCGTCGGAGCGCTGCGACTTCGCCCACGGCAGCCGCCCGCTGTTGACCCGGTGCCCCAGAACCTTCAGCAGGGCAGGCATCACGAACAGGGTGCTCAGCGCGGCGATGGCGACGACACCGACTCCGGTGAAGCCCATCGAGCGCAGGAAGTAGTGCGGGAACACCAGGAGCGACGCCAGGGCTGCCGCGACTGTCGCGGCGGAGAAGGCGACGGTGCGGCCCGCGGTGTGCACCGTGCGCCGGACGGCGTCGTCCACGCTCGCCCCGGCCGCGAGCTGCTCCCGGAAACGGCTGACCATCAGGAGGGCGTAGTCGATGCCCAGTCCGAGGCCCAGTGCGGTGGTGAGGTTGGTCGCGGTGTCGGCGACATCGGTGACGCTGCCGAACAGGAAGAGCTGGGCGAACGAGCCCATGATGGCGAAGATCGCGATGGCAAGCGGCAGCAGGGCCGCGACCACACTGCCGAAGACGATCATGAGCAGTACGAGGGTCAGCGGTATGGCGATCGCTTCGGCGAGGATCAGATCCTCGACCACCTGGTTCGACAGGTCGGCACCTACGGCGGCGCCTCCTCCGGCCTGGACGGTGAGGGTGTTCTTGTAGGTGCCGCTGTAGGTGTCGAGGATCTCCTTCGCGTTTTCCCGCTGCTCCGTGGTGTCGCCTCTCACATGGGCGAGCACCATGGCTTCGCGGCCGTCCTTGGAGCGCAGGTCGGGGCTGTTCGTCTCCCAGTACGAGACGACGTTGCTGAGCCGCTTGTCCTTCCCGAGGTCGGCCAGCAGGTCTTGGCCGCTTTTTCGGGAGATGGAGGTGTCGATGCGGCCGTCGGACGAGCGGACCAGCAGGACGAGGTTGGTCTCGCCGCCGAACTTCTCGTCGATGACCTCCGCTGCTCGGGTGGACGGGGAGGCGGGGTCGTCGAAGCCGCCCCCCTTCAGCTTGTCGAAGGCGCCCGCACCTACCGCGCTCATGAGAGCTAAGGCCAGGACGGCGAAAATAAGCACCAGCCGGGACCGGCGAATCGCCAGTTCGGCTATACGTTCGAACACGGATGATCTCCTTCAATGCCTTATGCGATAGGCGAGGGGCGTCGGCCGGGCAGGAGTCGGCTCAATGCACCGCAGAGTCCCTGCCACCCCGTCAGCCCACCCCGTCAGGGGGCGTGCGGTGCCGCGCTCTTCGTCGCCGAGATCGACGCTAGTAAGACAGCCGGTGTTTGAGCAGTAGGAGATTTACCTGACACCTGTGAGAAAATTTGACCCGCTATGGCTCTCTGATGCCCCGTCGGATCAGCCGTCGTAGGATCGCCGCATGTCCGCAGACGCGCATACGACGGCCGTGCCAACCCTGCGCCAGCGACGCCGAGCGGTCGCCACCCAGGAGATCGTGGAGGCCGCCGAGAGTTACATCGCCGAGCACGGGCCGCACGCCCTTTCCCTGAGAGGGGTCGCCCGCAACCTCGGCATGACAGTCCAGGGGCTCTACCACTACTTTCCGAACCGGGACGCCCTCGTCACAGTTCTCGTCACCAAGGCGTACGAGGACCTGGCCGATGCTGTGTCGGCAGCTGCCGACACAGCGGCGGACGAGTCGGCTGCGCTGCGGTTCCTGGCCGCCGCCGAGGGCTATCGCCGGTGGGCCATCACCCACGTCGAGCGATTCCAGCTGCTGTACGGAGCGCCGTTGCGTCATTACGCGGCGCCCCACGATGGCCCGACCACTCAGGCGATGCACCGGATGTGCGCGGTATTCCAGCGCGAGATGTTCGACGGTTTCACCACGGCGCAATTGGCCGCAGCCGACACCCGGGGGCTGTCGTCGGCACTCCAGGAGCATCTGGAACCCCTGTTTCCGCACGGCCCGGAAACCCTGCCGCCTCCTGCGAGCGCTCTCCTCCTCGGCGCATGGGGCCACCTGCACGGCCTGGTCGTCCTGGAGGTGTTCGGGCACACCTCCTTCATCGGCGAACATCAGGCCGAGATTTTTCACATGGCGATGCGGGACCTGCTCGAGGACATTCATCGCCGGATCCCGTACGGCACCGAGGGCGATTCCGAGACGGTGCTTGGATAGCGTGGTCGGTTCCCTCGAAGACGGCGGCCGCGGACACAGTCGATACCTCGAGGCGTCGACGGGAAGCAGGGACTCACAAGTGGCACAGGTTTGGCTGCGCAGCGGAATGGACCCGGACGCCCCGGAAGCGGTCGTAGTCGCCGTGGTGGTAGATCCGGAGGGGACACCGGAGGAACGCGCTGTCGGTGAACTCCTCTCGTGCGCGTACGAGGGCGACGGCAGTTTCATGCTGGTCCGGACAGACGGCTGGGCCGAGCGGCGCTTGCAAGGGGAAGTCCTGACCGTTGACATCGTGGTCTACCCGGCTGTACTCAAAATGCTGGAGATCGACGCAGCCGGCTTCCCTGAACGCTCGCTTGTCGAACCAGACGCGGTCCGGCTTCTGCGGGTGAGTACTCGTGTCGCCGGACGCCAGTATGAACAGGCACTCGATCCGACGGCTGTACTGACGGCCCCGGCCGAGGCGACGCCCCAGCAGATTGTGGCCGGCCTCCACTCCGGGGAGGAATGGCCGCTGATCCTGGCCCCGCCGCCTCCGGCGATGGCCTGAGCCTGCTTCGCGAAAGCGGCGACGGGCGCAGCTTGCCCAGTTCGTCCGCGACCGCCGCCTGATGGAGGAAGCCGAAGGGTGCCTGTCCGTCCCCGGCCCCTACTTCCCAGGACAAGGTGTTCGCCCGGCGCGCCGCCGCAGCGAAGCGGCTCGGGAAGTGACTGGGGTACCGCAAGGAGCACTGGGCCGGTGACCCCGTGAGCTCCTGCGCGAGAGCGGACGGGCGATGTCTGCTGTCGCCCGGGTCCTGTGTCATCGGGGGCACGGTCTACGATCATCGCTGCCGAGTGAAAACCGCATACCGCCGGGGGACGTGGGGCTGTGGACGACCGGGATCTGATACTCGCTGACCGCTACCGCCTGGTGCGTCCGCTGGGGCACGGCGGGATGGGGGAGGTGTGGGAGGCGCAGGACGCCAGTCTCCGGCGGCCGGTCGCGGTCAAGGTGATCTCGGTCCTTGCGGGTGGCGGCAGTCGGGCCGACGAGGCGCGCGCCCGGTTTCTGCGGGAGGCACGGATCACCGCCGCGCTTCAGCATCCCCATATCGTGACCGTCCACGACCTCGGTGAGGCGACCACCGGCCAGGGCACGACGCCGTTCCTCGTGATGGAACTGCTCCGGGGCGAGGGCCTGGACGCCGTTGTCCGGCGCGGACCACTCGGCGAGGAGGAGGTGGCGCGGTGGGGGGCGCAGGCGTGCGACGCGCTGGGTGAGGCGCATGCCGCCGGCATCCTCCACCGCGACATCAAGCCCGCGAATCTGTTCGTCGCGGCCTCGGGTGGCCTGAAGGTGCTCGACTTCGGGATCGCCCGCGCCGCCGACGCCTCGGCTACCGGTGACCGGCTGACCCACACCGGGTTCATGGTGGGCACGGCCGCGTACATGGCACCGGAGCAGGCACGCGGGCGCCCCGAGCAGCGCAGCGACCTGTACTCCCTCGGGTGTGTGCTGTTCGAACTGCTCACCGGGCGGATGCCGTTCGACGCCCCGGACACCCTCGGCTATATCACGGCGCACCTTCACGATCCGCCGCCCGTGCCGAGCAGCCTCGTGCCCGGCGTCTCGGCTCCATGGGACCGTCTGGTCGGTCGGCTGCTGGCCAAGGACCCGCGCGAGCGATACGAATCGGCCGCCGCGCTCGCCGACGAGCTGCGGCGCCTCGGTGGTGTGCGGCAGGCCGTACCCGCGGTTCGCTACACCCCCACGGTCGCCGTCCGGGAGGAGCACGGGGCGGGCTCACCGCCCGCGGCTGCCTCCGTGTCCGACGATCTCGCGGCGGCAGCTACGGTTCAGGCGCCCACCGGGCCGTCCGGTGGGACAGGCATGAGCCGGCGCAGCCTGCTCCTGGGGGGCGCGGGTGTCGCCGCGGTCACGGTCGCCGGAGGGGCGGCGGTGATGTACCTGACCGGCGACCCCGAGCGGGACCCGGTCGCCTGGTCGCAGAAGATCGCAGACGTCGACCTGATCAACTCCGACGGGCCGGACGTCGTCCTGTCCGACGGCCGGTGTCATGTGGCCGCCGGTCACTACTACAAGGAGACCGCCGCGCTCCACACCTTCGACCTTGCCACCGGTAAGCGTCTGTGGAAAACGTCCCTCAACGCGGCCTGGTCCCGGGAAACACGCTTCACGGTCGTCGGCGGCACGCTGCTCGCCCTGACCCGGGACTCCGATAACAAGGGCGGACAGGTGCACGCCTTCGACGCTGCCACCGGGGATCGCCGGTGGCAGCATTCGGTCTCCAACAGCGGCATGAGGCTGGATGTGCACCGGCCCAGCGGCCTGCTGATCACCGGTGAGGACGGTTACGTGATCGGAATCGATCCGCGCACCGGCAGCCAGCGATGGGCGACCAACGTGTCCTCCCCCTACGACGCCACATGGATCCTGGCCGGCGACCTGATCCTCTGCCGCGGCGGAATCGCGGTACTCGGCAAGACGGGCAAGCGGCTGTGGACCCGCTCCAACTTCCAGCCGCAGGGCGACCTGGCGCAGCCCCTGGGTGAGGGCCTGCTCTGTTACGAGGACGGCAGGACCGCCCCCGTCGACCTCGTCTGCCGCAAGGCGGACACAGGTGAGGTGATGTGGCGGAGCCCGTTCCAGACGACCAAACCGGATACCTTCAGCACCGGGGCCTTCCAGCCGCTCGATGAATTGGTGTCGGACACCACGGTGTTCCTTCCGCTGGCCGCGGGGTCCCGCCGGAAACCGACCGCACTGAACGGACTCACCGGCGAGCAGATCTGGACCTACGGCAGTACGTACCAAGAGGTCGGCCTGAAGGAACAGGGGACGACCAGCGTGGCGGGCGGGTTCGTCCTCCCCACGGCATCGGGACCGGTGTGCCTGGCCGCCGACGACGGCACAAAACGGTGGCACGCCGATACTCAGAGAGTGCGGACCACCGGCGAATACGCCCTGCTCTCCGGGACAGGGCAGGAACGAGTGTTCCAGCGCTGGACCAGCGTGCGAATCGTGGGAGTGGAACACGGCCGCACGCTCTGGACAGGCCAGTTCGACAGCACGGTCATGAGCGAGCCTGCCGCGAGCGGCGACTCGGTCGTGTTCCTCGACGACAGCGGCACACTGTGGGCGCTGCGCGTGTGACCTCTCGGGCCTGACGGGAGAGAACGCAGAGAATCATGAGCCCAGTTGTCCCGGGTCCGACGAATCCGTGCGTTCTCACGCACGGTGTTCACCGGCCCGGGACAGTTCTTTTCGTGGCTGTCAGTCCAGCGGTTCGATCCAGAGGTTCCTGAAGCGGACCTTGTTGCCGTGGTCCTGGAGCCGGATTGCGCCCGTCGCCGCCGATTCGGCGTCGCCGCCGCCGGTCGGGCCGTCTACTGCCACGTTGTCGTGGACCTTCCTGCCGTTCCACACCACGGTGATCCTGGCGTCATCGGTCTTCCGGCCCTCGGTGTCGAAACGGGCCGCGCGGAAATCGATGTCGTACGTCTGCCAGGTTTCCGGTGCGGTGGCGGCGTTCAGGTCGGCGGCCTTTTTGTTGTAGATGGACGCGGCGTCGTTCGGGGCGAGTTTCTCCACTCCGAAGGAGTCCAGGATCTGGATCTCGTACCGCTCCTGGAGGTAGATGCCGCTGTTCCCGCGGTCCTGCCCGGTGACATCGTCCGGCAGCTTCGGCACCCGGAATTCGGCGTGCAGCCTGAAGTCACCGAAAGCCTGTTTGGTGCGGATGTCGCCGCAGCACACCTCGATGGAGTCCTCGGCGGAGTGCGGCCATTCGACGCTGCGTCCGTCGGTGTGCTGCCAGGCGGTGGAGACGCTCCCGCCGGAGAACAGGTCGATCCGGCTGCCGGGTCTGCGCACCTCGATCATGTCGAGGTTGACGTGGCCCGTGTCCTCGGATCGATAGGTATAGGCGATGGTGTTACGACCCTTGCGCAGGGAGAGCCGCTCGGTCTTGGTGGACCAGCGGTTCCAGGCGCCGGTGAAGGGGAGGCTGGTCTGTTGCGCCTGCCCGCCGTTGACGGTGATGCCCAAGGTCTTGGTGCCGGTGAAGGGGTGGGGGCCGTTGGCGTAGCGCAGTCCCACGTCGTAGCTGCCCTTCGCGGGTGCGTCGACCTCGAAGGTGGCCATGGCGCCCGGGGTGCCGAAGCCGTCGACGAAGCCGCCGCCGGTGTAGCCGGCGTGCTCGGTGTCGATGCCGGCTCCGCCCGCCAGGCGTGCCGATTCCGCGTCGTACGAGGTGACGGGCTGCTCGGGGCCGGGGCGTGCGTTCAGCGTGTACCAGGCCTCGGTGGACCAGAGTTGGTCACCGGTGTCCGAGGCGAAGGGGCGCGGTGAGCGTACGTGCACCACCCGGTCGGTCTTGAGGCCGGGGATGGTGAGCCGGACCGTGCGACGGTCGGCGGACAGTCGGGCGGCTGCGACGGGAAGAGTCTCTTCGTCGACCTTGGGGCCGCCGTACGCCGGGGTGGGGACGTAGCGCCACTGCTCGACGGAGTAGGCGCCGTTCGTCAGCTTGGCGGCGGTCTCGGCCGACAGGGGCTTGGTATAGGTGAGTTCGAAGCCGTCGCGGGTGGCGCGCATGGTCTTGATGTCGAAGGCGGTCGTGCCGTTCGGGGTGAGTTTTTGCAGGCCGAAGCGGAGTTTGCCTTCTTGGCCCCAGTTTCCGTCGGCGCCGAGACCGCCGGCGTAGATCGCACCGTCCGGTCCGGTGCTGATCCGGGTGATGCCGGCCTCCAGGCCCTGGGTGTGCCGGAACACCGCGCCCTGGTATTCGCCGTCTATCTTCTCCAGGTCGGCGCGCTGGATTCCGCCGTAGGTGACGTCGCCGAAGAGCATCTGCCCGGCGAAGGGTCCCTTCTTCAACAGCATCGGGGTGCTGGGCGAGTTGGCGATCTCGTTCTGCGGCAGCCAGAGCACGGGCTTGGTGACCTGGCGGTCGTCGAACGGGCCGTCCGGGTTGGTGTAGTGGTTGAAGAAGCGGTCCTGCTTGACGTGGAGCAGCTTGGAGGCGGGCAGCCAGCCGCCCTGATTGTCGGTGACGAAGAGATCGCCCTCGGGGCCCCGTCCGATCCCGTTCGGGGTACGGAGGCCGCCGGCCAGGTAACTCACCTTTCCGGTCTTCTTGTTCACCTTGATGGTGGCGCCGCGGTTCGCGGCGGGCTGTGGATCGGTGGTCGCGCCGCCGTAGTTGATGGCCACCGAGAGGTTCAGATAGAAGTTCCCCTTCTCGTAGAGCAGTCCGAAGGCGAACTCGTGGAAGTTCCCTCCGTACGGCCATTCCGCGACCTTGCGGATCTCGTCCGCGGTGTTGTCGCCCTCGATGTCGGACAATTCGGTGAGCTGGTGCTTCTCCGAGACGTAGAGCTTTCCGTCGACGTACTTGATCCCCATCGGCTCCTTCAGCCCGCCGGCGATCTTCTTGTACGTGACCTTCTCCGGGCCGGTGTCACCCGTGACATGGTCGAGGACGTACACCTCTCCCTCCGTCTTGGTACTGCCGCCCCACGTCGTCACGGCGAGCTTGCCGCCCGGCAGCCAGTCCATCGCGGAGACCTGCGGCTCGAAGCCCTCGGGACGCAGATCGGTGAGGGTGTAGCCGGGGTTGACCGAGGTCAGCGGGAGGCCGTCGCCGGGGGTGTCATAGTTGCCCTCGCACTCCTTGCGGCCGGGGGCGGTGACACGGACGACGCCGGCGTCGGTGCTGAGCACGGAGTTCGGGACGAGGGTGAAGTCGTCGGCGCCCGGCGGCTTCCACTGGAGGGTGACCTGCTGCTCGCCACCGCGGTCGAAGTGGTCGATGCGCAGGGCGTGGTAGCCGGGCGTAAGGGCGACTTCGCCGTCCTTGGGCTCGGCACCGTGCAGTCCGTCGTGGTTGATGACCCTTCTGTCGCCGATGAGCAGTCGGGAACCGTCGTCGCTGATCAGGCGGAACGTGTACGTGCCGTCGGTGGGGATGTTGATGTTGCCGATGATCTGCGACACGAAGTTGTCGGTGAAACCGAAGCCCTCGGTGGAGGACCAGTCGACGTTGGGGATCAGCTTGTCGACGTTGGGGGTCTGGGCCGGCTTGAGGTCGCAGAGCTTGCTCAGCGGGGACTGGATATCGAAGACGCGGAGGGTGACGCCGGGTTCCTGGGGCGGCAGGTCCCCGAAGGGCTTTTCGTCCGCTTCGGCGGCCGGTGTCGCGAGACCGCCGGCGAAAAGGGCCGCGAGGAGCAGGCCGGTGATTCTTCGTGGTCTACGGCGATGGCTACGGAGGCTCGGGTACTTGCGTGGCGTCACTCTTCCTCCTGCTGGGCGCTAGGCGGAGCGGCCGACGGCGGACCGCGGCCATGGAGTGGAGCTCGTCCACGTACGGGTGGTGCAGCGGCATTCCGCCGTGATGCACGCAGACGTCCGTACGAAAGCGACGCCCAGCGTACGAACAACATCTCGAACCGTCCATACTTTGTCCCGAACAAGTCGAAAGTCCCTGTGAGGCAGTCCATGGAGCATTTACGCAAGCGACTTGCATAACTTGCGATACTCTTGCGTGTATGACGCGACGACTTGCTGAAGTGGCGAAAAAGGTGGGGGTCAGCGAGGCCACGGTCAGCCGGGTGCTCAACGGCAAGCCCGGAGTGTCCGAAGCCACCCGGCAGTCCGTGCTGGCCGCCCTGGACGTCCTCGGCTACGAGCGGCCCACGCAGCTGCGCGGCGACCGCGCCCGCCTGGTCGGACTGGTCCTGCCCGAGCTGCAGAACCCCATTTTCCCGGCGTTCGCCGAGGTCATCGGCGGGGCCCTGGCCCAGATGGGCCTGACTCCGGTGCTGTGCACCCAGACCAAGGGCGGGGTCTCCGAGGCCGACTACGTGACGCTGCTGCTGCAACAGCAGGTCTCCGGCGTAGTGTTCGCCGGCGGCCTGTACGCGCAGGCCGACGCGGAGCACGGCCACTACCGGCTGCTCGCCGACCGCAACATTCCGGTGGTGCTGGTCAACGCGGCCATCGAGCAGCTCGGCTTCCCGGGCGTCTCCTGCGACGACGCCGTGGCGGTGGAGCAGGCCTGGCGCCATCTGACCTCCCTCGGCCACAAGCGGATCGGGCTCGTGCTCGGGCCCGGCGACCACATGCCGTCGGCCCGCAAGCTGGCCGCCGCCCGAGCCGTCGCCGATGATCTGCCGGACGAGTTCGTCGCCCGGGCCATCTTCTCGATCGAGGGCGGCCAGGCCGCGGCCTCCCGGCTGATCGACCGGGGGGTCACGGGCATCGTCTGCGCCAGCGACCCGCTGGCTCTCGGGGCCATCAGGGCCGCGCGCCGCAAGGGGCTCGGCGTGCCGTCGCAGATATCCGTCATCGGCTACGACGACTCCGCGCTCATGAGCTGCACCGAGCCGCCGCTCACGACCGTGCGCCAGCCCATCGAGGCCATGGGCAGGGCGGCGGTGGAGCTGTTGAACGCGCAGATCAGCGGATTGGCCGTACAGGCCGAGGAGTTGCTGTTCGAGCCCGAACTGGTGGTGCGCGCCTCCACCGCGCAAGCCCCGCGCGGGTGAACTCGACCCGGACTCGAACGCCTGTAAGACCTGTCGATTGTTTTCAGTTTCTGCGCGACATCTTGCAGCATGATGTCGACGGTGCTTGAGTGTGCGGCGCACCCACGGCTGTGTGCGCTCCGCCCACCGGCGTGGGGCTTCCCTGCTCCTGTCCAGAGGGGTCCACCATGAGAAGCACCGGGTTCCGTCGTCGCCTCATCGTGCTGAGTGTCTGCTCCCTTGCCCTCACCGCATGCGGCTCGGACAACGACGCGGCGAGCGGAAAGACGCGTATCACCGTCAACTGCATGCCGCCCAAGAGCGCCAAGGTCGACCACGAGTTGTTCGCTGAGGACGTCGCCTCCTTCGAAAAGCAGAACCCGGACATCGATGTTGTCGCGCATGACGCGTTCCCCTGCCAGGACCCGAAGACGTTCGACGCCAAGCTCGCCGGCGGCCAGATGGAGAACGTCTTCTACACCTACTTCACCGACGCCAAGCACGTCGTCGACATCGGTCAGGCCGCCGACCTCACCCCGTACCTCAAGGAGCTGAAGAGCTACGACACCATCCGGAAGGAACTGCGCGACATCTACACGGTCGACGGCAAGGTCTACGGCATCCCGCGCACCGGCTACTCGATGGGCCTGATCTACAACCGCAAGCTCTTCGAGAAGGCCGGCCTCGACCCCGACAAGCCGCCGACGACCTGGCAGGAGGTCCGCGCCGACGCCAAGAAGATCGCGGAGCTGGGCGGCGGAACCGTCGGCTACGCGGACTACAGCGCGCAGAACCAGGGCGGCTGGCACTTCACGGCGGAGCTGTACTCCCAGGGCGGCGACGTCGTCAGCCCCGACGGCAAGAAGGCGACCATCGACACCCCCGAGGGGCGCGCCGTCCTCCAGAACCTGCACGATATGCGCTGGGTGGACGACTCCATGGGCAGCAAGCAGCTCCTCATCCTCAACGACGTCCAGCAGCTGATGGGCTCCGGCAAGCTCGGTATGTACCTCGCCGCGCCCGACAACATCCCGATCCTGGTCAAGGAGAAGGGCGGCAACTACAAGGACCTCGCCATCGCCCCCATGCCCGGTGGCAAGGGCACGCTCATCGGCGGCGACGGCTACATGTTCCACAAGGGGGACTCCCCCGCCCAGATCCGAGCGGGTCTGAAGTGGCTCGACCACATGTTCCTCACGCCGGGCAAGGGCTTCCTCGGCGACTACGCCCGCGCCAAGAAGCGCGACGCCCCCGTCGGCCTGCCCGAGCCGCGGCTGTTCACCGGCGCCGCCGACGCCAAGGACCAGCAGGTCAAGACGGCCAACGCCAATGTCCCCGTGGAGAACTACCGGGCCTTCCTCGACGGCAACCAGGACCTGCGGATGAAGATCGAGCCGCCGAAGGCCCAGCAGATCTACTCCGTCCTCGACGGAGCCGTCTCCGCGGTCCTGACCAAGAAGGACGCCGACATCGACGCGCTCCTCGAGGGCGCCTCCGGCAAGATCGACAGCATCCTGTCGCGGAGCTGACACCGATGACCAGGACCGTGGCCCGGCGCCCCGCCGACGCGATCGCCGTACGGCCCGTCAAGGCGCCGCCCCCGGTGGCGGGCCGGGGGCGGCGGCGCCTGCACGACCAGGCCCGCGCCTACGCCTTCCTCCTCGGCGGCCTGCTCTGCTTCGCTCTCTTCTCCTGGTATCCGGCGATCCGCGCGGTGGTCATCGCCTTCCAGAAGTACACACCGGGCTCCTCGCCCGAGTGGGTCGGCACCGCCAACTTCACCCGCGTCCTGCACGATCCCGAGTTCGGTGCCGCCTGGCGCAACACACTCACCTTCACCCTGCTCGCCCTGCTCATCGGCTTCGCGATCCCGTTCGTACTGGCGCTGGTGCTGAACGAACTCCGGCACGCGAAGGCGTTCTTCCGGGTCGTGGTCTATCTGCCGGTGATGATTCCGCCGGTGGTCACCGCCCTGCTGTGGAAGTGGTTCTACGACCCCGGCGCCGGCCTGGCCAACGAGGCGCTCCGCTTTCTGCACCTGCCCACCTCGAACTGGACCAACGGCGCCGACACCGCCCTGATATCCCTGGTCGCCGTCGCCACCTGGGCCAACATGGGCGGCACGGTCCTGATCTATCTGGCGGCGCTCCAGTCCATCCCCGGTGAGCTGTACGAGGCCGCCGAGCTGGACGGCGCGAATCTGTGGCAGCGCATCCGGCATGTGACCGTTCCGCAGACCCGGTTCGTCATCCTCATGCTGATGCTGTTGCAGATCATCGCGACGATGCAGGTGTTCACCGAGCCCTTCGTGATCACCGGCGGGGGCCCGGAGGACGCCACGGTCACCGTTCTGTACCTCATCTATAAGTACGCCTTCCTCTACAACGACTTCGGCGGCGCCTGTGCGCTGAGCGTCATGCTCCTGGTGCTGCTCGGGCTCTTCTCCGCCCTCTATCTGCGACTGACCCGATCCGGGGAGGTGGACGCATGAGCACCCGGACCCTCGTCTCCCCCGCGACCCTGGCCCGCCCCCGCGGCAAGGCCGTCTACTGGACCGTCTTCACCGGTGTCGTCGTGCTGTTCGCGCTCGCCTTCCTGTTCCCCGTGTACTGGATGGTGACCGGGGCCGCGAAGTCACCGGACGAGGTGGCCCGGACCCCGCCCACCCTCGTCCCGTCCCACTGGCGCGTCAGCGGCTACACCGACGCCTGGGAGCTCATGCAGCTGCCGACCCACCTGTGGAACACGGTGGTCCAGGCGGCCGGTGCCTGGCTGTTCCAGCTGGTGTTCTGCACGGCCGCCGCCTACGCCCTGTCCAAGCTGAAGCCCGCCTTCGGCAAGGTGATCCTCGGCGGCATCCTCGCCACCTTGATGGTCCCGGCCCAAGCACTGGTCGTACCGAAGTACCTGACGGTCGCCGACCTGCCGCTGCTCCACACCAGCCTGCTCAACGACCCGCTGGCCATCTGGCTTCCGGCGGTCGCCAACGCCTTCAACCTGTATCTCCTCAAGCGCTTCTTCGACCAGATCCCGCGCGATGTGCTGGAGGCCGCCGAGATCGACGGCGCCGGAAAGCTGCGCACCCTGTGGTCGGTCGTGCTGCCCATGTCGCGTCCCGTGCTCGGCGTGGTGTCCATCTTCGCTCTGGTCGCGGTGTGGCAGGACTTCCTGTGGCCGCTGATGGTCTTCTCCGACCCGGACAAGCAGCCGATCAGCGTGGCACTGGTGCAGCTGTCCCAGAACATCCAGCTGACCGTGCTCATCGCCGCGATGGTCATCGCCAGCATCCCGATGGTCGCGCTGTTCCTCGTCTTCCAACGGCACATCATCGCCGGGATCAGCGCGGGCAGCACAAAGGGCTGACCCCGCCCGCAGCGCGAAGGACCGGCTCCCACCCCCTCGAGAAGAAAGGCACCGCCGTGGCACAGCCCACCCCTGCCCGGACGGACCGCGACTGGTGGCGTTCCGCGGTCATCTATCAGGTGTACGTGCGCAGCTTTGCCGACGGCGACGGCGACGGCACCGGCGACCTCGCGGGCGTCCGCGCCAGGCTGCCGTACCTCGCCGAACTCGGCGTCGACGCACTGTGGTTCACGCCCTGGTATCTGTCGCCGCTGAAGGACGGCGGCTACGACGTCGCCGACTACCGCGCCATCGACCCGGCCTTCGGCACCCTGGCCGAGGCGGAGAAGCTCATCGCCGAGGCACGGGATCTGGGCATCCGCACGATCATCGACATCGTGCCCAATCACGTCTCCGACCAGCACCCCTGGTTCCGCGCCGCTCTCGCAGGCGGTCCCGAGCGCGAGCTGTTCCACTTCCGGCCGGGCCGCGGCGACCACGGTGAGCTGCCGCCCAACGACTGGCGATCACAGTTCGGCGGTCCGGCGTGGAGCCGGCTGCCCGACGGTGGCTGGTATCTGCATCTGTTCGCCCCCGAGCAGCCCGACCTCAACTGGAGCCATCCGGCCGTCCGCCGGGAACACGAGGACATCCTGCGCTTCTGGTTCGAGCGGGGCGTCGCGGGGGTCCGCGTCGACTCGGCCGCCCTGCTCGTGAAGGACCCCCGCCTGCCCGACTTCGTCGAGGGTCGTGACCGGCACCCTTACGTCGACCGCGACGAACTGCACGACATCTACCGTTCCTGGCGGACGGTGGCCGACGCATACGGCGGGATCTTCGTCGGCGAGGTGTGGCTGCCGGACACCGAACGCTTCACCCGCTATCTGCGCCCCGACGAGCTGCACACCGCCTTCAACTTCTCCTTTCTGGCCTGTCCCTGGGACGCCCGGCGCCTGCGGGCGTCGATCGACGAGACGCTGGCCCAGCACGCTCCGGTGGGCGCGCCCGCCACCTGGGTGCTGTGCAATCACGATGTGACCCGCACGGTCACCCGCTACGGCCGCGAGGACACCTCCTTCGACTTCGCCACCAAGGCCTTCGGCACCCCCGCCGACCTCGCTCTCGGCACCCGGCGGGCGCGGGCCGCCGCCCTGTTGTCGCTGGCCCTGCCCGGCGCCGTCTACGTCTACCAGGGCGAGGAGCTCGGCCTTCCCGAGGCGGACATCCCCCGCGACCGCGTCCAGGACCCGATGCACTTCCGCTCCGGCGGCACCGACCCGGGCCGGGACGGCTGCCGGGTGCCGCTGCCGTGGGCGGCCGAGGCGCCGTACGCCGGTTTCGGCTCCCGCGTGGAACCCTGGCTGCCGCAGCCCGCCGACTGGCCCGGTTACGCGGCCGACCGCCAGGCGCAGGACCCCGGCTCGATGCTCAGCCTCTACCGGGATGCCCTCCGTATCCGCCGCGCCACGTCCGGCTCCGGCGACACCCCGCTCACCTGGCTCCCCGCCCCCGATGACGTCCTCGCCTTCGCCGGCGCGGACGGGCTCATATGCGTGGTGAACCTCGCGGACACGCCCGCCCGGCTGCCCGACCACTCCCGCTCCCTGCTGGTCAGCGGACCACTGGACGACCGTGGCCGCCTGCCGCGGGACACCGCGGCCTGGCTGCTCGCCTGAGCCGCCACCGCACCGTGCTTCCTTCTCACCCCACACCCCCCACACGAAGGGATCAGCTCATGCGCAGCAATACCTTCGGATCGGTCAGGCGGATGCCGGCGATCGGCGCAACCGTGGCCCTGGCGGCCGGCATGCTGCTCGTCCTGCCCCCCACCGCCGCGCACGCCGCCGCGGGCGCCGCCCTCCCCTTCACCTCGGTCGAGGCCGAGTCGGCCACCACCACCGGCACCAAGATCGGCCCCGACTACACCCAGGGGACCCTCGCCTCCGAGGCATCCGGCCGCCAGGCCGTCCGTCTCGCCTCCGGCCAGCGCGTCGAATTCACCGCACCCCGCGCGGCCAACGCCGTGACCGTCTCCTACAGCGTGCCGGACGGCCAGTCCGGCACGCTCAACGTGTACGTCAACGGAACCAAGCTGGCGAAGACCCTGGCGGTCACCTCCAAGTACTCGTACGTGGACACCGGCTGGATCGCCGGGGCGAAGACCCACCACTTCTACGACAACGCCCGGCTTGTGCTCGGCCAGAGCGTCCAGGCCGGCGACAAGATCGCGTTCGAGGCGACCAACGTCCAGGCCACCGTCGACGTGGTCGACTTCGAGCAGGCGGAGCCGGCCGCCACGCAGCCCGCGGGATCGGTCTCCGTCACCTCGAAGGGCGCCGACCCGACCGGGCAGGGCGACTCCACGCAGGCGTTCCGCGACGCCATCGCCTCCGCCCAGGGCGGCGTGGTCTGGATCCCACCGGGCGACTACAAGCTGACCTCCTCCCTGAGCGGCGTCCAGAACGTCACCCTGCGGGGCGCCGGGCACTGGTACTCCACCGTGCACACCTCGCGCTTCATCGACCAGTCCAGCTCGTCCGGCAACGTCCACATCAAGGACTTCGCGGTCATCGGGGAGGTCACCGAGCGCGTCGACTCCAACCCCGACAACTTCGTCAACGGCTCACTCGGCCCGAACTCCAGCGTGTCGGGCATGTGGCTCCAGCACCTGAAGGTGGGCCTCTGGCTGATGGGCAACAACGACAATCTCGTCGTCGAACACAACCGCATCCTCGACACCACCGCCGACGGGCTCAACCTCAACGGCAGTGCCAAGGGCGTGCGCGTCCGCGACAACTTCCTGCGCAACCAGGGCGACGACGCGCTCGCCATGTGGTCGCTGAATGCGCCGGACACCGACAGCAGCTTCGAGAACAACACCATCTCGCAACCGAACCTCGCCAACGGCATCGCGATCTACGGCGGCACCGACATCGCTGTCAAGAACAACCTGATCTCCGACACCAACGCCCTCGGCAGCGGGATCGCCATCTCGAACCAGAAGTTCCTCGACCCCTTCCACTCTCTCTCCGGCACGATCACGGTCGACGGAAACACGCTGGTGCGCACCGGCGCCATGAACCCCAACTGGAACCACCCGATGGGGGCCCTTCGCGTCGACTCCTACGACAGCGCCATCAACGCCACCGTCAACATTACCAACACGACCATCACGAACAGCCCATACAGCGCGTTCGAGTTCGTCTCCGGCGGCGGCCACGGCTACGCGGTCAAGAACGTCAACGTGACCGGTGCGACCGTGAGGAACACCGGAACCGTCGTCGTCCAGGCCGAGGCGCAGGGCGCGGCGAAGCTCAGCGATGTCGCGGCCACCGGCGTCGGCGTGGCGGGCGTCTACAACTGCCCCTACCCGGCCGGTTCCGGCTCCTTCGCTCTCACCGACGGCGGCGGAAACTCCGGCTGGAGCGGCACCTGGTCGGACTGCTCCACCTGGCCGCAGCCGGGGCAGGGCAACCCCGACCCGGACCCCGCCCGCAACCTCCTCAAGGGCCGGCCGGCCACGGCGACGGGATCGCAGGACGTCTACACCCCCGGCAAGGCGGTGGACGGCGACGCGAACACCTACTGGGAGTCCGCCAACAACGCCTTCCCCCAGTCGTGGACGGTGGACCTCGGCTCCCGCCAGGCGGTGCGCCGGGTCGTGCTGAAGCTGCCGCCCTCCTCGGCGTGGCAGGCCCGCACCCAGACCCTGTCCGTGCTCGGCAGCACCGACGGCTCGTCGTACTCCACGGTGGTCGGCTCGCAGGGCTACCGCTTCGACCCGGCGCAGAGCAACGCCGTCACCCTCAGCCTGCCCCAGAACACCGACCTGCGCTATCTGAGGCTCCACGTCACCGCCAACACGGGCTGGCCGGCGGCCCAGTTCAGCGAGGTGGAGGCCTATCTGACGTCCTGACCGCCACGGCGGGGTGCGGCGGCCTTGCCGGCTGAGCGTGACCGCGTTCGCGGTGGGCCCCGGAGCCTCCGCGAAAACCTGTTGGCGGACCACGGCGACCACTGCTACCTTTCCGGAGGCCGTGCGAGAGAATGAGGAGGTGGTACCCGTGAACGTATCGACATGGGTGCTTCCCTCCGGGGTCACGGTCGGGCGATAGGTCGTCCGGGAGCGCCGTTCAAGAGCACTCCCGAAAGGCACGACCATGCAATTCACGTCCGAACAGCGCCTCGACGACGGCATCCTCGAGCGCGAATTCACCCTCGGCGAGATCCCCGGCACCCTGTGGACGCCTGGATCCACCGCGCCGGCCCCGCTGATCCTGATGGCCCACAACAACGGCCTGCCCAAGAGGGAACCCCGGCTGGTGGCCCGGGCCCGGCAGTCCGCGGCGTACGGCTACGCGGTGGCCACCATCGACGCCTCCGGGTGCGGTGACCGGCCCCGTTCCGCCGCCGACGAGCAGGCCCGCGCCGACCTCCGCCGGGCGATGCAGGCCGGCGAGCCGGTCGATGAGATCTTCGAGTCCTTCATCGGCCCGCTGGTCGAAAAGGCGGTCCCGGAATGGCGGACCACCCTGGACGCCCTCCTTTCGCTGCCCGAGATCGGCGGCCCGGTCGGGTACTCGGGCTGGACCGCCGTCGGCATTCGGCTGGCGGTGGTCGAGCCGCGCGTCGCGGCCGCCGGTTTCTTCGCCGGGGGTTACGTGCCCCGCGCCCAACGCGAGGAGGCCCGGCAGGTCACCATTCCGCTGCTGTTCCTGCTCCAGTGGGACGACGAAGGGAACCCCCGGCAGCGGGCCCTGGACCTGTTCGACGCCTTCGGCACCAAGGAGAAGACGCTGCACGCCAATCTGGGCGGGCACACCGGCACCCCATGGTTCGAGGTGGAGGACGGGGACCGGTTCTTCGGCCGGCACCTGAAGTGAGGCCGGGCCGCCAGGCCGGCAGCAGACGGTAGGCGGCGCCCCGATCGTGCCGGTACCGCCGATGGCCGGTACCGCCACGATCGGGGCGGCCCACGTTGGGTTTGTCAGGGGCCACGGCGCACATACGGTGTGATTGAGTAACGGAACCCTTGCCGGACCGGCGCGCAGCTGCGCGGGCGGCGTCGGGCACCGAGAGCGTGAAGTGAAGGGGGACGGAGCATGCCCACCCTGGGATACCTGACGTCCGGAAGGCCGGACCTCGGGCTGCTCTTCGTGGACCCGCGGCAGGGCCGCGCCTGCGCGGAGAACCGGGTGACCAGCGTCTGTGCGGTGCCACTGACACAAGCGCCTGACCAGGCCACGAAGTCGCCCGCCCAAGGTGCGCTGGCCCTGGTGAGGCTGCCCGACGACCTCGATGAGCGGGCGTCGGGGGCCCTTGATCAACTACTGCGGTACCTCAAGCAACGCAGAGCATCGGGCCTGGCACTGCACTCGCCCGGCGGTGTACCGGCCATACCGCCCAGCATCCGTACGCTGGCGCAGCGGCTGGAGTTTCCGCTCCTCGTCACGGCCGCCGACAGCGAGTGGGCGGGGATCAACGAGGATCTACAGCGGCAACGGGCCCTCGTCGCCGAGCGACAGGTCGAGCAGCTTGAGTCGCTGCTCAACGCGTTGCCGTCCCAGCTGGCCAACCCGGAGGCGGCCAGTCGCATCGTGCGCTGGTTGTCCGACGCGCTGGGCGCGGATGTCGCCGCCGGTTCCGGCGAAAGAGGAGCCTTCGCCGTAGCCCCGGCCGGCCCGGCCAATCTGGCCCGCTCCCTTGTAGCGGCCGACTCAGCGGCCGGTACCGACGGCTCCGATGCCGAACACACACAGCTCGTCCGGGTCCTCGGTGCGGAAGATGGTGTACTGCTGGCTGTCGCCTCCCGCCGCGCGTTCGAGTCGACGGCCGGGAAATTGCTCCGGTACGCGGCAAAACTCCTGGGTCTGTGTGAGCAGGCCCGGCTCGAACACCAAGCCGCCCAGTCCGCCGTGCTCGCCTCCCGTTCAGTCCATCAGGCCGCAACCCAGCTGCTGTTCGGTGGAGAGGTGCTCAAGACGCAGGTCATCGCCGGTCTGATCGCACCTGCTCTGATGGACACCGAGCTGGTCCGCGTCCGGATCATCGACACCGGCAGCCAGGCTCGCGACCCGCACCTCCAGTGGTGCCTGAAGCACATGGGGCGCAGATCACTGGTCTCCCCCTGCCCCGGCAAGGACCAGCACATCATCGTGGTGACTCCGGCCCGCGAAGACGCAGGGGTCGAGTCCGATCTCGGCCATCTGATCGGCGCCCGTCGGGGGCTGGCCATGGGAGTGAGCACGCCGTACCCGCTCGACGCCGCGGGTGCGGGCTACGCGGAAGCCGCGCATGCCGTTCTCGTGGCAGCGCATTCCCCTGAACGGGTCGCGGTCGGCGCGGACCCGAAGATCGCCCCGTTGCTCCCCAGGAACAAGGCGTCCGCCTGGGCACAAGCGCTTCTTGCCCCGCTGCTGAAGCCCTAGCACACGTTGCTGCTTCAGACCCTGCCCACCGGCCTCTCGTACAAGCCGGTCGAGGCGTCCAAGGCCTTGGGCATCCACCGCAACACCCTGCGGGGCCGCTTGAGCCGCGCCGGACACCTCCTGGGACTCGACCTCAACAGCGTCAACAACCGCGTCCTGTTGCTCCTCGCATTCAACCTTCTTGCGCTGCCGACCTCGGATGACTTCACGCCCGAGCCGGCTCCCGACTTCGCCGGACTCATCGCCGCGGCCGGCGACACCGTCCAGGAGTGGGCCGAACAGCGGCTGAGCAAACTGCGCTCGGACCCTCAGAACAGGGACCTGCTGACCACCGTGTCCGCATGGCTGGAGAACGACCTCTCGATTCCCGCCACCGCGCAGGCCCTGAACCTGTCGGACCCGACGGTCCGCAGCCACATCAAGGCCGCCTCCAAACAGTTGGGCATGGACCTCGACGCACAGGCACTCAGCGTCCACGACACCGACGTGGTCACCATCGCTGACGTCGGCATCGCGGCATTTCTCCTCACGGGCCGGCCCGTGCTCGGACAGCCTCGCGGCTGAGCCACTCCTCCTCTTGTGCACTTCGAAAAGCCCGATCCCCGTACTGTGCGCTATCGCAGTAGGAGCGGGTGGCGCCGTCTCCTACCTGGGTCCGACATCACCCGCGTCAGCCGACCGCGGCCACCCGGATTGAAGACGCGGCCGGCCGGCGGCCGCCGCGGCGGTGAGACCTACGGCACCCGCAGTGCCTGACCGGGGACAGCCCCGGTCAGGCACCGTCGTCTATCGGGTACTCACACGGCGAGGAGAGACAGCACCTCGCCTTACCGCGTGTAGACGGCGTTGCTGCCGTACAGTTCCCTGGTGAACGCGGAGACATCGGCGCTGCGATCGGCGCCGTCGAGGTTGTACGTCAGATAGACGCCGTACCCCTCGCTGACGGTGCGGCGGGCAAGGTCGGCGGCCGTGCTCTGCGAAGTCCGGCCGATCTCGACAGCCGCCGGCGACAGCTTCGACTTCGGCAGTGCCACGCGGGGAACCTGCCAGCTGCCGTAGTACGGGTTCCAGGCGTAGTCGAACTTGGACGAGACGTCGACGCCGCCGTAGGAGAGGCGCGACGCGGCCGGGCCGATGTTGTAGAGGCTGATGATCTTGCCCGGCATGTTCGCGCGCAGCGCCGTCACCAGGTGCACGAACGAGCTGTCGTTGGGCTGGCCTGTGCCGTTGTTGCCGTATTCGGCGTACTCGTCATCGAAGTCGATGCCGTCGAGGCCGTACTTGGCCACGGCGTCCGACAGTTTTTTCGCGAACGTCGAAGCATCTTGCTGGGACGGGAAGTTGGCGAAGCCCGCGCCCTGATGGTTGCCGAGCACCGAGAGGACGACCTTGATGCCCTTCTGCTGCAACGGCCGTATCTGCGTGGCGGCGTTGTCGAGGACGCGCTGTACGTTCTCGTTGAAGTGCAGATACGCCGACTTCGTACCCGTGTCGTAGTTGATGTTCGCCGCGAAGACCACGGCGACGTCGAAGACGTTGCCGCCGCCGTTGGCGAGGGTGTACTTGCCGACGTTCAGCATGCTGTTGTTGTTCACCTCGACGTACGCCACCGAGGTCGGACCCTGTTTCGCGGCAGCGGGGGCCGCTGCCGCGCCGGTCGCGGCGGTCGCGGCGGTCCCGCCGAAGGCGAGGGCCGCGACCGCCGAGAGCGCGAACGCGGCCGTCCGTACTCTGCTCCGTACCAGAGTGAACATCGTTGACCGATCTCCCCTCGCATGGGTCGGCGCCCGACCAGTTCGAAAGCGCCGATTGAGCCCTCCAAGTCTTCCGCTCCCGTCACCGAATCCCGAGAATCGCGCGCGAACTCTTCACGACTCCCACGCACGCCTCGGGTTCGGGGTCACGCCGTATCGTCGTCGGGACGGTCCGGGCGGCCGGTGGTCCGTGCGGCGTCCAGTGCCTGCCGGGCCTCGGCCACCACCTTCGGGTCGGTGACGAAGTGGGTGTCCTGGAGGGCAGAGGCTCCCGCGGCTCCGAGAGGTATCCACGCACCGCCGCGCCGGGGCTCGGCCCGGGTCTTGGCTGAGAGGTGCACTGCGGCGACCCCCGCGGCCACCAGGGCGGGGATGTCAGCGGTGCGGACGCCGCCGCCTGCCATGACCTGCACACCAGGGGCCGCGGTGACCATCGCGGCAAGCGTGGTCGCCCCGTCGGCCGCGGTCGCCGCGCCGCCGGAGGTGAGAACGCGGGTGATCCCCAGTGAGGGGAGCAGCGCCGCGGTGGCGACCGGGTCGGCGGACTGGTCGATCGCGCGGTGCAGGGTGACGTCCACGGAGCGGTCGTGGTTCGAGGCCGCCTCATGGGCGGCGTCGGTCAGGCGGGTGACGGCGTCGGTGTCCAGGAGGCCTTCGGCAGTCAGCGCACCGACCACCACGCCCGAGGCGCCCGAGGCGACCACCGAGCGAACCTCGGCGACCATCAGGGCGATCTCCTCGGCGTCGTACACGAAGTCACCGGGACGGCACCGCACCAGAGCGTGCACCGGCGGCCCGACGGCCGCGGCCGCCTCCACCGAGGCCGCCGACGGGGTCAGGCCGCCCAGTTCGAGCCCGGTGCACAGCTCGACCCGGTCCGCACCGTGGTCGCGGGCGGCACGGGCACCCGCCGGGGAGGTGACCGCGATCTCGAGGGTGGTTCCCGGCGTGCGGCCGGTCACTCGTCGTCCCCGGTGAGCGGCTGGTCGGAGGCCGGGACGATCCGGGCCGTCAGATCCGGGTCGGCCATGTCGGGGTCGAAGGGGAACATGGGCCGACGGATGCGCTGGTGACCGAGCCGCACCAGGTCCTGGTCGACACCACCCGGTGTGAGGGCCATCTTCCACGCCGCCGCCATGTCGAACAGCTCGGGCTCCAGGTAGCCGATCTTCACGATGACCACGTCGGCGGAGCGGGGGTCGAGGTCCAGGTCGGCGAAGTCGTGTTCGTGGTGGTAGGGCTTGCGCTGCCGGGTCAGGATCGCGTACACGCTGCCGACTCGGACCACGACCTCGGTCTCGGCGTCGCGGTCGCCGTGCCGGATCGCGTGGACCACGCCGGTGAGGGTGACGGGACCGGCGTGCCGGTCGTCCACCTCGGCTCCGGCGGTGACGGTGACGGTGGCGCCCACGCCGGCGGCGACCGCGGTGTCCACGGCGGCGGGGCCGGGCACCGAGGCGTACAGGACGGTCGGGCCGTCGTCCTTCTGGAACTCCGGGCGCTCCAGCAGCCTGGTCAGGCCCCAGGTGACGTCGCCGGCGCCGCCCGCGGTGGGGTTGTCGCCGGTGTCGCTGATGAAGTACGGCCGGTGCTGCGAGCGCAGGGCCTCATCGAGGAGGTCGTCGAAGGTACCGGTCGGGGCGACGAAGTCGAAGTCGTGACGGGCCTCCCAGAAGCCGCGGGCGAGGCGTTCGGCGCCTGACGACACGGCGTTCCGGTCGGGGCCGGTGACGACGACGGCCGCGCGGTTGCGTGGTTCGTCGGCCCAGGCGTAGCCGACCCATATCGCCGCGTCGGTCACCCCGTCCATGGCCTCGACCTCGTCGACCGCCGCGTACACGCTCCTGGCGGGCTCGATGCGGGTGGAGGTCTGCTCTCCGGCCAGCAGCACCGGGACGGGTACCCATGCCTTCACCGGCCGGGGGGCGCCGGAGGCGAGCAGGTCGACCAGGTTGCGCACGGCGCGCTCCTTGGTCTCCATGTGGTCCTCGTGCGGGGCCATCCGGTAGCAGGTGATGAGGTCGCTGCGGTGGGCGAGTTCGCGGGAGACGTTGCCGTGCAGGTCCATCGAGGTGGAGACGATCACGTCGGGGCCGACGGTGGCACGGATGCGTTCCAGCAGGACGGCCTCGGCGTCCTCGACGCCCTCCACGGTCATCGCGCCGTGGATGTCGTACCAGAGACCGTCGAGCCGGGGCAGTGCGGCCAGGCGGTCGATGAGTTCGTCGGTGAGTGCGGACCAGGCGGCGGCGGTGACCATGCCGCCGGGCAGCGACTTGCCCACCAGGGCGCCGTGCCAGTCGGCGGCCTCGCGCAGTTCCTCGCCGGGCGCGAGGAAGGGGTAGCGGCCGAGCACGTCGGCACCCCGCGAGGGGTGGAAGGCGGGGGCCTCGGTGCGGGCCGGGGAGAAGGTGGACGACTCGATGCCCAGCCCGGCGATGGCGATGACCGGGCGGGCGGCGGTGCGGGATGCGGTACGGGTTTCCGGCATGGCTCCTCGTGCGGGTTGTGGTGCGTCAGGGGGTGCGGTGTGCGGCGGGGCCGAGGTGCTCGACACCGAGCCCGGTGCCGCCGACGTTGCGCAGGGCGTGCGCCATGGCGCGTTGCAGGGCGAACTGTCCGGCCCCGACGACTCCGGCGTCGACGCCGAGGCTGGCCCGCTCGATCGTGAGGTGCTCGGTGACCAGCGGGTGGCAGCTGTCGTAGAGCTGGCTGCGGACCGCGGCGACGAAGGGTTCCAGGGTGGAGAGGATGCCGCCGAGGTAGACGGCGTCCGGGTTGAAGAAGTTGACGTTGGCGGCGAGCACCTGCCCGAGGTGTTCTCCGGCTCGGCGGACCGCGCGGGTGGCCTCGGGGTCGGCGTCGGCGGCGAGGCCCACGACGTCCTCGAGGCTGCTGACGTCGGCGCCGCGCTCGCGCAGGATGCGCACCAGGGCGGCGCCGGAGGCCACGGTCTCCAGACAGCCCGTCTTGCCGCAGGAGCAGGGGATGTCGGCGGCGCCGTCGATCCGGATGTGGGTGATGTCGCCGGCGGCGCCGGTAGCGCCCCGGTAGAGGCGACCGTCGACGATGACGCCGGCGCCGATCGCCGAGCCGATCTTCACCATGATCGACTGTCGGTGTTCGGCGGGCCGGACGGTGTGCTCGCCCATCGCCATGCAGTTGGCGTCGTTGTCCACCGCGGTCGGGACGCCGAAGCGTTCCTCCAGCCAGGTGGCGACCGGGAAGCGGTTCCACCCCGGCATCCGCGACGGCAGCATGGCGGCTCCGGATCGGATGTCGACGGGGCCCGGCAGGGACAGGCCGACACCGCACATCCGGTCGCGTCCGTGTTCCTCGGCCAGGGCCTCCAGCGTGTCGGCGAGCCGTGGCAGAGCCTGCTCGGGACCGTCGGCGATGACGAACGGAACGGTGGAGACCTTCTCGAGCCGGCCGCCGGGCAGCGCCACACCGATCCGGGCATGCCGGCCGCCGAGGTCGGCGGCGACGGCGAACTCGTCGGTGCCGCCCAGCCGCAGGACCTTGCGGGGGCGCCCGCCGGTGGACGACTGGGTGCCTTCCTCGGCGATCAGCCCGCGCTCGACCAGCTGCCCCACGGTGAGGGAGATGGTCGAGGGGGCGGCACCGAGCAGGGCGGCGAGCTCGGCGCGTGACGAGGCCTGGCCCGAGGCCACGAGTTCGAGGACGCGGGCGGCGAGGGAGGAACTCCCCTTCGCCGACTGACGGTTCCGCGCACTTATTTCAGTCATGTACGAAGTAACTTCCGCAACGGTGGGTGTGACGAAGACAGTACGCCCGCGCAATGCGTACGTGAACCGCTTCCCGGACGGCAATGCCGCGATCAACAGCGTGACAAACCGGATCAAAGATGGCGTTTTCGCTACCTGGACAGGGCTTCGGAGAGTTCTGTCGAACTCGCAGAAACTTACTTTTTACTAATTCTTGTTTGTTTAATCAGCACGTGAGACGTTGACTGTCGTCGCAGCGCCGATCCCCGCGGCGCCCGCCCCAGGCCAATGGGGCACACACGGGTCCTTTCACTCCGAGGAGAGCCATGTTCCTTGCTCATACGGCGACCGGCCGCCGCTGGGCCCTCGTCGCGGGTGCCGCCGTCATGTCCGGCGCACTGCTCACCGGCTGTTCCGGGGGCGGCACCTCGTCGTCCGGCGGACACTCGACGGACACCATCAACTACGCGCTCCCGGCCAACTTCACGCCGAACTGGATCCTCCCGGTTGGCACGGCCTCGCACCTCAACACCAACAACTCCTCCATATCCCAGTCCCTCTGGGAGCCGCTGATCGCCTATGACGGCTCCACCGGCGAGGTCGGCTGGAACAAGGACAACTCCCTCGCCACCGCGGCGGACTTCGCCAAGGACGGCAAGAGCGTCACGATCACCCTCGGCAACCGGCACTGGAGTGACGGCAAGCCGATCACCTCGCGCGACGTCGAGTTCTGGTTCAACCTGATCAAGGCCAATAAGGCCGACTGGGCAAACTACAGCCCGGGCAAGGCGCCGGACAACTGGACCTCGCTGAAGATCGTCGACGACACTCACTTCACCATCGCGTTCGACAAGGCGTACAACAAGCAGTGGATGCTCGCCAACGAGTTGAGCATGATCCGCCCGATGCCGCAGCACGTCTGGGACAAGACCGGCGACTCCGATGCCGTCTCCGACCTGGACCGCACCGCCGCCGGCGCCAAGAAGGTCTGGACGTACCTCAACAAGGCCGCCAAGAACATCTCCGGTTACGCCACCGACCCGCTGTGGAAGACCGTCAGCGGTCCCTACACCCTCAAGTCCTTCTCCACCGCGGGCAGGGTCGAACTGACCGCCAACGCCAAGTACGACGGCGGCGGCAAGGCCAACATCAAACACGTCAACCTGCTGCCGTTCACCACGACCGACGCCGAGGCGAACGCGCTGCGGGCGGGCACGGTCGACTACGGCTACATCAACGCCACGGACCTCAGCCAGGAGGCGTCCTTCAAGTCGAAGGGCTACACGGTCAAACCGTGGGCGGGCTGGGCGATCACCTATATGCCCTACAACTTCAACAACCCGGCCATGGGCGCCGTCTTCAAGCAGCTCTACGCCCGCCAGGCGATCCAGATGTCGGTCGACCAGACCAGTCTGTCGAAGGTGATCTTCAACGGCACCGCGGTCCCCACCTACGGCCCGATCCCCCAGGGACAGGCCTCCGACTTCGTCTCTCCGGAGCAGAAGAAGAACCCGTACCCGTTCGACACCGCCAAGGCGAAGCAGCTGCTGACCTCGCACGGCTGGAGCGAGCAGAACGGCACCATGGTGTGCACCGACGCGGGCAGCGGCGACGACCAGTGCGGCTCGGGCGTCGCCAAGGGCACCAAGTTCGAGATGCAGGTGCTGTCCCAGTCCGGTTCGACCGTGACCGACAACATGATGAGCGCGCTGCAGTCCTCCTTCTCGAAGACCGGCATCAAGTTCACCATCAAGACGGCCCCCGTCAACTCCGTGCTCTCGCAGTCCGGCCAGTGCAAGTCCGGTGACCCGGGTTGCAAGTGGCAGCTGTCCTTCTTCGGCACCGCGGGCAGCTGGTACTTCCCGGCGTACCCCAGCGGCGACTCACTCTTCCAGACCGGCGGCGGTTCCAACTTCGGCAGCTACTCCAACCCGGCGGTGGACAAGCTGATCGCACAGACCACCACCTCCGAGTCGCCCGCCGCCGTCCAGGAGTACAGCGCCGCGCTGGCCAAGGACCTGCCGGTGATCTGGCTGCCGGAGCCCGACTACCAGGTCTCCGTGGTCAAGAACGGGCTGGGCGGTTTCGCCCAGGACTCGCTCGCCAACTTCCACCCCGCCATGTGGAAGTGGACGAACAAGTGAGCCCGGCCGGTGACCCAGCGCATTCCTGAGCCGAAGCGACCGGAAAACACATGAGTACTCCTTCGTACCTGATCAGACGGGTTCTCCAGGCCGTCGTGGTGATCGTGATCGTGACGATCGTGGTCTTCGGTCTGCTGCACGCCCTGCCCGGGGGTCCCGCCCGCGGCATCCTCGGCCCGCAGGCCACGGCGCAGCAGATCGCCCACTTCAACCACGAACAGGGCCTCGACCAGCCTCTGCCCGCGCAATACCTCCACTATCTGAACCAGTTGCTGCACGGAGACCTCGGCACCTCGTACACCCTGAACGCGCCGGTCTCCCGGCTCATCGGGGAGCGGCTGCCGAAGACCCTGGTCCTGACCGTCCTGTCGATGGTCATCGGCCTTCTCCTGGCGATCCCGCTGGGAATGTGGCAGGCCGTGCGCCGCAACAGGCCGGTGGACTATGTCATCACCACGCTGAGCTTCATCGCCTACTCCACCCCGGTGTACTTCCTCGGGTTGATCCTGGTTCTGGTGTTCAGCCAGGTGCTGCCGTGGTTCCCGTCTCAGGCGCCGCAGGGGGACTCGCTCGCCCAGGTGTTCTCCGACCCGCAGGCCCTGGTACTGCCGGTGGCCGCCGGCGCCGCCTCCATGGTCGCGGTGTTCAGCCGCTACATGCGCGCCGCCACCTTGGAGAATCTCTCCGAGGACTACGTCAGGACGGCGCGGGCCGGGGGTTCCCGCTCCCGCGCCATCCTGCGGCGGCACGTCTTCCGTAACTCCCTGACCCCCGTGGTCGCCATGCTCGGCTACTACCTGCCGGTGCTCTTCGGCGGTGCGCTGGTGGTGGAGCAGCTCTTCAACTACCCCGGTATGGGGCTGCTGTTCTGGTCCGCCGCACAGGCCTCCGACTACCCGGTCCTGCTGGGCTGCGTGCTGGTCATCTCCGTCGCCACCGTGGTCGGCACGCTGCTCGCCGACATCGTCCAGCGGATCATCGATCCCCGAGTGAAGGCAGGCCGGACATGAGCGCCGTCATCCAGCCGGCCAAGACGCCCGGCACCGCGGACACCCCCCGTGAGACCTCCGGCACCCGGCTCGCGGTGCGGCGCTTCCTGCGCAACCGGCTCGCCGTCACCGGGCTCGGCGTCGTGGTGTTCTTCATCCTGTTCTGCTTCGTGGGCCCGCTGGTGTATCACACGGACCAGACCCACACCGCCCTCCAGCAGGTCAACCTCTCGCCGAGCGGCGCACACTGGCTCGGCACCGACGCCGTCGGCCACGACGAGCTGGGCCGGCTGATGTACGGCGGCAAGGTGTCGCTGGTCGTCGGTCTCGCCGCAGGCGTCCTGGCCACCGTCATCGGCACCCTGTGGGGCGCGGCCGCGGGCTATGCCGGCGGCTGGATCGACGCGGTGATGATGCGGGTCGTGGACGCGGGCATCGCCATCCCCGCCCTCTTCATCCTGCTGGTGGTCTCCGCCATCACCACCCCCGGCCTGGCCGGCCTGATCCTCATCCTCGGACTGGTGTCATGGCTGGTGCCGTCCCGGCTCATCCGGGCCGAGACCCTGAGCCTGAAGAATCGCGACTACATACTGACCCTGCGGGCCATCGGGGGAACGCACGCCCGCGCGATCCTGCGGCACATCCTGCCCAACTCCGTGTCGACCATCGTCGTCGCCACGACCTTCCAGATCGCCGACTCCATCCTCCTCGTGGCCTACGTCTCCTACCTGGGCCTGGGCCTTCAGCCGCCGGCCACCGACTGGGGCGGCATGCTCTCCGCGGGACTCACCGCCGCCTACTCCGGCTACTGGTGGCTCATCCTGCCGCCCGGCCTGGCCATCATCCTGGTGGTGTGGGCGTTCAACGCGATAGGCGACGGGCTCCGTGACGCATTCGACGTGAGGGGACGCGGATGACCGCCACCCAGGCCTCCGGCGCCCCGGCGGCCGAGCCGATCCTCGAACTCGACGACCTCGATGTCGTCTTCACCACCGAGTCCGCGGAGGTTCCCGCCGTACGGGGGGTGTCCCTGCACGTCCGTCCCGGTGAGACCCTCGCTCTGGTCGGCGAGTCGGGCTCCGGGAAGTCCACCGTCGCGCTGGCCGCGATGGGGCTGCTGGCCGGAAACGCCCGCGCCACGGGCCGGGCCGTGATCGACGGCACCGACATCGTCGGCGCCGACGAGGCAGGGCTCGCCGCGCTGCGCGGCCGGACCGTCTCCATGGTGTTCCAGGAGCCGGCCACCGCGCTCGACCCGCTCACCCGGATCGGCAAGCAGATCGCCGAGGTGATCCGCAACCACAACGACATCTCCGCCAAGGACGCCGCCGCTCGCGCCGTCGGCCTGCTGCGCAGGGTCGGCATCCCCGAGCCGGAGAAACGCGCGGCCGCCTACCCCTTCCAGCTCTCCGGGGGCCAGCGCCAGCGGGTGGTCATCGCCATGGCCATCGCGAACGACCCGGCCCTCGTGATCGCCGATGAGCCGACCACCGCGCTGGACGTCACCGTGCAGGCCGAGATCCTCGACCTGCTGCGCAGGCTCGCCGCCGAGACCGGCACCGGCGTCCTGCTCGTCACCCACAACATGGGTGTGGTCGCCGACTTCGCCGACCGGGTCGCCGTGATGTACCAGGGCCGGATCGTGGAGACCGGCCCGGTCGAGGACGTACTGCTGCGCCCGTCCCACGACTACACCCGGCGGCTGCTGGCCGCCGTGCCCCGGCTGTCGGTCGCGGAGTCCGACGAGCGCCCGCCGGCCGGCGAGGCCCGCCCGGACGACGGGTCCGGCAGCGGCGACGGCACCGCGCCGGTCGTCGAACTCCGCGACATCTCGGTGGTGTTCGGTCGCGGAAAGCGCGCGGTGCGCGCCCTGGACGGTATCTCGCTCGTCGTCCGCCCCGGCGAGACCCTGGGCCTGGTGGGCGAGTCGGGCTCCGGCAAGTCCACCGCGGCGCGGGTCGCACTCGGCTTGATCCCGCCGACGTCCGGCACCGTGTCGCTGTTCGGTGCCGATCTGGCCCGTACCCGTTCCCGTGCCCGCCGCAGGCTGCGGTCCGGCATCGGCGTGGTCCTCCAGGACCCGGTCGCCTCGCTCGACGCCAGGATGACGGTCGGCGAGTGCGTCGCCGAGCCGCTGCGGGTACATCGCCGTGAACTGTCCGCCCGGGACCAGCGCAGCAGGGTTGAAGCGGTGCTCGACCGGGTCCGGCTGCCCCGCGACATCGTCCGGCGCGCCCCCGGCGAGCTGTCCGGCGGTCAGCGCCAGCGGGTCAGTCTGGCCCGCGCGCTGGTGCTCGAGCCCCGGCTGCTGGTCGCCGACGAGCCCACCAGCGCGCTCGACGTGAGCGTGCAGGAGTCCGTGCTGAAGGTCATCACGGAACTACAGGACGAGCTGGGCTTCGCCTGCCTGTTCGTCTCCCACGACCTCGCCGTCGTCCAGCACTTCGCCCGCCGGGTCGCCGTCATGCGGGCCGGGCGGATCGAGGAGCAGGGCCCCACCGGTGGGACGCTGCTGCGCCCGGAAACCGACTACACCCGGCGGCTGCTGGCCGCCGTGCCGGTCCCCGACCCGGTGGTCCAACGCGGACGCAGAGCCGAACGCCTGGCCACCTTGGCGGCCGGACGCACGGAGGCCGAGGCGTGAACGACCGCCCCTTGTTCGCCGGCGTGGACATCGGCGGGACCACGACCCAGGTAGTGCTGTGCGACGACGACCTCACGGTGCTCGACCGGGCCGGAACGACCACTCCGGCGGCCTCCGGCGGGCAGGCCATGATCGACGCCGCGCTCGGTGTACTGGCCCCGCTGTTGCGGCGTACGCCCGGCCGGCTCATCGGCGCCGGCGTCGGCGCGGCCGGGGTGGTGGACACCGCCGTGGGCCGCATCCTGGTGGCCAGCGACTCCTTCAGCGGCTGGTCGGGCTTCCCCGTCACCGCCTCCGTGGAGGACGCCCTGGGCGTTCCCGCGTTCCTCGACAACGACGTCAACGCGTTCCTGCGCGGGGAGGTGTCGGGCGGCGTGGTACGGGGCGAACCCGATGTTCTCGGCATCGCGCTGGGCACGGGCGTGGGCGGCGCGCTCTGGGCGGACGGCCGGCTCTTCGCCGGCCCGCACGGTGCGGCCGGCGAGATCGGGCACATCCCCGGATTCGGCGACCTGCCCTGTACCTGCGGGGGGCGTGGCCACCTGGAGACCTTGGCCTCCGGCCGTTCCATCGGGGCCCGATTCACCGAGCGCACCGGCCGCCGGCTCACCGCGCGAGAGGTCGCTGACGCGGCCGCGTCCGGCGACGAGGACGCCCTGGAGGTGTACCGCGCGGCCGGCGCCGGGCTCGCGCGGGCGGTCGTCATGACAGCGGGCCTGGTGGACATCACCACGGTGGTGATCGGTGGCGGCGTCAGCGGTGCCTGGCACCTTCTCGAGCCCGTCATACGGGCCGGGCTCGCCGAGGAGCCCCCGGTGAGTGGTCACCCGGTACGCCTGGTCCGGGCCCGTCTCGGCACCGATGCCGTACCCGTGGGCGCCGCCGCCCGCGCCCGCCTGGAGACGACGCCAGGTGTGGGAGTCCCGACGACACCCTGAGGGCCGCGGACGACGTCCCGGCCCCGAGCCGTTCCGACGGCCCCGATCGGCGGAAACCGTCCGGATTCGGGGCCGTCGCTTCGCCGGTGGCCCGGGCCGACGACCGCATGTCGTCGCCGGTCCATGCCGAACCTCGCAGGGACTCCGAGGCCGCAGCTCAATTCCGCTCCGTGCCCGGTTGGAATTCACCGCGACATTCACCATTGCAACTCATTCATGAAAGCATCTAGCTTTGCCCAAGTAATAGCAAAGATGCTGGTCAAAACGTGGGCGGTTTCCGTTCGGCGGCGATGCCGAGAATGCCAAGTCGCTTCGTGTTCCACATACATTCAACTCGCCATCCCCATGAGCGGCATGATCAATCCAATAGGGTCCTTGAGGCATTTCAAGGAAGGGACCCATGGAAGAACTCCGCGCGATCCGGGCTCGCGGTATCACGAAGAGCTTCGGTAATGTCGTCGCCCTGGACGGCATCGATCTCGATGTAACGCAGGGACAGATCCACGGCCTGGTCGGACCGAACGGCGCCGGAAAGACGACGTTGCTCGGCCTTCTGCTGGGGCTCGCGGTGGCCGACGGCGGTCGCCTGGAGGTCCTGGGTACACCGGTCGAGCGGGCACTCGACGCTCCCGACGGTGTCGCCGGCTTCGTGGACGGCCCCGCTCTCTACCCCTCGCTCACCCCACGGCAGAACCTCGCCGCGCTGGCCGCGCTCCGCGGCCACGACGCGCGCACGGCGGGGATCGATGACGTACTCGCCGAGGTCGGTCTCACCGACGTCGCCGACGACCGTACCCGCGGCTTCTCCCTCGGCATGCGCCAGCGGCTCGGGCTCGCCGCCGCCCTGCTGACCAAGCCCCGGCTGCTCGTGCTCGACGAACCGTCCAACGGCCTCGACCCGGCGGGCAAGAAGCACGTGCACGGTGTCCTCAGCCGGCTCGCGGCCGACGGAACCGCCGTCGTGCTCTCCAGCCACAACATGGACGACCTCGAGGCGCTGTGCTCCGAGGTGACCATCCTCGCCGCCGGACGCGTCGTCTTCTCCGGCCCGCTGAGCGAGCTGGCCACCGAGAACCGTGAACTCGACTACCGGCTGCTCACCTCCGACCCGCAGGCCGCGCGCCGGCTGGCGGACGACACGCCGGGGATCCAGGTCGTCGACGACGCCGGGATACGGCAGGACGCCGAACTGCTCGTCGTACGCGCCCTGGTGCCCGCCCTCGACCAACTCGTGGTGCGGCTCGTGGAGAAGGGCGTCGTGCCGCGCGAGCTCACTCCCGTGGTGTCGCCGCTCGAAGCCGCGTTTCTGACCCTCACCGAGCAGCAGGAGGCGGACAGATGACCGCGACCCTCGCCCAGAGCCGGGAACAGGAGGAGGAGCAGGTGACCGAGGGCCGTCGCGTCCCCGTCACCCGAGCCTGTCGCTTCGAGCTCGTCAAGCTCGTCTCCCAGTGGCGAATCCGCCTGCTGGTCCTCGTCTGCTGGATCGCTCCCGCCCTCTTCGTCGCCGGGGTGAGCCAGCAGAGCACGCTTCCCGTCGACACCCTCTTCGGGCGCTGGATGCTCGCCTCCGGGTGGGCCGGGCCGCTGGTGATGCTCGGTTTCGCGGGGACCTGGGCGCTCCCGCTGCTGACCTCGGTCGTGGCCGGCGACGTGTTCGCCTCCGAGGACCGGCTCGGCACCTGGCGCCATCTGCTCGTGGCGGTCCGCTCGCCCCGGCGGATCTTCGTGGCGAAGGCGGTGGCCAGTCTGACCGTCCTGCTGCTGCTCGTGGCCGGGCTCGCGGTCTCCAGCACCGTCGGCGGCCTCCTCGTGGTCGGCAACCAGCCGCTGGTCGGTCTCGACGGCCATCTCCTGGCACCGTCGGACGCCGCCGTCTCGGTCCTGCTCGCCTGGGTCTGCGTCCTCGCTCCGACCCTGGCGCTCGCCGCACTCGGCCTCCTCGGGTCGGTCACGCTGGGACGGTCCCCGATGGGGCTGCTGGTGCCCGTGCTCGTCTCGCTCGCGATGGCGGTCGCCCAGATGCTGCCGCTTCCGGTGGCCGTGCGCGTCGCCCTGCCGAGCTACGCCTTCATCTCCTGGAACGGCCTGTTCACCAGCCCCCAGCAACTCGGCCCGCTGCTGATCGGCATCGTTGTCAGCCTTGTCTGGGCCGTGGTCGCGACGGCGCTGGCGTATGTGCTCTTCGTACGGCGCGACTTCACCAACCTGACCCACGACGGTTCGGGCCGCCGCGCGATCACCGTCGGAGTCCTGCCGCTCGTCGGGGTGGCCGCCGCGTCGTTCGCGGTCGTCGCCGCGTCGACCTCGGCGACGGGCTCCGGGATCGAGCAGGACAAGGTGCAGCACTCGCTCGCCACGGCGTTCGCGCACCTGTACCGCATGCAGACCGACCAACTCAACCGGCCCGCCGTCACCGAGGCCCAGTTGAAGGCGACGGCATCGTGCAACAAGGGATCCACCAGGGTCGCGGCACAAGGCCCGGGCAACGACTGGCGCTGCGTCGTGACCTGGCATCTTCCCGGCGTCGAGGGCACAGGACAGGCCATCTACCAACTCGACGTCACTCCGGACGGGCGGTTCATGGCCGATGGCGATGGACCGAAGGAAGTGAACGGCTACTTCCTGGTGCGGACCCCTGACGGGGACGCACCGAACCCGCTGTGGCAGTTCGACGGCAACGTCGAACTGCTCGACACCACCCCGAAGGGATAACACGCAATGCAGGTGACTCGCCGCCGCAAACTCGTCGAGGAAGCTCGGATCAACCTCATCGGCAGACGCATCGGCCGCCGGATGCCGCTGTTGACGGCGGGCACCACCGCTGTCGCCCTCGTGGCCGCCGGCACGGCGCTCGCGCAGACCCACCAGTTCGGCACGGACCAGGTCGGCCAGGTCACCGAGAATGGCCAGGTCGTCTCCAGCAACCAGTACATCGCCCCGTACGGCGACCGGCTTGTCATCAACCAGGGCAAGATCATGTCGTCCTCGGTCAGCCCGGACGGCACGCACATGGCCGCCTCGGTCACCGACGGTGGCGCAGCCCTGGCCATCGTGGACCTGAAGAACTGGAAGACGCAGCAGCTCGTCAGCAATGCCGCGTCGTCGAACCCCCGCATCAGCAGCAACAACGTGGGCCAGGAAGGCCCGACGTACTCGCCCGACGGCAAGCAGCTGTGGCTGGGCCAGCCGGACGGCTACACCGTGTTCACCGTGAACGCGGACGGCAGCGTCGCCGACCCGAGGACCGTCAGCATCCCGGCGCAGGGGTCCAAGCGCGCCCTGGTGGGCGCGGCGGCGTTCTCGGCCGACGGCAAGACCGCGTACTCCGCGGTCAACGGCCAGAACCGGGTCGTCGCCATCGACGCCGCGACCGGGACCATCAAGCAGAGCTGGAACGTGGGCAACGCCCCGCGCGGCATGGTCGTCGTCGGCGACAAGCTCTACGTGAGCAACGAGGGCGGTCGCCCCGCCAAGCCCGGCGAGCCCACGATCAACTCGTACGGCACGCAGGTACTCGCCGACCAGAAGACCGCTGCCACCACCAGCGGCACGGTCAGCGTCATCGACCTGGCGAACCAGGACGCCGCGGTCTCCAGCATCGACGTCGGTCTGCACCCGACCGCCGTGTACGCCAAGAACGGCGTGGTGTTCGTCACCAACACCGCCGACAACAACGTCTCGGTCATCGACACGGCGAAGGACAAGGTCGTCCAGACCATCTCCACCCAGCCGTGGGCCAAGGCTCAGGTGGGCTACGAGCCCGACGCGGTGACCCTCACCGACGACGGTCACCTGCTGGTGACCCTCGGCCGCGCCAACGCCGTCGCCGTCTACAAGTACACCTCCGCGCAGGAGCCGGTCAGCTATGTCGGTCTGCTCCCCACGGACTACTTCCCCTCGGAGATCACCACCTCCGGCAACGAGGTGTACGTCTCCAACACCCGTGGCATCGACGCCCGCCGCAAGGCCACCGGCGGCCGCGGCACCCACGACACGACGTCGAGCGTGCAGAAGTTCACGCTGCCCGACGACAGCGTGATCAAGTCCTACACCGGCAAGGTCTTCAAGCAGAACGGCTGGAACGGCGCGTCGCTCAAGAAGTCCGACGGCTCCCCGGCCAAGCCGGTGCCGGTCCCGGTCAAGCTCGGCGACCCCTCGACGATCAAGCACGTCTTCCTGCTCGTCAAGGAGAACCGGACCTACGACCAGGTCTTTGGTGACATACCGCAGGGCAACGGCGACCCGTCGCTGACCGAGTTCGGTGAGAACGTCACGCCGAACCAGCACGCCCTGGCCCAGCAGTTCGGCCTGTACGACAACACGTACGACATCGGCACCAACTCCGCCGAGGGTCACAACTGGCTGATGCAGGCCGACGACCCGGAGTACACCGAGTCATCGGCCGGTGAGTACACCCGCAGCTACGACACCGAGGACGACGCCCTCGGCCACCAGAAGACCGGCTTCATCTGGACCGGTGCGCAGGCGGCCCGCAAGTCGGTCCGGAACTTCGGTGAGTTCCAGCAGTTCCTGACCAAGCCGGCGGGCGCCAGCTGGCAGAACCTGTACTGCGACACCAAGAACATGGCGGCGACCGGTCAGGACACCGCCTACCCGCTGAACTCGACCTCGCCGATCCCGTCCCTCAACGACGTGTCGGTGCACGGCTTCCCGAAGTTCGACACCAGCGTCCCGGACGTCTACCGGGCACAGATCTGGAAGAAGGACTTCGAGAAGAACGGACCGGCGAACCTGAACATGTTCTGGCTCTCCAGCGACCACACCGGTGGTCCGGTGAGCCCTGCCTCGCAGGTCGCGGACAACGACCTCGCCGTGGGCCAGATCGTCGACAAGATCTCGCACAGCAAGTACTGGAAGGACTCGGCGATCTTCGTCGTCGAGGACGACTCCCAGGCGGGTCTCGACCACGTCGACGGCCACCGTGCCCCGGTCCAGATCATCAGCCCCTGGGCCAAGCACTCCACCGTGGACAGCCACTACTACTCGCAGATCAACATGGCGCGGACCATCGAGCAGATCCTCGGGATCCAGCCGATGAACCAGAAGGACACCGCGGCCACCCCGATGGCCTCGGCGTTCACCCAGCGACCGGACTTCACGCCGTTCAAGGCACTGCCCAACCGGACCTCGCTGACCGACGGTGTGAAGACCCCGCCCTCCTGTGGTCTGGACACCCCCGCGGCGCAGAACCTGAAGGCGGCGGCCGTGCCGTCGGCCTCGGTGCCGGCGGACATGAAGAACGTCGCCGCCCAGTGGGACCAGTGGAAGTCGAAGCAGCGGCTGACCGGTCCCAACGCCGTTCCGGACTACGCTCCCCCCGCCCAGATGAACCATCTCACGTGGTACGAGACCCACAACTGGGCGAAGCCGTACCCGGGTGAGAAGAAGATCTACGCTCCGCAGGACGTGCCGGGCGCCGCCATCCCTTCGGCGGAGAACGACGGCTGACGCGACCTCACGTGTCGGGTGGCCCCTGATCGGCGTTCTCTCCGGTCAGGGGCCCACCTGCGAAACACGAGGCGCCGTCCCGGCGGGCACGGTGCAGGGTGGAGCCGCGCCGTCTTGCCGTGGCGCACTGCTGCTAGCTTGACCCGATGCGAAGCGAAGGTGTGCACACCGAGGTGCTGCGTCAGATCGAGCGGCTCGGCGGGACCCTACCCGGGACGGTCGACGCGGGGGTGCACTGGACCGACGCGCCCAGGCCGCTGCCGCCGGAGATCGAGATGCTGATGGCAATCACGTGGCCGCCGCGTACTTTGCTGGTCACCGCCGAGTACGGCGACCGGGTGAGCTTTCCGCAGGGGATCAGCGGGGGCGATCCGTTCGGGGTGGACCGGCCGTGCTTCGTGATCGGGTTCAACGAGTCGACGCAGTGCTACTGGGTCGTCGACCTCGACGATCCGCGGCCCGGCGATCCCGGCGTCCACCGGATTGACCACGACGGGTCCGACGTGGAGGACGCCTTCGGTCATCCGCGGCGGTTGTCGCGGATGCTGGCCGAGCTGACCGTCTACGCGCCGCCGGACTCCGCCCGGCTGGCCAACGCCTGTGCCTACGGCGAGCTGGAGACCTTGGCCACCGCGATCGCCGCGGGTGTCCCGCTGGGGCCGGCCGAGGATGACCGCTCGGCGATGACCCCGTTGCACTTCGCGGTGATGTCGGGCTCGGCCGAGACGGTGAGCACCCTGCTGGCCGCGGGCGCCGACACCGGCGCGCGGACCCGCCACGACAGCCTCCTGACGGAGCTCGGCCTGCACCCCGCCGACTTCGGGATGGAGCGGATCGAGCGCAAGGTGACACCGCTCTGGATGGCCGTCAGAGGTCCGTTCCGTACCGACCGGCCCGGCCCCTCGGTGGAGGTGGTGCGGGCGCTGCTCGACGCCGGCGCCGACCCACGGGCGACCGACCGCCGCGGCAGGACGCCGCTGCATGTCGTGGCCGAGAGCCGGCTTCCCTACGAACGCGAGCGGCCGGTCGCCGAGCGGCTGGAGATCCTGCGCTGCCTCATCGACGCAGGCGCGGACGTCGAGGCCGAGGACCGGCTCGGTCTGACGCCGCTGCTGGTGGCGGTCGACGCGCCGGAGTTCGTCGCGGCGCTGCTCGACGCCGGCGCGGACCCGGCGCGGCGCACCGCGCACAAGGACCTGTTCGGGATCAAAGGCGTGTCCGCCCTGCACGCCGCCGCGAGCGACAGCCACCAGGAGGTACTCCGGCTGATGCTCGAACGCACCGGCGATCCCGACCCGCGCACGACGGCGGGCGCGACGCCCCTGCACTACGCGGTGTGGCGGGAAGCCGGGACCGGCGTCGTCGAAACGCTCATCGCCGCCGGGGCCGACGTCAACGCCCGGATCGCCGATCCGTCCGGGCTCAGGGTCGACAGCGACACGCCGCTCGGCATCGCCCGGGAGAGGGGCCGCGACAAGATCGTCGAGGTGCTCACACGGGCTGGGGCAGCCTGACCCGGCAGGCTCGGGCCTCAGGGCTGGGACGGCTGCTGTCGCGGTTGCCCGTACGTCTGACCGTCGTGGCCGCTCGCGCTCTGCGCCCGCAGCTGCTCCGCCTGTTCTTTGGTCACTTTCTGCTCCGCGCCGCAGAAGGTGCACTGCGTTGCGTACTTCGTGGAGAACGGAAACAGCGGCACGAAGAACAGCGTGAACTTCGTGACGCGCTTCCTGAGCGTGTGCGCGGAGGGGTTGCCACAGTGGCCGCAGACCAGCGTCAGTATGGCGAGTTGGTACAGGTATCCCTTGGTGCCAAAAATGATCACGCTGCTGGTCCTCCCGGGTCAGTGGCTGCCTGCACAGTGCCTGCGAGCGGCACGGTGCCGTCACGGAGCACAGTCTCACGCATGTCGATGTCCTCGGCGACCAGCACCGCCGACGGTGCCACTGTGCTCCGCCGGTGCACGACGGCGCGGGGTCTCTCTCCTCGAAGAGAGGCCCCGTGCCGTTCGGCGCTGTTCGCGGTCTACTCGACATTGATCCTGAACGTGCTGGTCGTGTTGCGGATGTCCTGGGCGTTGCCGCTCATCCGCAGGTTGCGGAAGGTGGCTTCACCGACGGCGGGGCCCTGACCGGGTTCCGGGAGTTCGTTGGCCCAGATGCCGAACCCGGACTTGGCGTCGAACGCGTCTCCGCTCTTCTTGGAGTTGGTGATGGTGATGTCGGTGAAGATCGTGTCCTTCACCGGGAACTGCGGCTGGCCGCCGACATAGTTGGTCTGGAACATCACGCCTCCGTAGGTGGAGTCGTCGATGTCGACGTCGTTGACGCGGATGCCCTGGAAGACCTTGGAGGCGGAGAACGCCCAGATGGCCGGGAAGACCTGCGCGCCCCAGAAGTGGCCGCCCGTCCTTTCCAGGGAGACGTTCTCGATCGTCGTGGGCTCGGTCCCGAAACCGTTCATCGGGTAGCCGAAGTCGAGCGAGGAGATCGTGATGCCGGAGTAGACCAGGGTGTCGGCGACCCGGATGTTGCGGAAGGTGTTGTTGTAGCCACCGTAGACGGCGATTCCGGCGGCCCGCCAGGTGAGTGTGGACGTCAGGTTCTCGTAGAGGTTGTTCTTCTCGTCGGCTCCGCCCGCGTCGATCGCCGAGAAGAGGGCGAAGCTGTCGTCGCCCGTGGCCCGGGCGTCATTGTTGACGACGTGGTTGTCCGTGGAGCCGTTCGTCATGTTGATGCCGTCGGCGAACATGTCCCGGATGCGGGAGTTCTGGATGGTCATGTTGTCGGTGTTCGCGCCCCAGTAGAGGCACACCATGTGCTCGACCCAGATGTTGTCGATGGTGATGTCGGAGACGCCTGCGAAGTCGAACACCTTGCCCGGGCCGTCGATGCGGGACGTGTAGTTGCCGAAGTAGGCGAATCCGGCGAACGTCGAGCCCTTGGCGGTGGCGTCGGCCCGGAAGCCGATGTCGGTGTTCTCCTGCGAGGAGGGCGCGTGGAAGCGGGTGAACCACGGTCCGGCTCCGACGACCTTGACCGCCTTGCCGTAGACCTGGAACTTGCTGGAGGTCTCGTAGTCCCCGGCGGGCAGGTAGACGCCGACGAGCTTGCCCGTCGTGTCCATGCGGACCTTGTCGAGCGCGTTCTGCACGTCCTGCTGCGAGAAGCCGGCCGGGACCGCGTAGGCGGCCGGGTCCGGGTTCGCAGCCGCGGTGGCCTGCTCGGTGTTGATGAAGTCGATGGCGTAGGCGGAGGTGTTGGCCGCGTCTTTCTGGAGCCGGATCTTGGAACCGGCCGGGACGGTCTTGCCGAGCAGCAGGTTCGCCTCGTCGTAGATGTGGCGGGGCGCACCGGAGCCGGGCGAGTTGCCGGGTGCGGTCTCGTTGCCGTACAGCCAGGCGTACTTCGAGGTCAGATCGATCGCCTTGAGGAACTGGCCGTCCACGTAGACGTTCAGCGTCGTGTTGGTGCCGTCGGGGATGGAGAAGCGGGTCACCAGGGTGTTGGTGGCCGCGCGGGTGGTCCACTCGACGTACTGGCCGGTCGCGCTGAGGGTGACCGCCTTGCGGCCGCTGGCCTCGCCGGCGAAGTCGCCGATGGTCCGGTTCGGGCCGACGACCTTGGCTCCGCCGCCGACCGTGCCGTCCTCGGCCTCGTACATGTCGTACGGCATGTCCGCGCCGCGGCCGACGAACAGGGGCTGCGTGGTGGTGTTGTTGGCCCGTTTGACCGGCACTTCGTTGGCGTCGTCGGCGATCACGGTCTTGACGGTGTACTTGCCGTTGGCGGCCGTCCACGAACCGAGGCTGACGGGTGCGGTCGTCTGACCGGCCGCGATGGCGCCGTTGTAGGAGCCGGTCAGGGTCTTGACGGTGGCGCCCTTGGAGTCCTGGATCGTCAGCGTCACGTCGTGGGCGCCCGGGGCCGAGGCCGTCGTGCCCTGGTTCTTGATCGCGACGGTGAACTTGACGTCGTCACCGGCCGACGGGCTGGACGGGGTCCACGAGACCGGTGCGGCGACCAGGTCGGAGCTGGAGACCGGCTTGACGACAAGGGCGTCGGAGCGGGTGAAGGCGTTGTTCGCCTCGTTCTGCTCGATGACCTTGTTCGACGGGTCCACCTCGGCGCCGACCGCGTAACTGCCGGCGTCCCGGGTGCCGATGCTCGCGGTGACCGTCTTCGACTCGCCGGCCGCGAGGGCCGGGACGTCCGCCGTGGCGGCCTTCGTGCCGCCGAGCGTGAAGTTCAGGTCGGTGGCCTTCGAGGCCTTGGTGCCGCTGTTGGTGACGGTCGCCGAGAGGCTGACGGCGTCGGTCTCCACCGGGGCGGCGGGCGTGTTCGTGATGCCGGTGACCTTGAGGTCCGGGTTGGCGGCCGGGGTGCCGATCACCTGGAACTCGGCGACCTGCGCGCCCGGAGCGCCGGAGTTGGCGGTGAACTTCAGCTGGATGTCCGCGGCCGTGCCGGTGACCGGGATCGTCACGGTGTTTCCGCCGGCCGGGTTGAAGGTGTAGTCCTTCGCCGCCACGAGGCTCGTGAAGGCCGTCGCGTCCTGGTCGCGGCCGAGCACCTGGATGTTCTGGGTGCGCGTGGACCAGGCCGCGTCGGGGTTGAGCTTGACGACGACCTGGCCGAGGTCGGCGTTGGCACCCAGCTTGGTGGTGAGGGTGGCCGGGTAGGCGCCGCCCGCGCTCTCCCAGTAGGTGCTGGTCTGGCCGTCGTTGGCGTTGGCGGCGACGTAGGTGAAGGTGTACGAGGAGGCCTCGATGGGCTTGCCCTGGGCGAGGTCGGAGCCGGAACCGGAACCGGGCCGGGTGACGCTGTTGCTCGCCGCCGACACGTTCCCCGCGGCGTCCTTCGCCTTCACGTAGTAGGTGACCGTCGCCGCGGCCGAGGGGGTGTCGGTGTACGTCGTGACGTCGCCCGCCACGGACTTGACGACCTCACCGCCCGCGTAGACGTCGTAGCCGGTGACCTTGACGTTGTCGGTCGACGCCTGCCAGGTGAGCTTCACGTCGCTGCCGGACTGTGTGTAGGCGAGGTTGCCGGGCGCCGTGGGGGCCTGGGTGTCGCCGCCCGTTCCCTTGCGGGTGACGCTGTTGCTGTTGGCGGAGACGTTGCCCGCGGCGTCCTTGGCCCGGATGTAGTACGTGATGTCGCTGTCGGCCGGCTGGGTGTCCGTGTACGTCAGGACGTTCCCGGCGACACTCGCCCGCAGCTGGCCGCCCGCGTAGATGTCGTAGCCGGTCACACCGGTGTCGTCGGTGGCCGCGTTCCAGGTCAGCTTGATCTGGCCGGTGGTCGGCTCGGTGTAGCTCAGGTTCGTCGGCGCGGTGGGTGCCTGGGTGTCGCCGGTGGCCGGTCCGTAGACCTCGAGCTCGGACAACTGCCCTGCGGGCCAGCCGGTGTTGGCGGTGATCAGCACGCGCAGGTAGCGCGTCGTGGTGGTGTCGAAGCCGATGGTCGCCGACTGGTCGTTGCCGCTGTCGTCCTCGAAGGTATATGCCTTCGAGGACGACAGGTCGGTGAAGTTCTGGTTGTCCGTCGAGCCCTGGATCTTGAGCGTCTGACTGCGGCTCGGCCATCCGCTGGGCAGCCGCAGGGTCACCTGGTTCACCTTGACCGACGATCCGAGGTCGACCTGGAGCCACTGGGGGAAGGCGTTGTTCTTGCTCTCCCAGTAGGTGGCCCGGTTGCCGTCACCGGCGTTGGCCGCCCCGTAGACGTCGGCGTGCGCGCTCTCGGTGAAGGTCTTGCCCAGGGCGAGGTTGGGGGTCGAGGCGGCGCCCGTGAAGACCTGCATCTCGCCGAGCTGGGCGGTGGAGGCGACCGAGTTCTTGCTGAAGTCGGCGCGCACGTACCGGGCGAGGGTCGCGGGGAAGGAGATCTTGACCGTGTTGCCGTTGCCGGGGCTGAAGACGTACTGGGCCGACGGCTTCAGCGTGGCGAAGCTCTTGCCGTCGGCACTGCCCTGGAGCGCCAGCGTCTGCTTGCGGGTCTTCCAGTCGGCGGGCAGACGCAGCACGACCTGGCGGACGCGCTCGGTCCGGCCGAGGTCGGTCTGCACCCACTGGGCGGACTTCTTTCCGGCCTGCCAGTAGGTGTCGGCGTCGCCGTCGGCGACATTGGCGGCCGAGTGGGTGCCGAGGGCGCTGCCGGACTTGGCCGGGGCGTCCGCGGCGGCGTTGGGACCGCCGGCCGCCTGCGCGCCGACGGCGGGCAGGCCCAGAACCATGACAGCGGAGGCGAGCGCAGCAGTTGCTGCGCGCCGTCTCCAGGATCTCGGCTTGTGTCGAGTCATGCGGGATCACTCCCTGCGGAGGTTCGCGCGCGCCGGAGGGGCGGCGAGGACGGCTCTTTCCTGGTCAGAGCGGTGGCGCGGTACGGCAAGGCGGCGAGAGCTCCCCGTATGGAGAGGACGAACCCACACGGGATGCCATGTTCGACTTTTTGCATTGTTTCCATCGGAATATTGCAGAACCATGTGCGTGCGTCTACGGTCACGACGGCATACTTTTCACCGCATACACCGAGGCCTCGGCCTGCCCTCGACAGCGCAAGCGCACGCAAGTAACGCAAATTCTTGCGTAGGCCAGTCAAGCGCGCATCCCATCGTCTTTCTCGGCGAACCCTCACGACCCCGCACGTCCTACGCTTGCGTAGTAGACAACGTTTCGAAGGGATGGTCGCAGTGGCCCTAGGAGCATTGGAGGGCGCGGTCATGCGGGTGTGCTGGGAGGTCCAAGCGCCTGTAACCGTCCGCGCCGTACTCGGCAGGCTCAATGAGGGCCGGGACCAGCCGCTGGCCTACACCACGGTGATGACGGTGATGAGCCGCCTCACCGAGAAGGGCCTGCTCGACCGGGCCCCGCAGGGTCGCGGCTACGTGTACACGGCGGCCGTCGCCGACGAGGCCGCGATCGCCGTACGGGAGGTCCTGCGGGCGCACGGGGATGCCGCGGTCACGCATTTCGCCGCCGAGGCGTCACTGGACCCGCAGCTGCGGGACCGTCTGCGGCGGCTGCTGGAGCAGTCGCCGTGACCGGCCACCGGGCGTTCTGGACGCTGGTCGCCATATCCGCGACCATCCGAGCGGCGGTGGCCTGTCTCGGCTGCTGCCTGGCGATGGCGCCGGCCTGGCGGATCACCCATCACGGGGTCGGTCCCGGCTTGCTGTCGAGCGCCGTATGGGCCGGTGCGGCGTTCGCCTACGGCTTGCTGCGTCCCCGGGTGGCGGTCAGCAGCGGACTGGTGGAGTCGGCAACCTCCGAGGAACTGCGCGCGGTTCTGGTCCATGAGGCCGAGCATGTCCGTGGCCGCGACCCGCTCAGAGCCCTGGTTGCCAGTTTTCTGACAGCACAGCACTTCGCGCTCCCATTGCTGGGCCACCTGCGGGCGGCGGTCGTTGCCGATCGCGAACTGGCCGCGGACCGCTGCGCGATGGCGCGCTGCGGCGCGGGCGCCGTGGCAGGGGCGCTGCTGAAGGTCGGCGACGCGCCGCGGTGGGCGCACGCCGCGCCCGCCGCGGCGATGGGGGGTCGTGCCCTGCTCGCCGCGAGGATCACCCAGCTGGAGGGCGATCCGCCACCACCCCCGCGCCCGGACCGTCGACAGGTGGCGGTCACCGCGGCCGGGGCCGCGCTCTACGCATGGGCGATCGCCGGCTCTGCCTGGCTGATTGCGGCGACTCCCCTGATCTGCCTGGGACGGGGGCACTGAGCGTCGAGTGCACGACGAGCCCTCTTCTACTACGAGCAGGTAGTAATTACTACGCGAGCGTAGTAGGTTATGGATGTTGCGCCCCGAGAGGAGTCATTGCCATGGCCGCCGCCCGGAACAAGCAGATTCGCCACCCGCTGTTCGCTCGCGTCTATCCGAGGATCAACGCCTTCGCCGAAGCTCACGGCGCGCTGGAACACAGGCGGGAACTGCTCGCCGGCGCCACCGGCCGAATCGTGGAGATCGGCGCCGGGTCCGGTGCCAACTTCCGGCACTACCCGCCGGAGGTCGAGCAGGTCATTGCCATCGAGCCCGAGCCCCGGCTGCGTGCACTCGCCGAACGCGCGGCGGCCGATTGTCCGGTGCCCGTGGAAATCCGGGCGGGCCGGGCCGAGGCGCTGCCCGTGCCCGACGCCTCCGTCGACGGCGTGGTGGCCTCACTTGTCCTGTGCTCGATCGCCGACGTCCCCGCCACACTCGCCGAAGCGGCCCGCGTCCTGCGGCCGGGCGGATATCTGTACTTCTACGAGCACATCAGGTCGACGCGGCCCGCCTTGGCCAGGCGACAGCGGATCGTCAACGTGGTGTGGCCGCTGCTGGGGGGAGGCTGCAACCTGACCCGGAATCCCGAACCAGCCATCACTGCCGCCGGATTCACGATCGAACGCGCAAGGCACTTCGATTTCCTCATCAACAGCCGCACCACACCCAGCTCTCCGTGTGTCATCGGCGTGGCCCGTAAAGCCTCGAGCCCAGCTGAGTAAGGGGCGTCCCTCGACGCATCGAGCTCAGCGAGTGGCATTGGAGGGGCCGAAGAACTCGATCTCGGCGATGGCCACCTGCTTCTTGGCGTCGGCTCCGTAGGCCGAACGGATCGTGAAGCGGACCACGGTGACGTTCTCGGCGCGGAAGGGGCGGTGCTGGAAGCCGACGCCCTGGTCGAGGTTGAGTTCCCTGGTGATGGTTTTGCCGTCGTCCGTGGTGATGCGGACCTCGACGCGGTGCGGGAGGGCGGACTTGGTGAGGGTGTCACCGCGGGCCGACTGGCCGGGGGTGATGCCGATGTCGAGCAGGCGTACCGGGTCCCGGAAGCGGGCCTCCAGCCATTCGCCCTCGGCGGACTGGGGGACCCCCGGACCCCACCAGGAGTTGCTGACCGCGTCGAATGCCTTGTCGGGGCCGTGCTCGGGGTAGGAGCGGGAGGCCTTGACGGAGTCCGGGACGAGCGGGGCGCGCTTGGCGAAGTGGTCGCGTACGGCAGTGACGGCCCGCGGGGTCTGGAAAAGGGCCCAGGCCACCAGCCCCAGCACCGCCGCGAGGGCCACCCAGCGCAAAATGCGGCCGATCTGGTGGCGCAGGCGGGGGCGGTCGCCCGCCCAGGGCACCTCCCTGTTGCGGTGGTCGAGCAACCGCCGCCACCAGGGGCGGCGGGCCGGGTTCTCCGGGCCCTCGGCCATCGGCATGGCACACCGGGCGCAGAAGTGGCGGTCGGGGCGGTTGGCGGTGCGGCACCAGGGGCACGCGACGCCGCCGTGGCTCTCCGGTTCTCCCGGGGTGCGGACCTCCGGGCGGGCTGGGGCGGGGCGGCCGGGGAGGACCGGGGCCACCGATGGGGGGCGTTCCGGTTCGCCCTGAGGGTCGGCCACGGGCACCAGGAGGTCTCTGGCCCGGTCCCGTTCCTGAGCCCGTTCCTGGTCCCGTTCCTGGTCCCGGGCGGCGGTGCCGTTTCCGGTGGTGGCCCACGCCCGGGGCGCGGGTCGGGTGGGGTGGTCGTCCGCGCCGGGATCGCCGGTGCCCGGCCGGTCCTCGGCGTCGGCCGAACCAGGCCGGCCCCGCGCGAGGTCAGGCCAGTCGGATCCGGGCGGGGCGGGGTGATCTGCCGTCATCGGGCCCGGCGAGCCGGGGACACCGGCCGCCGAGCGGCGTAACGCCGACGCGTCACCGGCCGGCCCGCTGCCCTCCGGCTCACCACCCACCGTTGCCCGCCCCGGCCACGGCTCGTGGGCGGCGCCGGACACGGGCTCGCCCTCGGAGCGGGACGCCGTCTCGCGGTCGGGGTGCGGGGCCGGGGGCCGGGCGGGGGGCCAGGGCAGCACCGCGCCGCAGCCGTCGCAGAAGGACTGCTCCGGCTCATATCGCGTACCGCACTCCGCGCAGGCCAGGGTCGGCTCCCTGGTGTCGCGGCCACCGGATGCCTGACTGGCGGTCATGTCTGAGGGGTCCTTTCCGCAGCGGTCACCTGGACCGTGTAGGGGACGTGGGCGGGGCGCGCGGCTGCCACGATCTCGTTCAGGCGGTGCTCGTCGGCCGGGGTCGGCGACGGGAGGCGCAGGGTGACGTGGAGCCCGGGGCGGGGTTCGCCGGGGAAGGCACCGCGGGGGCGGGCGCTCCAGGTGGCGCCGCCGCTTTCGGTGATCTCCGCATCGACGCCGAAGGCGAGCCGTATGGTCTCGGCCAGGCCGCCGCGGGTGCCGCGAACGCGGTGCAGATACGCCGCGGCGGCGACCGCGTCGCGCAGCCGGGCCACGCCCTCCGGGTTGTCGTCCTCGATGCCGTCGGTCTCGGCGCCGATCCAGATGCCGAGCCAGCGGGTGAAGTCGGTGGGGGCGAGGGCGGGGGTGAAGTAGCTGTCCTGGCAGTCCAGGACGTTGTGGAGGGGGGCCAGGACCTCGTCGAGCCCGGCGATGAAGCGCTGCATCAGGTCGTCGTCGGCGAAGACGGCGGGCAGCATCAGGGCGAGCGGGGTGGAGGAGGCAAGGCCGTCGATGGAGCCCCTCATGAGGCGTCTCCGATCACCCGGACACGGTGGTCGTAGGAGAAGACGAGGGACGGCGGGTCGAGGTCGATCCGGTCGGTCGGGTTGCCGCGTTTGCCGGTCAGCGGGTCGGCGGCGTGCAGCCGTACCTCGTCCACCAGTTCCACCCCGGGGACGCGCTGGAGTACGGCGAAGATCTCGCCCGCTTGGACGGGGCGGCCGAAGGGCCAGCCGGTGCCGTCGGCGCCGCCGGTGAGCGGGTCGATGTGGCGGTGGAGGGCGTCGTGGGCGTCGCGCCGGACCCGGTCGGCGTCGACGCCGCGGAAGGCGTGGACGGTGGCGACGACGGTGACGCCCTGGTAGTACGGCGGGCCGACCGCGAGCCGGGTGCCGATCAGCCGCCGGTCGTCGAGGTAGCGGGTGATGCGCTGGAGCAGCGCGTCGGCGGGGACGAGTTGTTCGAAGCGGAGCCGTCCGCCGGGGTCGGGGACGGCGCGGGGGACGACGAGGACGCGTACGGCGTAGGCGCCGTGGCTCTCGGGTTCGCCTTCCAGGCAGGTGATGCGGGCGGTCTCGGGCGCGGCGCGGCGGGCGAGTTCCTCGTAGTCGCGCAGGGTGACGGCGCGGTCCTGGGCGCGCAGCGTGATGGGGGCGCGGGCCTTGGCCTCCTCGACGGTCTCGCCGTCCACTCCGCCGTGGGCGGCCTCGCGGTTGACCACCTCGGCGACGTACGGGACGGAGTCGCGCAGGATACGGATGACGCCGCGGGCGACGTTGCCGGTGCGCCCGCCCCCGGTGCGGTAGCGGCGGGCACGGATCACGGCGCCCTTGGGCGGTACGGCCCCGTACTGGCGCAGGGTGCCGTCGGGTTCGCGGACGGCGGGGCCGAAGGCGATCTCGCCGGTCGCGGCGTCGAGGGTCAGGTGGCGGTCGTGCGGTCGGGAGGCGGCGAAGTGCGGGACGACCTCCCAGTCGATCCAGCCGTCCTCCCCGGCGTGGCCGGCCACCTGGAGGTGGAGCGGGGGTACGTCGCCGACGACCGGGGCGTGGGCGAGCCGCAGCCGCTGGCCGGGCAGCCCGGTGGACTCGCCCAGGGCCTCGTCGTCCACCGTCTCGGCGTGGACGGCGGGGACGGTGCCGCCCATGGTGAACGACTCGGCCGACCGCACCGTGGGCGAGGTGGCGTAGAAGGGCTGGCCGGGCTCGGGCTCGGTGACCCGGCAGCGCAGCCAGCCCGCTTCCTTCCGCCCGGTGCGGGAGAGAACGTGCCCGCCGGGGACGTGCAGGACGACGTCGCCAGGGCGGTTGAGGCCGCCGGTGGTGTCCTGGTCGACCTCGCAGACCACCCAGCCGTCGGCGGTCCACGCCTCCCAGACCAGCGGCGGCTGCCGGGGGTCCACGCCGACGCCGTCGACCTGGCTGTCGAGCCGCAGCGCGACCGCGCAGTGCGGGACGGCGGCGCTGAGCCCGAGCAGCATGCAGTCCCCGGGCGCCGGGGACTCGGCGAAGCACAGCACGTCGGTCCCCTCGACGAGGTCCGTGGTGCGGTCGGTGACCTGCTGCCCGCGGTGCTGCACGGCGAGATGGCGCAGTTCGCTGGGGACAACGGTCAGTTCGCGCTCGGTGGCGAAGACGACCGCTTCCTCGCTGTCGCCGCGCCGGGTGGCGGTCTCGGTGCCGAGCGGGACGCGGACCGGGTCCGCCTGCGGGGCGGACAGCCAGAAGGTGACGTCGGTGCGCGCGGCGGACGGCGGGAAGAGGGTGATGCCGACCAGGTCGAGGAAGGCCAGGTGGTTCTTCTCGGGGATCCGGTTGAGCCGGTAGACGATCTGGTCGGCCATGTGGGCGACCGTTTCCACGAGGGTGACACCGGGGTCGGACACGTTGTGGTCGGTCCACTCGGGGGCGCGCCGCTGGATGTAGCGCTTGGCGTCGTCGACGAACTGCTGGAAGCGCCGGTCGTCGAGTTTCGGGGAGGGCAGTGCCATCAGCGATCGCTTTCGGTGGCCGGTCCCGGTCCGCCGCCGGGGCCGTCGCCGTCGGGGCCGGCGGCGTCGGAGGACGGATCGGGTTCGTCGTGGGAGGGGATGACATAGAACGGGAAGACGAGGCTGCGCGGGTTGTTGGTGCCGCGGATGACGTACCGGACATCGATGAAGAGCACCCCCTGGTCGTCGCCCGCGGTCACCTCCACCTCACGCACCTCGATACGGGGCTCCCAGCGGTCGAGGGTTGTGTACACCTCGTGCTGGATCCGGCCCGCGGTGGCCTCGTTGACGGGCGCGAAGACCAGGTCGTGGATGGCGCAGCCGAACTCGGGGCGCATGCGCCGCTCGCCCGGGGCGGTCGCGAGCACCAGCCGGATGGCCTCCTCGATCTCCCGCTCCCCGCTGACCAGGGCGATGCCCCCGATCGGGCTGACGCGCAGGGGGAAGGACCAGCCGGAGCCGACGAACTGCCCGGCCATCAGAGGGGCACCGGCTTGGCGTTGACGGTGACCAGGCCGGTCAGCGCGACGGAGGTGCCCCCGATGGTGATGACGCCGGGCGTCATCATCTGGAGGGTCCCGGGGCGGACGTTCACGTTCCCGCCCGTCACGCTCAGGGTCCCGGCCTGGATGGATCCGGTGGCACCCTTGACGCTGAAGGCGCCGCCCGCGGTGGCGGACAGGGCCCCGCCCGCCGTGAAGGTCATCGCTCCCCCGGCCCGCAGGTTCATGGTGCCGTGCGACCTGAGGCTGAGGTCCGTGCCGGCCTCGACCGACACCGACCGGGTTCCCTTGATGACGACGGAGCCCTTGCTGTCCACGGTGATCTCGGTCTTGGTGCGGTCCAGGTTGATGGTGAGCCGGTCGTCGCCGGTCCTCAGCCGCACGCCACGCCTGCCGAGCCGCTGGCTGAGCAGGTCCAGGCGGTTGTTCTCCCGGTCGGCGACGGTGTGCCGGGTCGCCTTGCCCTTGAGGGAGTCGTACAGCGGTACGTCGCCGGGCTCCGGCTTGTCCTTGCCGCTGTAGAGGCCGCCGATGACGTACGGATGGTCCAGTGCGCCGCGGTCGAACGCCACCAGCACCTCGTCTTTGACGTCCAGCGGGAGGATGCTGCCGCCGTCCACCCCGCCGAACTGCACGGTGCGGGTCCAGTCGCTCTCGTAGGTGGCGTCCAGCCAGGGGAACTCCAGCTTCACCCGGCCCTGTTCCAGCGGGTCCTTCACGTTGGTGACGATCGCGTTGGCCACGGACGGCATCCGGGGCGCGGCCGCCGTTCCGCCGGAGGCGAGGCCGTACAGCGACCGCCACTGGCGGCCGCTGACGGTCACCCAGGTCTGGTAGTGGTTGCCCGGCTCGAAGACGTGGCGGACACCGGTCATCGTGTACTTGCCCTCGAAGGGTTTGCCGACGTCCTTGAGCGTCACCGGGATGTCGGGGCGCAGCTTGGGGTTGCCGCGGACGGTGACCTCCAGTTCGGCGAAGGCCGATGTCACGTCGTCGGCCAGCGACTCCGCCGCCCGCTCGACCTGTCCGTCCTGGTCGTACGGGATGGCCGTCTCGACCAGGTTGACCGGTTTGAACTTCGTCTTGCCGGAGCCGGGTCCGGTGCCGATGGCGAGCGCGGGGTTGCTCTTGGTCGACGCCTGGGCGGTGAGGGGCGCCTTGTCCTGCACGTTCCATCCGCGCGCCTGCGCCCGGGGAACCTGGTCGGCGGAGGTGACGGAGGTCCGGCAGCGCAGGATGTCCCGGCCGCCCTGGAGCACGAACGGGCTCCTGTCACCGTCCATGCTCAGCGGAGGCGCCCCGGCGGCGCTCTCACGGCTGACGAACTGGAACTTCCCCCGGGAGTCCAGGTACATCACCTTCTTGTTCTCGTCCGCCAGGCGGGCCAGGAAGTCCCAGTCACTGACGTTGTCCTGGGTGACGTGGTCGTACGCGGACCCGGTGGATTCGATCCGTCCCGCCCGGATCCCGCTCTTCTTAATCAGCTTCCTGACGATGTCGCCGGCGGACAGGCCCAGGTATCCGGCCACACGGCGCTGGCGCACCATGCGGTGGCCGAGGTCGTAGCCCCGTACGACGGTGAACGTGCCGGTGCCGTCGTAATCCGTCTCCAGCCCGGTGACCTCGCCGGTGAACAGCGGATCCTGCGCCCCCTGGCCGTCCGCCACGGGCGCCAGCACGACCTCGCTGCCGATGGTGACGCGCGCCTGCTGCAACACCTTCCGCCGCTGATCGCGGAAGGTGAGCTGGAAGGCACCGGGCACCCCCGCCCCGAAGTCCACCCATGCCTCGGTCAGTCGGCTCGCGACTTTCGGGGTCAGGACGGTGTCGTTCAGTTTCACGTGGATGACGCTCGAGTACGCGATCTTCGTCATCAGGCGGTCACCTCCTCGACCGCGGGCAGGATGAGTTCCGTGCCGGGCTCGAGCCGCGACGGGTCGTCGATGCCGTTGGTCTCGGCGATCACCCGCCAGACGGTGGCGTCCCCGTACTCCCGCCAGGCCAGCGACTGAAGCGAGTCGCCCGCCACCAGCCGGTGGACGCGGCGCGCGGTGAGCGCACCCGACGTGGGGTTCTGTCTCTCGGTCGTGCTCGGTATCTCATGCAACCGGACCTGGCAGGTGGCCCGGATCGGCACCCCGGTGGTGGAGAAGAGGGTGTACGTCGCGTCCACGGACTCGACGTAGGCCGTGAAGCGTGCGGTGGAGAACGAACCCCACTGGAACACCACCCACGGCGTCGACGGCTGCTTGGCGGCGAGGCTCGCCGCGGTCACCTCGCAACAGGAGAAAAGCGCCTCGACCTTCTTCAGCACGCTGTTGCCGTCCGGCTCGTCGGAGGAGTCCAGGAACACGTCAATGCCGAGCCGTCGGGGCTCGGGGCCCATGAACTCCGGCTCCGAGCCGTCACGGACGGCCGCGCTCGGGGTGGCCTTCCAGGTCGTGCGACGGCTCATGGTGAGCTGGGACGGGTTGAAGTCGAAGGTGAAGTTCTTGATCAGCGCGCCGGGGGTGGTGCTCTCCCCGACGGGGGGCTGGTGGATCGCCAGCGAGGCGCGCACCAGGCTTTTGCCGGCGCCGCCCTTGGATCCCCCTTTCGCGCCGCCCCTTCCGCCACCCCTGCCTCCGTGCCCGGCCATCTACGCCGCCCCCGCATCCGTGAAGCCGTGGTGGGTGATCTCCAGCACCTCGGTGGCCACCGCCGGGCTCTCCGGGTTGAGTGAGGGCCCCTGCCAGCTCACCGGCAGCACGTCTATCAGCCCCCACTGGGCGACCAGCGAACCGTCCGCGCGCAGCGCGGCGATCTGGCCGGTGGGGCGGGTGACGCCCGTGGTGACGGACGAGATCCAGGCCGCGACCTTCGCCGTGTCCGGGGTGAGGGGCCGGGCCAGCCGGATGCTGGAGAACGTCACGCGGGACGGCAGTTGCCAGACGAAGCCGTTGTTGCCGCCTTCTTGGTGCTGCTCGATCTCCACCGCGGACGACAGGCCCTCGCAGCTGTTGAAGTACCCCAGGCTCTCGCCGTCGATGGTGAGGGTGAAGAAGATCGTGGATCCCGGGTCGAGATCACTGGGCATCGGGGTCGGCCTTCTTTCTTGCTACGGGTGGTGCGGTCTGGGTGCGCTGCGGCCTTGAGCGTCGGTCCGGTGGTCAGCGGCGTGGGTCACGGAGCCTGCCGACACGCTCGCGGTCGAGGCGGAACTCGGTCCTCAGCAGCCGGGTCAGCGGGCCGATCAGCCGGTGGACCAGTTCGTCGAGCTGGCCGTCCGTCAGCGCCCGGGGGTCGAAGCCGGCGGTGGGCGTGCGCTCGGAGGCGGCGGACTTGCGGGTGTCGGTGCGTTCGCCTGCCTCTGTTTTGGTGGTGTGCGTGCTGGTCCTCGTGCTCGTCGTCCGTGGGTTCTGGGACGCGGTGGGGGTGCGCTGGACGGTCCGGGCCGGCGGGGGCTGGGCTGCCGGGGTTGGCAGCGTTGTGCTCGGGAAGGGCAGCGGGGGGCGCGGTGAGGCGGTCGTACGGGCCGGTGTGGCGCCGCTCCGCTGCACGGGCAGCGGTACGGGCGGTGCGGGTTCCGCCCGCCGCGGCCGTACGGGTGCGGCGGGCGAAGCGTGCCGGGGCGCGGGCGGCTGGGGCCGCGGGCGGGACGGGGCCGGGCTGCGGGGAGGGGCCGCCACGCGCTGCACCGGCAGAGCGGCACGTGAACCACCGCCCGAGGCCCGCCGCGCGAGCGCGTGGCCGGGCTGCGCGAGCGACTGTGCCACGCCGGGCGTACGGGCCGCGGCCGTCCGCTGCGTCACGGACCCTACGAGCGGCGCGGCGGACGACGGCGCCCGGGGCGGCGCGGCCACCGGCATCGTCACCCCGCCAAACGCCGCACCCTCAACACCCGCCGCCGAGCGCGCCTCCGGCTGCCCCTGGGGTGCTGCGGGCGTGGATGAACCTCCTCCCCCGTCGGCGGGACCGTTGCGGGGTGTGGCCACTCTGCGCTGCACGGGAACGGCATCGGCCGCGGAGGGCCTGGGGGGTGGCGCCGCCGCGGGCCCGCTGTCCGTATCCGTCCGGCCAGGCGCGGGCTGCGAGGGGGACGGCACCGTGACGGCCTCGCGTTGCACGGGCGTACGGGACCCGACCGGCCCGGCCGCAGCACGCGGCCCCGGCGGAACCGCGCTCGCGCCGCCCTCCCTGTCTTCCCGCCGCACGGGCGGAGGGGTTTGCGGCGAGCGCATCGGCGCGCCGGCGCGCGGTCGGGGCTGTGGGGGCTGTGGGGCCGGTTCGGCCTCGGCGGACCGCACCGCTCCTGACGTGGCCGCCTTGCGCTGCACAGGAACGGCATCGGCGGCGGGGGGCCTGGGGGGTGGCGTCGCCGCGGGCCCGACCTCCGCAGGTGCCGGTGCGGCTGTGGGCTGACCCGGTGGGCCGTCCGTACCCTCCCGACCCGACGTGGGCGGCGAGGGTGACGGCGCCGAGACGGCCTTGCGTTGCATGGGCGTACGGAACTCGGCCGGTCCGGCCGCGCGGCGCACCGACGAGGCCACGCTCGCATTGCCGTCCGCGCCTGACGGCGCGACGGCTCGGGGGGCGGAAAGGGGCTGACCAGGTGTCCGTGACGGTGCCGCCTGGGGGATACGGGTGCCGGTCGCCGCGGTGCCCGGCGGCGTCGCCGACACGGACGGCGCGGGCATGGCCTGCACCGGAGAGACCGCCCGGGGACCGCGACCGGTGGTCGCGGCGCTGGGGACGGGGGCTGCCGCCGAGCGCCGGGTCACCGGCCCGGCCGGTGAACCCCCCGGCTGTGGTGCGGTCCTCCGGCCGACGCGGCGCAGCGGCACCGCCGTTGGCGCACTGGCGCGCTGTACGGGGGTGGCCCCGGCCGGGGCCGCCGTCGCCAGCGCGGAGGTAAGGGCCCGCGCCGACGCCAGGGGAAGCGAGGCGGGGAGCCTGGGACGGCTGGTCTCCCGCCGGGGCCCGGCCGATGCGGAACCGGCGTCCGCAGCGGGGGCGGGGGAAGGGGCCGCCAGTACCGGAACCCTCGCCTCGGGCCGTACGACCGGCGCGGCAGTCGCGGTCGGCGTGGCCCCCTCGGCGGGGGTGGGTGGTGTGAACGCCTGCGGGGACGGGTCGTGCCGTCCTGGCTCCGGCGACGGTGTCCGCGCCTGCGGACCTGCCGAGGGTGCCGGTGTCGCGGGAGCCGGTGTCGCGGCGCCCGGTGTCGCGGGGACCGGACTCGACGGCAGGGGTGCGCCCAGGCCCGTGCGGAGGCCGGGCCCGGAGGGGGTGGCGGACGGCGTACCCGGCGCGGACGAGACGCGCCGATCAATGGGTGCCGGGGGCTTCCCGGTCATGGGCGTGCCCAGGCCCGTACGCCGCCGACCCGGGGCCGACCCGGCGGACGGACCGGCGGACGGACCGGTTCCGCCATGCCCCGCCGAGGGGCGCCGGTGCATGGGCTGTGACGGAGGGGCAGGTGACGGGACGACAGATGAAGGGGAGGCGGAGAACGGGGGCGTTCGGGTCGTCGGCGCGCCCGGGCCGCCCGGCTGCCGCTCGGCCGAGCCGACACCGGGCTCCGGTGTCGGCGACGGAGCAGGGACGGCCGGAGCGGGAGCGGCCAGAGCAGAGACGGCCGGAGCGGCGGCGGCCGGAGCGGAAGCAGGCAGAGCAGCGACGACCGGAGCGGCGGCGGCCGGAGCAGGGACGGCCGGGGCGGGAGCGGCCGGAACAGGGACAGCCGGAGCAGGGACAGCCGGAGCAGGGACAGCCGGAGCAGGGACGGCCGGAGCGGGAGCGGCCGGAACAGGGACAGCCGGAGCAGGGACGGCCGGAGCGGGAGCAGGCGGAGCAGAGACGGCCGGAGCGGCGGCGGCCGGAGCAGGAGCCGGCGGAGCAGGGACAGCCGGAGCGGGGGCGGGCGGCCGGAGCTCCGATGGGGCCGTCGGCAGGGAGCGGCGCTCTACGGCGCGGGCCGCCGGGGCCGTGGTCAGAGTGTTCGGGCGGGCGGTACGTACGGCGCTCCGTTGCACCGGCCGCACCCGGGGCCCCAGCGCCCTGGCGGACGTCGGCGCCGCGGGCGCCGCACCGGCGGGCCCCGCGGGTTCCTCCCGCCGGGCCACCGGCAGGGTCAGCGCGGGCGCGCCGAGGGCCGGGGACGGGTTGCCCGACGTGACGAGGGCGCCGCGGACCAGGCCGCCCGGTGCGCCGTCGAGCACAGCGTGCGACAGCGTCCCGGCGAAGGAGGGGTTCTGCCAGGTGGTGAGCGCGCCGCCGAAGCCGGGGTCGGCGACACCGCGCGGTGGCCGGGCGGCGGCGATCGGCCGGATCGGGGGCAGGCCGGCCCAGCCGGCCGCCCCGCGCTCCACCACCGCCTGGGCCGCGCCGTCCGCCGTCGCGGCCGTCCCGGTCGTCGCGGCCGTCCCGGTCGTCGCGGGCGTCGCGGGCGTCCCGGTCGTCGCGGCCGTCGCGGGCGTTTCGGCGCGGGCCGCGCGGGCGCGGCGGCCGCGCAGCCTGTCGAGCAGTCCCATCTACCCCTCCGTGGCGCGGGTGACGAGGGCGGCGATCTCCTGGGCGTAGCGCCGCCGGTCGCGGTGTTCGAGGTCCAGGAGGTCCTCCAGACTCCAGTGGAAGTGGTAGGCGATGTACGCGATCTCCTCGTGGATACGGTCGGCCGCGTACGTCACGATTCCCCCAGGCGGCTCCCGCCGAGCTCCACCTCGAAGGCGTGCTCGCAGTGCGGGCAGGTCACCCCGGCCCTGGTGTGGCCCTCGGCGTTGACCTGGCGGTAGAAGTCCTGGAGGAAGGCGAGGTCGGAGGCGAACATGTTCTCCACCACCCCGTCGTGCACCATCGGCAGCGTGCCGAGGCGGGTGATGACCCGGCCGAGCAGCACCACCGACAGGTAGGCCTGGTTCTCCTGGACCCGGACGTCCCGCAGGGGCACCAGTTCGTCCCGGGCGGTGGCCAGCCGCATGGCCCCGGTGCGGTGCACGGTGCCGGACTCGTCGACGTATCCGCGCGGCAGCTCGAACTCGAACTCGGTGCGCAGCCGCTGCGGTTCGGCGACGTGCTCCGCTGCCGCGGGCTGCTGGGCCGGGGGTGCGGCCGGGTCGGTACCGGTGGCCACGGTCGCGGGCCGGAGGGCGGTGCGGCGCATTATTCGATGACCAGCTCTTCGTAGGTGATGGTCACGGTCTCCGTGAGCGCCGTGGCCGCGCCGGCCTCGACCGAGCTGGCGTCGATCTTGCAGCACCAGGCGTTGCGCAGGTTGTACCGCTTGACCGGGTTGCTCTCGGGGTCCATCACGAGAATCGTGGCGTTCTTACGGGCCGTCGACATGCGGCCTTCGATGGACTCCTTGATCCATTCGGTGAACGCCGAGGAGTGCGTCATGCCGCGCACGACGGTGCACTCGCCCGCCTTCTGCACGCCCGGCATCTTGCTGACCTTGGGCTGGCCGGTGGCCGAGACCTGCTGGTATTCGATGACGTCCTGCTGGTAGCTCAGGACTTCGACCTTCTGTAGGTATTCGACCATGACGCCGTCGATCTGCAGGCCGAAATTGTGTGAGGTGAGGGTATCGCCGGGTGCCATGGTCATGAGCCGCTGTCTGTCCTTCTACTTGTTTGCTGATCGGAGGTCGGGCTACGTACGGCTCTACTCCTCCAGTTCGCCGCTTCCGCCGGAGAACTGGGCCAGCCGGAAGATCACGAACTCGGCGGGCTTGACGGGCGCGATGCCGATCTCGCAGACGACCCGGCCCAGGTCCACCGACTCCGGCGGGTTGGTCTCCTCGTCGCACTTGACGTAGAAGGCCTGCTCCGGAGAGGAGCCGAAGAGGGCGCCGCCGCGCCACTCGTTGACCAGGAAGGCGGAGACGTTGCGCCGGATACGGGCCCACAGGTGGTGGTCGTTGGGCTCGAAGACCACCCACTGGGTTCCGATCAGGATCGACTCCTCCAGGTAGTTGAAGTACCGGCGGATGTTGATGTAGCGCCAGGCCGGGTCCGAGGAGACGGTGCGCGCGCCCCAGACGCGGATGCCGCGGCCGGGGAAGGCGCGGATGCAGTTGACGCCGATCGGGTTGAGCAGGTCCTGCTCCCCGCGGGTGACCTGGGTCTCCAGGTCGATGGCGCCGCGCACGACCTCGTTGGCCGGGGCCTTGTGCACGCCGCGCTCGAAGTCGTTGCGCGCCCAGATGCCCGCGATGTGACCGCTCGGGGGGACCAGGCCCGACTGGCCGGTGGCCGGGTCGAAGACCTTGATCCAGGGGTAGTAGAGGGCCGCGTACTTGGAGTCGTAGCCCGCGGTCTCCTGCCGCCAGACCCGGATGTCACGGGCGTTGAGGCCGGGCGGCGGGTCGATGACGGCAACGCGGTCGCCCATCAGCTCGCAGTGCGCGATCAGTCCGAGCTGCACCGCCTTGACCGACTCCAGGTCGATCGCGCCGCGCTGGTAGGCCGCCATCAGGTCGGGGACGGCCACCATGGAGATCTCGTCCACCGCCTCCAGGCCGCCGAAGCCCGTGCGGTCGGCGGAGTCGCCGAGGTACTGGGCGGGGCCGGGGTGACCCTCACCCGCCTCGGCCGGAGCGCCGGCCGGGGCGGGGGCGGCGGGACGGGCCAGGGCCACCGTCTGGTTCTCCGGCCGCGCGAGTTGCGCGGCGGGGGCCGCCTCCTGGACCGTGATGAGCCTGGAGCGCTCCTTGACCTGCGTGACGACGTAGGAGCGGTTGCCCTTCTTGGCCGTCACGTCGAAGGACTCGGCGACCTTGCCCTCGTCCTTGACGATCAGCTTGAACCGCTCGGCCGGGCCCTCCCCCTCCGCGTCCGCCACCTCGACGCTGAGCGCGCCGCCGGGTGTGAGGGCCCGGACGGTGAACGTGCCCAGCTCGGCGGGGGCGCCCGGGGGCAGCTCGGCCGGTCCACCGGCACCCCCCACCACCGCGGCCGGTCCACCGGCGGCCCCGGCCTCCCCTTCGGCTGTGCCACCGACCCGCACGACGTAGGCGGCGGAGCCGCCGTTGTTGAAGAAGCCGTAGACGGCGTGTGCGAGGTAGAGCCCGTCGCTGAACTCGCCGAAGGACGCGACGTACTCGGACCAGTTGGTCACCGGCGTCGGGGTGTTCAGCGGTCCGCGGGGGGCGAGCCCGACGAAGGCGGCCACCGAGGTGCCCACCCCCTCGATCGGTCGGGAGCCGCTGGCGACCTCCTCGACGTAGACGCCGGGCGACAGATACGACGGCATGCGCTGTGCTCCTCGGAGGGTGGGGAAACCGTGCCACCCTCACTCTTGACGGGACGCCGCACCCCCGCCCAGGTCCCTGGGTACCTGGCCCGGTGCAGAGCCGGTGCACGAAGGTATAGCGGCGGCCAGGCTCCGGGCCTCGCTCTGCCTAGAAGTTCGGCTCTCTGGTGACCGTGTAGATGTCCGCGCCCACGTAACCGGCACCGCCACCGCCGTAACCGCTACTTCCCCCGCCGTCGCCGTAATCGCCACCGCCGTACGAGCTGGTGCCGCCCGGAGCGGCCGTCTGCTCGTTGGCCTGCGCGTAGTAGGGCTCGCCCCACTCCTGCATGCTCCTGTCCATGTCGCGGGACTCGCTGTCCTGCCCGTCTCTCCGGTTGCAGCGTGCGCACTTCGCCCTGAGGTTCGTCGCTTGGCTCGCCGCCGCTATGGCGTCGTCTTGGGTAATCGCCCATAGGTCGCGGTAGATCCCCGCGAAACTCTCCTGGTACAGCCCCAGGTCCACCTGGAAGTACGTGAAGTTCGCCGCCCGGACGATGTAGGCGATGATCCCCTCGACGTGATCGATGTCCATTTTGTCGGCGGTCTTGTACTCCTTGCATCGCCCCCGGCAGCGGTAGGTCAACTCACCCCTGCTGTTCAGCCTCTTCTTTGTTTCATCGCTGGCGAGAATCTGCTCCCTGACGCCCGGGGCAAAAGGCACCCGGTCTCCATCCCACAACCGCGTGCCGTTGATCCTTCTCCTGCTGGGTATGAAGTTCTCGGCCGCGGTGAGCAGGTCTTCCGTGCCATCGTGATTGCGCTGGCGCTCCGCCTCCCGGGTACGACCGCGCCTGTCCACCGGACGCCGCCGCGCGTCGCGGGTGGACTGCCTGGCCCCGGGCCATCGCTGGACAGCGACGTCTCCGGTCGGCGTCGCCGTTCCCGCGTGGGCCGCCGTCCCCGTCCCCGTCCACGTGGGCGTGAAAGCCGCTGCGGCACCGGCCGGGACCGGCCTGCTCATGACCTCGTCCGCCTTGGCGTCGGCGGCCTTCTCGCCGGCGTCGCCCGGGCTCGACATCCGTGTCCCGTCGCCCTGGTCCGTGCCGGGGACCTCCCCCTCCTCCTGGTCGAAGGTGTGCGCGATCTCGTGGGCGACGACACGCTTGTTCCGCAGGCTCTGCGGCTTGAAGACCATGTGGTGACCGGAGGTGTACGCCTCGGCGTTGATCTCCTCCGCCGAGCGCTGCGCAACGACGTCGGTGTGCACCCGCAGATGGGACAGGGGCCGGTCGAAGCGGGCCTCCATCTCCGTGCGCAGCGGGCCGTCGAAGGGCTGCCCCGGCATGGCCAGCACGTCGAGCACGGTCGAGCGCTGCACAGAGGGCGTGTGTCCGCAGGCCCCGTCGTGCTCGTGCCGGTCCTGCTCCTGGTCCTGTGCCAGTCTCTGGACGACGGCGGCGTTGCCCGCCAGGCTCTGGAGGGTGCCCATCTGCCCCGGGGTCACCGGATCGCGGAACGCAAGGTGTGCCGTCGGCCCTGTGGTGGTGTGGGCCGCCGCGGGGCGGATCCAGGGCCTGGAACGGCCTGGGGACCGCTCGTTCTCCGGCGTCTGTCGCTCGTGCATCGCCTCGCCTCTCCTTGCTCCGATACGTCCTCTCTCGATACGCCACGCGTCCGCGTGTTCAGTAGATGCCCCGGGGCAGCCCTCCCCGTTCTCGGGGGCAACCACCCGGCCCCGAGGGCCACCGGCCGCCCGTCGGGGCACGGCGCCACACCTTCCAGGCAACGGACCCTGCCCCCAGGCCTGGGACGGCGGGCGGCCGCCCGCCATAGCGTCCGTACGGTGAGCCTTTGGACCTCCCTCGAACCTGCCTCGACCACCGTGAACCCCGGTGGCTCGGCCACCGTGCGGCTGCGGTTGCGCAACACCGGCGACGTCGTCGACGAGTACCGCTTCGTACCGGTCGGCGCCCTGTCCCCCTGGACGACCGTGGAGCCGCAGACGCTCCGGCTCTACCCGGGCACGACCGGGACGGTGGAGCTGACCTTCGCCCCGCCCCGGACCCCGGAGGCGACGGCCGGGCCGAATCCGTACGGGGTGCAGATCCTCCCGGCCGAGCACCCCGAGGCCACCACCGTCCCCGAGGGGAACGTCACCGTCACTCCGTTCAGCGAGGTGCGCGCCGAGCTCGTGCCGCAGACGGTGAAGGGCAGGTTCCGGGGGCGGCCGAAGCTCGCGGTCGACAATCTCGGCAACGTCAAGCTCACCGCCTCCGTCAGCGGCAGCGACAACGGCGACCAGATCGCGTACGACATCCACCCGGCCAACGTCCAGATCGAGCCCGGCCGGGCCGCCTTCATCAAGACCACCCTCAAACCGCGCGGGATCATCTGGGCGGGCCCCAAAGAGGCCCGGCCTTTCACGCTCTCCGTACAGCGATCCGGCGCCGAACCGCTGCCGGTGCGGGGCACCTACGAGCAGCCGGGGCTGATGCCGCGGTGGCTGGGGATGTTCCTGAGCGTTCTGATCGCGCTGACCATCGCGTTCGTCAGCATCTGGTTCGCGAAGAAGCCGCAGGTGAACACCCGGGCCCAGCCCCGGACCGAGCAGGTCAACTCCTCCGCGCTGCCGACCCCGGGGCCATCGGCCTCCAGTCCTTCGCTGCCCACGCCGAGCCCGGAGCCCGAGCCGAGTCAGCCAGCAGGCGGCGACGGGAACGGCGCCGGTGGCGGCGGCGAGCCCAAACCGGAGAAGGAGCAGGAGCGGGAGCCGGACGACACGTTCACCCGCGTCCTGCTCCGGAACGGGACGACGCAGAAGTGCGCCGCCCCGGTCGAGCCGAGGGGCGAGCTGGGCGGGAAGACCGCCCAGTTCCCCTGCGACGAGGCCAAGCCGCGGCAGCGGTGGAACCTCGAAACGGTGTTCAAGGGGAAGGGGCCTGGCAACGCCGACCTCCTCCAGATCCGCAACACCATGGACGGCTACTGCATGGACCTGCCGGGACCGGACCCGGCACCCGCCACAACGGTCGTGCAGGAGGCGCCCTGCAACCGCAAGATCGACGACAACCAGCTCTGGTGGGTGGAGGAGCGGCCGAACACAGGCGGCCTCTACTGGATCCACAACTACGCCAGCAACCAGCTCTGCCTGGACGTCTCCGGCTACGCCTCCCGGGGAACGGACCGGGCGGACGGAGCCAAGCTCACCCTCTTCGACTGCTCTGATGACGACGATCAGAGGTGGTTCATCGTCAAGCCCGAGAACGAGGGGAACTGAGCGAGTCCGCCTGGTGCGGGCCGCCGCTCACCAGGACACCTCGTCCAGCACCAGGCGGCCCGCCTTCCGGTACTCCCGCCGGGCACCGGCCAGCAGATCGGCGCCGGTGACCGGCTCGCCGCGGTCGGCCGCCGCGTAGGCGGCGGTCACCACCGCGCTGCGGATGGAGCCGCCCGCCAGCTCGAACTCGCGGGCGCACGGGCCCGGGTCGATGCCCTCCTCGCACGGCACATGGACCAGGATCCGCCGCCACAGGGCCAGCCGCTGCCCGGCGTCGGGGAAGGGGAAGTCCACCACCAGGTCGAGCCGGCGGGTGAAGGCATCGTCGATGTTGGCCCGCAGATTGGTGGTGAGCAGGGCGATGCCGTCGAACGCCTCCAGCCGCTGGAGCAGATACGCGCTCTCCATGTTGGCGTAGCGGTCGTGGGAGTCCTTGACCTCGGAGCGCTTGCCGAAGACCGCGTCGGCCTCGTCGAAGAGGAGCACGGCATCGGTGCGGTCGGCCTCGGTGAAGATGCGCTCCAGGTTCTTCTCGGTCTCCCCGACGTACTTGTCGACGATCGAGGAGAGCTGCACCACGTACAGGTCCAGTCCCAGATCGGCGGCGACCACCTCGGCGGAGAGGGTCTTGCCGGTGCCGGACTCCCCGGCGAACAGTGCCAGGACGCCGTGTCCCCGCCCGCCGCCCGCGCTCAGCCGCCACTCCCCGAGCACCCGGTCGCGGTGGCGGGCGCGCCGGGCCAGCTCGCGGAGCTGGTCGAGCGGCTCGTCGGGCAGCACCAGGTCGTCCCAGCCGACGGCCGGCCGGATCCGGCGGGCGTGTTGCTCCAGCCCGGAGGCGGAGAGCTGACGCGCCGCGCGCTTCAGATGGACGGCGGCCAGGGGGGTGCCCTCCAACGCCGCCAGCGCGAGCGCGGACCGCGCGGCCCGGTGGATCCGCTCACCGCCGACACGGTACGGGGCGACGGTCGCCGCCAGATCGAACCCGGGGTCGTCCGCCGGGTCGATGCCGAGCGCGGCCGACCACACCTCCACCCCGCCCGAGGGCAGCCGTTCGACGTCCAGCACCAGCGGGTCACGGTCGGACCACTGCGGATCGTAGGGCCGCGCTCCGGTGAACAGCACCGGTACGTCGCGTACGGACAGCGCCCGGATCAAGGGTCCGGGCCGTCCCGGCAGTTCGGAGACGACGATCCCGCAGCCGCGCAGCCGCGCCTCGCGCAGCAGTTCCCGCACCGGGCCGTGAGGAGCGGCGCCATGACGCTCAGCGGCGTGGGCGGCATGGTCGCCGTGCCCGGCGCCGCCCTCGCCGCCCGGCTCGTGTCCGTCCGTGTGCCCCACGGGGACGGGGGTGTAGTGCAGCGCACCGTATCCGGCGGCCCGCAGGGCGGTGGCCGCGCACAGCAGGCCCTCGCCCTCCCGGTGTTCGCGCAGGTAGACGGTGAGGGGCGCGGCGTCGAGGTGCTCGGCGAGCCGGTGGGCCAGTGGACCGCCGTCGCCCGCGTCCGCCCCGGCGGGCGAGGCCGGCAGCGGGCGGAGGTGTCCGTCGAGCGCGGCGTCCGGCGCCTCGTCGCCCAGCAGATGGGCGGCCAACCGGTCCGGAACGCGCAACGAGCGGCTGAGGAAGGGCCGTTCGGGCTCCTCGACAATCAGCAGGCCGAGCGCGGACAGGGGCGCCGTGGGGTGGAACCGGTCACGGGCGGCGGCATGCGTCGCGGGCAGCCCGCAGACGTCGAGCACCAGCCCGATGGTGGCCCGCCGGCGGCTGACGTCGTCGTTGAGGTAGCCGTAGAGCGGCTCGAATCCGCGGTCGAGGTCGGGGGCGAGCGCGATGAGGAGGGCGGCGGTGTCCAGCTCGGTCAGGCCCAGGCGCTGGGCGAGCCGGGGCAGGCGGTCGTCTGCCCGCGGTGGCTCACCGGCCGGCGAGGGCCCTTCGGTGGGCTCCGGGCTCCCGTCGTCCGCCAGGGGCGGCGGGTCGCCGTCGCCGGGCCGTCGCAGATGGTGGCGTATGGCCTCATCGGACAGGTAGAGGCCGCGCAGCGGGTCGGCCGCGGTGGGGTCGCCGGCTCTGCGCCGTTCGACGAGGGCGGTGATCCGCGTCCGCAGCACGGCGAGCCGGGCGACCACCGCGCTCGCCGGGTCGCCGGCGCGGCGGCGGGGTGAGGGGACATCGGACGCGGGCGTCGGGCTGTCGGTCACCGGAGGCGTGCTCCCTCGGCCACCCGGGTGAGGTGGCGCGGCTGGTGTGTCCGGCCGTCATCCTCCAGAGGGCCGTCCAGTTCGCGGACGCGTACCAGAGCGCCTTCGGTGACGGGCGGTCCGGCGTCGTAGTCGGGGTAGGACGGGAACGGCACGGTGATCACGAGGTCGATCGACGGTTTGAGCATGCCGCCGAGCGCGGACCAGATCTCGGCCAGCGAACGGGACTCGGCCTGCACCCCGGCGACCGTGAGCGGCACGCTCAGGCCGAGCCCGGCGAGGGGTTCCGGAAGGCCGCTCGGCGGCAGCACCTCCTGGGGCATCAGGGTGGCCAGCGCGGCCGACAGCAGCCTGTGCTCGTCCTCGGGCCGTTTGGCCCAGGCGGTGAGCAGGTACGACAGCCGGAACCAGCGCGGGGCGCGGCGCCGGCTCACGGTGATGCCCCGCTCGTCGCGGACGGGGGCCATGCCGCGTTCGCGACGCTTGACGTCCTCGCGTATGTCGTACAGATAGCAGTCCAATACCGGCGCATTGCGCCGGGCGGCCCATTCGCCGGTCGGGGCGTCGAAGACGATGTCGATGTCGCTTCCGGTCAGCGCGCCGCCTTGAAGCAGTTTCCGCAACAGCCCGTCGACTTCGTGAATCACGAGATGTACCCCTCACGCAGTGCGTACGCCACGGCATGCGCGCGATTGCGCAGATTCAGCCGTGTGGTGAGTCCTTGCATGATGTTCTTGATGGTTCGTTCCGAATAGGACAGCTTCTCGGCGATCTCATTGGTGTCCATTCCTTCCGAGACCAGCCGCAGGACGTTGATCTCGCGCGGGGTGAGATGACTGGTCTGGGCCGCGGGGTTGGCCACCGCTCCCGGACGTAACATGCTGACCTGGTTCATCAGCCGGCCCAGCAGATCGGAGGGCAGGTCGCCGTCGCCGTGGAAGGCCGCGGTCACCGCCCGCAGCAGTCGGCTGCTGGTGGCCTCGTGCCGCCAGACGATGGCGCCGACACCGCTTTCGATGACGTCCAGCAACTCGGCCTCACGGATCAGGCTGATCACCAGGACGGAGCGCAGGCCCTCGCTGCGGACCAGTCTGCGTAATCGGGACAGCAATGCCTGGTCGAGTGATTCGGCGAGGAGCAGGGCCACGCCGTCGTCATGAGGGGTGGCCTCGTCGACGAGGTCGACCTCCGGGTGCCGCCGGAGCTGGCTGATCGCGCCTTCCCGTAGGATCGGATCCGGCGCGTGGACCACCACGGGAATCTTTTTCTGCCGTTCAGCCGGCGCGGCGCGAACCATTCTCGCCAATTCCCCGTTTTCCACCGACCCGACCAGGGAAATGCTTTGGTGCAGCATGTGAACTCTCCTTTGCGGAACCGTTTACGGGCTCCCCCGCGGGCAGAACCTTGGTCGAGTTGTGTTCGCGGACAATCCGCCAGCCGTCCGGCGTTCGTCGCCAGACCAGCGAGGTCGTGGTGCGAATGTCCGTGGTGACGTCGGGCATCGTGATCCGCGCTACGAATGTCAGGGTGGACGCGGCCAGATCGTGGCCGGCGATGACGTGCGGGCCGTCGTCGACGGCATGATGCGCGGAAACCATCTTGTGAAAGTTGGGCTCCCAAATCGAGCCGTACCCGGCAGCTGTCGTCGCCACACGCTGCTCGGGGTCGAAGTCGTCGTAGAGCCGGACGTCCGGAGAGCTGAAGTCGTAGAACTCGCCGAAGGTGCGCCGGAAGTCGAATGGCGCGTCCCCCTCATTGCGCTCCCAACCGAACACCCAGCGGCTGTGCAGGTCCGCGATCAATTGTTCATCGTTCATAACTCGACGCTAAGGCCGTGGGCGAGGTTCAGGGAGGGTCCGTCGCACCCCCCATCCGTAGGGACAGCCGTGACATCCGACAACACCTGCGGCTGGGGGTGCCTGCGGGCCGAAAGGCGGGTCCCGGGGACTAAGGCAGCTTGCTCAGCAGCGCGGCCAGCTCGGGGTCGCTTTCGTACCGTCGCCGGTGCAGTTCGGCGATCTTCGCGCCCATCTGCGGGTCGTCATCGTCGGTGATGTCGTACGAGTCATACTTCTCGACCAGCGGCATACCGACCCGGTCGGTGTGCGCGTGCGCCGGATGCGTCAGATACTCCCAGTAGCTGTCGAGGTCCTCGATGACGAACACGGCGCCACAGTCGAATTCGCCTCCGAAGTCGCGGCCGACGACGAACGACTTCACCGCCGGGATGACCCGGCCCTGGTTGCGCATGCTCTCCAGCGCCTCTTCAATCTGCTCCTGCGTCACGCCCGCCCTGGCCTTCAGCCGGATGCTGTGGTAGATCATCGTGCTCCCTTTCACAGGTGGCGAATTCATAGGTGGCGAAACGTATGCCGCCGACACGGTGCAGAGCAGGAGCGCCGCACCTGAGCCGACTATGAACTGGCCTGGTGTCCCGTCACATCGGCACGAGTTGCCTATTCGACGGCGCCGGCACGTAGGCACGTGCACGATCCCCTCTCACCGGCTGTCGGGCCTGTCCTTGATGACGAGGTCGGGGTGATCTTTGAGCTGCCTGCGTGAGTTGATGCCGAGCTTGCGGAAGATGTTGCGCAGGTGAGCGTCAACGGTGCGTTTGCTGATGTAGAGCTGGACGGCGACCTCGTTCGAGGTGGCGCCCGAGGCCACCAGGCGGGCGACGGCAACCTCCTGCATGGTCAGCTTCTCGTACGTCTGCCCGGACCGGGCCTGGACCTTCTCGCCGGTGGCGCGCAGCTCGCCGGCGGCCCGCCGGGCAAAGGCATCCGCCCCCGCCCTGGACAGCAGTTCGTGGGCGGTGCGCAGGTGCTCGCGGCAGTCACGCCGACGGCCTTCGCGCCGCAGCCATTCGCCGTACAGGAGGTGCGCCCGGGCCAGGTAGGGAAGCAGCGGGCCCTCGGTGAGCAGGTCGATTGCTTCCCGGTAGTGATCCTCGACGCCGGTCACAAGTCCTCGTGAGTAGGCCGCGATTCCCCGGCCGGCGACGGTTCCGCCGGCCTGTGTGCGCTCGGTGAGGGAGTCCACTGCCTGCGCCGCGGTGATGTGGTCGCCGCAACGGACCGCGGCCTCGACCAGTTCCGGCAGGGCCGCTCCGGTGAGGAACAGATCACCGTGCTCGGTGGCCTTGCGAGCCGCGGCCAGCGCGGCCGGGTAGTCGGCCAGCCCGTTGTTGAGCATGGCTGTTGTCCAGTGCAGGTTCGTGACCTGTCCCGGACCTCCGGCGACCGGTGCCGCGGCGGCTGCCTCGCGCAGCTGGAGAACCTCGTCGCGGCGGCCGCGCAGCGCGGCGAGATGCAGCCGGTGATGGAGCAGCGGGGGTGCGCCGGTCGCGTCGGCGATCGCTGCCTCCTCCGCGGTGGCCGCGATCGCCTGCCCGATGTCACCGATCAGGGTGGCGTCGACCGCCTTCTGCGCGAGGCCGAGCCTGAGCAGCAGCGGCGAGCCCGAAGCCCGGCCCGCCTTCACCAGCCATGCGGCGATGGCGGCATGGGTGTCCGGGTCCCACAGCTCGATCGCGATCATCGTGGCGAGCGCGGGACGCCGCGTCCAGAACGCGTCGCCGATGTCGTAGAGGGCGTGGCGAAGCAGCGGAACCGCGGCTTCGTACCCGTCGGTGGCGAGCACCATCAAGGCGTCAAGGGCGTCCGGCGAGCCCGGTGGCGGCGCCGTGGACCGGGCCGCGGTGAGAACCCGGTCGATGACGACACCACCGCGGCCGACGGACAGGCTCATCTCGACGGCGTCGAGGAAACAGTCACGTGCCCGGTCCGGATCCAGACTCGCCAGCCGCCCAGCGGCGCGCACCATCAGCATCGGTCCGGAGCCGTCGCCGTGCCGGGTGAAGGCGATGCGGCCCTGGAGCAGGCCGACGTCCGCCTGCTGGAACTCGTCCAGTGTGGTGGTCTCCAGGGTCGCGAGCAGGTTGGCCGCCTTGCCGGGCGCCCCCGCGTCGAAGCCGGCCTGGGCGGCGTGCAGAGTTCGTCCGATCCGGCGTGCGGGATCCAGCGACAGCGCCACCGAGCGCTCGAGGAAGGCCGCCGCGGCCGCCACGCCCCCGCGCGCCTGGGCACGCGTCGCGCACCGCTCCAACTCGTCGGCGACGTCGTCGTCGGGGCCAGGGCTGGCTTGGGCGCGGTGCCAGGCCCGGCGGTCCGGCGCCATGACCGGGTCGGTAACGGACGCCAGAGCGGCGTGCACCGTGCGGCGTTGGCCGGCGTCGGCGGCTCGGTAGACCGCCGAACGCGCCAACGGGTGGCAGAAGCGGATGCGGGTACCGAACTCGACCAGTCCCGTCGCGTCCGCCTCCGCGCCGGCCGGTGTCACATCGAGGTTCAGTTGACGCGCGGCCGGCCAGAGCAGGCCGGGGTCACCGGTCGGGTCGGCGCTCGCCACGGTCAGCAGAAGCCTGGCCTCGGCGGACAGACCGGCCAGCCTGGCTCGGAAGCCGTACTCGATCCGGGTCGGCACCGAGGACATGTCAGGCGGGACGAAGCCACCGGCACGGTCCAGCTCCAGCAGCGCCAGCGGGTTCCCCTGGGCCTCGGCGACGAGCCGCTCCCGGACCTGGTCATCGAGGGGGAACGGGCTTCGCTTCGCCAGCAGAACCTTGGCGTCCTCGTCACTCAGACCACGGACGGCCAGCTTCGGCAGCTCGCCGAGTCCGGTCGCCGTGTCCGTTGACCGCGCTGCGAAGATCATCGCCACCGGGTCGGCGGCGACCCGGCGAGCGAGGAAGACCATCGCCCTCGCGGACGCGCTGTCAACCCACTGCGCGTCATCGATCAAGCACAGCAGGGGCCGCTCCCGGGCCGCCGCCGTTACCAGTCCCAGGGCCGCCAGACCGATGCGGAACGGGTCGGGTGTGCCCTCGGCCAACCCGAAGGCCACCTGAAGGGCGTCACGATGCCGGCCGGGCAGCTCGGTGAGGTGCTTCAGCATCGGCACACACAGTTGGTGCAGCGCGGAGTACGGCAGTTCCTGCTCGAACTCCGACCCGGACGCCCGGACCGCCCGGAACCCGGGCGCCGCGTTGTGGGCGTGGTCCAGCAGGGCACTCTTGCCGATGCCCGCCTCGCCCTCCAGCACCAGCGCGCCGCCCTGTCCCGTAAGCGCAGCGCGGGTCAGTTCGTCGACGCGTTGCTGTAACTCGTGTCTGCCGACGAGCGGATCGGCCGGGAGCGAAGGAGTCCGCATAACGCGAACGGTAAGTGATCGCCGCTTACTGGGCACAGGCCCTCTCAGGAGTGCAACCAACGTCTCAGACCTGCTCAGTTGGTGACGGCGGCCGCGGTCACCACAGCTCCCGCGGTGGTCGCCGCGAGGGTCCGTATCACCCCGGTGTTCACCGCTTCGGCGCCCCAGCTGGCCTGTTCCAGCCGCTTCGCGCGCTTGTGGACCGCGCCCGACCAGGGGATGACGCGGTGCAGGCTCGGCAGCGTGCCGCTCGCGGAGAGCAGTCCGATCACCGCCGCCGTACGGGTATCGGGCTCCGCGCCGTCCACCAGCGCCGCGCGCACCCGCTCGACGAGGGCCTCCTTGTGCCGGGTGTCCGCGGCCCGCGTGGCCGTCGTCCGGAACACGCCCAGCGTCCTCTTGCTCTCCCGGCGCAGTAAACCCCGCTCGACGAGCCGGTCCAGCACGGTCTCGCGAAGCCCGGTGCCGATCTGGATGAGGAGGGTCTGTACGCCCCGCGCTCGCTCGGCGACCTTCTCGTTGGCGGCCTGGAGCAGGGGGTCGGGCAGCGGCTCACCGGCAACGGCGTGCACCCGCAGCCCGTTCAGCCCCTTGTCCTGCTCGTCGAGCCTGACGCGGCCGGCTTGGGCGAGCTCGACCAGCACCGCGCCGCCCAGGGTGTAGTACAGGGTGCCGGCCCCCGCGATCGCCCCCGACGAGTCGTCGAACATCAGCAGCATCAGGTCTTCGACGATGAGCAGGTCCTTCTGCATGAGCCCTCTTCCCGTTTCCACCGGTGCCGGCACCGACCGACCACCGACTTGCCTGCGAGGAAAGCCAAGGATAACTTTCCTCCTGGGAAAGTAAAGTGAGGGCAGGAGGGCACGGGTCATGAGCACGCCGGTAGATGCCGAACAGGCATGGAGCGATCTACAGCGCATCCGAGTGCCGCAGGAGCGGGTGTACGACGAGGTCGAGCGGTCCGCTGCGGGCGGCTCGGGCACCACCTGGGCCACGGCCGCGCTCATGTGGCTCTTCCTGGCCGGTCTGGGCCTGGACCTGCCCGGGTGGGGCGTATGGCTGGTCCTCGCCGCGTACATCGCGCTGATGAGCGTGCTGGCCCTGCTCCACAACCGCCGCGGCCGGGTGCGCCTGCACCACACCCGGTGCACCCGGCGGATGTTGGGCACCTTCGCCGCGGGGGCGGTGGTGACCGGCGGGACGGCCCTGCTGTCCGGCCGTCTGGTCGATTCGCTGGAGCCGATGTCCGCCAGTCTGATCCAGGCCACCATCTCGGCCGGGGTGTTCGTGCTGTTCGTCGCGCCGACGAACCGCTGGGCGGCCGGGTCGGCGCGGAGCCGCACCGCACGGCCGGCAGGCGCGGGCCGATGAGCATTCCCGCCGGCTTCGACGAGCTGATCCATCCCGCCACCCGGCTGTCGGTGGTCGCGCTGCTCGCCGCAACGGAATGGGCGGACTTCGCGTTCGTCCGCGACAGCCTCTCGCTCAGCGACTCCGCGCTCTCCAAGCAGCTGCACACCCTGGAGGAGGCCGGATATCTGGAGCTCCACAAGGTGGGCGGCGGCCGCAAGCGGCGCACCAGGGTACGGCTGACGGCCCGCGGCCGCACCGCCTTCGAGGGGCACGTCGCGGCGCTCCGGGCGATCGTCGAGGGCGCCGGTCCCCCGGCGGCGACCGAAACACCACCACAACAGCGACACGAGTCGGGGGCGGGACGATGACGCCGAAGCACACACCCGCGGTGTCGAACGTTCCCGCTCAACGGCCCTGCCCGGGTGAGCGGGGGGGACCGGCGTCCTCGTAACCGCCACGCGACCGAGCAGGGCCACTGATGATCAAGGGGGCGGGCGGATCAGCGCAGTCCGGCGAACAGGTCGTTCTCGGGCACGGCCGCGCCGGTGGTGTCCTGGACACGTACGAAGGTCTCGACGCCCATCAACTCGGTGAACCTCTCCTGGCCCATCGCGAGGAAGAAGATGTTCTCGCCCTGGCTGGCGTGCGCGGCCAGCGCATCGAACTTCTGGCCGCCGAACGCGGTGGTGTCCACCCAGGTGGTGATCTCCTCGTCGGGGAGTCCGATCTCGGCCATCGCGGCGGCCTCAGCGGGATCCGGCTCCTGCCAGTCCGCCCCGAACTCGCGCATGACCTCCCCGAACCGCTGCATCATCGAGCGGGGCGCCGTCGTCCAGTACACCTTTGGTGTCAGCCCGGTCATCGCCAGCGCCGCCATCGTGATGCGGTTGGCCTGGATGTGGTCGGGGTGGCCATAGAAGCCGTTCTCGTCGTAGGTGACGACCACATCGGGCTCGTAGCGCCTCAGGAGTTCCGCGAGTCGGGCAGCGGACTCCACCACGGGTGTCTGCCAGAAGGAGCCTGGGGCGTCATTGGCCGGCCAGCCCATCATCCCGGAGTCGGCGTAGTCCAGCGTCTCCAGATGACTGACCTTCAGGATTTCGCAGCTCGCCTCGAGTTCCTGACGCCGCATCAAGGCGACGGCCGCCGGATCGTGTCCGGGATCGCCCGGCTTGACACCCCCCGGTCCGTCACCGCAACCGCCGTCGGTGCACGTCACGAGGACCGTGCGAATGCCCTCCGCCGCGTACCGCGCGAGGACACCTCCTGTTCCGGTGGCCTCATCGTCGGGGTGGGCGTGTACCGCCATGAGCGTCAAGGGCAAGTCATTCATGAATCAGTCCTCCTGTGTGAAACGGCCTCGGTACGGTCCCCCTTCAATATCGGATATCGGATGACCGGGCGTACCGCGAACCCGAGGGTGAAGGGTGTCGATAACGAGTACATGCCGGCGCGTGCGGGTGCGGGTCGTGGAAGCCGACCCCACGCGGGGCTCACCTGGTGTAGATGCCCTGGTGCTCCCAGGCTCGCAGGGTCTCGTAGTCGTGTATCAGTTCCGTGAGGTTCGAGGCGGCGAAGTAGGCGTAGCCCGGAGACGTCAGAAGGTCGGTGGTCGGCTCCAGGAGCGTGCCCGGGTCGGCGGCCGGGGTGGCGAACACGACGCTCGGCAGTTCCGAGATCTTGGTGAGGGCCTCGGCGCTGACGCGTCCTCGGTGGTGGTTGATGAACTCCACGCAGCGAAGCCACCGGCCGCCGGAGACCTCGGCGGCACCGTGGCTGCCCAGCGACTGCGGATCGGTCACGGCGGCGACGGCCAGTGATGTCTGGGACAAGCCCAGGTAGGTGTCCACCACGTCGGGTGCGGTGGCTCCGCCCAGGCGGGCGCCCGTCTCGATCAGTACGGGGCCCTCGGGGGTGAGCATGACCTCGGTGTGCGCCGGTGTTTCGGCGATGCCGAGAGCGTCCAGCACCTCCCCTGCGAAGGCCGTCAGCACCTGTCCTTCGGCACTGGCAGGTGCGACGGGCTCCTCGAAGTCGTAGATGGGCGTGGCCGCCGGGCCGACCCGCTTGGTGTAGCGCCAGATCTCCGCCGTGTGATGGATGCCGGCCGCCGAGACCGTGTTGATGTAGTACTCGGTGCCGTGCACGCGTTGTTGGACGAGCACGACGCGGTTGGGCTCGCCGAAGGCGTTGGGCGCGCTGAGGACGGCGTGGCCGGCTCGGGCGGCTTCCTCCGGCGAACCGCAGAACGTGACCCCGTCGGTGCCGGCGCTGGCGAGGGGTTTGACGACGGCTTCGGCCAGCCCGGATGCGGCGAACCAGTCTGCTGCGGCGCGGGCGGATCGCACCACGGTGCTGTGCGGAGTCGCCAGGCCCGCGGCACGGACGGCCTCGGCCATGAGTGCCTTGTCCCGACGTGCGTGCAGCAGTTCGGGCACGTTCGTCGGCAGGCCCAGCGCGTGCGAGAGCGTCTCCGCCAGGAGGACGCCGGACTCCGTGCCGGCCAGAACGCGGGAGACGCCATGGCGGCGGAGCTGCTCCGCCACGCCCGTCACCTCCTCGGTGAAGCCCAGGTCGAGCACGTAGTCCTCCGGGCGGAACGCCCGGAGGAAGAAGGGCTGGACGTCCGGGCGGCTTTGCACGTGGACGCACGCGACGCCCGCTCCGGCAAGACGCCGGGCCAGGGCGGCCCCGGTCGAGTACCCGTCGACGATCGCGATCTTCATGTGGTTGTTCCTCTCACAGCGGGGAAGCGGCGCGGCATCGCGATACCGCGTGGTCAGTGCTGGGCCTGGACGGGCTCGGCGGCGGGGCGGGGCGGGGCTGACGTACGCAGGGAGCGGGACAGCGGCACGCACGCGAGGGCGGCGAGAGCTGCACTGGCTGCCAGCAGGCCCGCGACCAGTGGGCGGCCACCGGTGTTGAGGGCGAAGGCGATGCCGAGCGGGGTGAGCGAGGCAATGGCGCCGGCTCCGCTCAGTGCCGCCTGATAGCGGCCGATCGCGCCGGGCGGAGCGGCCGTCGCGAGGTAGGCACCGATCGCGACGCTGTAGCAGACCTCTCCGGGCACCATGGCCACGGCCGCCGTGGAGTAGCCGAGGGTGGTGTGCTGGAGGGCCGCCAGCCCCATGGCGGCACCCAGGATCAGGCTCCCCACCGCGAGCACCGGAGCGACGGAGTAGCGGACGCGGTCGTCCCGGCCGACCAGAAAACGGGTCAGAGGCGGGCTGAGCACCAGGACGGCGACGGTGTTGGCGATCATGGCGGTGCCGTACGCGGACGGGGGAAGGCCGTCCGCGTTCATCACCAGAGGGAGCACGCTGACCAGGCCGTAGGCACACACCATCGCGCCGATCGCGGCGGCGACCATCCACCGCAGGGGGGTGTCGGCCAGCATCTGCGCGTAGAAGCGGTGTTCTCGTCCGGCCCGGACCGGGGACGGGCGGCCGGACAGCACTCGGCGTGCGAGCACGGCTGCCGCCACGCAGGCGACACCGTTGGCGACAAACAGCGCCCGGTAACCGTGCTGGTGGGCGAAGTAGCCTCCCACACCACCGCTGAGGGAGACACCCACGTTCGATACCCAGTACAACCAGCCCTGGGCGCGGGTGCGAGCGCCCTCGCTCGTCACCCGGTCGTTGATCTCCGCGGACAGGGCGGGCCGCGATACATCCATGGTGCATCCGAGGCAGAACGCAAGCAGCAGCAGCGACGGCAACGTGTCGGCGGCGGCGAGGCCGGCGCAGACAACGGCGGCCAGCAGCAGGCCGATCGAACACGCCGTCCGAGCTCCCAGCCGGTCGGTCACCGCACCGCTGGCCAGTTGCCCGACGCACCAGCCGACGCCGAACACCGTCAGTGCGGCACCGGCCGCCGTCGTCCCGTGGGCGTCGCCGATGTAGTAGCCCAGGAAGTCGTAGGCGAACCCGCATGCCTTGATGAGGAGGGTGGTGCCCAGGAGCGTGGTGATGACAGTGCGGGCGGACGGTGCGGAGGGACGGGCACGTATGAGCGCGGGGTGCGAGGCGGGGACCGTCATGTCGAAATGCCTGCCTGGTGATGGTGGTGTATTGCCTGGTGAGGTTGGGGACGCGGCCGGTGGGTCGCTGGCCCTTCAGCGCGGTGTGTCCACGATGGTGATCGTATGTATGCAGATGGCCGACAAGCCTCCGCATTCCCACGACTAGTCGTCCCGAGCGCGAACAATCCGCCCAGCCGGGAGATGATGCCGGGTCGTGGCGATGCGTCTGATCTGTCTACTCGGGTGTCAGACCACCCGATGGCTCGCACTGCCGGCCCGGTCAAGCGCGGCGAAAGACATGGAGAGCTTGGTGCCACGACACCAACTTGCCGCCGTACAGCGCATCCCACGGCGGACCTGGCACAAGGAGTCAGGCCGGCACAGCCTGCTCGTCCGGCTGCGCGCAGGGGACCCGTTCTTCATCCCGAACGGCGTCATTCACAACGCCGGCGGTGCGGGACGAACACCACCTGAGCACCGCCCTCGCGTGCGCCGATTATCCGCACACCGTGCAGACCCGGGCTCTGCACGCCTACCTGCGCCGGCGCAGCGCCAACGCCCGCCACCACGACGTCCTGGCCACCCAACGCAAGGAACGTGCCTTAACTTTCCCGGCCGTCGTCGACCACCTCCACCCGCGGTGTTCGCAGGTTTCTCGGGTCGACGCGCAGCGCGCGGCGGTCCGTGTTCCGCATCGCGACGAGGCGCACGCGGTCGGTCGCGTCGGTGAGGTCCCACATCCCCCACTTCTCCCCCATGACCCAGCTCGTGCCGTCCTCGGCCCGCAGGGCATACGCCGTCCAGCACCCCATGCCAGCACGATAGGGGAATGGGCAGGCTGTACCTCCACCAAACGAATACCAAATGAGACGGGCCTCTTACGCCGCAATCGGCTGGTCACCCCTGGCACACTGCTGGCCTGGCACCGCCGCTTGGTGCGCTGGAAACGGCGAGGGGCGCAGAGAGGAGCTGGCCCAATCCTGGGGACGAAAACAAACTGTCAGTTCTCCGCTGTCGGGCGCCTGTTCAAGAACTGTTTCACCGCCTCGATCGCTTCTCTGTTGAGTTCCTCGAAGGAGACGCCCCAGCTCTTCTCCCAGCCGTCTAAGTTGTGCGCGCAGTGCACAAGTGGTTCCAGCTCTTCGGGGTAGCCGAGGTCGCGGACAGAAGAGTAGCGCGCGGTCGAATTCGCCGATGGCCGCGGGGTCGGCCAGGAGCGGGTTCGGGCCGCCCCGACGACGTCGCGCGCACCGTACTGTTCGCCGCGAGTGACCTGGCCTCCTGAACGACGGCCGTCGGCCGTCGGCCGGACCAGCACGTCCGGCCGGCGGCCCGCGCTCCCGGATACAGCGACCTCCGGCATTGCCGCCTGCCCGGGCCTCAGATCATCGCCGATACGGCCACAGGCCGCACAGAACATACCCGGCGACCCGGCCGCAGATCCGGCACCCCCCAACGCCCGCCCGCCACCCGACCAGGGCTGCACCGCCGGCGCCGGACTCAGCCGCGCGCCCCGGCGATGACGTCGTCCAGCACCTCGCGCGTGTACCGCAGACCCTCGATGGAGCGGTCGATCCGGGCCCGCTCGGTCTCCAGCTGCTCGACCAGCCAAGGCGTTGCCGTCTCGGCCGGGCCGCCGTCGTGGTCGCGCATGCAGGGCAGGATGCTCGCGATCTTGTCACCGCTCAGCCCCGCGGCGAGCAACTGCTGGATAAGGACGACACGGTCGAAGGCAACCTCCGCATACACCCGGTGACCTCCGGAGGTGCGCTCCGAGGCGAGCATGCCCTTCTGCTCGTAGTACCGCAGGGAACGGACGCTGACGCCCGTGCGGAGGGACAGATCACCGATCTTCATGAGCACCTCCCGGCCCCGGCCAGGCCGCGCCGCCGGGCTTGAAGCTGACACCGGTGTCAGATCCTACAGTTCCCGCATGTCGCACACAGTCACCTCCCCGCTCCTGACCCCGTACACCTCGGCCGCCCTTCGCCTCCCCAACCGGCTGGTGATGGCGCCGATGACCCGGTTCCGCGCCAAGGAGGACGGAACGCCGCTGCCCATCGTGGCGGAGTACTACGCGCAGCGCGCCGCGGCCGGTCTCATCGTCACCGAGGGCATCTGGCCCCACCGCCGCGGACAGAGCGGCTGGCGGATGCCGGGCCTGGAAACGGAGGACCATGCCGAGGGCTGGCGCGCGGTCACCGATGCCGTGCACGCCCGGAGCGGGCGCATCTTCGCACAGCTCATGCACGGCGGTCGGCAGGGGCACCCGCGCTCACGACTGCTCGGCGACCTGCCCGCCGGGCCCTCCGCCGTCGCCGTGCCGGGCCCGCTGCACGTCAAAGATGGCAAGGTTGAGGCGCCGACACCGCGGACCATGACGACCGATGACATCCGGGTCGCCGTGGACGACCATGTGAACGCCGCACGCAACGCCCTGCGGGCCGGTTTCGACGGGGTGGAACTCCATGGCGCGAACAGCTACTTGATCCACCAGTTCCTGGCTGACAACACCAATCTCCGTAGCGACGGATACGGGAAGGACCGGGCCCGGTTTGCCGTCGAACTGGTCGAGGCGGTGGCCGCGGCCGTCGGCGCCCATCGCCTGGGGCTGCGCCTCTCGCCGGGCAATCCACAGTTCGGGATGGTGGAACGGGACCCGGGCCCCGTCTACCGTCCGCTGGTCGAGGCGCTGAACCCGCTCGGGCTGGCCTACCTCCACCTCACCGATAACGACAACTATCCGGCCCTGACCGACCTTCGCCCACGCTGGACAGGCACCCTGATCGCGAATGTCGGCGAGAACCATGCCCCCACCACCCGGGAACAGGGAGAGGGCGTGGTGACCGAGGGCCACGCTGATCTCGTCTCCTACGGGCGGGCGTTCCTCGCCCACCCCGACCTGCCCGCACGCATCGCGGCTGACGCGCCGTTGACCACGCCGATCGACACCGAGCACCTCTATACAAACGGCGCCCGAGGTTACACCGACTACCCGACCCTGGAACGATAGAGCCCTCCCGCTCTCGCCGCTGCGGCGACCCGCTGACGCTCCGGCCCGAGGGCTGATCCGCCGCAGCCGGCCCATCACCTTCCGCGGTCTGGCGCGGAGCTCCGACGTCTCGCTCGACTTCCTCTGCCGAAACACCGAGATCCGTCGCCGCCTCGGCCCGCAGCACACCTCCCGCCTCCGAGCTCTCCGGACGTTGATCTCTTAGAACGTCCGCCAGTAGGTGGCTGACGTGCTCCTCGGCGCCGTGCAACGTTCGACCTCGGCTCACTGAGCCAGGTGTCGCTCCAACGCAGCCAGGAATGCGTCCGGGTTCTCGAGGTGACAGGCGTGGTCGCCGGGCAGTTCGAGAACCCGGGTATCGGGCAGCCGTTCGTCGAGGACGGCGACGACCCGCTTGAGCCAGTCGGTGGTCGCGGAGCCGTGGACCAGGAGGACAGGGCACCGGATGCCGGCGAGTTCGGCGACGTCGCGGTCGGGCCGGTCGGCCTGCTCCGAGCTCCAGGACAGGGCCATCCGGTGCGGGACCCAGCGCGGCCAGGCGGGGTGGACGCGGGCCTGGTCCTTCGACGTCACGAGTCCGGCGAGTTCGAGGAACTCAGCCAGGTCATCCTCGCTCACCTCCTGTCCGGCCAGTGCATGCAGGAACTGGTTCAATCGGGCGACCTCGGGGGCGGACTCGCCGCGGCCGTCGAGGATCCAGTACGCCGCCGGCTCCACGAGCGTCAGCGTCCTCACCCGCTCCGGATGGGCCAGGGCGAACTCGATGAGGGCCCGCCCGCCGCCGGACCACCCCGTGAAGTCGGCCGTCTCGACCCCGAGGGCGTCCACTGTGATGAGCAGCGATTCACGCTCGATCGCCGCGGTGTACCCGGCGTCCCCGCGCTCGCCGGCCGAGCCGAGCTCATTGTGGATCGGCTGCACCCTGACGGTCCGCCATCTCGCCGACAGGGCGTCCGCGAGCGGCGTCCACGACACCCATCCGGTGAGCTGGCCAGGTACCAGGACGACCGGCGGCCCCTCGCCCTTCACCTCGTTGACCAGGACCCTCGGTTTCATCGTCCACCTCTGACGGGTTCACAGCAGATCCCATCAAGGTAATCACGATCCCGACTTCGCACAGAGGACGTCGACTACGAAAAGCTCGAAGCATCAGACACTTACAGACGCGACCGCAAACGCTCTGGCTGCACGAACACCCACCGGTCACCCGTTTGCCCCGGATACGCTGTGGCTCGGTCTCTACCTGGGCCGGGCGGTCAAGCAGCTCGCCGTGAACAGATTTAACCGTCATCCGAGTGGTTCTCTGCCGCCCGTTTGGCCGACGCCCGGCGGCAGCCGGGAGGATCGTGTTTACACCTGTCTCCGAGACGGGACCGGGAGGAGGCCTGGTCGGTCCGGTGGGCAGCTACGGCAGCGCGCATCGAGCGCATCGGCCGGGACGCGCTGGCCGCCGGTCACCGCGTCAGCGCCCGGGAGGCGCTGCTGCGCGCGTCCAACTACTACCGGACCGCCGACTTCTACCGCCGCGAGAACCCAGCCGCTGACGCCGAGTCGGCGCGGCTCGCCGAGGCCTCCCAGCAAACCTTCGCCGACGCCGCCGCCCTGCTCGACACCCCGGCCCGCGCCCTGCGCATCCCGTACGAGGACACCACGCTGCCCGCGTACCTGTTCCTCGTCGACGAGTCGGGCACCCCGCGCCCGACCCTGCTGTACCACGGCGGATACGACTCCACGCTGGAGGAGAATTACCTGGCGCTGGCCGCAGGTGCGCTGCGCCGCGGCTACAACGTCCTCGCCTTCGACGGCCCCGGCCAGGGCAGCACCGTCCGCGAACAGGGCCTGCACTTCCGGCCGGACTGGGAGGCCGTGGTCACCCCGGCCGTCGACTTCGCCCTCACCCTGCCCGAGGTGGACCCCGAGCGGCTCACGCTGGTCGGCACGAGCCTCGGCGGCTACCTCGCGGCGCGGGCGGCCGCCTTCGAGCACCGCATCGCCGCGTGCGTGCTAAACTGCCACGAGGGCGCCCTCGCCCTGTTCCACCAGCGCACCTTCGACTGGCTCGACACCGTGCTCGCCGACTGACCTCGGCCCCGTCGGCCAGGACGTGGGTCGGATTGCCGCTCTGGTCCGGGCCCATGGCTGTCACCAGCGCATGCCCGTCTCATCACGTTCGGTCGGTGGTCTCATTCCCGGGAGACGCTCGGCCGGAGAGGTGACGACCTCCAGTCACCCGGACACGTTCACCCGTCCACCTTGTGCGCGACATCCCAACCGACGTGCTGTCCGGGTTCGTCCTCGCCGAACCCCCGCTTGCGGTCGCGCCCGCGGCCGACCGCTCACGTCGACGCCAGCGCCTCCGTAGGAGGAAGGCGTGCCGCGCGGACCGAGGGATAGACGCCGGCCGCCACCCCGATCAGCACGGCACCGAGGCAGCCGCCCGTAACCGGGACCAGGGGGATCACCGTTGGCCAGCCCTGGTAGGCCGCGTAGCCGACGTTGACGAGGACACCGAGCAGGGTTCCGGCGATGGCCCCGAGCAGCGACAGTCCCACTGACTCGGTGAGGAACTGGACGCGTATCTGACCGCGGGTCGCGCCCAGCGCCCGGCGGAGCCCGATGTCCCTTCGGCGCTCCAGGACCGAGATGACCATGGTGTTGGCCACGCCGATTCCGCCGACCAGCAGGGCGACACCGGCCAGGCCGAGGAAGAGGGAGGAGTAGGTGTTCTGCGTGGCGCGCTTGGCCGCCAGGGCGTCGGACGGGCGGCTGACCTGGACCTGTCCGGGCTGCTCCGGGAAGACGGTGGCGGCGAGTACGTTCCGTACGTCCTCCAGATGGGACTCCCGTGCCTTGACGTAGATCACCGTGGGGTTTCCCCCGAAGCGCAGTGTCTTCTTGGCGGCCGGCCATCCCGTCAGTACGGCGTTGTCGAGGTCGTCGGCCAGCGGTATGGGGTGCAGGATGCCGATCACGGTGAACCACGACTTGTCGATCTGTATCTGTGGAGCCGGTTCGTTTTCGGGGATTTCCCCGATGCCGAGCCGGCTGGCGGCCCGGTAGCCCAGTACGGCCGTGGGGAACTGCTCGTCGGCGCCGCTGAAGAACCTTCCCGAAAAGACTTTTCCGCCCACCACGCTCAGCAGGTCGCGTCGGGCCGCGAGCACGCTGAGTCCCGTACTGGAGAAGTCGTCCTCACCGATGAGGTCGGAACGCTGCACCACGGCACCGGTGTTGGCCACCGCGCTCGCCTCGGTGACCGGTCCGACGCGGCGCACCATGTCGACCGATTCCTCGGGAATCCTGACCGGCACGGTCTGTCCCGAAAACGGCTGCACCCGCAGCATGTTGGACCCCAACGCCGACATCTCGTCCATCAGCGCCCGGTGGCTTGAGGCCGGGATTCCCGTCACCACCACCATCGTGGCGACGCCGATCGAGATGCCGAGTGCCGACAGCGCGGCGCGCAGCTTGCGGGTACGCAGGCCGAGGAGGCCCAGACCCAACAGGTCGAGAAAGGCGAGACGTACCGGCTTGATCTTGTCTTGGGCACGCCGGGGAGCGTGCCGCAGCGCGGCGCGGGACGGCTTGGCGGGGGCGGTCATGATGGGCTTTCGGTCAGGGCGGTGTCCGCGACCAGCCGACCGTCACGCAAGTGAACCCTGCGTGGCAACTGGTTGGCGATGTCACGGTCGTGAGTGATGAGCGCGATCGTGGTGCCCGCCGCGTTGAGTTCGGTCAACAGGGCGAGCGCTGCGGCGCCGTTGACGGTGTCGAGTGCGCCGGTCGGCTCGTCGGCGAGGACCAGAGCCGGCTCATGGACGACCGCGCGGGCTATGGCGACCCGTTGGCGCTCCCCTCCGGAGAGCTGTTGCGGCAGGTGGCCGGCCCGGCGGGTGAGTCCGACCCGGGCCAGGGCCTCCTCGGCCAGTTTCTTCCGGTGCTTCCTGGGCACACCGGCATACAGCAGGCCGGTCGCCACGTTCTCCGCCGCGGTGAGGCCGTCCGTCAGGTGGAAGTGCTGGAAGACGAAACCCAGACGCCGCCCCCGCAGGGCGGACAGCTGACGGTCGGACAACTCCGTCACGTCCTGCCCCTCGATGACCACGCTGCCGCTGGTGGGCGGGGCCAGCGTGCCCATGATGTTGAGCAGCGTGGACTTGCCGGAGCCGGAAGGGCCGAGGATGGCGAGCAGTTCGCCCTGCGCGACGGACAGGGAGACCCGGTCGAGGGCTCTCACCTCGGGGGGATAGGTCACGCTCGCCTCGTGCACGCTGATGACCTGGGTCATGCCGTGGTTCATGCCGTGGTTTCCACCTTCATGCCCTCGCTGATGCCCTGGCCGCTGATCTCGACCAGTCCCTTGGCGAACATGCCCGTGTCGACCGGGACGAGCCTGCCGCCGGAGAGCCGGACTGCGTACCCTCCCTCACGCAGGGCGAGCAGGGCGCCGACCGGGACGGCGAGTACGCCCTTCTTGGACTCCCCCTGGAACTGGGCCCGTACGGGAGCGGAGTCGATACCCTTGACGGCCTGTGGGTCGTCCAGCGACACGGTGACGTTGATCCTGGTCTGCCGGGCGTTGCCCGTGTCGTCCTGGTCTCCCTGCACGGTGGTGCTGATCGCGGCGACCCGGCCCGCGGCGGTGGACCGGTCGGGCAGCACCACGGTGACCCGTTGGCCCGACTTGATGGACCCGATGTCGAGTGACTGCACCGGAACGGTCACGGACTTGGTGGTGGCGGTCACCGTCATCAGGTCTCCCGACGCCTCGTCCCCGGGCTGGGCGAGGACGTCCGAGACCCGCACCGCCGACTTCGTCACGACCACGTCGGAGATATCGAGAATGCCGGTCGGCTTGATGCCCACGGCCTTCTGCCAGCGCTTGATCGCGGACATCAGGGACGTGGTGAGCACACCGTCGCCCTCCCTGACCGTGGACTGCGACGGACTTGGGCTCGATGGCCGCTCCTGTGACGCATCGGTTCTTGGGCCGGCTCCGCCCTCCGGAGCCGAGGACTGTCCGGCCGCGGGCTGGCCTGCCGGGGGCGTGGTCTCCCCCTGCCCAGGGTCCGTTGTCATGGGCGGGGGGTCGTCCGCGGGGGCCTGCTGCCGGACGACCGTGCCCGGCGCCGGCTGTGCCCCGATGTCGTAGCCGAGAGCCTTGAGGTTGTCGGCGACGACCCATATGTCACGGCCGACGCTGCCAGGGGTGTCGAGCCTGCGGTACAGGGGTGTGCTGCCATAGAAGATCACGGCGGAACGCTCATCGACGCGGTACAGCTGCCGGCCGCGTTTGACCGTCGCACCCCGGTTTGGAAGCCACGTCACCCGTCCTTCGCCGACACTGCGGATCGTGCGCGCGGAGTCGTAGCCCAGGGTGCCCTCCATCTCTCTGCTGCCCGACAGATCCGTTTTGACCACGGCGATCTGTTTGATCTTCGGGCCGGACTCGGGTTCGGAGCCGTTCCCGCCCTTGTCGACCCACAGCAGCCCGGCCCCCGTTCCTCCTGCCAGCAGTACGGCGACGACGGCGAGATACACGGCCTTCTTCTTCCGGCGGCCCGCCGCCGGCTCGCGGGGGCCTGCCCCTTCCTGGGCTGTCACCCGCAGGGGCATGGTGTCCCCGGCGTCGCGCTCACTTACCACTGAACGCCTCACGCATGCATTCCTCGTCGATCTGTTCGGCATTCCTGGGCGGATTCACGCCAGGCTTGTAGTTCCAGCCGCTTCCGTCGGGAAGGGGGTCCACCTTGAGCCCTCTGCGGTTGTTGCACTCGATATACTTGCGGTAATCGTTCAGGTAGTCGGGGTTTTTCTTCGGATCCAGCTCAGCAGGCTGCATCGGCTTCTTTCCGAGACATGCCTTTTCCGCTTCCGGATGCTCTTTTGCCACATCCTCACCGGGGTACCCCAAAGAATCGGGATCGGCCCAGTCCGCGAACTTGTCCCCGGCCGGAAGAATGGACACTCCGTGATCCTTGAGGCAGCGCAGGTAGCCCTGGTACATACGCAGTTCCTCGGCGTCCGTACTGTCCAGCCGAATCTGGGGGCGACCGGACTCGGAATCGTCGGCCGCCGGGCTCTTCGTCGCCCCGCCCTCTCCACCTCCAGCGGATTCCGTGACGGAGACAACTCCGCCTCCCTGGCTGTCGACGTCTCCCCCGGAACAGCCGGTGATCAGCGTCACCGCCAGCACGGTGCAGGAAAGGAACAGGATCTTCTTGTCCGGGCGGCCCGGACCGGGGTCAGGGCGGCCTGAGTTGTTTCGCATGCCCGGAAGCATGACAAGACTTTGTCAGAAAGGTGTCAGCACCTTCCCCCCACCGGACCCCTTCAGGCGATTGTCAGGAAGTTGTCAGGGAATTGAACCAGATATGCCGGCGCTCACCCCGCGCCCCGCAGGTTTATCATCGGGCCATGTCCACATACGTGCTGGTGGCCGAAGACGACGAAAAGCAGGCAGAACTGATCCGTCGTTACCTGGTGCATGACGGCCATGCCGTAACCGTGGTGCACGACGGCCCGACAGCCCTCGAGGAAGCCACCCAGCGGCCACCCGACCTGCTCGTTCTCGACTGGATGCTGCCGGGTCTGGACGGGCTGGAGATATGCCGCCGCATACGCGCCACGGGCGATATGCCCATTCTGATGCTCACCGCCCGCTCCACCGAGGACGATCTGCTGCTGGGCCTGGACATCGGGGCGGACGACTACATGACCAAGCCGTTCAGGCCACGCGAACTGGTGGCCCGCATCCGGACCCTGCTGCGGCGCAGCCGACATCCGGAGCATACGGAGGAAGTGGTCCTCAAGGCCGGACCGCTGACCGTGGCCCCGGACCGGCACGAGGTGTCCGTCCACGGCCGGCCGGTGAACTGCACTCCTGGCGAATTCCGCCTGCTCAGCACGTTGGCAGCCGCACCCGACCGGGTCTTCACCCGGGCTCAGCTGCTGGGCTGCATCACCGACCACGGCCGAGCCGTGACCGAACGCACCGTGGACGTGCACATACTGAACCTGCGGAAGAAGATCGAGACCTCGCCGCACAGACCTGAGTTGCTGCTGACCGTCCACGGCGTCGGATACAAGCTGTCCCGAGGCCACCTTGACGTCTGAAGTCCCGCTCCGCAACAGCCTGCTGTTCCGGTTGCTGATCACCTCCGTGCTGATCTCCCTGGTGTCCATCGGGGCCACGGCCTGGCTGACGGTACGCGGCACCACCCTCGCCATCGAGCAGGAGCGAGGCCAGGTCCTCGCGGACGACGCCACCATCCAGGACACGCTGGAGGGCTTCGCCGCGGCGCACCGGAACTGGAACGGTGTCGAGCGCACCGTCCTGGATCTCTCCCGGTCGACGGGGCGCACCATCATCCTGACCACGCGGGCGCGCCAGGTCATCGCCACGTCGCATCGACCGGCCGCGGAACGGCTGCCCCTCAACGCGAGCGCCGTGATCGATCCGCTGCACGTCGCTCCGTTCACGGATCAGGGAGTCGGCCCGGCGGGGCAGGTCTCCCGCATCGACCCACGAGCCGTCGGCCCCTACCGCCTGCCCGCCGAGGAGCGGGCGCGTCTGCGACAACTCGCCCGTGAGGAGGTCACCTGCCTCTACGACCGGGCGGGAGTACGCGCGCACATCGTTGAGGAGGCCAGTGGCAGACCCGCCGTGCGCACGCTCAGGCCCTCGGCGGGCTCCACCCAGGCCTGCGCGTCCAAGGACCTGTTCGCCCCCACCCCGACCGAGGCCGCGGCCCTGGCCGAACTCACCGAACTCGTCCGCAGCTGCGCGGAGCGCAACCACGTACGCCTGCCCGCCGCCCTGACCATCACGGTGGACTTCCGGGTGGACGGCGACGACTCCGCGCAGGGTTCCGCCGCAGCGGACGACTGTGTGGAGGAAGGCCGGCGGGAGCAGTTGGCGGCGCACGTCGCCCCGGCGGCCCTCCTGTTCGTCACCGGCCCGCCCCGCACGGCCACCGCCGTCTTCGACCTGTCACCGGCCGGCACCCTCCGGGTCCTGACCACCACCGGTCTGGTCCTGGCCGCGACCATCGCCGTCACCGCCGTCATCGCGATCAGGCTGGTACGTCCGCTGCGCGCGCTGACCAACGCGGCCCGCGCTCCCTCGGGCCGGCACCTCCGTATCCCCGTCACCACCAAGGACGAGACCGGCTATCTGGCCGCCGCCCTCAACGACCTGTCGGAACGCCGCGAACGCACCGACGAGCAGCGCCGGGTCATGGTCAGCGACATCGCCCACGAACTGCGCACGCCCCTCACCAACATCCGCGGCTGGCTGGACGCGGCGCAGGACGGCCTGGCCGAGCCCGACTCGGCGCTCCTCACCTCGCTCCAGGAGGAGGCGGACCTCCTCCAGCACATCGTGGACGACCTCCAGGTGCTCGCCGCCGCAGATGCCGGCACCCTGCGCCTGCGTCCGCAGCAGCTGAACCTCCGCGAGCTGATCGAGCAGGCCATGAGCGCGCACCAGGCGACCGCACACGCCGGCGGTGTCGAGACCGCCGTCCATGCCCCGGACGGCCTCTCGGTCCATGCCGACCCGGTCCGCCTCCGCCAGGTCCTGGGCAACCTTCTGTCCAACGCGATACGCCACACCCCGCCGGACGGCCGCGTCACCCTCACCGCCCGCCGCGTGGCAGGCGCCGTCGCCATCGAGGTGAGGGACACGGGCGGCGGCATCCGCCAAGAGGACCTGCCCCGGGTGTTCGACCGCTTCTGGCGGGCCGAACAGTCCCGCAGCAGGCGGACGGGAGGCAGCGGGCTGGGGCTGTCCATCGTCAGACAACTGGTGCGGGCACACGGCGGAGATGTCACCGTGACGAGCCGGCCGCGCGTGGAGACGGTGTTCCTGGTGCGGTTGCCGTGCTGATCCGCGTCACGGTCCGGCGGCTGCCCCGCGGCCGACGGATCACCTACCGGCTCAGCGACCCCGAGCGCAGGTGTCGGCCGTTCTGTTCGGGCACCGCGCAAGTCAGTCGCCTGGCCGCGCTGTCCGACCTCCCTGGTGCAGCTAAGTGGTTTTACGGCGAAGTCAGGTACGGATCCTTTGCCGGCATCTGGCGCGCCGGCGCCGGGGTGGTCAGGCTGCGGTTGCGAGGGGGCGTCCGCCCCGGCGGATGCCCTTTTCACTGCGGACGCGGGCGCTGCGCCGGTCCTGTGGCCCAAGCGTGCAAGCTCTGCCTGGATCCTGCGGCAGCCGCAGCACCAACTCCTTCACGCCTCTCGCTGTCGGCGGTCTGCCTGGCTCGATCCGGCGCTCGCTGTAGTCCCGCCTGAGTGCAACGAGACATCGATGCCGGCCGAGCAACGCCTGCGCCCAGCGCCGCCGAGGGATCAGCGAGGACAACGCCGCGAACCACAGCCGGTCCGCCCACGCATACCGCACCGGACGACGGCCAATGGAAATGATCTCCGTTGCGAGAACCCCACTGGCCGTCCCGTTCTTCCCGGGGCTCGGCGGTGAGCCGGCTAGCGCGCCACGCGATAGCGGAGGTAGACGAATCTCGAGTTGAAGGTGCGGGTCTCGACGAGTTCGAGATCCTCCCGGCGCTCGTGCTGGGGAAAGAACGGAATGCCACCGCCAACCAGCACCGGGTAGACCACGATCCGGTACTCGTCGATCAGCCCCGACGCGGCCGCCTCGGCGGCGAGAGTCGCGCCGCCGATCGCGATGTCGCCCTCCCCCGGCTCGGCTCGCAACCGCTCGATCTCCTCCGCCAGGCCGCCGGAGGCCAGGCGGGCATGGCCCTGCACCGCTGACAGCGTGGTGGAGAACACCACCTTCGGGAGCGGGTTCCAGAGCGCGGTCCACTCGAGCTGTGAGTCGTCGAGCGATGGATCCTGGTCGGCCGTCTCCCAGTACAGCATCGTCTCGTACAGCCGTCGTCCCAACAGGTGGACGCCGACCTCTCGGATCTCGTCGATCCAGAAGCGAAAGACCTCCTCGTCGGGCGCCGTCCAGTCGAAGTTGCCGTCCGGCCCGACGATGTAGCCGTCAAGTGAGACACTCATCGAATAGGTCACGCTACGCATCAGAAGTCCTCCTCGGTAACGGGTTCGACAGTACGACCGCCGAACGCCGCAGAACTCATCGCGACTCGCGGAATCTCCTGGGCCAAGTCTCCTCACGAGATGATCCCGTCTGCGGGGCGTCGAATTCCCAACACCAGCACGGGACCTCTCGGCCGGTAGCACACTGACACCCCAACCGCGCTCCGCACCACAGGAGACATTCACGTGACCGAACCGACCGCCGCCCGGGACCAGCGGACAGGCCGCTGCCAGTGTGGCGACATCGCGTACGAGGTAACCGGCGCTCCGGACGACCCCCACCTGTGCTCCTGCGAGCACTGCACGCTCCTCTCCGGCTCGCCGGCGATGGCATGGGTCGGCTTCCGCCGGGAGGAACTGACCTGGACCGGCCATGGAGGTGAGCCGACCTGGTACTCGACCTGGCCTACACTGCACCGCGGCTTCTGCCCGCGCTGCGGGACCCATCTGGTCTCCGTCGCCGACGACTCAGAAATGATCATGGTGGCGACCTTCAGCCTCACCGAACAGAGCGGCATCGACCCGGTCGGGCACAGCTTCCGTGAAGCCGCCGTGCCATGGATGACCATCACGCTCGCCCCCGACCCGCTTCACCCGTAGCGACGCCCGAGCGGATCGTGCTCGAGCCGCCGGATCTGACGTGTCATTCGCGGGCTGTGTGACTCCCTGTCGGCGGGCGCACGCCGAGATCGAACCCTCTTGGGCCACCGCTACGAAAGACGCGAACAGGGTGCGGCCGAACCATTATTCGACATCATGTGGATCATCTGCCCATCATGGCAGTGGGCTCGACCGGAGCCGTCCTCCGAAGGGACTTATTGCGTGACCATGACAGGCCAGGCGCGGCGCCGAGCGCAGCGCCTTGGAACCGCCTGCATCGCCACCCGCCGGCAAGCGTGGAGCGGACCGGAGCCTGCCGGAGGTCTCCGGACTCCCGTCCTCCGCTCCGACGCCTCGTTCTCAGAGACCCCGGCACACGAATCGAGGAGTACACCGTGAGCAAGCCCGGACAGACCGTCGAGATCCCTCACCTCGGGGGATCTACCGTCGGGTACACCTTCGGCAAGCCGTACGACCCCGCACTCCCGACGCTGGTCCTGATCAACTCGTACACCACCTCGGCCGAGTTGTACCGGCCGCAGTTCGCCGACCCGGAGCTCGGGTCCGCGGCCAACCTGCTGGCCCTCGAACCCTACGGGCACGGCCGCACGAGGGCGGCGTACCAGCACTTCACCTACTGGGACAGCGCGGTCGCGAACCTGCAGGCCCTCGAGGCCCTCGGGATCGACGAGGCCTTCGTGCTGGGAACCTCGCAGGGCGGCTGGGTGGCGGTCCGCATGGCGCTGCTCGCCCCGGACGTCGTGAAGGGCCTCATCCCGCTCGGCACATCGATGGACTTCGAGAGCCCGCGCAGCCGCGAGCTGGGGTGCTGGGACGGGATAGCGTCCAACACTCCGCTCGTCGACGCCCTCGCCGACCCGGTCGGCGAGGACTGGGTCGTGCCGGACGAGGTCGTAGACGCCGTCCTCACCGCGGCCCTGGGCGGCGTCTCGGCCGAGGAACGCGAGTTCTGGCTCACCGCCTACCGTGCGAACTACACCGGTGACGCCGGACGCCACCGTCTGCGCCTCAGCACGGTGAACCTGCGGGACCGCGACGGGCTCCACGGCAGGCTCGACGAGGTCCGCTGCCCCGTCCTGTGGCTGCACGGCACCGCGGACCAGGTGTACTCCGTGCCGAACGCCCAGGAGGAGATCCGGATGTTCACCCGCTCCCCCGAGGCGCGCCTGGAGATCATTGAGAACGGGCAGCACTTCCTGAGTGCCTCGCATCCCGCGGAGGTCGGCTCCGCAGCGATCGAGTTCCTGAAGCGCTGGGCCTGAGCCTGAAGACACCTGTGCGTCGGCGGGTTGCTCTTCTGCCTGATTGCTGATCAATCCGGGCGGAATGGACGGGGAGGTGCCCGGGACCGGGCCGCCGGGCACCTCTGAGTGATGGCGGTCCCGGCTCCGAAGAAGGCCGACGCCGCCCGTTCCTGAGCAGCCGCACGGGCACAGCCCATGGCGTGCGGCTGTGCGGGACGACAGGAGCTGTGGTGCTCACGAGGAGGCATCGAGGTTCAGGCCGTCCAGCACGGTGACGAGCCGATCGCGGGCGTCGGGGGCGAGGCCGCGCAGCGGCAAGGGGAGATTCGTCTCGGAGGCAAGGCCCAGGTGGGAGGCGGCACCGGAGATCACGCGCAGGCTGCCGTGATGGCGGAACAGCTCCCACAGCGGTTGCAGCCGATCGGACAGGGCCGTGGCCCGTTCCGCGTCCCCGCTCTGGGCGGCACGGGTGAGGGCGAGCGCGGTGCGGGGAAACAGCCCGCCGACGACCGAGTACCACGCCCCGCACCCGGCCGTCAGCCCGGTGGCCGCCGCCCAGTCCCCGCTCACCCCGATGCTGACGGTGTCCGGGACCAGCGCCCGCAGCGCCTGAACGCGCTCCTTCGCGGCGGCCGCCTCGTCAGGCACGGGCGGGATCTTGATGGCGGCAACCTGGGGCAACCCGGCGATGCGAGCGTGGAGTTCATCGGTGAAGTGGACGTGGGTGGTGTTCGGGTTGTCGTACACGCACAGCGGAACGGACAGCTCGCGGGTGACGTCCTCGTACAGTCCGAACACCTCGTCCTCGGTCAGCGGCTGATACGTCATCGGGGCCAGCAGCACCGCCGACGCGCCCGCCTTCTGGGCATCCTCGGCCAGCGCGAGGACCTGTGAGGTCCGCAGCGCGCCGATACCGACGATGACGGGGGTCCCTTCGGCGGCCTCGACGGCGATCCGCGCGGCCCGGGCGCGCTGCTCGCGGGAGAGATAGGCGTAGCTTCCGGTGGACCCGAGCGCACCGATCGAGTCCACCCCCGCGGAAGCGAGGCGCGCGACAAGCCGGGCGTACGCCTGCTCGTCGATGCCCGACTCGCTCATGGGGGTCAGGGGGAAGGCGCTGAGACCGGTGAACATGGCAGGAGGTTCCTTTCGCGGAGTGACATGGCCTGGTGCGTTCGGCCGGGGGCGGGCGGCGGTTGTGTTCAGGCGGCGTCCGGGTGGTCAAGGACGGCGGCGAGGTCGGCGGCGAACTCGCGGGCCCGTTGTTCGGTCAGCGTGGCGGTGGTGACCCGGAGGGCCTGGCGGTCGGCCTGTGCGGTGGCGAAGAGGTCGCCGGGCCTGACCAGCCAGCCGCGCCGGGCCAAGGCGTCGACGACCGGCCGCGCCTGTGTGTCCAGGTCGATCCACACGTTCAGCCCGTCGGGCCGGTAGGCGGCCGGTGTGCCGATGCCGCAGGCGTTGATCTCCTTCATCAACCGTGCGCTGCGCTCGGCGTAGGCGGTGCGCGCCTGTTCGCGCTGCGCCCGCGCCTTCGGATCGAGGAAGAGCTCACGGGCGGTGTGCCGCAGCGGATGGCTCACCCACATCGTCCCCGCGCTCAGCCGCGTCTCGAGGCGCCGGGCGGTCTCCTCGCCGGCGGCCACGAGGGCCAGGCGCAGGTCCGGGCCGAGGAACTTCGACACCGAGCGCACCAGGGCCCAGGCGGCCGGCCGCGGCGGGGTGATGCGGTGGTACGGCACGGTGGAGACGGCCGAGAAGTGGTCGTCCTCGATGATCAGGACCTCCGGGTGCTCGGCCAGGATCGCGCGCAGCTCCGCGGCCCGCCCGGCGGTCAGGCTCGCGCCGGTCGGATGGTGGGCGCGCGGCGTGCACACCACCGCCCGCGCGCCACTCTCGAGAGCGGCGCGCAGGGCCTCCGGGCGCATCCCGGCGTGATCGACCGCGACCGGGGCGGTGCGGTAGCCGTTCAACCGCACCGTGCCGATGGTCCCCAGGAAACACGGGTCCTCGACCGCCACCGCATCGCCACGCGTCAGGTACGCGTTCAGCAGCCGCTCCGTCGCGTCCGCCGCGCCGTTGGCCACCAGAACCCTGAACGGTTGGCCCGCGATGTCCTCGGCGTATCCGTCGGCCGCCCACTCGGCCAGCCCGGCATCGACCGCCGGCGCGCCGTACAGCGGCTGCCGATACTCACCGCGCCGGGCCGCCGCGAGCACATCGGGCAGCAGCTCGGGATCAGGGTTGCCGCTGGCCAGGTCGATCAGCCTGCCGCCGAACCCCGCGCCCTCGCCGGCCAGTTGAACCATCCCGGCCACCATGGTTCCGCCACGGCCATGTGTCGCGGCCACACCGGCAGCCACCAGCTGCCGGTACGCCGCCGCCACCGTGTTCCGGTTCACCCCCAGCTCGGCCGCCAGCGTCCGCACCGGCGGGAGCAGATCGCGCGGCACCAGCTCGCCCGACGCGATCAGATCTCGCACACTGCCCACGATCTCCGTCGCCGTCGTCTCGCTGATCGGCACGATCACCGCCTCCACTGCACAGCTGAACACTTTGTCCTATGTCAAAGATAAGTTTGGCATAGGACAAAATGTAATCCTGTGCCTTCAGGTACACCTCCGTGACCCCGGCCTACGCTGTGCGCGCCGCGCTCCTGGCCGTTTCCGACCGGAAGCCGTGGCCGACCTGGGGAGCCAGGCCGTGATAGTGGCGGAAGTTGTAGATGAGCGGGCTCCAGGGGTGACACGCGGAGGCCGCACGACCTCGGAGCGAGCCGGTGTGAGTCCGGCGGCGGAGAACTTGTCCGGCTCGTACCGGTGCACCGTCCGCTTGCTCCAGCGGCGCGAGGCGCTCCACGTGTTCCCACAGGTCCGGCGAGGCGACGCTGGTCGCCAGGTGGCCGTTCCATACAGACGGGTCTGGGTCACGGTCGCCGCATCAGGGGTGTTCCCGGTGGCCGGGTGACTGAAGACGAACTCGCCCCCCGTGGCGTGGCGGGGCGGGGCGAGCGGCCCATGGTGCCCGGAGTGCGGGGCGGGACCGCCCGTCGCAGGACACGGTCCGAGCGCATAGTCGGCACGGGGCCGGCCTGCTGAGGGTGAGGGTTGCGGGGGGGGACGCGGGGACGCCGAGCGCGCTCTCCCTGACGCAACGGCTCACTCAGCCCGGCCTCCCACGCGCGGGTCGACCGGTGTGAGAACTCCGAGCCGGTCCTCGATCGCCTGGGCCGCGTCCAGGCACAGGTCCTCCCGGAACGCGCGCCCGACGATCTGCACCCCCAAGGGGAGCCCGTCGACCACGCCGGTCGGTACGGCCACACCGGGCACGCCCACGAAGCTGGTCACGCTGCACAGGCGCATTCCCGACCCGACCCGGTCCCGGCCCGCCCTGTCGCGCGACTCCAGCCCCGGCTCGACCGGTGGCTCGGTGAACGACGGGCCGAGCAGCAGCGGGTACGTGTCGAGGAATTCGGCCCACGAGCGGCGAATGGTCATCCAGGTGCCCATCAGCTTCATGAACTCGTCCGCGCTTGCGGGCGGGGTCTGCTCCATCGCCATCTCGATGTAGCGGTCCCCGCCTTTGCCGAGCAGTTTGCGCACCACCGGCCAGGTCGGGGCGAACTCGGTCACGGTGATCCGGCCGTACGCCTCGAGAGCCTCGTCCATCCGCGGTACGTCCCGTACCTCGCGCACGTCGTATCCGGCGTCGCGGAGCGCATCGGCCGCGGTCTCGATGGCTCCGCGAACCGCGGGGTGGACGCCGTGCCCGCCGGGGTCCGCCACGACCGCGACCTTCACCGGTCCGGGGAGCGCTTCGCCGTACGCGGGCACCGGTACGGCCCGTGGGTCTCGCGGATCGGTCCCGGCCAGCACCTCGTAAGCCAGCCGTAGGTCGCCCACGCTCCGGGCCAGCGGGCCGTCGGTGACCAGTATCTGGGACGCCGGGCCTGGGTCGTCCGGGCCGAGAATGCGGTGGTCGGCGGGGAACCGGCCCGTGGACGGCTTCAGCCCGGCCACGCCGCAGAACTGGGCCGGGATGCGCACCGATCCCCCGGAGTCGTTGCCGAGCCCGAGCGCCGCCATGCCTGTGGCCACGGCCACCGCGTCGCCCCCGCTGGAGCCGCCCGGGGTCCGGCTGCTGTCCCACGGATTGACCGTGTCGCCGAACAGTTCGCTGCGCGTGTGCATCCCCGCCAGGATCAGGGTGGGAATGTTGCTGTGCCCGATGGGGATGGCTCCGGCCGCGCGCAGCCGCGCCACCGGGGGCGCGTCGGCCGGCGCCACCAGATCGCGGAAGCGCTCCGTGCCGAACGTGGTCGGCACGCCTTCGACGGCGGTGCTCTCCTTCACGGTGAACGGCACGCCCGCGAGCGGCCCCAGCGCTTCACCGGCGGCCCGCCGACGGTCTGTTTGTGTCGCGGCCTCGCGTGCACGCTCCGCCAGGAGCTGTGTGACCGCGTTCACTTGTGGGTTGACCTCGGCGATGCGGTTGAGGTGGCTGTCGACCAGTTCGAGTGCCGAGACGTGTGCGCCGCGCACGGCCTCCGCCTGGGCGGCGGCCGACATTTTCCACAGGGCGTCCTGCATGGCCTTTCCTTCCTCCCCTACGTACCGATGCGCTTGCATCGGAACCGCAACCGTACCCTGGTACCGATACGAGCGCATCGCATAAAGTGCGCTGCGAGCAGAGAACCGTGGAGCAGGGAGGCGACCGGGCATGCCCAGGCAGGTGGACCACGTGGGCCGACGCCGCCTCATCGCCGAGGCCGTCTGCCACCTCGCCGACGAACGTGGCCTTGAGGGCGTGACCCTTCGCGACGTCGCCGCTCGCGCGCAGGTGTCCATGGGCGCCGTTCAGCGGTGCTTCCGCACCAAGGAAGAGATGCTCGTATTCGCTCTTGGGCACGTCAGCGAGCGGATCAGCGAGCGCGTGCAGGCCCGCCTCGTCAGGAGCCCGGCCCAGTCCGCCGGCACCGCCCTGGGCCACGCCGCCACCGAGATCTCACTGCTCAGGGAAGAACACCGCGCCGAGGCCCGGGTCTGGCTCGCCTTTGTCGCGCAGGCGGCTGTCAGCAAGGCGCTCGCCGAGACGCTGAAGGCGAACTACGCAGCCCTGCAAGAGACGTTCACCCGACTCATCTCGGAAGTCGGCGAGGGCGCTGGCCGCGCCGTGCCTCTCGAACCAGCGCGCGAGGCCCGCGCCCTCCTCGCCCTTGCGGACGGCCTCACCACGCACGTCCTCATCGGTCACCTCACCCCGCAAGAGGCACACGACGTCCTCCACGAACACCTGACCGGCCTCTGGGAGCGACCGGTCCCGTCCCCGTCGACGGAATCACCACCACCGGGATGACCCATGGCGAACTCGCCGACCTGCGCCGCCGTAAGATCGGGATCGTCTTCCAGCAGCCCAATCTGCTGCTCTCGCTCACCGCCGCCGAACAACCGCAGGTCATGGCCCGGATCGATGGCCGCTCCCCCGCCAAGGCCCGCGGCCGGGCCATGGAACTACTCGATGCCGTCGGCCTCGCCGACCGCGCGCACCGCCACCCCCGCCAACTCTCCGGCGGCCGGCGTCAGCGCGTCGACATCGCCCGCGCCCTGATGAACAACCCCACCATTCTCCTGGTCGACGAGCCCATCAGCGCCCTCGATCATGAACGCGGCGCCGCCATCATCGACCTGATCACCCGCCTCACCCGCCTCACCCGCCACCAGGCGACCGCCACAAGCTTATGACCGGCCAGCGGGGTTGGTCTCGTCGGCCAAGGCGGTTTCGTTCGCCGCGATGCCGACGAAACGACGTATGGCTTCAACGGGCATGTCGAGCCCCTCAGAGGCGGAGCGTTCGTCGCCGAACACCTGCACCGCCTCTGCGACAGCAACGGCCAGTTCGGCTTCTGCCTTGCGGACCTTGACCTCGGCCTTGTCAACGGTGTCGACCACCGACAGTTGGCGACGCTGCTTCTCTTGGAGTCGCTGCTTACGGGACGGCGTCTTGTCAGAGTTCTGCACAGTCACAACCAAGATCATAAACGGGCCTGTGTGCACATGTGAAATCGGTAACTCCGTCTCCTTTAGCCTCGATTCCTGGTCCGGCAGACGGCCCCGCAGACCGGCGGAGCAGTCCGCCTCCGACTCGGCGACGTCCCCGTCGACCTGCCCGCAGGGCGCGATTCGCCGCAGCCATGCTGTCCTCGGCCGGACAGACTCTCCCTGGCTGTTCTCCGGCGGTCAGCCCGGCCGGCCGTTCAGTACCGGGGGCGCGCCGCCGATCGGCGCGCCCGCACACCGAGCCGCCATTGGGTGCCGAAGACCTTGGGCGATCAGGGTGAGCAGCGCGTGTGTCTTACCGCCCGCCACCGGCGCGCCAGCTATGACGGGTTTGGTCACCCCGGGCTCGCTGGTCGCCCGCGGCCGGGGCGCCCCGTGTCACACCCATCTCCTCCGTGAAGGGATCAACCGTGGCTGCATCTGTCAGGATCGACGGCCTGCCGGCCGGGTACAGCGTGGACCGCGCCTACTGGCTGGCTCAGGCATCCGACCTCGCTTACAAGGACGAGGCCACCATCGAGCAGCAAGCCCGTGCGTGGGGCTTTACGACCATCCGCCACCACCGGACCCGCTTCACCCCGCCCTTCCCCCTCGAAGACACCCAGGCTTACACCCTGGCCAGCGAGACCATGATGGTCACCGCGTTCCGCGGTACGGAACCGGCCCAGATCAAGGACTGGCTCTCCGACGCCACCACCCCACCCTGGCCCGGCCCCGCGAACACCGGCTACGTCCACTACGGCTTCGCCGAAGCCCTCGACTCCATCTACCCCGACCTCAAAGACGCCCACGCCCAGCTGCGCGGCAACGGCCAGAGCGTCTACTTCACCGGCCACAGCCTCGGCGGCGCACTGGCCATGATCGCCGGCGCCCGCATGTACCTGGAAGACCCCCGGCTCACCGCCGACGGCGTCTACACCTACGGCCAGCCCCGCACCTGCGACCGCCTGCTGGCCGCTGCGTACAACAAGGGCTTCAAAGAACGCATGTACCGGTTCGTCAACAACAACGACATCGTCCCCCAGCTCCCGCCCGAGCCCGCCTACACCCACGTCGACGCCCTGCGCTACATCGACTCGGACGGCACAGTCCACGAGTCCATGTCCCTCCTGGGCGGGCTCACCGACCGCATCAAAGGACTCACCGCCGACCTCTTCGCCCCCGCCAGCGACGGCGTACGCGACCACTCCATCCACAGCTACCTCGCCGCCCTGGAAAAGAACGTCACCTGATCCTTCAGGCTCCGCAGCAACACAGGCCCGCTGGCCTGGGCCGGCGTCCAGGCCATGCAGAACTCTCGGTTGGGGCCCGGCCGGTTCTGGGTCGGCGGAAGTGACATCGCGACGCTGGAGCCCAACCTGCGATGCCCTCCCGAGCAGGCCATCCATACCCCGAGCCAAGCGCAGGTCGCACAACCGGCCCGGGTTCGCGGTCCGTGTAAGGGGCCCGCCACCTACTGAACCGGGGCCGATTCCCGCCGTGCCGGGGCCGCGCGTCAGGGTTCGATGAGAAGGCCCTGGATGAGGCCCTCGCTGAGGGTGAAGCGGTAGTGCAGGTCCACAACCCCGCCTGGGAAGTTGCCCTCAAGGTGGTGTGTGGCGACGTAGTGGGTCGTGTCGATCTTCAATGCCCCGGTGAGTTCGATCGTGTACGTGTATTCGCCGGCGGAGCGGGTCAGCCAGGTCTCGATCGCCAGGGCACCCCGGTGGACCCTGCCCTCGTCGGTCACGGTGGCGTCCGAGTGGAAGGCGCCGAGTGCGGCGGCGGTGTCTTTGCCGCGGTGGGCTTCCAGATAGCGGGTGATCACCTCGGGCAGGGCGTTGGGGGCGATGTTCTGAGGCTGCTCGGTGTGCATGGCGGCTCCTGGGAGTCGGAGGGTTCATACGGTGGGGATGGTGCCGCCGTCGATGACGTGCTCGGCGCCGACGATGGCGGAGGCGCGGTCGGAGGCGAGGAAGGCGACGAGTTCGGCGACTTCTTCCGGACGGTTGGGGCGGCCCAGCGGGATACCGCCGAGGGAGTCCATGAGCTGGTTCAGTGCCGCTTCGTTGGTGGTGCCGGCGTTCTCGGCCATCCGGGCGACGAGGTGGTCAGCGGCGGCGGTCTGGACGAAGCCGGGAGCAACGGTGTTGACACGGACGCCGTGCGGGGCGACCTCGTTGGCCAGGCCCTTGCTGTAGGTGCTCAGCGCGGACTTGGCGGCGGCGTAGGCGAGGGTGCCGTTCCACAGCGGCATGCGGCGCTGGATCGAGGAGACGTGGATGATGACGCCACGGCCCGCTTCGATCATGGCCGGCAGCAGGCCACGGTCCAGGCGGACGGCGGCGAGGAGGTTGACGTTGAGTTCCCTGGCCCAGTCGTCCTCGCCGAGGGCCGCGTATCCGCCCGAGGGTGCTTCCGAGCCGCCCAGGTTGTTGACCAGGATGTCGACGCCGCCGAGGCGGTGGAGGGCTTCCTCGATCACGGTGGCGGCACCTTCGGGGGTGGCCAGATCCGCGGTGATGATGTCTGAGGCCGCGACGCCGTCCGGGCGGCTGCGCGCGGTCACCAGCACGGTGGCGCCGGCCTGGGCCAGGCGTCGGGCGACGGCCGCACCGACGCCTTTCGTGCCGCCGGTGACCAGGGCGCGTCGGCCCTCCATGGATTCGCTGATTTCGCTGACGGGTGTGGTCATGACGGGTTCCGTTTCGGTGTGCGGGCAGGTGTGAACACCGCGCCCACCATTACTGCTAAAATAGAAGCTACTAACTTCGACTTTAGCAGTAACTCTGCGGAGGTGGCTAACCTTGGCAAGCCGCATCAGGGCGGAAGACCTCGAATGCCCGCTGTCCACGACCGTGCAGCACGTCGGCGAGTGGTGGACGCTGCTGATCCTCCACGACGCTTTCGACGGCTACACCCGCTTCGACCAGTTCCAGGAGAACCTCGGCATCTCCACCAGCATGCTCACCGCACGCCTCAAGACTCTGGTCGCCGACGGCCTGCTGGAGCGCCGCCCCTACCAGACCAACCCCGTCCGCTACGAGTACGTCCTGACCGACCTGGGCCGCTCCCTGCGCCCGGTGATCATCACTCTGGCGGCTTGGGGCAACTCCCGCCTCGCTCCCGAGCAGCGCAGCATGATCCTGATCGACACCGGAAGCGGCGAAGAAGTCGACCCCGTGGTTGTCGATGCCAAGAGTGGCCGCCGCCTCGACGACGGCCACGCATACATATTTGCCGCCGGCCCCGCCGCCAGCCCCGCCATGAGGGCCCGCTACACCCGTACCAACGCGACCACAGCCGATGCTGCACGCACCACTTGACGTTCGTCTCGCCAACAGGCGTTGAAGCACTCCCCCTGCACGTTTTCCCAGTCGGCCCTGCCGATGTGGAGGATGGCCTGAGGGAAGTGAGGGAGCCCCCCGGTGTGATCGAAGTGGTCGTGGGTGAGAACCACATGGGTAACGTCCTCCGGGCGCTTGCCCACCGTGGCGAGCTGGTCGATGACGGACTTTCCCCGCTCGCAGCGGGCGATCGCGAAATCGCGGATGTCCCCGTAGACCGCCTCCCGCCCATATTCCGGCCCGCCGAAGCTCTCCGGGGCCAGCCCGGTGTCGATCAACACGAGACCCTGTTCGTGCTCGATCAGAAAGGTGGGCACGGAAAGGTCGCGGATGCCGCTGCCGTCGACCATGACGTCGCCGGCGGCCATGTACAGATGAGCGCCGTCCAGCGCGTGGAGGGCGGTGGCGGACATTTTTTGATGCGCCCCCTTCGCTCGCCGAGACGGTCACCACCGGGAATGTGGTGCCGGGTCGTGTGGTTGAAGGGGACGTCTGACATGGCCGAGTCATTCGAGACTCGGGTGGTGGCGAAAGGAGTCCCCCATGGCACGCAGCACCACGCGGCCCGTCGTCAAGCTGAGGTCGACGGCCGGTACCGGAGTCACCTACGTGACCCGCAAGAACCGTTTGAACGACCCCGACCGGTTGGTCCTGCGCAAGTACGACCCGGTGGTCGGCGAGCACGTCCTGTTCCGCGAAGAACGTTGACACCTGCCTCCGTCGTCCGGCGACGGAGGCCCCCTGAGGAGGCACAACCCATGAGGTCCGGCATCCACCCCATCTCCCGCCCCGTTGTCTTCCGCGACCGCGCATCGGGATTCCAGCTGCTCACCCACTCCACCATCGACGCCCGGCAGACGGTCGAGTGGGAGGACGGCGCCACGTATCCGGTCGTTGACGTTGAGATCTCGTCGGCGAGCCACCCGTTCTACACCGGCACCTCGCGGGTCCTGGACACCGCTGGTCGGGTGGAGCGCTTCGAGCGGCGCTACGGCCGCACCGCTCCCATTCGCCACTGACGGCCGGACCCGTTCGATCCTGGAAGGGGACCACGATGAAGGTACGCAAGTCCTTGCGCTCCTTGAAGACCAAGCCCGGCGCCCAGGTGGTGCGCCGCCGTGGCGTGACCTTCGTGATCAACAAGAAGGACCCACGCTTCAAGGCCCGCCAAGGCTGACCGCTCACCCGTCGGCAGACTCACGGCCCGGCACCGCGCACACGGTGCCGGGCCATGGTCGGTCCTTCGCTGGCGCGCACGGCCCATCGCCTGGAAGTGGACCTACCCATCCCGTCGTCCGGGCCGACCACCCAAACCAGAGGCCCTGCGCCACGGCTCTGATCGAGCGGCGCCCTCCCGGTTTGACATCCGCAGGTTTTCCATTATCAGCCCGATATTTCAGCCGGCGCCGCGAGTCTGCGCAGTCGGAAATAGTTACAGTCGGCAGTTTGGGCGACCTCCAGTTCAATAATTCCCCCGCCTCTGCCATATTCCGCCGCATGCCCTCGCCCGCTCTATTGGGTCTCCAGTTCCCCGATCCGCGCCAGCGTCGTTCCCCTCTTCGGGCATACCCACACCGCCGTGTCCGTGCGGACTGTCGCCGTCAGCGGATGCGTGTCTGGGTGCGTCGGGCACTGTGGCCAGACCGCCGATGCGCCTTCGCTCCACAGTGCCTCCACCGCCCATTCCTGGACCTGATCCGCCAGGTTCGCCAGCCGCTCTGCGGCGGTGCCACCAGGTGGTGAAGTCAGGCCCTGGCCCGAACCGTCCGGGGCGAAGAGCACGATCCCGTACGTGTCGTCCGCACGTATCCGCGGCTGCACCGCGCACTGCGCCTGGAGGTCCCGCAGGACCGTCTCCAGAGTTTCGGCGAATTCCATGTCGTCCACTGGGGCTCCTGATCACATCGCAGAGGGCTGTCCCGCAGTCTCCACTGTCCCTGAAGCTTGCGGAGGATCTTTTCCGGCCCGGGCCCCCGTTTCAGCGGCCGCCTCAATCCCTGCGCTGCGGGACGGGCAGCGAGCGGTGGAAAAGCGGTGGACAAAGATCGCGCCAGCGGCAGACTGACCCCTGTGAAACGACTGCCGGTGGATGTGGAGAGCGTCACTACGCGGTTGGTACGTCGATTCGGCCCCCAGGTTGCCGAATGGTGCGCTGACACGCCGGATCTCATCGCGCGGCTGACGTCCCAGTGGGGACTTTCGCTCGGTGAGTCCCTCCCGGACGGTGCTTCGTCGGTCGCGTTGCGGTGCCGTTGGCCCGACGGCACGCCTGCGGTGCTGAAAATCAGTCCGGAGCGGGCCCTTCTGGCCGAGCAGGTCGAAATGCTGAGGTGGTTCGCTGCCTCGGGCCGGGTGCCCTCTGTGCTGGCCGTCGACGAGGAGGCGGGTGCAATGGTGTTGGAGGAGATCGTGCCCGGAACACCGGCGGAGGACATGCCTGCTGCTTCGCTTCCGGAACAGTGGTCGGATCTGCTCGCCGCCTTGCACGGGGTCGCTCCGCCTCCGCTGCCGACGCGTGTGCTGCGTGGGCGGTGCGAGGAGGCCTTCGCCCGGGTCGGCAGGCGGCTGTCCGAGCCTGCGATCAGTGCGCGGATGGACGTCACCGCGTGGGACAGGGCCATCCAGCGGTGCGAGCGGCTGCTGGACACGGAAGGGACAACCGTGTTGCTCCACGGTGACCTGCACCTGGGCAACGTCCTCGACGGCGGCCCGGACCGCGGTCTTATGGCCATCGATCCGAAAGCCTGTGTCGGTGATCCGTGCTTCGACGCTGTGGACTACGTCCTGGCCGGCGCCGGGCTGGAGGGCGTCGAGACCCGCTGCGCGCGCGTGGCGGCGGCGTGCGGGCTCGATGGCGACCGGCTCCATGCCTGGAGCCAGGTGATCGCGCCGTTTGCGGCCATCGCTCACCTCGGTGACGGTGGTGAGAAACCGGTGATCGATGAACTGCTCGCGTTGACACGGTGAGCACACCCGGTCTTCCCCATCGCCTCGTGCCCCGCGCTCCGCTGGGGACGGAACACCCTTCGCTCAACCTTTGGTGAGACAAGCCAGCTGATGTTGCGGGCATCGTTCACTATGCCGAACGATTAGTTCAACACTCTAGCTGAGTTCGTTATACTGAACGTATGATTCGTTCTACTGGGATCAGTCGAGACGCTGTACAGATCAGCACCTATCTCGATGACACCTACCTGGAACAGGCCGATACGCGGGTGATCGCAGTCGGCCACCGGGACGGGGCGCCGTGGGTGGCTGTCGAGCACTGTCCGTTCCATCCGCAGGGCGGCGGCCAGCCCGCCGACCGGGGCTGGCTGGAGGACGCGAAGATCGTTCCGGTTCGGGACCGCGAGTCGGGGCTGATCGTGGCGATGGCGCCGGAGGGCGGCAGCCTGCCTCTCTTCGCCGAGGGGCAGCAGGTACGGGCGCGGATCGACCCGAAGGCGCGCATGGCGCATGCCGCGCTGCACACGGCCGGACACCTGGTCGAGGCTGTGGGGCGGATGCAGGGCTGGGAGATGGTGAGCAACAACCACTTCCCAGGTCAGGCGCGGATCGAGTTCCAGGTGCCGGAGACGGAGACGCGGTTGGCCGATCCGGATGGCCGGGGTGAGGCGACCGCCATCCTGCGGGCTTCGGTGGCGGTGGCGATCGCTGATGATCTGCCCGTCTTCGCGCGGTACGAGGGCGAGGGGCGGCGCGTGGTGCACCTGCACGATCTGCATGCCGCGCCGTGCGGGGGCACCCATGTGCGCAGCCTCGGCGATCTGGCCGAGGTGGTCCTGCCGACACTGAAGGTCAAGAAGGGGCGCGTCCGCGTCTCCTACACCGCCGCCCACCGGAGTCTTTGATGGCAGCCTCTGTGTCCGGTCGGCAGCCGGCGAGCAGCACCGCCGCCGCGGTCGGTACGAAGATCCGCCTGCGCCGCCGGCAGCGCGGTATGAGCGCGGCCGAGATGGCCCGGCGCGCCGGGCTGAGCAAGGCCACGTTGTCGCAGTTGGAAGCGGGCAGGGGCAATCCGACGATCGACACCCTGGACGCGATCGCCATCGCGTTGAGCATCCCGCTCGCCGACCTGCTGGCACGGGAGGCCGACACCGGCCCGGTCTACCGGCCCGGTACGGTCGCCGAACCCGGCGAAGTCTCCCGAGAGCTGCTGCGCCGCATCAGCAGCGGCAACAGCCTGGAGATCTGGCGCCTGCGTGTTCCGCCCGAGACGGAGCTGGCCGGCGTGCCCCACGCCACCGGCACGACCGAGCACCTGCTCGTCTCGACCGGACACATGACCGCCGGTCCGGTCGACGCCCCGCAGGACTTGGGCCCCGGCGACATGCTCGCCTTCGCCGGCGACGCCCCTCACTTCTACCGCACCGACACCGAGCCCGCGGACATCACCGTCGTCCTCGCCTCCCCCATCAACACCTGAAAGCCAGAGAACCCTCCCCATGAGCACCACCGCAGTCACCCCGTCCGGCCGCGCCTTCATCAGCGACAACATGGCCGGCGCCTCACCCGAGATAGTGCGGGCCGTCGCCGCGGCAGCGGCCGGGAACGCCCCGCCCTACGGCAACGACCCCTTCACCGACAGCGCCCGCCGCAAGCTGAGCGAGATCTTCGAACGGGACGTCGATATCTTTCCCGTCTCCACCGGAACCGCCGCGAACTGCCTGGCGCTGGCCGCCCTCACCCCGCCCTGGGGCAGCGTGCTGTGCCACCCCGACAGCCACATCAACAACGACGAATGCGGCGCGCCCGAGTTCTTCACCGACGGCGCCAAGCTCGTCACCGTCCCCGGCGACGAAAGCAAGATCGACCCCGACGCCCTGGGACCGGCGGTGCGCCGCCGGGCCGGCGACGTACACAGCGTCCAGCCGTCCGTGCTGAGCATCAGCCAGGCCACCGAAAGCGGCAGCGTCTACACCCTCGACGAGATCCGCCGCCTGGGCGTCATCGCCAAGGACGCGGGACTGCGCGTCCATATGGACGGCGCGCGCTTCGCCAACGCCCTGGACCATCTCGATGCCACCCCGGCCGAGATGACCTGGAAGGCCGGCATCGACCTGCTGTCCTTCGGCGCTACCAAGAACGGGGCCATGACCGCCGACGCCATCGTCTCCTTCGACCCCGCGCTGGCCACCGAGCTCGCCTTCCGCGCCAAGCGCGCCGGTCAACTCGCCTCCAAGATGCGCTTCCACGCCGCCCAGCTCGACGCCTACCTCACCGACGACCTGTGGCTGGGCAACGCCCGCCAGGCCAACACGATGGCCGCCCGGCTCGGCGACGGCCTCAAGGCCATCCCCGGCACCGAACTTCTGGGCAGCCCGCAGGCCAACCTCCTCTTCTGCCGCCTGCCCCGGCACACAATCGAGCAGCTTCTCGCGGAGGGCTACACCTTCTACCACGACCGCTGGGCGCCCGGGATCGTCCGGTTCGTCACCTCCTTCACCCACACCCCGGACGACATCGACCAACTCCTCGACGCGGTCCGCCGCCACACCCCATGACGCTGATCGAATCGGGCGACAGGGGCCTCCGACCGGATTCCGACGCCCACAGGCTCGGCCCGGTTCTCATCCGTCCGCAGCCTCATCAGCGGCGCCGGGGGCGACCGCGAGGACCTTCCGCAGTTCTCTTCGGCTGGTCACGCCGGTCTTGCGGTAGACCCGGTAGAGGTGGTTGTCGACGGTCCGCACGGTGATGCCGAGCTGCCTCGCGATGTGCTGGCTGCTCTCTCCGGTGGCGGCACGGCGTGCGATGTCGCGTTCCCGATCGGTCAGCTCGGGCGTTCGGCAGGCGGCGATGGCGGGGGTCGTGACGCCCTCGCAGTGGTGCGCGAGTCGGTGGCATCGGTCGGCGGCCCGCTGGGCGTCCTGCGCACTGCCCTTGCGTAACCACAGGTCCGCCGCGTGCCCGGCGGCCTCGGCGGCGTGGAGGCGCATGCCGATGGTGTCGAACGCGGTGCAGACCTGCTCCATGGCGGCCGCGTCTCGGGTGGCGAGTGCGTCGGCGTGTTGGGCATAGATCCTGATGTGCGGGGTGTCCGAGGCGGTGGCGAGCTCCATGAGCCGCCCGGTGACGGCCGCGGGACGGCCGAGCCGTACGGGTATGTGCAGCAACTCCGCTTCCCAGAGCTGGACGTGCTCGCGCCGCGCGTCGTCGGCCGCGCGCATCGCCTGTCGCGTGGCGTCGCGTACCCGGCCCTGAACGGCCAGGATCCATGGCCGGGCCATCGAGAAGGCCGGGATGTGGAGGATGCGGTAGGACTCCACGCGGGCCAGGTGCGCCTGGTCGAGCAGCGTCTGCGCCTTGGCCGTGCTGCCGGTCAGCGCTTCGATGGTGGCCCACTCGCCGAGCAGCAGCGCCTGCTGGCCCCAGGTGGTGTCGTCGCGCAGCGTGGAGGCCGCCTCCCGCATGTGCCGCCGGGCCGATCGCAGACGTCCCCGGCGGGCGGCGATCCTGCCGAGGTAGAACTGCCAGGCGCCCTGACTGCCGACCCAATGGACATCCTGTGCGTGCTGGTACTGGGCGGTGGCGGTGGCTTCGGCTTCGTCCAGTCGACCCGCGAAGGCCTGCGCGGTGGCCAACCAGCTCAGCAAACCGGCTCGTAACATCGGCAGGTCGTCCTCGCCCGGCAGTATCGGCAATGCCGATTCGATCAGTTGCAACGCGGCACCTGGCCGTCCGTGGCAGAAGTGATCGATGCACTCCGCGTAGTGGATCCGCACGGCTGTGCGCGGGTTCGGTGATCCACCTTGCCGTGCGCGGGCAATGGCCTGCGTATATGCCGGCCAGTCGGCCTGCGCCGCGAGCAGGACGGCCTGTAGCGCCGCCAGTTCCGCACACGCGGCGCTGTCGCTCATCGCCTGTTCGGCGCGGCGCAGCAGGTCCAGTGCGTCGGAGGGCCGGTCCAGGGACAGGTACATGTTGGCGGCGCGCAGTTGCACCGACCGCAACTGATCGCGATCGGGCGCAACGGTGTGCGGCAGGCCGCTGTGGGCCTGCTCCGCCTGCGCACCGTGCCCGGTGTGGCCGAACGCAACAGCCAGTGCCCGCCGGGCCGGCGCGCCGCCGCCGGCGTCACAGGCCGCCTTGGCCAACCGGGCCGCCAGAGTGAAGTCCATGGTCATGATGGCATGGCCGGCCGCGGAGAGCAGAAGCTGCGGATCGGTGAGATCGCCGGCTTCGAGCCGCCAGCCGCCGACGCGTGCAAGGTCCTCGCGTCGGCGCATGCCCGTCCGTTGGACCGCCGCGGCCAGATCCCGGCAGTACCGCCGCCGCCGGTGAGGAGGCGTCCGCCGACGCAGCACCTCCCCGTAGAGGGGATGGGCCAGCCGTACCTGTGCGCGCCAGCCGTCCTCCTCGTTCGTGATGAGGCTGCGGCGGTCGAGTTCGTCCATCACCGCGGCGCCGGTGAGCTGTTCGAGGACCGTCACACCGAGCGGTTCCCCGAATGCCAGCAGTTCCGCGGCGCGCGACACGTCCGAAGGGAGCTGTCCGATACGGCGACTCACCAGATCGATCAGTTGCTCACTGACATCCAACGCCCCTTGCCAGCGCCACACCTCCGCTGTGACCGCCAGAGCCCCGGAGGCCAGCCCCGCGTCCGCGAGCTGCTGCAACCACAGGGCATTGCCGCCGCTGTACTTCCACAGCCGGCGCGCGGTCGCGCTCTCCACCGGGCCGCCGAGTGCCCGCTCGAGCAGGAGACCGACGGAATCCGGGCTCAGCTCGGGCACGTCGACCCGGCTGGCATAGCCGCCGCGCAGCAATGCCGTGATCGCGTCCGGCATCGGCACACCGGAACGTGCGGTGACAACGATCCGGATGCCGCCACGTACCGCCAGTTGCAGCAGCAGGGAGGCGGATCCGGTGTCGAGCAGGTGCACGTCATCGACGAACAGGATCTGTCGTCCTCCGCGGGCATGGGCAAGCAGCGCATCGGCGAGGATCCGCAGAAGATTGGGGCGCCCCTCGGCAGCGGGTAGCGTCGCCGGCAAGAGGTGCGCCATCGCCCCGAAGGGGATCTGCGAGGCGCTCTGGGAGGCCGGTGCCGCCAGTACCCGCCCCTGCGATGCGGCGGCCCGGGACAGCAGCTCGCGGGCCAGCCGGGTCTTGCCGACACCGGCGGGACCGGCGATCAACAGAGCAGGCCGCTCCGGGTGCTCCAGCAGCGAGAGCAACTCGGCCAATGTGTGGTCCCGGCCGGTGAGCGGCCAAGACCCCGGAGACGGACCCGGGCCTCCCAGCGGCGCCGGACGCTGTTCCCGATCTTCCATCGAGCCCTCCTGCGCGGACCAGCCCCATCCTCGGGCCCGGCGGGCCCATGGCCAGGATTGAGTATCAGATTACTCACGACACGACGTCGCTCCGGGGATAGTTTCCTTCCAGGTGCCCGTGCATGAGGCACGCAAGGGGGGACAGCGCCGCCGGACTCGCCGTCCGACGGCGTCCCCGATCCGATCGAGAGCGCAATCAGCCGCTATGGCAGCCCGGTGTGCGGGCCGTTGCCTGTCTGCACCGGAAGAACGGCATGCCGTATCCGGAATGTGATGGACCGTCGCATGCCCCCCGGGGCGGATACGCATCGCGGCGGACATTGTGACGCACTGTCCATGGAGGGACCGTGAAGGCCAGTACTCGCACTACCGTCCTACGATGCCTCGGAAACCGCCGCAGACAGCGGCGGCTCGGGGCCCTGACCACCGTGCTGTTCGCCAGCACCCTGCAACTGCTGAACCCGACCGGCGCTGCGGCCGCGACCGGCGCCTATAGCTCTTTCGGGGTGGCCGACTGGGACCGCGACCAGCACCAGGACATCATCGCCCGCAACAACGCCACCGGCGACCTATGGCTCTACCCCGGCAACAGCCAACGCGGCTACTCCAACCAAACACCCGTCAAAATCGGCAACGGCTGGAACGGATACACCCCCTTCGGCACAACCGACTGGGACCACGACCAACACCAAGACATCATCGCCCGCAACGACACCACCGGCGACCTATGGCTCTACCCCGGCAACAGCCAACGCGGCTACTCCAACCAAACACCCGTCAAAATCGGCAACGGCTGGTAGACACTTCGTCGCATCGTGCTGGGCACAGGCGGTCCCGGTAGGCCGAGGGTGACGCAGGTCCGCCAAGTCCGTCCGGCCCGGCATTCAGGCCCCTACCTGTCATGTGGCGTCAGGCATTCGCTGCGGATCTCCGATCCCGCGCAGTATGGCCGCGGCCGCGCCGGCGAGGAGCAGGACGAGGATGAGCGGCAGGTAGGCAGCCTGGGCGGACCTCGCCTGGAGGACCGCGCTCGTCGTGGCGCTCCCCAGGACCGCGCCCAGCTGGCGGGCGGTGAAGTAGGTGCCGGAAGCGGTGCCGCGCAACTCCGGTGGGACGGTGCGCAGGGCCGTGTTGTTCAGCGGGACCAGGGCGAGGCCCATGCCGAGGCCACACAGGAGCAGTCCGGGGACGCACTGCCATGCGGGTGCGTCGCGAAGGGTGCGCAGGGCGACGTGCGCCAGGCCGAGGGCCATGCCCAACAGGCCGGACAGCACCAGATACTTGGCGTTCACGCGGTCGGAGAGACGGCCGATGAAGGGGCCCATCGTGGCGGCGATGAGCGCCATGGGCGCGGTGAGGAGCCCGGCCTGTGTGGGTGTGAGGCCGAGGGTGGTCTGGAGGTGGAGGACGAGCGGCAGGAACATGCCGGTCATGGAGAAGCCGAGGGCCGCCGTGATCAGAGCGCTGACCGAGAAATTGCGGTCCCGGAAGAGACGCAGGGGCAGCAGCGGATCGTCACGGGTGAAGCGCTGTGACAGGACGAAGGCGCCGAGCAGGACCACACCGGCGACGATGACCTGGGGCACGGTAACCGGGCCGACGAGCGCGCCCCAGTCGTAGGACCTGCCGTTCTGCACGCCGAACACGATCAGCGTCAGGCCCGCGGCGGAGAGCAGGATGCCGAGCGGATCGATGCGGCGGGCGTGACCGGGTCGCCAGTCGGGAAGCACCCGCAGGCTCATCACCAGGGTGCCGGTGCCGAGGAGGACATTCAGGTAGAAGATCCACTCCCATCCGAGGCGGTCCACCAGGAGACCGCCCAGCAGGGGGCCGGCGACCGTGGCCAGTCCGGAGGTGGCGCCCAGCATGCCCATCGCACGGCCCCGTTCGCCGTCCGGGAACAGGTGGGTGATGAGGGTGAGTGTCTGAGGGGTGAGCAGTGCGGCGCCCAGCCCCTCGATCGCCCGCGCCGCGATCAGCACCTGGATGTTCGGCGCCGTCGCCGCTCCCAGGCACGCCACGCTGAACAGCGCGAGCCCGGCGACGAACAGCCGCTTGGGTCCGTGCCGGTCGGCGAGCCGGCTGGTGAAGAGCATCGGGACGGCATAGGTCAGGAGGTAGACGCTGGTGACCCAGACGACCGCGTTGAGACCGGCATGCAGGTCGCGGACCATGGCCGGGACCGCCACCGACACGATGGACGTGTCGACGACAATCATGAAAAGACCCAGGCAGAGCGCGGTGAGCGCCGCCCGGGCGCTGTGCGTGGGCGAGGTCCGGCGGGAGGCGGGTTTCGGTGCTTCGGTGTTCGTCATGGCTCACTTCGGCCGGTTTCGGCAGGGCTGCTGGGGACGCGTGCGGGCAGGCCGGGCCACGGGCCCGGGGCTGGGGTTCGCCCCGGGCCCGTGGAGTTCGGGGTCCGCGGTCAGGTCAGTAGCGGACCTTGCCGTAGTCGACTTCCTGTTCGGGGTAGCTCTCGGCGCGCCGGCCCAAGTCCCGCATCCGCGCCCGCATCTCTTCGGGCGGGAGGTGGTGGAACGATCCGTGGCCGGGCAGCACCCACTCGAAGGTGAAGGCGTCGGCTCCATGGGTGACGGACGCGGCCAGCGTCTTGATCGAGTCGTAGACGACGCTGTCGGCGACCTCGAGATCCTGCTCGGAGTGGGACCAGAAGAACGCGTCGCCGGTGAAGCAGAACCTGTCGTCGGCCACGAACACCGTGCTGCCCGCCGTGTGGCCAGGGAAGGGGTGGGCGATGACGCCCGGCCCGATCTCCACCGGGTCCTGGCCCCGGATGACCGAATCGGCGTCGGGGCGTGAGTGCAGGTCGCCCTCGTGGATCCACAGGCGCGCGCCGAACGCGTCGGCGTATTTCCGGCCGTGTGCGACGTGGTCGAGGTGGGTGAGCAGCACGTCGGTGATCTCGCCGACCGCTCGCGAGTAGCGCCGGGCGAGCGCGGGACGCCAGCGCGGGGTGTCGATCATCATGGCGGTGCCGTCGGGGCGGCGCAGCAGGTACGAGGTGGCGCCGTAGGTCTGCGGGGAGGCGTATCCGCACAGCAGCACGATGCCGTCCTCGTCGAGGGGCATCGGGTAGGGGTCGGAGTCCTCGCCCCACTGGTCCTGCGGCGGGTGCACGGACCGGGTCGGGCAGGCGTACGCGGCCTGGTACATCTGCCGCACCTCCTCCTCCGTCTCCGGCTGGCGTACGACGGAGGACACGCCGCCGTAGTTGCCGCCCTCCGCGTAGGTGATCATTCCGGGGGCGTACTGGCGGGCGATGTTGCAGTTCAGGCAGCGGTCATCGACGTACCAGCCGTCTCGGGGCCGGGCGTCGGTCTGCGTCGGGGTGTCGGTCTCGGTCTCGGTGGTGCTCATGACTCTGCTTTCTCGGTGTGGGGGGTGCTCAGATGGGTGGCGAAGAAGGTCTCGATGCGCTGCCAGGCGTCGGCGGCGGCTTCCGGGTCGGGGCCCATGCCCATCACCCGGAACAGGGGGCGCAGCGGGCGGGGGCCGACCTCGGCGTCGTTGAGGAAGGAGTGGCCGGCCTGCGGATACTCGTGGACGTCGTGCACGACACCGAGCCGGTCGAGGCTGGTGCGCAGCCGGGCGGCCGCGCCCTGGAGGGCACGGTCGCGCCCTCCGTAGCTGGCGACGACGGGGCAGGCGCCGGCGAGGGCGTCCAGGTCCTTGGGGAGCATCCCGTAGTTGGCGGAGGCGGCCTGGAAGCCACCGCGCCCGGCCGTCATCAGAGCGAAGGAGCCGCCCATGCAGAACCCGATGACGCCGACCGCGCCGGTGCAGTCGGACAGGGCCGCCAGGTAGGCGCGGGCGGCTTCGATGTCCTGGTAGGCGCGCCCGGTGCCGGACAGCGCCGCGCGCATGGTGGGGACCAGGCAGCGCCGTACGCCGCCCTGCGTGAACAGGTCCGGCATCAGAGCGAGGTATCCGGCCCGAGCCAGGCGCTCTACCTGACGGAGCATCACGTCGTCGACGCCGAGTGCCTCGTGGACGACGACCACTCCTGGCCGGGGGCCCGGGCCGGTGGGGCGAGCGAGGTGCCCGTTCAGCCGTCGGGAACCTCCGGCCGGGGCGCTGAGGTGGCACAAGTCGACGTGTTCGACAGGGGGCATGGACTTCTCCGGATCTCCGGGGACGGGGTCACAGGTCGAGGACGAGACGCGGGCCCCGGGCGCGGGAGACGCAGATCATCATCGTCTCGCCGGCCGCCCGGTCCTCGGGGCTCAGGACGGAGTCCCGGTGGTCCGGTTCGCCTTCCAGCACCTCCGTCTCACAGGTGCCGCAGATACCGTCGGTGCACGAGAACGGAGCATCGATCCCCGCCGCCCGCACGGCCGACAACACGGTGTGTTCCGGGGGCACCTGGACGGTGACGCCGGACTCGGCGCAGACGACTTCGAAGGCGGTACCGGCACCCTGTGCCTCCCGCTCCTTCGCCGTGAACCGCTCCATCTGAAGCGCCCCGGTGGGCCAGGCGCGGCAATGCTCCTCGATGGCGGCGAGCAGGGGCTCTGGCCCGCAGCAGTACACGAGGGTGTCCCCGTCGGGCTCGCCGAGGTGGGCATCGAGGTCGAGGAGCCCGTACTCGTCCTGCGGCCGGAGTGACACCTTCTGGCTGTACGAGGCGAGTTGGCTGGTGAACGCCATCGAGGCGCGGCTTCGTCCGCCGTACAGCAGATGCCACGGCGTGCCCGCCGCCTCCACCGCGGCGACCATCGGCAGCAGCGGCGTGATGCCGATGCCGCCGGCCACGAACAAGTACCGACGTGCCGGGCGCAGCGGGAAGTTGTTCCGGGGACCGCGTACCTCGACCCGGTCTCCGGGATGGAGTTTGTCGTGCACGCAGGCCGAACCGCCCCGGCTGTCCGGGGTGCGCAGCACGGCGATGCGCCAGGCCGTGCCGTCGGCAGGGTCGCCGCACAGGGAGTAGGTACGGGTGAGGCCATTGCCGAGCAGCAGCTCGACATGTGCTCCCGGCTGCCAGTCCGGCAACACCTCGCCCTCGGGGTGGCGAAGTGTCAGGGAGATTGTCTCATCGGCTGCTAGGGCCCTTTCCGCGACGACGAGGGACTGCTCGTACGAAGTGGGGGGTGCGCTCAAGGAGGAAGCCCGCTTTCACAGAACTCTGTGCGTCACGGGTCGTCGGCAACAGGAACCGAGGCACGGACGTGACGCAGAACGGTCAGGTCTCGGAGCGTGCGACGGAAGGCAAGGCGACGGACGACGTTTCCAATCTGGACCCTAACGCACACAGGGCCCACGGGTTGCCGAATCGTTATCCTCCAGGGGCGTGCGAGCAGCACGTTCCAGCCGCGCCTTCCCGCCCCACCCCTGTTACTCGGCTCGGTAGAGGGAGGCAATGTCCGTGGCGACGCGGGCGAGTTCCTCGCGAAGTTCCGGCGGTGAGACGACTTCGACATGCGGACCCTGGGACCCCCACAACCTGCTCCGCTTCAACAAGAACATCACCCCCGCCGTCTGAACACCCCGATCTAAGGCCATCAGCATGACCTCCAGCACCTCGTCCCCTTCCCCTCGCATCGCCCTCGTCACCGGAGCCAACAAGGGTGTCGGCCGCACCATCGCCCAGCAGCTCGCCGAACTCGGCATGACTGTCTGGCTCGGTGCGCGGGACCCGGAGCGCGGCAAGCAAGCCGAAAGCGAACTGCGCGACCTCGGTCTCGACGTCCGCTTCATCCGGCTCGACGTCACCGACGAGGCGACCGTCGCTCTCGCCGCCGAGCACATCGGGCGCGAGAGCGGCCGACTCGACGTGCCCGTCAACACGCCGGAATCAGCCGCCCTTGGGACCTGCCCAGCGAGACAGCGGTCGAGGACGTGCAGGACACCTTCGATACCAACGTGTTCGGATACATCAGGGTCACCAACGCCATGCTCCCGCTGCTGCGCCGTTCCGACGCGGGGCGCATCGTGAACATCAGCAGCGTGATCGGTTCCCTGACCGCCGCGGCCGAGAACCACGACCCCACCGGGGCCTTCCCCGACGGCCAGTTCCCTGTGATCCTCAGTCACAGCATGTCGAAGGCAGCGGTGAACTCGCTCACCGTGATGTACGCCAACGAACTGCCTGCCGAAGGCATCCTCGTCAACGCGGTCTCCCCGAACTGGGTCCCGACCGACGCCAACGGCCACTCCGGGATCCTCACCCCGGAACAGGGCGCCCGTATGCCGGTGCGGATGGCCGCCTTGTCCGACGGGGGACCCACGGGAACGTTCACCTGCTCCGATGCCACTGGTGACGGGCTGACCCTGCCCTGGTGACCCGCGCCCTCCTGTGCCGCGGCCTCCAGCGGGCGGCAGCACAGGAAGGCAGCAGCCCGCCGACCGGTTCTGGTTCGCCATCATGTGCGGACTGATACCCCGGCGCCACTGGCGCGAGATCTACCCTGTCACAATCGAACGCGGGCACCAGCGTCTCTATCCCACCCCGACCAGCACTTCCGAGGCGGAGAGCCTATACCCAACTGCTTTCGGTTCCTGAAGGTTTGGGCTTGTGGCGCATCCCGAACAGGAAACGCGTCACCCGCATCCTGCGCACTGCGCACTCGTACACCGCGAGGATCACCGCCAGTGAACCGGCCACGATGCCTGCATACTTGACCGCGGACGGCACGGACCATCCCACCACTGCGTAAGCGAAGGCGACCACGACGGGTTGGTGCAGTACGTACAGCGGAAGCGCGGCGACGGTGAGATACCCCCACACCGGCTTGCTCCCGTCCGCGGCCTGCCTGCCCTCGCGAGGTTCACGGGGCCGGTCCAGCAGGCCGAGGATCGCCACCACCAAGCACCATCCCGCCACCCCGAACAACGCCCGGGTGAACATCGCGAACCCACTCCGCGCGGTGAACGGATCGCCCTCCGCCAGAAAGCCGGGCGCGGTCCCGGCGAACAGGACGAGCCCGAGCACGCCGACCGGTACGGCCAGGCGGCGTATGACGGCGCGGATCCGCTCGTCGCCGGCCCATGCGTAGCCACAGAGGAAGAACACCAGGTACGCCCAGCGGTTCCAGCCCGCGTAGTCCTCCTCCATACCTGCCAGCGCATTGAGCAGGGCGAGCGGCAGCGCGGGCAGCAGGAGCAGGACGGGCCAGCGGGTCACCGCGGATCCCGCATGCTCGCCGCCGTCTTGCACCGCCGCCGCGACGGGTGCCAGGAGCAGGCAGAAGGCGAGGAGGAGGACGACGAACCACAGATGGCCGGTCTCGAAGTAGCGGCCGCTGAGGACGAAGGGGAAGTCATCGGGGTCCGGGTGGACGGTCAGGAAGCGCGGCCAGAAGTGCCAGTACGACTCGTGGTAGCCGGGGTCGGCGGCCCGCTGCCGCAGCCACTGCGGCAGCGGGTTGAGGGCGAGCGTCGCGAAGACGAGCGGGATACCCAGGCGCAGCAGGCGCTCGCGGGCGAACCCAGCCCGGCCACGGCGGCGGATCGAGTGCCAGGCGCCGAGGCCGGCGACAAGGAACAGCATGGGCATGGCCCACACCACGCCGAACCCGGCCAGGACGGTGACGGCGCCGGTCGTCTGCGCGTTCTTGACGTAGAAGTCGTCGTCCGGGGAGAAGACGAGGGCGGCGTGGAAGAAGACCAGGCCCAGCACAACGAGGGCACGCAGCGCGTCCAGTTCACCGCGCCGGGCAGCAGCCGTCGACCGCTCGGCCTCCGGGCCCATACGGCCCCTCCCTCCATGCCCCGCCCCAGTGTGGCGGAGCGCATCCACGGAGGACAGGGCTCCGCCGGAAGGAGACAGCACGGCCCCTGCCCTCGATCTGAAGGTGCTTCTGCCCTACGGCCGAACCGGGCCGATCCGCCAACTTCCCGAAGAGCCAGCGTGCCGAGGACCATGGCGAGACCCGCGTCTCCGCCGGGACTTGCGCTGCTGCGGACCGCGAAACCGCCGGCGTCTACAGCCCCGAAGGGCTGCAGGTGCGGAGAGGGCTGAGGTCTCGCGCGGCCATCCGCTTGCCGCCGACCGCTCTCACCTAGACCGGAACCGCGCCTCTCGATAGTCATACGACGCATTGACCCCACAGCGCCATCGCGGTTGCATGCTTGTGGCCCTCCGGTGGGGAGCCGGGGAGAAGGGCCATGTCCTGTCTTGGGGGGAAAATGAGGGGAAACGCGAATCGGAGCGCCACCAGACGTGTGCGGGCCGCCTTAGGCGCCACGGCCGTGGTCTGCGCGGTGACGACGGTGCTGCCGGGAGCCGCTTCGGCTGAGCCCTTGACCGTGCCGGGCGTCGCGGGCGCCAGCGGAGCCGGGGTCGAGCGGATCAGTGTCGCGACCGACGGCACCCAGGGCGACGGCGACTCCGCCGGCGCCACGATCACGGCCGACGGCCGGCGTATCGCCTTCTCGTCGTTGGCGAAGAATCTCACACCCGCCAATCCAGTGACATGGGAAAGGGTGTTCGTCCGCGACCAGCGGACGAGCCAGACCACGCTGATGAGCAGCATCACCCCAACGAATCAGGGCCCGGTGATCAGCGGTGACGGGCAATACGTCGCCTTTTGGGGGCTGTTGCAAAGAGACACGAAGTCCTTCCTGTCCCAGGTGAGCTCGGGAAGCACGATCGGCATCAACTGCCCCGGCCTCAGCTGCAGCCAGCCGTCGCTGAGCGCGGACGGCCGCTACGTCGCCCAGGTCGCCACCTTCAACCGACCGCCGTCCCGGCAGCGGATCGAGGTGCGGGATTGGCGCACCGACACCACGGAGACCGTCGCCGAGTTCGACCACACCGTCTCGGCCCGGCCGTCCATCAGCGGCGACGGCCGTTTTGTCGCCTACCAGGACGGCCAGGCGGAGGACGTCTTCGTGTGGGACCGGACCGACGACACCTCCTCCGGCCCGATCGAGGGCCCGTCCAAGGCGGCGACACTCGTCCAGCTCAGCAAGGACGGCAGCAAGGTCGTCTACCTCTCGGGCTCCGACACCTACGTCCACGACGAGAGCTCGGGCACCGACCAACTGGTGCCGAACGTGCGGGGCGTGGCCATCGATCCCACCGGCCGCTATCTGCTGTACGCCCCACACGACACGAACGGACCGTCGCTCACGCTGCGCGACCTGGAGACGGGCACCGACGAGATCGTCTCGAACCAGCTCGCCTCGGCCGGGACCGACGCGGTCAGCGCCGGTGGGCGCGACGTGGTCTTCCATTCCACGGCCGACGACATCGTGCCCGGCGACACCAACGGCAAGTCGGACGTTTTCATCCGCCGCTTCTACTGATCGGCCCTCCGGGAGTATCCGAACGGAAGTCAGCGGCAGCCGCTGACCGGATCATGGTCCGGCTGTAGCCGCAAGGGCGTTGACGCGACTCTCGTACTCGCGGCGGGCCTTGCGCTGGGCCGGGATCACGGTGGCCCCCGGGGCGCCGTCGTCGAGTGCGGCCCGCTCGGCGACGGCGGGGCGGCGACCGCCGGCAGCCTTACGTGAGGCCGGTTCGAGGGGCTGAGCCTATGCTCGTCGTCCCAGTCGCCAAGCCGGGCCAGGAACCTTGCGGATGCCGAAGCGACTGCCCCTGTTGCCAGAACTCGGTTACACCGGGGCCTGAGTCTCCTGCTTGACGCGTTCCGCGTCAGTGCCGGGTGCCAGGCCGACGGCCGCCGTGGGCTCGCTCACCCTGCTCGTGGGCATCGACGTGTGACCGGAGACGGACGTCGGTCCAGCGATCTCGACTTTCTGCCCGGGGCCCGTGTCGTAGCGTGCCGTGCAGCCGTTGAAGGTCGGCGGCGAGTCGCGCGGGGCCGTACTTGGTCTGCCGCCGCAATGCCTCCACCAGGTCAGCGATGTCCTCGGGGGTGCGGGCGGGGCTGGTGGCGGTGCGTTCCGATATCCCCTGCTGGTGGCGCTCCTGGACTCGGCGGCCGCGTTCACCGGGAGCCCTGGGATCTCAGGGCTCCCGCGTGAGCGGCTGTGCATGGCGTCAGCGTGCGAACTTTTCGATGGCCGCCGGGGTGACCGGCGTGAAGAAGTTGACCAGGTTGCCGTCGGGGTCGCGGAACAGCAGCGACCGGTTCCCCCAGGGCATCGTGGTGGGCTCGGTGACGAAGTCGGTCACGAAGCCGGTCAGGTTCTGGCGAACGCGGTCCACGTCGTCGACGAGGAACTCGGTGATCACGCTGTGGTTGTCCGCCGGACGGGCGGAGCCCGGGGCGAACAGCGGGACGGTGCGGGTGCCGGCGATCGCGAGGGTGGCGCCCGCGGTCCTGAGTTCGGCGAAGTCCTCGGTGGCCCATGTCGCCCGCACCCCTGTGGCTCGCTCGTAGAACTCGACAAGGCGCGCTACGTCGCTGGTGATGATGCGGATCGAGACGAAGTCCATGGGAATCTCCTTGGCTGTGCTGGAGGCGTGCGCGTCGCAGGCTAGGAGAAATAGCGGACAGAATCGGTCCTGAATTCGCGTGGGGCCGCGAACGACCAGCTGATCGACCTGGACGTGCCCGTGGAATCGGTGCGCGGCGCTACGGCGGGTACCGGCTCGCCCCCGGGTACCGCTTGCCTCCGCTCATGCTCAGCGACGTACGAGGCGCTGGTGTTCTGAGTCGTGCCTTTGTCCGTTCCTTCGCGTTGTCTGATCGCAGACTGCGGCTGATACGCGTTGCCCCACGTCGTCAGTGGGGGTGGGCCTCGTGAAGGGGTGCTCCGGCAAGGCGGGCGCCGAGGACGCCGGCGAAGTTGGGACAACTGTGGATGTCGTCGTGTGGACAGGCCAATGCGTGGGCGATGGCGGTGCGCGCCGTTTGGGCTTGGGCGATATGTTCGTCGAGCTCGGCAAGCTTGCGCTGGTGGAGTTCTCGCCAGGCGCTGGGGTCATCGGAGCGAGGGGCGACGAGCGCCTTGGTCTCGCGCAGCGTGAAACCGACGTCTCGTAGGAGCAGGATCAGTCCGACCAGTCCCACTGCCGAAGCCGGGTACCGCCGTTGGCCCGAGACCCGGGCCGGGATGGGAACCAGGCCCAGTTCTTCCCAGTAGCGCAACGCCGAGGTAGCGACCCCAGTGATCCTGGCCAGCTCACCGATCGTCAACTGCTTCATAGGCTGCTTGTCCACCATGTTGACTTCAAGGGTACTTGAAGCTGTTGGCTCGCGCCCATGACATCGACCTCGCTCAAGCAGCGCGTGACCACCAGAATCCTGCGCCAGTTCGGCCGTCCGCACGGTGTGCCCGGACGGCTGGTCGGATGGGTCATGGCACACCCCGTGAACTCGCTCGGGTTCTGGCCCAACCCCACGCAACAGCTCAGCGAGCTGCGCGGTCTGCTCCGCCCGGGCGGACGCATCGCGCTCGCCAGCCAGCCCCGCTGCGCCGGGGCCACCGCTGACACCACCGCCCGAGCCGGCCGGGAACTTCACGATCGGCTCACCCAGGCAGGCTTCACTCAAGCCCGCATGGAAACCCTCCCTCTAGCCCCACCAGTCGCCTGTGTCCTCGCCACCAACCCGGCAGAGGAGCAGCCCTGACCACAACAAGGGACAGACGGATGAACCGCAGCCCGCAGCCTCCAGGTGAAGTGCCGACCACCCCCGGCCTCCGGCTACGGCGGGGGCCGGCCGACCATCGACCAGGCGGTGGCGATTCAGGACCAGGGGCTTTTCAGGCTCCGTGCGGTGAGTCCGATGAGCGTTGTTCTTCTTGCAGGGGAGCCTCCCAGGTGGCGGTGATGTCGCGGGCGACATCACGTAGGAGGTCGATCAGCATGTCTGCGAGTGGTGTGAGGCTGGCGTCGGTTCTGGTCAGGGCGTAGAGCTGGCGGTAGGGCCTGGGGTGGGCCAGTTCGCGATGGGTGGTGCCGGGCGCATGGGTCAGGGCCAGGCGCGATACCAGAGCCACAGCGCTGCCTGTGCCGACGAGGGCCTGGACAACGTCGTAGGACTCGGTCTCGAACCGCACCGTGGGAGTGAAGCCGGCCTCGCGGGCAGCGTCGTGGAACTGTTCGCGTGCGGCGTGGCCGGCCAGGATGGAAACCCACGATTCGTCGCGCAGTTGTTTCAGGCGCAGTTCGGTGTCCGCGGGCTGCCCGGTGGCCAGTGGGTGGTCGTCGGGGAGAACCACGACCATCGGGTCCAGCAGGAGCGGGTGGGCGCGTAGGTGCGGGGGCGGCGCGAGCGGTGTGCCCCAGGACGCGACGATGGCGAGGTCCAGGCGCCCTGCGCTGATCTCGTTCGCTCCCCGTCCGGACACCACGTCCACGACGGAGACGTCGGCGTCCGGATGGCGGTGCCGCAGGGCCGTCAGAGCGGGTGGCAGCAGGTGCAGGGCAGCCGCCTGGAACGTTCCGATCCGCAGCCGTAGGGAGAGGTGACCGAGCAGTGCGGCCAGTTGCGCCTCGGCCTTGTCCGACGTCTCCTCCACGGTTCGACCGTGGGAGGCGAGCAGCGCACCGGCCGCGGTGAGCGTTGCTCCGCGCGGACCACGGATGACCAGGGGCACCTGCCAGTCGCGCTCGGCCTTGACCACCTGCTGTGTGACCGCCGCGGGCGTGAGCTGGAGGGCGTGAGCCGCCGCCGTCAAGGAGCCGTGCCGCTCGATCAACGCGAGAAGCCGGAGCTGTCCCGGGTCCACCACCATTCACTCATCCTAACGCTGCACCCTTCTCTTTTAACTTCTCTTATAAGTGCGGGAGAGGAAGCCTGGTGGTGCACCCATCGACCCCGATCCCTGGAAGGGTTCTTTCCCCATGCCTACGCATGTGCCCATTTTCATCGCCACCACATTGCTGCTGGCGATGCTGCCAGGCGCGAGTACAGCCATGATGATCCGGCAGGTTCTGGAAGGCGGGCAACGCACAGTCCGAGGCACGCTCGCGGGCAACGCCACCGGCTTCCTGCTGTGGTCCACGGCCGCCGCGGCCGGGCTGTCCGCTGTCCTGCTGGCCAGCCCGCGTGCGTACGCGGTGCTCCGGATCGCAGGCGGCGTCGTGCTGATGATCCTCGGGGTGAACACGCTGCGGACCGCGCTCACCACCGCATCCCCCCGTCCGGCCCGCGAGGGCGGGCGCCGCACCGGCTTCGCGGGCGGATACCTCACCGGCCTGAGCACCAACCTCGGCAACCCGAAGGCCGGCGTGTTCGCCGTCTCGGTGCTGCCCCAATTCGTGACGGCGAAGGGCCCGGTGTTCCTGTCGACCGTCGCCCTGGGAGCTCTGTGGGCGCTCGTCAGTGCCTCTTGGTACCTGCTTCTCACCTGGGCCGTCGGCCGAGGGCGCGCCTTGGTATCGCGGCCGACGGTCCTGCGGGGGCTCAGTGTGACGACCGGCGTGGTCCTGCTTGGGCTGGGCGCCGCGGTGGCAGCGGGTGTCTGAGGGCCGGGCCGGCACTTCTTCCAGCAGCCGACCGCGCGGGCCATCTGTCGCCATCTTCCTCAGTTGTTGAGCAGCCGCCATGTGGTGAGGGCGAGCCCGGCTCGTATCAAGCCAGTGGGCTCGGTGAGTTCGATGTTCAGGGTCTTACCGATCCGTTCGAGCCGGCGGGCAACGCAGTCGTGTCCTGCCTCAGCGGCGGGATACGTGTCTGCTTCCGCCCGGAACAACCGGATGAGAAAGAGGAGGAGATCAGGCTGGCGGCGGGAACGGCGGTCATTGTCCCGCGCGGGCGATGGCACCGCATCACATTGGACGGCCCCAGCGACATCATGTCCGTCACCCTTCCACGCGGCAGTCGCCTGGAGAAGCGGAGCCAAGCCTAGCCGGGCCCGTCACACACACAGAGCCCTTTGCCCGAGCAAGATCAAACTGAGCCGCGCGGGGATGGGGATGCGCCGCTCCGCAGCTACGGTGCCGCCCACCGCGAGGTCATGTCGTCGGTCGAGCACCGCAGCATGAAGGGCTTCCGCAAACCGGCGGCACATGACCGTCACCAGGAGCGGCTGAGCGCTCGCGCGCCCGAGGGGACCGTCCTTCATCCGACGGTCCCCTCGGCGCGGATCAGGGAAAGAGCTGTTGGCGCCCGCCGTTCGTGGACTCCCGGGCGTGCAGCCAGTGCGGAGCCGTGTGCACCTCGAACGGCAGGGGTTCGTCCGAGCGGATGCGGGCCGCCAGGCACTTCACGGCCAGCGAGGCGATGGCGGTCTTGTCGGGGACCACGGACGTGAGGGACGGCGTGCTGTAGAGCGCCTCGTCGGTGCCGTCGATGCTGGCCACGGCGACATCGTCCGGGATGGTCAACCCCGCTTCGAACAGGGCGCGTTGGGCACCGACGGCCAGCAGGTCGCTGAAGCAGAAGACCGCGTCGGGGCGTACGCCGGCCGGCAGGGCGGCCAGGGCGCGCATCGCCAGCAGGCCATTGCGCCGGTCGAACTCCTTGATGGCGGGGGCGAGCCGGGGGTCGTAGATCACCCCGGCTTCGTGCAGGGCGAGCTGGAAGCCCTCCAGGCGCTGACGACTGGTCGCCGACGCCTGCTGGTCCACACCGATGGCGGCGATCCGCGTACGGCCGAGGGCGGCCAGGTGCGCGGTGGCGTCGCGTGCCGCCGCGACGTTGTCGATCAGGACGTGGTCGGCCCCCACCTGGTCGCGCGCGTAGCTGCGCTCCCCGAGCAGGACCAGCGGGAACTCATTGGCCACGGCGGCGAGTTCGTCGGGCGAGACACCCAGGGGCGACAGGATCACACCGTCCAGCAGGGACGCGCCGACGCCGGTCGCCAGGCGCAGTTCCTCCGTCGCGTCGCCCAGCGTCTCCTCGATCAGGACGGTCAGGCCCAGGTGCGCGGCCTCGGCCCGTACGTGCTGGGCGAGTTCGGCGAAGTACGGTGTGGCCAGATCCGGGACGGCGAGGCCGATCAGGCCGCTGTGCCCGGTGCGCAGGCGGCGGGCCGATGGGTTGGGCCGGTAGCCGAGCTCGTGCACGGCCTTCAGTACGCGCTTCCGCGTGGCCTCGGATACGCGGGGAGCATTGCGTACAACGTTGGACACGGTCTTGATCGAAACCCCCGCCCGCTCCGCCACGTCCTTGAGTGTCACCGCGGCCACTGGCCAACCTCCTCACCTGTGCTTCTCCGCATTATGCATGGGCTGCGGCGGACTGTCAGCTCCGGGGCAGCTCGGAATCCCGTTCCGGACGAGGGGTTGACCGTGGCGAGATATCGCGGTTACAACGTTGGAACCGATCGATAGCAAGCGATTGCCACCGAGGGCGTCACGCGGGCAGCCGCCGACCGCTGTCCGTCGGACGGGTCCGGGCTGCCCGCCCGTGCCCACGGCGCCGACGCTCACCGCACATCCCATCAGGGGGTCCGCATGTCTTCGCACCGCTCCACCACCCCACTGCGCACAGCCGTGGTCGGCACCGGGGGCATCGCGCGCTCCAGCCACCTGCCCGCGCTGCGGGCGCTCGCCGACGCGGGCGAGGTGGAGATCGTCGCCGCCGTCGACGTCGACATGGACGCGGTGCGCGCGTTCGCGGCCGGCGCCGGGATCCCGCACGCCTCGACGGACCTCGACGCGACGCTGGCCGAACTGCGTCCCGATCTCGTGGTGTTGTGCACACCGCCCGCTGTCCACCGCGACCAGGCGGTGACCGCGCTGAAGGCGGGCGCCTGGGTGTGGTGCGAGAAGCCGCCGTGCCCGTCCCTCGCCGACTTCGATGCCATCGAGACCGCCGAGAAGCCCGGGGACGCGGGACCGTACGCCGCCATCGTCTTCCAGCACCGGTTCGGCTCCGGCGCGCGCCATGTGCGGCGGCTGCTGCGGGAGGGGGCGTTCGGCCGCCCGCTCGTCGCCCACTGCCAGACCACCTGGTACCGGGACGCCGCCTACTACTCCGTTCCGTGGCGGGGACGGTGGGCGACCGAGGGCGGCGGGCCCGCCATGGGACACGGCATCCACCAGACCGATCTGCTCCTGGACCTGATGGGGCCCTGGAGCGAGGTGCGGGGGATGGCGTCACGGCTCGTGCACGACGTGGAGACCGAGGACGTGTCGACGGCGCAGGTGCGGTTCGCGAGCGGCGCCGTGGCCACCGTGGTCAACAGTGTGCTGAGCCCCGACGAGGTGAGCCGGATCCGTATCGACTGCGAGCTCGCCACGATCGAACTGACCCACCTCTACGGCTACCGCAACGCGGACTGGCGCATCACCCCGGCTCCCGGTGTCCCCGAGGAGACCGTGGCCGCCTGGCGCGACTTCGGCACGGACGAGCCCAGCTCGCACCTGGCCCAGCTCCGCGCCCTGGTGGCCGACATCAGGGCGGGACGCCGCCACGCGACCAGCGGCGCGGGTGGCCGGCAGACGCTCGAGTTCATCACCGCCCTGTACAAGTCCGCGTTCACCGACGCCCCGGTGCGCGCGGGGGAGATCGGCCCCGGCGACCCCTACTACACCGAGCTGCACGGCGGCGCCCAGGGCTGGGCGCCGGACACCGCCCGCAAGGAAGAGGCCCACGCATGACGCTCGCACTGACCCACGCCCACGGCGACCGCATCACTGTGGCCCACGAGGCGACCGGCACCGAACTGTTCGCCTATGTGTACCGCCCCGAAGCCGCGTGGGAGTCCCCCAAGCCGTATCTGCACCCGGTCCGGACCCTCTCCGGCGGACTCGTCACCGACTACCGCCCCAACGACCACCGCTGGCACAAGGGGCTCCAGCTGACGGCCTCCCATCTGTCGGGCCAGAACCTGTGGGGCGGGAACACCTATGTCCACGGCGAGGGGTATGTCGCGCTGCCGGAGCGGATCGGCTCGATGGCACACGCCGCCTTCGAGGAGGTCGCCGCCGAGGACGGCCGGGCTGTGATCGCCGAGCGCCTGACCTGGCATCCGTACGACGGTGAGCTGTGGGCCGAGGAGGAGCGCCGCATCGAGGTGAGCGATGTCGATCCGCGCGCCGGCAGCTGGTCGTTGACGTGGACCTCGGCGGTCACCAACCGCCGTACCGAACCGCTGCGTTTCGGCAGCCCCACCACCCACGGCCGCCCGGCGGCCGGATACACCGGCCTGTTCTGGCGGGGCCCGCGCGCCTTCCGCGACGGCCACGTCTTCACCGCCGAGGCGGACGGCGGCGACCTCATGGGCAGCCAGGCGCCCTGGCTGGCGTACGTCGGTGAGCACGACGGGCGCGACGGCCACGCCACGGTCGTCTTCGAGCACGCCCCGGCCAACGACCACGCGGGCGACAAGGGGACGCACCCTGCGCACTGGTTCGTGCGCAGCGACCCGTTCGCCGCGGTCGCGCCGTCCTGGGCGTTCCACGAGGAGCTCGTCCTCGCCCCCGGCGACACCCTCTCCCGCGGCTACCGCGTGACCGTCGCCGACGGCGCCTGGGACCGCGAGCAGGTCACCGCTCACCTGGACAGGCACACATGGTGAGCGCGACGTACGACGGCTTTCCCGCGGCGGTCGGCGTGTCCCGGCTGCGCGTCTACGACTGGCCCACCGTCAACTGCGGCCGGCTCCCACACCCGAGCCGCCGGGCCGTCCTGGCCGTTGCCGCCGTCGGCCTCGGCACCGCCCTGACCGGCACGCTCTCCGCGTGCTCCGCCGCGAGCGGCGACACGTCCGGCATCACCCTCCGGTTCTCCTGGTGGGGCAACGACGACCGTGCCGCGCGCACCGAGAAGGCGGTCCGCCTCTTCGAGAAGGAACACCCCGGTGTCACCGTGCGCACATCGAACAGCGACTTCGGCTCCTATCTCCAGAAGCTGGCCACGCAGGCCGCCGGCGGCGGGGTACCCGACGTGGTGCAGCTCGACTACCGGCAGATCTCCCAGTACGCGGGCGGCAAGGCGATCATGCCGCTGGACGGTGCCATCAAGGGCCGGACGATCCGCACCTCCGACATGGACCAGGACTTCCTGCGCACCGGCACCTACAAGGGCAGGCAGTTCGCCCTGCCCATGGGGCGTGGCATCACCGGATACGCCTACGACTCCGCCGTCTACAAAAAGGCCGGTATCCCCACGCCCCGGCCCAGCTGGACCTGGCAGGACTGGGCAGAGGCCAACAAGAAGATCGCCGCCCTGGGGCTGAAGTCCCCCGACGGACGCCCCTACACGGGCTCCAACGACGGCGGCGACAACGAGGACGTCTTCGAGACCTGGCTGCGCAGCCGCGGCAAGAATCTCTACGCGGACCAGACGGAACTCGGCTTCAACGAGGACGACCTGACCGCCTTCTGGTCGTTCCGCGACCGGCTCCGCAGGGAGGGAGCCATCGCCCAGGCCCGGGACACCGTGCAGGCCGGGAGCACCGAGACCAGCCCCATCGGCCGCCGTCTCGCGGCCGCCGACTTCACCTGGGACGCGCCGTTCCCCGGATACACGGCCCTGCTCGGCGAGGACATCCACTTCGCACCCGTGCCCACGACCGACGGGCGGCAGGGCGCGTACTTCAAGCCGAGCATGCTCCTCGGCATCGGCGCGAACAGCAAGCACCCCCAGGAGGCGGCCCAGCTGATCGACTTCCTCCTCAACGACCCACGGGCCGGCGACATCCTCGGCTTCTCCCGGTCCACCCCGCCCAACCGCAAGATCGCCGCCCGCGTCGCCAAGGCGCTCGAGGGACCGGAGCGGGAGATCTACGACTACGCGCAGACGATGGAGAAGTACGGCCTGGATGCCCCGCCGACCGCACCGCCGCCCGGCGACCTCGCGATCCAGACGGCGCTCAATCGGGGCTACCAGCGCGTGATGTACGGCATGGCCACACCGCGGCAGGCGGCACGTGAATTCATCGACGAGGCGAACCGGGAGCTGGAGTCATGAGCACGGTCTCGACGACGAGGGCGCCCGAACGCACCGCCCGTACGACGCGGCCGAGCCCGCGGAAGAGCAAGCGGCGCCAGGTGCGGGAACGGCAGTGGCCCGCCTATGTGTTCCTCTCCCCATGGATGATCGGCGCGGTCGTGCTGACCCTCGTGCCGATGGCCGTGTCCCTGTACCTGTCGTTCACGGACTACAACCTGTTCGACCCGCCGCACTGGGTGGGGCTGCGCAACTACCGGGAGATGCTGACCGAGGACCCCCGCTACTGGCGGTCGGTCGGCACCACGATGCTGTACGTCGTCGTGGCCGTCCCGCTGAAGCTGGGCCTCGCCCTCGGTGTGGCGATGCTGCTGAGGAACCTCAGCCGGGGCCGGGGCTTCTACCGCTCCGCGTTCTACGCGCCGTCCCTGCTCGGCGCGAGCATGTCCATCGCCCTGGTGTGGAAGGCGCTGTTCAACGACGGCGGCACCGTCGCAGACGTCCTGGACTCGGTCGGCATCCACACCGGCGGCTGGGTCGGCGACCCCGATCTCGCGGTGTACGTGATCGTCCTGCTGACGGTGTGGCAGTTCGGCGCGCCCATGGTGATCTTCCTGGCGGGCCTCCAGCAGATCTCGCCCGACCTCTACGAGGCCGCGGCGCTCGACGGCGCCGGCCGCTGGCGGCAGTTCGTGTCCATCACCGTGCCGATGCTGTCCCCGGTCGTCTTCTTCAACCTGGTCCTGGAGGTCATCAACTCCTTCCAGGTCTTCACCCCGGCCTTCGCCATCAGCGGCGGCGACGGCGGCCCCGCCGACTCCACGATGTTCTACACGCTGTACCTGTACGAGCGCGGCTTCACGGCCTCGCATATGGGATACGCGGCGGCGATGGCCTGGCTGCTGCTGATCGCCATCGGCGCGATCACCCTGATCCTGTTCCGGACCTCCCGGTCCTGGGTCTTCTACGCGGACGAGGAGGGCCGATGAACATCGCCACGAAGCGGTGGCTGCCGCATACGGTCTCGGCCGTCGCGCTGCTCGTCCTGCTGTATCCGCTGGCCTGGCTGCTGGCCACCTCGCTGAAGCCGGCCGACGAGGTGATGACGAGCCTCGACCTGTGGCCCAGCCACCTGGAGTGGTCGAACTACACGACCGCCCTGGACGGGGTCTCGGGCGTCACGGTCACCCAGCTGCTCGGCAACACCCTGCTGATCGCGGGGGGCGCCGTCCTCGGCAACGTCCTGTCCTGCTCGCTGGCCGCCTACGCCTTCGCCCGGCTGCGCTTCCGCATGAGCAAGGTGATGTTCGCCTTCATGGTGGCGACGCTGATGCTGCCGCACCACGTCGTACTGATCCCGCAGTACATCATCTTCAACCGGCTCGGCCTGGTGGACAGTTACTGGCCGCTGATTTTGCCGAAGTTCCTGGCCACCGAGGCGTTCTTCGTCTTCCTCATCGTCCAGTTCATGCGCGGCCTGCCGCGTGAGCTGGAGGAGTCCGCGCGGATCGACGGCTGCGGTCCCTTCCGTACGTACTGGTCGATCACCCTGCCGCTGGCCCGGCCCGCGCTGATCACCACGGCCATCTTCACGTTCATCTGGACGTGGAACGACTTCTTCACGCAGATGATCTATCTCTTCGCGCCGGAGAAGTACACCATCACCCTCGCCCTGAGCAGCTTCGTCGACCAGTCCAGCACCTCCGCGTACGGGCCCATGTTCGCCATGTCGGTGATCTCGGTGCTGCCGATCGTGCTGTTCTTCTTCGTCTTCCAGCGCTACCTGGTGCAGGGCATGGCCACGTCCGGACTGAAGGGGTGAGGCACACCATGGCCGACACACGGCACACCATGGCCCACGCACCGATCGCGCCGGGGCGCGAGCGCCGGGAACCCGGAGAGGTCTTCGGCTCCGGCTTCACCCTCTTCGCCGACATGCTGCTCATCGGCCTGCTCACCAGCCTCGCCTGCCTGCCGGTCGTCACGGCCCCGGCCGCGTTCGCCGCGGCGTCCGCGACGCTCCGGGGGGCCGCGGGCAACGGCGTGCAGGTCAGGGCCGGTACGTACGGCGCACACCTCCGTGCCCACCTGTCCGCGCGGTCGGCGGCCCTCGGTCTGGTGCCGCCACTGCTCGCGGTGGTCGTCCTGATCGATGCCGCGCTGATGCGTGCCGCGCTGCCCGGAGCGGCCGTCATGGCGCCCGCCCTCGCGCTGCTCGTCCTGGGCGCCGCGGTCGTGGCGCTACGGGCGGCCTCGCTGGAGGCACCGCACGTCCTGTCCGCACGCGAAGCGCTGCTCCGCTCGGCCGCGAACCCGCGCGGCAGCCTTCTGCTGGCCGGTGCAGTGATCCTCAGCGGGCTCCTGGCCTGGTCGATTCCGCTGCTGATCCCGCTGCTGCCGGGCCCACTGGCGTTCGCCGCCACGGTCGTGGACCTCCGCTCCCCCGCGGACGCCCAGGAGCCCGTGAACGCCCAGGAGAACTGAACGGCAGCGCGGCACCCTCCCATCCCCCACCCACGCACCACACCACCGGAGTTCACGCATGCCCCACCCGCACCTGGACGCCGCAGGCCATCCGAGGCCGCAGCTGATCCGCGATCCCGACTGGCGCGACCTCGGCGGTCCCTGGCAGTTCGCCCACGATGACGAGGACCGCGGTCGCGCCGACCGCTGGATGGACCCGGCGAACTCCGCACCGTTCACCGGCACCGTCACCGTGCCCTACCCGCCCGAGTCCGCGGCCTCGGGCGTGGCGGACACCGCCTTCCACCCCGTGCTCTGGTACCGGCGCACGATCGACGTGTCCCGGCCGACCGCCGGGCGGCGGCTCCTGCTGCACTTCGGTGCGGTCGACCACCGGGCCGAGGTCTGGCTGGGCGGCCGCCTGGTGGGACGGCACGAGGGCGGGCACACCGGCTTCACCTGCGATCTGACCGACGCCATCGACCGGGACGGCGAGCAGACCGTCGTCGTTCGCGCCGAGGACCAGCCGCTCGACGCCGCACAGCCCCGCGGCAAGCAGGACTGGCGCCGGGATCCGCATGTCATCTGGTACCACCGCACCTCCGGGATCTGGCAGCCGGTGTGGCTGGAAGAGGTCCCGGCCGAGCACATCGCGCTCCTGCACTGGACCCCCGAGGTCGCCCACGCCCGCGTCCGCTGCCGGCTGCGGCTCGGCCACTGGCCGCAGCGCCCGCTCACCGTGACGGTCCGCCTCACGCGAGGTGAGCGGGTGCTCGCCGAGCAGCGGACGCTGATCGAGGGCCAGGAGACGGAGTTCGATGTCGCGGTGCCCGCCCTGCGCCACGGGCAGGATCTCGACGAGCTGCTCTGGAGTCCGGAGCGGCCGCAACTCATCGACGCCGTGGTGGAGTTGCGCGACGCGGCCGAGGACACACCGGTCGACCGTGCGACGTCCTACCTCGGCCTGCGCGACATCGGCTGGGACGACGGCGTCTTCCTCCTCAACCACAAGCCGTACTTCCTCCGGTTCGCGCTCCAGCAGGGCTACTGGCCCGCATCGCATCTGTCGGCCTCGGCCGAGGAATTGCGCCGCGACGTCGAACTGGCCAAGGAGATCGGCCTCAACGGGCTGCGTATCCACCAGAAGGTCGAGGACCCGCGCTTCCTGTACTGGGCCGACCGGCTCGGGCTGCTGCTGTGGGAGGAGATGCCGTCGGCGTACGCCTTCGGCGCACAGACCGTCGAGCGCGTGGTCGCCGAGTGGACCGAAGCCATCTCCCGCGACCTCAGCCACCCCTCGATCGTCGCCTGGGTCCCGATCAACGAGTCCTGGTCCGTGCCGAACCCGGCGCTCGTCCCCGCGCAGCGCCACTTCATGGACGCCCTGTACCACCTGTCCAAGGCCCTGGACCCGTCCCGCCCCGCCGTCTCCAACGACGGCTGGGAGATCTCCGCCGCCGATATCTGGGGCGTCCACGACTACACCCAGCACGGGGACGTACTGCGCAGGCGCTACGGCCACGCCTCGCTGCGGCAGGGCGAGCTCGCCGAGCAGTGGCCCGGCGCCAAACGGCTGACCCTGGACGGCGTCCGCCACCAAGGGCAGCCCGTCGTCCTCAGCGAGTTCGGCGGCGCGACCTTCGAGCCGGCCGAGGGCGCCGAGTGGTTCGGCTACGACACCGTGGCCACGAAGGAGGAGTTCGCGGAACGCCTCGCCGACCTGGTGACCGCCGCGGTGGACTCCGGGCTCGCGGGCTACTGCTACACCCAGTTCACCGACACGGAACAAGAGATCAACGGCCTGCTCACACCGGACCGCCAACCGAAGATTCCCCTGGCCGAACTGCGCGAAATTCTCACCCGAACCCGCACATAGCGCGTCTCGCCATCTGATTCCGCAGAGGAGAAACCGCAATGGCGCCATCCGAGTACGGGCACAGTCGTCGCCGAGTCCTCCAGGCATCCGCTCTCGCCTTGGCCACCGTACTGAGCCCGTGGAGCACGGCGGCCGGCTTCGCCCTATCGGCAGGCACCCCCGATTCGGCAGGCACCCCCGATGAGGACGGCTACGAACTCTGGCTGCGCTACCGTCCCACCGCCGATCCCCGGCGGCTCGCCGAGTACCGGAAGGCCCTGGCCGGTCTGGCACGTCAGGGCGAGGGCCAGGTCATCGGCAACGCCGAGTCGGAACTGCGCCGAGCCGCCCGGGGCCTCACCGGAAGCGAACCGGCCCGGGTTCCCGCCGATCGCGCCTCGGTCGTCATCGGCACGGTGGACGAGTCGCCGGTCGTGCGCTCCGAGGTGAGCCCCGATCGGCTGGCCCGGATCGGTGAGCAGGGGTACGTGATCGAGATGACCGGACCGCCGGGCAGGCGGCGACTGGTCGTCGGGGCCCGCAGCGATCGGGGCGTGCTGGCCGGAGTCTTCCATCTCATCCGTCTGCTCCAGCTCGAGCGGCCACTGCACAAGCTGTCCGTCGTGGAGAAACCGCGCACCGCGCTGCGCATGATGAATCACTGGGACAACTTCGACGGGTCGGTCGAGCGTGGCTACGCGGGCACTTCGCTCTTCGAGTGGGACAAGCTGCCGGACATCTCCGACCGGCTCGTCGACTACGCACGGTCCATGGCATCGATCGGCATCAACGCCTCGGTGCTCAACAATGTGAACGCCGACGCCGACTTCATCACCGGCGAGATGCTGACCGCGCTCAGACCCCTGGCGGCACTTCTCCAGTCATGGGGCATCTCCGTCTGGCTGTCCGTCAACTACGCCAGTCCGATGATCCTGACCGCGGACGACGCGGATCCGATCACGACGGCCGATCCCGCCGATCGACGGGTCCAGCGGTGGTGGCAGGACAAGAGCGCCGAAATCTTCAACAGCCTGCCCGGATTCGGCGGGTTGCTGGTGAAGGCGAACTCGGAGGGGCAGCCCGGCCCGCTGGATTACGGACGCACCCATGCCGAGGGCGCGAACATGCTGGCTCGCACGGTCGCCCCGCACGACGGGCAGATCGTCTGGCGCAGCTTCGTCCACGAGGATTTCAGCGACTGGGCGGAGTACCAGTACCGGGTGTTCGCCCCGCTGGACGGCACGTTCGAGGACAACGTCATCCTCCAGACCAAGTACGGACCGATCGACTTCCAGATCCGCGAGCCCGTACACCCCCTGTTCGGCGCGATGCGGCACACGAACCAGATGCTGGAACTCCAGCTCACACAGGAGTACACGGGCCACACGCTCCACGCCACCTATCTGGCTCCGCTGTGGCGGGAGGTGCTGACCTTCCCGACGCGGGGGCCCGGCACCGGACCGACCGTCGCCGACATCCTCGCGGCCGGCGACGGCCGTGCGCCGCGGGCGGGCATCGCCGGGGTCAGCAACTTCGGCAACGCCCGCAACTGGACCGGCTATCTGATGGGAGCGGCGAACACCTATGCCTTCGGCAGGATGTGCTGGGACCCGGACGCCGATCCCCGGGACCTGGCCGCGGAGTGGGCCGGGCTGACCTTCGGCACCGACGGCGCGGTCACCGAGGTCGTGGCCGACATCCTCGTGCACTCGCGCCGGACGTACGAGGACTACACCTCGCCGCTGGGGATGGGCTATCTCACCGACCCCGGTGGCGACCATCTCGACCCGAGCCCGCTGGGCACCCTCTTCCAGTCACACCACTCCACGACCGAGGGCACCGGCTTCGACCGCACCGAGGCGACCGGCAGCGGCTTCACCGGGCTCTACCCACGGCTGTGGCAGAAGCACTACGAGTCCACGGCGACCTGTCCCGACGACCTGCTGCTGTTCATGCACTGGGTGCCGTACGACCATCGACTGCGGTCGGGCAAGACCGTCATCCAGCACATCTACGATACGCACTTCACCGGGGTCGACCGCATCGACCGGTTCCTCGCCGGATGGAGCAAACTGTCCGGGGAAGTCGACCGGCAGCGCCATGCCGCCGTCAAGGCGGGGATCGAGGCCCAGCGGGCGCACGCGAGGTTCTGGCGCGACACGGTGGTCGGATTCTTCTTCGACAAGAGCCGCGTCGTCGACGCGCGGCGGGAATGGCTGCAAGCGGCGCTGAACGGTTCGCGGGTGCTGCTCGGCGGCCGGCCGAACCTCCTGCCGGTCACCGTCACCAACGCCTCGGCGCGGGACCGCGACCTGACGGTCGCGCTGCGGCCACCGGCGGCGGACTGGCGCACCGAGCCCGCCGAGCAGTCCGCGGCCGGCGCTGCGACCGCCGAGCTCGAACTGCCGGTCACGCCCCCCTTGTCGGGCACCGTCGCCGCCCTGGACCTGGAGGTGGCGCCGAAGCTCACCCGGCTCGACGGCCGCCCGCCGTCCCTGGTCGTAGCCCCCGAGGGCAGGCGCTGCCTCAAGGCGCTCAACGCCGGTCCACGGAACGGGACGTCGATGCCCGGCTACGACGCGCTGACCCCCGAGTCGGCGTGGTCGGCGTCGGCCGGCCACGGCTGGGTCGGCGCCGCCCCGTCGGCCAGGGACCGCGGTGGCGAGCCCCTGTTGCGCGACCACCTCTGGCACAACGCGTCCCGGGTGCTGCGCGTCGCCCTGCCGGCCGGCAAGCACACCGGGTACGCGCTGGTCGGTGACACCGGTGCCACGGCCTCGCCGACCCGGGTCGCGGTCGACGGCGCCACGGTCGCCACCAGTCCGAAGCAGCCCGGCGGGACCTTCACCTGGCTGGAGCTCCCCCTCGACGGAGGTGCCACCGGCCGCACCACGGACATCACGTTCACGGGGGTGGGCGGCCCCTGGCGGCTGTCCGCGTTCGCCGTCACGGACCCCGGCGCCCCGGTGCCGTCCCTGGTCGTCATGAGGGCGGTGGCGGATCCGGTGTGGTGGGCGGGCCGGGCCAACCCGGTCACGGTGCTGGTACGCAACACCGGCACCAAGGACCGCGATGTCACCGCCCGCCTCGTCACCCCCGACGGCTGGTCAGGCACCGAGCGGACCGTGACGGTCACCGCCGGAGCCGAGCGAGAGCTGACCGTCACCGCGACCCCGGTGCCCACTCCGGGATTCGCCACCGTCGAGATCCGGCTCACCAGCGGCGACGAGGAGATCGAGCACGGCCGGTCGGTGTCCGTGGTCACCACACCACACCCCGATGACGCGGCCACGGCGTTCGACGCCGGCCCGCCGTCCAGCCCGCTGCTGACCGGATACACCAGGCTGTCCCCCGAGGACGTCTACTCCGCCGACCGCGGCTTCGGTTGGGTCGGCGACCGGCCGAACACCCGTGACCGGGGCAACGCCGACGATCTGCGCCGCGACATCGTCATGCAGCGGGGCAAGCCCACCGTCCTGCGCGTCCCGGTGCCGGCCGGCGAGCACACGGTGTGGGTGCTGACCGGCGACTCCCTCACCGATTCGGGTGTCACCACCATCTCCGAGGACGGCACGGTCCTCGGACGCTCCGGCGACGACAGCCTGCCGAGCCGAGCCTTCGTCTGGTTCTCCTTCGCCCTCGACGGTGGAGCCGATGGGCGCACCGCCGACCTGGAGATCACCGGCTCGAAGCTGAACGGCCTCTGGCGCATCGCGGCCCTCGTCGTCGTCTGAGCCACCTCCGCGCCGCACACCCACCTCCGGCATATCCGTCATCCGCAAAGGAGAGTCCCCGACATGACATGGAAGCCGGCACGATTCCCCGCGCTCCGGGGCAGACCCGGCGCCGCCCTCCTCGCCCTGCTCATGGTCCTCGGCCTCGGCAGTGCGCATCCCGGACCGGCCGCGGCCGATCCCGCCGATCAGCCCGGGACGTACCAGAACCCCGTGATGGACAACGTCGCGGACGCCTTCTCCGACCCGTCGATCATCCGCGGCAAGGACGGCTACTGGTACGCCTATGCGACCCAGACCAGCATGCGCCGGGACAACCAGGGAGGCCCCTGGGAGTCACAGCACTTCATGCCGATCACACGCTCGGCCGACCTCGTCAACTGGACCTACGTCGGTGACGTCTTCGGGCCCGACAACCACCCGGAGTGGCGCGACTTCGCGACGACCTACTACTGGGCACCCGACATCCGCTACATCAACGGCAAGTACTACCTCTACTACTCGGTCGCCGGCGGCGACAAGAACACCATCGCGCTGGCCACGTCGGACCATCCGGCCGGCCCGTGGAAGGACATCGGTCACCCCGTGCTGCCGTACGGGACGACGGTCAATCAGATCGATCCGTCGGTGTTCGTCGACTCCGACGGCCAGAAGTACCTCTACTACGGCTCGTTCCGCGACGGCGGAATCCAGGCGGTGCGTCTGAACGAGGAGGGCACCGCGCCGGTCGGCGATCCGGTGCAGGTGGTCGGCGCCCGGCGCGGCGAGGCCGCGTACGCGGTGAAGCGCGACGGCTGGTACTACCTGTTCTACTCCGGCCTGGGCTGCTGTGCCCGGGACAAGGGCGCCTATCCGGTGTTCGTCGGGCGGGCCGAGAACCCCATGGGCCCGTTCAAGGACGCCGAGAGCGTCGGCCTGGCCGATCTGCACCCGGGCGGCACGATCGTCAACGCGCCGAACGGCAACAAGTGGGTCGCGACCGGCCATTCGGCGAACGTGGTCGACAAATCGGGCCAGGACTGGATCCTCACCAATGGATTCGACCGCCACGAGAGCGATCCCCACTGGGGCGGACGGCCGAGCGTGATGGACCGGCTCGACTGGATCGACGGCTGGCCGACGGTCCGCGCGGGGGCCTGGACCAGCGAGGACCGGCAGACCGCGCCGACCGGCGCATGGGACGCGGGCAGCACCTTCGAGGACGGCCTCGTCCACTTCGACATCCCCGGACACGGCTCCTGGACCACGGGTTCGGATCCCGACTCGGGACGCTATGCCCGCAGCCGGTCCCGGGCCGCGGTCCCGCAGCTGCTGCTGCCGCGTCGGGCCCCGGACGGCGATGTGAGGATCGAGGCCGACGTCCGGCTGCGCGACGACGAAGGCCGGGTCGGCCTGGTCCTGGCGTCCGCGGGCCCGTCCGACCACGCCGTGGCCTGGCTGGATTCCACCGGCACACTCTCCGTCGAGGTCACCCGGGACCGGAAGGTGGTGCGGAAGCGGACCGCTCGTCTGCACACGAACGCCGATCCGCGGACCTGGCACTCGCTCACGGCCGAGATCCGCGACGGGGCGGCGCATGTTCAGGTCAGCTCGGCCATGCTCGACATGCCGCTGGCCGAGCTGAAGGTGGACGTGCCCGAGGACTGGCGCCGTGGCGGTGCCGCCTCGACCCGCGGCGCCGGCGAGGTGGACAACGTCGGCGTGACCCGGCTCTACCGGCCGGTGACCGTCAAACAGCCGGACCCCCACATCGGAACCCGGCTGCCGGAGTACGACGAGGACTTCGACGACAACCAGCTGGACGGCTGGACGTGGTTCGGCCCCGCCGACGGGAAGGTCACCGACGGCCAGTATGTGTGGCCGACGCAGGATGCCGACTTCTCCGGCAAGGGCACCATGGCATCGGCGCTGCTCCGTGACGCTCCGACCGGCACCTACACGGTCGAGACCAAGCTGCACTTCCCGATCACCGACGCCCCCGACGGGCGCAGCCAGGCCGGGATGATCGCCTTCCAGAGCCCGGAGAACTCAATCCATCTGGCCCCGACACGGACCGGCCCGTCACGGCAGGCTTTCCTGTGGATCGGCCGAGACCGTGACAGCTGGCCGGAGATGCAGCTGGGCCCGTCGGCCGACACCATGTGGCTGCGGCTGCGCCACACCGTCGATCCGAAGACCGGCGAACACACATTCCAGCCGGCCACGAGCCGGGACGGGAAGCACTACATCTGGGGCGGGGTCTGGCATCTGCCCGCCGGCTCCGACCCGCGCATCGGCCTCGTCTCCCTGGCCGGTAAGGGCGTGACCGCACGCTTCGACTACGTGCGCTTCTACTCCTGACGCCGCTCCGCTCCACTCGCGACGACTCCGAGTTCCGCCATGTGCTGCCGAGCAGTTGGGTGATCCTGTCGAGCCGCTGGAGCACGGTGTTGCCGTGCAGGAGAGAGCACGTCGACCTGAAGGAGCTTGCGCTTGCCGAGAATGCCATCCGCCCTGGTCGGAGGCGCGCACCTGGACTGGCGGTCGTCGGCCCCGTCGCTCGAGTCGGCGCTCTCGCGTAGCCGGTAGCGGGCGCGTCATGATGATCGACCGTGCAGCTGCGACTGGCCTGCATGGGAGTGACCAACACGTTCGCGCTGCCGCGTCTGCTGCCGATGAGCGACCGGAACAAGGACGCGGAGATCCTGACCTTCCGCCATCAGATCACGGTGCTCGAACGCCAACTCAGCGATGATCGAGCACAGTTCACTCCGGGCGATCGGGCGTTCCTGGCGGTGCTGCTGCACCGGCTGGCATTGCCGGTTCTGCGACGGGTGCGGCTGCTCGTGCGTCCTGACACGGTGCTGCGCCGGCATCGCAGCCTCGCAAGCACTGCGCCTGGCGCGGGAGTCGGCTGGATGCTTCTTAGTCGTAGCGGTCGACTCCGGTCCTCAGCTCGGGTTGACGGGGTGTGAGAGGTGCCGGTCAGGCCCCTCACCTCCCAGTACCCAGCTGAGGTCGTGATCCGTGTGCTCCCGGGACCGGGCGCTGAGCTGGTCGCTGATCCACATCTTGGTGCGCTGCGGCACCCGTGGGTGGGCGACGAGTTCTTCCAAGTCGTGGCGGGTTGTCGGATAGGCCCGGCGGACCGCGCAGCTCACCAGCCCCAAGGCGTACCGTTCCGGAAAAGCCACGTGGCCGACGTCGCCCTCCGCACCAGGCTCCTTGAGGTGCTCCCACAGTCTCCGGTACACAGCCGGGGAACCGTGGTCGAAGATGCTGTCCATCGCGCCGCGGAGCGCCTTGGCCAGGTGGTTCTCCGCGGCCGGGCCCTGTCGTGAGGCCACGGCCCTGCCGATGACGCGGATCAGCAGCTCGGTGGCGGGTGCCGCGCCGTGTGCGGTGCTGAGCCGGCGCACCAGCTGGCCGAGCCCGCTGATCAGTCCGGCGTCGGTCGGTGGGGCGAAAGCCAGGTCGAGGGCCTTGGTGACGGCCGTGTGGGTGAGAGGGCCGGACTCGCAGGCGGCGTGGAGGAGCGCCTTCCGGGCCGCGTTTCGGGTGCTGGCCGATGTGTCGTTGAGGTGGGGGATGTCTCCCGAGGCGTCGAACACCAGCCCCGAAAGGAAGAGGTCTGCCGTGGGGTACTGGCCGGGTTCGCGCGCGGCGATGGTTCCCACCAGCCCGACAAAGGCCGCCCGGGTCTTCTGATCGGAGAAGATGCCGTACCGCGGAAGGAGATCGGTCAAGCCGGGCGCGGGGAGAACACCGGCTGACACGGAGCATTCCCAGAGCGTCAGTGCCTGGCGCTGCCGCTTGCCGCTGTTGCCCTCGGCCGTTTCGTCCGCGATCAGTCCGGTGAGGGCCGGGGCCGATGCCCGTAGTGCGCCCAGCACCCGCTCATGGGCGAGGGGAGTCAGCGGACCGGTGCCCTTCTTGGCCCGGCCGGTGGTGATGGCCTCCAGGAGCACCGTGTCGGCGTCCAGGAGTGACAGGGTCACCAACAGGCCGATGTGGCGCTCGGTGTGGAGACCGGCGTCCGTGACCGCTCGGTGCAGGGAACGGCGGATGAGGCCCCGGGCGGCTGCGGGGGCGGTCGTCGCCTTCTCGATCCTGTGGACCGCGGTGGGGTGACCGCCGAGCGCGGCCGGCAGCAGGAGCGTCGCCAGGCCGTCCCGGGACAGCCACATGTCGGAGTCGGCGTCCCAGCCGGAGTGTTCCAGGACCTGCCGGACGCGGTGCGGGGGAACGTCCCGGTGGGCGAGGATCCGGCGGGCGACCAGTGCTCGCCGTTTCGAGGGCGTGACCGGCTGGTTTTCGGGGCAGGGCAGTGCCTTCAGCATGGCCGCGAGCCTGTGCATGAGAACCTCTGCCGCGGCGCAGTCGCTGCTGAGCAGCGAAGGGAAGACCATGCGGTGCTGCAGTGCGTGCGGCGCTCCGTGGCCGGTCATCTCCAGACAGCGGTCGAGGGTGGTCTCGATGGCCCAGTGTCCGTGCGGCAGCGTGGTCAGGATCGCGGTGACGGCGATGAGTCCGGCATTGCCCACGGTGTCCTGGTCGTCCGCTTCGAGCAGCGCCAACGTATGGTCGAGGCAGTGGGTCCAGGGGTGGGTTCCGGTGTCGGGACGGCCGTCGGCGCCGTCGCCCGGGAGCCCGTGGTCATGGGTCCAGGAGGCGGCCACCACCCTGGCCAGGGCTGTTCGGAAGATTTCGACGTCCCCCGACTTCGGCGGGATGCGCACACGCTCGATCCGCTTCTGGACGGCGGCGGCCCACTCCGGCGAGCCCAGTGTTCTCCAGTGCCGCGCCCAGAGGGTCATCACACCGGATGCCAGCTGCGCCAACCCCCGGGACAGGGCGAAGTCGAGCACCCCCATGAGACCCCTTTGGGCGGATGCCACATCGAGGTGTGAGGTCAGCACGAGAAGCCGAGGCAGGATGTCGATGCCCACGCTGCCCGTACGGCGCCCGGTCAGTTCCCGGACGCAGCCCCAGTCGGCCAGGGCGGCGTGCACGGCAAGCGAGTTCTGCGCGGCCAGCCGTTCCAGGGCTTCGAGCACGGCCTCCTCCAGACTGGGTTCCTTCCTTTCCCACAGCCCACGCAGCAGCGGGAGGAGTGCGTCGACGTCCGTGTCGCGTACGGTCGGGGCCAGGACCGCGTACCGCCGGGCCACGCCGTGCGGCGCCGTCGCGAGCAGAGGCTCGACGGACACGCCCACGGCCGGGTTCCGGGCGGCGACGGCCACCGCGACGGTATGGAGGATCACGGCGTCCGGGTGCGCCGCCATGCGCCTCAGCGTGTCCCGTACCGGGCCGCGATACCGCTCCGGCCCCGCCGCGAGCATGAGGAACTGTTCGAGGATCGCCCCGACGAAGAAGTCATGGGGATGGGAGCCGACCCACTCGGACAGCGACCGCAGCGCTCGCACCCCGGTGAGGCGCAGCAGGCCACGCGCGGCCGCGTACTCGAACATGGTCTGGTGGAAGAAGTGGATACCGTCCGAAGCTCCTCTGGCCAGCACGCCCCGGTCGATCAGCAGATCCATGGCCGCCCCGACGCGGGCCGGTTCGTACGGCCGCGAGGGGCGGGGGCCGGCGTCCGCCGAGGTGAGCCGCTCGACCAGGTCCTCGTGGGACAGCTCGGTCCGGCCGGCCGACATGAGTACGACGGCGATCGCACCGGTGATCGATGAGAGATCCTCCGGCGACGTGGCGCTCTGGTTGCCGTAAACGCGCCGATCGGTGACGACCCGGTGGTCCCAGTAGCGACGGTAGAGGCCGGTGGCGTCGATCTCGGCGCTGGGGAACGCCCCGTCGTCCCGCGCGAGTTCGAACAGCAGCCGCAGCTGGAGGGGGCTTCTGCACACCTCGCGCACCGGCAGTCCGCGGGCGACGGGCTCCATCAGCCTCCGCACCCGTGCCCCGTCGTCCCGGGGCACGGCATCGGGGCAGTAGAGCGCGGCGTGTCCACGGATGGCGTGGGGGATCTCGCCGTCGTCGTAGGGGCCCAGCGACATCCGGACGAAGCCGGTGCGCAGCCGGTTCGCCTCCTCCGGCCGGGAGGTCAGCACCATGCGGACACCAGCGGCGGCGAGATCCTCGCACAGGTCGAGCAGCGCCATCTCGTGGAAGTCGTCGTGCAGCAGCAGATCGGCGGTGTCGAGGAGCACGACCGGTGCGCGCCCCCGAGCCCGGGCATGGTCCGCCCCGGACACCACGGTCCGGGAGGTCAGCATGGGGCTTCCGGAGGTGCCGCTCAGGGGGCGCAACAGCCAGGCGGCGTTCACCAGGAAGACCTCGGTGTCCTCCAGCGCGGTCAGGTCCTGGGCGATGCCCCACAACAGACTGCTCTTGCCGTTCCCGGCGTCCCCGGTCACCAGGATTGCCTGCGGATCACCGTCGTAGAGGGCCTCCATCACCCGGTCCTGGACGGTGCGCCGCACATACAGCCCGCCGCTGAGCTGCGGCGGGGAGCCGGTGCCGCCGTCCGGCCGGGGAGAGGCCACGATGTCCAGATCGTCCGAGAACCTCCGTGCCCATCGGAGGAGCTGCCGGTGTGCGGCCGACTCGCTGTCCGACGGCCTCCCCTCGTCGGGATCCGATGCCGGCTCCGGTGCCGGTGTTGGTGTTGGTGCCGGCTCCGGTGCCGCCGGCCCTTCCGGGCCCACCTCGTACGCCGGCGCCGGGCCCGTGGGATTTCCCGGCCCGGGTGGGGCCGGATCGCCACCGGGCGGCAGTGCGCGGAGAACGGAGAAAGCAAAGGCGGCGGCATGGCGGGCCGCGCGGGACTGCCAGCCCTGGGCATCGGCGTCGTACTTCTCCCCGTCGGCCCGGTCGCTGATGCCGCGGACGATCAGGGCGGGTAAGGCCGCGTTGAGATGGGCGGCCTGCGCCACGCCGGCGCCCTCCATCTCGATGGCGGCGGCGTCCTGGTAGTTCCGGCGCAGTTGCCGGCGCAGGGGCGAGTCCGCGGAGTTGAGGACGACCTCCCCGGCGGCCACCGGCTTGAGGTGGACGGCCGGGAGGGAGGCGCCGGGCGGGCGGTCCCGCAGCAATCCGGTCCATGAACCGGACCTGCGGGCGAAGCGGGCCAGCTGGTCGAGTTCCTGGCGCACCGGCCAGACCCTCGGGCGGGAGTGAAACTCGCCGTCCTCGTCCTTTCCGCCGTGGTACGCGTACACATGCGTGGCCACGACCACGTCGCCGAGCTCGATATCGCCCTTGAGCGCCCCGGCCACCCCGACGAACGCCACCGCCCGCGGGCGGAACATGGCGATCGCCCGCTCGGTCAGCACGGCCGCCCCCTGGTTGCCGTCGCCGAGTTCGGCAAGCGCTACACGCCATGACGTACCGACGAGTCGGCCGACCTCGAACAGGGTGCCGGACGCGTGCATTCGCGGCAGCAGATCGACCAGATGTGCCCGAACGGCCTCGTACTCCACGTCCAGCGCGGTCAGCACGACGAGTGAGTCGCTGTGATGACCGGTGCTCTCCACGTTTCCCCCTGGCCCCGCGTCCACCATCCGGCCCGCAGGCGAAATGCTACCGTCCAAGGGCTTTCTGGGGTGGCGCCGAGGGCCGGCTCACCGGAAGAACTCCGCGATGACGGCGGCGTCCTCCAGCTTCTGCTCGCCCCAGTCACCGTTGCGGTTCATCGTCATGGCGTGCCGCCCGTCACCGGAGACGACCGTGCGGGTTCCCGAGCCGGGGATCATGCCGCCGTGTCCCCAGGCCCAGCAGTCGCCGTCGCGATCGCCATCGCCGTCGCCGTCCCCGTCCCCGTCGAGCTTGAAGCGGCGTATGCCGAGGCCGTACAGGTCGTCCTCACCGCCATGTCCCTTGTCCCCCGCTACGGACACGGCCGTGAGCAGTCGGCGCTGCTGTGCGGCGGGCAGCAGCTCGCCTCTGAGGAGCCGTGAGATGCCGCTGGTGTGGTTGAGCAGGTGGCGGGCGATGACCCCGGGCGTGCCCTGCGCGACGATCCGGTCGAGAGCCGCCTGCGTACGGTCGTGCGCGCGACGGGGCGGGTCGGAGGAGTCTGCGAGTGCCGGGGTCGCGAGAGCCAGGGCGCCCCATGCGCAGAGCAGTGCCAGAGGGCGACGACGTAACCGATGTGATCCCATGAGTCCAGCTCACCAGCCGGGCGGCGGACAGGGCATCGGGGAAGCCCCGGAGAACCCCCGGTGGTACGGAACTCTTCATCCCTGAAAGGGTGTTGTCGCGCCGAGCCGGCCAAGCGGCCCGGGTGAAGTGGCCGGTGCCGCCCACTCCGGTCGAGGAGTGTCGACGCGGCCCTCGGTACGGGCGCCGCATCGCGGGGGTCGCCTGCCGGGGGTCGTCTGCCGGAACCGCGCCGGGGAACAGGTAACGGCACACGGAATCCGCAACGGGAGAGATGGGACACGTCATCACGCAGTACCGCCAGGCACTCCGCACAGAGGAATTCAGGTGGCGTTGGAGGTGGTCGTGCGACGGGCGTGGGCTTCGATCAGGGCGAGCGTGACTTCGGGCTGTTCGATATGCGGCAGGTGACCGGCTCGGGGGATGACTTCGAGGTGGGCGTCGGCGAAGGCCGCGGCGTAGGCAGCGCCGTAAGCGGGCGTGACCACGCGGTCGCTCTCCCCCCACAGCAGGAGTGCCGGTATATCCACACGGCTCAGGCGGCGCAGCAGTTTCGTATCGTGCATGTACGGCTCGCCTGCGAGAACGTGCATGGTGGCCATGCTGGCCTGCCGGGTGGCGCGTTGGTCGGCCGGAATGGCGGCGGGGTCCACGTAGTAACGGTCCGGGTCGTACCAGGAATGCTCCGCCACACCGCGGGCGTCGAGGGCGAAGAAGTTCGTGATCGGCTCGCCGGCGATGTGCACACCTACCGCGTCGATCAGGACGAGGCCGCTGATCACACCCGCTGTGTCACGTACCGCCATCTCGGCTGCGATCCAGCCGCCGAGCGAGGAGCCGATGACCAGGACGTCGCGCAGGCCGCGGTCGTGCAGGAGGTGCAGGTAGGTGATGGTCAGATCGTCCACGCCGGTCAGCCAGCCGGGGCGAGGCGTTCCCTCCCAGCCGGGGTGCACGGGGGTGAGAGTGTGCGCGGTGGACGAGAGATGTGCGGCGATGCCGGCGACCGTGGCGGGCCCGCCGCCTCCGTGCAGGATGAGCACCGGGCGGCCGGTGCCCGCCTCGGACAGGGTGAGGGCGAGGTCGTCGCACGAGGCGTTGTGGGCAAGGGAGTTGATGTCCGCTGTCATGCCCCACACACTAACTAAGCTTCTTTAATTAAGCTAGTTTCAATGCGGGTAGACTTGCAGCATGGATGCTGATCTGCAGGTTTTGGGGCGCGCGGTCAAGCAGGCGCAGTACCGGCAGCACCGAGCGCTGGACAGTGCGCTGGGCGAGGTCGGGACGACGTTGGCGCAGTGGGATGCGTTGCGCGCCATCAGCCGCCGGCCCGGAGCGTCGGCGCGCGAGTTGGCCGCCGTGACATTCCAGAGCGAGCAGGCGTTCGGAGCGCTCGTGGGCCGTCTGGCCGCCCAGGGACTGGTGGAGCGCACACCGGGCCACGGACGCCGCGTCGAACATCGCCTCACGCCCGCCGGCGAAAAGACTCTGGCCGCCGGCCACCTGGTCAGCAACAAGGTCCTGGAAGAGTGTTTCTCGCTCCTCCCGTCCGCAGACCGAGCAACCCTGCTCGGCCTGCTACGACAGCTCAACGGGGAGCGTCCCGCTCAACCTGGCCGCCCAGACGGTTAGTTGACGTCGAGGACAGTGTCCGGAAGGCACGCGGTTTGAGGTGCGCGATGCGTCGAAGGACGGCTTGGCCTACCAACGAGGGCCCCGGCGTGAGCGGAAGACCCCTTCAGCGGTCGGCGGTGCCAGCGCCGTGAGCCCCCGGAAACATGGCGTTCATGACAAGAGGAAACCGACGGTAACAACTGCTTCCTAGCGTGATCGGCCGAGGGATCAGAGTCGTATACAGGGCCGCCGGAACGACTCATGACGACCCGTCGAGACTCCCCCGTTCTGTCGATGACGCCACGCGGGGCTCTCCACCGCATCGCAGCACCGGCACCCAGCACCACCGGGAGGCGCGACATGAGCACCACCGAGTCACCGCTGAAAACGACAGGCGCGACGAAGACCGCCGCCGACCAGGCGGCCCGGGAGACGCTGGAGGACTACACCCTCCGTTTCGCGCCCCGTAGTTACCGCCGCTGGACCCCGATGGTCGTCGCCACCACCGCACTCGGCGGCATCGCCTACATGGCCGACTTCTCCATCGGCGCCGGCATCGGGCTGGCGCACGGCACGGGCAACGCGCTGGTGGCAATCGCGGTAGCCGCCGTGGTCATCTTCATCACCGGCTTCCCGCTCGCCTACTACGGCGCCCGCTACAACATCGACCTGGACCTGATCACGCGCGGCTCCGGCTTCGGCTACTACGGCTCGGTGCTGACCAGTGTCATCTTCGCCAGCTTCACCTTCATCTTCTTCGCCCTCGAAGGCTCGATCATGGCTCAGGGCCTCAAGCTCGGCCTCGGGCTCCCGCTGTGGCTGGGCTATCTCGTCTCCACGCTCATGGTCATCCCCCTGGTGATCTACGGCATGAAGGCCCTGAGCAAGCTCCAGGTGTGGACCACCCCGATCTGGCTGCTGCTCATGGTCGGCCCGCTGGTCTACCTGGTCACCACCGATCCCGGCACGGTCGACCGCTTCCTCGCCTACACCGGTACTGAAGGCGACGGCAGCGTCAACACCGCCTCCGTACTCCTCGGCGCGGGCGTGTGCCTCTCCCTCATCGCCCAGATCGGCGAGCAGATCGACTACCTGCGTTTCATGCCGCCCAAGACCGATGCCAACAAGCGCAGTTGGTGGGCCGCCGTGATCATGGCGGGCCCCGGCTGGGTGGTGCTCGGCGCGCTGAAGCAGGCCATCGGCGTCTTCCTCGCCGTGTACATCCTCGCCAAGGTCGGCCCGGCCGCCGCGACCGAGCCGATCCAGCAGTTCCGCGGCGCGTTCGACGCGATGATGCCCTCCTGGATGGTCATCCCGCTGGCCGTGGCCCTGGTGGTCATCAGCCAGATCAAGATCAACGTGACGAACGCGTACTCCGGTTCGCTGGCATGGACGAACTCCTTCACCCGCGTCACCAAGCACTATCCGGGCCGCATGGTATTCGTCCTGGTCAACCTGGGCTTCGCGCTGGCCCTGATGGAAGCCGACATGTTCAGCTTCCTCAACGACATCCTGGGCTTCTACTCGAACTGCGCCATCGCCTGGGTCGTCACCGTCGCCACCGACATCGGGATCAACAAGTACCTGCTGAAGCTCTCCCCGCTTCAGCCGGAGTTCCGCCGCGGCATGCTGCACGCCGTCAACCCGGTCGGCGTCGTGGCGTTCGTCGCAGCCTCCGGACTGTCGATCGCCATGTACTTCCACGTCCTCGGCGACACCCTCCAGCCGTACTCCCCGGTCGCCGCGGCGGTGATCGCCTTCATCCTCACCCCGCTGATGGCGATCGTCACCAAGGGCAGGTACTATCTGCGCCGCACCGACGACGGCATCGCCGAGCCTCTCCTGGACACCGACGGCAACCCGAGCGCACTCACCCTCGACTGCCACGTCTGCCACCAGCCCTACGAACGCCCCGACCTGACCGCCTGCGCCACCCACGACGCGGCCGTCTGCTCACTGTGCCTGAGCACGGACAAGGTCGGCGATCATGTGCTGCCGGCCACCGCATAGCACCCGGCGACCAGGGGCGCTCGGCACACTTCTTCAAGCCTCGACCTCGCAAGTACCGGCTACCGCACCCGGGTCATCGCCCCCACCGGGCTCGCCGGCAGCTCCCTCCCCTCCCCCGGAACACCCCACGTCCATGGCCGCCCCGTCCACTCACCAGGTTCTGCCCACCCGAATACCCGGCGGTGTGATCAACGGGTACAGATACCCTGCCTGACCAGGAACGACGAGCTTCCGAACGGCACAAGGTCGTTGACCGGCGCACCCACGGCGCAAAGGACCCTCAGGGAGCTGCTGGGCCCTGCGGGTTACCAGGGGCCGTGGTCGACCAGTCCCAGCGCCAGGATGGCTGCCGCGGTGGACAGGAACACGATCCCGCCCACGATGTTGCGGGAGCCTACCCGCAGGTGGGCGATGATCGCGCCGATGAAGTACAGCACGAGGCCGGTGGCAGCGAGGGTTCCCAGGAGCGGAACGGCGAACCCGGCCAGCAGCCCCACGGTGCCCGCCGCCAGCAGGGTGCCCAGTACCGGAACCCACTTCCGGGGTATGCCCTTCATGTCCGCCTGGGTCTTGGGGTATTCGTGACCGATCAAGTAGGTGACGGCGGCGGCACCGTTGAAGACCGCGCCGAGGATGGTGACCGTAACGTAGGTGGCGTACACGAATTATCCGCTTCTGTAGAGAATAGTACTGTCGGGCACTCCGGGACGGGATGCCGTTCTCCAGGAGGACGAGCAGGCGACTCGATTTGTGACATCGCTTGGCAGCCGAGCGTGCATCCGGGAGTGCGTGGGGCCGGCGCCCTTTCCGCGTCGCGTACGGCCACCGCCGGCGGAAGAGAGCTGCGCTCATCCAGCCCCTGGCGCGAGGCCCCACGACGGGATCAGACGGTGAGGACGAGCTTGCCCTGGAGGTGACCGCCGTCGAGCAGCCGGTGCGCGACGGCGACGCGCTCGAACGGGAACGTCTCCTGCACGTGGACCCGGAGCCTGCCCTGTTCGACGAGTTCGACGAGACCTCGCAGGGCGACCGGATCGGGGTCGACCGCGATACCGCTGAAGCGCATCCCCGCCGCCTCGTACTTGGCCGCGAGCTCCGAATCCTCCTCGGCGACCGCCGTCACCAGGTGACCGCCTGGGCGGAGTACTTCGAGCGACCGCTCGACGGTGTCGCCGCCGATCGTGTCGAGCACGACGTCGATGTCGCGGACCGCCCCGGTGAAGTCGACCGCCGTGTAGTCGATCACCTCGCCCCGGTCCCCGCAGACCGCGCCCGGAACCGGCGGAGGCGCGGCTCCCGAGGTGGACGCCCACCGAAGTTCGACAAGACCGACTACCGCGAGCGTCACGCGGCACCGGGCCGTGGCAACGAGGTATGACAAGCTCGCCGTCCGCTACGAAGCGACCGTGCTGATCGCAGCCCTCAGCGAATGGCCCTGACCTGTGCCTGCTTTCCCGGTCGTTGCTCACCAATCCCGGGTGGCGATCATCTCCTCTACGTCCACGTCCGTGAACCCATAGGCCGATGCGACAAACCAGAAGTCCTCAGCAATCTCCTCCCGCGCGACAGCTGGCGCAGAAACGCATGCCCTGCTACCCGCTCGTTTGTGATCGACATGAGGCTCCCCCGTCTCCTTGAAAGGACCGATGCGCCGATCATGCAAGACACCACTGACAGGGCGAAGGTCGTTCAACCTCCGCTTTCACGGATGCTCGGCTGCGACGATCAAGAAGTTGGGGAGGTGGACGTAGCTCTCGATGCCAGGTTCGCTGTCCGCTGTCTCCCGCGCGATGTCGGGTTCGAGGCCCGGCTCGGCGATCTCGCGTAGTCGGCATCCGAGCGCGGCCAGTTCGTTGAGGTAGGCCGAGATCGGCCGGTGGAAGTCGGTCGCGTGGGTGAGGGGGATCTCGTATTCCTCCAGGTACCGCCTCAGGCGGTACTCCCCGTGTTTGCGCCAGGTGGCCAGCAGTTGCTCGAAGGCGGGGTGGTTGACGGAGAAAAGGAACAGCCCGCCAGGTCTCAGGGCCTGCACGCAGGCTCGCATGGCGGGCTTCCAGTCGGGGATGGCGGGTAGCACCATGCTGCAGACGACGGCGTCGTACCCGCTGCCCAGGTCTGGTATCCGGGTCAGATCGGCTTGGATGTAGTGGATGCCCTGCTGGAGGGCAAGCTCCTTCTCCTGGCTGTAGGCGAACATCGCGTCGGTGGGCTCGACGCCGGTGACGTGGGCGCCGCGAGTGGCCAGCATGCGGCTGAAGTAGCCCTGGCCGCATCCGGCATCCAGGACGCACCGGCCCCGCACGTCACCGAGCATGCGCAGCAGCACCGGGTTGATCAGATGACGTTTGGCGAAGTCGCCGTCAGGCTCCATCGCCTCCATGACCTCGCGGGGCATCGTGTTCCACTGCTGGATAGAAACTTCGTTCGTCGGACGTGTGGTCACTCGCGGGAGCGTAATCCGGTTGGCGGCGCGGCTTCGTTCCTTTTTGGTGGTGGGCGGGGCGGGCGTATGCCTCACCGGTGGTCAGGGCGGCTCAGCCCGCGCTGCCGACCCGGGCCCGGGCCTTGACCCGGGCCCGGGCCTTGAGGAGCCGCCGCAGGCCGGTCAACAGCCGCTCGTGGAAGACGGCGGGGGCCACGCGGGGGCCACGACTCCGGGAGCCGTCCGCAGCCGCTCGACGTGCCGCATCCGGTTCTGGATCCAGAGCCCCTCCTCCCGGGCGCGTCCGCCGCTCGCGGGTCGGTGACGAAGAGAGCGGTGTATTCCGGGTGGTCGGGCCACCACCGCGGCATCCAGCGCAGGGCGTGGTCGCGTAATGCGGAGTCGCGATCGGCGGACGCGCAGCGGTACCGCAGCTTCCGGACCTGAAAGGCGTCAATACTCCGATCAGGCTGCTGAGCTGGGCGTTTCCGGCGAATGCTGCGGCGGTCGGGGTGCCGTGGTGTGGTACTCGTCGAGCAGTCCACCGAGTATCCGCTCGCGCCCGACCGTGGCGGCGGGCAGGGGGATGATGTTCGGGTCGTCGTCCGGGGCACGTAGGTCGAGGCTGCGGTGGGCTCGTCCGGCGTTGTCATGCTCGGCGTACCTGGTGATGCCCCCTTCAGCCCTCGGCCACTTCGTGTCCTGCAAACAGCGGATCCACCACCGGAACTCGTGTTCCCCGGGCGTCGCTCCGATCATGCGCGCGATCCGCGCGGATGTCGAGCAGCCGCAGACCTGACCCGGAGTTGCCCCGTTCGCCCACCGTCACCGCGGGATCAGCGACAACAGCGCCACGAACCGCCACTCCCCCACCGTCGGGCCGGTGACCAGGAGATACGCAGATGTCCGGCCGGAGTGGCTAGGGGCCGCAACGTCTCGCCAGGAGCGCCGCGTGGAGGTGGTGCAGGTCTGTCGGGCGGTGTGGGGAGAGCCCGGTGAGTTCGGTGATACGGCGGATCCGGTAGGCCACGGTGTTCGGGTGCACGTGCAGTGACGTGGCGGTGGCAGTGCGATCCAAGTCCTCGCGGAGATAGGTCTCCAGGGTGGTCAGGAGCACCGGCTTGTGGTCGAGCGGGGCCAGGAGCAGGGCGAGTCTGTCGCGGGCCTCGCCGGGGCGGCTCAGCTGGTATTCGAGGAGGACGTCGGCAAGGCGGTAGAGACCGGGAGGTCTCCCGGTGCGGAGCAGGAGTTCCACGATGTCGGTGTTCTGGGAAACCGCCGAGGGGACGGCGGCCGGGTCGGCAGGGTCGGCCGTGGCGGCCGCCGCGGTGATGGGCGCGCCCGCCGCTTTCGCACAGGCGGCGACGAGCCCGCGCAGCTCGTCCCAGGGCGGTGGTGCCGGGACGGGGACCAGGGCGGTGCCGCCCGTCGCGTCGAGGTCGGTCATCACCGGCTGTCCGGCATAACGGTCGAGCACCACCCGGACCCTGCGGATCTTGCGGCGCGCGGCGATCGCCGCGCCCGGGGCGCGGCCGTGGTCCGTCTCGTCCGGGTGTGGGACGAGGAACAGGGCGAGCGTCACGTACCAGTCGGCGGGGCGCAGTGCGCCGCGCCGTCCTGAGCGGTCCCCGACGGGTTCGCCCGCGAGGAGCGCGGCCATCAGGGCGTGCCGCCCGCCGTCTTCCTGGCTGTCGATGAGCTGCCGCGTCTCCAGATAGGCGGCGCTGACGGCCGACGTCAACTGTCGCTGTGTGCGGAGCAGATGACGCTGTAGCTCAAGGATGTCGGCCACGTCGCCGGGCCGGGCGTCGGCGGTCAGCTCCTCAGCGATCATGGCGACGCCAAGGTGGTACGCGGTGATGATCGCGTCCAGCGGCACCCCCTCCTCGGCTCGCTGTGCGGCCGACTCCCGCTGCCGGGCGAGCGCGGCGTCGGCGGCGGGCCGCCGCCGCTCCAGGACGTCGGCGAAGAGCCGGACGCTGTGTTGCACAATGTCCGCGACGTCGCCCGCGACCGCCTCGCGCGGGAGTTCGGTGTAGGTGGGGAGTTCGCTGAGCAGCCGCTCCAGGACCCGCTGGGAGAGGCGCGGGGCGCGGGCGCGCAGCAAGGGGGCGAGGGAGCGGCCGCCGATACGGAGGTCGTGTGTGGTCCCGGTTTTGTCGCCCGTCACAAAGGGCCTCCGCGAAGTCTGCCGTACTCGCCAGTTAACGAACGTTGGCCAAGTCTGCATGATGTCCCGCGATGCAAGAACAGGGCCACAGGACTGCACGGCTATGAGAGGAGTTATCCGTGAACTCAACTCGGTTACCGGGGACTCGCCGACCCGTCAAGCGTTCACTCGGAGCGGTCGCGCTGGCCGGGATGCTGGTGGGCGCGGGGACCGGCGCCGCGTCGGCCGAGCCCGGGCCGGCGGCCCCCGCCTCGGGAGAGGCCTACCTGGCGCTCGGTGACTCCTTCGCCTCCGGCCCCCTCGTCCCCGACATCACCGGCCCGCTGGCCTGCGGGCGCTCCACGCACAACTACCCGCACGAGCTGGCCGCTCGCCTCAACGTCGCCTCCTTCAAGGATGTGACGTGCAGCGGAGCCAGCACCAAGCACACCACCGAGCCCCAGTCGGGCAGCGTACTCGGCCTGCCCACTGGAACCGAGCCGCCCCAGTTCGACGCGCTGAGCCCGGACACGACCCTGGTCACTCTGACCTTCGGCGGCAACGACACCGGGCTCGTCGGCGTCGCCCAGAACTGCATGACGCTCGACCCGGGCGCCACCCCGTGCAAGGACAGGTACACACAGGGTGGTGTGGACCAAATCGCCCAGCGCATCGAGGAGTTCAAGCCGAGAATCGCCGCGGTGCTCGACGGCATCCACGCCCGCTCCCCCAGGGCCCGTGTCGTCGCCGTCGGCTACGGCGACTACATCAAGCCCGGCGGATGCTTCCCGCTCCAGCCCGTGCTCGGCGTCGACGCCGACTACTTGCAGGCCAGTGTCGACCGCATGAACGGCGCCATCGCCCAGGCCGCGGCCACGCACGGTGCCGAGTACGTCGACCTGCGCACCCCGAGCAAGGGCCACGACGCCTGCGCGGCGCCCGGCGACCGCTGGATCGAGGGGTTCATCCCGATGCACCTCGCGGCGCCACTGCACCCCAACCGGCAGGGCGAGGAGAACTACGCCCGGATCATCGACGATCAGCTCCAGAAGGGCTGAGCACGGTGCGAGCGCCACGCGACGGGAGGTTCCGGTCGGTCGGGCTCGTGGGGACGCTGGTCGGGGCGCTGGTCGGGGCGCTCGGCCTGAGTCTTGCGGGCGCCCCGGTCTCGTACGGCGATGATTCCGGCAGCACCAGGCCTGTTCAGCAAGGCAGCAGCCAGCCCGCCCTGCCCGCCGACAACGGGTGGGGCAGGCAGAGCGGTTGTGACCCGCTCGGCACGTCCGCCTGCCTCCTCCCCTTCCCCAACGACTGGTTCACCCGGCCCGACCCACGCTCCCCGACCGGCCGCAGGCTCGCCCTCGACCGGACCGCGCTGCCCGCGAACTCCCAGGGCACGCGGCCCGATCCGGCGCCTTGGAACCGGCTCGACGGGTTCTCGCCGGGCTCCACCCTCACCGTCCAGGTCCCGGACCTCGACCCGGACGCGACCGGCATCGCTCCGGTCACCGACATCGGACTTTCCCTCGCGCCGGACGCCCCGATCGTCCTCGTCGACATGGACACCGGGAAGCGCGCACCCTACTGGGTCGAACCGGACGCGAACGCCACGCGCCCGGACCGGCGGGCCCTCCTCATCCATCCGGCGAAGAACCTCGTCGAAGGACATCGATACGCCGTCGGGCTGCGGATGTTGCGCGACTCGAACGGCGCCCCGCTGCCCGTACCGGAGGCCTTCGCGAAAGTGGCGGGTCCGCGGCTGCCCGCCACAGACCCCCTGGCGGCCCGGCAGCGGGAACTCCGGCCCGCGCTCAGGACACTGGCACGAGCGGGCGTGGCCCGCGAAAGGTCGGGAGGGCTCGGAAGGCTCGGACTCGCCTGGGACTTTACGGTGGCCTCGCGGCAGAGCCTCACCGGCGACCTCCTCACCATCCGTGACGACGCCCTGCGCGGACTCGGCGGCTTCGCACCCCCGTACGCCATCACCGGGGTCAAGGACTTCACCGAGCAGCAGGATCCGTACGTCACCCGTGAGGTACGCGGCGAGGTGACCGTTCCCAGCTACCTGGACACGCCCGGGGGGCCACCCGGCTCCCGCTTCCACCGGGGCTCCGACGGGGCGCCGCGACAGCTGCCGGGCAACACCCAGAAGGCGGCGTTTCGCTGTGAGATCCCCCGGTCCGCCCTGACGAAGCCGGCGAGGCCTGCCCTGTACGGGCACGGGCTCTTCGGCGGGCGCGACGAAGTCGGCGGCGGCAACGTCAGGGCAATGGCGGAAGAACACGGCTTCACCTTCTGCGCCACGGACTGGGCCGGGATGGCCAGGGAGGACGTACCGACCGCAGCCGCCGCGCTCGGCGACCTCGGCCGCTTCCCGGAACTCTCCGAACGGCTCCAACAAGGCCTGCTCAACGCCGTGTTCCTGGGTCGGGCCCTCGTCCATCCGGATGGGCTCCCCGCCGATCCTGCCCTGCGCACCGCCGACGGACGGCCGCTGCTCGACACCACGCACGGACTCGCGTACGACGGCAACAGCCAGGGCGGGATCCTCGGCGGCGCCCTCATCGCGGTCTCGCCCGACATCGAGCGGGGTGTGCTCGGCGTCACCGGCATGAACTACGGGCTGCTGCTCAACCGCAGCGTGGACTTCGCCCCCTTCCGGGCGGTGCTCGACCGGTCCTACCCCGACAAACTCGACCAGCAGTTGTACCTGGGGCTCGCGCAGCTCCTCTGGGACCACGGCGAGACCAATGGATACGCCGCACACCTCACCCACGACCATCTCCCGGGCACGCCACACCATCAGGTCCTGATGCATATCGCGTACGGCGACCACCAGGTCGCCAACGTGGCGGCGGACGTGGAGGCCCGCGCCCTCGGCGCCCGGCTCGTCACCCCGGCCCTCGCGGCCGGACGCAGCCCCGACCGCACCCCGTACTGGGGCATCCGGCCGATCCGCCGACTCCCCTATCGCGGCTCGGCGATGACGGTTTGGGACAGCGGCGCCCCGTCGCCACCCACCACCAACGCCCCGCCCACCGGCCACGGCCACGACCCGCACTCCGACCCACGCAACTCCGCGGCGGCGCGCGCGCAGAAGGGCGCGTTCCTCACGACGGGGCGAGTGATCGACGTGTGCGGGGGCGCGCCCTGTACGGCGACACCCGTTCCTCTTCGAAACCCCTAGGAGCAACCACCGTGTCGGCGCGCACCACTACCGACCCCACCCGGCAGGTAGGACCTCTGATCAGCGAGGCCATCGAACCTGACGCTTGGCTCATTCCCTCGACGCCAGAACGGAATTTTCCATGAGAAGGATTTCCCTGGCCGTGGTCGCGGCCACAACGTCACTCATTCTCGGTACCACAACGACGACAGCGAGCGCCGCGGAGTGGCGGCAGGTCTCCAACCAGAGCTTCCATCTGCTCACCGCGCTGCAAAGATCTCAGGGAGTCACCACCGACGGCCAGTACTGGTACTTCTCCTGGCAGTTCGGCCTGAGCAAGGTCACCCTCGACGGCGAGTCGACGCTGACCAGCAAGACGCTCGCGATTCCCGCCGAATTCCTGGCCCAAGGGGACAACCACATCGGCGATATCGACTACTACCAGAGCCGACTCTATGTACCGATCGAGGACGGCTCCGCCTACCAACACGGCCACGTGGCCGTTTTCGACGCCGCCACGCTCGAATACACCGGCATATCCTACGATCTTCCCCAATCCGTCCAGCGCGACGGTGTCCCCTGGGTCGCCGTGGATCCCGCCCGCGGCTACTTCTACTCGTCCGAGTACAACGCCACGGCACTGAATGCCTACAGCCTCACCGACGGCCACCTGGTCAAGCAGATCCCCCTCAGCCAGCCCGTGCCCAAGGTCCAGGGAGCCAAGATCTACCAAGGACAGCTTTACGCCTCGTCCAACGGCCCCACGAAATCGGTCCTCCGTATCGACCCCGATTCCGGATCCGTCAGCGACGTACTCGACTCCGGCCTCTCCGAAGACACCGAAACCGAGGGCCTCGTCTTCCTTTCCCGCCCTGATGGCTCGGCCATGCACGTCCTCGACGTCGCACCCAACAGGATCAGCGTCAATTTCCGTCACTTCGGGCCCAGCTGACCCGCGCAACGGGCTCGCTGCACTCTCTCAGCGTCGCCGCTTCGGCGGCGACGCTGCCGAGCGAAGTCTCTTTGTCTCGCTTGGGGTGCTGCCAGAGCGGCTCAAGCAGGGACGACGGCACGACGGGCATGGCCCCTCCGGCATGGGCACGGTGGCAGGAATAGCGGCACCCGTGCTGTGCCTGCGTGGCACAGGGCATACGTGGGACACCGCTTACGGCAGGCTGCGGCGTGAGAGCCGCGGTCTTGTTGCGGCTCCCACGTGGACGGATCTGGTCAGGGCAGCAGGTGGTGGGTCAGGCATCGCCTGGCTGCACGGCTTCCGCCGACTGCGGATCCGCTGGGAACAACGCGAGCGCCTTGTGTGCGAAGACGGTCCGCGTAAGATCACCGCTCGAGGGGTGGTGGCATGACCATGAGGAACTACCGGTGGTGCGCGGCGATCGCGGCGGCACTGCTACTGGCCGGCTGTGGCGGTGGCGCGGAGAGCGGCAGCGGGAACGACAAGGCGGTAGCGCTCACGAAGGAACAAGTACGGGAGACGTTGCCGGATGGCGAGGCCATGACGGGTTGGAAGGAGTCCGCTCGGCCCACGGCCGTTGAGATGGACAAGCTCTACCGTTCGCAGGCCTGCCCCATCAAGGACAACGCGGGCTGCGAGAACTCCCGCTTCTTCGGCGCCTCGACCTTCCGGCACGACGACAGCGCCGCCACCGTCACCTTTCTGATCATCGCCTACGACAGCGAACAGGCCGCCCGGGAGGCGTACGACGTGCTCTGGGACGGCCACTACGCCAAGAGGGCGGGACAGAGGGCCAAGACGTTCGGGATCGGCCCGATCGGTGACGAGCGCGACGCTCGATTCGGTTCCTTGGGCTTCCGCGGCGAGCCCGGCGCCGTGACCCAGACCCGGGTCGGCACGGCGCTGCTGTGGACCGAGGCGGCTTCCGCGGGCAAGGGCGGCATCGACGAGGACGGAGTCCGGGACCTGGCCACAATGCTCGCCAAGCGTACCCGACAGGCCCAGAACGGGGACGCACCTTCCGCCGCGCTCGACGGCTGACCGGGCGGCCACGCCGGGACCCGCCCCGCGGGCGTGGGGGTGGTCCGCCACCCCCACGCGTGCGCATAGGGTCACAGATGACCTGTGGTCCTACGCCAACCCGACGTGGGTATTGCCCTCATGGCGGAGCCGAGGGTCTACCACTTGTAGAACAAGTACCCACCCTCCGCGGCCACGCAGTTGAAGCCCAGGAGCCTCCCCTGCTGAGCCAGTTGGTTGCCGTAGGTCTGGCACTCCCCGATGGTGCTGAACCACCTGGGCTGTACGGGGCTGGCGGAGGCCGCACCAGCAGCCCCCAGGGCGAGGACCGAGGTCGCGATCGCGGTGGCGGCAACAGCCGCGAATGTACGGCGCTTGTTCTTCAACGCTTCTCCCGATGAAATGAACAACGATACGGCCACCCCGCGAAAGCACCGACGCGGCCGCACTCACCGTAGCCCCGGCCCATTGCCTGCCCATTGCCGTGATACTGCCTGAAACTTGTCCGCTCACTCCGGGTGGCTCAGAGCCTCCCGAACACATCTGGCAAAACCTCGCCATGCTGCCCCAGGACTACCGCCGCTGGCGCCGCTGGCCCGTCACCGCCCGCGAGAACATCACCCTCGGCCAAGGGCCCCGGCGACGACCCCACCATCACCGCAGCCGCAGCCGGAGCCGGAGCCGGAGCCGACAGCGTCCTCGCCACCCTCCCCGACGGACTCGACACCAGCCTCGCCCCCCTCCTGGTGGGGCGGCCGCGACCTCTCCGGCGGCCAATGGCAGCGCATCGCCGCCGCACGCATCGTCGTCCTCGACGGCGGCGAGATCGTCGAAGAAGGGACCCACGAGACTCTCCTCGACCACAGCACCGGGAGCGGCGCGTATGCGGCGGTGTGTCGCACTCAGGCCAACACCTACGCCAGCACCCCCGCATGATCCGCATGCCCTCGGCACCTGCCGGACCTCGGGTGCGGACAAAGCTGGGAAGCCGTGCGGAAGACCCGGCCGCCCGCACCGATCGTCTGCGACGAGTGCCGCCACCCGGTGCGCACCCAGCCGCTGACGGTCGCGCTCGCCGGAGCGGGGCTACTGGTCACCATCGTCGGAGACGAGCGCCGGGCCGTTTTAGCCGGGCGTTAGTGGAGCGGCAGCCTAGCGATAGTGGCCTCGACCAGGGTGGGTGACGTACCGAGGAGACAACGACGCAAACCACCCCCGGGGGGGGAACCGAAATGAGCTCCAGCACCACTGTCCGCACCGCCCGTCGCCGCACCCTGCGCGTCGCCGCCGCGGCACTCATCGCAGCCGCCGGCCTTTCCCTGACCGCCTGCAACAACTCGGACGACACCGCCTCGAAGCCTGCGGCCGGGGCCGGCAGCGCAGGCTCCTCCGCCGGAGCGCAGGGCACTGATGCCCAGCCGGACAACGCCAAGTCGGGCTCCGGCGACGGCGCCTCGTCCCGTGCCGGCTCCGGGAACGGCGCGGCGAAGGGCGGGGGCAAGAGCAAGTTCTGCCGCACGAGCGACCTGATCATGGAGGCTGTGGACAGCTCGCCCGACCAGGAGGTGGGTGAGGTCACCGTGCAGATGACCAACAAGGGCGCGAAGACCTGCTCGGCGACGGGCTTCGCGGGCGTAGACCTCAAGGACATCGACGGCACGTCCGCCCCTGTCGACCGCGGCGGTGAGCAACCCCGCATCACCGACCTGAAGCCCGGTGACACCGCCACCTTCAGCATCTCCTACGAGGTCGACTTCAGTGGCGACAGCCTCGCGTCCCCGACCAACATCATCGTGACGCCGCCGAACGAAACCCACAGCGTGACCCTGGAATGGCCCGCGGACGCACTGAAGCTGGCCGGCCCGTACGACGACAAGATCCAGGTCCACCCCGTCGGCATAGCCAACTGAGCACCACGAAGTCAGCCCTGTGCTGGTGAGGCTCTGGCCGGGGAACATGTCCCCCGGCCAGAGCCTCACCAGCACAGCTTGTCGACCACGACGACGTCCCACTCCAGGGCCGTGTGGGTGCCGCGCTCGTCCTCCTCCACGCGCAGCCGCTGACACGGATTGCGCGGCTCGGCACCGACGACGTCCAGCACGAAGACGGCGAAGTCCTCGTCCGACTCGGTGACCCGCCGTCGCCCGTCCCAGCCCCGTTCGCCGGGAAGCTGCTGGACTACCTGGGGCAGCGGCCGAACACCATGACCGCGACCAACCCCAACGCCCGATGGCTCTTCCCCGGCCGCCGGGCCGGACAACCCATGACCGCAGGCACTCTGGAACTCCGGCTCCGCCACCTGGGCTCCCCGACCCAGCGAGGACGCGCCGCGGCGATCCGCCACCTCGTCCTCCAGGCCCCGGACCCGGTGGTCGCCCGGATGCTGGGCTACAACGCCGACACCACAGCCCGCCTCGCCGAAGAGGCCGGAGGAACCTGGCGCCACTATGCCCCCGGTGACCACTCACGGTGACTCCCAAGCCACCTCATCGCGTTCCGGCAGCGGTCGCCGGCTCCCCACCACGCGTTGAGTCACGGATGGAACCGCCACCGGCCTTCAGAAATGACATCCACCTTGCCGTCCCTGACGCGAACGGCCGTCTCGTCGTCGATGAAGTAGATCGGGAAGTCCGCCCGCGCAGCGATGCGATCAGCCCAGGCGTCGTCCCTCTCGGGGAAATCCGGCGAGTACAGGTGAGGCTTGAGATACCAGTCGAAGAGGCCGAACGGCGGCTCCACGGTCGTCGCGCCGAGCACGTGGAGGTCCGCGGTGTCCCCGATGACGTCGGCGGAGTGTCCGGTGAGATTACGGCTGAAGATCATTGAGCCGGCGCTGACCCCCACATAGACCCGGTTCTCCAGCGTCTCCAGGAAGCCGTCGGCCAGGCCGTTGCCGGTGATGCTGCGCGCGAGGTGGTAGTGGCTGCCGCCCTCAACATAGATGACGTCGGCGTGGGCCAGCCGGTCGAGCACCATCTGCCGGGGCAGGCCGTTCAGTTCCAGGACGTCGAACTCCCGCCAGCCGAGGCCGTACAGCCGGTTCATGTCCGCGACGAACCACCCGTGGTCCCCGGGCTCGGCGACTGATGCCGTGGGCACGTACACGACGTTCGCGGATCCGAACGGCTTTCCCAGCATGTCCCGCAGCGCATCCCGCAGTGTCTCGTTGCGCAGGCCACTCGCCGTCAACAGAAAGTTCATCGGGCGAGCCAAGCACGGCTGACGGGCGAGCGCAACGAACCCAGGATCCACCAATACCTTCATGGCATGACCGCATCAGGAACAGGCACTCACGGTGACCACAACCACCCAACAGCCGAGTAATACACGTCCTGGAATCCCAGGTCGGCGTGGTCGGCGCCGACCACGCCGCCGATGCGCATGCCGGTGTCGATGAGCAGGTACAGCGGCACCGCGTCCCGCACCGCCGCTTCGGCGCCGAGTGGGGTGTGAAACTGGCGACCTCGTGTAATCGAGGCCACCGAACTCGTCACGAAGGACGGGTTCGGGATGTCGGCCATGGAGACCAAGCCCTGGCAGACGATGGTGCGGGTACGGGTCGGCAACGCGCTGTCCGTCGTCACCTACGCCGAGGAGTTCGCCGGCCGCGAGCGCACCAGAGTGATCGCGGAGATCCTGATGCGTGACTTCCTGCGGCGCGCGGGCCTGGACGACTCCGGTGGCGGGCACGGGACGGGGACGCTGACGGCGAGCAGGCGCCGACTGGCCGAAGTTCCGCGCGCCGAGGTCCCGAAGCAGGGCACCCGACTGGCCAAGTACACCCACATCCCAAGCCAGTCCGTCTACGGGGCGACCTGGAAGGAGAAGGAGCGGTCGTACGTGTGGGCAAGTTCGCGCCTGCCGTTCGCCTTCCGCGCGCCCAAGCCGCTGTTCTGCCAAACCGGCGGCAAGGACGATCTCCTCACGTACGAGTGTGAGCGCAGCGCCACGGCGACGGCGGCAGCACAGGTGCCCGACATCAAGATCCGGATCGCGTCAAACCTCGACTGCGGGGCCTCCTGCCACGAACGGGACGCCGACGCCTACGAGCGCGCCCTCCTGAAGTACGGCGATCCGCGGTGGACGAGCGTCCCGTCGTCCCCTGAGCGCGTTGGTACGGCCGCCTACGCGCAGGAGGCCAAGACGGTCGACCAGGAACAGTGCTACACCATGTATCTGCGCCGGAGTTTCATCTGGCACAGCAAGGGCAGGCAGCTGACCTGGCGGATGTGGGTGAAGGTGAACGTGCCGGAGAAGGACAGGGACCTGGCCCAGATGGTGGCGAACGACATCTTCACCCAGTCCGGCCGGCGGGGCAGGGCCCCGACCATCAGCTGAAGACGATCAACGAGCCCTGGGCCAGGCTGCCGGTTGTTGCCGCGTGCAGTGCGGGTGCCGACAGGTCAGCAGTCTGGGCTGACGAGGCACCCTCGTCTCTGGGCCGTCACGACGAGGAGAGTGCTCATGGTTCCGACGTTGAGGATCGGTGCGTTCGTTCCCGCCGGCGTGCCGATCACGGCCCCGGTCACCAAGTTCGGGGGCCAGCCGGTGTGGCTTTCCGAGCCGCAGTGGCCGGTCAATGACGCATGGGATGAGCCGATGCGCTTCATCTGCCAAATCGAGCTCGGGGCTGTGCTCGGCGACGTGGGGCGAGGCAAGCTGGCGTACGTCTTCGTGACTCACGCGGCCCACGGCGACGAGACGTTCTTCGACCCCGACATCGCCTTTCCAGACGAGGGCGCGAACGCGGTCATCGTGCAGCCGGGTGGTGTCTACGGCGGTTCAACGCTCCCGCTGGCCACCGGGCCCAGCCTATACCACATCGAGGATGGGTCCGACGCCGAGTACACCGTCCGGCTCCAGCCGGACAAGGACCCCGACTTCCGTCCTCAGCACGACCACGGGAGGCCGCCGCCCAATGATCACGATCAATACTGGGAGCAGATCAGCGGTGCCAAGATCGGCGGAACGCCAGCGTTCTTTCAAGGCGATGATTGGCCTGACGGCGGGCCCTGGAAGCTGGCGTTGCAGCTGAGCCCGAACTTCCAGCCGTTCTACCTCAATCTCGGCGCAGCGCCTACAGCGTTCGCGTTCGTCTCGCCGGACGCCAAGCAGGGGCGGTTGCTCGTACAGGACTCCTGACCGAGGTCAGGGAGCCATGGGCTGTGTGGGAGGACCTGGGCGTGTCCGCCGCTGGACGGCTGGCTCCAAGGGATCGCCGGCGGGTTGGGAGTGAAGGTGGCCGCGTCGACCATCTGGAAGATCCTCAAGGAATCCGGCGTCGATCCGGCGCCCGGATGTACGTAGTTGCGGCGATCGAACACAGCAACCGCCGCATCCGGATCCTGGGCGCCACCGCACACCCGTCCACCTCCTGGGTAACCCAAACGACGAAGAACCTGGCCATGGACCTCGAAGGCGCAGGCTGCCGGGCCCGGATCATGATCAGGGACAGCGATGGGATCCGCCGCGGCCCGCCACGCAGGCCCCGGCACACCACCCGTCCCGAGACGTCCTGACGGCGATCCTCTGGGGAAATCTGGCCTCAGTGGGGCGCCGCGACCGCAGTGGTGCGATAGGCCCGCTCGATCTCGGCGGTCGGAAATGGCGTCCGCTTGCTCTCGATGAGCAGACGGCGGGCGAACTCGCCCATGACAACGGCAGCTCGGGAATGCTGGTCGATGATCGCGGCGATCTCGCGCGGGACGTCACCGGGCTGGTGGCCGGCGATCCACTCGCGTAGGAACACCTCGTGTTCCATATCGCCGCGCAGGCCATCGGGCAGGTGGTGGCGAAGCAGATGACTCACGGTGTGGCAGCGGTCATACACGAGGTGGTCGGAGAAGAACTCCGCCTCGGATGCCGACAGTTCGAAGCCGGAGCTCAGGGCGAGTCCGAAGTCCGCGAAGTACAGCAGTCGACCGTCGGTCAGGACATTGGTGAAATGGGCGTCGAAGTGGACGAGTCCGTGCGAGCTCATGAAGGCGGTGCCGCGCGCCAGGGCTTGCTCCACCCACGGGTACGGCGAGCTCTCCCCACCCTCCGGCGCGGCGGTCCGGTAGTCGTGCAGCCAGTCGGCAAGTGTCTGCGGGAGGTGTTCCAAGAAGAGAACCAGGCTGGACGAGGACCGGCCGATAGCCTCCAGCCGCCCACGCACGGCCGGTGATCCCTCCCAGTGCACGACCGCCCCGTCGATGCCCCCGAACTCGGCGGCGACCCCTTCGGGAGGTGAGTCGGGCAGGATGCGCCAGTGGTACATCAGCGGAAAGCCCTCGTACTCGTTCCCGAGGACCCAGTTGGTGGTCATGGCGTGCACGGCCAGCTCCCGCCAGGCCCCGAACCCCGCTGAGCCCACCCCGTACTGGTAGAACATCGGCAGTCCGAAGAGGTTCGCCGTCGACCGCGCGTTCTCCGGCCGCAACTCGATCTCCGTCAGGGGGATCCGCTTGACGAACACCCGCGTGCCGTCGATGTCCAGCTCCGCCGACCTGCCGCCGATGCCGGACCCGAGCGGGTCGGCTGCGCCCACCACCTCGCCGAGCCGACCGTCACTCAGCAGGGACAGGTGCGTGGCCACGGTGCCATAAGTGGCAAGCCGCGCGGCATACCGCGGGTCCGGGTGTTGCATAGACGACTCTCGGTGCCCGGAACCAGGGCTTTGGTGATCTTGCGACACGTTGTCGAGCCTATCCGCCAGGCTACCGAAGGAGCAGGTACGCGAAGTCGCCCGGGACGCTGGCCCCCGGACGCCGCCTCAGACGATGCCACGCCCCCGGCACCGATCTCTCACGGACGCGACCGCAAGCGTTCTACCTGCGCAAACGGCACCCTTTCACCCGTTTGCCCCGGATACGCTGCGGACGACGCGGTACATTGACGCCGTCTTCCGCAGTTGGTGCTGCACACGGCGGACCCTATGGCTGTGGGGGCTTGGGTCGGACTTCGCCCCAGAAGGCGTCCCCGTCCAGCACGCGCTGCTTCTTGTGGAAGGTCCCTATGCGGCCGCCTTGCCGGTCCTGCTCGTGATCGGGAACCCAGGCGATGCCCCGGCTGTTGGCCGGCAGACTCGCATAGAGGCTTTGAGGAAAACAGCCTCCACGTGCATGAAATCGCAGGCCAGAAGCGTGTCGGCCTGGGCTCGGAGGAAGGAACGCCAGGTCTGCCGGGAGGCGCGCCGCGGTGCGGGGCTTCCCCCGTTCGGTGATCGGCTAGTCCCCGCAGCTGCGCTGGCTTGATCGCGTCGCCCGCCCGCTTTCGGCGTCTCCTCACAGACAACCCACAGACACCTCGCCCTCGTCCTAGGTGACGCGAGAGGCGCCCGGGACCGACGGGACGTCTGCGCACGGGGTTTTGAGGAGAGGACCATTGATCCGTGCCCGGCGAATATGTGTGACCGCCGTGGCGGTGCTGGCGGCCCTAGCGGCCTCGCCCGGACTGGCACAGGCTGAACAGCCACACCAACCGGGGCCGTTGAGCGCGACGGACGACAACCCACTTCCGCCGGGGTGGCGGATCGACGGGGAGGGCGGGGCGCGTGAGCTGGTCTGGCGTGCGCCGAAGGCCGTGCCCATGGGGGATGCGCGGGTCGAGTTCCGTACCGGGGACCGGCTGCTCGGGGTGCCGAAGCCGGCGAGGGACGGGCGGACCTTCCGGCTCGCCCTCGACGAGGCGCTGCCCAAGAAGCTGGCGGGCCTTCAAGTAACGGCCGCGGGGCGTCGGCTGGACGCGGCGGCCGACGACACGCACAAGTCCGGCTCGCGCGGGGCCCGGATGCCCGCGCAGGCGCCGGCGAACGGCGTTGATCCGGGCAAACCCGGCTCGTACCGCACGGTCACCGGGGAGTACGACCTCGACCCGGTGCGCCTGCCCGGGTTCGACACCCCGGTGGAGATGACCGCCAAGGTGGTGGCGCCGAAGGGTGCTACCGGCAGCCGGCCGCTCGCCCTGTTCCTGCACGGCCGCCACGACACCTGCTACAAGCCGGGCTCCGAGGACGACGTGACCGGCGACTGGCCCTGCGCGGACGGCTACAAGCCGATCCCGAGCTACCTGGGCTATCTGCGAGACCAGCAACTGTTGGCCACCCAGGGATATGTGACGGTGTCGATCTCGGCGAACGGCATCAACGCTCAGGACTGGGAGCCCGAGGACGCCGGCGCGCAAGCGCGTTCCTCGCTGGTACGGCAGCACCTCGCCCGCTGGGCCGACTGGACCGCTCATCGCTCCTCCGCCCCGGCCGTCGTACGCGAGGCGGCGAAGGCGGACCTCTCCCAGGTCCTGCTCGTCGGCCACTCGCGCGGTGGCGAGGGCGTCAACCGGGCCGCCATGGACAGCCTCTATCCGCCGCCGGCCGCCGAGGACGGCTACCGGGGCCCGGTGCGCTGGAAGGTGCGCGGGACTGTGCTCATCGGACCGACGATCTTCGGCCAGAATCCGGTCGCCGACGTGCCGTCCGTGACGCTGCTGCCGGGCTGCGACGGCGACGTGTCGAACCTTCAGGGCGAGGACTTCGTCGATGGGACGCGCGGGATCAGCCGAGGCACGGCACTGCACAGCGCGGTCTACATGGTCGGCGCCAACCACAACTACTTCAACAGCGAGTGGACCCCGGGCGAGGCCGTCGCACCGGCCATGGACGACTTCGGGACCGACCCGGAGCAGCCGGACCCGGTGTGCACGCCGGGTGCCCCGACCCGGCTGACCGCCGCCCAGCAGCACAAGGCGGGCGCCACGTACATCGCCGCCGCGGCCCGGCTCTTCCTCGCCGGGGACGATCGGGTGCGTCCGCTGCTCGACGGTTCCGGCAAGCGGGCCCCATCCGCGGACCCGGCCCGGGTGCTGACCCACGCGGTCGGCGGCCGCCGCAGCGGTGGTTTTCTGCCGGACGGCGGGGCGAAGGTGACCGGCGCCCGGCTGTGTTCGGCGATCGACCCCGACCCGGCCGTGGCCTGTCTGGACCCGGAGACCCTCGGATCGTCACCGCACTTCGCGTCGTGGGAGACGGAACAGGAGACCGGCCGCAGCGCGGTGGACCTGAAATGGTCCGCGCCGGGCACGGCCGCGCGTTTCACTCCGGCCAAGCCGCTCTCCCTCCGCGGCTCCCAGAAGCTCGCGCTCCGGGTCTTCGTACCGCCGAACACGACCGGCACGAAGTTCGACGTGTCCGTCACCGACTCATCCAACCGTCGGGTGACGCTGGGCTCGGTCCAGGTGGACGGGCTTCCGGGCTCTGTGAACACCGCCTCGTACTGGGCCCAGGAGCTGCGTGTCCCGCTGTCGGCCGCGACCCGGGCCGGGCTCGATCTCAGGCATGTCAAGTCTCTTGGGCTGACGCCCCGTTCGCAGTCCGGTCGGGCCTGGCTGATGGACGCCTGGGGCTGGGCACCCGGCACTTTGGCGGTGAAGGCGGCCGCACTGCCGCGTGTCGACGTGGGCCGCGCGGTCGTCAAGGAGGGCGACTCGGGCACCCGTACCTACCGGATTCCGGTCGAGATCTCCGGGCACGGCAGCGGGCAGGTCCGCGTGTACGTCCTCGACCCGGAAGGCGGTCCGGCCGAGAACCGCCTCGTGACCGTACGGCCCGGCAGCGACGGGATCGACGTGCCGGTCGAGGTGAAGGGCGACACGGTCTACGGCGACGACGTAGAGCACGACATCGCGGTCAAGGCCGTGCACAACGCCGTTGTCGGCAAGCACCGGGGCGGGCTCACCGTCGAGAATGACGACCCCGAGCCGGTGATCACCCTGTCGCCGGTCGTGGACCGGGTGACCGAGGGAGAGGCGCTGACCTGGCGGATGTCCGTGGACGCGCCCACGGCAGTGGAGATCTGGCAGCCGGTGCGGGTGCTTCCGGTCACCGAGGGCGCCGAGCTGTCCACCAAGGACGTGGATCCGCAGTGGCTCCAGGAGTGGTCCGGTGACGTGCCCGACCCGGAGCGGCCGCTGTCCGACGCGAACCTGTGGATGTGGCTGAACATCCCGCCCGGGAGCACCAGCGTGGACTTCGTCGTGCCGACCGTGCGGGACCAGGTGGTCGAGCCGACCGAGTCGATGCGCCTCGCGCTGACCGACCGCAACGCCGAGCCGCTGCCCGACAGGCCGGTGCTGACGGGGACGGTGCTCGACAAGCCGTAAGCACGATGTACGAGGCTCGCCCTGGATCCTTACGTATCCCCAGGTCGGGTTCTCTCGCGCCAGGCGCTGGATGAGCGCCGCAATCTCTTCGGACAGCGGTGGCCGACCGGGTTCGACCGCCATCTGGCGCCACTTCCACCGCACCCTTCAGGCAAGACGTGGTTCTCGACGAAGGTGATCAACGACGAGGCGCAGATGCTGACGCTGATCGAGGCTGCTCGGGCGCGCGCCGACGAGGTGCGGTGGGCGATGGACATCGCCGGCCGTTCCTCGACCCTGCTGCTGGCCCTGCTCGTCGCGCACGGTCAGAACGCGGTCTACGTGCCCGGTCGCACGGTCAACCGCATGTCCGGCGCCTGCCGCGGCGAGGCCAAAACGGATGCCAAGGACGCCCTGGCCATCGCCGAGGGTGTGCGCGACGACGGTGAGCCCGAAATCGATTCCCGCGGTCACGCCGCCCCCGGAGAACCTGTTCCGGTCGATGCACACACGTTCCGTCGACACCTCGACGCCCAGCCGTGCCAGCTGGTCCCGGGACGCCCAGTGCGTAGCTACGCGGTAACCGTCGAGCAGTCCGGCCGCCGCAAGAACGAGCGGACCGTTGCAGACCGCGGTGATGTAGGAAGCCGTCGCACCGCGGTCTGCCAGCCAGGCGATGGTGGCCGGGTCGAGCATCGGCTTGTACACCATCCCGCCACCAGGGACGAACAGAATGTCGAGCCGCTCGGGGCAGTCATCGAAGGTGGTGGTGGGAGCGATGGTCATGCCGCCGTCGTCCGAGACGACAGGGTCGAGGGTCTCGGCCACGAGGTGGACCTTCATGCCCGCCAGTGCAAACGTGGTGTATGGACCAACAAGGTCGAGTGCGGTGTGTCCCTCGTAGAGAAGGATGCCCACTTCCAGTGGCTGCGCATCGCCTGTCAGGTGATCGGGCCAGTTCGTGGTTTGATCCGTCATTTTTCGGAACCTCCTAGATTAGAAGGCTTGCAGCGTTCCTGTCGTACTGAAACGCGGGAGGGGGGTACTCCACCGCGCCGTTCACCGACAGGAGCGAAGACTGCCTCATCCGCAAGTTACAGTCAAACTGAAACCTTCGATCGAGTGGGGTGCCGTGACCGTCCCGCCGCAGCCCACCAGTACCGCCTTCCTGCTCGCAGCCCTCGGCAGGCACGTGCGCGGCGACGTCGAACACACGCTGAAACCGACCGGCTACACCCTGCGCCACCTCGCGACTCTCGGGCATCTGCGCCGCGAACCCGGCCTGTCCGAGGGTGGTGACGACAGCCGCAACGTGCTCGTCCTTGTGGGTGTCGACTCCGAGCACCACTTAGTCGGCGGTGGGCAGGCGGGTGGATTCGACGGTCGCTGTCTGCTCCGGCGTGCTGGTCATGACTGTCCCGATTCTCGACGACTTCGGGGTGGGATAGCCGACGTCGGACTGGGCGGGCGGTCGGAACCGTGACGGCGCCTGTCGCGAAAGCCCCTATCGGGGCACGTCCGCGCCGGTCCGACGGCAGCGAGCACCGCTCCCGTCCGTGGTCGACAGATCGAGACAACAGGCACCGAAGGCCAGTTAGGGAATGAGTCAGGCCACCGGCCGAAACAGCACGACCCCATACTCACAGCCCATACTCACAGTTCGGGTAGTCGTCGCACACCTCGGCGACCATGCGCACCGCGCAGCGGCGGAGCTCAAGCGGGCACCGGAAGGTCGTGCCATGACTCGATCCTTTCATGAAATCGAGTCTCTGTTCGAACCAGGGCCGTTCGGCAGGCTTTGCGTGGAAAGAGCACCGGCAGCCGGGGTGCCCATCGCCGAGGGTGGGCTTCCAGGGTGAGCTGGTCCCGCCGTGGGGGCAGGCCAGGGAGCCGCAGAGCGCCAGGAGCTCCCGCTCAAGGAGTCAGAATCGTCCGGCCGGAGAACGCGGCCCGATACGCGGAGGGCGACACGTCGAGGATTCTCCGAAAATGCAGGCGGAGGTTGGATCCGGTTCCCAGCCCGACGCGCTCGGCGATCTGGTCGACCGGGAGCTTCGTGGTTTCCAGGAGCGCTCGGGCAGCGTCGACCCGAGCGCGCAGGACCCACTGCAGCGGCGTGTCGCCGGTCTCCTCGGCGAAGCGGCGCATAAAGGTGCGCAGCGACATCCGCGCGTGCTTCGCGAGATCGGTGACTGCGAGCGGTTCGTGGAGGCGCGTCAGCGCCCATTCCCGGGTCGCCGCGAGCGTATCGCCATGCGGTGCCGGGCTGCTGCGGGGAAGGTACTGAGCCTGGCCGCCGCTCCGATAGGGCGCCGTCACCAGACGGCGGGCGATGTCGTTCGCCACGCTCACGCCGAGGTCGCGCCGGACGATGTGAAGGCACAGGTCGATGCCCGCCGCGACACCGGCTGATGTGAGGACCGAACCCTCATCGACGAACAGAACATTGGGCTCCACCAGGATGTCCGGATGGCGCAGCGCCAGCATCTCCGCTGCGTCCCAATGCGTTGTCGCGCGCCGCCCTTCCAGCAGACCCGCGTCGGCCAGGGCGAACGCGCCGTAGCAGATCGATGCGATACGGGATCCTCTTGCATGCGCCCTCCGAAGCGCTTCGTGCACTGTGGCCGGGATCGGTCGGCCGACCGGCGCGTAGCCGGGGACGATGATGGTGTCCGCCCCGATCAGCGCGTCGAGACCCTGCGGCACCGCGTACCCGAAACCCTCACTGGACGGCACCGTTCCCGCAGCGACGCCGCACACTGTCAGCTCGTACGGGAGTCCGTCACGCGGATGGAACACCTGGGTCGGGATGCCGACGTCGAGCGGGAGCGCGCCGTCCAGCACAAGCACCGTCACCCGGTGTGAACTCATCGTCGTCCATCTCCACAGCTCGCGGCGATCAATCCCCAGTGGCACAATCCTCGCACATATTGGCATTCCTGCCACTAGAGGGTGTCGTCCAACCGCTCGACACTGAGTGGGCCGTCCAGTCGGGTTCGGTCCTACGTCGAGTGGATAGGGGTTCCATGCCGCGTCCAACGGTTCCGCCGGTCGTCGCCTTCGTCACATCGGCTATCGCGTTCATGGCAGTGATGGCCGCCGCGGGAGCACCGAGCGCCCTGCTGGTCGTCTACCAGCAGCACTGGCATTTCCCCGACAGCGAGCTGACGGTCGCGTTCGCGATCTACGCCTTCGCGCTCCTCCTCGCGCTCCTCGTCATCGGTTCCCTGTCGGATCGAATCGGTCGCCGTCCGGTACTCATCGCGGCCCTCGCACTCCAGGCGGTCGCGATGGCGGTGTTCCTGTTCGCCCCGGATATCGGCGTCATCATCGTCGCGAGGGCGCTGCAGGGCTTCGCGACGGGAGCGGCCACGAGCGCGTTCAGCGCCTACATCGCCGAGGTCGCACCAGCGGCGCAGAAGAAGGTCGCAGCACTGGTCGGGAGCATCGCATCCGTCGCCGGTCTCGGCATCGGTGTCGCCCTGACCGGCGTCGCCATCCAGTTCGCGGCAGCACCCGCCGCGGTCGTGTTCGGAGCCGGACTCGCGATCATCGTCATCGCCATCGTCGTCACAGCGGCCTCGCCTGAGACGGTCGGCAAGCGTCAAGGGATCGGCGATGCCCTCGTGTCACGCATCGGCGTTCCATCCGCGGCCCGGACCGCGTTCGCTCGCACTGCCCCAGGGATGATCGGGATCTGGATGTCGGCCGGGCTGATCCTCGGCCTCGGGGCGTCGATCGTCCATCAAGCCCTGCACATCACCAGCGGAGCCGCCCTCGGCCTGGTGGTCGCAGCCCAGCCCCTGGCCGCGGCCGTCTCCGCGCTCGTACTCGGCCCGCTGATGCCGCCCCGACGGTTCATGCTCGCCGGATATGCAGCGGTCCTCGCCGGTGTGTCGCTGGAGGCGTGCTCGTTCGCGGCGGGCCTCGCGTCGCTCATCATCTGCGGCGCGATCATCACCGGCCTCGGCTTCGGCGCCGTCTTTTCCAGTACGCTCGGGCTCCTTGTTCCGCTGACGCGAGCGCAGGAGCGCGCGAAGCTGTTCTCCGCCGTCTACGTCGTCGCTTATCTCGCGTATGGCATCCCTACCATCGTGGCCGGCTTCCTCAGTGACGCCATCGGTTTGGTGCCCGCAGCAATCATCTACGCCGCCGCAACACTCGCCATAACAGCCGCTGGACTGATCGTCTCGCTCACCCGGACGGGATCGATGCCGAGGGACGCTCTGCCCGGCGGCACGCAAGAAGCACGAGCGCACGACGTGCGAGCGTCCACATCAAGCGCGGCCTAGTGCAGCGCCGCATTGATCTTGCGAGGGTCTGTGGCTGCCGTCGGTCTCGGTCGGGCCGACGGCAGTGGCAGGTGGCGGGTCAGTTCTTGACCAGTACGGCGGCTAGGGCTGATAGCGCGGAGTTGACCTGGGCTGCGTCGAAGGGCGCGGGGTCGAACTGGTCGGCGGAGACCAGACCGAGCCATTCCAGGCGCTCTTCATGTTCTTCGTGCTGGGGGTCGGCGAGGATCTCGATGAGGTACTCGTAGCCCCAGATGCCGCCGCTGTCTTCGGGCGGGCAGGCCCGGCGGCCGGTGAGGCAGCGGGGGTAGGCAGCACCCGGCTCGGGCTCGGTGACGTGCTCGACGAGGATGTCGTGTTCCCAGTCGTCGCCGAAGTCGTAGGTGTAGCGCAGCCGGTCGCCGGTCCTGGGCGCCACCTGGTCGAGCCGCTTGGAGGCGGCACTACGGATGCCGAGCCCGGGGTCGGAAACGCCGTAGCGGTCGTGGCCGATCCCGAAGGCCCACATGTGGTGGTCCTCCCAGCCGAAGGCTGCCTGAATGATGCCGTGCGACGCCCGCACGGTGATGCCCGACGGCACTTCCAGGCGGCGCCGGACGGGAGGGCGGGAGTCTCGCAAGGTGACCTTGATCTTGTGGACGGTCCGGCTCGGTGCGGAGTGTGAACTCGGCTTGGAGCGCCTGGTGTTCGCCATGGCGGCCACCCTGCCGGCCTGCCGCCTTGCAGCAACAATGATCACCGCTCGGGGAGCCGAAAGGGTGGGGTCCCAGCGCTTCTTGTCGGTCGGCCCGTCGATCGCCGGCTTGAAGTTCGGGTACCAGTCCGCGGGGTCCCGCACACGCCTCGCGGCCGGGAAGTACACGCCGCGGATGCAGATCCGTTCGAGCCTGGGAATGCGGGCCGGCGTGTCAGCTGCGGTTTCGTCGCTCGATGTGGAAGTCGGCCATGGCATGTTACGGTACTGAGTACCACTTGGAACTTGATACCAAGGAGTGTGCCATGGATAGCCGGACCATCGTGTTGACCGGCGTGACCCGCGGTTTCGGCCGCGAGTCCGTCGAGTTGCTGATCCGGGAACGGCCACAGGACCACTACGTCGTCCTGGCTCGCCGCGGCGGCGAACGCCTCGCTGCGGAACTCGCCCAGGCCACCGGCGCTTCCGCGGTCACTGGCGTGGACTGTGACCTCGCTTCGCTCGCCGAGATCAGGCGGGCGGTGGAGGAGATTCTGCGTGGGCTCGACACCGGGTACCTGCCGCCGCTCGGCGGCTATCTCGGCAACGCCGGCCTGACGGTCACGACGACCGAGAAACGCACCACGGACGGGTACGAGATGACCTTCGGGGTCAATGTGCTGTCCCACTATCTGCTCGTCAGGGAGCTGCTGCCCCGGTTTACCGGTCCGGGCTGGATCGTGCTTACCTCGAGCGACTGCCACTTCGGGCAGTTCCGCTATACGCTCGGCGCCACGCCTCCGCCGCGCTGGGAGACGCCGGAACGACTGGCCACGCCTCGTGCCGGTGGCGCGCGGGAGGCCGGGCGGGCGTACGCGACCAGCAAACTCGGCGTCATCTACCTGACCCACGCGCTGGCCCGCCGCCTGCCCGAGAGCGTCGGCGTCTACTCCTACAACCCGGCGCTCGTCGCGGGCACCGATTTCTTCCGCCACGCCCCGGGGCCCGTGCGGGGCGTGCTCAACGGATTCTTCCAGCTTCAGCGATTCCTCGGCCGGGGCATGACGCCGCAGCAGGCGGGCGCGCGGCTCGCTGAGACGATCCTGACCGGGCTGACCGCCCGGACCGGGTCCTACCTCGATCGCGGCCGCAACATGCCGTCGTCGCCGGAGTCGCACGACGAGGCCCGCGAGGAGGAGCTGTGGCGCGAGGCCGCCCGCCTCGTCGACGCTGACCGCGGGGTGGAACGGGCGGATATCCTGGCCGAATGAGCGCGAGAAAGTTTCCGGTGGAGTCATTGCGGGACCGCAAACGCCGCCAGACCCGGGAACGGATCATCGAAACGGCCTTCGCGCTCTTCATGGAGCGGGGGTTCGATGTCGTCACCGTGGACGAGATCGCCCAGCGGGCCGAGATCGGCCGCACCACCTTCTTCCGCTACTTCGGCGACAAGCAGGAAGTCGTCTTCTCCACCGAGGACGACTTCCTGCGCGCGCTCACCGCGGCCATGCGCGATGCGCCCACCGAGCCGCTCCAGGATCTCGCGCAGGCACTGGCCACATCTCGGCGGCTGCTGCTCGTGATCTGCACCGAGGCCGCCCGCAACCCCGGCCACTACGCGGTTTACCACCGCCTGGTCAAGCAGCACCCCGAGCTCGAAGACCGCCACACCCGCAAGACCCGGCACTACGCCGACCTCCTCGAGAAACACCTGATCGACCACGGCACCCCGTCGGCCACCGCCGTCCTCGCCGCCCAGTTGACCGTCGCCTGCTACCAGGCGGCGTGGCGCCTCGGCAGCCACGACGCGACGGCGGTGCTCCGCGAGGCGAATGACGCCTTCGACCTCCTGCTGGGCGCCACCGCCGCATAACCGGCGGACTGGCCTTCGCCCGGCCGGGACATGCGCAACCTCGCAGCGGGCTCGACCACCAGTCCAGCACCCGGGAGTGCGCGTGCAGTGGCATTGGCGGACCGCCGGACGTGACCTGATAAGAGCCCGGCCCACACGCCCCATCGCAGTGTGTCCCCGGTGCTCCGTCGGTGCAGCGCCAGCCCCGCACAGCAGCACAACCGCCACCGGCCCCAGGGCGTCCTGGAAGGGGTGAGGCAGTCTCAAGATGCCGAATACCGGGTTCCGGGGCAGCACGGGCACCGGCATCGGCACTGAAGTTCTCGGGGTCATCGGCGATGGCATCGGCGATGAATACCTGACCTATCTGGGGCGCGAGAACCCGCAGCTGATCGAGTCTCAGAAGGCGGTCGCGGACAAGTCCAATGTGGACCCGTTGTACCAGCAGGCCCGTGTCGAGTGCGGCGGATACGACACCTGCGTCACGGACCGGGTCGCCCAGCTCCGGGCCCAGAAGAAGGCAACCCCCGCCACGACCAAGACGCGTACCGGGCAGCACAAGCAGCCTCAGAAGACGACGCAGACCTCGGACTACCGGGGCAAGGGAGGCGTCAGGGCCACGGCTGCCTGAGCCCGCAACCCGTCGAGTGGTCGTGCTCCCGGCGCTCGCCGCCGTACGTCATCTCGGAGACGTACGGCGGCGGCCGGAGACGTACACGGCCAGCCCGGCCGAGCTCGCCTCGCGCCGGCCGGCGGTCCGCGTAAGGCGGCCGACGGCGCTTCACCGTCTCATGGTGGCGTCTTTTCCCTGGTCACTGTCGTGTTAGTGGGATGTTAGTGGGGCGGTAGTGGTGCGGTAGTGGGCCCGGCCAGAGTTGTTGTCGTACCGAGCAGACGACGACACCGATCGCCCTTGGGGGACCCGGAATGCGCTCCAACACCACCGCCCGCAACGCCCGCCGCCGCTCCTTCCGCGTTGCCGCCGCGGTCCTGACCGCGGCCGCCGCGCTGACCCTGACGGCCTGCAACGGTGACGCGAAGTCCGCGGGCCCGGCCGAGACGGCCCCGGCCGGGTCCAGCAGCTCCTCGGGTTCCTCCGGCGGTGCGCAGGGTTCCGACACCAAGGACAAGGGGGGCTCGGAGGCGGGCGGCGGGCAGGACGCCACCGACGGTGCGGCGAAGGGCGGGGGCAAGAGCAAGTTCTGCCGCACGAGCGACCTGATCATGGAGGCTGTGGACAGCTCGCCCGACGAGAAGGTGGGTGAGGTCACCGTGCAGATGACCAACAAGGGCGCGAAGACCTGCTCGGCGACGGGCTTCGCGGGCGTCGACCTGAAGGACATCGACGGCACGTCCGCCCCTGTCGACCGCGGCGGTGAGCAACCCCGCATCACCGACCTGAAGCCCGGTGACACCGCCACCTTCAGCATCTCCTACGAGGTCGACTTCAGTGGCGACAGCCTCGCGTCCCCGACCAACATCATCGTGACGCCGCCGAACGAAACCCACAGCGTGACCCTGGAATGGCCTGCGGACGCACTGAAGCTGGCCGGCCCGTACGACGACAAGATCCAGGTCCACCCCGTCGGCATAGCCAACTGAGGGCCGGCGGGTCTTGGAGATGCCCGGTGTCACGGCGTGCGACGCATGTGACCCGCGAACCACGCAGCTGGCATCGACCCGGCGCCGCGTCGCTCCGGTCCGACCTGCGAGGAGTACCGCGGCGACTCCGAATCGGTGCCGCAGGGCTCGGTCGGCTATGGGTAGCCGCAGATCAGTGTGGGACAGACGAGCAGGACCCACTGGAGCATCAGGGCAGTAAAGCGGACGGGCCAGTAGCGGGCGTTCCCCGCGGGCAGGAGCAGGGCGATCAGTCCCAGAGCGGCGGATGCGCCGAAGATCGGCACGGCCCATTGCTCGTACTCGATCAGCCCGTAGTGGCACCCCGCGCCGGTGCATGTGTCGCGTTCCAGCTGCCGGACGCCCTGCGTGAGGTGCGCGATCAGCAGGGCGAGGGGGAGCAGAACCAGGCCAACGACGGCGAACTTCCGCGCGGCGGGGCCGGCATCGTGGAACGGGGATTCCGCTGCGGCGGAGGCTTGATCCCCCGGAGATGCTGGGGAAGTGGTCATGCCATCATCCCACTCCACCAGGTCGGATACCGCATGAGCGCTCGTACTCAGATACGCGCCCACTGGGGCGTTTCACCGCCCCCACACTGTCCGCCAGTGCCCGATGGCGGGCACCGTGGTCGATGGCCCTCGTTCGGTAGCCGGCGGCGGGCAGAAGATCAGGTAGAGCAGTCGCAGACCCACAATCAGCGATCATGCCCATACGTGGACCATCGCAAAGCCCCAGGTCAACGACCATACGGCAATAAAGACACTGCGCTTGCCGGGTATGTCATCCGCCCTGGTCAAAGGCCTGTACCGGGCACCACGGTCGTTGGTCTCGGTCGCTCGAGTCGGTGCTCTCGCGTAGCCGGTGGTCCACGCGTCATGATGATCGATCGTGCTGCTGCGACTGGCCTATCTCGGTGTGACGAACGCGTTCGCGGTGCTTCGCCTGCTGCCGATGACCGACCGGGACAAGGATGCGGAGATCCTCGCCCTGCGCCACCGGATCACCGTGCTGGAACGCCAACTCGCCAAGGACAACGTCCGGTTCACGTCCAGCGATCGGGCGTACCTGGCGGCGCTGCTGCACCGGCTGCCCCTGCACGTCCCGCGAAGATTACGGCTGCTCGTACGCCCCGACACGGGACTGCGTTGACACCGCAACCGCGTCGCACGCCGCCATGCCACCTCCTACCGGCTCAAACGCCCGGGACGACCACGCACCGTGCGCTCGATCCGCATCCTGGTGCTGCGCCGGGCGAAGGAGAACCCGAGCTGCCTCGTCATGGACCTCGAAGACCTCGGCTGCCGAGCACGGTCCATGATCCGGGACAGAGACGGGAAGTTCCCCGCCCTCTTCGATGCCGTCCTCAGGACACGGGGATCGAAATCGTCCTCAGCGGCATCCAGATGCCAAGGATGAACTCGACAGAAGGATTTCGGGCATGCAGCCCGCCGACGATCCGAGATTACGTCAGCGCGTGAGCCGACACCGTCGCGTGGCATCGGATGTCGTCCGCGGCGAAGGCCCCTTGGACGGTGATGTCACCCGCCTCGAAGCCACGGTGGCCGTCGGGGAGCGTGTACTGCAGCCGCTCCAGCGGGACCGAGAACGACACCGGGCGAGTTTCATCGGCAGTGGGCCGGACACGCGTGAAGTCGAGCAGCTGACGCACCAGGCGGACGATGGCGGCATCCTCGTCACGGACGTAGAGCTGGACCACGGTCTCACCCTCGAACCGACCGGTGTTTCGGACCAGAAAATGAGCCGTGATCATGTCCTGCTCGACTACTGGTGCCGGACGGGTCTCATCGAAGCACAGCGCGAACTGTGTGTAGGACAGTCCGTGGCCGAAGGCGTACAGCGGTCCGTGGTCCGCCGCCAGATCGTTGTAGTGCGAGTGCGGCCCGGTGGGATGGTCGTAGCCGCTGCCGAAGTGGTGGCCGTGGTGCTGCGGTACCTGCCCGATGGCGCGGGGGAAGGTGCTGGGCAGCTTGCCGCTGGGGTTGATCACGCCGTAGAGGGTCTGGACGATGGCACGTGGTCCCTCCTCCCCCAGCAGCGGGGACAGCAGTATGGCGTTCGACTGCCGTGCCACCTGTTCCAGGAGCAGCGGCCGGCCCGAGATCACCACCGTGATCAAGGGTTTGCCGGTGCCGGCGAGCAGTTCCACCAGTCGCTCCTGGTCGCCCGGGAGTGCGGGGTGGGCCGTGGACTGGTTCTCCCCGGCGGTGTTGTTGCCCAGCCATCCGGTGCGCTCACCGAGCACCGCGACCACCACGTCGGCGCCGGCCACCGCGTCGGCGACCGCGTCGGGGGTCAGCGAAGCCGGGTCGGCCTGGAATCCGCCGAGCGGCACATGGCGGATCGAGTTGTCCTGTCCCCGCAGGGCCTCGATCACGGTCGCCATGTTCGGGTGGAGCGAGCGCGTCGTCTCCTCGAAGTGCGGCTCGATGCCGGGCATCGTCACGTTGAAGACGTCCGTGAAGAGCAGCGAGGACGGATCGACCCCCGGCACCTGGCCGGTGATCAGGGCCTGCGTGCCCAGAAGCATCTCCCGGCTCGCGGCCGAGGTGTAGGCACCGAAGTGGATGCGCAGTTCGTCCGCGGCGGGGCCGAGGACGACCATTTGCTGTGCTTGCGGGGTGAGCGGGAGCGTTCCGTCGTTGGACAGCAGAACACCGGCGCGGTCGGCGATCTCCCGGCGCAGGGCCGCGCCCTGTGCCGGATCGGGGGCAGCGACGGGCGGCGGCGGACCGAACGCGGGGATAAGCCCCACGCGCGCTTTGACGCGAAGGACACGGAGCACGGCCTGGTCGACGAGCTTCTCGTCCAGCCGTCCGGACTCCACCTCGGCGACGAGGTGATCGTAGATCTTGCCGTGGGGTAGGTCGACGTCCATCCCCGTGGTCAGCGCCTGGGCGGCTGCCTGCCCGGAGGTGGTGGCGGTGTGGAAGACCTGGACCAGCATGGGCAGTGCGTCGTAGTCGCTCACCACAAGTCCGTCGAAGCCGAGCTCGCCGCGCAGCAGGTCGTTGAAGAGCCATCGGTTGGCGACGGCCGGGATGCCGTCGATCTCGTTGTAGGAGTTCATGATCACGCCCAGCCCGGACTCGGCGATCGCGCGCCGGAACGGGAGGGCGTACTCGTCGGTCAGCGCGCGGCGGCCCAGCTGGGTGACGGCCCGGCCGGGTACGGAGCCGCAGGCGTGCATGAACCCGTTGACCGCCTCATTGTGGATCAGCGCTCCGATCCCGAACGGCGTCACCTCCCGTACCGCCTCCTGGAGGTCGGCGAACCCGGTTCGCAGACCGTCCGCGTGGTGGCCGAGGAACCAGGCCATCGAGAGGTGGCCCACGCCGTGCGGCCGCAGCTCGGCCAGTTTGCTCAGATCGGGCTCCGGGCCCCGGCCGGCCGGGAGGGACTTCTTTCGGTCGGTGAGGTTCATGACGCTCAAACCGCACAGCTGGGCGACCTTCTGCTCCAGTGTCAGCCGGGAGGCCAGTTTCGCGACCGAGTCGTCGCTGTGGGAGGCGGACACGTGTACTCCTTGGTGCGGATGTGTGCCGCGCGGTCAGGACGGAACGTTGCGGCCGGTTGCCTGGAAACGGCCCGGGCCCGCTTCCAGCCTTCTGCCATCGGGGAGGATGACGGTGGCGGTGGCGGTTGGTGGTATATCGACGTCGATGTGCAGGTTCTCGCCCTCCAGTCGCCATTCGACGGCGATGGTGCCCTGTGGGCTGTCGAACGTGCCGCGTGCCCAGCGGATCAAGGAGTGGGCTACCGGTGCGACGACGAAGGACTCCCAGGCCACGGAACCCTCGGCCTGCCGCAGCCCGAGGGTGTGGGTGTGCAGGAAGTTGATGACCGCGCCCTTGCTGTAGTGGTTGAGCGAGGCGTGCGCGTCGCCGTTGTCGTCGACGCCGTCCCACTCCTCCCAGATCGTGGTGGCCCCACGGTCGAGCATGCCGAGCCAGGACGGCGAGGTGCGCTGGAGCAGGACCTCGTAGGCAAGGTCGGCGTGGCCGGAGTCGGCGAGGACGGGCAGCAGGTCGGCGGTGGAGAGGAAGCCGGTGCCCAGGTGCGTTCCGGCCTCGCGGATCAGCGTGGCCAGGCGGGCGGCGGCCGCGTCGCGCAGCTTCTCGGGTGCCAGTCCGAACGCGAGGGCGCGGACGTAACTCGCCTGGGTGTCGACGGTGGTGCGGCCGGTGTCGTCGAGGAACTCCGCACGCCAGGCGTCCTTGATCCGTTCCGCGAGGTGTGCGTACCGGGCGGCCTCGTCGCTGCGGCCCAGGACTCGGGCGATCGTGGCGAGGGTGGCGGTCGAGCGGAACAGGAACGCCGTGCCGACCTCGCCCTTGTCGGTCGCCATCCATCCGTCGGGGTCGCCTTGCGCCGGTTCGACGAGCGAGCCGTCCTCAGTGCGGGGCTTCGGCTCGGCCCACTCGCCCCAGTGGAAGGAGCCGTCCCAGACGAACTCCTCATGGGGCAGTGGTTCGGCGGAGCGTGCCACCCGGGAGGGGTGGCGTGCGGTGCGGGCGGTGGCGAGCGCCCATTCGACCCAGCGGACCATGGCGTCCCAGTTCCCGCTGAGCACCTGGCGGTCGCCGTAGGTCTCGTACAGCGCCCATGGCACCAGCACGATGGCGTCGCCCCAGCCGGCGGAGCCCGTCATCATGTCCAACCGCTGATCGCCGCGCAGCTTGATACGGCGTCCGTCCGGGGAGAAGTTGGCGATTCGTCCGTCGTCGAGCTGGTCGTCGCGCACCGAGCGCAGCCACTTGCGGCTGAACCCGGACACGTCGTAGAGGCGGACGGCGCTGGGGAGGAAAACCTGGTAGTCGCCGGTCCAGCCGATGCGCTCGCGGGTGGGGCAGTCGGTGGGCACGTCGACGGCGTTGCCGCGGAAGCTCCAGCGGGCCACCTCGTGCAGGCGGTTGAGGTCCTGGTGGGAGCAGGCGAAGGTGCCGGTGGGCCGCAGGTCGGTGTGGACCACCCGCATGGTGAGGCTCGACGCGCCCAGCGGGACGTCACCGCGCTCCAGGCGGGCGTAGCGGAATCCGTGCACGGTGTGGCGGGGCTCGAAGACCTCGCCGACCGCTCCGGAGGAGACGGCCTCGTCGTGCTGGACGAACACGGTCACCGGGTCACCCGGGCGCTGACAGTCGAGGTGGGAGGTGGTCAGGTCTCCGGTTGAGGGGTCGAGGTGCTCGCCGTAGTCGATCACGGTGCGGGTGCCGGCCGGGCCCAGGTCGGTGAGGGCGATCCAGCCGGAGGCGTTCTGGCCGAAGTCGGCGATCCAGGCGCCGTTCGGCAGCCGGGTGAGGGAGGCGGGGAGGTCTTCGACACGTCGTACGGGCGGGGCCGGGGACCAGTCGATCGCGGGCGCGGTGACGGCGTCGGCGAGGACCGGCCGCTCCGGGCCTCGGGCCGCAAGGAAGTCGGTGATCTGGCCGTCCATCAGGTCGGCCCGGGTGGTGGCGCTCGGGGCGGAGGTCCAGCGCTCGTCGGTGATGACGACCTGTCGCGTCCCATCGGCGTGTTCCAGATGCAGTTCCAGCCGGGCGGCAAGGAGTTCGCCCCAGCCTGCCGGTTTACGGAAGGCGCCGACCTGGCCGCGGTACCAGCCGTCGGACAGGACGATCTCGATGGTGTTGGTGCCGGGGCGGACGGACGAGGTGACGTCGGCGGCCTGGGCGTACAAGCTGCGGTCGTAGGAGGTCGATCCGGGCGAGAGTTCGACGGTGCCGGCGCGTTCGCCGTTCACGAACGCCTCGTACACGCCCAGGGCCGTGGCGTACAGACGGGCGCGGACCACGTCCGAGGTGTGGAACGAGCCACGCAGGACGTGCGCCGGGCGCGTTCCGGGCGCGAGGTGCGCGGCCTGCGGGTCGTCGGCGGGGGTGATCCAGGACGCGGTCCAGTCTGCGTCGAGCAGCCCGACCTCGAAGGCATGCCAGACGCTCCATGCGGACACCTCCGTGGCGGCGCGGGATCGCACGCGCCAGCGCACCCGTTCACCACTGCGCAGCGCGCGCACCGGCCAGTCGACGAACAAGTGGCCGACTGCACGGGCGCTGTACTCCGGATCTCCGTGGATATGGATCTGCAGCTCGTATCCGTCCGGCGCCGCAGCGGTCCGGGGAGGTTTCCAGGAGAGGCGAGGGCGGCTGCCGCCGACCGGAATCCCGTCGCCCCCATAGTCGATCGCAAGGTCGTACGGAACGTTGGGGGCCATGAGCACTCTCTCCTCCGGCTTCCGGGCGAGTCAGGGGGCTTGGGGACATGAGGGTCAGCCGCCGTTGGGCGGCCGGGTGTAGGTGGTGCCGTCGATCTCGGTGGTGAGGGTGCCGTCTGCCTGGAAGTCGTTGTTGAACCACACGGCCGGGCCGAGGGTGAAGCCGTCGGGGCCGGTGCGCTTGGTGCCGGTGTGCCGGCCGGACAGTGTCAGATCCTCGGTCCAGGTGACGCAGGCGAGGGCGGTGGCTGTCCCGGGTGTGCAGCCGAGTGTCGTGTTGGAGACGCGCTCCACCTTTTCGGAGCCGTTGATGATGTTCGTGCCGTCGACGCTGTAGTTGCTGTAGTCGACGGCGATGCTGAGGCTCTGGGTGCCGGCGCTGTTGTTGGTGATCCGTACGGTGGCCGAGCCCTGTGCACGCCCGGGCAGGGTGCAGGTGCCGGCGGGCACCGGCTTCGCCTGTTCCGGAGTCGTGTCCGGGTCGTACGGCAGACCCCAGGTCTTGTCGGAGACCGGCGCAGGGGACACGGCCGTGCTGGGCTCGAGGTCCGGGAAGCGGGCGATCATCAGCCGGCTGTTGCGTCCCCCTGGTTCTGTCGAGTCGGCACAGCGGTGCGGCGTCGGGTTGGCGCCGCAGGCCAGGTTCTCGGCGTAGACCACGGCGGTGCTGTCGGCGAGCCACACCGGGTCCGCGGCGGCGTTCCAGTGCGGGTCGTTCCCAGTGTTGATCTGGAAGCCGCGGCTGGCCCGTACGTCGACGAGCCACGGTGAGAAGAAGCGGCGGTTGCCGTTGCGGTGGACAGCTGAGCGGTGATCGGGGATGGGTGCAGACCCCGTTGTCCGGAACGGTCGGCGGCACCGGCAGTTCCTTGATGTCGACCCGCGGTTGGTTCGCACCCGCCGCCTCTGTGACCGTGGACGCCTGGGCGGCAGCCGGGGCTTGGGCGCCGGGCAGGGCTGCGGCGAGCGCCGGTACGGCGGCCGCGGTGCCTCTCGCGAGGATGGAACGCACACTCCGAACTCTCGTGATCATTGCAGCTTCCTCACTGGTGGCTTGCCTGGTCACTTGAGCGCTCCTGCTGACAGACCGCTGATGATGTGGCGCTGCGCGATCGCGTAGAAGACGACGATCGGCAGCACCGCGATGAGCGAGGCGGCGAGCAGGATCTGTTGTTGCGGGGATTCCGCGGAGACGAAGTTGGTGAGCCCGCGTTGTACGGGCATCAGCGAGCTGTCGTTGAACAGCACCAGGCCCATGAGGTACTCGTTCCAGACCTGCATGGCCTGGATGACGGCCACCGCGATCAGGCCCGGCCGGGCCAGCGGGAGGATGATCCGCCAGAAGGTGCCGAGCAGGGAGGCGCCGTCGATGGCGGCGGCCTCCTCCAGTTCCTTGGGCTGGCTGGCGAAGAACCCGCGCATGATCAGGATGGAGATCGGCAGCCCGCCGGCGATGAGCACGAGGATGTAGCCGATGCGGGTGTTGGCAAGCCCGAGCGTGATCAGCAGCTTGTACTGGGCGATGAACGAGGCCGGCAGCGGGATGATCATGATGACGAGAATGGCGGCCACGATGGCGCCTCGTCCGGGGAACTCGATGCGGGCCAGGGCGTATCCGGCCAGGCTCGCGATGATCAGGATCCCGACGACCGCGGCCGTCGTGTAGAGAAGGCTGTTGGGCAGGTACTGGCTGAAGCCGCCCTCGTTCCACGCGGTGGCGAAGTTGCCCCACTCGAAGGGGTGCGGGACGGGGTCGGTCCCCTTGTACAACTGCTCGGCGTTCTGCAGGGAACCGCTCAGCACCCACAGGACCGGCACCAGTGCTTCGAGCGCTCCGGCGATCAGCAGGGCGTACAGGCCCATACGCGGCAGGCGGCTGCCGCGGCGTCGTGGGCTCGGTACCGGCTTCGGCACCGACGACGTATCGGACCCCCGTGCCGGGTCAAGAAGCGTGTTCACCGTCAACGTCCCTTCTCCGTGCTGGACTCGGTGGATCCGCCGAGCCTGCGGGAGACCCACAGCTGGACGCAGGCGAGGACGACCAGGCACAGCCCGAAGATGACGGACATCGCGGCTGCGCGGCCGTACTCGCTGTACTGGAAGGCCTGTTGATAGATGTGCAGGGTGGGGACCTCGGTGTGGCCGGCGGGGCCGCCGTTGGTCAGGACCTGGACGGTGCCGAAGATCTGCAGGCCGCTCAGCAGGGTCAGCACGCTGACGATGCCGGTGACATGCGACATGCCGGGCCAGGTGACGTAGCGGAACTGGGCCCATCCGCGGGCTCCGTCCAGTGACGAGGCCTCGTACAGCTCCTTGGGTACGTCCTGCCGGCCGGCGAGAAAGAGGATGAAGCCGAATCCCCAGTGGTACCAGACGAACACAGCGGCAACCGCGATCACGGCCGTCTTGGGGTCCCCCAGCCAGTTGTGCTGAAGACCGTCGAGGCCGACAGCCTTCAGCATCTGGTTGACGACCCCGATGTTCGGGTCGAGGAACCACGAGAACATCACGCCCACCACCACCGTGGAGAACACGCCGGGCAAGTAGTAGACGGTGCGGAAGAACGCGGACCCGCGGCGGGCCCGGTGCACGGCCAGCGCCATGACCATCGACACCGCGTTGGCGACGATCAGTCCGACCACGCCGTAGAAGACGGCGTTCTTCATCGAACCCCAGAACTGGGTGTCGTGCAGAACATAGCGGTAGTTGTCGAGCCCGACGTACGGCGTGTCCAGGCTCACCCCGTCCCAGGTCTGGAAGCTCAGAAGAATGCCCTGCCCGAACGGGACCACCGTGAACACGGCGATCATGGCCAGCGCCGGCGCCAGGAACAGCCAGGCGGCCAGCACGCGACTGCGGCGCCGCACTACGCGCTCTTCTGTGCAGCGTCAAGATCGCCGAGGACCTGGTCGACCGTGCGTTCCTTGAGGACGAGTGCCTGAGTGCCCTTCTGCAGGGCGGTGTTGACCTGCTCCAGAATCTGGTTCTGGACGAGTTGGATGTCCGAGATCTTCGCGGCGATGCCGGTCAGCTGCTTGGGGATGTTCTTCTCGGACACGGCGCGCGCGGAGGGGATCAGCGGGACCCCCTTGGCCCAGGCCTGCTGCTGGTCAGGCGCCGTCAGCCACCGGAGGAACTTCAGCGCCTTGGCCGCTTTCTTGCTCCGGGGGTTGACCGCGGCGCCCTTGGCGGCGCCGCCGACCATGCGCGGGGCCTGTGTGCCGTCATCGGCCTTGGGGAACGGGAAGGAGCGGAAGTCCGTGAAGTCCGGGGCGGTCGCACGGGCCACGCCGACGGCCGAGGTGCCGTCGAAGATGGTCGCGACGCCCTGGGTGTTGAAGAAGGCCTTCTCCACCGTGGGGTTGTCGGTGTTGCCGCTCGGCAGCGACCCGGTGGCGATCACGCCGGCGTCCCGCAGGTCGACCACGAGCTGCAGGGTCTTGCGCCAGCCCTCGCTCTTCCAGCTGTTATCGCCGACGAAGGTGGCGTTCAGCTCATCGTCGGTCATGTAGTTGGACGCGTACGACTGGATCACCTGGTTGGAGAGGCTGGTCGCGAACCAGAAGGGGCCCTTCCCGGACTTCTTGATCTTCCGCAGCTGATCGATGAACTCGCTCATGGAGGCGGGCGCCTTGTCCGGGTCAAGGCCGACGGCCTTGTACATCGCGGCGTTGACGAAGATCCCCAGGGCCGGGGTCTCCCAGTGGGCGCTGTAGATCCCCGGCTTCACATGCTGCGGATTGTCCGCCCCGAACGTCGTCGTCTTGAGCGTGGCGGGCCGGAAGGTGTCACCCCAGCCGCCCTTCATCCGGTCGGTCAGGTCCATGGCCCAGCCGGCCTTGTAGTACGGCGCCATGGAGTGGCCGTCGACCACCGAGTACATGTCCGGCATGTTGCGAGACTGGGAGCTCGACTGGAGCTTGGTCAGGAAGTCGGTGGGGCCGACGTCGTCGATCCTGATCTTCACCCCGGACTGCTTCGTGTACTGCTCGGCCAGTGCCTTCAGCGTCGCGGCCTGGCCGCGGGACTGGTTCATGAACACGACCTCCGAGCCGCCCGAGCCGCCCGAGCCGCCGGAACCGCAGGCCGCCAGGGACGTAGTGGCGAGACCGGTGCCGATGGCTCCCAGGAGGAAGCCGCGTCGGGAGGGTCCCGTGGTGGTGGCGGTCGGACCTGTCGAACCTGCCGTGTGGAATCGCGTCATCTCGGGTCTGCCCCTTTGGGTGAGTGGCGAAGACGTCGCGCGAGGAGCCGCCAGGCATGGAGGACCGAGAAGTTTGGCCCCTGCTGCTCGAAAGTAATTTCTGTCGGTCGCGCTGGCGGTGAACGTTAAGCGGGTGTCACGTGTCCGTCAATCCTTACCGCACGGTGAATTTTCGCGCATCGACGGTCTTGATCTAGAGGTATTTCGAAAATAGTTTCGGTGCTACGGTGCTGCGCAGCGCGGGCCGCTGACCCGCCGCCCTGTCCTGGGAGAGCTATGGCATCCGACCCCCAACGCGTCACCCTTGCGAAGGTCGCCCAGACCGCCGGCGTATCCGTGGCCACCGTCTCCAAGGTCATCAACGGCCGCCCCGACGTGGCCCAGCAGACGCGCGACAAGGTTCTGGACCTGTTGCGGCACTACAACTACGGCGGATACCGGGACGATCTGCGCTCGCACCCCACCGTGGAGCTGTTCTTCGGGTTCGAGCGGCTGAGCATCTACCACACCGAGATCATTCAGAGCGTGGTGGACGCGGGAGCCCGTGAGGGCATCGCCGTGGTGGTGGGCAGGCGCGGCGACCACGACCCGACGGCCGATCCCGCCGCCTGGGCCCGCGACCTGGCCGCCGCCGGACGGCGCGCCGTCATCGCGGTCACGGCGAACACCTTGTCGCCGGCGATCCACGAAGCCCTGAACCGGGTCCGAATGCCGCTGGTACTGCTCGACCCGGAGTCACTGCCCGACGACTCGATCGTCAGCGTCGGTGCGACCAACTTCTCCGGCGGCCACGCCGCGGCCGCGCATCTGCTCTCCCTCGGCCACCGCCGTATCGCCTACCTCGGCGGCACGGAGCACGCCTGGTCCAACCAGGCCCGGCTGCACGGGTTCCGCAGTGCGGTGGAGGCAGTCGGCGCACGGGTGCCGGGCGAACTGGTCCGCCATGCCGGCACGTTCCACGCCGCCGAGGGCATCGAGCACGGCGGACACCTGCTGGCCGTGGACCCGGCGCCCACCGCGGTGTTCGCCGCCTCCGACGAACTGGCCGCCGGGGTCATCGAAGCCGCCCGGCTACGCGGCCTGCGCGTACCCGACGACCTGAGCATCATCGGCTTCGACAACACCCCGCTGGCCCAGGTGACCTCCCCGCCGCTGACCACCATCCACGGCCCCGTTCACGAGATGGGCGCCGTGGCCCTGCGCACCGCCCTTCAGCTGGCGGCCGGGGAGAAGATCGACTCCCACCACGTCGAGCTGGCCACGCAGTTGGTCGTGCGGGAGTCCACCCGGCCCCCGCGCGACTGATACCGGCAGCCACCCCGGCCTCCCCGAGCGCTGTGCCGCCCGCTGCCGGGGCGCCACCGTCCCCATCCCGCCGCCTTCAACCGGGCCCCAGTCGCCCGCCGCCCGCACACCACCGACCCGAAGTCAGGCAATGTTCCAGCAGCCCCAGCGGAGCCTGCTCGGCGTCCCCCACCGGGGCTGGGCGCCCTGGGACGTACGGATCGTCGTCACCGCCGACGACGCGGCGTCGGCAGCCCGAGAACGCGACCGCGGGTGCTTCCCAACTGCCCGGCCGTCCGCGTACGCCTCGGCCCCGCCACCGATCACTGTCCACCACCGCACCGCGAAGGATCAACCCGCGTTGACCACGACACCTGCGGCTCCCCGCTCCCACGGCACGATCCCGAACCCGCTGCTGAGGATCTCCGGCACCGGTCTGACCACCCATGACGGGACCCCAGTCCGGCTCCGCGGCGCCGGGCTCGGCGGCTGGATGAACATGGAGAACTTCATCACCGGCTATCCGGGCAATGAGGACGCCATGCGTTCAGCCGTACGGAAGGTCCTCGGCGAGCGCCGCTACGAGCTGTTCTTCGACCGGCTGCTGAGCGTCTTCTTCGCCGACGCCGACGCCGCGCTGCTCGCGTCCAAGGGCCTCAACTGCCTGCGCCTGCCGGTGAACTACCGTCACTTCGAGGACGACGCCCGCCCGTTCGAGATACGCGAGGAGGGCTTCACCCACCTCGACCGAGTGGTGGAACTCTGCGGTCGACACGGCATCTACACCATCATCGACCTGCACTCCCTGCCCGGCGCCCAGAACCACCAGTGGCACTCGGACAACCCCACGCACCTTCCGTCCTTCTGGACACACCCGCACTTCCAGGACCGGGTGGTACACCTGTGGGAAGTCATCGCGGACCGTTACAAGGACAACCCGTGGGTGGCCGGCTACAACCCGGTCAACGAGCCCGCCGACGAGTCCGGGCGGGTGCTGCCCGCCTTCTACGACCGCCTCGCGACCGCGATTCGCTCGGTCGACCCGCGCCACATCCTCTTCCTCGACGGCAACCACTACTCCACCGAGTTCGACATCTTCGGTGACCCCATCGAGAACGCCGTCTACACCTGCCACGACTACGCACGCGCCGGTTTCGCCCGCAGCACCGGCTACCCCGGTCACACCGACGGCGTCTGGATCGACAAGGAACAGGTCGAGGAAGCCTTCCTGCGCCGCACCGCGTACATGCGCAGAACCGGCACCCCGATCTGGGTCGGCGAGTTCGGCCCCGTGTACACCGGCGACCCCGTGCGGGACGAGCAGTGCGGCCGGCTGCTCGCCGACCAGCTGGAGATCTACCGTCGTCACGAGGCGAACTGGACCATCTGGACCTACAAGGACGTCGGTCTACAGGGGCTTGTCCATCTCACCCCGGACAGCGCCTACGACCGGCATTTCGCCGCGTTCATGGCGAAGAAGCACCGCCTGGGCGCGGAGGCCTGGGGCTCCCCGGGCGGCGCTGCCCGCGAGCTGGTCAGGCCGCTCGAACAAATCCTCGCGGACGAATTCCCGGGCTTCGTCGCACAGCCGTTCAGCACCCGCCAGTGGCTCGACGTCCTCATCCGGCACATCATGCTGGGCCAGCCGCTGGTCCAGGAGTACGCCGAGCTCTTCCGGGGCCTCGGCGACGACGACGTACTCGCCCTGGCCGACTCCTTCGCACTGGACCAGTGCGTACAACGCGACCGGCATCTGGACATGCTCGCGAACGGATGACGGACCGCTCCAACCGTGTGTATCAGCGGAGGCGCTGCCTATCAGCTCCACCTTCCCTCCCTCTGCGGAGAGTTCAGAACCAGAACCGACGCACCCGAAGGAAAGCCATGTTCCAGCCTCCTCAGCGCGTCCTGTTCGGCGCCGCCTACTACCACGAGTACCAGCCCTACGAACGGCTCGAGGACGACCTCGACCTCATGGCCGAGGCCCGCTTCACCGTCATCCGCGTCGGCGAGTCGGTGTGGTCGACCTGGGAACCCGACAACGGGCGCTTCGACCTCGACTGGCTCCAGCCGGTCCTCGACGGCGCGCACGCACGCGGCATCGCCGTGATCCTCGGCACCCCGACCTACGCCATACCCCCGTGGCTCGCCCGCCAGTACCCCGAGATCGCCGGCGAACGCGGCACCGGACACCGCATCCCCTGGGGCTCCCGCCAGGAAGTGGACTACACCCACCCGGCCTTCCGCTTCCACGCCGAACGCGTCATCCGCAAAGTCGTCGCCCGGTACGCCGACCACCCGTCCGTCATCGGATTCCAGGTCGACAACGAGCCCGGCCTGGAGCTGTTCCACAACCACGGAGTGTTTCAGCGCTTCGTCGACCACCTGCGCCACACCTACGGCGACGTGGACACCCTCAACCGCGAGTGGGGCCTGACCTATTGGTCGCACCGGCTGTCGACCTGGGCCGACCTGTGGACACCCGACGGCAACACCCAGCCGCAGTACGACCTGGCCTGGCGACGCTTCCAGGCCCGCCTGACCACCGAGTTCATCGACTGGCAGGCCGGCATCGTCCGCGAGTACGCGAGCCCCGACCAGTTCGTCACCACCTGCATCGCCTACGACCGCCCGGCAGTAGAGGACGACGCACTCACCCGCAACCTCGACGTCACCGCCGGCAACCCCTACTACGCGATGCAGGACTCCCTCGCGCTGCCGGACACCCGCCCCTCGCACCAGAGCACGATCTCCAACGACGGAACCTGGGCCCTCTACCGCATCGCCGACCGTATCTACGCCTCCCGGCAGGAACCGTTCCTGGTCACCGAGACCAACGCCCAGACCATCGGCAGCTCCTCGCGCAACAAACCCGCCTACGACGGGCAATGGCGGCAGGCCGCCTGGGCACTCATCTCCCGGGGCGCCTCAATGATCGAGTACTGGCACTGGCACACCCTGCACTACGGCACCGAGACCTACGTGGGCGGCATCCTCCCGCACAGCGGCCGACCGGGACGGATATACCGCGAACTCGCCGCTCTTGGCGCCGAGTTGGAAACAGCAGGCGAGCTGGTCGCCTCCCTCACCCCGGACGCGGACGTCGTCTTCCTGTATTCGCTGCCCAGCAAATGGGCGCTGGAGGCCAAGCCGTCACTGGCCAAGCCGGACGGCTCGCCGGACGAGCGCTCCTACGCAACCATCTTCGACGCCTTCTACCGCGGCGCGTTCGACGCGGGCCTGCAAGCACGCCTGATCCATCCCGACCAGTTGGAGACCGTGGACCTGCCGCCACTGCTCGTCGTCCCGGCGTTCTATGCCGCGGACGATGCCACGCTGGACCGGCTTCTCGCCTACGCGGAGTCCGGCGGGCATCTGGTGATCGGCCCGCGCACCGGCTACGCGGACCTCGAAGCCCGGGCCCGCACCGACATCCAGCCGGGCCGCCTCGCCACAGCCGCCGGAGTCTCCTACGACGAGTTCAGCAATCTGGACACGGCGGTGCAGGTGCGGGGCAGTGCCGCGCTCGTGCTGCCGCCCGCGGCCCAGGCCCTGCACTGGGCAGAAGGACTCATCCCGGACGGGGCGGAGGTGCTGGCCACCTACGACGACCCGCACCTCGGGCACTGGCCCGCCGCCACGACCCGCCGGCACGGCACCGGCCGCATCACCTACGTCGGCACGGTGCCCGACCATGCGTTCGGCGAGGCCCTGTTCCGCTGGACCGCCCCGGCTGAGGCAGGGGGCCGCCCCCACCCGAGCGTCACAGCGACCTCGGCCACCGCCCGTGACGGCCGTCGGGTCCGCTTCCTGCACAACTGGTCGTGGAACCCGGTGTCCGTTTCGATGCCGACCGCCGCGGAAGACGTCCTCACGCACACCGCCTACGAGGTCGGCCAGTCGGTCGACCTCGGTCCATGGGACGTAAAGGTGCTCATAGAACGCGGCTGATCCGGCAGGTCCGGGGGCTGGGAACAGCTGAACAGCCCCCGGACCGGTATGCGAACCGAGCGTCGTCCTGTGCCTCGATGATCCGACGTCACCCTGTACCGGCGCTGCCCTTACGCGCGACTGCCACACACCTCAGGAGACCCAACGATGCGCTCTTCCCGGCGCGTGCTCTGCAATCCCCTCGACCTCGCCTACCGCTACCAGGACATCCGCGCCACCGGCAGCGCCGACGGCATGAACAACAGTGAGCCACGGCGGTCCGTCCACCGGGAGGCGGCGGATCCCTCCGTCGTGCTGTACCGGGATCGCTTCTACATGTTCGTCTCGATGTCGGCGGGCTTCTGGCACTCGGAGGATCTGCTGCGGTGGGAGTACCGCCCGACCTCCAAACTGCCCGCCCTCGACTACGCACCGGATGTCCGGGAGGTCGACGGAGCCCTGTACATCAGCGCGTCGCGGAAGACGGACAACTGCCCCTTCTTCCGCAGCGTGGACCCGCTGGCCGACGACTTCGTCGAGGTCACGCCGGGGACCTTCCCCTTCTGGGACCCGAATCTGTTCCAGGACGACGACGGCGACGTCTATCTCTACTGGGGATGTGACAACAACACGCCCCTCTACGGGGCGCGGCTCTCGGGCACCTTCGAGCAGATCGGCGAACCGACGCCCCTGATCCGGGCTGATGTCGCAACCCACGGCTGGGAACAGGTCGGTGAGGACTACATCGGCACGTCGGCGCAGCCCGACCAGGCGGCAGTCCTCTCCCGTCTCCAGGGCAAGCCCTATATCGAGGGCGCGTGGATGACCAAGCACGACGGCATGTACTACCTCCAGTACGCGGCGCCCGCGACGCAACTCAACACCTACGCCGACGGCTACTACACGGCCCCATCCCCGCTGGGCCCGTTCGAGTACTCGCTCGACAGCCCGTTCTCGTCGAAGCCGGGCGGTTTCATCACCGGGGCAGGTCACGGAAGCACATTCCAGGACCGTCATGGAAACTGGTGGCACGCGTCGACCATGCGTATCTCGGTGAACGACGACTTCGAGCGGCGCGTCGGAATCTTCCCCGCCGGATTCGACCAGGACGGCGTCCTCTTCTGTAACCAGAACTTCGCCGACTACCCCTTCGTCGTCCCGGACGGGCCGTTCGACCCGTGGACGCCCCCGCCCTGGATGCTGCTGTCCTACAAAGCACACACCACCGCCTCGTCCTCCGCCCCCGGCCACACCCCCACGTCGGCGGCCGACGAGGACATCCGCACCTGGTGGGCAGCCGGGGGGCGCGAACCCGGCGAGTCACTGACCGTCGACCTCGGAACGAGCAAGACGGTGCACGCGGTACAGATCAACCTGGCGGATCACGAGCTGGGCGACATAGCGCCACAGACCGCCGAAGGAGCCGACTGGAACCCCCACATCTGGCGCGGCATCTTCCCCGCCCATGAACCGGCGGAGACCGTGGTGGAGATCTCGCCGGACGGCCGGCAGTGGACCGTCCTGCGCGACTCCCGGGAAACGAACACCGATGCCCCGCACGCATTCATGGTGCTGGATACGCCGCTGCGCGCCCGGTTCGTCCGGGTCACCGGCGGCCGCATGCCGTTCGACGGCGTCTTCGCGGTCAGCGGTGTACGGGTCTTCGGCACAGGTGACGGCGCGGCTCCGCGCTCGGTTCGCGCTCAGGCCCGCCGTGTCGACGGCCGCACCGCCAGGGTGGAGTGGGACGCCGCCACCGAGGCCACCGGCTACAACATCCGCTACGGCCGCCATCCACAGAAGCTCTACCACAGCTGGCAGGTCCACGAGCGGACCTCACTCGACCTGCGCTCGCTCAACGCCGACGCAGAGTACTGGGTAGCGGTGGACGCGTTCGGCGAAGGAGGCATCACACCCGGGGAACCGGTACCGGTGACGTGACCGCAGGCCCTGGAGGCGGAAGTCACATTCTCCAGCCCCACCTGAGATCTCGGCTGGAACACCATCGCGTCTCGCCGGCCGGGCCGCACCGTACGAGCCTCAACGGCACCCCGCAACGTCCTGCACGGTCCCTGCCCTCCGACTGAAAGGTCCGCTCCATGGCTCCCCATACCAAGGCCACAGCGCGCATCCGTCACGACGAGCACTGCGCTCGGTGGGATGTGTTCGAGATCGAACTCGACGGGCCCTCGCACGGCAACCCGTTCACCGATGTCGACCTCGGCGCGACCTTCAGCGACGGCCGGCGTGAGCAGCGTGCGGGCGGCTTCTACGACGGAGACGGAAAGTACCTGATCCGGTTCATGCCCGATGCCGAGGGCCCCTGGACCTTCGTCACGTCCTCCACGGCACGGTCGCTCGACGGGATCGCGGGCCGTTTCCTGGCCGGGCCCGCCGCACCGGAACACCACGGTCCGGTCCGGGTGGCCGACCGCCATCACTTCGCGTACGCCGACGGCACGCGATACCTGCCGATCGGCACCACCGCGTACGCCTGGACGCACCAGGTGGAACGCCTGCGGGCCGCCACCCGACGTACGCTGGCGTCCAGTTGCTTCAACAAGATCCGTATGTGCCTGCTGCCCAAGTCGTACGCGTACAACACCGACGAGCCGGAGCTATACCCTTTCCCCGGCTCCCCGACGGACAGTTGGGACACCACCCGGTTCGACCCCCGGTTCTTCCGACGCTTCGAGGACGAGGTGCGCGCGCTGCGGGAGCTGGGGATCGAGGCGGACGTCATCCTCTTCCACCCGTACGACCGGTGGGGCTTCGCCGAGCTGGGCCGCGAGGCCGACGACCGGCTGACACGCTACGCCGTGCGCCGGCTGTCGGCGCTGTCCAACGTCTGGTGGTCAATGGCGAACGAGTACGACCTGGTCCGGGCCAAGACCGAGGCCGACTGGGAGCGCCTCGCCGGCATCGTGGCCGAGGAAGACCCGTTCGGCCACCTGGCCTCCATCCACAACTGCTTTTCCTTCTACGACCACACGACACCTTGGATCACGCACTGCAGCATCCAGCGCGTCGACGTGTACCGCACTGCGGAGAACACGGACACCTGGCGAGAGCTGTGGGGCAAGCCCGTCGTGATCGACGAGTGCGGGTACGAGGGCGACATCGACCAGGGTTGGGGCAACCTCACGAGTGAGGAACTGGTGCGGCGCTGCTGGGAGGGCGCGGTCCGCGGCGGGTACGTGCAGCACGGTGAGACCTACCTCAACGACGCCGAGGAGCTGTGGTGGTCCAAGGGCGGCCGGCTGACGGGCACCAGCCCCGAACGCATAGCGTTCCTTCACGGTGTCATCCGCGATTCCCCCACCGGGGTCCTCGACCCGCTCCCCTCCGACTGGGACGCCCCGCGCGGCGGGATCCAGGGCACGTATGAAGTCATCTACTTCGGCCTCAGTCGCCCTCGTTTCCGGAATATCAGCGTGCCCGCCGACGAGCGCTTCGCGATCGACGTGATCGACACATGGGCCATGACGGTCGACCGTGTCGGCATAACGACAGGCAGCTGCGTCCGCGTGGAGCTGCCGGGCCGTCCCTACATGGCTGTGCGCCTGTCCCGCCTGCCCGACCAAACCGAGGCGGGGACACATGCGTCGGTGCTGACCTGACCCTGAGCCTGCCGAAAATGTCATCCTCCCTGGTAGGAGGCGGTGCGCGCGGTGTACCGGAGGTCGACCGGCGAAGTCGCCAGAACGGCGCTCTCGCGAGGCTGGCGCTCACCGCGGCAAGATGACCGACCGTGCTGCTGCGACTGGCAAGCTCTCCGCAGGCCAGAAGGCCGTCAACCGCGCTCACGCGAAGGTCCGCGCGCTCGGCGAGCAAGCCATGGTGACCCTCAAGACCTGGCGGTTCCTGCGCAAACTCCGGTGCAGCAACACCCGCATCACCGACCTGGTCAAGGCCGTCCTCACCTTGGAGCTGACCGCCGCAGCCTGAGGATGCAAGATCCTCACTGATCCGCGTGGCTCGACCGACCGGTCACGTCGCCACGAGCGGCACGTACTGCCGGTTCGAGCAGCGACAACGTCTTCTCTTCCGCATCGAGAGCGACGCGGATGCCGACCGGCATCGGCAGATTCGGGCCCGCATGTCCGACCTCGACGTTGCCCAGGACCGGGATGTCACGGTCGCCGAGAACGTCGAGGACGATCTCGGCCAGGGTCGGGGAGCCGTCGGGTGAGCCGAGCCCGTCGATCGCCTCAGGAACACCCACGACCATGCCGGCGATCCGATCGAGGATGCCGCTGTGCCGCAATATCTGCAGGTAGCTCCACACGTACGACGCCTGGCCGCCCAACTCCTCCCAGAACAGCACCGCACCGTCAAACCGTTCGAGCGGCAGCGCGAAAGGCGTCGCCTGCGCGAGCACAATGCGGTTGATGACCCCGCCGATCAGCGGACCTTCGACACGCCCAGCACGCCAGCATTCCCACGACGGGCCGGCGGGCAGCGCGCCGATCGGCTCCGTGCCGGTCAGCAGCGTCGCGTACAGCTTCCCCAGCTCCTTCCGGCGGGCCACGGACGCTCTCTGCCAGTGCCCGCCGAGACCGGGCGTGGCCAGGTCGGCATGGAATCCGACCAGGCCCGTACGCGCGTAGAGCACCAGATGCAGCAGCGAGATGTCGCTGTAGCCGAGGATCGGTTTGGGGTCGGCCCTGATCGCGTCGAAGTCGATCAGATCGAGATATCCGAACACTGTCTGGCCACCGTCGTGCGCGACGATCGCGCGCACCTCGGGGTCACGCAAAAGACCGTTGAACTCCCCAGCGATCTCGTCCGGCCGCGCCACGCTCCACCAACGGTGCCGCCCGGCCTCGAGGAGCGGTGCGAGACGCACGCGGAATCCCATCCCCTCGAGCTCGGCCACGGCCCGCTCGAGATCGGGCGCGTATCTGGCATGGAGCGGCCCGGACAGCGCCGCGATGACGACAAGATCACCGGACACGAGGGCCCGAGGGCGCAGCAGTTGGGGCAGTTGAGGCAGTGCGGTAAGCGTCACCGCGGCAGTATCCCGATGCCTGCAATAACACGCGACACATTTACGGATCGGCTCCCTCCCCAGGCGATCGACTCGGCAGCCTCGTCCACGAATACACGCAGGTCGCCTAGGGTGACACCGTTTCCGGCGCCCACAGTCCCGGTTGGGGTTTGGCGCCATCTCCAGGACACCAGACGGCGGTGCCAGTTCAGCAGTGTGCCCCGGGTGACCAGCCGATTGCGGCGTAAGGCGAGTGGCAGGTGCCGTGCGAGACCAGAGCGCACGGCACGATCGGCCCATGAGAGCTGTGGCCGCTTGATCTGCCGGCGAAACACGGCGACCTCATGGCGAAGCGCGAGGATCTCGGCGTTGTTCTCGGCGGTCGATCGACCCAGCAAAAGAAGACAGCCCAGCAGCCGGGAGAAGATCAGGTACAGCAGTCGCAGACCCAATCGGCGACATCAGTCATCGACACAGCAGGCTAGCGACGGACGTCGCCACCCGGGCCGACCATCACCCAAACGGGCGACAAGCAAAGTGGCGTTCCCACTCGAGACCGGGTGGTGGTCGCCTCGGACGCGCGACGGCGGCCGAAACCCGCCGCGTCATCCCAAGCTCACACTTGGCGAGCAGACGCCGCACAAGTCGGCCGAGCCGCGGACGACGCATCGGCCGCGCCCACGGAAACCCCCGAGACACCCGCTGGCAACGGCGAGCAGGACGACGAGAACCATCGCGACCACCTGGACCGGGCCGCCAGCATCAGCTCCGCCGAGATCACCTGCCATCGCGACATGTGGAACTTCCTCGTCAAGCACGCCGTCAACGGAGACCTCTTCCGGCCCCCCGGAAAGGCGACGGAGCAGGCCGACGGCCGCGTCTCCGTCCACGCGTCCGGCCCCACCCTCACCGCCGCGCTTGAAGCCCTCTGGGCACTCCAGCACGAGGCGAAGACCGCGTTGGGCGTACAGGCCGTCGCCCGCATCTTCTCCCAGCGCATCGGTGAAGCCCTCGCGAAAGCGAAGCCGGCCGACGAGACGACGCGTCGAGAAGAGTCGGCAGAATCCAGTCAGCCGGACTTCCCGCTCACCCGCATGGTCATCGACGACCGACCCCTAGCCGGCGCAACCAACTGAGGCGACCACAGCGAAGCCCCCACTAACGGTCTCGAGTGGGGGCTCCGCATTGCTCCAGTGCGACCAGGCGATTCAAGGTTCGCCCAACGTCTGCGCAATGCCCACTCGTCACGGTGGTGCTGCGGCCCTCCGAAGCCGGACGGCTGCACAGTCTCCGCACCTGAACAAGGAGCCCGCATGCGTTTACGTCGCACCCTCGTGACCGCTGCCCTCGGCGGCACACTCGCCCTCACCGCTATGGCCACATCCGCCCAGGCATCGTCGGCCGCCCCGTCCACGTCGGCCTCAATCGGCACCAACACTACGTGGGCACCGGGGCACGCGGAGTACTACAGCACCTACTCGAGCAAGGCCGCGTGCGAGAACGCGGGAGTCACCGGAGACATACACGGCCGGTGGTCGTCGTGGTCCTGCACCAAGACCCTCCGTGGGTGGGATCTCTGGGTCACCTACTTCTGATCCGGTGACCGACCGGCCCACCAGTCGGGCCGCGTCAACACGAAGCACCAAGGCCCCCAAGAGCGGCTCGTCAGCGGATGACACGGCCACACCCAAGGTCCACAACAGGGGGAATGATGAACAGCACAACCCGCGGCGCGGGCAGCCTCGCCGCGAAAGCCGGCATAGCCACATCAGTGGTGATCCTAGGGCTGATCACGCCCGCACAAGCCAATTCCGCCAACCAGGCGCCCGCACAGGCCAAGGCCGCCGTCAACCTGCCCGCGACAGTGATCCCGAACCGGGTCATGAGCTGGAACTCCAACGGGCAAAAGCTCAGCACACCGCAAGACATCGTCGACCACATCAAGCGGTTCCGCCCGCAGCTGGTCCTCCTACAGGAATCCTGCCGGACCGAAGTACGCAAGGCCGTCAAGTTCCTCAACGAAATCGGGTTCCAGTACGAGTTCAAACTCGGACCGGGCACCGTCAACATCGGCTGCGACGGCTGGAGCATGAACGGCCAGGCCATCGTGTACGCCAAGGGCACCCCGATACAGAACTACCGCGAGGTCAGGTACAGCGACGACGAGGGGCCGTGGGAAACCCGCGCCTACACGGCGTTCACCACTCGGCTCGCAGGCCGACAGGTCCGGGTGTTCAACACCCATCTCAGCGACAGCGGTCACGCTGCGGAGAGGAAGACACAGGTTCAGGAACTGGTGGCCGCAGGGCGGCGGTACGGTTCGACGCTACTCGGCGGCGACTTCAACGCCCAGCCGTGGTACCGGGAAATGCGTGCGATCTGGGATGCCCAGTACTCGGATGTTGATCCCTTCTGCCGCAAGGACTGGGACCGCCGATGCAACGGGACACAGGTTGGCCGCAACTCGGGTAAGAAGTTCGACTACATCCTCCACCGAGGCGTGAACTCCCGGAACTGCATCCTGCGAACGGTCAACGAAGACCACCGGGTCGTGATCAGCGACGTCACCCGCGCCCAGGGCCCTCGGACCGCTTGCTCCGTGACCTGAATGCCTGATCCACCGCTGACGCGGGCCACTGAACAACAGGGCCGACGGGTTCCCTCGTCGGCCCTGTTGCAGATTCCTCCCACCAGATAAGGAGCCTGCACATGCGTTTACGTACCGCTCTCGTGACCGCTGTCCTCGGCGGCACACTCGTCCTCATCGGGGTGGCCGCGCCTGCCCAGGCGGCGCCAGCCGCGCACTCCACAAAGGCTGAAGCCGCACCGGCCTGTGGGGAATATAACGGCTGGTGAACGGGTGGCCAGAGGGGCTACCTCACCTGTCGCGCTGGCACAACGGTGGTTTCCGCGATCCTCGACCCGGGGTGACAGTCGGCCCGGCTGGCGACTTCAGGTTTTGGCCCATGACTGATGCGGCCGGGATGCTGGAGTGCGGACATGACTGCGGCCCAGTCGCCTGGTCAATGGCCAGAAGCCCCCTACCCAGTCCTTCAGTTCTAGTGGTCGTCGCAACACCCCAGCTCAAGGGGTGCGATGGACTTCAAGATCCGGGAGAACGGGGGACCAGGGGGCGGTAGCCGTCTGCTGCGTGAGCGGGAGGTATATCTCCAGCTCATGCAGCAGGGCTACAGCAATCGAGAGGCCGGCCGGATCGTCGGTATCAACCCGCGGACCGGCAAGCGGTGGCGGAACGGCTGGCACACTCCGCCGACGGGGAAGCCGAAGCCGCCCATCACCGTGGAAGCTCCGGCGCCCCAGCCATCGCGGTATCTCCGCGAGACGGACCGCATCCACATCGCCGACCGGCTGCGGGAGAAGGCGTCCATCCGGCAGATAGCCGCTGAACCGGGCCGCAGCCCGTCCACCATCAGCCGGGAGATACGGCGCAACGGAGCGTTGTGGCGGGGCAGGAACTGGACCTACCGGCCTCATGCCGCCCAGCGACGTTCCGAGGAGCGTCGCCCACGCCCGAAGCCCGGGAAGATCGGTCAGAACACCGAGCTGCGGGACTTCATCCAGCACCACCTCGAACGCCGCTGGAGCCCCGAACAGATCTGCCAGGCTCTACGGACCGCCTTCCCCGAGCGGCCGGAGATGCACGTGGTCCACGAGACGATCTACCAGGCCCTCTACGTCCAGTGCCGCGGAGAACTCCGCCGCGAGCTGACCCGGGCCCTGCGGACCGGCAGGACCATGCGCCGGCCGCACCGGCAGTCCTACCGGCGCCGGCCTCGCATGTCGGCGGACATGGTGATGATCAGCGGGCGGCCGGCCGAGGCCACCGACCGTGCGCTCACCGGGCACTGGGAAGGCGACCTCATCATCGGCAAAGCCATGCAGTCCGCGATGGGCACGCTCGTCGAACGCTCCAGCCGCTTCGTCGCCCTGGTCCATCTGCCCGACGGCCGCCAGCCCGCCCAGGTGCGGGACGCTCTCATCCACACCGTCTCGTCCCTCCCGGCCCAGCTCAGACGCTCTCTCACCTGGGACCAGGGCTCCGAGATGGGCCTGCACAAGCAGTTCAGCACCGCCACCGACATGCCGGTCTACTTCTGCGATCCCGGCAGTCCCTGGCAGCGCGGTTCGAACGAGAACACGAACGGCCTGCTACGGCAGTACTTCCCCAAGGGCACAGACCTGGCCTGCTACAGCCGTGGAGGCGGTCGGTGCATTCGGCTCGGGCCGTGTGTATCCATCGTTCGACGAACGCGTTGAACCGTGGGCTTTGCGGCGGTGTCGGGATGACGGCTGTGCCGTTGCCGGCGAAGACGGCGTCGAACGCGGCGGTGAACTTTCTGTCCCGGTCCCGGTCCCGGTCCCGGTCCCGGATCAGGAACCGGAAGCACCCAGCCCTCTCCTTAAGGTCCATGAGCAGATTGCGGGCAAGTTGGGTGACCCATGCGCCGGTCGGGTGGGCGGTGACGCCCAGGACATGGACGCGCCGAGTGGCAATCTCCATGATGAAGAAGACATACAGACGTCTGAGGAAGACGGTCTCTACGTGCATGAAATCGCAAGCCAGCAGCGCGTGGGCCTGTGAACGGAGGAAGGAGCGCCAGGCCTGCTGGGAGGCGCGCTGGGGTACGGGGGGCAGGCCGGAGCGGCGCAGGACACGCCTGATCGTGGCGGCGGCGACCCGATGGCCAAGCCGTCGCAGCTCGCCCTGGATCCTGACGTATCCCCAGGTCGGGTTCGGCCGACGATCAGGTAGAGCAGTCGCAGACCCACGATCAGCGATCATGCCCACACTTGAACGACCGCAAAGCCCCAGGTCAACCACCGTACGGCACTAAAGACACCCTTCAGGAGTTCAGCGAAGGCCGAACCGGTCCGGTCGGCCCAAGGCGACCGGATACAGTGCGCGAGACGGCAGCCCGGTCAGGGAGGGGAAGCGTGACCGACACCAGCAACACCCGGCCCGCCGAGGGTGAAGCGCAAGCGCCGCGGCAGAGCCGACTGCACCGGCTGATGCGCTACATCCCCCTGATCGCCCCCGTCCTGCTGTGGGCCGTGCCCTGCTGGGTGCTCCTGCACACCAGCCAGCACTGGCCGCTGCCCGTCACGCTGGCCGGCACCGCCCTGTTCACCCTCGGTCTCATCGGTATGCCGCTCGCGATGGTGCGCGGCCACGGCCGGCGCCAGCAGGACCGGGCGGCGATCATCGGCGACACCCTGCTGGGCACCATCTGGATTCTGTTCACCTGGTCCGTTCTGCTCGGCGTCCTCTTGCGGCTCGCCCTGACCGTGGCCGGCGTCGGCGAGAGCCAGGACCGAGCCCGAATCGTCACCTGGGCCGTCCTCGGCATAACCGCCGTACTGCTCGGCTGGGGGTACGCCGAGGCCCGCCGCGTGCCACGCGTGCGCCGACTCGACGTGCAACTCCCACGACTTGGTGCCGGGTTGGACGGCATCCGCGTCGTCCTCATCACCGACACCCACTACGGCCCGCTCGATCGCACTCGCTGGTCGGCACAGGTATGCGAGACGGTGAACACTCTGGAAGCCGACCTGGTCTGCCACACCGGCGACATCGCGGACGGCACGGCCGAACGCCGCCGCGCCCAGGCCGCCCCACTCGGTACCGTGCGGGCCACCCGGGCCCGTGTATACGTCACCGGCAACCACGAGTACTACAGCGAGGCCCAGGGCTGGGTCGACCTGATGGACGAGCTGGGCTGGGAGCCGCTGCGCAACCGCCATCTGCTGCTCGAACGCGGAGGCGACACCCTCGTGGTCGCCGGCGTGGATGACGTCACCGCCGAGTCCTCTGGCCTGGCAGGCCACCGCGCCCACCTCGCCGCAGCCTTGAACGGCGCCGACCCCGACCTACCCGTCCTGCTCCTGGCACACCAGCCCAAATTCATCGACCGGGCAGCAGCAGCCGGCATCGACCTCCAACTCTCCGGCCACACCCACGGCGGCCAGATCTGGCCCTTCCACCACCTCGTCCGCATCGACCAGCCCGCCCTCGCCGGCCTCAGCCACCACGGCCCCCGCACCCTCCTCTACACCAGCCGCGGCACCGGCTTCTGGGGCCCACCGTTCCGCGTCTTCGCCCCCAGCGAGATCACCCTGCTCGTGCTCCGCTCCCCGCACCTGCCCACCTCGACATAGCACTCGACGGACCGACACATCCGCTTGGAACAGTGCCCTTGCCGGAAACCTCATCCGTGCAGGTCAAGCCGCATTCCGGTACTCGTGGAGGATGCCGCCGAGGCGATCGCGTCGACGTATGTTGAGGCGGGCTAATGTGTCCGGGTCGTCGATCGGCGGGGGCAGGGGCTGTAGCGGCCTGGCGTTCGCGATGCCCTGGTGTGGTCGGTGTCCGTTGTAGAACTGCTCGAACTCGCGCAGGGCATGGAGAAGGTGTCGCTGGTTCCAGATCAACGTCCGGTCCAGTAGCTCGCGGCGACAGGTCTGTATCCAGCGCTCCACGATCGAGTTCATCCTCGGTATCTGGATGCCGCTGAGCACGACCTCGATCCCCGCGTCCCTGAGGACGGCATCGAAGAGGACAGGGAACTTCCCGTCCTGGTCCCGGATCATGAACCGTGCCCGGCAGCCGAGGCCTTCGAGGTCCATGACCAGGTTCTTCGCCGCTTGCGCTACCCAGGGTGGCACGTACATCCGCACCCCCCGACAGAGTGACTCTTTCCAGGAAGCCGCAGGCCAGCAGGGCATCAGCCTGAGAGCGAAGAAAGGTGGCCCAGGTGCTGGAGTTCCGCTCGGGTGCTGGGTCGATGCCGGCCTCCTTCAAGATCTCCCAGACGGTGGACGCGCCCACCTTCACCCCCAGCACCAGCAGCTCACCGTGCAGACGCCGGTACCCCCAGCTCGGGTTCTCCTTCGCCAGCCGCAGCACCAGGACGCGGATCAAGCGCACCGTGCGCGGCCGACCCGGACGCTTGGGCCGACAGGAGGCGGCATGGCGGCGCGCGACGAGGCTGCGGTGCCGACGCAGCACCGTGTCAGGGCGTACGAGCAGCCGTAATCTTCGCAGGACGTGCAGTGGCAGCCGGTGCAGCAGCGCCGCCAGGAATGCCCGATCGCTGGGCGTGAACCGGACCTTGACCTTGCCGAGTTGACGTTCCAAAACGGTGACCTGGTGGCGCAGCGCGAGGATCTCCGCGTCCTTGTCCCGGTCGGACATCGGCAGCAGACGAAGCATCGCGAACGCGTTCGACACACCGAGATAAGCCAGTCGCAGCAGCACGGTCGATCATCTTGCCGCGGGTCAGCGCCAGCCTCGCGAGAGCGCCCGTTCCGGCGACCTCGCCGGTCAACCTCCGGTACACCGCGCGCACCACCTCCCACCAGGGCGGATGACATTTCCGGCGCACGCACGCCTACATCACCGCCCTCGGCGGCGCACTGACTCTGCGAGCCGACTTCCACGACCACGCCACCCAGACCACATGGCCCCAGCCATGCACCACGGAAAGCGGACACCCGCTCAGGCTTGCGGGCGCCGGTCATCCGGGCTGACCCGCTGGTTCGGATGTGCCAGACCTCAGAACAGCGGGCCCTTCCGAGGCAGCGTCCCGGTCGTGGTGATACGGCTGATCCACCTGCCGACCCCGGTGTCGAATGGATGGTGCTGCCGTACCCGAACTTGTACGAGGGCAACCCGCTGGACAGGCGACACTCCGTCCGCCGAGTCGCTCCCGTCCGGGCCCCCGAGGCGCCCAGGGCAAACGGCGCTGGGCCCGGCCTCGGCGACCTTTTGGCCCCATGCGCCGGACCCGTGAACGCCCAGATGGTGCGATCGACGGCGGAAGCGGGGGTGGCGGCCTGTTCCGTACTCTGGCGGCATGCGCATGCGTCCCACTTTGAGCTGGACCCCTGCCGAGGACCTGCCGGCGGGCAGCACGGATCTGGAACCGGTCGCCAAAGCGCTGAGCACCGGCGGTGTGCTGGTACTCAGCGGGGCCGGCATCTCCACCGAGTCGGGCATCCCCGACTACCGGGGCGAGGGCGGGAGCCTGAGCCGGCATACCCCGATGACCTACCAGGACTTCACAGCCGACGCCCAGGCCCGGCGCCGGTACTGGGCTCGCAGCCACCTCGGCTGGCGCACCTTCGGCCGCGCCCGCCCCAACACCGGGCACCGGGCCGTGGCCGCGTTTGCTCGGCATGGCCTGCTCTCGGGTCTGATCACGCAGAACGTCGACGGCCTTCACCAGGCCGCCGGCAACGAGGGCGTCGTGGAACTCCACGGAAGCCTGGACCGGGTCGTCTGCCTTTCCTGCGGCGCCCTCGGCCCGCGCCGCGAACTCGCCCGGCGATTGGAGGAGGCCAATGAGGGCTTCGAGCCGGTGGCCGCCGGAATCAACCCGGACGGTGACGCCGACCTCACCGACGAACAAGTCGGGGACTTCCGTGTGGTGCCCTGTACGGTCTGCGGCGGCATCCTCAAACCGGACGTGGTGTTCTTCGGCGAAGCCGTTCCGCCACGGCGGGTCGAGCACTGCCGCAAGCTGGTCCGCGAGGCGACCTCGCTGCTGGTCCTGGGCTCGTCACTGACGGTGATGTCCGGGCTCCGGTTCGTCCGCCAGGCGGCCCAGGCCGGAAAGCCGGTACTGATCGTCAACCTGGACCCGACCCGCGGCGACCGGCACGCCGTCACCCGGGTCGCGCTCCCGCTGGGAACGGCCCTCACCTCCGTGGCCAGCCGACTGGGCATCCCGCAGTCGGCACAGCCCTGACCCGGAGCAAACGTGACGGAGCCGGGAGCGGGGGGCCCAGGCGGCGGGACGCGGTGTGCACGGCGCTGGAGTACTGCTCGTGCGTCCTGACACGGTACTGCGCCGGCATCGCGACCTCGCAAAGCGCCAGCATGCCGCCTCATCACGGCCCAGGCAACCCGGCCGGCCTCGTACCATGCGCTACGTCCGGACTCTGGCTCTGCGCCTGGTCAGGGAGCATCCGAACCGGGGCTACAGGCGTCTGCACGGCGAACTGCTCGTGCTGGGAGTGGAAGTGGCCGCGTCGACCGTCTGGATCGAAGACGTAGGCTGCCAGGCCCGGTTCATGATCAGGGACAGGGACGGGAAGTTCCCTGGACCGTTCGATGACGCCCTCAAAGACGCGGGGATCGAAGTCATCCTCAGCGGCATCCAGATGCCGCGAATGAACTCGATCACGGAACGGTGGGGGCAGACCGCAGACACGAGCTCCTGGACCGGACCCTGATCTGGAACCAGAGCCACCTCCGCCACACACTCCGGAAGTTCGAGCAGTTCCACAACACTCATCGGCCCCACCCGGGCATCACGAACGCCCGGCCACTGCACCCGATGCCCGCACCGATCACCGATCCGGACAAGTTGACCCACCTCGACATACAACGACGCGACCGCCTCGGCAGCCTCCTCCACGCATATCACCATGCTGCCTGACCTGCATGGATGCAGTTCTCGGCAAGGACATCTTCATCCGCCCGTCTGCGGGGCGGGCCTGGCGGGCCGGAGTGCGTGGGCTTCGGCGAGGAGCAGGTAGCCGCTGGCGGTCCAGGTGTAGGCGCGGTCGCGCAGGCCGGTTCCGGTGAGGGCGTCGAAGTTCTCCGCGAAGCCGTGTGTCTCGCACAGGGTCCGGAAGCGGGCGCTGATCTCGTGCGCGAGGTTCTGGTGACCGCTGCGGCGCAGGCCGTCCTCGATGAGGACGACGGCGGGGGCCCAGACGGGGCCGCGCCAGTAGCCGTCGGAGAGGTAGTGCGGTGAGCTGGGCAGTTCGGTCGCGAGCCCGTACGGCGTCAGGTGTGCCTCGATACGGTCGGCCAGCACCGCGGCGACGTGCTGCGGGAGGTGCTCGCCCAGCGCGATCGGCATCAGGTCCAGCAGGCTGGAACTGCTCCACGTGTCCCTACTGTGCGCTCCGCGGGCGACGAAGTGGTCACCCTTCCACAGGTCGTCGAGCATCGCGGCCTGAGTCGCGTCCGCGGTCCTCGTCCACCGGCCGGCGTCGTCCGGCCGTCCCAGCTCTTCGGCCAGGGCCGCGAGTTCGCGCAGTTGGAGGACCAGAAACCCGGCGAGGTCGGCGGTGGCGACCAGCCGTTCCGGGTCGAAGGTCGTGGCGTTGTCCCAGCCGCTGTCATTGCCGTGCTGGTAGTGGGGAAGGGCGCTGCCGGGCGCTCTTCGCGCGGTGAGCCAGAACGCGGTCCAGCGTGCCAGCCGGTCGTACGTCCGGGCCAGCTCCGCCGGGTCGAGCGGTTCGGGCAGGCGTCGGCGCAGGTGGCCCAGAGCCCAGCCGTGGATGGGGGGTTTGACGTAGTTGTAGAGGATCTCGGAGTGGCAGACGGAGTCGGGCAGGGCGCCGCTCTCGTCCTGGTGGTCGAAGGGGAGGCAGAACTGGTCCCAGGCGGACGCCGACAGACCGGGGGCCATCGCCAGGGCGTTGAAGCAGTGGTCCCAGCTCCAGACCTTGTCCATCCAGTGCTTGGACATCAGCACCGCGGGCCGGGTGACGAAGCCCGCTGGGTTCACCGTCGCGGACCACAGGACGTAGGCCGCCAGTTCGGCGGCCGGGGTGTCGGCCGAGCGCCACGGGGCGACCGCGTCAGCGAATTGGGCGAAGGCGTTCTGTGCGGCGGTCACGACCTGGTCGAAGGCCGTCTGCGCGGTGTAGGGGCAGCGTGCGCTGTCCAGTTCCTCGACAGCGGCCTCCCAGACCCCGCCGTTCTCTGCCGCGATGGCCAGACCGCGCTCCGCGCTGCCCAGGTCCTGGGCGCCGAACGCACCGACCGCGCCGGCGGACAGCGCGGTGATCCGGTAGCGGCGTCCGGTCTCATACGAGGTGAAGACGTACGCCCCGTCCACCGGGTCACGGAAGAAGTAGGCGCCGGTGAAGGGTGTCAGGGTCTGCTCGGCGGCACAGATACGCAGGCCGAGCCCCTCACCGCGCAGCCGTATGGTGTCCGGTGACTCGTAGGCGAGGTCGATACGGCCGCCTTCGCCGGTCCAGCTGAGCAGTCCCGGTGTCGCCTCGATGCGGGTCGTGGCCCGGGCACCCGTCCCGGCATCGAGGGGGACGAACCGCAGCACTGCGTGCATACCGTTCTGGTGCGAAACCAGGTGGAGGTCGTCGGCGTAGGTCTTCTGGGCCACCACAGGCGAGATGCCGAACCAGGACCCGTGGGTGCTAAACGGAATGTCGTGGACGGAGAAGGCCGGGCCGGACGGGGCGGCGGTCATGAGCGTTACTCGTTTCTTCAGCGGTGGCGGGTCGGCGGCATACCGGGCGGCTGTGGCGGCGTACCGGTCGATGGTGTGCGGCGTCCCGGCGGGAGCTTCCCGCGGGCGGGGGAAGGATCGCCGAGGAAGGTCAGTCCTTGACAGCGCCGGCGGTCACGCCGGCGGCGACGTACCGCTGGGCGAGGACGAGGATGACCGCGGCGGGCAGCGAGGCCACGACGGCGGTGGCCATGATGGCGTTCCACTCCTGGTTGTTGTTGCCGATGTAGTGGTAGATGCCGAGGGTGATCGGCTTGTGTGTGGCGCCGCCCGCGAGGGTGCTGGCGAAGACGAAGTCGGACCAGGACCACAGGAAGGCGAACAGGGACACCGTGACGACGGCGTTGCGGCTCATCGGCAGGACGATCGACCAGAAGGTGCGCAGGGGGCCGGCGCCGTCGGTCTTCGCGGCCTGGAGCAGTTCGCCCGGGATCCCGGACATGAACGCGGTGAAGATGAGGACCGCGAAGGGGACGGCCAGGGTGGAGTCGGCGACGATCAGGCCGGGCACGGACTGGAGCAGGCCGAGCTGGAGGTAGATGGCGTAGAAGCCCATCGCCATGATGATGCCGGGGATCATCTGGGCGGCCAGGAGGAGGAAGCTCAGTACCCCGCCGCCGCGCGGGCGCAGCTTGGCCAGGGCGTAACCGGCGGGCGCGGACAGGGCCACGGTCAGTACGACGGTGCCCAGGCCGATGACGAGGCTGGTGCCGAGGTAGGGCAACTGCTCGTCGAGGACCCTGCGGTAGCCGGCCAGCGTGCCGTGGACGGGGAACAGGTCCGGTGGGCTCTTACGCATGTCCTGGTCGCGGGTGAAGGACACGTTCAGCATCCAGTAGACCGGGAAGAGCATGATCCCGGTCAGCAGAAGGCCGATCGTCGTCTTTCCCCAGGTGCGCTTGGAGCTTCGCATCATGTCAGCGCCTGCTTTCTCTGCACCCGGACGTAGACCAGGCCGAAGACCAGGGCGGCGATCACGAGCAGGTTGCCGACGGCCGCACCCGGGCCGAATGCGGGCAGCAGGTTGCCGAAGCCGAGCTGGTAGGACCAGGTGGCGAAGGTCGTGGATGATTCCGCCGGGCCGCCCTTGGTCATGATCCAGATGATGTCGAAGACCTTGAGCGTGTAGACCAGCCCCAGCAGTAGGGTGATCGCGGACACGGGGCGCAGCAGCGGGAAGGTGATGCTCCAGAACCGGCGCCAGGCACCCGCCCCGTCGAGGGCGGCCGCCTCGTACAGGCCGGCGGGGATGGACTGCAGGCCGCTGTAGAGCACCACCAGGTTGAACGGGACACCGATCCAGATGTTGGCGGTGATCACCGAGGTCAGCGACCAGGAGGGTGACGTCAGCCAGTTCACCGGGTCGATGCCGACGGCGTGCAGGGCGGCGTTGACGACACCGGAGTCGCTGTTGAGCATCCATGACCAGGTGGAGGCGGACACGATGAGCGGCAGCAGCCAGGGCACCAGGAACAGGGCGCGCAGGGTGGCGGAGAGCCGGAAGTGCTGGTTGAAGAAGACCGCGAGGGCCAGGCCGATGGCGTACTGGAAGAGCAGGCACACGGCGGTGAACACCACGGTGTGGAACAGGGCGGGGGCGAAGGTCGGGTCGTCGAAGACGGTGCGGTAGTTGGCCAGGCCGGTGAAGGGTGCGTCGCCCTGGACGAAGGAGCGCACGGTGTAGTTGCGAAGGCTCAGATCGAGGTTGCGGTACAGCGGATAGGCGTAGAAGAGGGTGAGGTAGAGGGTGACCGGGGCGAGGAAGGCCCAGGCGGCCCACTGCTGGGAGCTGGGGCGGCGTCGTGCCCGGGGCGGTGCGGTAGGGACCGCCGTGGGGTCGGGCACGGTTCGGCGATGCGGCACTTGTGTCGTGTGACTCATCAAAAGGCCCTGGAGTGCGTCACTTGACGGCGGACTGAGCGGCGCTCAGTGCGTCCTTCGGAGACTTCGAGCCGCTCAGGGCGGACTGCACGGCCTTCCACAGCTGCTCGGAAATCCTCGGGTACTTGGTGCCCAGGTCATCGCTGGTGCGGCCCCGGGCGGCCTTGACCGCGTCCACCCACGGCCCCAGCTCGGGGTTGGCCGCCACCTGCTTGTCCTGGACCTCGGAGGTGGGGGCGACGTAGGAGAGGGTGGTGTCGGTGTCGTACAGGTTCTGGGTGCTGGTCAGGCAGGTCGCGAGTTTCTGCGTGGTGGCGTAGCGGTCGGTCGAGTCCTGGACCGGGACGGTGACGAACTCGCCGCCTGTCGGGGCCGACGCCTTGCCTCCCTCGATGCCGGGCATGGGCAGGACACCGTAGTCGAAGCCCGCCTTCTTGGCGTTGGCGAGCTGCCAGGTGCCGTTCTCGCTGAACGCGTAGTCGCCGGTCGCGAACTCCTGCCAGCTGGTGGTCTGGGTGTTGTTGAGCACCGAGTTCGGGGCGTAGCCCTTGGCCAGCCAGTCCTTCCACAGGGACAGCGCGGAAACGGCCTGGGCGGAGTCGAGCTCGGTCAGCTTCGCGCCCGAGCCCCAGAACCATGGCAGGAACTGGAAGCTGCCTTCCTCGGTGCCGATCGCCGAGAACGTGATGCCCTTCTTGCCTGCCTTCTTGACCTTCTCCAGCGCCGCGGTCAGCGACTTCCAGTCCTTGATCGAGGCGATGTCGACCCCGGCCTCCTTCAGGACCTTCTTGTTGTAGTAGAGGGCGAGGGTGTTGGCGCCGATGGGGGTGCCGTAGGTCTTGCCGCCCGACTGGCCGGCCGCGAGCAGGTTGGGATCCACCTTCGAGGAGTCGAGCTTGTTGTCGTCGGTGGTGGTGAGGACGCCCGCCTCGGCCAGGGTCGACACCACCGGGTTGTCGACGATGAGGACGTCCGGGGAGTTGCCCTGTTGCGCGGCCAGCAGTGCCTTGTTCGCCAGGTCGCTGGTGTCGAAGCCGGTGCGCTTGACCTTCACGCCGGCCTTGGTGCCGCACTCGTCCAGCAGCTTCACCCATGCCGAGCCCTTGTCGAACTGGGGATACGGGTCCCAGATGGTGTACGTGCCGCTGTCCGACGCTTTCGTCCCGGTGCCTCCCGAGCCGCAGGCGGTGGCGCTGGTCGCGACGGCCAGGGCGGTGAGGGCTGCGGCGGTGAGGCGACGCCGTCTGGAGGAGCTTTTCATGGCCGGTCCTTTGTTTTTGGCATGCCGGTGCCGAGGGCTGGAGGTGGTGGGGAGGGTGCGGGCACGGCGAACGAGAACTGCTGAGCGGTTCGAGCGTCCGGTGGGCGTGAGGAGGTGAGCGTGAGGTGCGGTCAGGGGGTCGTGTCGGGCCAGGTGTCCGCCGCGGGCGTGACTCCCGTGGGCCCGGTGCTGGCCCGCAGGGAGATGGGCGGCGTGAGGAGATGGTGCCGGGGCGACGCGTGGGGATGGTCGAGCCGCTCCACCAGCAGCTCGACGGCGAGCCGGCCCATCTCGGCGGCCGGTACGTCCGCCGCGGTGAGCTGCGGGGTCACCGTCTCCGCCCAGCGGCCGGCCACCACTCCGGTGACGGAGAAGTCGCGCGGTACGTGGCGGCCGGCCTGGGCGAGCCCCCGGTAGAGACCGCCCAGCGCGGCCTCGTTCAGCGTGACGAGGGCCGTGGTGGCGGGATCGTCGTGCAGGATGCGCTGTACGCAGCTCTGGCCCGAGGCGGCGTCGTCCCCGCAGCAGTACGTCCGGACCGTCAGTCCGCGCTCGGCCGCCGCCTTGGTGAAACCGTCCAGGCCGCGGTGCGCGGATTCGTACCCGGTCCGCAGCAGTTGCTCGGGACGGTTGACGAAGGCGATCCTGCGGTGGCCGAGATCCGCCAGGTGGTGGACGCACGCCTGCACCAGCGCGGTGTGGTCCAGGCTGACCCACCAGATGCCCTCGGGACGTGCGGTGCGGCCGATGGTGACGGAGGGGAACTCCAGGGCGGCCAGATGGTCCACCCGGTCGTCCTCCAGTCTGATCTCCATCAGGATGGCCCCGTCGACCCGCCGCTCCCCCAGCAGCCGCTGGAACGACCGGTCACTGTCCATACCGCTCGGCGACAGCAGCACGTCGTAGTCGTAGGCCGCGGCGGCCTCCACCACGCTCCCGATGAAGTCCAGCTGCATCCCCGTGTAGTGGTTCCCGGCCGGCGGGAAGACCAGGCCGAGGGTGCTGGTCCGCCCGTTGGCCAGGGCGCGGGCACTGGCGCTTGGCCGGTAGCCCAGCTCGTCGACGACCTGCTGGATCTTCCGGCGCGTGTCCTCCGACACCGGGCGCTTGCCGCTCAGCGCGTAGGACACGGTGCTCCGCGAGACACCGGCCCGCCGCGCGATCTCACCGATGTTCACGGCAACTCCTTGCTCGAACCGGCTCGCCGCTTCACAGGAGGAGCGGCCGCCGGTTGTGGGGATGCGGTACGGGAGGAGAGGGGCGCCCCGGTCGTCGAACCGGTTCGCGTGAAGTGACGGTAGGAACCGCCTGAACGCCTGTCAACACCCTGAACATCACTTTCTCGACCCGCCCAAGGTCTGGGTATCGCAGTTCCGTCGCAGGGATTGCTGGTCGGGATTCCCGGTGCTAGCTTCGCGAACCGGTTCGACGAAGCGATCCTTCCGGCAACCCTGGGCGCGCTCCGTACACCCTCGAGGGGAGGAGCTGCCGCCCCGGCCGGCCGGAGAGGTTCCCGTGGCGCAGCAAATCGAACCCATTCGCCTGCCACCAACACCACCCTCCCACCCTCAAACTCTCCCGCCGGGCCGCGCCCCATGGACGAGCAGCCGACCGAGGCCGGCCGACCGGAACCGCCAACTCAAGGATGAGGACGCAATCCATGCCATCCGCTGACAGATCCGCCCGGCGCCGGGCACCGGCCGCCGTGGCGCTGGCCCTCGGCGCGGGCCTGCTGGCCGCACCAGCCGTCCCCGCACAGGCGGCCGACACGCCCCAGCCCACCGCCCGCTACACCTTCGACCAGGACGACCTGTCCTCCGGCAAGATCACCGACAGCTCCGGCAACGGCCTGACGGCGAGTCTGGTCAACGGCTCCACCGCCCGGTCCGTCGCAGGCACGGGCGGGGGCAAGGCGCTCGCTCTCCCCGGCGGGGCGCCCACCTCCACCGGCGCGTACGTCCGTCTGCCCCGTGAAGTGGTCGGCGACGCCGACAACTTGACGGTCTCCGCCCGGGTGAGGTGGAGCGGCGACACGTCGTCGTGGCAGCGGATCTTCGATCTGGGCACCAACACCACCAAGTACCTCTTCGCCACCCCGTCCAACAACAGCGGGCTGCTGCAGACCTCCGTGACCACCGGCGGAGGGGGCGCGGAGACTCAGATCCGCGGCTACGCACCGCTCCCCGCCGACGAGTGGCGGACCGTCACCGTCACCCTCGACACCACCGCCGGCCGGCTCACCACCTACCTCGACGGCGTGGCGGTCTCCTCAGCAGCGACCGGCATCAAGGCCAGTGAGCTGTTGGACACTTCGGCCACGGCCGCCGGCTACATCGGCAAGTCCTTCTACCCGGATCCGCTGTTCAAGGGCGCGATCGACGACTTCGCCGTATGGCACTCGGCGCTCAGCCCCGAGCAGGTGGCCGGCATGGCCGGGGAGGTGCCTACCCTCCAGCAGCTCTCGAAGATGTCGTTCGAGGTCCGTACGGCGACCGGGACCGCCCCGTCCCTCCCCGCCGCCGTCCGCTCCTCCTTCTCCGACGGATACGACCGCGACACGCCGATCACCTGGGACGCCGTGGCTCCCGACAAGTACGCCCAGCCGGGCACCTTCACCGTGGCGGGAACGGCCGCCGGGCGCGCGGTGGAGGCGACCGTCACCGTGGTCCGCGAGGGGCAGCTCACCGTCGACCTCGGCTCGGACACCGGCGCGTTCCACGGCGGCGCCTCCGGCACCCTCTACGGCGTGTACGGACCGGACGTCCCCACCAACAACCTCATCGAGGGCATGGGCCTGCGCACGGTCTCCACGAAGGCGCAGGACGGCCCACAGCACCCCGGCGCCGACGCTCTGGAGGTGGTCAAGCCGCTGGCCGACTCCACCGACGGTGACGTGTACATCTACATGACCGACATCCACCGCGGTTTCCCGTACGAGTGGCCGGGCGACACCCCCGAGGAGAAGCTGGGGCTCTACAAGGAGAAGATCGCGGTCCAGGTCGACCAGGTCCTGCACCTGCCGAAGCAGTACCAGGACAACATCGTCTTCGTGCCGTTCAACGAGCCCGAGGGCAACATGTTCGGCACCGGGGAGTGGAGCTACAACAAGGTCAGCTGGCTGAGCGACCCGGACGACTACTTCGCCGCCTGGGACGACGTCTACAAGCTCATCAAGCGCAAGATGCCCGGCGCCCGCATCGCCGGTCCCAACACCAGCATCCTGTACGACCAGGTGAAGGGCTTCCTCACCCACACCCTGGCCGCCGGCACCCTCCCGGACGTCATCACCTGGCACGAGCTGAGCCACCCCGAGGCGGTCCGCGAGAGCGTCGCCAAGTACCGGGGGTGGGAGAAGGAACTGTTCAAGGGCACCGACAAAGAGGGCACCCAGCTCCCCATCAACATCAACGAGTACGCCTTCAACTACCACACCTCCGTCCCCGGCCAGATGATCCAGTGGGTATCCGCGATCGAGGAGTCCAAGGTGGACGCCGACATCGCGTACTGGAACATCGACGGCAACCTCTCCGACTCCGCCGTGCAGTCGAACCGCGCCAACGGCCAGTGGTGGCTGTTGCACTCCTACGCCTCGATGAGCGGGCACACGGTGAAGGTCACCCCGCCGTTCCCGGGCGAGAACTACACCATGCAGGGCGTCGCCACCGTGGACGAGAAGAAGCGGCAGGCCCGGCTGCTCTTCGGCGGGTCCACCGGGAAAGGCCACATCAGCTTCGCCGATGTCCCGAAGAAGCTCTTCGGGAACCGTGTGCACGCCTGGGTGCGAGAGATCGAGTGGAGCGGACAGTTGGGCGACAACTCCGGCCCGAAGCTGCTCACGGAGACGAATCTGAAGGTCGGTGACGACGGCAAGGTCGTCGTCGACTTCGGCGACGGCGGACTGCCGAAGCTGAAGGAGTCCTCGGCGTACGAGATCGTCCTCAGCCCGGCCGGGAAGGCGAAGGACACGCAGTCCACGCCCGTGCGCTGGCAGGCTTCGTACGAGGCGGAGGACGCCGCCCACACCGGGTCCGGCTACTCGAAGAACGGCCCGGAGGGCTCGCCCCGCGAGGTGTCGAAGTTCTACACCTCCGGCGGCTACGACGTGGGCGGTCTGCGCACCGGCTCGGACGTCACGCTCGACTTCACCGTGGACGTGCCCGAGGACGGCACCTACGACCTGGGCGTCTTCGCCAACTCCCTCAACACCTTCGACAAGGTGAAGGAGCAGGGCCCCACCAACGTCTTCCTGCGCGTGGACGGCAAAGCGGACAGCGAACGGGAACTGCACCTGCCGCTCGCCTACAAGTGGGTGGTGTGGGACCACACGGACACCAAGGTCCACCTCACCAAGGGCAAGCACAACCTGACGCTCGCCGCGAAGAGCCTCGACGGCAAGCGCGCCACCAAGGGCGACGCCATCGTCGACCGCCTCGCCCTCTCCCTCCCCGATCCTTCCGCCGCCACCCAGGTGTACGAAGGCGAACTGGCCTGGCCGGACGGCGGCGCACGGCCCGTCTACGACCTGCCCAAGCGGACCGGAACCCCCGCCACCGGCTCGGGCGCGATCCAGCTCCCCAAGAACGGGACCGCCACCTTCTGGGTCTACTCCCCCGCCGACCGCGAGGCCACCCTCAAGGTCGACACCCTCGGCGGCGCGAACGCCAGGCTCTCCGTCAACGGACACAACGTCCTGCGCCTGTCCAGGGGCAAGCACAGCGTCGCGGTCTCCCTCTCCGGCGGCATCAACAAGGTGACACTCACCGGAGGCTCGTCAGCCACCCTCGTCGACCGCCTCACCGTCACGCCCACCGAAGGCACGCTCACGGCGCGCACATACGAGGCCCAGGACGCCAAGCTCGCGGGCTCGGCAACACTCACCCCGCTCTCTCTGGCGACCGACGGCACGGCGATCACCGGCATCGGCGGCGACCCCGGCAACGGCAACACCGCGACCTTCACCGTGAATGCCGACCGGGCCGGCCTGAACGCGCTGCGCATCCGCTACTCCAACCCCGAGCAGTCCGAAGCCACCCACTACAACCCGGACCCACTCGCCCGCCACGCCGACATCACGGTGGGCGGCGGCAAGGCGCAGCGCGTGACCTTCCCCCACAGCTTCCACCAGAACAACTTCTGGGAGCTGACCGTGCCGGTCCACCTCAAGAAGGGACAGAACACCATCACCTTCCGCTCCGAGGAACTGCCGAACTTCGACGGCACCACCTACGCCTCGGACACCTTCCCCGGGGTGCTGCTCCGTTCCCGCTACGCACCGCTGATCGACCGGATCACCGTCGCGCCGTACGCAGAGGAGGTGCGATGAGGTGATCAACACCGGCGGCGATGTGCCGCGCGCAAAGATCGGGTAGCGACCGCTCCGCCACGCCCCGCCCGGCAGGGTCGCGTCCACTCAAACCGTCGGTGCCACGAAGGCACGGTGCCCGGGTCCGCCATGGTCGGCGGTCCCGGGCTACTGGCGGGTGACACGCGCCAGGCGCCGCTTCAAGCCGCGGAACTGTCGCGCAGGAAGCCCGCGAACGCCTCGGCGGCAGGGGTGAGGACGTGGTCACTCATGCGGACCAGGAGGATGCGACGCACCGGAGCGGGGGGTTGAAGCGGCAGGACGCTGACGCCGGCTCGGATGCCCTCCAGGGCCAGGGTGGGGGCGAGGGCGATGCCGATGCCGGCGGCGACCATGGCCCGGGCCTCCTGGTAGTCGTGGGCCTCGTAGGCGATCTGCGGCTCGAAGCCGGCGGCGTGACCTCCCCGGATGAGATTTCCGGCAAGCGCAGCATCGGCGGCGGCCATGGGCTGGTGAAGGCCAGGGCCTGTCCGGACGGCGGGGCGTGAGGCCGGACAGGCCCTGGGGATATCGGGGTGTGGCTCGCTACACGCTGAGCCAGGCCGTCTGGTCCGGGGCCAGTCGGTTGTCTTCGAGGGGGCCACTGGCCAGCAGGGTCGAGGCGTGTTCGGGCAGTTGGTACGGCTCGGTCGAGAGGTTGACCACGCACACGAAGCCGGGCTTGCGGTGGAAGGCGAGAACTCCGGCGGGGGTGTCGTCCAGCCAGGTCAGGGTGGAGTCGTCGAGGGCAGGGTGTTCGCGGCGCAGGCGGAGGGCGGCGCGGTAGAGCTCCAGCATGGAGCCCGGGTCGCCGCTCTGGGCTTCCACTGTGCGCGGCGCCCAGTCGGAGGGCTGTGGCAGCCAGGGCGCGGCGATGGGGTCTTCCGCGCCCGCGGGCGGCTGGGGGCTGAACCCGTACGGTGTGGTCCGTCCGGACCAGGGGATCGGGACGCGGCAGCCGTCGCGGCCCCGGTCGGTGTGGCCGGAGCGTTCCCAGACGGGGTCCTGGAGCATGGATTCGGGCAGGTCCTCCACCTCGGGCAGGCCCAGTTCCTCGCCCTGGTAGACATAGGCGCCGCCGGGCAGGGCGAGGGTGAGCAGGGCTGCTGCGCGGGCTCGCCGGGTGCCCAGTTCGAGGTCGGCGGGGCCGGCGGGGACGTAGGACTCGTTGGCCACCCACTTCTTTGCGGCCCTGCGGCCGTAGCGGCTGGCGTGGCGCATGACGTCGTGGTTGGACATGACCCAGGTGGCCGGGGCGCCGACGGTGCCGAGTGTCGTGAGGGTGGTGTCGATGACGGCGCGCAGGTCCTTCGCGTCCCACTCGGCCATGAGGAAGTCGAAGTTGAAGGCGGTGTGCAGGCCGTCGTCGCGGACGTAGGCGGCCAGCCGTTCCGGGGTGTCCGTCCAAGCCTCGGCGACGAAGGAGCGGTCGCCGGGGTACTCGTCGGCCACTTTGCGCCAGGCGCGGTAGATGTCGTGGACCTCGTCGCGGTCCCAGAAGGGGTGCACGCCACCGTCGCGGTCGGCCAGGTCCGGCAGTTCGGGGTCCTTGACGAGGCCGTGGGCCACGTCGACGCGGAAGCCGTCCACTCCGCGGTCGAACCAGAAGCGCAGGACGGACTCGAACTCGGTGTGGACGTCTTGGTGTTGCCAGTTGAGGTCCGGCTGCTGGGGAGTGAAGAGGTGGAGGTACCACTCGCCGTCGGGCACCCGGGTCCAGGCCGGGCCGCCGAAGCGGGAGTCCCAGTCGTTGGGCGGCAGGGCGCCCTCGGGGCCGCGGCCAGGGCGGAAGATGTAGCGCGCGCGTTCGGGGCTGCCGGGGCCTGCCGCCAGCGCGTCCTGGAACCATGCGTGTCGGTCGGAGGAGTGGTTGGGGACGATGTCCGCGATGATGCGGATCCCGTGCGCGTGCGCCTCCGCGATGAGTCGCTCCGCCTCGGCGACCGTCCCGAACAGCGGATCGATCTCGCGGTAGTCGGCCACGTCGTAACCGTGATCGGCCATCGGTGACTTGTACCACGGGTTGATCCAGAGGGCGTCCACGCCGAGGGACTTGAGGTAGGGCAGCCGGGAGCGGATGCCGGCGATGTCGCCGACGCCGTCGCCGTCGCCGTCGGCGAAGCTGCGGATGTAGACCTGGTAGATGACGGCGTCGCGCCACCAGGGAGTGGTGGCGGTGGTGGCGGGCACGGTGTTGTTGCTCCTTGGTCGTTTCATGTCGGACTCGGACCTGTCGGTGTGTCTCAGGCGGGCGTCGGCAGGCTGTGGTGGCCCGCGGCGTCTGCGTGCGGTGCGAGGCCGTAGTAGATCCGGGGCGCGCCGTCGAGTGTCAGCGTCGCGCCACCGCCTGTGACCGGGATCTGGGTGACCTGTCCGATCGCGTCCACCTGCCGTACGGCGGTCGTGGCGGCGACCACGAGCGGGGTCTTGGTCGGCCAGGGGTCGGTCCACACCTCGGGGGCGGGGAAGTGCCAGTCGGTGCGTTGGCCGGCGGTGTTCAGCAGGTAGCCGTCGGCCCGGTTCCACAGCACGACCGCGGGGCCGTCGGGTGTGTCGAACCACAGGCCGAAGGTCTGCGGGTCGGGGAAGGTCAGCCGGCCCCGGAAGGTGGCCTGGTCGAGCGTGCGGGCCGCGGTCGCGTAGGCCAGGAGCGAGGGCTTCGGGCTGAGGTCGCGGTTCATGAGGCCGTAGTGGTACTCGACGTTGTCCGGGTCGGCGACCTGGGGCATGCCGAGCACGCTGTCGTGGAACTGGTACCAGCACACGCCCCGGATCCCCTCGGCCTTGGCCAGGGCGAGGGTGAGGAGCACGTTCTCCGCGGCATGCCGGTAGGTGTCGTGCCACCAGCTGTTGGGCTTGGTCGGCGCGTATGCCTCGGTCAGCCAGATCTCCTTCTCGCCGTGCTCGGCCATCAGCGCCTTCAACTGCCGCAGGCCGCCGTAGAAGTTCCAGTAGGTGCCGTCGCCGCCGGTGGTCCAGTCGTCGCCCGGCGGTATGTAGTCCGGGGTGAAGTTGCCGCGTCCCGGGTGGTAGGCGAAGGCGTCGATCAGGTCCCAGCCGCCGGCGGCGATGAAGTTCTCCACCCATGGCTTGTCCATGCCGGCCAGTCCGTTGTTCATCAGCTTCACGGTGTCGCCGGTGGCTGCTCGCCGGTCGAAAACCGGGCGTAGTGCCTTGTCCAGGTATGCCTGCGCGGCGTCGCCGGTGTTGAAGGGTCTGTTCAGCTCGTTGCCGACCTCGAAGTAGTCGGCGCCGGCAGCGACCGCCACCGCCAGTTTGTCCGCGGCCCAGGTGGCAGCCTCGGTGTCGGTGACGTCCAGGGACGGCTGGAGTTCGATGTTGTGGCGCATGCCGCGGGCGTCGAAGACGGAGGGTGGCAGCCCGGGTCCGCCGTCGTAGGAGATCCGGACCAGGCTGATGCCGACCTTCTGCCACAGGTCCAGTACGGTGTCGGCGCTCGGCCGTTGCAGCCATGGGTAGTTGGCGACGGCGAACATGCTGTCCGTGCCGGCCTGGTAGTCGTAGGAGGGCAGGACCGCGAGATTGGTGCGGGCGAACGCCTCGTCGTCACCGGATCTGACGACCACTTCGGCCAGTGCGATCCCGCCGGCCGGTGCGGTCAGGGTAAAGGTGTGCTGCCAGGTGGCGGCCGCGGGGACGCTGCCGGTCGTGGTCGTGGCGGCCAGCAGGTCACCGTCGAAGTCGCGCATCCACAGTTCCAGCTCGGCCGTCTTGGCCGCGCCGCCGTTGGCCACCAGGGCGGTGAGTTCCATCTGTTCACCGGCCGACTCGTACAGGTTGAAGTCGCGGTTCGTGGTGAGTTCGAGTCCGAGTTCACGGCCCCGGCCGATGGTGGCGGTGGCGGACGGCCGGGTCTCGGAGAAGAAGAAGTCGGCCCGGCTGGTCCAGCCGCCGGCCGCTTCGGCCAGACCCGGAGCGTGCACCCAGGTCGCGTTCGTCCATGCCTGGCGGGACCGGTCCAGCAGGAACAGGCCGTGCAGCGCGGTTGACCAGGTGGAGGTGTGGGCGACGCCGAGGGTGGTCTCGTAGGGGATGCCGCCGCCCGTGTCGCGGACCCATTCGGTGATCGGAATGTAGTCGTCGGGGGCGGTCGGCGCCTGGATCGCCCGGCTGAACAGGAAGCCGTCCGGGACCAGCGTGTCCGCCCCGGTGACGTGCCACTCCAGTACGGCATGGGAGGTGGTGACGCTGAACCAGCCGGTGACGGCGGTCGATCCGGCGGCGGCGTCGAAGGTGTAGTCCATCCGGATCGCCGGCGTCCCGTCCCCGAGCGCGCTCAGCGTCGGGGTGCCGCCTGTGGACACGTGGATGCCGGTGACACTGTCCTTGACCTGGAACTTCGACCCGGCCGACCGGGTCACGCCACGGTCGTCACGGATGGCGAGCCTGCCGCCCGCACTGGCCAGCAGGCTGATGCCACCGGCGGACAGGGTGACGTCGCCGGCCGCGGCGTGCGCGGTGACCGGGGTCGACTCCGCGACGAGTACGACACCGGCGGCGAGGGCCGCGCCGAGGAAGCGCCGGCGGTCGAGGGCGGGTCGGGAGAAGGCTTCGGAGGTCATCGTCTGCTCCTGTCCAGCGCTGGGTGCGCACGCTGATAATGCCTATCTTCAACTTCGTGAACGACACGTTTCCAGGCCGCTACCCCGGTGTCAACAGACGCTTGTCCTGGCGATCCACCGTGCGTTACGGTCATCGCCAGCAGAAGAAGTTAGGCATTATCACGATGGAGGAGCGATGTCGCCGAGACCTCGCCGTGTCACGCAACGCGAGATCGCGGAGCTGGCGGGCGTCAGCCAGACCACGGTGTCGGTGGTACTGAATGACCGCGACGGCTCGAACGTGCGGGTCCCCGAGGCCACCCGGGCGCGAGTCAAGCGGGCCATCGAGCAGCTCTCCTACGTCGCGGACCCCGCAGCCCGGCGGCTCGCCGGGCTGGACAACCAGATCATCGGCGTCTTCACGTACGAGGCCGCGCTGTCCCCCGAGAGCATGGACTTCTACGGTCCGCTGCTGAACGGGATCGAGCGGGCCGCCGAGCGGATCGGCTGGGACCTGTTGTTCTTCACCTCCTCACCGGTGGAGAACAACACGCGCAGCCTCTTCCACCGCAAGACCCGGCTGCGGCTGACCGACGGCTGCGTGCTGCTCGGCCAGCAGATGGTCGCGTCCGAGCTGGAGCGGCTGGTCGCCGAGCAGTTCCCGTTCGTCGCGATCGGCCGCCGGGACGAGACCGCCGCCGCGGTGCCGTACGTGGCGATCGACTACACCACTCCGACCACCGCGCTGCTCGATCAGGCGGCGGCCGGCGGGCATCAGCAGGCGCTGTATGTCCACCGCGGCCGTGACACGCCGACCGCGCGGGACCGGCGCGATGCCGTCGAGGGCGCCTCCGCGGCGGGCCGACTGGCCTTCCTGCTGGTCGGTGAGGAGAGAATCGCCGACCTGCCCCGACTGGCGCGGGCGACCGGTGCCACCCTGATCATCGCGGAGGACGCGTTCCTGGCGGAGGACGTCGCGCACGCCCTGTTGGGTGCCGGGGTCGCCGTACCGGACGAGGTCTCGCTCGCCGCGCTCGGTGAGGTGCGCGGCCATCGGGTGGAGGGCCGGACACTGACCGGCTTCCACGTGCCCAGACCACAACTGGCGGCCGAGGCGCTCGACCTCCTCCAGCTCCTGATCGGCACGGCCCCGCAGGAGTGGGCCGGTCTGGACCGTGAGCGGCTGCTGGTCGCCGAGGTCGAGCCGGGGGACACGATCGTCGCGCGAACGGAGTCGCCGTCATGACCAGCGGGATCACGGCCGAGGTGGCGATCATCGGCGGCGGACTCGGCTCCGTCGCCGCAGCGCTGGCTCTTCTGCAACGTGGCCGCCGGGTGGTGATGACCGAGGAGTACGCCTGGCTCGGCGGACAGCTCACCTCGCAGGCCGTTCCGCCCGACGAGCACATCTGGGTGGAGCAGTTCGGCGTCACCGCCCGCTACCGCGCGTTGCGCGAGGACATCCGCCGCTACTACCGCGACCACTACCCGCTGACGGCCGCCGCGCGCGCCGACCGGGAACTCAACCCGGGCCGTGGCCGGGTGAGCAGGCTGTGCCACGAACCGCGAGTGGCCGACGCGGTGATCACCTCCCTGCTGGCGCCGTACCGGTCGACCGGGCGGCTCACCGTCCTGCAACCCGCGGTGCCCGTCGCGGCCGAGGTGCGCGACGCGACGGTCCGCTCCGTCACCGTCGCGGACCCGCGCACCGGGGCCGAGACCGTGATCACCGCCGAGTACGTCCTGGACGGAACCGAGACCGGCGATCTGCTGCCGCTGACCGGAACCGAGTACGTCGTCGGCGCCGAGGCGCGGTCCGACACCGGTGAGCCAAGCGCTCCCGAGACCGCCGATCCGGGCAACGTGCAGTCGATCGCGTGGTGCTTCGTCTTCGATCACGTCGCGGGCGACCACACCATCGCCCGGCCGGACGACTACGACTTCTGGCGCGCCTTCGAACTGCCCTTCTGGGGCGCGCCGATGCTGTCCTTCACCGCGCCGAACCCCCGGACCCTCGTGCCGGAGGACCGGACCATGAACGTCAACCCGGCCGCCGACGCCACCGGGGACCCGCGGTTCGACGCCGGCGACCGGGATCTGTGGCAGTTCCGGCGGATCGCCGCCCGGCAGAACTTCGCCGACGGCTTCTACGACAGCGACATCGTGCTGGCCAACTGGCCACAACTGGACTACGTGGGCGGCTCGATCATCGACACCGACGACCGGCAGCTCCATCTGGAGGCGGCGAAGGCACAGTCCCGTGCCTACGTGTACTGGCTGCAGACCGAGGCGCCCCGCCCGGACGGCGGCCGCGGCTGGCCCGGACTGCGGCTGCGCGGCGACCTGGTCGGCACCGCCGACGGCTTCGCGCAGGCGCCGTACATCCGCGAGTCCCGGCGGATCAGGGCGCTCACCACCGTGCGCGAGCAGGACATCTCGGTCAAGGCCCGCGGGGGCGCCGGACCGGCCCGCTTCGACGGCTCGGTCGGGGTGGGGATGTACCGGATCGACCTGCATCCCTCCACCGGTGGCGACAACTACATCGACGTCGAGTGCGCGCCGTTCGAGATACCGCTCGGCGCGCTGGTCCCGGTGGCCACCCAGAACCTGGTTCCGGCCGCCAAGAACATCGGCACCACCCACATCACCAACGGCGCCTACCGGCTGCATCCTGTCGAGTGGAACGTCGGCGAATCGGCCGGGGAGTTGGTTGCTCACTGTCTCGAACTCGGTCTGACCCCGAGGCAGATCGCGACCGACGATCGCCTCGTCGACCGACTCCAGGGCAGGTTGACCGCGGCCGGTATCGAACTCCACTGGCCGCAGATCGCCGGTTACTAGCCCCAACCCGAAGGCGCAGCACGCGCCGAGACCACGAAAGACGCACACCATGAACAGAGCAAGAAAGGTCTTCGGCGCCCTCGCGCTGACGACCTCGCTGACGCTGACAGCCGCCTGCGGTGCATCCACCGACGGGTCCGGCGGGAAGAACGCCAAGAACGTCAAGCTGCGGATGACGGTCTGGACCTCGAACCAGGACCAGCTCAAGCTGTTCGACTCGATCGCCGACGCCTACCGTGCCAAGCACCCCGAGGTCTCCTCGATCACCTTCGAGAGCCTGCCCTTCGAGGACTACAACACCACCCTCACCACCCAGATCGCCGGCGGCAACGCTCCCGACCTGGCCTGGATGGGCGACCTGTCGAGGGACCTGATGGCCTCCGACGCGCTGGTCGGCCTGACCGACAAGCTGAAGGCGACCCCCGGCTGGCAGTACGACGACCTGGAGGCCAGCGCGACCGAGGAGTTCAGCCGGGACGGCACGCTGTACGCCTACCCGTTCTCCACCTCGCCGTACGCGCTGTACGTCAACACCGACCTGTTGGCGAAGGCCGACCAGAAGATCGACCCGAAGAACCTGACCTGGGACCAGGTCGCAGTCGCCGGCGCGGCCGTCCACGCGGACACCGGCAAGGCCGGATTCGTCGTCCGGGACTTCGACTACAAGTCGTGGAACACGCTGGCCACCGTGTGGACCGGCTTCGGCGCATCCGCCTGGAGCCCGGACGGCAAGACCTGCACGTTCACCAGCCCCGAGATGCAGAAGGCGTTCACCTTCCTGCACGACGCCGCGTTCAAGACCAAGGCCATGCCCGGCCCCGGCACGACGGCCGACTTCTTCGCCGGTGACTCCGCCTTCACCGTGGCCCAGGTCTCCCGCGCCTCGCTGCTCACCGACAAGTTCACGTACGCGCTGTACCCGCTGCCGGCGGGCCCGGCCGGCCGGTACTCCGTCATCGGCCAGGCCGGCGTGGGCGTCCTCGCCTCGGGCAAGCACAGGACCCAGGCCGCCGACTTCCTCGCCTACCTGACGAATCCGGCGAACTCCGCGAAGCTGGCGCAGTTCTTCCCGCCGCCGCGCAAGTCGATGCTCACCGGCGCGAAGCTCGCCGCCGACAACAAGGTCCTGACCGCCGCGCAGCTCCAGGCCGCTGTGGTCGACCAGCTGCCGAACGCCGTCACCCTGCCCAACCACACCAACCCGGCTGAGATCGCCCAGAAGGGCAAGACCGCGCTGGACGGGATGTGGAAGGCCGACGCCGACATCCCCGCCGTACTGAAGTCGGTCTGCTCCGCGATCAATCCGATCCTGGCCAAGTGACCATGTCCGGCCTCACGAAGCCCCGCACAAGGGCACCTGACACCTCCAGGACGCCGGCCACGGCCCGGAACACCTCCGGAGCGCCGTTCTGGACGACCCGGCGCCGAGACGTACTCGCGGGCTACCTGTTCATCACGCCGCAGCTCCTCGGGGTCGTGCTGTTCGTGCTGATCCCGGTCGGGCTGGCGATCTGGTACAGCCTGAACGACTGGAACGTCTTCTCCGGCGAGCAGACCTTCGTCGGGGTCGACAACTACAAGGCCCTGGCGGACGATCCGCAACTCCCGTCGATACTAGGGGCGACCGCGATCTTCTGCGGCGGGGTCGTGGCCTTGAACATCGGCCTGGGCCTGCTGCTCGCCGTACTGCTGAACCGGCGGTTCCGCGGCGCGACCTTCTTCCGCACTCTGTTCTTCTCCCCGGTCGTCGTCTCCGTGGTCGCCTGGACCCTGGTCTGGGGCTTCCTGCTCCAGGACAACGGCGGAGTCAACGGGGTTCTCGGCGCGGTCGGCATCGACGGCCCGAACTGGCTCCAGCGCGGCGACACCGCGATGCTGTCGGTGATCGTCACCCAGGTGGTCCGCAGCGTCGGCGTCAACATGGTGCTCTTCCTGGCCGCCTTGCAGGGCGTGCCGACACAGCTGTACGAAGCCGCCCGGCTCGACGGCGCGGGAAGCAGGGTGATCTTCACCCGGATCACCCTGCCGCTCATCTCCCCCACGGTGCTGCTGACCGCCATCATCACCATCGTCGGAGCCTTGCAGTCGTTCGCGCAGATCGCCGTACTGACAAGCGGTGGCCCGGAGTTGAGCACCACCGTGCTCGTGTACTACGTCTTCCAGCAGGCCTTCGAGTTCAACCACATCGGTTACGGCTCGACGCTGGCCCTGATGCTGCTGTCCTTCGTCATGCTGCTGACGCTGGTGCAGTGGCAGTTGCGCCGTAAGTGGGTGTTCCATGAGGAGTAAGCCGCGTTCCCCCGTCCTCAGGCGGGTGGCCCTGCTGACCGCGCTCGGCGTCCTGGCGATCCCGTTCGTGGTGCCGACCGTCTGGATGGTGGCGGCCTCGGTGAAGCCGCTGCCCGAGATCTTCAAAGCCCCGCCGTCACTGTGGACCGCCGACCCCACCCTGTCCGCGTACACCGAGGCGTTCAGCTTCCAGCCGTTCGCCCGGCAGTACATGAACAGCGTCTACATCGCCGTCCTGGTCACCCTGATCACCCTGTTGGTCTCCAGCCTCGCCGGATACGCCTTCGCCCGGATCCGCTTCCCCGGCGCGAACGCCCTCTTCCTGGTGGTGCTGGTCGGCCTCCTGGTGCCCAGCGAGGTGACGATCGTGCCCTTGTTCCAGATGTTCAAACGAGCCGGGATGATCAACACGCACTGGCCGCTGATCCTGGTCACCGCGCTGGCCGGACCGTGCGTCCTGGCCACCTTCATCATGCGGCAGTTCTTCATCGCCCTTCCGGCCGAGCTGGAGGAGGCGGGTCGGCTGGACGGCCTCGGCCGCCCCGCGCTCTGGTGGCGGATCTTCCTGCCGCTGGCCAAGCCGGCGTTGTCCGCGGTCGCGATCCTGACCTTCCTCACCTCGTGGAACCTCTACCTGGAACCCACCGTCTACCTCACCTCGCCGGAGCTGTTCACGCTGCCGCAGGCCCTCACCCGGTTCACCGACTCCTACGGGGCCGAGATGTGGAACACCCAACTGGCGGCCGCCACCATGACCGTTCTGCCGGTCCTGGTCGTCTTTGTCATCGCCCAGCGCCAGTTCGTCGAGGGCCTGGCCCACTCGGGCCTCAAATGAGGCCGGAACGGCCCCTGCCGGCGCACCGGGCCCGGACGCCGGCGCCGGGCCCGCCCACTCCCCGCGTGGGGTCGTTCCCAGCAGCCCCGGAGGCAGACACGTGGAGATCCACCGGCCGTCACCCGACCCCGACACAATCACCCATATGACGATCGCCACGGGCGCCGCGCCCCCCGCGCGGAACACACCCCTCGTCCTCGCCCGGGGGGTCCTGACAGGTGGTGTGATCGGGGCGTCGCTGGCCGCTCTCGTCGTCGGCGGCATCATCGAGAAGTGGCCGCTGTTCGCCGCCGGACTGGGTCTTCCCGTGGTCTACGGCCTGCTCTACTTCCTCGCCGGTGTGCCGAGGCGGGCCCGGGAGGCGGCGATCGCGCCCCGTACGGCGCTCGCGATGGTCGAAAGCGTGGAAGCCGTCGGGGGCGAGGCGACCAGCGACGTGGCGGTGCGGTTCGTGTCGACGGTCGCGCCGGACGACGTACCGGCGTACCGCGTCGCGTTCACGCAGGACATCAACCTCGCGGACCTGCCCGACTACCGGCCGGGCGGCGTCGTGGTGGTCCAGTACCCGCCGGACCGGCCGTGGCGGGTGAGGATCGTGAAGCGGCCGACGCCGGAGTGGGAGGAGCGGGCGGCCGGTGCCCTCCTGGACTCGGCGCCGGGGCCGGCCCTGGTGAGCGAGCCCCCAGAGGGCTGTGCCGTCGGCATCGTCACGCTGCTCGCCGTGCTGCTCGCCGCGGCCGGTGTGGTCCTGCTGTTCCGCGCCGACCTGTTCGACGAGGACGCCTCCGCACCGCCGCCGTCCTCCGCCCAGCCGTCGGCCTCCTCCTCTTCGTCGACCACGGTGGTGTCGTCGGCCTCCGGCACGGTCACCCTCGGTCCGCACCAGTCGTTCCTCGACAAGGGCGAGCTGCGCAAGGCCGTCGCCTCGCTCGCCAAGGGCACGGACGCGCGCGCGGCGCTCACCGTCGTCGTACAGGACCGGCTGCTGTCGATCGTGTACGCGCCCACCGGCTCGCAGGCCCCGACGTTCGACCCGGACTCCCTGCCCTACGACCGCTTCCCCGCCCTCGTCGAGAAGGCGCGGACGGGCCTGGGCGTCGGTTCGCCGCAGACCTGGCAGCTCACCGTCGAACGCCTCACCGGCTCCCTCACCATCAGGGTCAGTGTGACGGGGACCGAGGGAGCGGCCTCGCTGGAGGCGGACGGGGACGGCAAGGTGGTGCGGCGCACCCCGGCGCACTGACGGACGCCGCGCCGGCCGCGTCTCACTGCCGCATCTCACCGACGAAGAGGAAGACAGGGGAAACCGCATGGGCCTGCAGGGGTATCTGGCGCTGTGGTGTGCGGTGTTCGGCACCGTCGCACTGGTCGGCTACGCCCGGTCGCTGGCCGGAGTGACCGCGGCCCAGCGGGCGGTCCGGGTCCTGGGGCGGATCGAGCAGGTCCGCAAGCCCAGACACGGAAGCTCGCAGCGCGACGGGATACCCGTGGTCGTCTCCTTCCAGGATCCCTCCAGCGGTGAGGTGTTCACCGTGACGAACGACCGGGACCACGGGGAGAGAATCACGGCGGCCTGGACGGGCCGGGAGATCGGGGTCCGCTACCCGCGCGGAAGACCGCACGCCTACCAGTTCTCTACCGGCGACCTCGGGGCAGGCCGACGCGGCCTCGGGTGGCCCAACTTCGCGCTCTTCCTGATCTACGTCGGACTGGTGGTCTTCGCCGCGATCGACTGGAGCTGGCCATGGGCCCTGATCGGCTTCGGCGTGCCCTGGACCCTGTCCGGCGTGTGGTACATGCCCCAGAACGCACGCGCGGTACGCCGCCGTACCGACGCGCTGTCCTCCCAACCCCCCGTTCCCGGCCACGTCATCGCCGTACTCACCGACACCGACACCGACAGCGAGGGCGGCACCTACACCAGCCACACGCCGGTCATCGCCTTCACCACCCGCGAGGGCACGACCGTCACCGCCTACTGCACCGACCAACTGCCCGACCCCACCAACTCCCACGGCCGCAACATCACGATCCACTACGACCCCGACGACCCCGCCGTCTTCACCCCGGACCTCGCGTCCGAAGACCGTTCCCGCGCGCTCGACATCACCAGCGGCACCGTGGCGCTGCTCCTCGGTGTGGCCGCGGTCGTCGTCGGGGCGACACTGCTGTGACACCCGACGAGCGATGGTACGCACCGGAGGACTTCTCCCCCATGGATCCCCTCACGTTCGACTACGAGAACCTGCATGTGCGCGTGGACCGGGGGGTGTTCGAACTGTTCCGGCCGTACAACCTCGAGACCACGCTCCGGATCCCGCTGCCCTGGCTCGGGGTACTGGTGCACTACAGGAAGCCGGGCAAACCCGGCGAGCTGATCTTCGGCGGCGTACGCAATCCACACGCCGCCCTCTACGGCACCGACCTGGCCTCCTTCGGGTACCGCTCCACCGAGGCGGTCCGGGTGCCCCACAGCGACGAGCCGTTGTTCCGCGCGTACTTCACCGAAGTGGCCGCGCTCGCCGACCGGCCGGTGATCTGACATGGAACCACTGGTCTTCGAACACGGCAATGTGCACTTGCGGGTCGATCACGGCATCTTCGAGGTGTTCCGGCGCAACCGCACCATCGGCCCCTACCGGGCTCCGTTGAGCTGGCTCAAGGTGCGCACCGAGACCTGCAAGAGTGGGGTGACCCGGCTGCACTTCGGCAACATCGCACACCTCGACGAACCGCTGTACGCGCCCAAGACCCAGCCCGGACACCTGCTCGCCACCATCGAGATCCCGACCGCCGACGAGCCCCTCTACCGCACCTACTTCACCAGGCTCGCCCACGTGTCCGACCGCCCGATCGTGTCGTAGCTCCGAGGCCTGTCACCCGACGGCCACTCCCTCACCCCGGCCGCCAGGTGCGAGAACGCCCCCCTGTGCCGGAGGCCCCGAAGACCCGTCGTGCCGCAGCACGTCATTCCAACAGGTCGAGCTGGAGGTGCAGCGCCGCAGTGGTGCGCGCGCTGTCACCGGTGGCGAGCAGGTCCAGCAGGGCGCCGCGCAGGACGGCGAGGACGAGGGTGCGCTGCGCGCGTGCGGCCTCGGTGTCGCGCCCGGCGGCGGGCTGGCTGCGGGCCAGCAGCGCCGGCCAGTCCTCGACCGTGTCGCGGGCGAAGCCGGCCCACGGCCCGTCGGGGTCGATCAGCAAGTCCCGCTTTCAGCATCACGGACATTGACCACTCGCGGGGCCTGTGCCGGACCCCACGAATCACCGTGAGAGCCACCAAGGACAGCGACCTTCGAAAATCAAGATCCCCGATAGGGTCCCTCAGCGCCCTCCCTCTCTGCCCGGCCCCGGCAAGCCGACCCAGCAGGCCCCACAGGGGACCCCGTTCCGTGGCGTACGCCGACGCCATGTGCCCAGTGCCGCATCGGGCGATGTCGGCCCGGTCCACCAGGGCTCGCAGCCGCGGGGACCGGGCGGTGGTCAGGCTCCGGATCACAGCTCTGCCCGGCGGGGGCCGAGGTGGCCGGGTGCTGACCTGAAGGGTGTCTTTGTTGCCGTACGGTGGTTGACCTGGGGCTTTGTGCTCGCCCAAGTGTGGGCATGATCAGTGATTGTGGGTCTGCGACTGCTCTACCTGATCTTCTGCCGCCTGCTGGGCTGCTTCCTTTTGCTGGGCCGATCGACCGCCGCGAACAACACCGAGATCCTTGCCCGTCGTCATGAGGTCACCGTGCTGCGCCGGCAGATCAAGCGGCCAAGGCCCTCATGGGCTGATCGTGCCGTTCTCTCCGCTCTCGCACGGCACCTGCCATCCGCCTTGCGTCGCCATCGGCTGGTCACCCCGGGCACCCTGCTGAACTGGCACCGCCGTCCGGTGCGCTGGAAGTGGCGCCAGACAGCGGTCGAATCCGGTCGGCCACCGTTGCCGGAAGAGACAGTCGCGCTCATCCAGCGCCTGGCGACAGAGAACCCGACCTGGGGATACGTCAGGATCCAGGGTGAACTGCGCCGGCTTGGCCATCGGGTCGCCGCCGCCACGATCCGGCGCGTCCTGCGCCGCTCCGGTCTGCCGCCCGCACCGCAACGAACAAGCCAACAGACCTGGCGCTCCTTCCTCCACGCCCAGGCCCACACGCTGCTCGCCTGCGACTTCATGCACATAAAGACCGTCTTCCTCAAACGCCTCTACGTCTTCTTCGTCATGGAGATCACCACCCTGCGCGTCCATGTCCTGGGCGTCACCGCCCGTCCCACCGGCGCATGGGTCACCCAACTCTGCGCTTGCCGAGAATGTCATCCGCCCTGGTCAAAGGCGCGCACCGGGCCCCACGGTCGTTGGCCTCGGTCGCTCGAGTCGGCGCTCTCGCGTAGCCAGTGGTCCACGCGTCATGATGATCAATCGTGCTGAACATGCGTCATGGGCCTTGAGGACGCGGGCTGCCGGGCGCGGTTCCTGATCGGGGAGCGAGATGGGAAGTTCCCCGCCCTGTTCGATGCCGTCCCTACCGATGCGGGGATTGAGGTCGTACTCAGCGGCGTCCAGATGCCGAAAGTAAACGCGATCACGGAGCGGTGGGTGCAGACTGACCTGCACAGATGGGATTTCCGGCAAGCGCAGGCAGACCGGCAACGGCAGCGGGGCATCTGAGCGCGTTCTTCCTGGAAAGCCCAACGGTCAGGAGCGCGCGCGGCGGAAGCGGATCGCGGTGCCCCCACCGGCGACGAGTTTCAGCTTCAGTACGGTGGACGCTCGCACCGTCTCGGTCCGGATGTCGATCGGCAGTGGGTTGTCGTGCCAGCTGGTGTCCGCGGCGTCGCTGTAGATTTCGGCTCTGTACCGGCCGCGTCCCAGGAACCGCAGCGGCAGCCTCAGCGTCCGGTCGTGCTCGTCGGTGATGGCGCCGAGATACCAGGTGTGGCCCTTGCGGCGGGCGACCACCGTGTAGTCGCCGATCACGCAGTCCAGGAAGCGGGTCTCGTCCCAGCTGGCAGGCATGTCCTTGAGGTAGGCGAATCCAGGGTGGGAGTGGTAGTTCTCCACGGTGTCGGCCAGCATCTGCAGCGGGCTGAAGAACACCGAGTACAGCGCGAGCTGTGCGGCCGAGGTCGTCTGTACGCGGGTACCGAGTCCGGCCGGGTCCCAGGTCACGTTGAGTACGCCCGGGGTGTAGTCGGCCGGCCCGCCCATGAACCTGGTGAACGGAAGGATCGTGGCCTGCTCCGGCGGGTTGCCCAGCCGACCCATGTAGTTGTGCTGCTCCATGCCGGCGACGCCCTCGCTGGTCATCATGTTCGGATAGGTGCGCGCCAGCCCGGTCGGCTTGATTGCCTCGTGCGCGATGATCATGATCTGGTGGCGGGCCGCAGTCTCGACGACACGCTGGTAGTGACGCACCGCTTCCTGGTCGAAGTGGCTGCGGTTGACCCCGCCCAGCACGAACTTGGTGGCGTAGCCGGTCTTGACCGAGTGGATGCCCAGTTCCGCGTATCGCGCGAAGATCGTTTCCAGGTGCTGCTCGTAGTAGTCGACGAAGCCGCGGGTCTCATTGTGCGCGGTGAACCCGATGCCGTTGGCCTGGGCGTAGCGCAGTACCTCGGCCAGGTCGAAGTCGGCCCGCGGCGTGAGGAAGTCCTGGCCGGTCCAGTTGCCGCCGGCGTTGGTGTTCCAGCCCTCGGCGAGTACGGAACTCGCGCCCGCCTCTCTGGCGAGGTCGATGTAGCGTTTGACCCGCTCAGTCGTGGCGCCGTGACGCGGTCCCTCGGTCCAGGTCGTGTGTCGCCGCTGTAGTTCCCACCAGACACCGACGTACGTGCCGGGTGAGATCCACGACGTGTCCGTGAGCGCGCACGGCTCGTTGAGGTTCTCGATCAGATGCGATTCGGCGAGATCGCCGGGTCGGCCGCCGATGACCAGCGTGCGCCATGGGGTGGAGAATTCACCCCTGAGGTGGGCCTTCGCGCCATCGGGAAGGCTGATCAGCTCGCTGGTGAAGGTGCCGGGCCGGTTACCGTCGGCGGCGAGGGTCATGCTCGGATAGTCGATCAGCGCCGCCTCGTGCACCACGATGTACTCACCACCCTGGGTGGCCAACGACAGCGGGGTCTGGGCGGTTTTCACGTCCGCCAGCCGGGCATGCCGGTAGTGCCGTTCATCAGCATTCCAGTCCGTGCCCGCCGCCAGCGACCAGCTCGTGGCGGTCGGTGGCAAGGAGAACTCGGTCCTCTCAGCGGTCACGGTGTAGCGGTCGAGCCCGGCTTGGGCCGGCAGGCGGTAGCGGAAGCCGACGCCGTCGTCGAAGACCCGGACGATCAGGTCCAGCCGTAGCCCGGTCGCCGGTTGCACGGTCCGCAGTACGCACTCCCGTGCATGGTTGCGGACGAGCGCGTCGGGCCCCCACACCGGCCGCCATCTCTCGTCTATGGTCCTGCGCTGCACGGATTCCAGCACCAGGCCGCCGGTGAGCGAGGGTCGGTCGGCCAGGTCGAGCCCCAGCCCGGAAGAGGGCACCAGGACCCTTCCGTGTCGTGCGACCTGGTAGCGCAGCCGTCCGTCCGTCACCCGCACGGTCATCCGCAGCCGGCCGTTCGGCGAGACGATCGTGACGTGGCCGGGCGGCGCGGCGGACGCATTGGCGGGTGTGGCGAGCACCCCGGTGAATACCACGCCGGCGGTGGCGCCGACGACGGCACGGCGGTTGGGGACATTGGCCATGTCACGCTCCATCAAGAGTGGTTGGCGACTGGTCCTGGGCGGTGCCCTTGCTCCGGAGCCGGTCGGGCGTGCGACGAGCCGTGGGCAGTCCGGGCCGGGGCGCGCGTCGGCACCGCGCGCAGTGCGGCGGCCGGGTGCGCGGCGACGTCAGGCATACGGCCCTTTCGTGGAGGCAGGCAGGAGCACCGACGCGCGACCTGTCACACCGGGCGCCGTTGCCACGTTGTTGCAACGTTGTAACAAGCGCTTTCTGTGGACGTCAACCCTTCGGCGGACAGAAGTGACTCGCAGGGGCGCCGAGGCTCGGCGCCGGTCGGGGCCGCGCACGCCGCCTTGTCGCAACCCGCGCTCCGCGAGGGGATCTTGAGACCACGAGCAGCCCATGGCAGGCTCATACCGCATGATCGATGAATTCGCGAAAGACAACCTGCACGGGAGGCTGCGGCGGGACCGCAAGGCGCTGCTCTGGAAACTCGACGGCCTGTCCGAATACGACGCCCGCCGACCTTTGACAGCGACCGGGACCAACCTCCTCGGCCTGGTCAAACACGTGGCCACCGTCGAGGCCAGGTACTTCGGCGAGGTCTTCGACCGCCCTTCCCCGGAACCGCTGCCCCGGTGGCAGGACTACAACGGCAGCGATCTGTGGGCGACCGAGGACGAGACCCGCGATCAGATCATCGGGTTCTACCGGCGCACGTGGGAACACTCGGACGCGACGATCAACGAACTTCCCCTCGACGCCCCAGGCCACGTGCCGTGGTGGCCGGAGCCTTATCCCAACACGAACCTGTTCGCCATCATGGTCCATGTCCTCGGCGAGTCCATCCGGCATGCCGGGCACGCCGATATCCTGCGCGAGGGCCTCGACGGCCGGACCGGGGTGCGCGCCGAACACGAACAGCAGATCGACGAGGAAGCCCGCGCAGCCTACTGCACGAAGATCGAGCAGGCCGCCAGGTCGGCCGCACCAATCAAGGCTTAGAGGTTGTCTCCGCGAGTGCCGATAAATCATCCACGCAGGTGAGAGCTCGATCAGAGATCTTCGGCTGTGACCGACACGTGCCCTGGCGTCTTCACCTGCCCCCGGCCCCGGCGGCATCATGATCTGTCGTGCTGCTGCGCCTGGCCTACCTCGCCGCCACCAACACCCTGGCCATCCCACGCCTCCTGCCGATGAGCAACAGAGACAAGGACATCGAGATCCTGGTGCTCCGGCACCAACTGCTGGTCCTGCAACATCAGGTCGGCAAGCCTGCCTTCAATAACAGTGATCGCGCTGTCCTCGCCGGCCTTCTGCACCACCTACCCAAAGACAGACTGCGGCACCTTCTCCTGCTGGTCCGCCCCGAGACGGTGTTGCGCTGGCATCGTGAGCTGCTGAGGCGGCGCCATGCCGCGACCTGCGTTCCCAGGCGACGTGGACGCCCCCGCACAATCCGCTCGATCCGCGCCCTGGTCCTGCGCCTGGCCAGGGTCGCTTTTCGGCCCCTGAACTTCTGGCTGATTGAGAGTTGACAGCCTGACCATGCAGCACATACGTCCAGCTTACGCTTGCTGTGCCCGTCAAGGACAGGCCCGCCGGGCCGACGCCCGCGAGCTCACACCGACAACTGCGGGCCCACCCGGCATCTTAATCCCCTCTCGCCGCGGTGCGCACGAGGAGATCCGGCGACACGCGAGCACCGTCTCCTGCGCCTTGGGAAAGGTGGGCATCAGTCTCCGCTGTAGAGGCGGTCCAGGTCGACGAGTTGGACCGTGGAATCGCGGTGGGCGAGGTCGCGCAGGTCGCTGGTGAAGCCGGCGCCGCTGAAGCACAGCAGCCGGGTCCGCTCAGCGTGCACACCGTGCCGGGCGCGCAGCAGGGTGCGGATGTGGTCGAGGCGTTGGAGGTGGCCCAGGCCCATGGTCTCGTTCCACTTGGCTTCGCCGATGGCCAGCAGGACCTCGCGGCCGTCCTCGTCACGGCCGAAGGTGGCGAGGTCGACTTCGTGGGTGGTCTTGGCGGTCGGGTCTGGGACGGTGCCGGATTCCACGCGGGTGCGCTGTCCATCGAGGGTGTCGGGGCTTGCGTACCAGCGGGTCCAGGTGCGGCAGAGCTGTTCGAAGTGGGGGCCGATGACCTTGCTGCGGAACGTGGCCTGCGAGCGTTCCCATACGGCGGGTGCCTGGCCGGGCCGCTCCAGGTCGCTCCACTCCGGGCGCATCAGTGCGTGGTAGAAGGTCAGGATGGGTTCGGCGATGCGGTAGGCGGAGCGTTTGCCGTGGAAGGCATCCGGCTCGCGGACGATCATGCCGGTGTCTTCCAGCACCGTCAGCGCGTGGCTGAGGTCGGTGGACTTGCGTTGCAGGAAGCCGGCGATGCCGCCGCGGGTGTGGTTGCCCTGAGCGATGGCGGCGAGCACGCCGTGGTAGAGGGCGGTGTCCCGCAGGTCGGGCTCCTCGGCCAGCAGGAAGCGGGCTTCCCGGAACAGCGGGCGCCCCGGGTTGAGGACGTTGCGCAGGACCCACGGGCCGAAGTCGTCCAGACCGGCGGGCGTGTCGCCGAGGACGAACTCGCGCCGGTAGGCAGGCGTTCCGCCGACCACGGAGTTGACCAAGAGCGCCAGCTGGGGATCGTCGGTCAGTTCCCAGAAGCGGGCGGCCAGGCGATAGTCCAGAGTCGGCACCACCAGTTCCAGGCTGGCCCGGCCACGCAAGGGAGCAGTGCCGGCCAGCAGGCGCCCCATGAACGACAGCGCCGAGCCGCACAACAGCAGACGCACCGGACCGCTCTCGTGCCGAGCCTGTGGCCCCAGGGCCCGCTGCAGCAGCGAGGGCAGTTCCGGCGAAGCCTTCGCCAGGAAAGGGAACTCGTCCAGCACCACCACCAGGGGCGCACCACCGGGTCCCGTCAGGCCCATCAGCTCGGAAACCGCCTCCTCCCAGTGCGCGAACCGGTAAGGCGCCCGGCGCCCTTCAAACCGTGCCAGCGCCGCCCCGAACTGGCGCAGCGACTCCGCCTCGGTCGCCTCACTCGCCGCGAAGAAGAAACCTCCAGCCGCCCGGCACAGCCCATCCAGCAGGAACGTCTTCCCCTGACGCCGCCGGCCCGAGACCACTCCAAGCGTCGCCTCCGCCCCCGCGTAGGAGGCGAACCGGACCAGTTCCTCCCACTCGAAATCCCGGTCGAACATCCCCACCGGCTTGTCCACCACACACCTCCATCACCCCAGCCAATGATGAGCCACCCTATTATAGACAGACTCATCATTGCTTTGCGGGAAAGCAGCTTTGCCGCGCCCGGCAGCTGCACCACGAGCTCCCCGAATGAACACGCCAGTCGAACGTGTCGTCGGCGGCGGCGGACGCGAAGCCTCAACCACATCCTGATCACGAACGAGCCCCACGCCCACCACGTCCTTGCAGCCGGACCAACGAGTACACCCATGCGGCGTGACGGCACCCACAGGCCCGTACGGATCGCAGGTGCCTGGAGCGGCGCGCGAACAACGGAACGCGCTGAACGTACGATCACGCAATGGCTGACATGACCGAAACCACACCCGGTTGGCTGAGTCCCGACAACCTCGAACAGGCGCGCGCGCAGATGCCAATCCTGTATGTCGAGGCCGTGCCCGTGCGAGTCGACGACAGCGGCGAAGTCACCAGCATCGGACTACTGCTCCGCATCGGACCGGACGGCGCGGTCAGCCGCACTCTCGTCTCGGGCCGAGTGCTGCACCACGAACGGGTCCGGGACGCCCTCCTGCGCCACCTGGAGAAGGACCTCGGACCGGTGGCGCTGCCCCGCGTCCCGGCCTCGCTGCAACCCTTCACTGTCGCCGAGTACTTCCCGACGCAAGGGATCACACCGTTCCACGATCCCCGCCAGCACGCGGTGGCCCTTGCCTACGTCGTCCCGGTGACCGGTGACTGCCGCCCCCGCCAGGACGCCCTGGACCTGGTCTGGTTCAGCCCTCAAGAAGCCGCATCGCCACTGGTGCAGAACGAAATGCCGGGCGGCCAGGGAGTCCTGCTCAAGCAGGCACTCGCCCACGTGGGCTGCCTGTCCTGACGGGGACGCCTACCGCACACGCCCAACCTGTGCCACCCTGTCGCCCGATTCGGTCGACCTGGCGCAACCGGTAGGCCGCTGACGCTGAATGCTCAGGTCACGCTGATCGAATCGGGCCTCACCGCGAATCGGGCGACAGAGTCCGACAGGCGGCCGAGACCCGATGACCGAGCCGTCGGAGCTCACCTTGGATCTTGACGTACCCCCAGGTCGGATTCTCTCGCGCCAGGCACTGAATGAGCGCCGCAGTCTCCTCCGCCAGCGGTGGCCGGCCGGGTTCCGTTGGGGTCTGGCGCCATTTCCAGCGCACGAGGCGGCGGTGCCAGGTCAGCTGTGTGCCCGGGGTGACCAGTCGATGGCGGCGTAGGGCGGATGGCAGGTGCCGTGCGAGAGCGCAGAGCAAGCTTCTGGCTCACGTCCGGTGTACGGTGCGGGCTGAAGCTGGCCTGCCCAGCCGGGGAGCGGAGCCACGGCCGGCGGCTTCAGGTGGGAGATGACGTGCAGCGCAGCGACGGCATACCAGTGCCCTCGTCCTTCTCGGGGATCGCGTCGAACCGCGCCATGGGCGGGCTCGTGCACTCCATGAGCGGCGGTTCCCGACTCCAGGCCTGGCAGAACAAACAGCTTGTGATCGTCGTGTACGAGCAGGGCAGCGTGGTCGGCCTCGCCGATGACCCGGCCCCCTTTCAGTCTGCGGGTTCGGCACGTAGTCGGAGCCGCCCTCGTCCCAGGACCGGCATGCCTGCTGCCCGGGGGAACAGGCTCACCACCGTCCGGCAGCGGCGGCCGCGTGTCCAACCCACAGCACGCCTCCCCTGAATGGCCCGGCGCAGGCCCTGTCCTGGGGTGAGCGCCGCTGTTCCAGAAGGCTCAGCACGGAGGAGGCGTGATGACGACCTCCCTCACTCGGGGTACATCAACGCCCTGTTTCGGGAGTGCATTGACCGGCTTCAGTGAGGCCGGTACTCGCCATCATCGGCTTAGGCCATCGTCCCGCCGACCACGCCCTCCACTGGCGGCAGTACCAAGCCGGGCAGTAGCACCTGATCGCCGCTCACGCCAAGGGAGGTGTCTGCGGCGGCGTCTTGCCATTTCGCAGAGAACCCTTCGTCCTAAGGGGCCGCGCCCGTGAACGCCGGTCCGGCCGGCCCAAGGCGACCGGATACAGTGCGCGAGACGGCAGCCCGGTCAGGGAGGGGAAGCGTGACCGACACCAGCAACACCCGGCCCGCCGAGGGTGAAGCGCAAGCGCCGCGGCAGAGCCGACTGCACCGGCTGATGCGCTACATCCCCCTGATCGCCCCCGTCCACCGATCTCTACGGACCGCGGTGCCCATCCCAGGAGCTGCACGGACGGCTTCGAGAACTTCTTCCAGGCCGTTGTCCCCGACGACATCGCTGCTGACGTCCGGGCCGTCTGGGACGACGCCGTTGCGGCCGATGCGTGGGAGGGCCCGCCAGTGTGGGTCCACGGCGACCTCCATCCCGCGAACGTCGTCGTCTCGGACGGAACGCTCTCGGGCATCGTCGACTTCGGTGCCATGTTCGCCGGCGACCCGGCGTGGGACCTCGCCGCCGTATGGGTGCTGCTGCCTGCGGGCATGGCCTCACGGTTCTTCGACATGTACGCGCATGCAGACGAGCCGGCGATCCGGCGCGCCCGCGGGCTGGCCGCGATGAAGAGTCTCTTCCTGATGCTCATGGGGCAGAACGGAGATCGGGGCCTTCCCGGCGGCAAGCCGCACTGGGGGCCTGCAGGCCGCGCGGCACTTGATCGTGTTCTGAAGGGCGTTTGAGGCACGCTACTTTAAACCTGTTCTCGATCTTGGTTGAGGGCCATGCGGCAGCCCACCTTCGTGGGTTCATCGATCACCACGCATGGTCGGGATGCCAAGGTCCACGACCGTATGCTTGAAGGGTGTCAATATTCCGATCAGGCTGCTGAGCTGGGCGTTTCCTGTGGACGGTGCGGCAGCCGTGGTGACGTGGTGTGGTACTCGTTGAGCAGTCCGCCAAGTACCTGGCGGCGCCTGACCGCGGCGGCAGGCAGGAGGATGACGTTTGGGTGGTCGTCAGGTGCTCGTAGGCCGAGGCCACGGTGGGCCCGTCCCGCGTTGTAGTGCTCCGCGTACGTGGTGAGGACCGCGCGGAGGTGTCGTTCACCGGTGATGAGGAGGCGATCGGTACATTCGGCGCGGGCTGTGCGTATCCATCGTTCGGCAAACGCGTTGGATAGGGGGCTTTGCGGCGGGGTCGGGATGACGGTTGTGCCGTTGCCGGCGAAGACGGCGTCGAACGCGTCCTTGAACTTGCTGCCCCGGTACACGGATGAGGAACCGAAAGCGCCCAGCCCTCTCCTCGAGATCCATGAGCAGATTGCGGGCGAGTTGGGTGACTCATGCGCCGGTTGGGTGGGCGGTGACGCCCAGGACATGGATTCGCCGGGTCTTGATCTCCATGGCGAAGAAGACGTAGAGACGCTTGAGGAAGACGGTCTCCACGTGTATGAAGTCGCAGGCGAGCAGCGTGTGGGCCTGGGGGCGGAAGAAGGATCGCCAGGTCTGCTGGGAGGCACGCTGCGCTGCGGGCGGCAGACCGGAGCGGCTCAGGACGCGCCGGATCGTGGCGGCGGCGATCCAATGACCGAGCCGTCGGAGTTCGCCTTGGATCCTGACGTATCCCCAGGTCGGGTTCTCTCGCGCCAGGCGCTGGATGAGCGCGACCGTCTATTCCGCCAGCGGTGGCCGGCCGGGTCCGGTCGGGGGTTGGCGCCATTTCCAGCGCACCAGACGCCGGTGCCAGGTCAGCAGTGCGCCCGGGGTCACCCAGCCGGTGGCGGCGCAAGACGGGTGGCAGGTGCCGCGCGAGAGCGGAGAGCACGGCACGATCAGCCCATGAGAGCCGCGGACGCTCCATCTGACGGCGCAGGACGGCGACCTCATGGCGAAGCGCGAGGATGTCGACGTTGCTCGCGGCAGTCGTGTACGCGCCAGAAACCTCGTCCGTGCTGGTCAGGGAGCCTGAGCGCTGCAGCGGGCCTGCCGGTCAACCGTGACGGTGGAGGACCCATCCCCCCGTTGCCGACGCGACCTCACCGATTCCAGCATGGTCCGGTGCTGCTGCGACTGTCCTACCTGGCCTTGACGAGCATGTTCACGCTGATACGGCTTCTGCCCATGAGTGATCGTGACAAAGACGCCGAGATCCTGGTGTTACGCCATCAACTGGCCGTGCTGCAGCGACAGACCGACAACCCAAAGCTCACCTGGCCAGACCGTGCGCTGCTGGCCGCCCTCCTGCACCGTCTCCCCCGGGTCCATCTTCGTCAACTACCGCTGATGATCTCGCGTGACACGGTGCTGCGCTGGCACCGTGAGCTGCTGCGCCGGCGCCACGCGAAGGCCTCCCGCCCCAAACGGCCGGGACGACTCCGCACTGTACGATCCGTGCCCGCCCTGGTGTTACGGCTGGCACGAGAGAATTCCAGCTGGGGGTACCGGCGCATCCACGGCGAACTCGCCGTCCTCGGTATCAAGGTCGCCGCCGGCACTGTGTGGAACATCCTCGAGGACCACGGCATCGACCCCGCACCCGAACGCCAACACACCACCTGGGCGACCTTCCTGCGCTCCCAGGCCCAGGCCATCCTCGCCGCCGACTTCTTCGAGATCGACGCTGTACGTCTTCGCGCTGATCGAGCCCGCCACCCGCCGGGTGCGGATCCCCGGCGCGACCGCACACCCCACCGCGGCCTGGGCCACCCAGGCCGCCCGCAATATGACCATGGACCTCCAAGCCGCGGGCGCCCACTCAAGTTGGGTCCAGGTCGGTGTGCAGCAGGTGGTGGTCCGAGTACGGGGTCGGAAGCACACGGTGCTCGAGCGGGACGATGCCTCGCAGGAAAATGTAGTCAAACTTGCTCTGCCAGTCGGTGGTCGGCTTGCAGGTTCCGGTAGACGAGGGATGACACTAGGGGTCTGTGTCCGCGGCCAGTGCCCACATCCCGGTGAGCTCGGGAGCGTCCGGCACAGCGTTGAAGTCGCCGAGAACGATCGCGCGGTCGTGCCGGGCGACGTCTGCGGCGAGTATGTCGGTCTGGTCTGCTCGGACTGCCTCCTGACGTCGTTCAGCGAGGTGTGTGTTGAAGACCCGGACAGACCGGCCGCCCACACTGGTGGTGACTGCCATGTACCCACGGTCCTCGGATCCGCCGTCGGGGTATTCCACGTTGACCGGGTTCGTCATCGGCGCCGCCGAGAGGACCGCTTGGCCAAATGCCCCCGGACTCCACGGCGCTCCCCCGCAGCGGCCCCAATTCCGAAGAACCATTCCGTACTCGACGTGGTAAACCAGCCCGTAAAAGCCCTCCAGATAGTCCCGCATCCTCTCGACGTCACGCACGCACGCTTCTTGTAGGCCGATCACCTGGGGCGCATACGTGGCGATCTCCGCTGCGCGGTCGACGTTGCTTTCCTCACAGGGGTTGCAGATGTTCCACGTCATGACCCGGTTCGGCACGACACCCTTGACGGCATCGACGGGCAGTGGCCTGGCGAGGGGCGCGCCGCTTGGTGCGCTGGGGCCGACGAGCACCATGCAGGCCACGATCACGACGCCCGCGAACAACCGCGTATCCCTTCCGAACACCATCGCCTCCTCAGAGTGGATACACGTGGCATCCGACGTCTCCATGCACGAGGTTATGGGACGGAGTTGTGAGCAACATACGCGGTGTGCCGGATCTCATTGCGCTCGGACGAAGCCGCTGCCTCGCCCAGGTCGATCTGAATCGTACCGCCGCACGTGCACATCGGTCGCCGTGCCATCCGTGCGGCGGGAACGACCATCCGACCACGGAACATGGCGCAGGCTGCTCGTGCTGGGCATGAAGGTGGCCGCCTCGACCGTCTGGAAGATCCTCAAGGAATCCGGCGTCGATCCAGCCCTCGACAGGACCTCCAGCACATGGGCCGACTTCCTGCGCTCCCAAGCCGGCCAGGGCTTCGGCGTAGTTTGCTGTCGTCCGTTTTGATCACGTGAGGCCGAGAAGGGCAAGGGGCCGGGTTTGGTCTCGGGCTGCCCGTCGGAGGTCGGAGGCGATGTTGCGGGCGCCGGTCAGGTGGAGAGCTCCGATCGCGAGGTTTCTGCAGGTGGCCATCACTCTGGGGGTGTTTCCGGTCCGCAGCTGGGAGGCGTCCTCGGCGAAGGTGACGTCCCTGACTTGGTGCAGGGCCTCGACGGTCCAGTGCCCTCGGATCAGTCGGGCGAGCTGAGCCGGGCCGGCCTGTTCGGCGGTGAGGCTGGTGACCGCGTAGACGGTCTTGAGGCTGATCTTCCCGGTCTTGCGGTGGACGCGGCGGCGGACGATCTGGACGGCCTGGCGGGTGCCGGGGAAGAGCAGGTTGTGACCGTGCACACCTTCAGCCGGCGGATCTCCTGGCGGCCGTGACCGGTCGCACGGGTCCTGTCCTGCAGTGGGATCTGCGTCCAGGGAAGGGACTTGAGCTGCCGACGGAGCTTCTTCGTGTTGCGCTTGGCGATCGCGATGTAGTGGGCCTGCCGGTCGAGCAGGTAGACGGCGTGGTCATGCTGGGTGTGCATCGCGTCGCTGGTGACGACTGTGCCGGCCAGATCCTCGAGGGTGTCGAGCAGACGCCGGAAGCGGGTGATCTCGTTGGTCTTCTCACCGACGTCCATCTGGGCCAGGACCAGTGCGTTCACGTGGTCGCAGGCGGCCAGGAGGTGGATCTTCCGTCCCTTCGCGCGGGCCGCACCCCGCAGCGACTTCCCGTCGACCACGAGCCCTCGCAGCCCTTGTCCCCTGGTCTGCCGGTCCGCGAGCCAGGCTCCGACCGCCCGGTCCAGGGCGTCCGCGTCGATTCTGGCGAGCAGTCGCCGGATCGTGGATTCCGCGGGCCAGGACCGTTTCGGGACCAGCGGGTCGACGCCCGTTCCAGGGCGAGTTGGCCCGGCTCGGACACCGGATCACAGCCTCGACGGTGTGGCAGATCCTGCACGCAGCCGGCGTCGACCCGGTGCCGCGTCGCTCCGGTCCGACCTGGCGTGAGTTCCTCAGCGCACAAGCCGAGGGCATCATCGCAGTGGACTTCTTCCACATCGACACCGTGCTCGGCAGGCGGCTGTACGCGCTGGACTTCCTCGAGCACGGTACCCGGCGCCTGCACATCACCGGCGTCACCGCCAACCCCACGCGGGGATGGACGGTGCAGCAGGCGAGGAATCTCGCCGCTGACCTGGACATGCGCATGGAGTCCCCGTGGTTCCTGCTGCGCGATCGGGACGGCAAGTACGGCGAGGCATTCGACGCCGTCTTCAACGCCGAGCAACTGAACGTGATCAAGAGCGCGCCACGAGCACCTCGGATGAACGCCCGCTGCGAACGCGTCATCGGCAGCATCCGCCGCAAAGTCCTCGACCACGTCCTCATCCTGGGCGAAGCACACGCCCGAAAGGTCCTTGCTGTCTACCAGAGTCACTACAACGAGCACCGGCCCCACCAGGCCCGCACCCAACTACAACCCGATGCCCAGAATCAGCCTGTTGCCCAACGGACACCGGCGCTCACCGACTGCTGCGAACCCGCATCATCGGCGGCCTCATCAGCGAGTACCCATACGCCGCGTGACATGCAGCGACGACTTTTCGAGCGGCACAGGCCGCCGTCATTGGAAATTCATTGACCTTCACACGAACGCAATGCTTGTATTCAGGAGTTCGACCGGCGGGCTCACGGGAAGTGGAGGGAGAAATTCCGCTCCGCATCACGCGCTCTCGCTTCTGACCAAACTTCGAGAGGAACTCATGCGTAAGCTCACTCTTTCGCTCAGCCTTGCGGCCGTGTGCGCCACCAGCCTCATCGCCATTGCTCCTGCTGCGACTGCTTCGGAAAGCGGCGCGCAAGCCTCGTGCGTCACACTTTGGCAGGCCGCTGGCGACAAGGACGAGTCCCGCGCGTTCTCGGGGAATGACTCGAACTTCGTTGGCAACAACTGGTCCAGCGGCACGGCGATGAACGACGACGCCAACTCTGGAAAGAACAACTGCGGAAGTCGAGTAGGTTCGATGCCGAGAAACGTGATCAAAGCGTGAGGAGCGTAGTGAGTCGTTGGAGTGCATGCATGAAGACGGCTGGTTTTGACTACGCGACGCCCTGGGGTGCGGCTAGTAAATGGGGCACTGAGGGGGACCCTTTGGAGCGCGAGATTGCAACCGCTGAGGCTGATGTCAAGTGCAAGCAGCAGACCAAAGATAGTTGCTGTTTGGCTCTCCGCCGAAAAGAGGCTAGAGGAAATCGAAATCACAATAGTAGGTCCTATTTCGATGAAATCAAAAAGGTAAACCGGCGCTATATGGGTAACGCCCAGGCAGTGCTGTCCCGGAAATAGTCGCCAATTTCGAACAGGCCTACGAGGTGGGCCGGTTTCTCGGCAAATTACTGAACGGAATCATCAGTGGCATCCACTGTCTCGTCGACCGAGCTGCCTGCGCGACGTATACGTATCCCCCTTGCTGGACAGAGGTGGGTTCGCGCCTTCTGGAAGCGGCATCGTGTGCCTATCCTGGCCAGCGCGCTCGCCCTTCCTCTGTACGTTCTATGGTTTATCTTCCTCGGGACCGGAGGGGGGGACCTTGCGGCACAGGTCTCCTGGACCAACTTCGTCGCCGAACATCCTGGATCGCCCTACAGCCTTGGCTGGTATGGGGGCGTCCATGTAGGCAACTACAGTGTTTTGGCCCCACAGTTGATGGCACTGTTCGGTGTGCGAACTGTCACTGTCGCCGCGGGTATGGCTGCCTCATGGCTGGTGGGCTGCGTGTTCGTACGTAGCGGTGTCCGTCACCCCTTGTGGCCCACCCTCCTGGGGGTCTTGTTCCTTTGGGGCAACGTAGCGTCCGGTCGGTCTGCCTTCGCGCTGGGCGTTGCGCTCGCCTTGGTGTCGTGCCTCGTGCTGGTGAGGCATGGTCGGCGCCTTGCCCTGGCCGGTATCTTCAGCGCGCTGGCGACCATGGCTAGCCCGGTGGCAGGACTGTTCCTTCTTGTGTGCGGGGCAGGCTGGCTTTTGAATCGAGACCTCGGTAGTGCACTCGCGCTGTGCGTCCCACCCACTGTGGTGGTGGGCTTGACGACCCTGCTCTTCCCCTTCAGCGGCATGATGCCAATGTCCGCAAACGATATTTGGAAGCCGGTCCTTTTCGGCGTACTGCTTGCGGTGTTTGCTCCGCGGGAGTGGCGAGTGCTCCGCTTCGGCGCCGCGACGTACGCGGTCGGAGTCCTTCTGTCGGCCCTGATTCCCTCGCCTGTGGGTTCCAACGTCGTTCGTCTAGCCGAAGTGTTTGGCGGTCCGGTGTTGCTCGCTGCGCTTCTCTCCCATAAGGGGCTAAAAGTTCAAAGGGTGGCGCTCGCCCTCGCTCTGGCGCTTTCCGTGTATTGGGTCACGGAACACACCATTCATGTGACGAGGATGTCAACTCCGGTGCCAACGTGGGCTACGGAATCCCGCGGTGTGCTGACGGCCCTTGATCGGCTGGGGGCGGACCGCACACGCGTTGAGGTGGTCCCGGCTGTGAATCACCGAGAAACCACTGTGCTAGGGCCCCATATCAATCTGGCCCGGGGCTGGAATCGTCAAGTCGATGTGGAGCGCGGCGATCTCTTCTACAAGAATCGTTTCTCGTCAGCGAAGTACCGTGCCTGGCTCAACGACTGGGCTGTAGGCTACGTAGTTCTGCCAGAAGGTGAACCGGACTGGGCCGCAAAGGATGAGGCTGAACTCGTCCGTAACGAGCCTGACTGGTTGAAACCTGTGTGGCGGGATTCCCATTGGCGAATATATGAAGTCAAGGGTGCGAAGCCGATGATTTCAGGTGCCGGGGCGGAGGTCGTCAGCAGTGATAACGCCACGGTGACGCTACAGGCGCGGGATAGTGGGACGGTCAGCCTGCGCATCGCGTACTCCCCCTGGCTTCGTGCCAATGAGGGGTGCCTGGAACGCGATGGCGAATGGACGCGTCTCAAGGTGCCTGCCGCAGGTCAATACAAGATCAGCAGCTCCTACCAAGTCCCATGGCAAGGGCGTTGCTAACTTGACTCTGTCGGGGATCTTGGAGTTTCCCGGTGCGGCAGCATGATCAGCGGGCATGCTCGGCTGTTCCGAAGACCGATACATGCCGAGGTGTTCGTTGTCGCTCCGTCCTCGTTCCGGTGAGCAAGTCCGGTCTCTGACCGTGCAGATTGCTCGGGCGAGCAACCCTGGCGGTACGACGACGATGTGGGTGAGAGACCGCCTCGACGGCTGTGGTGCGATGAGGACTTCGCCGACTGGTACCCGCGCCACGGGCGTCCGAGCCTCTCGCCCGCCCAGCTTGCCACCGTCTGTGTGTTGCAGTTCCTGCTCGACCTGTCGGACCGGCAGGCGGCCGAGGCGGTGTGCTGCCGCATCGACTTCAAGTACGCCATGGTGCGCCACGAGGCGCCGCTATTTCCGGGTGGGGGTGGAAGAACCCCCACCGCTGGTCTGTCGCAGCAGGCTGGCGAAGCTGAGGGCAGCCTGATCGCGGAGACGCGCGGGAGGGTGGTAGGCAGCCCTGAGTGGACGGTTCGTGAAGTGATGTCCGTTTGCGGGTGGGGCTTGTGTCAGAGGTGCTGGTCGTGGCGGTGACTATTGCTTACTCGTGAAGTTACCCGTGTCGGCTTCGGTGAGGACGCCAAGTTTGACCAGGACGCTTTAGCTTGGCTCGGATGCCCTCGACGTTCTTGGGCAAGAGTTCGTGGTCGAGGACCTGGCAGACGTCCGTGGCCCGCCGTGGTCCGGTCGCCTCGTTGAACACGGTGAGGATGCGGGCGTAGTCCGGATGCTCGGGCAGTTCCGGCGGGGATCCGGTCGGCGAGGCTGGTGACGGTCTTGCGGGTGATCGCGAGGTGCTCGAGGTGTGTCTCGGCCTCTCGCAGCCGGGTCTGCAGGTCGTCGATCTGCGTGCGGAGGTCGTCGGCCTGGGCCCGGGTGGCTTCCTCCTGGATGTCCAGTGCCTGAAGGAGAGGTTGGATGTTCACGTGGCCACCGCCGCTTCACGTCAGGTGGGGGTGTTCGCGCCGGTGAGGCGTCTCGTCATCACATGGGTCATCGTGTGCCGCTCGAAAAGTCATCGCTGCATGTCATGCTGCATATCTGTACTCATTGATGAGGCCGCCGAGGATCCGGGTGCGCTCGACTCTGTGGGTGTGGAGGTCATGCGCCGTGGCGGGTTGTTTGTGAGCGTCGGGTGGTAGCTGGTTGCGGGCCTGGTGGGGTCGGTGTTCGTTGTAGTGCCGCTCGTAGGCCGCGAGGACGCGGCGGGCATGGGCGTCGTCCATGATGAGAACGTGGTCGAGGGCTTCGCGTCGGATGCCGCCGATAGTCCGTTCGCAGTGCGCGTTCATGCGGGGAGCCTGTGGCGCACTGTTGAGAATCTCCATCTCCTCGGACTGGAAGACAGCGTCGAGGCCTCGCCGTACTTGCCATCGCGGTCGCGTAACAAGAAGCGCAGGGACTCGATGCGTATGCCCAGGTCGGAGGGGAGATTCCGCGCCTGCTGCACCGCCCAGTCCCGGGTCGGGTGGGCGGTGACCCCGGTGATGCGCAGTCGCCGGGTGCCGTGCTCGAGGAACACCAGCGCGTACAGCCGCTTGCCGAGGGCTGTGTCGATGTGGAAGAAGTCTGCCGCGATGATGCCCTCGGCTTGCACGGTCAGGAACTCGCGCCAGGTGGAACCTGAGCGACGTGGAGAAGGGTCGATGCCGGCCGCGTCGAGGATCTCCCACACCGTCGAGGCGGCGATCCGATGCCCGAGTCGAGTCAACTCCCCTTGGATCCGCCGGTGCCCCCACCTCGGATTCTCCCGGGCCAACCGCATAACGAGCGTCCTGATCGCTACCGAGGTGGGTGGGCGTCCGGTACGCCGGCGCGCGGTGTAGTCCCACTTCGCGGCGATGAACCTGCGATGCCAGGCAGGCAAGGTGCCAGGGGTGACAGGGAAGATCTCGCGCCATTGACGCCGGGGTATCAGCCCGGACAGGACTGCGAACCAGAACCGGTCGGCAGGCTCATAGCGGACCGGCCCGGCCAACTGGCGATGCAGGACAGCGTTCTCGTGCCGCAGCACCAGCAGTTCCGCGTCCTTCGCCGTCCCGCGACGGAGGAGCACCGATGGGACAGTCAGCAGCTTCCGGGTCACCTTGTACAGCAAGGACACGATCACAGAGGACATGATCCCAGCGGACTGACCGCGCCCCGCTCACCTGCGGCGATGACTTTTTGAGCGGCACACGAGCCACTAGCGCGTTGTCGTAGGTATCCCCCTACTGCTAATCGATGATGCAATTCCATCCAGCGCAGCAGTTTCCGCAATCGCATTCGAGTTGTATCGGCCCGGCATCGCTGTGATGGATCAGCCCGTCACCGACACGGCGTCGGGCGTCATCGCGCCACCACAGCGCCATCTTCAACGGTTCACCCGCGTGTCCACACTGATTTTTGTCTCACTCCCGTGTTTACTTTCCGGCAGATTGTTGCCCCACGTCATGGTCCGCTGACTAGTACGGCTGAAGAGGTTGGACTATCCGTTGTGTGCTTCGAGCTCGGTCGCCAGCGTCTGTTGGGTGGCCGCCCACGACGCCAGGAGCGCTAAATTGTCAGCGGTCGGTGTGCCCGCGGGTGCGGTGTAGACGTTGAGGTGCAGGCCGGGTTCGGCGGGCAGTTCCAGGGACTCGACGTCCAAGTCGAGCTGGCCCACGATCGGATGGCGCATACGCTTGCGGCCGGACCGGTGCAGCCGCACGTCCTGAGATGCCCACCGCTGCCGAAATAGCTCACTGCACGTTGACAGTTCGCCGACTAGGGCGATCAGCTCCTCGTCATGCGGATTGCGGCCGGCCTCCATGCGTAGCTTCGCGGCCGCGGCACCGGCAATTTGGTCGTAGTCGACAAAGAAATCTCTGGCCGCCTCGGGGTTTAGATAGACGAACCGCGCTGTGTTCGCGGGCCGTCGCGGGTCGGCCAGCACCGGTGAATACAACGCGCGAGCGAGTTGATTCATGGCGAGCACGTCATAACGGCCGTTACCGATCCAGGCCGGCGCATCGGAGATCGCGTCGAGCACCTGCTGCAACGTCGAGCGCACCGTCACGGCAGGCCTACGCCGGCGTGGGCCGCTGGGCGCCCTGGATTGGCGCGCGAGGTGGAACAGGTGGTCGCGCTCGGCCTCGTCGAGTTGCAAGGCAGAGGCCAACGCGTCGAGCACGCCATCGGAGGCACCGGCGAGGCTGCCGCGCTCCATGCGCACGTAGTAGTCGACGGATACCCCCGCCAGTAGCGCTACCTCCTCGCGGCGCAGACCTTTGACCCGACGGTTGCCGCCGTAAGCGGGCAGGCCCGCCTGCTCGGGTGCGATGCGGGCGCGACGCGAGCTGAGAAACTCCCGGATCTCGGTGCGTAGATCCATCGTGGCCATCCCCTCACCGTAAGCCCGTCCCGCAGTCTAGGGGGTACCCGTTGCGGTCGTCGCGGTGCCGCCGTCTACCGGGATGATGGTGCCCGTGAGGTAGGACCCAGCCCGGCTAGCGAGAAACACGGCGATACCCGCCATGTCGTCGTCGCGGCCGAGCCGGCGCAGAGGGGCCGCCGCCGCGATCTTGTCGCCGATGGCATCGAGCGTGGACGCCATCATCTGCGACGGGAACACTCCCGGTGCTACCGCGTTCACCGTGACGTGCTGTGGGCCCAGCTCCCTGGCAAGCACTCTGGTGAGTTGATGGAGTGCCGCTTTGCTGCTGGCGTACGAGTAGTTGGGCGCCTGGGCGACGTGGATGGCGGCGATACTGCCGATGTTAATGATCCGCGCGGGATCATCGGCGGTGCCCGCCCTGCGAAGTGCGGGGAGCAGCGCCTGCACCAGCCAGAACGGCGACTTGAGGTTGAGGTCGATCACTGCGTCCCAGGCCTCGTCCGGGAACGTCGCCAGCGGCTCGCGCCACATCGCTCCCGCGTTGTTGACAAGGATGTCCAGGCGTTCCGAGTCGGCCATGACAAGATCAGCGAGGCGCTGACACTCGTCGTGCCTGGACAGGTCGGCGGGGATTGCTTGAACGTCGCCGAATTCAGACAGTAGATGCTGTGCCTCCGCGCACGCGTCTGCCTTGCGTGAGCTGATGACGACGCGGGCGCCCGCCTGGAGAAGGCCGCGCGCTATCATCATCCCAATGCCCCTGGTGCCGCCAGTGACAAGGGCGTACTTCCCACTCAGATCGAAAAGTTCTGTGCGAGTGGTGAATTGGTTGTCCGCCATTGGTCTCCGTCCCTTCGTTCGTGGAAGAAATCGCCGACATGGTCGCGCATTCGGGGCAGCTGAATTGAACTGATGGGGGTAAAGCTGCAGTGCGTGTCCATGGAGTGTTGTCGGCGCTTTCGACTCAACCAGGTTGACAGGCGTTCTGGACGTCTGGGAGACCCTGGTGATACAGGTACTGTGAGAGCCCCCCTTGCCTGGTGCGCTGACTCACCCCGGATCCACTGAGCCCTTTCCAACCTGCCGTGCTGGTTCGGCAGTTGCCGTGACAGATAAGTGAAGCCCCTGGTAGACGGGTTCACGACCAAGATCACCCGGGTCTCGAGGAGGTACTGAAGGACGGCGTCGACCCGCTGGGCGTCCATCACCTCCTGGATCCGCCTGCACCTCAGGTCGCCTGACAGTTCGACCGACCCGGAGCGGATGATTGCGTCGGGGCCTGCTTCCGTCAGGAGGCGGGCCCCGACGTCTTGCCCGATCTCATCAGCCCCGCCCTGCGCCACCAGATCACCGTGCTGGAACGCCAACTCGGCAAGAACAAGATTCGGTTCACGCCGAGCGATCGAGCGTACCTGGCAGCGCTGCTGCACCGGCTGCCACTGCATGTCCTGCGAAGATTACGGCTACTCGTCCGCCCCGACACGGTGCTGCGTTGGCACCGCGACCTTGTCAAACGCCTGAAGGGTGTCAATACTCCGATCAGGCTGCTGAGCTGGGCGTTTCCTGTAGATGGTGAGACGGTCGGGGTGGCGCGGTGTGGTACTCGTTGAGCAGTCCGCCGAGTATCTGCGTGCGCCTGACCGTGGCGGCGGGCAGGGGGATGATGTGCGGGTCGTCGTCTGGGGCACGTAGGTCGGGGCTGCGGTGGGCTCGTCTGGCGTTGTCGTGCTCGGCGCACATGGTGAGGACGGTGTGCAGGTGTCGTTCGCTGGTGATGAGGAGTCGGTCGGTGCATTCGGTGCGGGCTGTGCGTATCCATCGTTCGGCGAACGCGTTGGACCGTGGGCTTTGCGGCGGCGTCGGGATGACGGCTGTGTCGTTGCCGGTGAAGACGGCGTCGAATGCTGCGGTGAACTTGCTGTCCCGGTCGCGGATGAGGAACCGGAAGCACCCAGCCCTCTCCTCGACATCTATGAGCAGGTTGCGGGCGAGTTGGGCGACCCATGCGCCGGTGGGACGGGCGGTGACACCCAGGACCTGAACGTGCAGGGTGCATCTCCATGACGAAGAAGACGTAGAGACGTTTGAGGAAGACGGTCTCCACGTGCATGAAGTCGCAGGCGAGCAGCGTGTGGGCCTGGGCTCGGAGGAAAGTACGCCAGGTCTGCTGGGAGGCGCGCTGCGGTGCGGGCGGCAGGCCGGAGCGGCGCAGAACGCGCCGGATGGTGGAGGCGGCGACCCGATGACCGAGCCGTCGCAGTTCGCCCTGGATCCTGACGTACCCCCAGGCCGGGTTCTCTCTCGCCATGCGCTGGATGAGCACGACCGTCTCTTCCGGTAACGGTGGCCGACCGGGCCTGGCTGGTGCCTGTCGCTATTTCCAGCGCACCGGACGACGGTGCCAGGTCAGCAGGGTGCCCGGGGTGACCAGCCGATGGCGACGTAAGACAGGTGGCAGGTACCGGGCGAGAGCAGAGGGCAGAGAGCACGGCACGGTCAGCCCACGAGAGCCGCGGCCGCTCCACCTGCTGGCGAAGCGCAGCGACCTCATGGCGGAGAGCAAGGATCTCAGCGTTGTTCGCCGCGGTCGATCGACCCAGCACAGGAAGCAGCCCAGGAGTCGGCAGGAGATCAGGTAGAGCAGTCGCAGACCCACGATCAGAGATCATGCCCATACTTGGGCGATGGCAAAGCCCCAGGTCAACCACCGTACGGCAATAAGGACACCCTTCAGGCAGATCCGACACACGGACAATCCCAAAGGCTCGGACGCCGTCGGCCCCAGCCACCGGGCATCGGAACTGCGGGGATACCGATTGGCCGCCCCGCTGAGTGTTCAGGGGGTAGGGCTTGGCATCGGCGTCGTGCCGTCGGGAGGCGTCGCGTATGGGTCCTCGTCCCACGGATAGGTGGGATTGTCATCGATCTGCGGGCTCCAGGGCGTCTCCTTCGGGGGCTCGAAGGGGCCCTTCCGCTCCTCCATCAGGAACATCATCACGAGCGCGAAGACAAGGCTCAAGATGATCAAGGCCATCCCTACGGGGTTGTTGGGGTTGTAGACGTACCGGCTTGTACCCCAGTTGCTCTTCTTGAAGACCGGCTCGTAGTCGTCATCGTCAACTTGCGGCATGAGTCCCCCAAAGTTGCCTCAGTAAGCAAGATCGCTGCATATCAGGTGCCGTGCCCAGCGCTGGCCATGGGCACGTTGCGGGCCCCCGCCATGACCCTTCGGGCAGGGATTGGGTCGTCACGCTTCGTGAACGACTGCTTCAAGTCCCCTGAGGTGCTCAGGACGGCAGCCGGGCGGCCAGGCGTCGCTGGAGGCGGACACCGACCCAGGCCGCGCCCAGCGCGGCGGGGAGTACTGCGGCGCGCAGCCAGGGCCAGCCGATCAGCACCGTACCGATCAGGCTCACGAACCAGGAAATGACCACGCCCGTCGAGACGATGATGGTGACCGGAAGGCCCGCCACGTCGGCGTGGACGCCATCGCCCCCGTCAAAAGCGTCCACGCCGCCGGCTCCCCCGATCAGCACCACCAGCCAGTAACCGGCGACGACGAGGAGCGCGAAGCTGAACAGGACGGCCGGGAACCCCAGCGCGGGCCACAAGAACTCAGCAACATGCCACCCCCGTTCCTCGTCTTCGGGCCCCGTCATGCTGGCACCTGGAGGCACGGCCGCACATTGCCGGATTCCGGCAATCTTTATGCACCCCTGACGTCCCGTTAACGCGGGAACCGAACGGTGCGGGAAGGCGTCTACAGCGGCGCTTCCGGCCAGCCGAGCAGAGGTGCCCCCGTCGCCGCCGTCTCCAGGGTGGAACGCTGCAGGGCGTCCCAGGGGTCGTAGCCGGTCAGAGCCTTGATGGGAGGAGGTGGTTGAGGCGGTTCTTGTCGGTGTTGTGGGTCGGGCCGATCAGTGGCTCGCCGGGATGGCGGGCGGCGAGGGTGTGCAGCAGGGGTGCGTACGCGGCGAGCACGGGGATGGCGCGCGGCCGGATACCGGCGATGCTCAGCACGGTGGTACCGCGCTCGGTGGTGGCCAGGGAGCGGCCGGTGATGGTGAGGTGTTCGCCGGGCATGAGTCCGGCACCGAGCCCTGCGGCGAGGAGCCCGAACGCCGCCCTGGTGCGCACTGGTGTGGATTGCTGCCCGGCTGCTTCCAGGTATCCGGCGACCTGGGCGGGGGTGTAGGGGGTGGCCAGCCGGTTGCGGGCCAGCCCAGTCCTGGCAGGTGGCCAGGGTGCACGGCGGGTGATCGTGCGGCCGATGGCGGACAGCTGGGAGCGATGCGTGCGCCGGCATGAGGCCTGCAGATCCCGCATACCGGTCAGAACGTAGCGTTCGACAGTGTCGGGGGTGAACAGCGTTTCGCGGTCCAGGGGGAGGAACTCCTCCAGGCACCAGGCGCAGAACCGGGTGACGGTGGACATGCGGTCCACGGCGGACCAGGGCGAGACGGGCTCGGAGTCGGTGACACAGGCGCGCACGGATCGAAGACCAGCTGGACGAGGACCTGTTCATACCCCTCGACAGCCATTTCACCGTCGAACTGCCCAGCACGGAGCCCGAGCCGAACCTCATCGCCTTCCGTGCCGGCCGGGGTGACGGGGCCTACCCCGTCTGGATCGGCCGCACCGACGACGGACAGGTTGGTTGCGTCGTCGTCGACTTCCAGCTCCGTTCCGCCGACGGGGGAGAGTAAGGAGCCGCCGACCATCGGCGCGAGGCCGCACTGCCCGAGACTGAGACCGCGGCGAACCTCCAGAGTGCACACGGCGATTGAGAAGCTCGACAACTCGATCACCGACTTCGGCCTGGTGGACGCCTTCCCGGAGGACGTCAAGGAAGCTCGCCAGCGGTACTACGCGTCGATGCACATGGGCGATAGGGCCACCGACGCAATGCGCTGGCATCGTGGGCCGGCAAGTCCAGCAGGGCGTGTATCCCGCGCAGATACGCAGAAGTTCCCGCACACGGGAGCCGCCTTCGGTGGGATCGGTGTCAGCCCAATCGTCCGGCCGACGACGGACTGCGTTTCGTTACCCACACAGCCCCATTTCGTCGGTACGCCGTTCTCGCCGTCGACGTCGTCGCCGCCTCCAGCGCCCTCGGTGCCATCCCGTCGGGAACCGGGTCGCGGTCGGCGACGCCGCCCGGCGGGCGCACGACGCGCTCGTAACCCCAGCCGCCCGCGCCTGCCTGAGGTCGGGCACCACAGCGGAGGGTCCGCCCCGTAGCCGGCCAGGTCTGGGGGCGCGTCGAGCTGTCCAGGGCGGGCGAAGCCCAGCGCGCAGCGCCGCCGAAGACATCTCACGACCGCTCGTCACGGCCCGCACACTCCACAGGCGGGTGGCCCCGGCTCCCGTTGCCGACGGCAACCGAGTGGGGCATGAAGAGCGATATTGGCCGATTTCACGGCTCTGGCCGCAGTTCCGTGAAAGCGTGGGTCAGCGACGGGAAGACACCGTCCGTCCCTCGATGTCCGCACTGTCGCGATCAATGCGCTCAGGGACGTAGGGACAGTGGTCGGCTGTCTTGTGATGATCGACAGCTCGGCCGGTTCACGCCTGGAACTCGGTGAGATCAATGGCGTGAACGCGCAGCGGGTAGCCGTACACCGGGTGCGCCGTCTCCCGCTCGGACACCATGCCGAGCTTACGGATGACGTTCTCGGAGGCGTTGTCCCCCACCTGGTTGATGCTGATGACGCGGTCCAGGCCGCGGTCCTGGAGCGCGAACTCCAGTGTGGCATGCGCGGCTTCGGACGCGTATCCCTGGCCCCAGAACTGTGAGCCGAGCCGCCAGCTGATCGCCACGGCGGGCATCGCCTCCGGCAGGAACTCGGGCACGGACAGTCCCGTGAAGCCGATCAATTCGCCCGAGGCCAGCAGCTCGACGGCGAAGAGGCCGAAGCCCTCCTCGTCCCACTCCTCCTCCCATCGCTCGATGGCCTCCACCGTGTGGTCCAGGTCGCGCACCGAACCGTCGTCGATCCAGCGCATAGCCCGCGGGTCCGCGTTGATGTCCGCCATCGGCGCGAGGTCGTCGTCGTGCCAGCGGCGTAGGAGGAGACGGGATGTGCGGATCTCGGTCATGCGCCCATCCTGCCGAAGGCAAGCGCCTCATCGGTAATCCGGCGCTTGCCCGCGCTGCCGCTCCGGAACCACAAGGCGTCAAGCCTGTGCCGTTCAGGAACCCGTCGCGGCAGGTCAGGCCGTGTACCTGTACTCGTTGATCAGGCCGCCAAGGACACGAGTGCGGACTAGCCATCGCCTGGTGCCCAGGTCGGTCAACGGCGCGGTCCGGTCGTCGGCGAGGGGAGGTAGTCGCCCTCGGGGCTGATGCGGGCGATGCCCGTTGTAGTGCCCGGCACAGGTCTCGAGAACGCGTCGAGCGTGGGCCTCATTCCAGATCAGCACGTGGTCGAGGGCCTCACGCCGTAACGTCCCAATGACTCTCTCGCCAGTGTGCGTTCATCCGCGGGGTCCGTGGTGCGGTCTTCACGGTTTCGACGTCCTCGGCCGCGAAGACCGCGTCGAAGGACTCGCTGTATGTGCCGTCCCGGTCGCGGATCAAGACGCGCAGCGACTCGAAACGCACGCCCATTTCGACGACAAGGTTGCGAGCCTGCTGAACCGTCCACCGCGCGGTCGGGTGTGCGATCACCCCAGCGACGTGCAGCCGACGCGTGCCGTGCTCAAGGAAGACCAGCGCGTAGACCCGGCGCAGGTCCACCAGGTCGATATGGAGGAAGTCGCAGGCGATGATGGAATCGGCCTGTGCTGTGAGGAACTCACGCCACGCCGGCCCGCCGCGGCGGGGAGCCGGGCCGATGCCGGACGCCGTCAGGATCTCCCAGACCGTCGAGGCGCCGATCTCATACCCCAACCGCGTGAGCCCGCCCTGGATCCTGCGGCAGCCCCAGCGCGGATTCTCCCGAGCCAACCGCACCACCAGATCCTTTACCACATTCGCGGTAGGCGGCCGCCCAGGGCTGCTCCGGCACTTGCTGTAGTCCCATCTGCGTGCAACAAGCCTTCGGTGCCATGCGAGCAGGGTCCCCGGAGTCACCGGGAAAACCCGCGTCCAGCGCCACCGGGGTATCAGCGAGGACAGAACCGCGAACCAGAGCCGGTCCGCCTGCTCGAACCGCACCCGGCCCGCAAGCTGCCTGCGCCGCACCGCATTCTCATGACGGAGCGCCAGCAGTTCAGCATCCTGGGCCGCCTGCCGACGCAGCAGCACCGCCGGAACCGACAACAGCTTCCGCGTCACCTGATACACCAGCGAGACGATCACCCCGGCGTGTTCCCAACATCCCCGGTCTCGCCAGCCCCCTATGAGCAGCAGCGACGCATTTCTGAACGGCACACGGTGCAGCAGGCAAGAAACCTCGCCGTCGAGTTGGGTGTTCGGGTGGACTCGCTGCGTTTCCTGCTCCGCGACCGGGACGCGAAGTACACCGAGTCCTTCGACGCGGTCTTCAAAGCCGACGACATCCAGGTCATGAGGACCGCGCCACGGTCCCCACGGATGAACGCGCACTGCGAACGTGTCATCGGCACCCTGCGCCGCGAGGCCCTCGACCACCTCTTGATCTGGAACGAGACGCACGCTCGGCAGGTCCTCGATGCTTACCCCGGCATTGCAACGGTCATCGCCCCCACCAGGCTCGTGGGCGGCGTGATCAACGAGTACAGATACGCCGCCTGACCGGGAACGACGAGTTTCCGAACGGCACAGGATGCGATCGAGCAAGAGGCCAACGCTGTCACACTTGGCATCGGCCCCTACCGCGAGTTCGGCGACGTCGGTGAAGTCGCGGCGCTGAAGCTGTTCACCCAGCGCGTCGAGGATCACCGCAACGAGCAGCGACGCGCCTCGGCGGTGCGCTCAGGCGCGGTCGCAACGAGCTGCTTGTGCGGCTCGGACCGTGGCGCGAGGACGAACCGACATCGGTGCCCGACGGGCGCGACATCGAGAGCTACTACCTCGCCGTGCCCGAGGCAGTCAGGTTTTTGTGGTGCTGGGAGAGCCGGTGAGGAATCCGAGCCCCAGTGGGGTGCAGGAGTGCCAGACGGTCTTGCCGTCGCGGTGGGCGGTGGTGAGGTGGGCGGCGCGGAGGGCTCGCACACAACGGCTGGCGGATGAGGGTGCAGAGGTCTGCCAGTGGGATGCGGGATGCCTCGTCACAGTGATCGGTTCCGGCAGTGGCCAGGGCCTCGCGGTCGGTGGAACCCGGGTGGTGTGTTGTTGCACCTGCCGTAGCGGCATGTGGTGTCGTTGAGGCACCACAGCACGAAAGGCTCCGTCTGCGATGTACCCCTCCGTCACACCGCCCCGCCAGGTCAAGATCGGCGCTGCCGCTGCCTTCGCCGGGATCACCCCACGCGCTATCCGCCACTACCACCAGATCGGTCTGCTGCCGGAACCCGAGCGCGGTGGAGACGGCCGCCGCCGCTACGGCTACGACGACATGATCCGCCTGTTGTGGATCCGCAGAATGGCGGAGGTCGGCATCAGTCTGGACGACATGCGAGCTGCCTTCGACGAATCCGGGGACATCGAGGAGACCCTGGGCCGGCTGGAGGAATCCCTGGCTGCCCAGGAGGCCGACATCAAACGTCAGCGCGCGGCCGTCAGGCGCCTGCGGGCTGTGGGCAGCCCGCAGGGCCTGCTCTCCGAACTGGTGACGGATCGGCTCAGCCACCTGCCCCCTGGCGCATTGCGCGCCTCCGACATGGAGGCCCTGCTGGTCACGGAACGGATCTTCGGTCCGCTCGGCTCCGCACTACAGGCCAGCGTGTACATCGTGCTGGCCACCCATCCCGACCTACGGGCCGAGGAGGACCGTCTCGACGAGGCTGAGGCCGCCCTCGACGACGGCGTCGACCCCGATGACCCGCGCGTCGAGGAAATCGCGGTACAGCGATACACCCACCACATGGCCCTCGTACAGGCCATCACGGCAGCCGGGCTGGACACGGCCGATGACGAGCTCTTCGAGACCTACGACGCCGACCTGGCAGAGCAGGAGGACACGCAGATGGGCGCCTCGGAGGCGATCACCAAGATGCCCTACGACTTCTCTCCTGCCCGGATCCGCTGCATGGAGCGCGTGGCACAACTCGTCGGCCAAGACGCCTGCGCAGACAGTTGATCGCCTGTCCCCGGTACCGACCTGGCCGGCATCCCATCGCGTCCACCTGTACGTGACCGGCCACATCAGGAACCGGTCAATCCGAAACCGAGAGTGACATCTCAACTGGCCGTACATGGGGATCCCGGACTGGCCGCTGACACTTCAGCCGCAGTCGTTGCGGTTGATACATAGCGAGCGGGTCTGCCCCCCCCAGGTCTGTAGGGAGGCGCGCTGCGGTGCGGGTGGCAGGCCGGAACGGCGCAGAACGCGCCGGATAGTTGCGGCGGCGGCCCGATGACCAAGCCGTCGCAGTTCACCCTGGATCCTGACGTACCCCCAGGTCGGGTTCTCTCTCGCCAGGCGCTGGATGAGCACGACTGTCTCTTCCGGCAGCGGTGGTCGGCCGGGTCCGGTTGGGGTCTGGCGCCATTTCCAGCGCACCAGACGGCGGTGCCAGGCCAGCAGAGTGCCCGGGGTGACCGGCCGTTGGCGACGTAAGACGGGTGGCAGGTGACGGGCGCGGGGGGCAGCCACCATCGCTTCTACGGTCGCGCGCACCCAGGGGACCATCCCCGCGAGCACGGGAGCACGAGCCGTCCAGCGAGTCGGAGTTCGCGACGCGAAGGAGGAAGCGATACCGCCGGCCGGGGAGAAGGCGCTGCGGGGTCACATCGCGTTCCGTGCGGCCGACGTCAACCGCCACACACTAACGCCGTAGGTCCCGTCGGAGTCCCGGTGGATCGTCCGAATCCGCGCGGCGCGCCGGGCGTCGCCGGTCTGTCGGCCCACCCTCGCGACCGCAGTGCGGCGCCAGCCCCGGCCGCGAGGTGTACAGCGACCGCATCCCGCTGGACCTCCGGTAGGTAGTGCCTCATCATCACACGGTGACTCCGTGCTCAGATCCTCAAGATCAGCCTCTCGTTGCGGAACCGCTGTCGCGGGTACCGATCTCTTCCTTGAGTAGAAGCAGGAACCGGTCCGGCCGGTGCTCCGGGCTGGCCGGGCCTGCCGGCTCACCCCCAGATCCCGCACGATCTCGGTGATCGTCTTGCTGGAGGAGCGGGCCACCGCGATCGCGTCCCACTTGAGCTCCTCGAAATACCGCTTCGAGTACTGACTGCCCACCTGGCACTGCTTCCTCTGGAATCTCACATCCAGTCTCCGGTCCACGATCAAGGGGAAGCTTCAGCTCCGGCCCCCTTGGCTCACGAGCCGGTAGTACGAAGCGGCACGTCCGTCCCACGTGAGGCGACGGCGTCCGGGCACCGCACATGGTGTGTCGAAGGCATCGACCGGATCACCCGCCGCGTCCGTGACGGTGAGGTCGCCCCCGGTGGCCGGGATCTCCACGACGACGGGGCCCGAGGAGCCCGTGCGAATCGTGGCGGTGGTCAGTTCTCCCGCGTCCCAGTCCACATCGACGGTCAGTCCGCCACGACAGCGGATACCGGCCACGTGACCGCTCCGCCAGCCACGCGGGAGCGTCTTCAGCAGGCTGACGGCTCCCTCGTGGCTCTGCACCAGCAGTTCCACGATGCCCGCGACGGCGCCGAGATTGCCGTCGATCTGGAAGATGTAGCCGCCCGGCCACTCCGAGTGCGGGTGCAGGTCCAGAAGGGACCACGACGTCAGGTCGTTCAGCAGGACGTCGAGGGAACGCTCGGCCAGCCCGGTGTCCCTCAGTCGCGCGGCAAGGCACAGGATCCAAGCCTGGCTCCAGCCGGTGTATCCGCTGCCGTGCTGGAGCCTGGTCGCGAGAGCCTTCCTGGCTGCCGCGAACACCTCGGGAGTGCCACCCTCGGTGATACGCGTCCCGGGGTGGATGCCGTAGAGGTGGGACAGATGGCGGTGGCCCGGCTCCGAACCAGGCCGCTCGTCCTTCCACTCGAGCAGTTCACCGCTCGCGCCGATGCCGGGCAGACGCAGGACACCCAGCGCGTGTCGGGCGCGGGCAAGCAGCCCGTCGTCGTCACCACGTCCGAAGCGTTCGGCCAAAGTGACGTACCGGGAGAGCACCTCATGGACCAGTTCCTGATCCATCGTCGTTCCCTCGGAAACCGCGGACCCCCGCGGCGCCGGGGGGAGGACGAAGCGGTGTTCGGGTGACGTGGAGGGGCTCGTGACGAGCAAGCCGTCGTCGTCGGGTACGAGCATGTCGAGCGCGAACAGGGCGGCCGAGCGGTGCACACGCAGGGCGGACCCCGCGCCGAAGTCATCGTTTCCGCCGTACTCGTAGTGGTCCCACACGTGCGCGGCCAGCCAGTACAGGCCCGTCGGCCAGGTGGCCCACTGGGTATCGCCCTTGACGGGTGTGGAGAACCGCCAGATGTCGGTGTTGTGGTGGACCACTGCGCCCGCGGCGCCGTAGTACCGCGCGGCGGTGTCCGTGCCGCTCTCGGCGAGGTCGCCGGCGAGCGTGAGCATCGGGCCGTGCACGTCCTGTAGGGCCGTGCTCTCGGCGGCCCAGTAGTTCATCTCGACGTTGATGTTGGTGGTGTAGTTCGCGCTCCAGCCGGGGCGGACGTCGATGTTCCAGATTCCCTGGAGATTGGCGGCCTGAGTGCCCGGGCGGGAGCTGGAGATCAGCAGGTAGCGGCCGAAGTGGAAGAGGAGTTCGGCCCGTGCCGGGTCGCCGTGGTCCGCGGCGGGTGACGCCGACAGGTCGAGGTCGACGCGGTCGAAGTAGCTCCGGTAGTCCTGGACATGGCGCTGGACGAGCTGTTCGGCAGTGCGGGTCAGGGCTCGGGTCACCGTCTCTTCCGCCGAGCGTGCGAGGGCGGCGAGGTCGGCGCCGGGCCGCCGGTCGTAGCCACGGAACCCGCCGGCGGCTGCGGCGATCAGGCGTAGTTCCTCCGGTCCCGTTCGCTCGACCGCCACCGCTACCGCGAACCCGGCGCCGGCGGCCACGGTGCCGGCACCGTCGGGCTCGTCCTCGCCGTAGACGACCGCGGGCTCCTCGTCGACGTAGTTGGGCAGCACCCGGGCCGGCACCCGGCCGGTGGCCACGAGCAGGCCCGGTCGCGGGGTGGCGGTGGTGACCGGGTGGGGGGAGACGAAGGTGGGCAGGACAGGGTGCGAGGCGGCACCGGGCCCGGTCACCGTGACCACGAGCACGTTGTCGGGGGCCGAGACGAAGCTCGACATCTCGGCCTCCGCTCCGGCGGGCCCGTAGCCGGTGGTGGCCACCGCGTCGGCCAGGTTCAGCCGACGGTGGTATCCGGTGGCGTCCGACGTGTCGGCGTAGTGCCATTCGAGCCATCCGAGGGGCTGGTAGGACTCGGTCCAGCCAGGTCCCATCATGGCCTGTGCCAGCTTCTCGGCCCGGACGTTGTCCTCGGCCCGGATGGCCTCGCGCAGTTGCGGGAGCAGGTCGGCCGGTGACCCGGTGTTCTCAGCGGTCACCGGGCCGCCCGACCACAGGCTGTCGAGGTTCAGGTCGATGCGCTCGGTTCCCACGGCTCCGCGCAGTGTCCCGCCCAGTGATCCGTTGCCGATCAGAAAACTGTCGTGGAACGCCGTCGCCGGCTCGGTCAGTTGGATGGTGTGACGTCGCATTTTGTCGTTCTTTCTCGGTGACGGTGTCCGGTGGCGATGGCCCGTTACGCGACCGCCCAGTTGCCACGTAGGGCGGGTGCATGAGCACCGGAGGTCACGCGGCCCACGCCTACTTGACGGCGCCGGCGACCATGTTGCGGAAGATCCACTTCCGGACGAACAGGAAGAGCACGATGAGCGGAATGGCACCGACCAGCGTGCCCGCCGTGACGACGCTGTAGTCGATGTTGCCGTAGGCCCCCTTCAGCTGCGCGAGGGCGACGGGCACGGTGTACTTCTGCGAATCGTTCAGAACCAGCAACGGCCAGAGATAGTCGTTCCAGCTCCACATGAAGGTGAAGATCCCGAACGAGGCTATGGCGGGCCGCATGGCGGGCAGCGCGACGTGCCAGTACATGCGGAGCAGGCCACAGCCGTCCAGTCTCGCCGCCTCGATCAGCTCGTACGGGATCGCGGAGACCGCATACTGGCGCATCCAGAAGAGCCCGAAGGCCGAAGCGGCGCCCGGCACGATCAACGGCAGGAAGGTGTTGATCCAGCCGAGGTGCGAGTAGATCTGGAGGGAGGGCGCCAGACTCACGCCCGTCGGGAAGACGAGTGTCGCCAGCACGCATCCGAACAGCTTGTCACGGCCGGGGAAACGCATTCTGGCGAACACGAACCCGCCGAGCGAGCACAGGAAGCCCGTCAGGACGACCGCACTCACGGCGACCACCAGCGAGTTGACGAACGTGGCGCCCAGTGGGACCGCGTCGGACACCTTCCCCAGATTCTCGAAGAGCCTCGTTCCCGGGATCAGCCGGGGCGGGAATTTGAAGACCTCACCACTGGAGCTCGTCGCCATGATGAGCAGCCAGTAGAAGGGAAACAGGCTGACCAGGGCGGCGCACAGCAGCAGGAGGTGCTTGCCGACCTGTGGTCGGCGTCCGCCGCCGCGTTTCCGCACCGGGTAGGTGCCACGGCCCGTTTCCTGCACATCGGCGCTCATGTCAGATCACCTCCTTGTGTCCGGTGACGCGCCGCATGAGCAGAGTGCCCAGCGAGGCCAGAGTGACGAGGGCGAACACGGCCCAGCCGATCGCGCTGGCGTAGCCCAGATCGGCGCCCACGCTCGCGCTCGGCGACTGTCCGAGGTACTGGTACTGCAACAGCATCATGGTCATCCCGGGTACGGACGTGCCGCTGACGTCCAGGATCTGGGGTTCGGTGAAGACCTGGAGGCCGCCGACGATGCCGGTCAGGAGCGCGAACACGACGGTGGGGCGCATCATCGGCAGGGTGATCGACCACAGCTTCCGCGGGCCCCCCGCCCCGTCGAGTTCCGCCGCCTCGTACAGTTCGGGGGGAATCGTGGCCATGCCCGCCATGAAGAAGATGACCAGATAGCCGAAGCCACGCCAGATGATCATCAGAGCGATCACCGTGTTGGCACCCCAGGTGCTCGCCATCCAGTCCACCGAAGGCAGACCGACAGCGACCAGCAGCCGGTTGATCATCCCGAAGTTGCCGCCGAACAGGGACTGGAACACGATCGCGATCACGACGATCGACGTGACCTGGGGCAGGAAGTAGACCGTCTGGTAGACACCGCGGAAGCGCAGCCGGTCGCTGCTCAGCACGAAGGCCGCGACCAGTGCCGCCACCACCATCGGCGCCTGGGACATGGCGAAGATTTCGATCGTGGTGACCAGCGACTGCCAGAACTGGGAGTCCTCGAGCAGCCGGTGGAACTGCTCGAATCCGACGTAGTGCATCGTCCCGATGCCGTCCCACGTGTGCAAGCTGAGATAGGCCGCGATGCCGAGCGGAAACACTCCGAACACCGCGAAGAGCACGAAGAACGGGGAGATGGCGAGATAGCTGGCCAGATAGGACCGCCAGCGCCGGGGCCGGGACGGGCCGGGAGCGGGCCGGGGCCCGTCCGCCGTCGGCCGGCGGGCAGTGGGTCGCGCCGGGACCGACGCGCCCATGCTCGTGTCCACGACCTTCGTCACCGCTTCAGTTCCTTGGCGATCTGGGCCTGTGCGGACTTCCAGGCTTCGTCAGCGGAGGCCTTGCCCTGCGCCACCGACTTGAGTGCGTCCACGAGAGCGCCCTCCACGACCCCGTCCTGCGGTGTGACCGGGACCGTCGGCGACTCCTGGGCGACCTTCGCGAACACCACCCCCGTCGACTGACCGCCGTAGAACGGCTGCGCTGCGTTCAGCTCCGGGCTCTTGTACGCAGCGAGGGCCGAGGGGAACAGGCCGTCGTCGAAGCCCGACGCCTGGTTGGCCGGGGACATCATCCACTTGATGACCTTGTACGCGTCTTTCCGGTGCTTGCTGGAGCTGAGGATCGACATGTACGAGCCCCCCTTGCTGCCGGGGCCACCGGGCGGGTAGGCCACCCGCCATACCCCCTTGGGGCTGCCCGCGGTCTCCAGCAGCGGACCCTCGTACACCGGGGCGACGAAGCCGCCGAGAGCGTTCTGCGCGACCGAGCTGTTCCAGTCCGTGCTGTATGGCGCCGCCTTGGTGCACAGGCCGTCGGAGAGCAGCTTGGCGGAGTAGTCGAACGCCTTGCGGGTCGAGGCGTTGTCCCCCAGGTACTTACCGGAGGTGTCGAAGCTGCCCTGCCCCTTCTGCTCGAGTTGCAGGAAGTAGACCTGGTTGGCGTCGTCACACGCCTTGAAGCCGGCCTTCTTCGCCTTCTCGGCCATGGTGCGGTAGCCGTCCCAGGTGGAGGCCATCTTGGAGACCGCGGCCGGGTCGGTGGGCAGGCCGGCCTTGCGGAACAGGTCGCTGCGGTAGAACAGCCCCTGCGGCCCCGTGTCGATCGGGTACCCGATCACCCGTCCGTCGGGGAGGGTGCCGTTGGTCCACTTCCAGGTGACGTAGTCCTTCTTCGGGTCTGCGCCCATGGTCTTCAGGTCGACGAACTTGGTCGAGATGTCGGCGTAGGAACTGATGTGGTTGCCGATGACCACCACGTCCGGCAGTCCGGAGCCGGTCTGCAAAGTGGTCTTCAGCTTGGTTTCCAGGTTGGGCGTCGGGATCAGCTTGATCTTCAGGCCGGGGAAGTTCTTCTGCACCGCCAGGGACGCCTTGGGCACGGAGCCCGGCGCGTACCAGACGGTGAGACCGTCGCTCGCCGAGGAACCACTGCCGCCGCAGGCGGTCAGGGCCAGCGCCATGGCTGTCACGGTGGCCGAGGCGGCGACCCGCGGCAGGACTCTTCTGTTCTTCATTGAACTGGCCTTTCGTGAACATGTATCGCATGTACTGCCGATCGTGATCGGATGCTCTGAGGGCAGTTCTCGCTCAGTGACCGTGCACCCGGATGTTGATCACTTCGATGGGCGCCTGCGGAAAGGTCACCCTGACCGCGCGGGCCTGCGTGTTGTCGGGTTCCAGCCGCACGGTGGTGGACCCGGTGGTGCCGGCGGCCAGCGGCACGAGGTCCCGGCCGCCGTCGGAGAGCTCGATGACGTACGGCACCTGGGGCCCGGCACCGAACTCGACGTGGATCGTGGTGATCGACCACAGTCCTTCGAGGTCGACCGACAGCCAGGCACCCGGGTCGTCCGTGGCGCTGATCCATCCGTGGTCGACGCTGTGGTCGGTGACGAGACGGGCGGGACGGTCCGGCCGGGCCCCGCTGCTGAAGGCGGGTCGCATCTCGGAGAGTTGGGGGGGCATGAGGGTCTCGGGCAAGTGGACCCGTGACGGTGGGCCGGGGGCGAAGTTACGGTGTTGTCCCGTCCACGGCTCGGGGCCGACCGCCTCGATCGTGATCTCGCTGGGAGCAAGCCCTTCCGCGGTCGCCCGCAGCCGGTTGGGGCCGGCGTGGTACGAGCGGAACTCGATGGCGCCCCGGCCGTCGAGCAGCCCCTTGTTGTCCGGGTTGAGCTCGATCGACGTGCCGGTGGGGAAGATACCGCCACCTTGGACGACCTCGATCCGCACGGGGCGCTCGTCCGCCACCACTCGGCCCGTGTCATCGACGATCTCCACGACAAGCTGCGCGTCGTCGGTGCCGTCGGTGAGCACCATGGTGCGGTCGGCGGTCAGCCTCAGCGCGGTGGCCGTGCCCGGCTCGGGCCACGCGGGCGGCGCGATCCCTCTCAACTGATGGCGATACCAGTACCAGGACCGCAGGGGAAGGCGGTAGTAGTCGACGAAGCCCATCCGCCCCATGTCGGGCACGATGCTGCCGTGGTGGAAGCCGCACCACAGGACGACTCCGGAGCGCCACGCGTATGCGTTCTCGCTGCCGTGGCGGAAGCGGTGGGTGTAGCTGCCGGGCCGGTCCTCGACGACGCTGCCGTACTCGGAGACGATGTTGGGCCAGGGCGGGTTGAGGTACAGCTCACCGCCGTCGCCGTTGTATCCCGCCAGGTCACCCAGCTCGTCGAAGCCCCGGCGCTGTGCGCCGCCGACCGCGGCGGGACGTGTCGGATCGAGTTCGTGGGCGAGGTCCACCAGACGCCGGGTCAGTTTCTTCGCTGCCGGGATCACATGCTCGTCGCTGAAGAAGACCTCGTTGCCGGTGCTCCAGGCCACGATGCTCGGGTGATTGCGATTCACCCTGATCATCTCCGCCATGGCACGCAGGCAGCTGTCCTCGAACTCGGCCTGGTCCGCCTCGTCCGGCGGATACGCGCTGGCGTTCCAGAACCCCTCGGAGTTGGCTCCGCCGATGCCCCAGAAGGGCGCTTCGGACCAGAAGAGGACACCGAGTCGATCGCACTCGGTCGCGAACTGGTCGTGGTGGGGGTAGTGGGAGCCGCGGATGAAGTTCATCCCGGCCTCCTTGATGAGTGCGACGTCCCGGCGCATCCCGGAGTGGGTGACGGCGTCGCTCCATCCGGCGTGGTCCTGGTGGACGTTGGCACCGTGGATCGCGAACCGCTCCCCATTGAGGTGAAAGCCGTCGGTCGCGGTGAACTCGAAGGTGCGGATGCCGAACTCGGTACCCGTGCGGTGGCATTCGGCGCCCTCGCTCGTCCGCAGCGTCTGCTTGAGGGTGTAGAGGTGTGGGGAGTCCGGGCGCCACAGGCGTACGTCGTCCACGACCAGACGCTGCCGGTGCACCGTGGTCGAGCGGGGCGGGAGGTTCACCGCTGCGACCGCCTCGACGGGGCGTGTACCGGGACCGGTCACCTCCGCGGCCAGCAGTCCATCGAAAGGCGCGTCGGTCTCGTTCACCAGCTCGGTGGTGACCTCCACCGCCGCGCCGTCGGTGCCGACGCCGAGCGTCACCACGCCCGTGCCGTACCAGGCGATCCGCGTCCGCTCGGCGATGATCAGGGAGACATCGCGGTAGATGCCGCCGTTGAAGACGTGCTCTCCCGCCCTGGGCGCCAGCCGTGGGTTCCACTCGTTGCTCACGCGGACCGCGAGCTGGTTCGTCCCCGGGCGCACGGCCTCGGAGACATCCACGATGAAGGCCGTGTAACCGCCCAGATGGCGGTCCACCGGCACACCGTTCACCGTGATCTCGGCATCCTGGAAGACACCGTGGAACTCCAGCGCGACGAACTTGCCCGTCTCCTCCGCGGCGAGTTCGAAGGTGCGGCGGTACACGCCGCGGCCGACGTAGAAGCCGGTCTCCATGAAGTACGGGATCCCGAACGAGTGGGGCAGCCCCACGTCGTACCAGTCACTGTCGTCGAAGGCCTCCAGCGTCGCGCCCTCGGGGTCTCCGTGGGTGAACTTCCAGTTCCTGTTGATCAGTTCCTTGCGGTTCACGCTGCGGTCCCTTCCACGTCAGCGGCGCGGCCCGGGCCGCCGAGATCCGGTCCATGAATTCTTTTGAATGTATTGATGAATTGACGAGTCATTCGAATCGCGAAGACTCCGCCGGCTGCATCTCACAACGGGCCGTGAACCTTCACGGCCGCAGCGTGCAGCACACGCTAAGGAGGCCGAACTCGGCTGTCAAGGTTGCCGGCACGTTAAATTTCAACACCGGTTCGCCAGCCGGATCACATGCCAAAAGCCCCGTTCACGGCCGTAGAACGGGGTTTGCCGAATCAATTTGTAACGGCAGAGCATTAAACGCCGCTGGCGTATCCTGCCTGCGGCGGTGGTTCACTCGGCTGTTTGTTTCAGCGATGTATTCGGGGTGGCGTCACGCCGATTCCCGCCACAGCAGGCGCGGCATGACGGTGCGGTGCAACGACTCGGTGTGGGTGAAATTGCCCGCCGCAAGGGCGTCGGCGATATCGAGAGCACTGGTGACAAGTGCCTCGCGGTCGAGCGAGATGGTGCTGACCGTCGGATGCACTGCCTCACCAAGTGTCAGGCCGTCGACACCGAGGATCCTCATACGGCCAGGGATCTCGATGCCCAGCGCCTGGGCGGCCTGGAGCGCACCGATGGCCATCATGTCGTTGAATACGAGGACGCCGTCGACATCCGGATACTGGGCCATGAGCGCGCGGAAGGCATGGCCGCCACCGGCCATCGACTCCTCCCCCACCACGACCGCGGGTTCCGGGGCGCCGAAGGCGAATTCCTCGAAGAACCGCCGGCGCGGCGTCGGCGAGTAGGTGGGTGACGCACGCAGGGAATAGGACGAGTCGATCATTCCCACCCGGCGAACACCCTTGGTCTCGAGCGCGGCCATCGCCTGACGGACGCCCGCGCGCAGGTCGATCTCGACAGAGTGAAAGCCACGACGCGAACAGCGGTCATCGAGCAGGATCGTCGGAATACCCTGCACGGCCGCGGCCAGTTCGTCGCCGGACAGCCTGAAATGCCCGACGAACAGGTCGACGTGTCCGGCCAGCATCTCGACGGCGGCGGTCTCGTCCCCCGACTCCCCCGAGGCCATCATCACCTGCCAGCCGCGCTCGGCGGCGGCCGCGAGAAAGGCGCCCGCGATCTCCGTGTAGTACGGATTACTGAAGGAACCGACCAGCAGGCCGGCAGCGCGGGGCCGCTGTCGGCCGACCAGGTTGCGGGCGAAGCGGTTGGGCCGGTAACCCAACTGGGCACTGACCTCGAGAACACGTCGTTTGGTGGCCTCGCTGATATCGCCCAGGTCGTTGTGGGCGCGTGTGACCGTCTGCCGGGACACACCCGCAGCCATGGCGACATCGTTGATCGTGACGCGCCTCGCCATGTTCACCTCCTGGCTCGTCCGTGAACGTTCACGGCAGGCTGTCGGTTGTCGACCGTAGGCCCGACGTGGGGGCCTGTCAAGACCTGCGGTCCAAGGCCCTTACGTGGCAGGGCCGTCGGGCGCGGTGAAGCGGAAGGAAGCCAGCCGGAAGTCGCCGTGCAGGGTGAGGCACAGGTCGTGGTGGCCGTCGCTCCGCGCCGCCATCGCGGCGGTCACGGTCGTCCAGGTGTGGCGGCCGCCGGTGACCGGTACGGCGAACTCCGCAAGGAGCTGGTCTCCCGCCCGCGCCTCCAGTCGCGCCTCACCCGGTCCGGTGGCCTCGCGCGCGACCTCGGCTTCGAACTGCGAAGCACCGGTCAGATCCGCGGAGCGGAACAGCAGGGTCGCGGGGCGAGCGGGTTCTGCTGGGGTGACGGCATCGCCCGTGGCGCGGGTGGCGTCGACAAGAGTGATGTCGGCGTAGTCGTCGAAGTCGACGGCCAGAGTACGTCGGCCCACCAGTTCGCGCGGCGTGGGGGCGGTACCGCTGACGACGAGCGGCGTGCTGAGGACGATGTCCTGGGCCGAGCGGGCGATGAGCACCTCGTAACGGCCGGGATCGACGGTGAAGGCGCCCGCGGCGACATCCCAGTGCGCCAGTCGTTCGGCAGACAGGTCGAAGGTCACCTCCCGGCTCTCCCTCGAGTGGAGCCGCACCTTACGGAAGTCCGCGAGCCGGAGCCGGGGGGCTTCGTAGCGGGCGTCGACCGCTCGGACGTAGAGCTGGACCACCTCGCTCCCGGAGCGCGTGCCCGTGTTGGTCAGTGTCACCGAGACGTGCACCGCGCCGCCCTGGGCCATGGCGGGCGTGGACAGCCGCAGGTCACGGCAGGTGAAGTCGGTGTACGACAGGCCGTGTCCGAAGGGATAGAGGGGTGCTGTCCGGTGGTACTGGTACGTCCAGCCCGCCTTGATGATGTCGTAGTCGAGCGGGTGCGGCAGTGGGTCGCCGCCCCGGTACCAGGTCTGTGGCAGCCGGCCGGCGGGCTCGGCTTCGCCGAGCAGGACGGCGGCCAGGGCGCGGCCCGTTTCCTGTCCGCCGTGGGAGGTCCACAGCACGGCCGGCAGGTGGGTGTCGGCCCAGTCGACGGCGTAGGGGTAACTGCTCATGACGACCAGCGCGGTCTCCGGGCGGACGGCGGCGACCGCGCGCAGCAGCGTTTCCTGTGTCCGGGGCAGGCCGGTTCCGGTACGGTCCTCGGTCTCACGGCCGTTGATCATCGGGTGGTTGCCGAGGACGACGATCGCCACGTCGGCCTCCTTCGCGGCGGCCCGTGCCTCGGCCGCGCCGTCGCGCAGCAGCTCGCGCTGCCACCGCTCGGCCATCTCGGGGGTATCGGCGGTGACGCGCACCCGGCCGTCGGTGGGATCGAGGGCGGCGTAGCGGCCGGTGAAGACGTTGCGCAGCAGGAAGGTGTCGTTGTCGCCGCCCGGGTCGGGTTCCAGACGGAAGGTTTCCTTGATGAACCAGGTCTTGAGCACCGTCCGGTCCGCGGCGAGTGAGGCGTCGTCCTGGAGACTGAGGTAGCGGCCGGTGTCGGCGTCGCGCAGGGTGAGGACGCCGTCGCCCCACTCCTCGGCGTCGAAGGCGGTTCCGCCCAGAGGTTCGCCGGTGGTGCGGGATCGCAGCGTGATCCGGGCGGCGCCCGGCACACAGGTCACCTCGCCGCGGTCTTGTCCGAGCGCGGTGCGCAGGCCGGCCGCGACGCCGACCTGGTACGGCAGGGTGCCGCTGTACCAGTCCTCGTACAAGGTGTCGGCGTGTGGCCCGATGACGGCGATCCGCGGTGCGCGGTTCGGGTTCAGGGGCAGCAGCCCGTCGTTCTTGAGCAGCACCACGGACTCGGTCGCGGCACGCAGGGCGAGGGCGCGGTGCTCGGGGCTGTCGATCACCTCCGAGCCGATCGCGGCGTACGGGTCGAGGTCGGGGTCGAACTCTCCGAGGCGGAACCGCAGTTGCAGCTGGCGGCGCACCGCCCGGTTCACGTCCTCCTCTTCGATCAGTCCGCGCTCCAGCGCCTCGCGCAGTCGGCCGATCACGGTGGCGCTGTCCTCGCGGTGGTCGGTGAAGCTGTCGATGCCGGCCTTCAGCGCGGCGGCGTGGGAGGTGGGGTGGTCCTCGAAGTAGTGCTCCAGTTCCACCAGGTTGGAGGGCGCTTGCTCGTCGCTGACCACGAACAGCTCGTGGCCGGTGGTCCGGGCCCAGGTCCGCAGCTCCGTCTCGATGAGCGGGCTGACGTGGCAGGGGCGGCCGTTGACCAGGTTGTAGGCGGCCATCGCGCCGGTGGCCGCACCGGAGGCGACGACCGGGCGGAAGGCGGCCAGGTCGTACTCGTGCAGCACACGGGGGCGCAGGCCGGAGGAGGTGACGCAGCGATCCGTCTCGTTGTTGTAGGCGAGGAAGTGCTTGAGCACCGGGGCGACGCGCAGGAAGTCGGGATGGTCGCCGGCCAGGCCCTGGCAGTAGGCGGTGGCGAGGCGTGCGGTGTGCAGCGGGTCCTCGGAGTAACCCTCTTCGTTGCGGCCCCACCTCGGATCGCGCAGCAGGTTCACCACCGGCGCCCAGGCCTGGAGGCCGTTGGTGCCGGACCCGGTCGGGGTCGGCCGGTGCCGGTGGAAGGCGCGCACTTCGACCGCCACCGCCTCGGCGACGGCACGCACCAGATCCTCGTCCCATGAGGCTCCCAGCCCCACCGCCTGCGGAAATACGGTCGCCACTCCCAGCCAGGCCACCCCGTGCAGCGCTTCCGTTCCGGTGCGGAACGAGGCGATGCCCAGGCGTGGGACGGCCGGAACGTACTGATGCAGCATCGCGACCCGCTCGTCCAGTGTGAGCCGGTCCAGCAGGTCGCCGACGCGCTCCCCGAGGGGAAGCGCGGGATCACGGAACGGCAGCCGGACGGCAGCGGCGGAAAGGGAGGGAGATCCCACGAGTCAGACCCCTCAACAGACGGATGTGGATGGCGGGCTGAGAGCCGGAATGTCGAAGCGCATCGACGCTGCCACCGCGCGCGACGGGCTGTCAATGGACCTGCGGAAAGAAACTTTCTTCGAGCTAAGCCTCTTGTTTCGCGCGAAACCTGTCGGTTACTTTTCCACTGTCCAGGTGAAGCGCTTCGACGCTCTCGCCCTTCCCCGCCGCGTGATAGGAATCGCTCCCCCGCCACGGCTGCGTCGGCCGTCGGCCTTCACCTCCTGGCGGCGCCGGTGCCGGCCACCCGCCGGAGCACGACCTGACTCCCGTACCGGAGAAGCAGCCATGACCACCCGCAGCATCACCGACCGCCTGGGCGGCCTCGCCTTCGGCGGGGACTACAACCCCGAGCAGTGGGACGAGCCCGTCTGGAAGGAGGACGACACACTCATGCGCAAGGCCAGGGTCAACCTGGTCACCGTGGGCGTTTTCTCCTGGGCCCTGCTCGAACCGGAGGAGGGCCGCTACGACTTCGCCTGGCTCGACGCCCACATCGAGCGGCTGCACGCGAACGGCGTGGCCGTCGACCTCGCCACCCCGACCGCCTCCCCGCCGCCCTGGTTCACCCTCACCCACCCCGACGCACTGCCGGTCACCCCCGACGGCACCCGCCTCACCCACGGCAGCCGCGACACCTACTGCCTGGCCGCGCCCGCCTACCGCAGCGCCGCCCGCCGGATCGCCTCCGCCCTGGCCGAACGGTACGGCCACCACCCCGCCCTCGCGCTGTGGCACGTGCACAACGAGTACGCCACCCTCTGCTACTGCGAGCACGCCGCGGCGGCCTTCCGGGAGTGGCTGCGCGCGCGCCACGGTTCGCTGGACGCCCTCAACGAGGCGTGGGGAACGGCCTTCTGGAGCCAGCGCTACACCTCCTGGGAGCAGGTGCTGCCGCCACGCGCGACGCAGTGGCACAAGAACCCGGGCCAGACCCTGGACTTCCGCCGTTTCTGGTCCGACGAGACAATCGCCGCCTTCCGCGAGCAGCGCGACGCCATCCGCGCGCACAGCGACCGGCCGGTGACGACCAACCTGATGCTGCCCGCCTACCAGAACGTGGACCTGTGGGCCCTGGCCCGCGAACTCGACGTGGTCTCCTCCGATCACTACCCGGGGTCACCGGGTCTGGACGCCGCCGCCGACGTCGCCTTCCACGCCGACCGCGTCCGCTCCCTGGCCGGCGGTCTTCCGTGGCTGCTGATGGAACAGGGCACCAACACCGTCTACGACGGTGACCGGGTGCTCGGCAAGGAGCCCGGGGAGATCCTGCGCCACACCCTCGGCCACATCGCGCGCGGCTCGGAGGGCGCCCTCTTCTTCCAGTGGCGGCAGTCCCGGGCCGGCGCCGAGACATGGCACTCGGCAATGGTCCCGCACGCGGGGCCCGACAGTCGTATCTTCCGGGAGGTCACACAGGTCGGCGAGGCGGTCGCCCGGCTCGGCGAGCTGGCGGGCTCGACGGTCGACGCGTCCGTGGCCGTCCTGCACGACGCGGACGCCTGGTGGGCGTTGAGCGTCGACGGTCTGCCCTCCGCCGGCCTCGCTTACCACAAGGAGCTGAGCCGAGCGCACCGGGCGTTGTGGGACGCCGGCGTCACGGTCGACTTCGCCCATCCCGAGCACGAGTTGAACCGCTACGCGCTCGTCATCGCCCCGGCCCTGTTCCTCCTCTCCGACGCGGGCGCCGAGAACCTGCGCCGCTATGTCGCCGGCGGCGGGACGCTCCTCGTCCAGCACGCGAACGGATGCGTCGACGACCGCATGCAGGCCCGGCTCGGCGGCTATCCCGCCGGCCCGCTGCGCGACGCCCTGGGCGTCCGTGTCGAGGAGCACCGACCGCTGCGGGCGGATGAACGGATCGCCCTGTCGGACGGGTCGTTGGGCACGGTCTGGAGCGAGTCCCTGCACACCAAGGGTGCCGAGACGCTCGCCGCCTACACCCACGGCATGCTGGCCGGCAGCCCGGCGCTGACCCGGCACCGGTTCGGAACCGGACAGGGCTGGTATCTGTCCACTCGCCTCGACGACGCCGACTACGGCGCTCTGGTCCGCCGACTGCTCGACGAGGCCGGTGCCGGCCCGGAAGCACCGGGTCTGCCGGGCGGTGTGGAAGCCGTCACCCGGCACGCGCCCGACGGCCGCCGCTGGCACGTACTGATCAACCATGGCGCGGACGCCGTGCCCCTGCCGGAGCCCGTCCACGACCTGCTCACCGACACCACGGCCCATGAGCTGCCACCCGGTGATTGCGCGGTGCTGCGCAGGCCATGACACCCGACACCTCGAAAGGACCTGGTGACTTGTCAGACACCGGACCCGCCAACCCCGTGATCCCCGGCTTCCACCCCGATCCCAGCATCTGCCGGGTGGGCGAGGACTACTACGTCGTCTGCTCCAGCTTCGAGTACTTCCCCGGTGTGCCCGTCTTCCACAGTCGTGACCTGGTGCACTGGACGCAGATCGGCAATGCCCTGGACCGGCCGAGCCAGCTGCGTCTGGCGGCCGACGTGCCGTCGTCCGCCGGGATCTACGCCCCCACTCTCCGGTACCACGACGGACGCTTCTGGCTGATCGTGACCAATGTGAGCAAGGGCGGTGGCAACCTGGTCGTCACCGCCACGGACCCGGCCGGACCGTGGTCGGATCCCGTCCGGCTCCCCGGCGTGCCCGGCATCGATCCCGACCTGGCCTGGGACGAGGACGGCACCTGCTGGTGCACCGTCGCCGGGATCGCACAGGTCCGCATCGACCCGCACACCGGCCGGACGTACGGACCACCGCAGAAGCTGTGGTCCGGCACACCCGGCGCCAAGGCGCCGGAGGCGCCGCATCTGTACCGGATCGGCGACTACTGGTACCTGCTCATCGCCGTGGGGGGCACCGAGCGCGGCCACGGCGTGGCGATCGCCCGCGGCCGTACGCCGAGCGGCCCGTTCGAGCCCTGCCCGGCCAACCCGATCCTCACCCACCGGAGCACCGACCATCCCGTGCAGAACACCGGGCACGCCGATCTGGTCCAGGCCCCGGACGGCTCGTGGTGGATGGTGCTGCTCGGGGTACGGCCGGGCGGCGGCACGCCCGGCTGGCACGTACTCGGCCGCGAGTCCTTTCTGGCGCCCGTGACCTGGGTGGACGGCTGGCCGGTCGTCGGCGAGGTCGCGCTGGACCTGCCGGAGCTCCCTTGGCCCCTTGTCCCGGGCCCCGTCGAGGAGCAGCGGGACGACTTCGACCTGAGCGAACTGCGGCCGTTGTGGATCTCTGTGCGTGACCGTCCGGCAGAGCACTGCACCACCAAGGAGCGCCCCGGATGGCTGACGCTGCGCGCGCGGGGCGGCTCCCTGGACGAGCCCGACGTCGTCTTCACCGGCCGGCGCCAGCAGCACCTGTCGTGCCGGGCGCGCACCCTGGTCGATCCCTCGGAGGGATGCGGCGGCCTGGCCGTGCGGCTGGACGAGCGGCACCACTACGCCATCGAGGTGTCCGGGGGCGAGGTGCGGGTGGTCGCGCGGGTCGGCTCCCTGCGCACGGTGGTGGCCGCACAGCCCGTACCCGACGGGCCTGTGGTCCTCGGCCTCATGATCGGCGACCCGCCGCCTCCGCACGACGCCCGCACCGGCCCCGACGCCATCTCCTTCGGTGTCGAGCAGCCCGACGGCACCCTCAGCGTGCTCGCGACGCTCGACGGCCGCTACCTGTCGACCGAGGTCGCCGGCGGCTTCACCGGCCGCGTCATCGGCATGTACGCCGCGGCCGGCACCGTCCATTTCGACTGGTTCGACTACGAGCCCATCAGCCGCTGAACCGGCACCGCCCCATGGACCTGCACGGACAGGCAGGGCCGACTGTGGCGGCTGATCGCCACGGGTCGGATCACCATCCGCACGACCGACCGAAAGGAACGGCACGTGAAGGACATACGGCAACCCGCGCACCACCGGAACCGGGGTCCCGGACGCCTGGCGGCCCTGCTGCTGGCGCTACTCGTCATCCTGGGGCTGTCCGGTGGCAGCGCGTCCGCCGCGCCCGACGGCACCAGGGAGCCATCGCGGTCGGCGGTGAGGGTTCCGGCCGCCGCCAAGGACGCCGTGGCGGCGATGCAGCCCAGCTGGAACCTGGGCAACAGCCTGGACGCCATTCCGGACGAGACGTCCTGGGGCAACCCGAAGGTCACCAAGGATCTGTTCGACACCATCCGCGCGCAGGGCTTCCGCAGCGTCCGTATCCCGGTGACCTGGAACGACCACCAGTCAGCCAGCGCCCCGTACACCATCGACGCCACGTACATGAGCCGCGTCAAGCAGGTGGTGGACTGGGCGCTGGCCGACGGCCTCTACGTCGTGATCAACGTCCACCACGACTCGTGGCAGTGGATATCGAAGATGCCCACCGACCACGACAACGTGCTCGCCCGCTTCAACGCCACCTGGACTCAGATCTCCTCGACGTTCCGGGACGAGCCGCGCGCCCTGCTCTTCGAGAGCGTCAACGAGCCGGTCTTCGACAACGCCACGGACACCCAGAAGACCCAGCTCCTGAACGAGCTGAACACCTCCTTCCACAAGGTCGTCCGCTCCTCGGGCGGCGGGAACACCGACCGCCTGCTCGTCCTGCCCACGCAGGTCTGCACCCCGTCCCAGACCCTCATGGACGACCTGTCCACCACGATCGGCGCACTGCACGACAGCAACCTGGTCGCCACCGTGCACTACTACGGCTGGTACCCGTTCAGCGTGAACATCGCGGGCGGCACCCGGTACGACGACAACGCCCAGAAGGACCTGACCGACGCCTTCGCCCGCATGCACGACACGTTCGTCGCCAAGGGCATCCCCGTCTACCTCGGCGAGTACGGTCTGCTCGGATATCCCGACGACAACCACCCCTCCCGCATCGAGCGGGGCGAGGCACTGAAGTACTACGAGCATGTCGGGTACGCGGCACGCGCCGCCGGTGTCACCACCGCCCTGTGGGACCCCGGCTTCGCCTACCTGAACCGCTCCACCATGCAATGGCGCGACCCCGCCCTGTTCGCCTGGATCAAGTCCAGCTGGACCACCCGCTCGGCTACGGCCTCCTTCGACAAGGTCTTCGTACGGAAGTCGAGCCCGATCACCGCCCAGACACTCACCCTGAACCCGAACGGCACCACTTTCCAGGGCCTGTGGCAGGGCGACACCAAGCTGGTCGAGGGACGGGACTTCACCGTCTCCGGCGATCAGCTCACCCTCACGGCCGCCGCGCTGACCCGGCTGACCGGCAACCGGGAGTACGGGGTCAACGCAACGCTCCAGGCCCGGTTCTCCGGCGGGCTGCCCTGGCAGATCGACATCATCACCTATGACCCTCCGGTGCTGTCGAACGCCTCCGGCACGACCGGCTCGTTCACCATCCCCACGCAGTACCGCGGTGACGTGCTGGCGACCATGGAGGCCAAGTACGCCGACGGCAGCAACGCCGGCCAGGCCACCTGGACTCCGTTCCAGGAGTTCAACACGGCCTTCTCGCCGGACTACCCGGGCGGCAAGACCATCCTGACCTCCGACTTCCTGAACGCACTCCGCGACGGCGCACCGGTGACGCTGACGTTCCATTTCTGGAGCGGCGCCACCGTCACGTACCACGCCACCAAGTCCGGATCCTCGGTCACCGGCACGACGTCCTGACCGACCCGGCCCCTCGCCCTGGTTGCCCGCTCCCCGGGCAGCCAGGGCACACCCGCGACCCCGCGCGACCTCACTCCTCCTTCGGCACAGCCGTGCTCTCCCGGACCGTGAGGGTCGTCGCGATCTCCAGTCCGAGCCGCGGCACATCGTCGCCGCGGCCGAGCGCCAGGGCCAGCTCGGTGGCGGCTGTCGCCATCTCGGCCAGCGGCTGATGCACAGTGGTCAGGGGAGGATCCGCCCAGGCCACGGCCGGGACGTCGTCGTAGCCCACCACGCTGAGATCGTGCGGGATGCGCAAACCGAGCTCGCGCGCGGCCCGGTAGACACCGAGCGCCTGCATGTCGTTCGCGGTGAACACCGAGGTGGGGCGATCAGGGCGGGACAACAGCTCGCGCGCCGCGGTGTATCCGTGCTCGCGCGTGAGCTGGGTCTTCACCACCAGTTCGGGTGCCGCCGGCAGGCCGGCCTCCGAGAGAGCGGAGAAGTAACCGGACAGCCGGGCGCGGCAGTAGGGGTGATCCGGCCCGCTGATCATGGCGATGCGCCGGTGTCCCAGGTCGATCAGATGCCGGGTCGCCGTCTGGCCGCCCCGCCAATTCGTGGCGCTGACGAACGGCACGTCGTCGGGCAGCTCGTCGATCGGGTCGAAGACGACGAACGGGATGCCCTTCGCCTTCAGCTGTTCCCGCTCCGCATCGGAGAGCTGTGCCACCGACAGAACGCACTGAGGGCGCCGTCCGACCGTGTCGTCGATCATCCCCGCTGACTCGTGGGTTCCGAACGCGGACACCAGCAGCCCAACCCGATTCCTGCGGGCCACGCGCTCGACACCGCGGATGATCTCCACGGCCCACATGCTCTCCAGCTCACGGAAGACCAGCTCCACCAGATTGCTCCGGCTCTGGGGAGGCTTGCGGTAACCGTACTCAAGGATCAACTGCTCGACGCGGGCGCGGGTCTCGTCCGACACTCCGGAACGGCCGTTGAGGACCTTCGACACGGTGGGAACCGAGACACCCGCCGACTCGGCGATGTACGCGATCGTCACCGACGCGGGTCCCGCGCCACGCTCCTTGTCGTCATCCGCCGAAGATCTTCCCGATCGGTTGTCCGGCACAATCGCCTTTCCCCATCGCCTCGCCTGCTCCCGCCGCCATTCTGACACCTTCCGTTGAGCGCCTGTGACGGCCAGGAACGCGCCGTCGATGTCAGCGGTCAATGGGGCTTCGGAGCCCACGGGCCCACGCGCAGCGCTCGCGGCTACGAGGCGCCGTCCCGGTCCAGGTGCTCGCGCAGCCACTGCTCGGTGGTGTTGACGTGCATGAGGGCGGCGGCCTGGGCGAGGGCGGCGTCGCCGGCGGCGAGCGCGTGGTAGATCGCCTCGTGCTCGGCCAGCGTGCGGCCGGCGGCATCCTCGTCGACCAGTCCGCGCCAGACACGCGCGCGCAGCGTCCGGCTCGCGATGCCCTCCAGCAACGTGGCGAGCGTCGCGTTGCCCGTGGCCGCGATCACCGCGCGGTGGAACGCGGCGTCGTGCTCGTTGAGCTCCTCGACATCGTCGCGGGCCGCCTGCATCGCCTCCAGGTGTCGCTTCACCTCCGCGAGCCCCTCGGCCGAGATGCGGCCGGCGGCCAGGCCGGTGGCGACTGGCTCGAACAGTCGGCGGACCTCGGTGAGTTCCAGCAGAGTGTCGCCGCGCAGCAGCTCCACCGCGGATCCGATGCCGCTCAGCAGCAGTTCCGGTTCCAGGCTGGTCACGTACGTGCCGTCGCCGCGCCGGATCTCCAGCACTCGCGAGACGGCCAGCGCCTTGACCGCCTCCCGCATCAGATTGCGGGACAGCCCCAGCTCCGCGGCGAGCTGCTGTTCGGGCGGCAGCTTGGCACCCGGAGGAAGCTCACCCGACTGGACGAGCTCCCTGATGCGGTCGATGGCCTTGTCGGTCAATGACATGCTGCGCTACCCCCTGCTCATCCCCGGGCGTCGGCAGCGTACCAATACATCCCACAGCCCAGGAAGGAGCGGAGTGATCGCATCATCAGGGTTCGCATCGACTTGCCCGTACCCGCAGGTGATCGCCTCTCGATCGCTTTTGCGCGCGAGAGCGACGGACGCCATTCCCGTAGCGCCCTATAAATTCATCCCATGTCTCCTCGAGGGGTCGCCATGCTCACAGGTGTGAACGTCCAGAGCAGGTTGGTGCTGCTTCCGTAGGTCCACTGCTTGGTGACCGACCCCGATGCGACGTTGCCGCCGCCGTCGAGGACCAGGCCGGTGGCGCGGTTGGCGATCGAATAGTGGTCGCCGCCCCGGTGGGTGATCGTCCACTGCTGGTTGTTGCCACCGTTCCAGGCGGCCTGCCTGGCGGCGGAGCCGTCGGCGGTGGCGCCCCAGCCGTCGGCGACCATGCCGTTCGTGCGGTTGACCAGCCTGTAGCAGCCGCCCGGGACCTCCACCGCCTGCCACTGGAGGTTGGAGCTGCCGTCCCAGGTCCACTGCTTGAGGTTGGAGCCGGAGGCGACGTTGCCGCCGCTGTCCAAAGCGAGGGCGTTGGTGACGTTGGTGATCCGGAAGTGCGTCCCCGGGTTGAACTGGACTCTCAGCGAGGTGATCTGGTCGTTGTTGCCGGTGATCCGCAGGTCTGGGTTTTCGGTGGTGAAGGTCCAGGAGGTGCCGGTGAAGTCGTCCCCGGCGTAGCCGATCACCTGGTAGCCGGGGGCCGGCCGGAGGGAGGAGAGGGTGCGCGCGCCCAGTCCGGCCGCGATCAGGTCGGCCGCCGTGTAGTCGCCGAGGGCGAGCACGGCGGCGTCGCCGCTGTAGTCGACCTCCTTGAAGGCAACGGCTCCGGCGAGCGGCCGCAGGCCCGGGATCGTGCCGGAGAAGGCGAGCTTGAGGACGTAGGCGCCGGCGCTGTACGGGGCTGCGGACGGCAGGGTGACCATGAGACCGGAGGTGTTCTGGGTCGGCGTGGGCAGGTCGATGTAGGTGCCGGCGGTGGAGCCGAGCAGCTTCACCGAGGTCAGCGACGAGGTGTTCATCCGGTCCGAGTTGAGGGTCTTGATCGTCAGCGAGCTGCCGGGCCAGCCCAGGACGGTGGCGTAGAGGATGTTGTCGGCCTTGTTGCGGGTGAAGCGGATGTCCTCCGCGGTGCCGGCATGCGGGGTGGTGAACGAGCCGCCGCCCATCTTCGTCGGGCCCTCGCCGTACGCCGTCCAGGCGCGGGTCGCGTACACCGACTCGCCGAAGCGTGTCAGGTGGTCTCCGATACCGAGCAGGATGTCCTTCTGCGCCTGCGGGATGGTGCCGTCGGCCATCGGCGCGATGTTCAGCAGCATGTTGCCGTTCTTGCTGACCCGGTCGATGAACGAGTGCAGCATCTGCGGGATGGTGTAGTACCCGATGCCCTGGGTGTAGCACCAGCTGCTGCTGGAGATGCTGTCGTCGGTCAGCCAGTACGGGGTGGTGATGTCGGCCGGGCCGCCGCGCTCGTAGTCGAAGACCTCGCCCTTGCTGTTCATGCCGTCCTTGTACGTGGCGACGACCTCACGGCCCCAGCTGCCCGCCTGGTTGTAGTAGTACGACAGGAAGTTCAGGCGCTTGGTCTCGTCGACGGCGTCCAGCTTGAAGTCCTGCCACAGGATGTCGGGCTGGGCGCGGTCGATGACCTCCTTGAGCTTGTCGAACCACAGCTGGTTCTCCGCGGCCGGCCCCAGTTGCCCGTAGAGCTTCTTGAGGCTGCTGTCCGTCTGGGGGGATACGAATTCATAGAAGCCGTTGAAGTTGTACGCGTGGTGCATGGCCACCAGCAACTTCAGGCCCTTGGCGCGGATGGCCGTGGAGAAGAGCCGCAGCAGGTCGAGACCCGGACCCTTCTTCACCGAGTTCCACTCGTTGACCTGGCTGTCCCACATGGAGAAGCCGTCATGGTGCTCGGCGACCGGGCCGGCGAACTTGGCGCCGGCGTCGACGAACAACTGCGCCCACTCATCGGGGTCGAAGTTCCCGCCGGCCGACTTCAGCTTCGGCGCGAACTTCACGACGGTGCCCGCCAGGTCCCGCGCTCCGTTGATGAAGTGGTGATAGGGCCACGCCGATGGCTGGCCGTAGGTCGCGGTGTGGTGTTGGTTGGCCCGGCTGCCGGCCTGGTACATGCTGCGCGGGTACCACTCGTTGTCAAAGGCGGGGACGCTGAAAGCGCCCCAGTGGAAGTAGATCCCGAACTTCGCGTCCCGGAACCACTCCGGGGCCGGCGGGTGCTGGTCGACCGAGTTCCAGTCGGGCGTGTACGTGCTGGGCGCCGCCTGGGCGACGCCGGCGCCTGACACACCTCCACCGACGGCCGCCGCGGCCACGCAGGTGGCGTTGGCCAGGAACTGGCGTCTGTTGATCGAGCTCGGCATGGACACATCCCTGGGGCGGAGAGGAAGGGGGATCAGGGGACAGCGATTGGCATGGCTGCTTGTGCCTGGAGCGTCGCTTGTTAGGCACGAAGGTCGACCATGTCTCCCAGGGATGTCAACGGGCGTGCAGGGATGAAAAGCATCGCACAGCCAGTCAATTTGCATGATTTACACCTTTGGATGGGTGTTTGCGACTGCTGAAACATGGCATGTCTGGCAGCTACTTCGCGACCGGCTCCCTCACCGAAGGGGCAGGATTGATGGGATGGATCGCGATCCCGACTCCCCAGGCCCTCACTTTGAATGCGCACCGAGCTGGCACTTTGCAAGAGATCGAGCGAGAGACTGGACAGCACAGCAGGAGCGCGCCTATAAAGACATCCCATCTCTGTTGTACGGCGATAGACAGATGTCGTCGAGGCGAAACTTCTCCCGCTACGGGACCAGTACGAGGAAGCATCGATGAGACTCAGAACCGTCCTCTGTTCCGCCGTCTCCACCCTGTCCGCACCGGCGCTGCTCAGCGCATGTGGCAGCGGCTCCACCATCACGGGCGGCAGGGTCCAGGAGTGAATCAGGCGGCCGTCGCCGCCGAACACCGCCCGCCGCTCCCCCTCCGTCGCGGGGAGCCGGGTTTCCACCTGCTTCTCACAGGAGTCGCTGTCATGCCCTCTGCCGTGTCCCCTCCCTCGGCATCTGCCCGTATCACCGCCCTCGACGTCCTGGACGTGCGGTTCCCCACATCCGAGCATCTGGACGGGTCGGACGCGATGAACCCCGAACCCGACTACTCCGCCGCCTACGTCGTCCTGCGCACCGACGCCGGTGACGGGCTGGAGGGCCACGCCCTGGCCTTCACCACCGGACGCGGCAACGACGTGCAGGCCGCCGCCATCGCGGCCCTCGCCCCACACGTGGTCGGCCGGTCCGTGGCGGAGGTCTGCTCCGACCTGGGCGCGTTCTCCCGCTCCCTCGTGCACGATCCTCAACTCCGCTGGCTGGGACCCGAGAAGGGCGCCATCCACATGGCCACCGGCGCGGTGGTCAACGCCGCCTGGGACCTGGCGGCCAAGCGTGCGGGCAAGCCGGTGTGGCGCTTCCTCGGCGAGATGTCCCCCGAGGATCTGGTCGCGCAGGTCGACTTCCGCTGGCTCAGCGACGCGATCACCCCCGAGGAGGCCCTGGACATCCTGCGCCGCGCCGAACCCGGACGCGACGAGAGGATCGCCCGCCTGCTGGAACGCGGCTACCCGGCCTACACCACCACCCCCGGTTGGCTCGGCTACTCCGACGAGAAGCTGGCCCGCCTGGCCCGCGAGGCCGTCGCCGACGGCTTCTCCCAGATCAAGCTGAAGGTGGGCGGGTCCCTGGAGGACGACGTACGGCGCATGCGCACCGCCCGCGAGACGGTCGGCGACGGTGTCCGTATCGCCGTGGACGCCAACCAGAGATGGGATATCGCGCAGGCCATCGACTGGATGCGCGCTCTGGCGCCGTCCCAGCCGTACTGGATCGAGGAACCCACCTCCCCCGACGACATCCTCGGTCATGCCGCGGTCCGCAGGGCCGTCGGCCCCATCAAGGTCGCCACCGGCGAGCACATCGCCAACCGGGTCGTGTTCAAGCAGCTTCTCCAGGCCGGCGCGGTGGACATCGTGCAGATCGACGCGGCACGGGTCGGCGGGGTCAACGAGAACATCGCGATCCTGTTGCTCGCCGCGAAGTTCGGCGTACCGGTGTGCCCCCACGCCGGCGGCGTCGGTCTGTGCGAGATGGTGCAACACCTGTCGATGTTCGACTACATCGCCGTCTCCGGCGCCCTGGAGGACCGGGTCATCGAATACGTGGACCACCTCCACGAGCACTTCGTCGACCCGGTACGCATCGCCGACGGCCACTACCTGGCGCCGGAACTTCCCGGGCTGAGCGCGCAGATGCATCCCGAGTCGCTGAAGGAGTACGCGTACCCCGACGGCCCCGTCTGGACCGCCCGTGTCTGACGCCCTGGCCCTCGTCGATGCCCACCACCACGTGTGGAACCTGGACCTCCGGCCGCAGCCCTGGCTGGACGAGCCCGGGCACGAGCCGCTCCGCCGCAGCTTCAGCTCACGCGCCCTGCGATCGGCCGCGACCCGGCCGATCGCCGGACGGCGGCTTACGAGAACGGTGGTCGTCCAGTGCATCACGTCCGTACCCGAGACACGCGACCTCCTCGCTCTGGCCGACAGCGACCCGCTGGTCGGTGCCGTCGTCGGCTGGGCGGACCTGACGTTCCCGGCGATCGGCGACGTGCTCGACGAACTGCGCGCCCGGCCCGGAGGCGAGTACCTGCGGGCCCTGCGACACATCGTGCAGGACGAGTCCGATCCGGAGTGGCTACAGCGGCCCGCCGTCGAACGGGGCCTGCGGGCCGTGCAGGACAGCGGTCTCGGCTACGACGTGCTCATTCGCAGCCACCAGTTGCCCCAGGCGATCCGGCTCGCGGAAAGGCTGCCGGAGCTGCCCCTCGTCCTGGACCACGCGGGCAAGCCGCCTCTCGCACGGCGGGAACTGACCGACTGGGCCGAGCAGTTGCGCGGACTCGCCCGGCATCCCCAGGTCCGCTGCAAGGTGTCGGGGCTTGTCACGGAGGCCGACCACGAAAAGTGGACCGTCGACGACATCCGCCCGGTGTGGGATGTCCTGCTCTCCGCCTTCGGCTCCGACCGGCTGATGTTCGGTTCCGACTGGCCGGTCTGCGTCCTCGCCGGCGGCTGGAACCGCTGGGCCGCCACCGTCGAGGAACTCCTGGACGGCTGCTCGGCCACCGAGATCCACGCGGTGCTCGCCGGCACCGCGACCGCCTTCTACCACCTGACGACCGCCCCGTCGAAGGAGGGGACTCCGTGCTCCTGACGGAACTGCTGCACCCCGCAATCCTCGAATCCCTGGCCGGCTCGGGCCACGGCGCCCGCGTCCTGCTCGCCGACGGCCACTACCCCGCCAGTACGGCCACCGGGGAGTGGGCGCGGACCGTGCACCTCAATCTGCGGCCGGGCCTGCTGGACGTCACCACCGTGCTCGATGTCCTGCTGCGGGCGATCCCCGTCGAGTCGGCCCATGTCATGGTGGGGCCCGAGGGCGAACCGGAGCCGCCGGCCGTCGCCGAGTGCCGCTCCCGCCTGGCGCCCGCCCCGGTGGAGGCACTGGGCCGATTCGAGTTCTACGACGCCGCCCGCTCCCCCGACCTCGCGCTGACGATCGTCACCGCCGACATCCGTACCTACGCCAATCTGCTGCTGACCATCGGCGTCCGCGCTGAAGGGACCCTGACTCCACGATGACACTCGCAGTCCGCTACACGGCCGCCCGCACCCTGGACACGGGGCCGGCCGATACCCGCTCCCCCGGCCCCGGCGAGGTGGAACTGGCCCCCGCCTACGTCGGCATCTGCGGCACCGACCTGCATATCTTCCACGGAGACATGGACAGCCGGGTCGCCACCCCCGCGGTCCTCGGACACGAGATGTCCGGACGTGTCGTACGCGTCGGACCGGACGTGGAGGGCTGGCAGCCCGGTGACGCGGTGACCGTGATGCCGCTGCGCTGGGACGGCACCTGCCGCGCTTGCCTGACCGGCCACCAGCACATCTGCCAGAAACTCGACTTCATCGGCATCGACTCGCCCGGCGCGATGCAGCAGCGCTGGACAGTGCCCGCTTCGACACTCGTACGCCTGCCTGAGTCCGTCCCACTGGACCGGGCCGCGCTCGTCGAACCCACCGCCGTCGCCGTCCACGACGTCGGCCGGGCCGAAGTCCGTGGCGGGGAGCGGGTCGTCGTGGTCGGCGGAGGGCCGGTGGGCGTGCTCATCGCGCTGGTCGCGCGCGCCGAAGGAGCCGACGTTCGCGTCGTCGAGCCGAGCGCTCATCGGCGGCGGTTCGCCGCTGATTTGGGCCTGCTCGCCTGGGACCCGGCCGCCGGCGACGTGCCCGAGCTGGTGCGGCAGTGGACCGGCGACGCGGGTGCCGACGTCGCCTTCGAGGTCTCCGGGGCGGCAGGTGGCGTGGATACGGCGGTCGATGTCCTCGGGGTGCGCGGTCGGCTGTGCCTGGTGGCCATCCACCCCCGTCCCCGCGAGGTGAACCTACACCGCTTCTTCTGGCGCGAACTCACCCTCGTCGGGGCGCGGTTGTACGACCGCACCGACTTCGAGAGGGCGGTCGCCCTGGTGGCGGACGGCACGATTTCCGCGGAGCGGCTGATCAGCAAGATCGTGCCGCTCACCGAGGCACCTGCCGCGTTCGAGACGCTGGAGGCCGGTGGCGATGTGATGAAGATCCTCGTGGACTGCACCGACGAGACGGAGGCAGCGGCCGTATGAGCGCGTTCGACCTGACGGGCCGACTGGCTGTCGTCACAGGAGCCCGACGGGGCATCGGCCGGGCCATGGCCCGTGCTCTGGCCGAGGCCGGAGCAGACGTCATCGGCGTCAGCGCCAGTCTGGAGGAGTCCGGGAGCGAGGTGGAGAAGGATGTCCTCGCCACGGGACGCACCTTCGAGGCGATCCGCACGGACTTCGCCGACGCCGACGCCGTACGTGCTCTGGGCGCGGACCTCGCCGCACGGGCGCGTCCGGTGGACATCCTGGTCAACAACGCCGGCACCATCCGTCGCGCACCAGCGGCCGAACACACCGACACCGACTGGGACCTGGTGCTCCAGGTGAACCTCAACGCGCAGTTCGCCCTGAGCCGGGCGGTGGGCGCGGCGATGGTGGCCCGCGGCCAGGGGAAGATCATCTTCACCGCTTCGCTGCTCAGCTTCCAGGGCGGCATCACCGTCCCCGGCTACACCGCCGCCAAGCACGGCATCGCCGGCCTGACCAAGGCCCTGGCCAACGAGTGGGCACCGCACGGCGTCAACGTCAACGCTCTCGCCCCGGGCTACATCGCGACTGACAACACCCAGGCGCTGCAGGACGATCCGGTGCGCAGCAAGGCGATCCTGGACCGCATCCCTGCCGGGCGCTGGGGCACCGCCGACGACCTCGCGGGCGCCACCGTGTTCCTGGCCTCCGACGCGGCCGCCTATGTCCACGGCACCGTACTTCCGGTCGACGGCGGATGGCTGGGACGGTGACCCCCGATCCGGCTGTCACACCGGCCCAGGACGCGGCAGCGGCCATCGAGGCGGCCCGGGACAGCGGCATCCGGTACTTCGACACCGCGCCGCACTACGCGCTCGGCCTCTCCGAGCAGCGAGAGCGTACGGGTCTGGATCGCCTCGACGTCGTCTACGTGCACGCCCCCGACGCCCACTGACGGCAGGCCGCCGAGAAGCCCCGTCCACCCTTGCGGACCTGCGCGACCAGGGGGGTGATCGGCGCGATCGGCACCGGCATGAACCAGTCGGCCATGCTCGCCCGCTTCCTGCACGAGACTGCGGCCGATGTGGTGATGCCGGCCGGACGTACCCACGCCCCGGTGATCCTGCTGTTCACTCGGCTCCGGGGCTGAGCAGCCGCTGCCCTTGGGAGCCGTCGATCACGGGTTCACGGCGCCGGCCCTGGCGACCGTGGACCCGTTCAGGAGTGGTCGTCGGGGTACGGCAGCCCCAGGCGCGGCAGGAGTTCGGTTTCCATCCGTTCCCGACCACTTGTGTTAACGGTCACATCACCGCATGATTGTGGCGTCGGAATCCGAAGTGTCAAGAGTTCGCGCAGCATGGATTTCTCCGGGCTTCTTCCGCCGGGCCGGGCCCGGCGGCCGTGCAGATGATCGCTGAGGATGGACCCGCGCCCGCGTGACCGGTCACATGGCCGCACCGGCAAGGAGCAAGGAGCCAGCCATGCCGAGCGGCTACCGTCGCCTTCCCGGAGTGGGCACAGTGTGATGGGCACGGCCCCTGACGCCAGCGGCGCCCCCACCGTGACCATCCGCGATGTCGCGCGGGAAGCCGGCGTCTCCCACCAGACGGTCTCCCGCGTCATCAACGGCCACTCCGCCGTGGCGGATGCCACCCGTCACCGGGTCGAAGCGGCCATCGATTCGCTCGGATTCCGGCCCAACCACGCGGCCCGCGAACTCGCGGGCAAGGCAGCCCGCTCGCTGACCGTCCTCACCAGCGACACCAGCCTGTACGGGGCCGCCTCGACACTGCGCGGCATCGAAGAGGCCGCCCGAGCCGCCTCATTCGCGGTCGCGGTCAGTGTGCTGGACCGGCACGCCCATGCGGACCGGGCCGAGTTACGCGCCCGCCTCGCCCGGCCGGGCGAACCCGTCGTGGTCATCGCCTTCGACGCCCCCGGGGTGCATGCCCTGCGGCTGCTGCCCGCGGACACACCGGTGGTGGCCGCGGTAGAGCACCCCTCCGGCAGTGAGCCGGTTTCGTCTCGGCCGCAGGCCTGGCTGGACGACCGGCTCGCCGCCGCCCACGCCACCCGCCATCTGCTGGGCCTGGGCCACCGCACGGTGCACTACCTGGCGCTGCCTTCCTCGACCGCGGACGTGGCCCAGCGCACGCAGGGCTGGCTGGACGCGCTGCGCGCGGCCGGTGCCCCGGAACCGCCCGTGGCGGAAGGCGGCTGGACGCCGCGTACCGGCTACCTCGCCGCGCGGGAGCTGGTCGCGGACCGGACGGTGACCGCGGTGCTGTGCGGCAACGACGACGTGGCCGCCGGGGTGATGCGGGCGGCCCGCGAAGCCGGACGTCACATCCCCGACGACGTGAGCGTGGCCGGCTTCGACGACGTACCCGTCGCGGCCTTCCTCGCCCCAGCGCTGACTACGGTCCGACTCGACTTCGAGGGGCTCGGCCGCACCTGCTTCGGACTGCTGCACCGGCTGCTCGACCCCGCGGCCCCCGCTCCCGACCCCTGCGACGAGCCCGCCCTGATCGTCCGCGAGAGCACCGGCCCATGGCGCGGGACCGGCCAATAAGCGGCAGCGCGAGTGCCGTTCCGGCCACATGAGCCGAGTGCCGGACGCGCAAACAGCCTTCATCGGCCATCGACGGGCTGGTTGGCGCGAGGGGTGTTGACGTCCCACGGAGTCCGCCTATCATCCATGCTTGTCCGGCCTTCCGATTGTCGTTCGCCATACCGAACGACAATCCGGGTGGACAGGTTTGTGTCGGCCCCACAGACCACCGTTGACAGCCGTATCCCGGTGAGATTCCCCCCTACGTCACCGTGCCGGAGTTCGAGGACACGGGCGGCGACGTTCAAGGGAGCCATCCCCAGCCGACACAGGGAGTTTCCCCGTACCCGCACCCGACCGGCAGCCGCGGCCACCCGGTCGCCGGGGCCGTCAGCAGCCTTCCTCAACATGGGCATGACCGCACCACAGCCGTCATTGGGAGCGCTCCCAATGAGAACGCCTCGACCTCCAAGGAGAACCATGACTGTTGTGAAGCCACCCGGCCGATACCGAAACCTCGCGTTAGGTCTGCTGGCCGCCGGCGTGATGGCGGTGGCCGGGACCGCCGCGCCCGCGTCCGCCACTGCCACGGCCACTGACTCCGCCGCTGCCTCCGACTCCGTTCAGGCGTCCACCTTGGGTGCTCAGGCGGCCCAGTCCGGGCGGTACTTCGGGACCGCCGTGGCCGGCGGCAGACTCGGCGACGGCACGTACTCGACCATCCTGAACCGCGAGTTCAACATGGTCACCCCCGAGAACGAGATGAAGTGGGACACCACCGAGCGCTCCCGCGGATCGTTCAACTTCGGCCCGGCCGACCAGATCGTGAACCAGGCCACCTCGCGCGGACAGCGCGTACGCGGCCACACCCTGGTCTGGCACTCCCAGCTGCCAAGCTGGGTCAGCTCCATCGGCGACGCGAACACCCTGCGCAGCGTGATGAACAACCACATCAACGGCGTGATGGGCCACTACAAGGGCAAGGTCTACGCCTGGGACGTGGTGAACGAGGCGTTCGCCGACGGCGGCAGCGGAGCGCACCGCCCCTCGGTGTTCCAGAACCTGCTGGGCGACGGCTTCATCGAGGAGGCGTTCCGCACCGCGCGGGCGGCCGACGCGTCGGCCAAGCTCTGCTACAACGACTACAACATCGAGAACTGGACCGACGCCAAGACCCAGGGCGTCTACCGCATGGTGCGCGACTTCAAGGCGCGCGGTGTGCCCATCGACTGTGTCGGTTTCCAGGCCCACTTCGGCACCGGCGGCCCGCCGGCCAGTTTCCAGACCACCCTGTCGAACTTCGCCGCCCTCGGTGTGGACGTGCAGATCACCGAACTCGACATCGCGCAGGCGCCGACGACCGCGTACACGAACACGGTCAAGGCCTGCATGAACGTGGCGCGGTGCAACGGCATCACGGTGTGGGGCATCCGGGACACCGACTCCTGGCGCGCCGGGGAGAACCCCCTGCTCTTCGACGGCGGCGGCAACAAGAAACCCGCCTACAACTCGGCGCTCACCGCGCTGGGCGGCACCCCCGCAGTGAAGGCCGCGGCAAACACCGTGACGAAGGCCGCGGCAAAGACCCCCGCGAAGAGCCCGGCCTCCCCCGCCTCGTCGGCCGCCGCCCTGCCCGGCAGCTACGGCTGGAGCTCCAGCGGGGTCCTGATGTCCCCCAAGCCGGACTCCACCCACAACATCGCCGGGCTCAAGGACCCGACCGTGGTCTACTACAACGGCAAGTACCACGTGTTCGCCAGCGTCGCCAGCTCCTCCGGATACAGCCTGGTGTACCTGAACTTCACCGACTGGTCCCAGGCGGCCTCGGCCACCCACTACTACCTGGACCGCAGCGGAATCGGCACCGGATACCGGGCCGCACCCCAGGTCTTCTACTTCGCCCCCCAACGCACCTGGTACCTGGTCTACCAGACCGGCAACGCCTCCTACTCCACCAACACCGACATCAGCAACCCGAACGGGTGGAGCGCCCCGCGCAACTTCTACTCCTCGATGCCGGACATCATCAAACAGAACATCGGCAACGGCTACTGGGTCGACATGTGGGTGATCTGCGACAGCGCCAACTGCTACCTGTTCTCCTCCGACGACAACGGACACCTGTACCGCTCCCAGACCACCCTCGCCCAGTTCCCGAACGGGTTCACCAACACCGTCATCGCCGCCCAGGACTCCAACAAGTACGCCCTCTTCGAGGCGAGCAACGTGTACAAGGTGCAGGACAGCAACCAGTACCTGCTGATCGTCGAGGCCATCGGCTCGGACGGACGGCGCTACTTCCGCTCCTGGACCTCCAGCAGCATCGGCGGCTCCTGGACACCACTGGCCGCCTCCGAGAACAACCCGTTCGCCCGCGCCAGCAACACCACCTTCCCGGCGGGAGCCTGGACCAAGGACATCAGCCACGGAGAGCTGATCCGCGCCGGCTACGACCAGACCCTCACCATCAGTCCCTGCAAGATGCAGTACCTCTACCAGGGCATGAACCCCAACGCCGGCGGCGACTACAACACCCTCCCCTGGCGGCTCGGCCTGCTCACCCAGACCAACTCCTCCTGCTGACCGACCCGGAGACACCCGGTCTCGGCGCGGACATCAGCCCCCGGGACGCGCACCGCGCCGAGGTCCCTCCCGATCGACCCGGTCACTCCATCCAGCACACAGGCGGGTGCCGTCAGTGACGCCCCTGCGGCACCCCTCCGGGAAAGGAACCAAGGTGCCCACACGACCACGCGGACGACTGCTCCGCCTCCTTGTGGCCGCCGCTCTGACGGCCACCGCGTTCACCACCGCCTCGGTCCACTCGCCGGCTCAGGCCGCGCCGGGCAGTCCGGCGCTCACCCCGCCGCTCGGCTGGAACAGCTGGAACAGCTTCGGGTGCGGGGTCACCGAGGCACAGGTCCGCCAAGCCGCCGACGCGATGGTGTCCTCGGGCATGCGGGACGCCGGATACCGGTACGTGGTCGTCGACGACTGCTGGTTCGACCCGCAGCGCGACGCCGCGGGCAACCTGCGGGCCAACCCCACCAAGTTCCCCGGCGGGATGAAGGCACTCGGGGACTACATCCACCAGAAGGGCCTGAAGTTCGGCATCTATCAGGTGCCCAACGAGCGCACCTGCGCCCAGGGCACGGGCGGCTACCCGGGGTCCACCGGCAGCAAGGGGCACGAGACCCAGGACGCTCGCATGTTCGCTTCCTGGGGCGTGGACTACCTCAAGTACGACTGGTGCTCCTCCGCCGGCACCCGGGACGAGCAGGTCGCACGGTTCACGCTCATGCGCGATGCCCTGCGCGCGACCGGGCGCCCGATCGTCTACAGCATCAACCCGAACAGCTTCCACGCCATCACCGGCGACAGGTACAACTGGGGCGAGGTCGCCGATCTGTGGCGGACGACCGAGGATCTGCTCGACATCTGGCAGAACGGCAACACCAACAGCTATCCGATGGGCGTGGGCAACGTCCTGGACGTCACCGCGCCGCTGGCCGCGCAGTCGGGTCCGGGCCACTGGAACGACCCGGACATGCTCGTCGTCGGCCGACCCGGCCTGTCGCTGACCGAGTCCCGCTCCCACTTCGCCCTGTGGGCGCTGATGGCCGCGCCGCTCATGGCGGGCAACGACATCCGCACCATGTCGGCCGACGTGAGCGCGATCCTGCGCAACCCGCGCCTGTTGGCGGTGAACCAGGACCCCCTGGGCGCGGGCGGGCGCAGAGTGCGCGACGACGGAGACACCGAGGTGTTCGCCAAGCCCCTGTCCGACGGCTCGGTCGCCGTGGGCCTGTTCAACCGGGGCGGCGGCGCCGCGACTGTCACCACCACGGCGGCCCAGGCCGGTCTGTCCGGCGGGTCGTTCACCCTCACCGACCTGTGGACCGGGGGCACTTCGAGCACGACCGGCCAGATCTCGGCGAGCGTGCCCGCACACGGCGTCGCCGTGTTCCGGGTGACCGGGGGCACCCCGCTGGCCGCCGCCACGTCCCGGCTGCGCGGCAACGGGTCCGGCCGTTGCCTGGACGTGGAGAGCGCCTCCACCGCGGCCGGGGCAAGGACACTGATCCAGGACTGTCACACCGCCGCGAGCCAGCTGTGGACCACATGGGCCGACGGTGAGGTCCGCGTCTTCGGCGACAAGTGCCTGGACGCCTACGACCAGGGCACCACCAACGGTACCCGTGTCATCACCTGGCCCTGCAACGGGCAGGACAACCAGAAGTGGACCGTGAACTCCGACGGGTCGATCCGCAACGCGCACGCCGGCCTGTGCCTGGACGTCGACCAAGCCGGCACCGCGGGCGGAACCCCGCTCGTCCTGTGGACCTGCGACGGCCGGGCCGGCCAGAAATGGAGCCGTGCGTGAGGCCCGATCGCGGCGGTGTCCGCCCTGGCGGCCGTCCAACGTCACTCGTCGACCAGCCCTCCGTGGAGGCCACGATGCTCCCTGCCCGGCCCACCCCGACCCATGCGAGGCTCGGCCGAGCCGTGGCCTGGGTGGTAGCCCTCGTCCTGGCGTTCGCCGTCGTCCCCGCCGCGGTACAGCCCCCGGCGGCCAGGGCGGACAACCCGATCGTGCAGCACATCTACACCGCCGACCCTGCCCCACTGGTCCACAACGGCCGGGTCTACCTCTACACGGGGCACGACGAGGACGGCTCCACCAACTTCACCATGAAGGAGTGGCGGGTGTGGTCCTCCGACGACATGGTCAACTGGACCGACCACGGCTCGCCGCTCAACCTGGCCACCTTCAGCTGGGCGTCCTCCAACGCGTGGGCGGGGCAGACCACCTACCGCAACGGCAAGTTCTACTGGTACGTGCCGGTGACGAACCGGGCGACCGGCCGGATGGCCATCGGCGTGGCGGTGTCGGACAGCCCCACCGGGCCGTTCCGTGACGCCATCGGCCGCCCCCTGGTGGAGAACGGCGAGATCGACCCCACCGTCTTCGTCGACGACGATGGCCAGGCCTACCTGTACTGGGGCAACCCGAACCTCTGGTACGTCAGGCTGAACGCCGACATGACCTCGTACTCGGGGAGTCCGGCCAAAATCCCGCTCACCACCGCGGGCTTCGGTACCCGCGCCGGCGACCCCAACCGGCCCACGCTGTTCGAGGAAGCGCCCTGGGTCTACAAGCGAGGCGGCCTGTACTACATGGTGTTCGCGGCCAAGTGCTGCTCGGAGTTCATCGCCTACTCCACGGCGCCCGGCCCGACCGGACCGTGGACCTACCGAGGGACGGTCATGCCCACACAGGGCAGCAGCTTCACCAACCACCCGGGCGTCATCGACTTCAAGGGCAACTCGTACTTCTTCTACCACAATGGTGCCCTGCCGGGAGGCGGCGGCTACACCCGCTCGGTCGCCGTGGAGAAGTTCACCTACAACGCCGACGGCACGATCCCGACCATCACCATGACCAGCACGGGAGCGCCCCAGGTCGGCACGCTCAACCCGTACGTACGCCAGGAGGCCGAGACGATCGCCTGGGGCTCCGGGATCGAAACCGAGCCGTCGAGTGAGGGCGGGATGAACCTCGGATGGCTCGAGAACGGCGACTACGTCAAGGTCAAGGGCGTGGCCTTCGGCACCGGCGCGTCCTCCTTCACCACCCGCGTGGCCTCGGCGACCGGCGACGGCACCGTCGAAGTCCGAGTGGGCGGTCCGAACGGGACGGTCGCGGCCCGGTGCGCAGTACCGAACACGGGCGGCTGGCAAACCTGGACGACGGTGTCCTGCCCGGTCAGCGGGGCGACGGGAACCCAGGACCTGTATCTGCGGTTCACCGGCGGCAGCGGCTACCTGGCCAACGTGAACTGGTGGCAGTTCACCCCGGCCGCCAGTGACCGGTTCTGACCACAGCATCAGCGCACGTGGCGCAGCCGGATGGTGGGCGCCGGGCCGACCGCTTCGAACCGAACCTCGATGGGCCCGGGGGCGCCCGGGGCGGCTGGAGCGGTCTTCCGCCTGCCGCCCCGGGCACCGGCAGGCCGCGTGACAGGTGGCCGAGAAGACCGCGTGTCGCGGCGGGGTCCGATGGGGAACGCTATCCGAACAGGCGCCGCTGGATCTCCCGCCGGTAATCCTCGAGCGTCCTGTCGAGATGTGCCGCCGTGGCCTGGGCCGCCTCGTCGGGCCGGCCGTCACGAATGGCTCGGTAGATCGCCTCATGCTCCTCGACCGCCGACTCGGTGCCCTCGCCGAGCCTGTCGTGGATCCCGATCGCGCTCGACTGCCGCTGTAGTCGCCGTGCGTCCCGCACGGCGCTGACGAGGAAGGTGTTGTGCGAGGCCGCGGCGACGCCCGCGTGGAAGTCCTCATCCGCCTGGTTGAACACATCGACCTGACCGTGGACGAACCCGTCTCGGCACTGCTGCGTGGCGGCTTCGATGGTACGCAGCTCGGCGGGCGTGGCACGGGTGGCGGCCAGACTGCTGGCAGCCATCTCCTGAATCCTCCGGAACTCGAACAGCATGAGGACGTGATCAAGGTCGACGGGGCGGAAAAAGCCGCCCCAACGGCTGGTGAGGAGCATGCCCTCGTCGTCCGCGACGAACAGTCCGCGCCCCTTGTGCGCCCGGACCCGGCCAAGCGCCGAAAGGATCTTCACAGCCTCACGCACCACCGCCCTGCTGGTATTCAGCATCTGGGCCAGATCGTTCTCTGTGGGCAGCCGATCGCCCGCCACCAGACGGGCCTCGGCGATGAACTCGAGGATCCGCTCCGCGACGACTTCGTAACCGGGGCGATAGTCACGCCGCTGGCCCGAGCCGTTCACCGCTGCCGCCTCGGCGTAAGAGACCTGCGCAGGCAAGGCCGCTTCGGCTGCGGGCGTGTCGTTCATCTGTCGTGCCTCCGGGGTGACTGCGACGAGGGCCGCTGATCGCTGTGGAGCCGCGCTCATCGTACCGCAGGCAACAATGAGTCGTACTCATTCGGAGATGACTCCACGCCATAGACTTCTATGGCAATTCGGAAGATTCATGAATCTGTTGGGCATAGTTCGGCCTCAACTTTGCGCCATCATCCATAAATCATCGAGAAGACAGCCACACACACCCTTGACGGATGCCTCGATAAGGCGGCTAATTTCTTCCGAGACGGCAGCGGCACAGCCGTCCGCGCTACCCGACGCCCGGCCGGGACGGTCCGGCGTCACCTCATCCGCGCCGCTGCTCTGCCGATCTGCTCGGGCCGCCTGCTAACCCAGGAGAGTCGCATATGACCGTCAACAAGCCTTCGCTCAGCCAGGTAAGGGTGGTCAGCAACAGACGTTCGGCATGGTTGGCCGGCTGCGCGGCCACCGTGGTGCTGACCGCGGCCGGCTGTGGCGGCGGAGGCGCTGCCGGTACGACCACCAAGGACGGCTTCGCCCAGGTACCCCAGAAGGACGGCGCATTGACCGTCTGGGTGGACGCGACCCGTCTGGACTCCGCGAAGCTGTACCAGAAGCTGCACCCGGACGTGAAGCTGGACATCGTCACCTACGACGGCAACGCCAACGGCTCGAACTACCTTCAGACCAAGGTCCAGCTCTTCAACCGCACCCGCAAGGGCTGGCCGGACGTGGTCTTCAGCTCTCAGAACAACGAGGTGACCTGGGCAGTCGACGCGGGCTTCGCGGCGCCGCTCAACAAGGGCCTGATCCCCCCTGCGACCCTGGGGCGGTTCGCCGAGGGCGCCAACGACGTCTGCACGGTGAGCGGCACCGTGTATTGCCTGCGCAATGACCTCTCCCAGGCGGTGCTCTGGTACAACGCGCCACTGCTGAAGAGGTTCGGCTACCAGGTTCCGACGACTTGGGAGGAGTACGAGCAGCTCGGCAAGAAGGTGGCAGAGGAACACCCCGGCTATCTCGTGGGTGACGCGGGCGACTCCTTCGCCCCCGAGATCTACCTGTGGGCGAGCAAGTGCGGCGCCAACCACATCACCGGCCCGAAGTCGGTTTCGGTGAACACCACCAGCGAGGCCTGTACCAAGATGGCCAGGCTCATGGACGTGCTGATCAAGAACAAGTCCCTGTCCATCAGTGGGGTCTTCAGCACCGACTTCGGCAAGAACAAGGCCGACAAGGTCCTGCTCATGCCCGGCCCCGCCTGGTTCGGCGGCGCGGTGTTCAAGGACACCCTCAAGACCCCGGCCAAGCACATCGCGGCAGCGCCCATTCCCCAGTGGCAGGGGGACACCTCGCCGTCCACCGGCAACGTCGGCGGCGGCACCTGGCTGCTGTCCCGGCACTCCGCTCACATCAAGGCCGCCACCGACTTCCTGAAGTGGGTCACCACCGACAACGCCTACCAGGGCGAGAAGGCGCCTGGTTTCCCGGCCTACGCACCCGCAGCCGAGACCTGGCTGAAGGAGCAGGACGCCTCCGGATACTTCGCCGGCGACCTGAGCGCGCTCAAGGACGCGGCCTCCCAGGTCTGGCCGGGCTGGGGCTCGGGCCAGTTCAGCCAGGAGGCGATCTGGGCGGCCACCGTCAAACCCGCCCTGACCCAGGGCAAGACCGTCGAGTCGATGCTGCCCGCCTGGCAGGACTCCGTCGTCAAGTACGCCAAGGCCAACGGATACAAGGTCGCCCAGTGACCCTCGCCCACTCCACGGCCGGCCCCGCCCACCGGCGCCGTCGCGGCGCCGCCCGCCAGAGCCGGGCCGGCACCGCCTTCGTCGCCGGCTATGTGCTCCTGCTGATCGCCTTCGGCATCCTTCCGACCGGGTACGCCGTCTACTTCGCCTTCACCGAAGCCGGGGGAAGGTTTACCGGCTTCTCCAACTTCGTCACCACGGCGCACGACTTCCGCTTCCTGGACGCCGTGAACCACGTCGCGGTCTACCTCATCTTCTGGCTTGCCTCGCTGGTGGTGTTCGTGGTGGGTCTGGCGCTGCTGCTGCACCGCCTGGCCTCCGGGACCGTCAGCAAGGCACTGCGCTTCCTCTTCTACATCCCCGGAGCGCTCGCCGGCGCCGCGAGCGTGCTGGTGTGGCTGTTCGTGCTCGACCCCACGGTGAGCCCGGTCAGTTCGCTCCTGAGCATGCTGGGGTTCCACACCTTCGGAGAAGTCATCGCTCCCGGCAACCTGCCGTTGCTGTTCACGGTCATCGCGTTCTGGACCGGCGCGGGCGGCTGGATCGTCGTCATGTACGGCGCGCTCAACAACATCCCCAAGGACGTCATGGAAGCGGCGCGCATCGACGGCGCCGGCGCCTGGCAGACCGCCTGGCACGTGCAGATCCCCATGCTCCGCAAGTGGATCGTGTACATGATGATCCTGGCCTTCGCGGGCGGGGCGCAGCTCTTCGTCGAGCCGCAGTTGCTCTCCCTCGCCAGCGTGGGTGTGGCCGGACGCGACTACTCGCTCAACCAGCTGACGTTCGACTTCGCCTTCCAGATGAACAACATCAACGGCGCCGCCGCGGTCTCGGTGGAGCTCCTGGTCGTCAGCGCCTCTGCCGCCGCGATCTTCGTCGCACGGTCGGGATTCTTCGATGCCGACTAAAAGCCCCTCCCGGCTGCTGACCGGCTCCGTGCTGGCCGTGTTCGTGGTGTTCTTCGTGCTGCCGGTGCTGTGGCTCGTCCTCGCGGCGACCAAGACCGACCAGCAACTGGTCCACGACAACCCGCTCTCCTTCGGCTCCTGGCAGGCGCTGAAGGCCAACTGGGACGCGCTCACGGCGTTCCAGGACAACGCCATCATGCAGTGGCTGGGCAACTCCGCTCTCTACGCGGCGATTTCCCTGGTCATCACGCTCTGTGTGGCCGTACCGGCGGGCTACGCGCTGGCCATGACCGAGTTCCGCGGCCGACGGACCCTGCTGGTCTCGACCCTGGTCGTGATGCTCATGCCGAACGCCACGCTGGTGGTGCCGTTGTTCCTGGAGATCAATGCGGTGCACCTGATCGGCACGATGTGGTCGATCATCCTGCCGTACTCGTTCTACCCGTTCGGGGTGTACCTGACGTACATCTACTTCACCACCGCCGTGCCGAAGGACCTGCTGGCAGCGGCACGCATGGACGGCTGCTCGGAATTCGGCGTCTTCCGGCACGTCGCGCTGCCGCTGGCGACTCCGGTCATCGCGCTCGTTGGTTTCTTCAGCTTCGTCGCCAACTGGACCAACTACTTCCTGCCGTACGTCATGCTTCCCGAGAGCAGCCAGATGCCGGTCCAGGTGGGCGTCGGAACCCTGCTCAGCAACGTGCCGTCCTTCAATCCGGCCGTCGGCACCCTCGCGATCCAGCGTCCGCAGCTGGCGCTGGCGACACTGCTGGCCATCACGCCCGTGCTGATCGTCTTCCTCTTCGCCCAGCGCTTCCTGGTCGGCGGGATGCTCGCCGGCGCCACCAAGGAATGACACCTGCCTCGTCCGCCCGGCCGTCGTCCCCGGCGTGCGCGATCGCGCCGCCACCCCGAACGGAGCTCCTTCCATGCCCCTCAGCTCTGCTGACCACTCCTCGGCCGAGGACGCCCCGCCCTCCGGCCCCCCGGTTCCGCCACCCGAGATCCGGGCAGGGCTGCCGCTGCTCGAACCACCTGGCTGGGCCGTGGCCCAGCGGGCCCTGTTCGACCTGCTGGACCACGCCTGGCGGCGCTTCGCCCGCGACTTCACCGGCCCGGACGGACGGCTGAACTACACCGGCCGACTGACCACCCGTGACGGTGTGGACGACTTCTACGAGGTGTTCTTCAACTGGCCCCAGCTGTATCTCCTCGGTGGTGCCGACGATCTGCTGCCGGCCAGTGAGAAGCACTGGGAAGGCGTGACCCGGCAGCTCACCGAACTGGACATGCTGCGCGACGAGTTCGAACGCGGCTACGACTGGTTCCACCAGGGCGAGAGCCTGCTCCTGCTCTACTTCCTGTGCATGGCCGCCCCCGACCGCTGGTCCGAACGCGCCCTGCGCTTCGCCGATTTGTACGTCGACCCCGTCAAGGGCAACTACGACCCCGAGCACCGTGTCATCACCCATCCGCACAACGGCAGCGACCCCGACCGCAGGGGCCTGTTCGACGGCGACGTCTATCCCTGGCTGCCCAAGGAAGCGCAGACGTACGGATTCCCGCTCGACTGGATCCCCGAGGCGGACGGCGGCCCGTACCCGCTCTCCTCGGACCCTCGGCTCGGAGCCCGGATGCGCGACCGGATGGGCGTCGGCGACACCGCCGTCAACCTCGCGGCGGCCGGTCTGGTGCTCAACGCCTGGATCCTCTCTGGCGAGGACCGCTACCGCGACTGGATCGTCGAGTACGTGGGGGCGTGGCGAGAGCGCACCCAGGCACACAACGGTCTCATTCCGGACAACGCGGGGCCGGACGGGGTCGTCGGCAGCCTGCTGGAAGGCCGCTGGTACGGCGGCCACTACGGCTGGTCCTGGCCGCACGGCTGGCACAGCGTGGGCCACGCGGCCTGTGTGGCAGCGCTCGCGGCGGCGACGGTCACCAGGGACGACGGCTACCTCGCCATGGTCGCGACCTCACTCGACACCCTCATCGGCCACGGCAGGGTGATGCCCTTCACCGACTCGGACTCCAGTCTCCCCTCCAAGTGGGTGGCCGAACTCGGCCCGGACATCCACACGCCCACCCTCCACCTTCCGTTCCGCCACAACGACTCGGGCTGGTTCGACTACAACCCGGTCACCCCGCCCGTACCGGTGGCGCTGTGGCACCACACGGCCTCCGCCGCCGACCGCACCCGGCTGGAGCGGTTGCGCGAAGCCGACGGCCTCGACTGGCGCACCGTCCGGCCGTTCCGGGCCAAGGAGGAGTCCGGACACGAGAAGGCGTGGTTCGCCTTCCTCGCCGGTGACGACCCCGGCTATCCCGAGCGCATCCTCGCCGCCGCCCAGGCCCAGGTCCGCCACCGGCTGCGCCGCATCGACCGCTACCGCGACCTGGACGTGCCCGAGGCCGACATCCACGTGTGGCAGCAGAGCAACCCCGTGGTCACCGAAGCCCTCGTCCAGCTGACCTGGGGCGGGCCCCAGGTGCTGTACAACGGCGGCCTCCAGCAGGCCCGGCTGCGCTACCACGACGCCGACGCCCGCCGCGCCGGACTGCCGCCGGATGTGGCCGCGCTGGTCACCTCCATCGACCCCGAGGCGACGACGGTCGAACTGGTGAACCTTTCCGCCGAGGCAGACCGCACGGTGATCGTTCAGGCCGGCGCCTTCGCCGAGCACACCATCACCGCCGTCCGTTACACAGCCTGCGAGGACGACGGCTGGATCGGGGACATGTACGACTACGGCCACACCGAGCCGGCCGCCACCGAGACGGAGGAGTCCTGCGACAGCGTCTTCCTGACGGTCCGGCTGCCCGCGTCCACCCGTATTCGGCTCACCCTCCGCCTCCAGCTGCGCACCAACGCCCCGAGCTACCGCACACCGTTCGACACCCCGGCCCAGGGAGCCGCCGCATGAACGCCTGCCCCACCGCCCGAACCAGCACGAGGAGCAGCCGATGAAGCCAGTCACCTCCACCGTCCGCACGTTGTCGGCAGCGCTTGCGATGACGGTCGCCGCTGTGCCGCTGACATCCCTCACGGCACCGACCCCGGCCTCGGCCGCGACTCAGGCGACGTACTACGTCGCCCCCGACGGTGACGACGCCAACCCCGGCACGATCACGGCGCCGTTCAAGACCCTGCGGCACGCGCGGGACGTCGTGCGCACCGTCAACAACAACATGAACGGAGACATCCACGTATATCTCCGCGGCGGAAACTACCCGGTGAGCAGCACGATCGACTTCACACCGGCCGATTCCGGAACCAACGGCCACCGTGTCGTGTACGCCGCCTACCGGGGCGAGAAGCCGGTCCTGAACGGAGGCGTTCAGGTGACCGGCTGGACTCGGCACAGCGGGAACATCTGGCAGGCTCGGCTGAACCGCGACGACAAGCTCCGCGCGCTCTACGTCAACGGCAAGCGGGCCCAGATGGCTTCGAAGACGATCAGCTCGGCGGGATGCCACGGTACCTACACCATCACGGCCGGCCAGGCTCCCTGGGCCTGGGAGTCCGGTTCGCAGTGCGACGGAGCCAAGTACAGCCTCGCGGATCTGCCTGCGGTCGCCCTCAACCAGGACGACGTCGAAATCAAGTCCGCGACGACCTGGACCACGGCCATCGTGGGAGTCCGTGAGATCACCACGAGCTCGGACGGCGCCCATCGCGTGGCTCTCTTCCAGCAGCCGGGCGCGGCCATCGCCCAGGGCCCGCCGAACGGGCATTTCAAAGCCGACGGTACCCACACCTTCATGAACGCGTACGAGTTCCTGGACCAGCCGGGCGAGTTCTACTTCGACAAGACGAATCACCGGCTGTACTACTACAAGTCCGACCCCGAGGACATGACGACCGCACAGGTCTTCGCGCCGAACAAGCTGTCCACCCTGATCAGGATCGCGGGAACGTCCACGACCGACCACGTTCGGAACATCACCTTCTCCGGACTCACCGTCGAGCACTCCGACTGGAACCTGGTCGAAGTGGCGGGCTCCGTGTTCAGACAGGGCCAGCAGGGAAACGCGAGCTCACTCGTGTACGCGAAGGAGAACTTCCACGCCTACTCCTACCGCAACGTCGACCTGCCGCCGGGGATCATACAGATCGAGAACGCCGACGGGATCATCCTGCGGCGCAACACGGTGCAGCACACCGGCGCTGACGGAATCAACATGGTCAACGACGTGACGGACACGCAGTTGATCGGCAACTACACCAATGACATCGCCGGATCCGCCGTCACCGTCGGGCATCCCCAGCATGTGTACATCGGGGACCACACCTCGTCAAACGGCGAGAAGTACCCGGCAAACGTCGAGGGAGTCTGCAAGAACATCTCGATAACGGACAACTACCTCTACGACAGTGCGGTGCTGTTCCAGGGGTCCAGCGCCGTATCGGCCTACTTCGCCGATTCCCTGTCCGTGCGGCACAACCAGATCGAGAAGACCCCCTGGGCGGGCATCACACTCGGCTGGGGATGGTGGAACTTCGACGGTTCGGCGAACTCGGTCCGCCCCGGCGTGCCGACCACCACGGCGAAGAACAACACCATCAGCCACAACCAGATCATCGACACGATGCAGGTGCTCGGCGACTCCGCTCCCATCTACACGTTGGGCAGCCAGCCGGGAACCGAGATCGACAACAACTATATCCAGGGCGTTCCGGCCGGCCACAAGTACGGACTCCACCCCGATGAAGGCTCCGCCTACATCAATTACCGCGACAACGTGCTCCACCTGGACCCGAATGTCAACTACGCCATCAACTCCGGCACGTGGGGCCGACAGCACGACCTGAGCATCACCAACACCTACGGCACGATCAACAAGATCGCCGACAAGAACGTCCCGAACAGCACCATCGAGGACGTGCGCGCGTACGCGGACAACGTGTGGCCGTCACAGGCGTACAGCATCGCCGTGAACGCAGGCCTGGAGAACACCTACAAGGACATCGTCCCCCGGGGCAGACTGGCCCTGCCGGACTACGTTCTGCCGGCCAGCACGTTCGTCGGCAAGGGTGTGTCGTCCATTCCCGTCCGAAGCGCCGGTGACGGGAGCAGAACTCTCTGGCTGGCTCCTTCCGGTACGACGACGTTCGCCGTCGGCCCCACCATGACCAAGGCGAGGGGAACCGCGACGACCATCAAGGTTCCGCCAGCGGTCGGTGACTATCACCTCTACGTCCTGGACGCGCAGGGTCAGGCATCCACCGAGTCGAAATCGCTCGTACGGCAGCGATGAACTCACGTCGACGGCGCCGGCGGCGGGAGCCGGCGCCGTCCCGCGGCCGTCCCCGACGGGCGACAGCGGCAACGATTCCAGGACCGCGTCTCCCTGGCGGAACCGCAGAAAGGTGGGGTTGGTCGACAGGCCGCCCCTCTCCTGTGGAAATCAAGGTGTTCGACATCTCGAACTAAGGCCGAACTATCGGACAACGATGGATGGTAGAGCAGCGCTGAAGAGTGTCAATACCGCGCACCGGACTCGCGTAGCAATCGCGACGAAACCGCCGACCGGAGTTGCTCCCGCAGGGCGTGCTCGTCAACGTGATGTGATGTTTGACCTCCTCTACCGCCGCCACACCGCAGGATTTCGTCCCGAATGGCACGGCAACCCCCTGCATCATTCGACGTCAAGCCTCTTGACAGGCTCCAAGGTCCCATGGGACCCCTAGAGAGGTCATGGGATGTATCGGCGCCACTTGCCGCCCCCCGTTTTTGCGCTCCCCGCCCGTACATGCCGTCGGAAGGTCATGTCATGACGACCAACAGGCGCGTCTTCCCGGCCGGCCACGCCTCGCCGACCGCGCGATATTTCGTCCACGCCTGAATATCGAGTACCCCCCGCAGATCGCCCACGACAGCACCCGCGCCATCCGTACCGGTAAGGCCCCCCACGCGTTGCCGCCATGCTGGTTTCCGAGGACACACGCGACATTTGTGTGACGGGCCTCCGGCCGACCCCATGGAGCTTTCATGCATCCAGGACGCCGACCGCGCTCGCGATACGTTCGCGCTGCCGTAACTCTGCTGCTAAGGCTGGCGATGGCGCTGTTCGCCTCCCCTTCCGGAGCCACCATCGCTTCCGGAGGCACCCCCGCATCGCGGACCCCCGTTCAAGGAGCCGTCAGTGGTGTACGCGAACGGCAAGTGGCACGTCTTCATGACGACCGCGAACAAATGGGGCGGCCTCAACGGCCAGTGGCAGCCACTCGCGGCCGGCGAATCCAATCCCTTCGCCCGTGCCAACAACGTGGGCTTCCCTTCCGGCGCCTGGACCAAGGACATCAGCCACGGAGAACTGATCCGCACCGGCAATGAGCGTCCCGGCCCCTCTTTCATGGGGCCGGGGACCGAGCTGACGGCCCGGCCCCATGAAAACAACACCGCGGGACCCACCACGCTGATGCACCGCGTCTGTGCGGCCCGCCTCACCCCCACACCAACAAGGAGTCATCAATGTCAGTGCGACGGCGTACCTTACTGGGCCTCGGCGCGGCAGCGGCGACGGGCGTTGGCATGTCCCTGCTCGGCAGCAGCGCGGCCGCCGGCACCCTGCTGGCACCCCGGATGTCCTCACCGCGGCAGGCGCCCACCGCGCAGTTCGCCATCGGTGTGCGCCAGTTCAACTGGTCCCGCGGCAACCGCCAACTGACCACGAAGATCTACTACCCGGCCGCCGGCACCCCGGGCGGCAACCCCATCCCGAACGCCCCCATCGCAGGCGGCGTCTTCCCCATCGCCGAATGGAGCCACGGCATGGGGTGCAACTCCGACTGCTATTCCTCGCAGACCCACGACCTGGCTTCCGCGGGCTTCATCTGCCCCGCTCCCTCGTTCTCCGACAACACCAACATCGGCAGCGTCTACAACGGCAACTGGTCGAAGGACGTCTCCGAGGTCCTCACCCGGACACTGGCGCTGAACAACACCGCGGGCGACCCGTTCGCCGGGCACATCGACACCCGAGCCGGAGTCGGGGTATCCGGCCACTCGATGGGCGGTATGACCACCCACGGCCTGCTCACCGCCTGGCCGGACAACCGCATCGTCGCCGCCGTCCCGGTCGCCTGCGTGGACATGGGCAACCCGGCAGGCCTGGCCGCCAAGGTGCTGTTCATCCACGGCAGCAACGACGGGACCTGCGACATCAACTCGGCGCGGCAGGCGTACAACGAACTCCGCGCGCCGAAGGCGTTCCTCACTCACGTCGGGGCGGACCACGGCCAGTACCTGGTCCCGGACTACCGGTACTACGCCCAGACGAAGAACACCTTCCTGGACTGGTTCCGCTGGAGCCTGTACGGCGACACCGCCGCTCGCGACCGCCTGCAAAGCGATGCCACCAGCAACGGCACCTCCTGGCAAGCGGCCCTCACCTAGGCGATTTCGCCTTGGACCAGCCATTCGTCGGTCCGGGGGTGCGGTTGCTCCCGGACCGGAGGCCGAAGCGGGCGGCCGGCGGCGGGACCACCGGCAGATGAGCCATGCTGATGGCCCAGGCCGATGCCGTCCCGGCAAGGGCAGGGCCCCGGTCGTGGCCGGGGCCCGACCACTTTGGCTACTCGCTCGCGTCGGCGCCCGGTTCGGCCGACGGCACGGCTTCCTCGACGCACACCCGCACGTCCCACGGGCCCAGAGACAAGGTGTCGCCGGCCGCGTACCGCCGGCCGGTGAGGACATCGCGGACCGGGCTCGGCAGCGGGAAGGCGGTCTGGTCCCATGACCAGTTGTGCACGAAGCGCAGCCGGCTGCCGTCCCTGGCGGTGGCCCCGGTGGAGGTGATCGACGGGTGGCCGGGGCGCCACGGGTCCGTGCCGGTGGCGGCCCACTGGAACAGCGCGCGGGCCAGGGTCTGGTCCGGGACGGTGCCCACGCAGGTGATCCGCCCGGCTCCGTAACGGTGGGTGGTCACAGCGGGCCACCGGGCGAAGTGCGGGTGCTCGTAAGCGGCCAGTACCTCGGCCTCGGCGGGGGACAACGCGTCGGCCCAGGCCGTCGCGCGCGCGGCCGACGGCAGCGGCATCGCATCCGTACCGGTGACCGGCAGCGCCGACGCCAGGTTGGAGAACTCCTCGTAAGCGACGCCTGCCGCCGCGGCCAGGCGTGCGGGCTGGACGTCGGTACGCGCCCTGGCCTCGTGGTCGGCGTAGCCGGTGCGCGGACCGAGCAGGAGATGGCCGCCCGCTTGCGCGTACGCCAGCAGCCGGTCCAGGACCTGGTCCTCGGCGATGTAGTAGCCGGACGCGACCAGCAGCGGCGGCAGGTCGGCGGTGTCCAGCTGGCCCGGGTGGACGATGCGTGCCTGCAGCCCCGCGTCGAAGGCGCCGCGGTAGAAGGCGCCGAACAGGCGCCCGTAGGAGCCGGTGTCGGGACCGCCGTCGGGGGTGGAAAGCGGCGGCTGGTGCTGTAGCGCCCACATACTGGGGTGGTCGAAGAGGAAGGCCGCGTCGGCGTCCGGGCGCAGTCCCGCGACAAGACCGCCCGCCGTCTCCAGCTCCTCCCCCAGCCGGGCCAGTTCCCGGTAGCTGCGGCCAGGGCGGCCGCTGTGCGGGAGGATCCCGCCCCAGAAGGTCTCGGTGCCGAAGTGCAGGGTGTGCCAGTGCCAGTACTCGATCATGGACGCGCCGCGGGAGATCAGTGCCCACGCCGCCTGGCGCCACTGGCCGTCGTAGGCCGGGTAGTTCATCTCCGGGCCGCCGATGGCCTGGGCGTCGGTCTCGGTGACCAGGAACGGCTCCTGCCGGGAGGCGTACATCCGATCGGCGCTCTGGTACAGGGCCCAGGTCCCGCGGCTCGCCCACCCCTGGGGGGCGGTGTCCCGGTCCGGAAGCGCCAGACCGTCCTGCATGGCGTAGTACGGGTTCCCGGCGGTGACATCCAGCGCCTTCGTCAGTTCGGCGTCCTCGGCCGCCACCCGGTCGTAGGAGATGCACGTGGTGACGAACTGCCCCGGCCTGGCGTATTCCCGTACGAGGTCGGCCTGCCAGGCGATGAATTCGGTGGTCTGGCGGGCCTGGAAGCGCCGCCACGCCAGGTCGTACTGCGGCTGCGCGTTGCCGTCGGGGCGCCACAGGTCAGCCCAGTCGCTGAGCCGGTGCGACCAGTAGACCAGGCCCCACTCCCGGTTGAGCGTTTCGACATCCTGGTAGCGGTGGCGCAGGTCGTCGACGAACCTCTGGAAGACCCCGTGGTTGTGCAGAAGCGCCACGCCCGGCTCGTTGTCGACCTGGAAGCCGACGACCGCGGGGTGGTCGGCGTAGTGCTCCACGATCTTGCGGATGACTCGCTCGGCGTGGAAGCGGAAGGCCGGGTGGGTGAAGTCGACCTCCTGCCGGTGGCCCCACGCGATCCGCTCCCCGGTGCGCCGCTCCCCCGCGATCTCGGGATACTGCCTGGCCAGCCACGGCGGAACCGCGTAGGTGGGAGTGCCGATGATCACCCCTATCCCACGCTCGTGCGCGCCGTCCAGCACCGGGCGCAGCCACTCCAGCGCGAACCGGCCGTTCTCCGGTTCCCAGGTCGACCACACCGACTCCCCGACCCGGATCACCGAGAACCGGGCCTCGGCCATCAGGTCCAGGTCCTCCTGGAGCCGGTCGTGCGGCTGGTACTCGTGGTAGTAAGCGGCGCCGAAAAGGACCCGCTCGGCAGGCTCGTACACGCGTTTCTCCACTTCTGTCTGTATGGGGGCCGCAGGACGAACACCGCGACGGTCGGCAGGACGGCGAGCACGGAACCGGCCATCACCAGGTCGTACTGGCGGCGGTGAAGACCGGCGGCGAGGCGAGTCCGGGGGCTTGCGTTCCCGCGGTGCTTCTACGGGCGGAACGCCTCGAAGGGGGCCGGACTCCTCGTCCAGCGCCACGAAAACGCCGTGCTACGACACCGATGCAAGGGCCGCCATGAAGAAGCTCATGGCGGCCCGAGCACGGTGGCCGGGGGTGGCGATCCCGACCGTCGGGTCCAGCCGCACCGCTTCCGGAGTGGGAGGTCCCGTAGTCGGGTCTGTGGTGCTCTTGGGTGGTCGGTGCCGTCACCAGCCGATCGGCAGACCGGCGATGAACGACGTGAGCCGGTCGGAGATGAGTCGGTCGTCGTGCGCCGAGTAGTGCCAGTCGCAGCCCAGGAAGTCCAGCCCCGAGTCGTCGAGGGACCAGTAGCGTACCCGGCTGTCACCGGCGTCGTTGCGTGCCTTGACCACCTGCTGGACATGGCCGGCGAACTGACCGGTGCCGACCGCCACGATGGTGGTCGTGGCCCCGTAGCGCGTCCGCAGCTTCTGGAGGAAGTCGCCGTAGGCGGTGCGGTAGGCGGCCGCCAGGCTGTCGGGCGTCCACGGCTCACCGGGGTTGATGGCGGTCGAGAAGTCGTTGGTGCCCAGGTTGACCACCACGAGCTGAGGGCGCCAGGTGCCCGGGTTCTGCCAGACGTCGCCGGACACGTTGAGCAGGGCACGGTCGTAGAAGGTCCGGTAGGTGACGTCCGGAGAGCCTCCGTTGTAGTTGCGCACCATGCCGAGGCCCGAATAGCCGTTGATCTGGTAGTCGGCGTTCAGTTGCCGGGCGGTCAGGGCGCCGTAGCTCACGTCGGCGTTGGTGGTCCGCCTGACCCGGTCCCAGGTGCAGTCGCGCGAGGTCGAGAGGTTGCCGTAGCCCACCGTGAGGGAATCCCCGATGAACTCGATCTGGCGGTTGCGGGCCGCCGGTTTGCTCAGCACGGCACCGCCCGGCGCGGCGACGAAGCCTCCGAACGTGCTGGTGTCCCCTGGGCTGTCGTTGCGCTTGACGAGCCGGACGGTGTGCACGCGGTCCTGTAGACCGTTGATCCAGTGCGTGGTCCGGCCGGGCGTGACGAGCGTGGCGACGGTGGCTCCGTCGACCTGGACGTCGTAGTCGGCGGCCGAGTCGTTGAGCACGATGCCCACGCCGGTACCCCTGACGGTGCCCTCGAAGTACACGCCGGGCCAGCTGTACTGCACCGTGTTCCCGGCGTCCTTCACCCGCCCGGCGGTGTGCGCCTGCGCCAGCACTCCCGTCGTGGGGACCAGTTGCCACTGCTGGTTGGCCCCGCCCCCGTCGGTGAACTGCATGACCTTGGCGCCGTCAGCGGTGGAGGCGTTCTCCACCTCGACGGCCTTGCCGCTGTTGCGGTTGACCAGCACGTACCACGCGTTCGGATCCACGGTGGCCGCCCGTGCCGTCGCGGCGGCACCCAATCCGGCCAGGAGCGCCACCCACAGGGCGGTCACCACGGTGAGCACCGTCGTTCGCGTCAGAGCCGTTGTCCGCCCGATGGGAGTCCCGGGCGGACGGCGCCGGCCGTCCTCGCTACGCCGGGCTGGAAAGTTTCGTTGATGAACCAGCTCTTGAGCACCGTCCGGTCCACGACGAGCGAGGCGTCGTCCTTGAGACCGAGGTAGCAGCCGGTGTCGGCGTCGCGGGGCCGGATCACGGAACGGCAGCCGGACGGCAGCGGAAGGGAACGGAGTGGCCACGAATCAGATCCCTCTGCAGGCGGATATGAATGACGGCTTGAGCGTGAGTTTGTCGAAGCGCATCGACGCTGCCAGTGCTCGCACGGGCTGTCAATGGACCAGGCAGAGAAACTTTCTTTCCATCTGGGCTCTTGTTTCGCACGAAACAAGCCCGCTAACTTCCCGTGCCAAGTGAAGCGCTTCGACAGCTCCAGGGGAAGGGGCCCGACCATGACGCACGAGTTGAACCGCGATGGCGGACAGCAGAAGACAGGCATCGATCCCGGGTTCAAGGACGCCGGCACACCATCATGGTGACCATCGCCGACGTGGCGAAACACGCGGGTGTCTCGTCCAGCACGGTCAGCTACGTCCTGAACGGCTCCCACCAGATCTCCGAGACGACCCGCGGCCGTGTCCTGCGCTCCGTGGCGGAACTCGGCTTCCACCCCAACGCCGGAGCCAGGACGCTGGCCGGCCGCCGCTCCCGCATCATCGCGCTGGTGATGCCGCTGCGGACGGACATGTACGTCCCGGTCATGATGGAGATCGCCATCTCGGTCACGACCGAGGCACGGCGGCACGGGTACGACGTCCTGCTGGTCACCGACGAGGAGGGCCCCGAGGGAGTGCGGCGCGTCGCGGCGAGCGGGCTGGCCGACGGCGTGATCCTCATGGACGTCCAACTGGGCGACCCTCGCATCCCCGCGCTGCGCGCCCGGGGCACACAGACCGTGCTGATCGGCCTACCGGACGACCCGCACCAACTGTCCTGCGTCGACCACGACTTCACCGCCGCGGGCGCCCTGTGCGCGGACCATCTGGCGGACCTCGGCCATCGGGACGTGGGCTTCATCGGCTACGGCTCCGGCGTCTACGAGCGGCATGCCGGATACGCCGAACGAACCCTGGCCGGCTTCCGCGAACGGGCGGAGCAGCGGCGAGTGCGCTTCCTGCACCGGCCCTGCGAGGGCACGTACGAATCCACCGCCTGGACCCTGACCCGGATCCTCGCCGACCGACCCGGCACCACGGGCTTCGTGGTGCAGAACGAGGCGGCGATCGGCCCGCTGCTCGGCCTGCTGAAGGCCGCTGGACGGTCCGTTCCCGAGGACGCCTCGGTGGTCGCCCTCTGCCCGGAGCAGCTTGCCGAGCAGCACACACCCGCCCTCACCACCGTGTCCGGCCCCGGACAGGAACTGGGCCGCGTGGCGGTCGGCCAGATGATCCGGCGGCTGACCGCCGCACAGCGGGGCGAGCCGCCGACGGACGAACGGGTCCTTCTGCAGCCGACTCTGACCATCCGCCAGAGCAGTGCTAGCCAACCCTCTCCGCCCAAAGAGCCGTCATGACAGCAGTGCGCATCAAGGCCCGACCGACCGAGAAGGACGACATATGAAGGACATACGGCTCCCCGCACACCGCCGAAGTCGGGGCCCGGGACGCCTGGCGGCCCTGCTGCTGACCCTGGTCGTCATGCTGGGGCTGACCGGCGGCACGGCACTGGCCGCGCCCGACGGCACAAGGGAAGCGTCATCGTCGGCGGTCAGGGTCCCGGCTTCCGCCATGGACGCCGTCGCGGCGATGCAGCCCAGCTGGAACCTGGGCAACACCCTGGACGCCATTCCCGACGAGACGTCCTGGGGCAACCCGCTGACCACCAGAAAGCTGCTCGCCACCGTCCGCGCGCAGGGCTTCCGCAGCGTCCGCATCCCGGTGACCTGGACCGACCACCACTCGGCCACCGCCCCCTACACCATCGACGCCGCGTACATGAACCGCGTCGAGCAGGTTGTCGACTGGGCGCTCGCCGAGGGCCTGTACGTCGTGATCAACATCCACCACGACTCATGGCAGTGGATTTCGAAGATGTCCACCGACCATGACGAGGTACTCGCCCGCTTCAACGCCCTGTGGAGCCAGATAGCCGAGAGATTCCGGGACGCGCCGCGCGCCCTGCTCTTCGAGAGCGTCAACGAACCGGTCTTCGACAACGCCACGGACGCGCGGAAGACCCAGCTCCTCAACGAGCTCAACACCTCCTTCCACTCCATCGTCCGCTCCTCCGGCGGCGGCAACGCAAACCGTCTGCTGGTCCTGCCCACGGTGGGCTGCACGCCCTCCCAGACCCTCATGGACGATCTGTCCGCCACCATCGACGCGCTGGACGACAGCAACCTCGTCGCCACCGTGCACTACTACAGCTGGTACCCGTTCAGCGTGAACATCGCGGGCGGCACCCATTACGACGACAACGCCCAGAAGGACCTCGACGACGCCTTCGCCCGCATGCACGACACGTTCGTCGCCAAGGGCATCCCCGTCTACCTCGGCGAGTACGGCCTGCTCAGCTGGCCGGACCACAACCATCCGGACCGCGTCGAGCGCGGCGAGGCGCTGAAGTACTTCGAACACCTCGGATACAAGGCGCGAGTCGCCGGCGTCACCACGGCGCTGTGGGACCCCTTCGCCTACCTGAACCGCGAGACCCTGCAATGGCGGGACCCCGCCCTGTTCGCCTGGATCAAGTCCAGCTGGACCACCCGCTCGGGAACCACCTCCTTCGACAAGATCTTCCTGCCGAAGTCCAGCCCCATCACCGCCCAGTCGCTCACCCTGAACCGGAACGGAACCAGCTTCCGCGGCCTGTGGCACGGCCGCACCAAGCTGGTCGCGGGACGCGACTACACCGTCTCCGGAAACCGGCTCACCCTCACGGCCAAGGCCCTGACCCGGCTCGCCGGCGATCGTGCCTACGGGGTCAACGCCACGCTCCGAGCCCGGTTCTCCCGCGGGCTGCCGTGGCAGATCGACGTGGTCAGCCACGACACGCCGGTCCTGACGGACGCCACCGGGACGACGAGCTCGTTCACCATCCCCACGCAGTACCGGGGTGACGTACTGGCGACCATGCACGCCACGTACGCCGACGGCACCAACGCCGGCCAGACCAGCTGGACTCCTTACCAGGAGTTCAACAAGGCCTACTCACCGGACTACCCGGGCGGCGAGATCATCCTGACCCCCGAATTCCTGAACGCGCTCCGCGACACCGAGCCGGTGACGCTGACCTTCCACTTCTACAGCGGAGCCACCGTCACCTACCACGTCACCAAGTCCGGATCCTCGGTCACCGGCACGGCCTCCTGACCGGCCTCGCTCCCCGGCCGCCCGCTCCCCCGGGCGGCCAGGGCACAGCGGTCCGTTCCCCGCGGGCTCACTCCTCCTTCGGCACAGCCGTGCTCTCCCGGACGGTGAGGGTGGTCACGATCTCCAGCCCCACCTGGGGCACCGCCTCACCCCGGCCGAGCGCGAGGGCCAGCTCGGTGGCGGCCGTCGCCATCTCGGCCAGCGGCTGATGGACAGTGGTCAGGGGCGGATCCATCCAGGCCACGGCCGGCACGTCGTCGAAACCCACCACGCTCAGGTCATGCGGGATACCCAGGCCCAGCTCCCGCGCGGCCTGATAGACACCGAGCGCCTGCATGTCGTTGGCGGTGAACACGGCGGTGGGACGTTCGGGGCGGGACAGCAGCTCCCGCGCCGCCACGTACCCGTGTTCACGCGAGAGCTGCGTCTTCACCACCAGACCGGGGTCCGTCGGCAGGCCCGCCTCCGCCAAGGCGGAGACGTAACCGGAGAGCCGAGCGCGGCAGAAGTCGTGGTCCGGCCCGCTGATCATGGCGATGCGCCGGTGCCCCAATTCGATCAGATGCCGGGTCGCCGCCTGACCACCTCTCCAGTTCGTCGCTCCCACGAACGGCACTCCGTCGGGCAACTCGTCGATCGGGTCGAACACAACGAAGGGGATGCCCTTGGCGGTCAGTTGCTCCCGCTCCGTCTCGAGGAGCTGGGCCACCGACAGTACGGCCTGCGGTCGCCGCCCCACCGTGTCGCCGATGGACCTTCCGTCCGCGTCCAGAAGCCCGAACTCCGACACCAGCAACCCGACCCCGTTCCTGCGGGCCACGCGCTCGACTCCGCGGATGATCTCCACGGACCACAGGTGCTCCAGCTCGCGGAACACCAGCTCCACCAGATTGCTCCGGCTCTGGGGAGGCTTGCGGTAGCCGTACTCATGGATCAGCTGCTCGACCCGGGCCCGGGTCTCGTCGGACACTCCGGAACGACCGTTGAGCACTTTCGACACGGTGGGAATCGAGACGCCCGCGGACTCGGCGATGTACGCAATCGTCACCGATGCGGGTCCCGCGCCACGCTCCCTGTGTTCGTCCGCCGAAGGTCTTCCCGATCGGTTGTCCGGCACGGTCGCCTTTCCCCATCCCCTCGACTGCTGCAACCGCCATTCTGACACCTTCGATCAACCCTGCGTCCTGCCTCGCCTGCCCGTTGCACCCCGGCGCCGTCTCCGGCGTCGAGTCGGCTTCCCGCGCCCGAGGCCGCCACGCTGCTTCCCTTCCTGCCCCTCGTCACAAGGACCACCATGGCTCTGTCTGATCAAAATCCTGACGAACTCCTCGCCTACCGGCCGGAGGTGTCCGCGCCGGAGGACTTCGATGCCTTCTGGCAGCGGACCCTGGCAGAAGCCCGCGCCCGAGGCGGAGCGGTGAAGGCTGAGCGGGTCACCGACCGGCACCTGCTGAGCACGGTCGAGGTCGACGACGTACGCTTCCCCGGCTGGAACGGCGAACCCGTGGCCGCCTGGCTGCTGCGCCCGCGCGGCGCCGAGGCGCCGCTGCCGGTCGTCGTCACCTACATCGGGTACTCCGGCGGCCGCGGGCTGCCCACCGACCACCTGCTGTGGTCCGCGGCCGGTTACGCCCAGCTCGTCGTCGACAGCCGCGGACAGGGCCACGACACCCCGGACCACGGCGAGGGCGACGGAACGCAATGGGCCGAAGGCTTCATGACCCGCGGCGTCGACTCACCTGACAACTACTACTACCGCCGCCTCATGACGGACTGTGTACGCGCCCTGGACGCGATCGTCGAACTGCCCGGACTGGATGCCGGGCGGGTCGTTGTCGCGGGCGGCAGCCAGGGTGGCGGCCTGGCCCTCGCGGTCGCCGGACTCGCCCCGGACCGGGTGGCGGCAGTCGTTCCGGACCTCCCGTTTCTGTGCCACTTCCGCCAGGCGGCGCGGATCAGCGGGGAGGGCCCGTACCTGGAACTCACCAGATATCTGCGCTGGCACAGTCCGCACCGCGTCGAGACGACTTTCGCCACACTCGACTACTTCGACGGTGTCCAATTCGCCCGTCGGGCGACGGCCCCGGCACTGTTCAGCGTCGGCCTCATGGACCCGATCTGCCCGCCCTCCACCGTCTACGCCGCCTTCAACCACTACGCGGGTGTGGACCGGACCATGACCGTCTGGCCCTTCGCCGACCACGGCGGCGGCTTCGGCCGGAACACCGCGGTGCAGCTGAAGTGGCTGCGCCAACGCGGTCTGGCCCCTCAGCAGTAGGGGTCACAGCCGTCAGGCGCTGAAGCGGGTGACCAGGCGGGTAGGCAGGATCAGCGGGGTGGGGTCCTGTCCGTTGACGAGCGCGACGAGCATGCGTGCCATCTCCCGTCCCAAAGCCGCAATGGGCTGACGGACGGTGGTGAGCGGCGGATCGGCGATCTGGGCGACGGCCAGGTCGTCGAAGCCGACCACTGCGACATCGGCGGGGACCAGTCGGCCGGCCTCGCGCAACGTGCGCAGCGCTCCCGCACCCATGTTGTCGTTGGCGGCGAACACCCCGTCCAGGTCGGGGCGGTTCGCCAGGAGTGCGGCCATGGCGGCGGCCCCGCTGGGCTCGGTGAAGTCCCCCTCCTGCGGCGGGAACGGATCGAGGCCGGCGGCCAGCATGGCGTCCCGGTAGCCGCGGTACCGGGCGCGCCCGGCCTCGGTGTCCAGACGCCCGCAGATCGCGGCTACGCGCGTCCGGCCCCGCGAGACCAGGTACTCGGTCGCCTCGCGCGCTCCACCGACGTTGTCGACGTCCACGTACCACCGGGGAGCCGATCCGACCGGGCGTCCACCGAACACGACGGGCATCACCGCCTCCTCGGCCATACGGGCCAGTGGATCGTTCTCACGCAGCGCCATCAGCATGACGCCGTCGGCGCCCTTGGAGCGAAGGAGTTCCTCCACCCGCTTGCGACCCCGGTCGGAAGCGGCCAGGCACAGCATCAGATGCAGGTCGGCCTCCTCCAGAGCGGCCGACGCCCCCACGATCACCTGGGCGAAGAACGGATCCGCGAAGATCGACGGATCCTCTCCCGAGACGACCAGGGCGGCCGCTCCTGTCTGGCGGGTGGCCAGAGCGCGGGCGGTCGGATTGGGTACGTAACCGAGTTGCCGGACGGCCCGCTCGACCGCCTCGCGTTTGGCGCGGCTGACGTGCGGTGCGTTGTTGAGGGCGCGGGAGGCCACGGAGCGGGAGACGCCGGCGAGTTCGGTCACCTCGTCGAGCGTCGGCTGCCGACGCGGCGCATCTTCTGCCATGAGCCATGAGCCCTTCCCGCTCGGCCGGACGGGAAGCGTCTCACCCCGGCCCATGCCGCCGCCACCGCCCGGTGGGCGAGACAGGACAGGTACGGAGCTTCAGGGACCGGAGAGGGCTGGGAGCGCTTCCAGTTGTGGACTGTAAAGCTTCGTCCTCGCCATGTGAAGGGCGGGTTGTTACGTCGACCCTTGACAGCTTGACCAGCCCGCAACACGATACCGACCACACCCCAAAGGCCACGGCGCTGTTGGGACCGCTCCCAATGGGAGCGCTCCCAGTGATGCTCTCTGCCGACCTTCGGAGATGTCGTCCCTGCCGGAGAGTCGCCGCGCCGACGGGACGCCGTACCACCGCACTTCCTCAGCAGGTCGCACGCTCGGGACCAGAGCGTGCGACGCATCCCTGTCAGGAAACCGAGGTACAGTCATGCGCCGCAGACTCCGCGTCCTGGTGGCAGCGCTCTTCACGCTGCCGCTTGCGCTCGCTGTCGCACCGTCCGCCCACGCGGCCGACCCGACCACCATGACCAGCGGGTTCTACGTGGACCCCGACTCCAGCGCGAAGAGGTGGGTCGCCGCCAACCCCGGCGACGGCCGGGCGCCCGCGATCAACGCCTCCCTCGCCGATACCCCGATGGCCCGCTGGTTCGGCTCCTGGAGCGGCACCATCGGCACCGCCACCGGCGCGTACGCGGGCGCCGCGGACTCCAGGGACAAACTGCCCATCCTCGTCGCCTACAACGTCTACAACCGCGACTACTGCGGTGGGCACTCCGCGGGCGGAGCCGCTTCGCCGTCCGCCTACGCGACCTGGATCGCCCAGTTCGCCGGCGGGATCGCCAACCGCCCGGCCGTCGTCATCCTCGAACCGGACTCCCTCGGGGACTACGGTTGCATGACCCAGGCTCAGATCGATGAACGTGAGGGCATGCTCACCGGCGCCCTCACCCAGTTCAGCCGCCAGGCCCCCAACACCTGGGTCTACCTCGACGCCGGCAACCCCGGTTGGGCGGACGCGGCGACCATGGCCCGGCGCCTCCACGAAGCCGGCCTCCGCCAGGCCCACGGCTTCTCCCTCAACGTCTCCAACTACTTCACCACGGCCGAGAACACCGCCTACGGCAACGCCGTCAACAGTGAACTCAACGCCCGCTACGGCTACACCAAGCCGTTCGTCGTGGACACCAGCCGCAATGGCAACGGCTCCAACGGCCAGTGGTGCAACCCCTCAGGCCGCCGTATCGGCACCCCCACCCAGCAGGGTGGAGGCGCCGAGATGCTCTTGTGGATCAAGGCCCCGGGCGAGTCCGACGGCAACTGCGGCGTCGGAGGCGGCTCCTCGGCCGGACAGTTCCTCCCCGAGGTCGCCTACAAGATGATCTACGGCTACTGATTCACATCCATCCATGTACCCGCGTCCCGCTCGTCGACGCCTACCTGTGGATAAAGCTCCCCGGTGAGTCCGACGGCCGCTGCACGCGCAACACCGCCGGTACGATCGACCCCGAGTACGGCATCGTCGACCCGCCCGCCGGCACCTGGTCGCCCGACCAGGCCCACGCACTGGCCCGCAACGCGGCACCGCGCCTGACGTTCAACCGCTGAACTCCGCCGGGCACCCTGGACGTGTCCAGCCACGAGTTACCGTTCACCCGTGGCTGGACGCTTCCGGCCGGGCCGCTCGGGCGCGGTTGCCGTACCGGGTCAAGGGCGGGAGCCTTCCTCCAGCTTCTCGAAGAAGAACTCGTGCTTGAGAAAGGAGACGTCGTACTCGTGGCCGGACTGCGGCGGCAGCAGTTGGGAGGCCTGGAACAGACGCCACCCGTCGTGCAGGGCGGCAAGCCCGGTGGGGTAGGGCGGCTCGTCGCTGTCGCCGGTTGTCGGACGAGTTCGGCCGGTCCCGTCGTATCGGGACCAGCCCACGACGTGGGAGTCGAGCGCCGACGTCGCGAGATAGAGGACCAGAACGTGCTGTCTCATGAGTGGCTCCCCAAGGTCGGCCGGTTGCTGACGCGCGTGACCCAGTAATCGATGTCGAACGAGTGGTCGCCGGTCAGGGCTCGCCACAAGAGGACCCGGTTGTAGATCTCCAGCCGAGCGGTGGCCTGCTCGTACCAGGGGAAATACGTGTTGAGTTCCGCGGTAACGGCCGGGTCGTGCAGGTCGGAGGTGTCCCACAGGCGCACCTGTGGCACGGTCGGATTGAGACGGAGTTTGTACATGTGGCGACGGCGCGCGGTGTCGTTGCGGCGACCACTGTGCCAGATGCCGTGGTGGACGAGGACGACCGTGCCTGCCGGGCAGGTCAGCCGTGTCTGTCCCCTGAGGTTCTGCACGCGGCCGACGTCCGTCTCGTTGATCCTTCGCAGATGGCTTCCGGGCACGCTGAGCGTGCCGCCCATCTCGGCGGTCACCTCGTGGGGGTAGTACATGAGCTGGATGTCGAACGCGTCCGGCCGCACGTCGATGATCGCGTCTCCGTGGAGCGGCTGTGCCTGTCCCTCGTGCGGCTCACGCACATGCACCGCATGGTGATCCACGGTCGGCTCAGGGCCGACCAGGCTCTCCACGGCGCCGGCGATGACCGGCAGAGCGAGCAGCTCGTGGACAAAGTTGCTCTGCGCGAACGCCTTGCCCAGCGGAGTGCCGTAGGGCACATCTGGTATGCCCTCGGTCAAGGTTGCGACGGCCCGTTCATTGATCTCATCCGGCACCACTCCGTCCAAGCGCAGAAATCCCTGCGCCACGAAGCGCGCCACCTGAACCGAGGTCAGGAGTTGCTTGCTGGTTGACATGCGACGAACGTACGTGCTCCGTCCGGCTGAGTCGTGGCCTAAAATCCTCCATTGCTGGTAAATTTCCGTCCTCGTGAAGCTCGTAACACTACGGCTCGAGGAGCCGCCCACCGTGGTCGATGCCGGCGTCGGGGTGCACGGTGTCTCCACCGCGCACGACGTCTTCCGGCTGCCCGACCTGTGGCAGCTACACCTGTACAACTACGCGGGCGAACTCTCCCTCGGGCAGTCGGTCCACGCCATCCGGCCCGGTCACGTCAGCCTGGTACCGCCGAACACGGAGGTACACTTTCACTACCGGGGCAGATCGGAGCATTTCTACGTTCATCTACGGCTTCACGATGGCGGAACCGCGCGGGTGGTACCGGTGATGCAGGACGCCGCGGCCAAGAGCACGCGCCTGGCCGATCTGCTCCGACACGCCGTGACGGCCATGCCGGCTTCTCCCTCCCGGGCCTCCGCCGAGGTCTGGGCCGCCCTGTGGCGCATTGCCGAGTTGCCGAGGAACGACGGAGCCGGGCGCCACCACCCCTTCGTCGCCGCCGCCCAGGGCTACATCGAGGAGCACCTGGCCGGCCCGCTGTCCGTACCGGACGTCGCTCGGGCCGTCGGAATCTCCCACACGCACCTGACGCGCGTGTTCCGTGCCGAGACCGGCCTCACGGTCGTGTCGTACGTCCGGCGCCGGCGCCTTCAACGCGCCCGCCACCTCCTTCTGTCGTCCACTCTGTCCATCACCGCCATCGCCGGGGCCGTGGGCATTGCCGACCTCCAGGCCTTCAACAAGGCCTGCCGCCGCGAGCTCGGAGCGAGCCCTCGTCACATACGTGCGGCCGGACACGAGAGAGCCGGCGACGAGGTACTCGCAACCTCCGGCGAGGTGATCTCATAGCCGAACTGGACGTCGCCGATGGTCTCGCCGCCGGGCAGCCCAGGTGCACTGGCTGCCCGCGCCGGATCCCCAGATGTTGTTGAAGAGCTTGTAGCCGTCGAGGCTGGTGCTGCCCCACTGGTCGCAGGAGTTCCAGACTGCCGCAGCCGAAGCGGGGGCGGAGGCGAGGCCGACGGTGGCGCCGAGAGCCATCGCCGGCGCGAGCACCGCCATGGTGATCTTGCGTGTTCTGCTTTTAACCAGGTGTCTCTTCCACGGGTGAGGGGAATTGTGGGGGGGTGCTACCACGCCCCCATGCTGAGGGCGTGGTCCTCTCCGGCGACGAGATCGATCAGCTCCGCCTCGCCGGACGGAGATCTGACTTCGATTCGGACGGTCCGAGTCGGCCTCAGGACCGCCGTCGCCCCGTCGGGCCCCCAGGTCAGTTCGGCCTCGGCGCCGAATCGCGTGCGCACGCCCGTGAGTCGGCCCGCCGGGAGAGCGGGCGGCAGCGCGGGCAGGAGGGCCAGTCGGTGGGGGGTCGACTGGAGCAACATCTCGATCAGTACGGCGGGCAGGGTGTGCGCGGCGTCCGCGTTGTAGACGTGGCGGTTCGGGTAGTGGGCGCTCATCAGGGAGGCGTGGAAGAAGTCGCCGTCCAGGACCTGGCCTAGGGCGTGGGCGACGCGTTCGCCGTCCCGGAGCCGGGCGGCGATGAGCGCGTGGTGGAGGTGGCCGTGCGCGGAGTCGTTCTCGGCGCCGCGCAGCTCGAGGGCGCGGTGGGCGGCGGCCGCGAGGTCGGGGGTGTCGTAGGGGGTGATCTCGTCGAGCGGCCAGACGCCGTAGAGGTGGCTGAGGTGACGGTGGTCGTAGGAGTCCAGGAGGCCGGGCCACGCCCATTCGGCGAGGGCGCCGTCCTCGTTGATCCGATGCGGCGGGAGCCGCTCGGCGAGAGCTTGCCAGCGGTCGGCTTCCGGGGTGTCCGAGTGGTAGTCGGCCGCCGTGAGCAGGGCGTGGCGGGCCGCTGAGAGGTCCATGGCGGCGTTGATCGTGCCCCAGCTCGCGCCTGCGGGGCGGTTCTCGGGTGAGTAGGAGGGAACGACGACGAGGTGGCCGTCGTCGTCGACGCGGGTGAGGAAGTCCTCGTAGAACAGGGCGACTTCGGTGAGGGCGGACGCGGTGCGCGGGTCGCGGGTTCCGTGGGTCTCGTCGTGGTCGACGAGCGGCTTGAGCAGCCAGTCGGCGCCCGCGGTCCACAGGTGCAGGGGGTACTCGCGGTTGAAGTGGTACGAGTGGCCCGACTCGCCGTCGGTGTGGGCGGGGGCGACCACGCCCCGGGCGCCGAAGACCGCGCGGGCGTTGTCGCGCCAGTCGGGGAGCTGGCGGTGAATCAGCGCGGCATGGGCCTCGGTGACCTCGGGAAGGGCGGCGGCCGCGGCGGAGGCGGTCTGGAGGTTGAGGTTGGCGTTGTTGGTGAACGCGCCCGACCAGGCGGTGTTCCAGTCGCCGGTCCACAGGCCGGTCAGGCGGGGCGGGAAGAGGCCGCCCGCGGACAGCAGGTGGTAGCGGCCGGCCGCGAAGAGGCGCTCCAGCAGGGCAGCGTCGCGCGGGGCCTTCAGCAACTCCGAGCCTGGCAGCGCCCGTTCGGCCGCGTTGGCGGCGAGATCGAGGGTGACTCGCTGATAGGCGGTGCGGTGGAGTGCGACGTGGCGTTCGAGGAGCTCGTCGTACACCGTCGGCAGGTCGCGCAGGGCCCGGCCTTCCACGGTCAGGTCGAGTTCGCCGGTGTGCCGCCGGACCCGGGTGAGGAGAGTTACGGAACGGGCGCCCTCGACGTGCGCGTGAGGTGGGGCGAGGGTCGTCGTGCCGCCGGTGACGACGACCAGGGTGACGCCGGTGAAGGCGCGGTCACTGTTGGGGTAGCGGGCGCGCAGGCTCAGCAGAGCGCCCTCGGGGGTGACGACGGCTCCGTGGCCGACGGCCAGGTGGGCGGGGGCGCCGGGGAGGCGGTGGTCCAGGGAGATGTCGAGGGTGAGGCCGGGCGCCGTGATGTGCTGGACGATCACGTCGTCGGCGCGGGAGACGAAGACCCGGCTTCTCCAGCCGGCGCAGGTCGCCCGTACGACGCCGGTCGTGAAGTCGACGTCGCGGCGGTAGTCGTGGCAGCCGGCGACGGGGCGGGTCAGACGGACTTGGAAGGCGGGGTGGAAGGGCCGTACCCACTGCATCGGACGGCCGTCGGTGAAGCCCTCCGCGGCGGTGCGGTCGCCTGCCAGGAGGCGGTCCTGTAGCGCGGGCAGTTCGGCGGCGAGCCGGGGCGGCCGGCGGTGCTCGCCGTCGCCGCCCGGCCGTACCAGGGTGTGATGCGTGACGACGACCCGCTCGGCGTCCGGTCCCCCGAACACAAGTGCGCCGTGATGGCCGTTGCCGCTCAGGAAGCCGTCCTCCCAGCGGGCGGCCGGGTGCGGCTCCCAGGTGCCGTGGACGGGCCCGTTGATCGCGGTCATGGCCGGAGCACCGCCACGCCGTAGCGGCCGAGGGTCACCCGGTCGGTGACGGCCTCCCCCGTCAGCAGGTCGTGGTGGGTGCCGGGCACCTCCACGGTCACCGGCTCGCGGCCGTGGTTGAGCACGAACAACACCTCGCCCCGGCGTACGGCCTCGACCTGCTCGGGGAGGCCGTCGAGCACCGGCCGGACGCCCGCGCCGGAGGCGATCCGGGCCAGCAGGTCGCGCAGCGCCTCCGGCTCCGGGAGCGTGGAGACGTACCAGGCCCGGCCCTTGCGCAGGACGGCGGGCAGTCCGTCGAGTTCACCGCCTTCGTACGGCACGCTCTCCTCGGCGGTGCCGTCGGCCTCCAGCTCCTCGGACCACAGGGACGCCCGGAAGCCCTCGCAGGTGACGGTCTCCCCGGCGCCCAGCGGCCACCACTCGTGCAGGGTGCGGATGCCGAACAGCTCGCGCAGCCGGGCGTCCATGCCGCCGGGGCGGACCCGGTCGTCCTCGTCTGCGACGCCGGTCTGGAAACCGCACACGAGGGTGCCGCCGCCGCGGACGTAGGCGAGGAGGTTGTCGATCGCCGCGTCGGTGAGCGCGTACAGCTGTGGAACGACGACCACCGGGTACGGCGTCAGGTCGTGCTCGGGGTGGGCGAAGTCGGTGGTGAGGTGCGCTTGCCAGAGTGCTCGGTGCCAGGCGCGCAGGACGTCCGGGTAGTCCGCCTGGGTGGACAGGCGGCCGTCCTGGGCGCCGGCCCACCAGGAGTTCCAGTCGTGCAGGACGGCGATGTCGGCGGTGCCGTGCCGGCCCGTGACGTCCGGGGCGATCCGCGCGAGGTCCGCGCCGAGCTGCTTGACCTCCTGATAGGTCCGCCCCTCCTCCCCGGCGTGGCTGACCATGCCGGAGTGGAACTTCTCGGCGCCCTGCCGGGACTGCCGCCACTGGAAGTAGCAGACGGCGTCGGCGCCCCGGGCCACGGCCTGGAGGGACCAGAGCCGGTTGAGGCCGCGTGGCTTGGGGTGGTTCACCCCCCGCCAGTTGACGGGCCCGGCCGCCTGCTCCATGAGCATCCACGGCCCGCGTGCCTGGGAGCGGGTCATGTCCTGGACGAGTGCGCCGCCCTGGGCGCCCAGCGGGTCGCGCGGGTCCGGGTAGATGTCGACGGAGACGACGTCCTCCTCCTCCGCCCAGCGCCAGGCGTCCTGGCCGAGCCACAGCGGCATGAAGTTGCTGGTGACCGGGAGGTGCAGGGTGTGGTGGCGGACGATGTCCCGCTCGGCGACGTAGCACTCCAGGAGCATGTCGGAGGTGAAGCGCCTGAAGTCCAGCATCTGACCGGGGTTGCGCATGTAGTGCGGCAGGCGGGGCGGCAGGATGCCGTCCCAGGTGTCGTAGCCCTGGCTCCAGAAGGCGGTGCCCCATGCCTCGTTGAGGGCGTCGAGTGAGCCGTACTTCTCGCGCAGCCAGCGGCGGAAGGCGGCTGCGGCCTGGTCGCCGTAGTCGAAGGTGCAGTACTCGTTGTTGATGTGCCACATGGTGAGGGCCGGGTGACCGCCGTAGCGGGCGGCGAGGTCCTCGGTGATGGCGGCGGCGTAGCGCCGGTAGGTGGCGCTGGAGTGCGAGAAGTGCTGCCGGCCGCCCCACCACTCGGTGCGGCCGTCCTCGGTGACGGGCAGGGTGTCCGGGTGCAGCCGCCCCATCCAGGGCGGGGGTGAGGAGGTGGGAGTGGCGAGGACGACGCCGATGCCGTTGTTGTGCATCAGGTCCATCAGCGTGTCCAGCCAGCCGAACTCCCGGGCGCCGGGCTCCGGTTCCAGCGTGGACCAGGAGAAGACGCCGAGGGTGACCGAGTTGACCCCGGCCGCGTTCATCAGCCGGACGTCCTCGTGCCAGGTCTCCTCGGGCCACTGCTCGGGGTTGTAGTCGCCGCCGAAGAGCAGGCGGCCCCGTGTCGCGTCACTCAGGCCGGGCATCAGGCGGACTCCCCGTACTGCACACCGCGCCCGTTGGTGGCGACGCACACCCGGTTCGGGTGGGCCGGGTCGACGGCCATGGCCTCCACGCCGAGCAGGTTCACATCGTCCCAGCCGAGGTGATCGGTCAGCGGGATCCAGCGGTCGGCCCGGTCCTCCCAGCGGTAGGCACCGCCGATGTCGGTGCGGGCGTAGGCGAGGCCGCGGACGGCGGGGTTGAAGAGGACGCCGGTGATGGAACCAGTGCCGCCCATGACGACGCTGCGCCACCGGTATCCGCTCTTCGCGACGGCCGTGGCAGCAGCGGAACCGGCAAGAACGGAACGTCTGCTGAAGTGAAACGTGCCCATGACATACCTCGGACTTGACGAAGGGAGAAGTTGAGCTGGGGCCAGGGGCTCCGGGACCTGCGCGACCAGCCACGGCAGAGCCGGGGGCGGCACACGACGGCCGGACCTACGGCGGGACTCGGAGCCCAGGGGGCTCAGCCCTTGATGGCTCCGGTGAGCATGCCCTTCTTGAAGTGCCGCTGGACGAAGGGGGAGGCGACCGCGACAGGGATCAGCGCGAGGACCATGACGGCCATCTGGAGCCCCAGAGAGGAGAGTTGTCCGGTGTGGACCGCCTGCTGGAGGCCGGTCGGGGCCTGGGTGTTCTTCTGGACCAGCTGGATGAGCACGTTCTGGAGCGGCATCATCTGCTGGTCGGTGAGGTAGATGGAGGCGTTGAACCAGGCGCTCCAGTAGCCGACCGCGTAGAACAGGGAGATGACGGCCAGTACCGCGCGCGACAGCGGCAAGATGATGGTCAGCAGGATGCGCAGGTCACTGGCCCCGTCGATGCGAGCGGACTCGGTGAGCTCGGGGGAGATCCCCATGAAGAAGGCCCGCAGGACGAGGATGTTGAAGACACTGACCGCGCTCGGCAGAACCAGCGACAGATAGCTGTCGGTGAGGCCCAGCGACTGCACCAGAAGGTACGTCGGAATGAGCCCGGCTCCGAAGAACATGGTCGCCATCATGGTCATCAGGAAGAACCGGTGCCCCAGGCTGCCCGGCCGGGACAGCCCGTAGGCCGCGAACACCGATACCGTCATCGAGAACAGCGTGCCGAAGAGCGTGACACCGACCGAGACCATGATCGCGCGGCTGACCTGGCCACCGCTGAGCAGTTCGGTGTAGTTGATGAAGGTGATGCCCTGAGGGATCACGACGAGGCCGCCGACCCGGTCGATCACGGGTTTGGGAGACAGGCTGGTGACGATCACGATCCACAGCGGACCGAGCACCCCCAGGCAGCAGAGCAGGAGGAAGCCGCCCTTGGCGGTGAGTCCGACCTTGCTCGGCGGCTCCTCCCAGGCGGGGCGGGCGGGAGCCTTCAGGCTGCGGATGAGCTGCGTGTTGACACTCACTTCTTGTACACCCCCTGCTCGCCGAGCAGGTGCGCGAACTTGTTCGCGCCCAGGACGAGACACACTCCGATGACTCCCTTGGCGAGGCCGACCGCGGCCGCATAGCTGAAGTCGCCGTTCTGGATACCCATGTTCCACACGTATGTGTCGAGGACCTCGCTGGCCCCCGCGCCGACCGCGTACCGCTGGAGCAGGAACTGCTCGAATCCCACGCTCAGCGCGTCGCCGACCCGCAGGACCAGCAGCAGGGCGATCACCGGGCGCAGCGCGGGCAGCGTGACATGCCACATGCGTCGCCAGCGCCCCGCGCCGTCCATGGCGGCGGCCTCGTACAGGTCGGTGCTGACGGCGGACAGGGCCGCGAGGAAGACGATGATCCCCCAGCCGGCGTCCTTCCAGACGGCCTGCCCGATGACCAGATACTTGAAGAGGTCCGCGTTGGTCATCAGGTCGAAGCCGCTCCACCCGTGCTTCTCCAGGGTCTGCGCGATGATGCCCGCGCCACCGAGGATCTGCTGGAACACGGTGATCACGAGGACCCACGAGAAGAAGTGCGGCAGATACATGATCGCCTGCGCCACGGCCCGCACCCGGGGCCGGATCACGCTGTTGATGACCAGCGCGAGGACGATGGGGACCGGGAAGAACAGCACCAGTTGGAGCATGAACAGGACGATGGTGTTCTTCGTGGCGCTCCAGAACAGCGGGTCGTCGAGCATCCGCGAGAACTGCTCCACGCCCACCCAGGGGCTGTGGAAGATCGCCGTGATGCCGTTGCTGGAGACGTACGGGTCGTAATCCTGGAAGGCGACGACGTTGCCCAGCAGGGGGACGTAGTTGAAGAGGAGGAGCAGGACGATGACGGGCAAGGTCATCAGGATGAGCGCGCGGTCGCGGCGCAGCCGGATCCGCCAGGGGACCTTGCCCGCCTTGCCGGCCTTGCTCGTCCTGCGTGGCGCCCGGTCCTTCGCCGCCGCGGAGGCGACCGCGGCCGTCGGCTCCTCGACGGCCGCGGGGGGACGGGTCCCGTCAGGCCTGCTACCGGCCGTGATGGACATCAGTTGCCGCTGCCGTTCTTGTCGAGGAGCTTCTTGTACCAGTCGCGCAGCTTGTCGCCGCCTGAGGACCTCCAGGTGGAGATGGCCTGCTGCACATCGGACAGCTTCTTGTGGCCCCGCACGTAGTCGATCTGCAGTTGCTCGAACTGGCTGGTGAGGCTGGCGTATCGGGTCGGCTCGACGATGTTCATGCCGTACGTGGACGTCTTCTTCATGAAGGCGCCCATCCGCTGCTGCCACTCGGCCTGCTTGCGGGCGACCTCGGGGAAGTCGGGGTGGGCGAAGTAGGGAGCCGGGGCCGCCAGCATCACCCAGGCGTTGATCACCTCGGAGTTGCCCCGGTCGTTCTTGACCGGGACGCCGTCCTTGACCGTGTAGTGGGTGCCCTCGACGCCGTAGTCGACGAGCATCCGCTCCTTGGTGCCGTAGGGCGCTGCCGCGAAGTTGGCGGCGGCCAGCGCGTTCTCCACGGTCTCCTTGGAGGCGCCCTTGCGGATCATCGACCAGATGGTGGCGGGCGCGGAGGCGTACAGCGTCGGGTTGCCACCGTCGGCGCCGAAGATGTCCATGGCCTCGATCTGGAAGTCGGGGTTGGCCTTGGCCTGTTCGGCGGTCTTGACGTACCAGGCGGAGGCGTCGCTGGCGTAGACCAGGATCTCTCCGGCGGTGAACCGCTGGCCCGCGTCGCCGGTGCGCGCCTTGTCGTCGGGATGGACCACGCCGGCATCGAAGAGCTTGCGGGTCCACTCCAGGGCCTCAAGGTATTCGGGCCGCTCGAAGCCGTACCTCAGCTTGCCGTCGTCATCGATGTTCCAGCCGGGGCAGGCGCCGAAGATGCTCCCCGAGACCCAGGCTATGTCGCCGCAGGCGTACACCTTGGCCCTGGCGCTGGTGGCGTCCTTGGCCCAACTGAGGAACTCGTCGGCCGACTTGGGTACGGTGTAGCCCTTCTTGTCGAAAATGTCCTTGCGGTAGTAGGGCATGATGAACGTCGCGGGGGCGGAGGGCATCGGAATGCCGCGCAGCGCGCCGCCGAAGATGGACATGCGCCAGGAGTCGGAGGGGATCGCGGCCAGGTTCGGGTACTTCTTGACCTTGTCGCCCGCCAGGTAGGGGCCGAGGTCCATGAACTTCGCGCTCACCGCGTTCGGGATCTTGTTGCTGACCATCTCCCAGCTGGGCACGACCACCATGTCGGGTATGGAGCTGGAGGCGAGGACGGCGCCGAGCTTCTCGCCGTAGGTGGTGCCGTCCTGGTTCTGCCAGGTGACCTTGGTGCCCGCCGCCGCATCGACCCCCTTGTAGTACGCACACCCGGGCTTCGGAGGGGTGCCCCAGAACGGGGACATGATCTTGATGGGAGCGCCGGTACCGAGCTTGTCCGGGACCGAGGTGGCAAGCGCCGCGATGTCGACCTTGCTGGTGTAGCCGGCTGACGAACCGTTCTTCGACGGCAGGTCCGGCTTGGCGACCGCGCTGGCGACGTACGTCGGGATCAGCTTGTCTGCGGCCTTGCCCGACGTGGCACCCTCTCGCGAACCGTTGTCCGAACCCCCACAGGCGGTGAGCAGCGGCATCCCACCGGCCACCGCTGCGGTGGCGACCGCTGTGGAGGCGAGGAAGCTTCTCCGGCTGGGTCCTGAGGAGATGGAGGCGGCATTCGGCGTCATTGCGTCAACCCTTCATGGCGCACCTGGACACTCGGCGGTGGCCGTCGGCTGTAGTGTCCTGAGTGGAACTCGCTGAGCTGAAGCAGTCCTCCGACCACTTACCGAGGAGCACCCACCACACAGGGCGGGTCGGCCTCTTAGTCGAAGCGCTTCGATGTTGCTGCGAGGTTAAGTGAAGGCATGAGGGCGCACAAGAGTCGATTCCAAGATTCCTCCGAGGTGTGGAGGACCCGACCACGCCCAGATCTCACCTGAATAACAGTCAGGAGTCGGAGATATTGCGCCGGGGAGACTTGACACCCACCCCCGGGTCGACTGAGCATCGAAGCGCTTCGAAAGCGCCTCACCGCTCCACCGCAAGGGGACCCCCAAGTGACCGCAAACACGCCGCCAACTCCGCCTTTCCGTGATCGGCAACTGCCGTTCGCGAAGCGCATCGACGACCTTCTGTCGCGGCTCACCCTCGACGAAAAGATCGGATTCCTGCACCAGTTCGCGCCCGCCGTGGAACGGCTCGGCGTCGCCGCGTTCCGCACCGGCCAAGAGGCCCTGCACGGCGTGGCCTGGATGGGTCCGGCCACCGTCTTCCCGCAAGCGGTGGGCCTGGGCGCGACCTGGAACACAGATCTCGTACGACGGGTGGGCGAGGCGGTGTCCAAGGAGGTCCGGGCGATGCGCGCCCGGGACGACCGCGTGGGGTTGAACGTCTGGTCCCCAACCGTGAACCTGCTGCGCCACCCTCTGTGGGGCCGGAACGAGGAGGGCTACTCGGAGGACCCGAAGCTCACCTCGGCCATCGCCACCGCCTACACGCACGGCCTGCGCGGCGAGCACCCGACGTACTGGCGCACCGCGCCCGTCCTCAAGCACTGGCTGGCCCACAACAACGAGACGGGCCGCGACGTCACGTCCTCCTCGGTCCGCCCGCGCGTCCTGCACGAATACGACCTGCGCGCCTTCCGCGAAACGGTCGAGGCGGGCGCCGTGGCCGGTGTGATGCCGGCGTACAACCTGGTCAACGGCCGCCCGAACCATGTCTCGCCATATCTGCGCGAGCATCTGCGCACCTGGACCGACGAGGACCTGCTGGTCTGCTCGGACGCGGGCGCGCCCTCCAATCTGGTCGACTCCGAGCACTACTTCGACACCCACGAGGAGGCGACGGCCGCCGCTCTGCGGGCCGGCGTCGACAGCTTCACCGACCACGGCACCGACAGTTCGCAGATCACCGGACGGGTCCGCGGCGCCCTGGAGCAGGGCCTGCTGACCGAGTCGGACATCGACGCGGCGGTCCGCCGCCAGCTCTCCGTCCGCTTCCGCCTCGGCGAGTTCGACCCGGAGTACGACCCGCACGCGCGCACCACGGACTTCGACACCCCGGCCCACCGCGCCCTCGCCCAGGAGGCCGCCGAGCAGGCGGTCGTGCTGCTCAAGAACGACGGCGGCCTGCTGCCGCTCGCCCCGGACACCCGGCTCGCCGTGGTCGGTCTGCTCGCCGACGAGTGCAAGCTCGACTGGTACAGCGGCACGCTCCTGCACCGCTGCACGCCGTTGGCGGGCCTGCGCGAGCGGTTCGGCTCGGAGCGCGTGCAGTTCGCGGAGGGCGTGGACCGGATTCTGCTGAAGACCTCGGCCGGAACCTTCCTGCATGTGCCCGAGGCGGACGCCGAGGACGAGGTTCGCGGCGTCGAAGGCGCCCTCGACCCGGCCCTGCTCGCGGGCCGGACGGACCTGCCCCCGCTCACCACCGACGCGACCGGCACCGAGCTCTCCCTCATCGACTGGGGCGAGGGCGTGCTGACCCTGCGCGCCCCCGACGGCCGCTATCTCTCCGTCGCCGAGGACGGCCATGTCCGAGCCTCCGCGGACCAGCCCGGAGGCTGGGTCGTCCAGGAGACGTTCCGCCTGGAACCGCACGAGAACGGGCACCTTCTTCGGCACATCGGTACGGGTCACCCCATCTCCGTCGCCGCCGACGGCCTCAAGGTCGCCGACGGCGACGGGGAGATCTTCGAGGTCGTCGTCGTCGAAAGCGGCGAGGACGCGGTGAGCCAAGTCGCCTCGCAGGCGGACGTGGTCCTGGTGGTCGCGGGTAACGATCCGCACATCAACGGACGCGAGACCGAGGACCGTACGACCCTGGCCCTCCCCGGCCACCAGGAGCGCCTTCTGCGCGCGGCCCGCACGGCCAACCCGAACACGGTGCTGGCGCTGGTGTCGGCGTACCCGTACGCGGTCGACCACGCCGAGGTGCCGGCGCTGCTGTGGACGGCCCACGGCGGCCAGGCGGCCGGCAGCGCCCTGGCCCGGATCCTGGCCGGCGACGTCTCCCCCGCCGGCCGCCTCCCGCAGACCTGGTACGCCGACGACTCCGACCTGCCCGACCTCCTCGACTACGACGTGATCGCTGGCCGCCAGACGTACCTCTACTTCGAGGGCACGCCTCTCTTCCCGTTCGGCCACGGCCTGTCGTACGCGTCCTTCTCCTACGAAGGCCTCACGACTCGCGTCGAGGACGGGACTCTGCACGTGTCCTTCACGGTCGGCAACACCGGTGACGTCACCGCGGAGGAGGTCGCCCAGCTCTACACCCGGGCCATGGAGCCGTCCGTGCCACGGCCCCGCAGGGAACTGGCCGCGCACCAGCGTGTGACGCTCGCGCCCGGCGAGGTCACGGAGATTGCCTTCCGGGTGCCGATGTCGGCGTTCGCGTTCTGGGACGTGGCGCAGGGACGTCTGCGGGTGGCACCGGGCCTCCACGAGATCCTCGTCGGAGCGTCCAGCGAGGACATCCGCCTGGTCCAGACCGTCGACCTCGACGGCGAGCCGTCCGTCCCCCGGCCGGTCATGGTAGGCGGCCTGGACGCGGTGGACTTTGACGACCAGAGGGACACGGAGATCGTGGACCGCGCGAAGACCTCCGGTGACTCCGTCGCTCCAGTGGCCGGCGTGGAGGGCGAGCTGGTATTCCGTGACTGTGATTTCGGAGAGGGGGCTGCCGGAATCACGGTGGAGGCCGCGGGTGAGGGCACGGTCGAACTCTCGCTGGGTGACGGTCCGGTACTGGCAGTGCTCACGCTGTCCCCGGGTACGGCCGGGCCCTACGACTACTCCACGGTGAGCGTCCCCGTCGTCGTGGCGGCCGATGTGCACGACGTCCGCCTCGGACTGCGTGGCCCGGTGCGGCTCGCGCGCGTCACCTTCTCCGTCTGAGTTCCGCATCGACCCCATGTGCGCGGGAGTCGCCGCACAGGAGTCCGGCACCGGAAGGCTCGGTGCCGGACTCGGCTTCTTCAGCACTGCGTGGGACCACCGGCTCTCCAGCGCACACCATCGCGACGATCGACTACGACACCCTGAACCGCGCCCCCAAGGACCGCTACCACTGGTACCGGGGGCTGATCACCGCGCACCGCGCGCGGACGGAGGAACCTGCCCGATGAAGTTCACAGACGGCTACTGGCTGATGCGTCCGGGCTGCACCGCCCGCTATGCCACCGAGGTCGCCGACATCCGCGCCGATGACCACCGGATGACGCTGTACGCACCCGTGAAACACGTGAGCCGACGCGGGCAGACCCTCAACAGCCCGCTACTGACGGTGGAGTGCTGGTCCCCGGCCGAGGGAATCATCGGCGTGCGGACCACCCACCATGCCGGATCGGTCCGCCGGGGACCGGAGTTCGCGTTGCCCGGCGCCGGTGCGGACGCCGGCAAGGTATGCCGGGACGGAGCGGTGCTGGAGCTGTCCTCCGGCGAACTGACGCTGCGGGTGGATACGGAACAGCCGTGGCGGCTGGAGTTCACCGCCGGCGGACGCGTGCTGACCTCCGCCGGCGAGCGCGGTACCGGTTTCGTCACCGACGCCGAGGGCCGCCACCACATGCTCGGCCAGCTCTCCTTGGACGTCGGAGAGCTGGTCTACGGCCTGGGCGAGCGTTTCACCCCGTTCGCCAAGAACGGGCAGAGTGTGGACATCTGGCAGGCCGACGGCGGAACCAGCAGCGAACAGGCCTACAAGAACGTCCCGTTCCATCTGACCAACCGTGGATACGGCGTCTTCGTGAACCATCCCGGCAAGGTCAGCTACGAGGTCGGCTCGGAGTCGGTCGGCCAGGTCCAGTTCAGCGTCGAGGACCAGTCGCTGGAGTACTTCGTCGTCCACGGCCCGACCCCGAAGCAGGTCCTGGAACGCTACACCGCGCTCACCGGCCGCCCGGCCCTGCCGCCTGCCTGGGCACTGGGCCTGTGGCTGACCACGTCCTTCACCACCGACTACGACGAGGCCACGGTCGGCCGCTTCATCGACGGCATGGCCGAGCGCGGCATCCCGCTGAGCGTCTTCCACTTCGACTGCTTCTGGATGCGCGCGTACCAGTGGTGCGACTTCGCATGGGACGCGGAGACCTTCCCCGACCCGGCCGCCATGCTGAGCAGGCTCAAGCAGCAGGGGCTGCGGATCTCCGCCTGGATCAACCCGTACATCGCGCAGAAGTCGGCGATGTTCGAGGAGGGCATGCGCGAGGGCCACCTGGTGCGGCGCCCGGACGGCAGCGTGTGGCAGTGGGACCTGTGGCAGCCCGGCATGGCCCTGGTGGACTTCACCAACCCGGCCGCGCGCGACTGGTACACCGGCAAACTGAAGACGCTGCTCGACCAGGGCGTGGACTGCTTCAAGACCGACTTCGGCGAGCGCATCCCCACCGACGTCGTCTGGCACGACGGCTCCGACCCCGAGCGGATGCACAACTACTACACCCACCTCTACAACCAGGCCGTCTTCGAACTGCTGCGCGCCGAGCGAGGCGAGGGCGAGGCGCTGCTGTTCGCCCGCTCCGCCACGGCGGGCGGCCAGCAGTACCCGGTCCACTGGGGCGGCGACTGCGAATCCCACTTCAACGCCATGGCCGAGTCGCTGCGCGGCGGGCTCTCCCTCGGCCTGTCCGGCTTCGGTTTCTGGAGCCATGACATCGGCGGCTTCGAGGGCACCCCGACCCCGGCCGTGTTCAAGCGCTGGGTGCAGTTCGGGCTGCTCTCCTCGCACAGCCGCCTGCACGGCAGCAAGTCGTACCGTGTGCCGTGGGACTACGGCGAGGAGGCCGTCGACGTCACCCGCGAGTTCACCCTGCTCAAGCACCGCCTCGCCCCGTACCTCCAGCGCGCCGCGCAGCAGGCGCACACCACCGGTGTCCCGGTGATGCGCGCCATGGTGCTGGAGTTCCCCGACGACCCGGCCGCCGCCACCCTCGACCGGCAGTACATGCTCGGCGACGACCTGCTCGTCGCCCCGGTCTTCACCGACGACGGCACAGTCGAGTACTACGTACCGGAAGGCACCTGGACCAATGTACTGACAGGGGCTCAGGTCACCGGTCCGCGCTGGACCCGTGAGCAGCACGGCTTCCACACCCTGCCGCTGCTGGCCCGCCCCGACTCGGTCATCGCGCTGGCAGCCGACGACCAGCACCCGGTCTCCGCCTGGGCGGACGGCGTCGAACTGCGGGTGCACGCCTTCGCCGACGGCGCCGAGCGCACCGTGGTGATTCCCAGCACCGACGGCCCCGGCGAGACGGCCCGCTTCCACCTGCGCCGCCAGGGCGGCCACCTGCACGTGACCACCGACAGCCCGCACCCGTGGCAGCTGCGGACCGGCGGCCCGAACGCAACCGTGCACACCCGGCCCGCCGGCACCTCGGAGGCCCACCTGCCGTACCCGGCCTGAACCCGACAGCCAGGGCGGGGCCCCTGCAGCCCGGACTGTCTGATGGCCGAGGTGTCCCGGGTCGCGCCGATGTGCTACCCGCGGGGCAAGTTCCGTATGGGTGTGGGGACGGCGGGTAGGGCTTCGTGACACCTACTCGCCGTCGGCGGCGCGCCGTCCGACTCGGCGGAACCCTCCGCGAGTACCAACATGCAGCGCGACCAGCGCGGACAAGATTCTTGGCACCCACACCGTTCCGCGGAAGGCAGGGGCGAGGGATTGCACCAACGACAAGGCAGCGCAAAAATGAGCAGAGCATTACATGGCCATGTCAGCACCACGGACGTATCCCGCTTTCCTTGATCATGGAAAGGGTGCACATTGTCCTCCTCCGTCAGTCGACGCCGGCTGCTGCAGGCCGCCGGGGCCACGGCCGTGGCCTCCGCCGCTGAATCCGTCGTCGGATCCTCCCCCGCCCGGGCGGAAAGCGCCCCTGCCCGGGCCGGGATCGGGGTGTCCGCCTATCCTTTCGAACTCGGTCAGGTCCGGTTGACCGCGAGCCGATGGCTGGACAACGAGAACCGCACGCGGAACTACCTGCGGTTCGTCGATGCCGACCGGTTGCTGTACAACTTCCGGGCCAACCACCGGTTGCCCACCCATGGTGCCGCCTCCAACGGCGGCTGGGACGGACCGACGTTCCCCTTCCGCACCCACGTGCAGGGGCACTTCCTCACCGCGTGGGCGCAGGTGTATGCCGTGACGGGGGACACCATCTGCCGGGACAAGGCTGCCTACATGGTGGCAGAGTTGGCCAAGTGCCAGGCCAACAACGGCGCCGCGGGGTTCAACGGCGGGTACCTGTCCGGCTTCCCCGAGTCCGACTTCAGCGCTCTCGAGGCCGGAACCCTGTCCAACGGCAACGTGCCGTACTACGTCATCCACAAGCTCCTGGCCGGCCTGTTGGATGTGTGGCGCCATATGGGCAGCACGCAAGCCCGTGACGTGCTGTTGAGCCTGGCCGGATGGGTCGACTGGCGCACCGGTCGGCTGAGCGGCCAGCAGATGCAGTCCACGCTGGGCACCGAGTTCGGTGGCATGAACGCCGTGCTGTCCGACCTCTACCTCCAGACCGGCGACTCGCGATGGCTCACCACCGCGCAACGGTTCGACCACGGCGCGGTGTTCGACCCGCTGGCATCCAATCAGGACCGGCTGAACGGACTGCACGCCAACACCCAGGTGCCCAAGTGGATCGGCGCCGCCCGGGAATACAAGGCCACCGGCACCACCCGCTACCGGGACATCGCCACCAACGCCTGGAACATCTGCGTCAACGCGCACACCTACGTCATCGGCGGCAACAGCCAGGCGGAACACTTCCGCCCCCCGAACGCCATCGCCGCTTACCTGAACCAGGACACGTGCGAGAGCTGCAACACGTACAACATGCTCACGCTCACCCGGGAGCTGTTCACGCTGGACCCGGACCGGGTCGCGTTGTTCGACTACTACGAACGGGCGTGGCTGAACCAGATGATCGGCCAGCAGAACCCGGCCGACAACCACGGCCACGTCACCTACTTCACCCCGCTCAACCCGGGGGGCCGACGTGGGGTGGGTCCGGCGTGGGGCGGTGGCACCTGGAGCACCGACTACGACAGCTTCTGGTGCTGCCAGGGCACGGGCCTGGAGATGCACACCAAGCTGATGGACTCCGTCTACTTTTCCAGCGACACCACGCTGATCGTGAACCTGTTCGTGCCCTCGGTGCTCAACTGGTCACAGCGGGGGATCACGGTCACCCAGACCACGTCGTACCCCGTCAGCGACACCACCACCCTCCAGGTCACCGGCAACGTCAGCGGCACCTGGGCCATGCGCGTCCGCATCCCGAGCTGGACCACCGGGGCCACCATCAGCGTCAACGGCACGACGCAGAACATCACCACAACACCCGGCAGCTATGCCACCTTGACCCGTTCCTGGACCTCCGGCGACACGGTCACCGTGCGCCTCCCCATGCGGATCATCATGCGGCCGGCCAACGACAACGCGAACGTCGCCGCGGTCACCTACGGCCCGGTGGTGCTGTCCGGCAACTACGGCAACACCTCGCTCAACTCCCTCCCGTCGCTGAACACGTCCTCGATCACACGGACCAGCAGCACCTCGCTCGCCTTCACCGCCACCGCCAACGGCTCCACCGTCAACCTGGGCCCGTTCCACGACGCGCACGGCCACAACTACACCGTCTACTGGAACGCCAACGGCCGGGGCGGAGTTGAGCAGGCCGCCGAGTAGCTGTCGCCGTCGGACTACGGCAGCGGGCAGGGGGTGACGCTCGGGTGGTCGTCGGGTGCTCGTAGGTCGAGGCTGCGGTGGGCCCGTCCGGTGTGGCGAAGAGGCGTCGTAGCGCTTCGGTCCGTACCCACGATGAAGTTCACAAAGGAGAGGAACCCCAGCCGGCGCAGGCTTGGGGTTCCTCGAGGCGGTGACTATCGGGCGGTCAGCAGGTGGAAGTTGCCCATGCCGTAAACCGCTCGTCTACGCGCCGGCAGACCGCACAAATCGCGATCACCGTGGATCAGGCAGGTTAGCGCTGCAGGGTAAGGACACCCGGCCGCCAGGGCAGTTGGTCGTAGGGACCGCCCGCGGAGGGGGACTTGCCCTGGTAGAGGAACTGCAGGTTGCAGGGGTCGATGGTCATGGTCTGGTCGGAGTTGTTGCGGACCAGGTCACCGTGGCTGATGTCGTTGGTCCAGGTGGTACCGCTGTTGGCCTTGCCCGCGAAGGGATTGCTTTCGCTGCTGGCCTGCGGAGTCCACGAACCGCTCAGGCTGGAGGCCGTGAACGAGCGGAAGTAGCGCCCATTCGCACCCATCGCCTCAACGATCATGAGGTACTGGTTCTGGTCCTGAAGCTTGTAGACCTGCACCCCCTCGAACAGGTTGTTCGTGGAGTCGCTCATGATCGTCGTGTACGACGAGCCGAAGTTGCCCGGGAAGTTCCCGATCGGCATGCTCGCTCGGTAGATCTTGCCGTTGTCACCAGCGAAGAACAGGTACATGTTCTGGCCGTCACCGATCAGGGTCTGGTCGATCGGGCCGGTGCCGGAGCCGGAGATGCTACCGGTGAACAGCGGCTGCGGCGAGGACCAGCCGTTGGGATTGGTGGGGTCGCTCGACGTCCGGTAGATGAAGGGCCACGCACCCCACTGGTACGCCAGCACCCAGATGTTCTTGGGCGCGAAGTAGAACAGCGTGGGCGCCACCGCGGCCTGGCTCATCCCGGTCTGGCCGGCCGACCCCATGTCCGACCAGTTCGTGAAGGGACTGAACCTCATCGAGCCGTAAGACGATCCCGACACGTTCGACGCGTAGACCAGGTGCTTGCCGTTGTACACCACGTTGGTGAAGTCCTTCAGCGAGACCCACCCGTTCGCCGGCTGCGCCAACACGCCCGTCGACGTCCACCGGTACGTCGACGGAAGAGAACAGGCGCTGGTGGCCGCCTGAGCCGGGTTGGCGACGAGCGTCGCCGCCAACGAGGCCAGGGCCGCAACCGCGGCTGCGAGCACCGCAGGCAGACGTTTGCGGCTGGAATTTCCTCTGCGCATGAGGACCTCTTGATTTTTGAGTAAGCGGTTCCGGTTGGCCCCGCCAGAGGCTGTCCGGACTGTCGATGTGGTTGCGGTTCGTAGCGGTCCGTGGGCACCGGACCGACCCCTTGAGGCTTCTCGGTCCTGCAGGACCTTCTGACACACCGGTGGCGCCCTGGGCCTTCGGTTGCGGTGGGCGCGGCCGGGGTCGGCTTGGTTCAGGGCGTGGACAGCTCGAACCGTGTGAGGCGGACCGAGCCGCCGAGCGCCGGGGTGGCGTGGTTGAAGGGGCGAACCGGTAGCCCGTGAACAACCGCCAGTCGTTGCCCGTGAAAAAGTCGGGTCCGAGGCAGGTGAACGTGATGCCGTCGATGCTGCGGGAGAAAGTCCCGGCGTGCCGCGCCGGGGCGGATGTCCGCGCTGACGCGCAGCCAGATGCAGCTCCCCGGAACGGTCCGCGCTCGCGAGCTCGAGGCCAGTGCCGACGGTGTTCCAGTTGCTGTCCATGGTCAGCCCGCTGACCATCGCCACCCGCATGGCTCCGCCCCGGCGCTTGACACCGATCCACGCGGAGGAGTCGCGCAGCGGCGCGAGTCCGGCCCGGTCACCGTCCCGCACCGCGGAGTGGTCGAGCTGGACCGTGGCGGTGGCGGTGAGGCCCTGGATGCGGCCGGTGGCGGCCCCCAGCGCACGACGACGGGAGAGCTGATGAAGCCATGACATCTGCATGAGCGGCATGCTCCTTGCGGCTCGGCCGTTTCGGTGGGCGTGACGGAGGTGCCCTGCTGTGCGGGTGGAGCAGCTCTATATGTTCGCGATATCGAAAAAGCGTCGACGTGTCGAGCAATCTGGATGGTAGGAGACCGGTGAGCGGCGTCAATACCTCTCGCAAGATTCGCGAGCAACGCCGAAATATTTCGCAGGACTTTATGGATGAACGCCGCAGGTCAAGCCGATCGAATGGCCGAGCTGGGCGGATGGACAGCCCTTTGGTGCCGGAGCGAAGCCGGCCTCGTGGATAGTGTTGACATGGCCGGTCGCCTCTCCAGTCCCGCACTGCGCGAGGATGGCGTCCAAGATCTGCTGTTCCAGGCCGTGGGCGATCAGCCGGTCGCGTCGGCCTCGCCGCTCGGGTAGGCGCTCTCGCGTAGTCGGTGGTTCACGCGTCATGATGTCGACCGCGCTGCTGCGACTGTGCCCCTGCCGGAAACCTCATCCATGCAGGTCACGCCGCATGTTGGTATGCGTGGAGGATGCCGCCGAGGCGATCGTGTCGGCGTATGTCGGGTCTTCGAACTTGAGCGGTGTGTCGTCCTGAGCGGCTGACTGGCTGTCACGTTGGGTGAGGGGCAGGGGTGGTCCCGGCAGCAGGACGCCCGTGGTCGTGAGTGATCATTTCTGTTCTCGACGCAGAACGAGCATCAGGAACCACGGGCTTGGACAACGATACGACGTTGCTGCTCGACCTTGACGGCCTGGCCGTCGTGCGGGTGGAGCGGCTGGAGGACGGCACCCGGCGGGTGTACCTGGCCACCGCCGATGAGCAGGCGCGGGCCCGCCCTGCGTGCGGGGTGTTCGCCACGCGGGTGAAGGGCTGGGTGGTCACCCGGCCACGTGACCTGCCCTGCGGGGAGCGGGGGCTGGAGCTGGTATGGCGTAAACGCCGCTGGTACTGCACCCGACCGGGTTGTGCCCGCCGGTCGTTCACCGAGCAGGTTCGCCAGGTCCCGGCCGGTGCGAGGATCACCACCCGGCTGCGGCAGGCGGCCGGGAGGCGGGTGCGGGATGCCGGATCCACGGTCGTGCAGGCCGGCCGGGACCTGGGCCTGTCGTGGCCGACGGTGATGGACGCCTTCCGGCAGGTCGGGCAGGAGGTGATGACGGCCCCTCCCGAGCCGGTGACGGTGCTGGGGATCGACGAGACCCGCCGAGGTCGCATGCAGTGGCGCCAGGATCCGGGCACCGGCCGGTGGGAGCCGACGGCGGACCGCTGGCACACCGGCTTCGTGGACGCAACCGGGATCCAGGGCCTGCTGGGCCAGGCCGAAGGCCGCGCCCCCAGCGACGTGCAGGCCTGGCCGGCAACCACCCCCAAGCCCTGGCATGAGCAGATCGCTTACATCGCCATCGACATGTCCCCCGGCTACCGGGCCGCCGTGCGTACCGGACTGCCCCACGCCACCGTGGTAGTCGACCACTTCCACGTCGTCCAGCCGGCGAACAAGATGCTCAACCTGGTGCGCCGCCGCGCCACCGCCACCCTGCGCGGCCGACGCGGACGGGCCGGCGACCCGGAATGGAAGGCCCGGCGCCGCCTGCTGCGCAACTGCGAAGACCTCACCGACACCCAGTTCAGCACGATGTGGAACCAGCTCATCGGCACCGGCGACATCGGCATGACGCTGCTGACCGCGTGGATCGCCAAGGAGAAGCTGCGTGACCTGCTCGCACGCGCCCGCTCCGCCGACACGGCACCGAGCCGGCCACCTGCGCTGGATGTTCCTCACCTGGTGCGCCGACTGCGACTGGCCCGAGATCCAAGCGTTCGTTGCCACCGGCCACGGCAACGCCAAGAGCGAAGGCATCAACCGCATGATCAAGCTCGCCGCGCGAGCCGCCCACGGCTTCCGCAACTCCACCAACCAACGCCTACGCACACGCTGCGTCACCATCCGCCGGGCCCGAGGCCACCTCCACCCCGCCTGAATTCGAAGACTCCGCAAACCTTGCCGCCGGAATTCGTCGTTCGAGGCCCGGCGGCAAGGTATGCGTTGGGGAATCGCTCCGGCGTTCGTCTCTGTGCGCGGACGGAGTGCACCGTCGTGTCGCGCGTATTGCGGCTAGATGCTTGATCCGCCGCCGGAGGTGTTGTTCCACCAGGCGCTGTAGGCGTTCAGCGAGTACCGCTTCTGCACGCCGCTGGTCGAGGTGATCTCGATGCCGAACTGCATCGTGTCAAAATTGGTGTTGCGCAGGAGGTTCTGCGACGCGGCCCATCGCCAGACCGCCGAGGCGTCGATGGAGCCGGTGTCGCTCTGCTGGGCGGGGATGAGCTGCAGGACGTTCCAACCGGGATCGGCCTGCCAGACCGACGCGTACTGGACGCCGCCGATGGTCACGTTGGACGCGATCTGCCTTCCCCAGCCGCCTGCCGTCCCGGACCAGCTGGTGAAGACCATGATCTCGTCCTGGTTGCCGGTCGACCAGAAGTCGCTCGTCCAGTTCCAGTGGTCACTGCCGGCGACGGGAGCCGACGACGTGTTGTACCAGAAGCCCGCCGAGTTCAACTGCGACAGCGGCGTCTGGGGCCGGACCGAGGTGTTCGGGTAGGACTTGATCCCGCCGCCGGAGTGGTTGGCATCGACGTACCAGGACTTGATGCTGTTGACGGTCTGGCACTGCGTGCCGGAGTTTTCGCCCCAGACGTTGTTGTAGATCGTCCAGGTGCCCTGGGTGTACTGACCCCACCGGTCACAGGTGGAGGACACCTGGGCCTGCGCCGGAGACGCGAAGCTCAGGAACCCGGCGATCACGGCGACGATCAGGGCCAGCCGACCGAACCCGGCCGACTTGCTTCTGATGGATTTAAGGGCTTGCCATCTCATGTGTCCCTCCAAGGACGGCGATGGGTTGTTCCGGACTCCCCGGTCTGGTGTCGGACTCTGGCGCCGCGAGGTGTCGCTCGCCGGCGAGTCCGGGCTCGGGGCGGCGCGACCCAGCCCCGTCCGAGGTGCTTGCGCAGTTGGCCGACTGATCGGCTTGATGGCCGGCCCTGGGCGAAGTGGTTCCTTCCACTGCTCGCAGTTGGAGTCCCTGCCGAAAGCGAGGCGGCCGAGATGGTCGATCAGCTGACGTGTTGACACCTTCGCTCCGTTCGCATGCGGTGCTGCTCGCGATGGTGGGTGGCTCGTGTCGTCGAGGTGGCGCGCTCAAGAACTGCGGGAACGGTGCTCGGTCCCCTTACTTTCAAGCACCGGGCTTGCCAGACGCAGGTGCGAAGTGTCGAAGCGCTTGCGTCTGCGTGGACAGTAATGACGGGGCCTCTGAACAGCAAGGCTCTGCACAGGAAGACACATTTCCTTCACCTGCGGACATCGCTGTCGAAGCGCTTCGAAACATCGGCCGCGCCCGCCACCTAGCCTTCACGGAACCGCTACTGGCCCTGGTGGATGTGGCGGAAGGTGCCGGGGCAGGTGCCGATGTGACGGGTCAAGAACGTCCCGAAGTTGGTGGGGGCGGGAAAACTCAGACGGCTGGCGACGGTCGCCACCGGCTCATCCGTGTGCGCCGGCAACCGCTGCACCTCCAACGCGGCACGGGCATCGATCACATGCTTCACCGGCTGTCCGGTGGCAACCATGCACGCACGGGTCAGGGTCTTGACCGTGTAACCCAGACGGTGCGCGTGCCACCGGTCGTCCCCGGCCGCACATTGCGGGTGCCGAAAAATCATCCATGCAGGTGGGGGCTTGATCAGTAATCTTCGGCTCTGCATGAGCTGGCCCAGGCGTCTTCTCCTGTCCAACGCACCGGCGGCATCATGATGTGCCGTGCTGCTGCGTCTGGCCTACCTCGCCGCGACCAATGCCCTGACGGTCCTACGCCTCCTGCCGATGAGCGACAACGAGAAGGACATCGAGATCCTCGTCCGCCGGCACCAACTGCTGGTCCTGCAGCGCCAGGTCGGCAAGCCGAGCTTCACCGACAGCGACCGTGCCATCCTCGCGGGCCTGCTCCACCACCTCCCCAAAGACAGACTGCGACACCTTCTGCTCCTGGTCCGCCCCGACACAGTGTTGCGCTGGCATCGTGAACTGCTCAGGCGGCGCCATGCCGCGACCTGCGTACCCAGGGGACGCGGACGCCCACGCACCATGCGATCGATCCGCGCCCTGATCCTGCGCCTGGCCAAGGAGAATGCCTCGTGGGGATATCGCCGGGTCCACGGCGAACTCGCAGCCCTGGGAATCAGGGTCGCCGCCTCCACCGTCTGGGAGATCCTCCGCGAGCACGGCATCCCACCCGCCCCCGAACGGCAGAGCACCACCTGGGCCGACTTCCTCCGCAGCCAGGCCGAGGCCCTTCTCTCCTGCGATCTGTTCGAAGTCCGCACGCTGACGGGGGCGCGCCTGTACGTCTTCGCCGTCATCGAGCACATCACCCGTCGCATCAGGATTCTGGGTGCCAGCGCGCATCCGACCGGGGACTGGATCGTGCAGCTCGGACGCAACCTCCTCATGGACCTCGAAGACGCGGGCAGCAGGGCACGGTTCCTGATCCGCGACCGCGACTCGAAGTTCACAACCGCCTCCGACGCCCTGATGACCGATGCCGGTCCCAAGGCCGTCACCACCGGCATTCGGATACCACGGATGAACTCGCTCATGGAGCGCTGGATACAGACCTGCCGCACCGAACTCCTGGACCGGACCCTGATCTGGAACCAGAGCCACCTCCTCCACGCCCTGCGCGAGTACGAATCCTTCTACAACGAGCACCGCCCGCACAGAGCCCTGGAACAAGCCGCGCCCCGCCGCCCGCTACCCACACCCATCACCCAACAAGCCCAACTCGCCCACCTGGAAGTCCACAGACGAGACCGACTCGGCGGAACCCTCCACGCATACCACCACGCCGCCTGAGCTGCGCGCATGATTTATCGGCACCCGCAGTTTCCCGAAATATGTCCGCAGTCGCTCGAGCCGACGCCCTCGCGCGGCTGCTGTCAGCGCGTCATGATGATCGATCGTGCTTGCTGCGACTGGCTTATCTCGGTGTGACGAACGCGTTCGCGATGCTGCGCCTGCTGCCGATGACCGACCGGAACAAGGACGCGGAGACCCTCGCCCTGCGCCACCAGATCACCGTGCTGGAACGCCAACTCGGCAAGGAAAAGATCCGCTTCTCGCCCAGCGATCGGGCGTTCCTGGCGGCGCTGCTTCACCGGCTGCCACTGCACGTCCTGCGACAGTTACGGCTGCGCACCAGACGACGGTGCCAGGCCAGCAGCGTCCCCGGGGTAACCAGGCGATGCCGGCGCAAGACGGATGGCAGGTGCCGGGCAAGAGCGGAGAGCACGGCACGATCAGCCCATGAAAGCCGCGGCCGCTCGACCTGCCGACGCGGCACAGCGACCTCATGACGAAGCACGAGGATCTCGGCGTTGTTCGCGGCGGCCGACCGGCCCAACAAAAGAAGACAGCCCAGTAGCCGGCAGAAGATCAAATAGAGCAGTCGCAGACCCACAATCAGTGATCATGCCCACACGTGGACGATCACAAAGCCCCAGGTCAACGACCATACGGCAATAAAGACACCCTTCAGGGAGCACCGTCGAGGTCCCTGAGACCGCACCACCACCGAGGGCCACCCCACCGTCCCCGATGGCGCCAACACCTGGACCCTGACCGCCGCCCCCGCTGACGGGCAGGGCGACCCCGTGACGGTCTCGGAGCGCTCGTGATCACTTCGTGAGGGCCTTCGGTCGGCGCCGTGCGGGCATGCGCCCCGCACGACGCAGCCGGTGGCTCGGCTGCACAGGCCAAGCCTGTGACAGTATCGGTGGTGGCGTAAGGCTGTGTGCTGGGGTCGAGAGCAGGGAAATGAGTGACATGAACCGGCCGCCGGGAATGATGGACGTGGCGCGGGAGGCCGGCGTCTCGCACATCACCGTCTCCCGTGTCGTCAACGGTCATCCGTCGGTGCGACCGGAGACCCGTACCCGAGTCGAGGCCGCGATCCGGAAGCTGGGCTATCGCCGTAACAGCGTGGCCAGGGCCCTCAAGAGCCGCCGTTCGTCGACGATAGGTGTGGTGATCGTCGGGTCGGAGCTGTTTGAACTGCCCCGCGTACTTCTGGGAGTGGAGACGGCTGCCAGACAGGCCGGTTACTGGGTCAGCCTGGCGAGCTGGCAGGGCGAGAGCACCACCGGTGACCTGGTGGAGACACTGCAGCGGCTCACCGATCAGTCGGTGGAGGCGATCGCGGTCGTCGCCGACCGCCCCGTCGCGGTGGAAGCGCTGGCCGACCTCGTTTTTGGGGTGCCTGTGGCGGTGGTGATGTCCGGAAGCGTGCCCAACCCCGATCTGAGCTTCGTGGAGATCGATCAGGGGCTCGGCGCACGTCTGGCGGTTCGGCACCTTCTCGACCTCGGGCACCGGCGCATAGCCCATCTGACCGGTTCCCTGCGCACCTTCGACGCGCGGGCGCGCGTCGAAGGCTGGCAGGCCGAACTCGCTGCCGCGGGAGGGGAGGGAACCCTGCTGGAAGGGGACTTCAGCGCGGAGAGCGGGTTTCGCCTCGGCCACCAACTCTGCACGGACGACGCCGGTCTGCCGACCGCGGTCTTCGCGGGGAACGACCAGATGGCCATGGGAGTGCTGGCAGCGTTCACGGAACGGGGCGTGAAGGTGCCGCACGACGTGTCACTTGTCGGGTTCGACGATATGAAGGGCGCCGGATTCCTGGTGCCTGCCCTAACCACGGTTCGACAGGATTTCGTCCGCCTCGGCAGAAACGCCATCGAGCTGCTGATGCGGATGCTGCGCGGGGAGCAGGCAGCGCGCGAGAAGATCGCGCCGGAGCTCGTCGTGCGGCACAGCACCGCTGCTCCGCGCGCCGGTTCCGCGTCCTGAATACCGGCGGCGTGTCCGAAGGGGACGCCGGCGATGCTGGTGCGGGACCGGTTGGATGTGCTGTTCGCGGACGGGGAGTTCGCGGACCTGTATCCCTGCGATGGCCGTCCGGGGTTCTCGCCGCGGCAGTTGGCCCTGGTGTCGGTGCTGCAGTTCGCGGAGAACCTGTCGGACCGTGCGGACGCCGTGCGCACAAGGATCGACTTCACGTACGCGCTGGGGCTGGAGCTGGAGGATCCGGGATTCGACTACTCAGTGCTCAGCGAGTTCCGGGCCGGCCGGCGGAAGGGGATGCCGCTGACCGGCTGCTGCAGGTGATGCTGAAGCGGCTGGTGGAGGCCGGGCTGCTGAAATCCGGGGCCGGCAGCGTACCGATGCCACCCATGTGCTTGCGGCGGTCCGCACGCTGAGCCGACTGGAACTGGCCGGGGAGATACTGCGGGCCCGTTGGAGGAGCTGGCCGGGGTCGACGGGGACTGGCTGCTGCCGTTGATCGAGCCGGAGTGGGGCAAGCGCTACGGACGCAAGGTGGATATCGGCAAGGTCCTCGGCGGGAGGGCCGAAGGTCGCCGCGATGGCAGAGACCTTCGGCCGGGACGGCCAGAAGATCCTGACCGCCGCGTGGGCACCTGATGCTCCACCCGGCTGCGAGTGTTACCGCAGGTGGAGATCCTGCGTCGGGTGTGGGTTCATCACTACCACTGGGACGCCCGAGGGCGGTTGCGCTGGCGTGACGGTCAGCGCTGCCCCCTGCTCGCCTGCGGTTCGACTCCCCGTACGACACCGATGCCCACTACTGCGTCAGCGGGACACCGCCTGGAGCGGCTACCGGGTCCACCTGACCGAAACCTGCGACACCGACCGGCCCGAGGTGGTCATCCACGTGGCCACCACGATCGCCCCGGTCCAGGACGGCGAACTCACAGAGCAGATCCACGACGATCTTGCCGACGCAGGGCCTGGCCCCGTCCGAACATGCCGTCGATGCCACTTACATCGCCCCGGCCCGGATCGAACGTGCCCGCCGGGTCCACGGCATCACCCTGCTGGGCCCGGTGGTGCCCGACCACAGCCGCCAGGCCAAAAGCGGTGGCGGCTTCGACAAGTCCGCCTTCGCCGTGGACTGGGACAACGAGCAGGTCACCTGCGCTCGCGGGCAGGTCAGCCGGAACTGGGGGCCACTGCGCATCAACGGCCATGACTACATCCAGGTCCGTTTCGACAAGGCCACATGCCTGGCCTGCTCCGACCGTCCCCAGTGCACCACCTCCGCCACCCGTCCCCCGCGCTCTCGCGCTCCTGCCTACACGTGAACTCCACGAAATCCAGACCCGCAACCGGGTGGAACAGCAGACCGAGGCATGGCAGCGGTGCTGTGCGATCCGGTCTGGGATCGAGGCCGCCATTTCCCAGAATATCCGCACCTGCGGGATGCGCCAGATCCCGCTACCGCGGTCTCGCCAGAACGCACGTACAGCACGTCCTGACCGCGCTGGCTTGCAACCTCACCCGCATCGCCGACTGGGTAGCCGAGCCCACGACCACCCGCCGCCCGGTCAACACGCTTCCACGCCCTGTGTACGGCCACCGCATGACCCCAGAAGATCACCAACAGAGTCCTGGTATTGCGTCTAGTGCTCTGACCGGGAGGTTCGCAGGGGTGAGCCGTGCGGGATGATCGCGTCATGAATGAGATCGTCTTGATGGCTGACCCGAAAGTCGCCGCCATACCCGTTGCGGAATGCGGTGAACGCCTCGTGGACGTCCGCCGTGGCGGCTCGTTGCTGGTCGATGTACGCAAGCAAGATCCAGCGGATGCCTTCGCGTACCTGCGGGAAGGCATGCTGGAGCGGCTGCTCAAGGCTCAGGCGATGCTTCCGCAGGGCATGCGGTTGCTTTTCGTCGAGGGGTACCGGCCGCCCTCACTGCAGCGGGAGTACTTCGAGGAGTATGCCAGCCAACTGCGCGCCGACCACCCGGGATGGCCTGCCGAGCAGATCCACGCGGCGGCGAGCCGATATGTGTCCCCGCCCGATATTGCCCCGCACAGTGCTGGCGCGGCCGTCGACCTCACCCTGGCCGACACCGCCGGGCGCGAGCTGGACCTGGGCACGCGAATGAATGCGGATCCGGAGGAAAGCGCGGGCGCTTGCTACACCCACGCCCTCAACATCAGCGAGGAAGCCCGCGCCAACCGGAAGGTGCTGGGTGCCGTGCTCACTGCTGCGGGCCTGGTGAACTACCCCACGGAATGGTGGCACTGGTCCTTTGGCGACCGCTACTGGGCTCTGACCACCGGAGAGACAACGGCCCTCTACGGTCCGAGGGAACTCACGCCACGGAGCTGACCTGCCCGGCCTTGCCGGAGTGACCGATCAGACGTCGCCGGCTGGTAGCGGGGCGTCCCCAGCGGATGCCCTTCTCCCTGCGGATGCGGGCGCGTTCACGCCGCTGGGCGGTCGGGACGTCGGGATGTCGGGCGTTGGCGTTGCGCCAGCGAAGGTAGCGGTGCAACGCCCTCGTCTGAACAGTGTGGTTGGGATGGTTCGAGTTGGCGAGGGTGAACTGGCGCAGCGGCCCGAAATGCGCCTCGATCGGGTTGGCCCAGGAGGCATTCGTCGGCGTGAAGCACAGCTTGGTCGCCGGCAGCCGGTTGGGACGGCCCTGCTCGGCCCAGCAGGACCCGGCGGTCGGGCGGATGCCCAGGGGCCCGAACTCGTCGAAGGCGAAAGTCCGGTCCGGGCGCTCGTTCAGCGCATGCTCGATCCGGTCCAGCTTGGCGTCGAAGTCCGGGTCGTTGGACTCCTTCCACGTCTTGGTGCGCTGGAAGGTGATGCCGCGGCGCACGAGCAGGCAGCGCAGGGCCTCGCGCCCGATCCGTATCGGACGGGCGATGTTGCGCCGCAGATGGTCGGCGAGCTTGCGGATCGACCAGCGGGTGAAGGGCTTGCCGAGCTTGGTGGGGGCGGGTGGTGGCCGTCTGGATGACGAAGTCCTCGTCGTCATCCGTGAGCAGGCGGGGGCGGCCTCCCGCCCACCGAGGGTCCAAGCAGGCCAGTCCGACCTCGTTGAATTTGTGGATCACGTCACGGACGGTGTCCTCGGCCGCCTGGACGAGCCGGGCGATCACCGGGACGCTGTTCCCGCCCGCCGAGGCCAGCAGCATCGTCGCCCGGCGGAACCTCACCGTGCTGGTGCTGCCCCTCCGCACGATCCGCTGCAGCTTCTGCCCCTCCGCCCCGGTCAACCTGCGGACCATGACCGGTTGCGCCATCCCGCCTCCCCGTGCCGATCGGACGTGTCGTCACATCCAACCGGCCCGAGCACCACGGTGATCGTTTGCGGTCACAGCACTAGCGGGTGGTCAGCTGTAGCTGCCCGCCCGTGCCGTCGCTCCCGGCCCTGTCCGGGGAGGCCGGAGCGGGCTCGTAGTCGAACCAGTGTATGTGCGCCTCCCCCTCGCCGGCTTCGGCGTGGCCGGTGCCGTACAGGCCGATGTAGACGCCGACGAACCCGCCGGCTCGTTCCGTGCTGAAGAAGGGCCGGTCGATGCTGCCCAGCGTGGTCCACGTGCTGTCTTTGGCGTGGAATGTGTAACCCGACTCGTCGCTGTCGACCGCGAGGATGACCTCGCTGTCCGTCATGGCGACCGCCGCGAGGCGGGTCTCAGCGCCTGCCTCGCGAGTGGTGAGTACGACATGAGGGGTGCCGGTGGCGTCGACGGTGAGAGCCAGGGTGGCGTGGTGGTTGTGGTTCTGGAAGACCGTCAGCCCTGCTTCCTGGGCCGGTGTGTCGGCGGTGAAGCGGATGCGGGTGCTGACGCGTACGCGCAGATGCTGCTGGCGGCGTGCGATGAAGGCGGGGGTACCCGTGGATGTGAGGGGCTCGGGGGACAGGCGGATGGTCAGGCCGCCCCCAGGGCGGGGTGAAATGAGGTCGTCGACCGGTCCGCGGAGGCTGTTCCATTCCAGGCCGAGTGCGGTGCCGTTGAAGTTGTCCCGCACTCGGCTGTCCTGGTGTGGGCCCGTGGCCGTCGCCGTGGTTCCCGCAGGCAGCCGTTCCGCCAGCCTCACCCGTCCGGTGTCCGGTGCGAAGACGGGACCTCTCGGAGTCCATTCGACCGGGACGAGGAACACCTCGCGGCCAAGGGTGTGCGTGCCGCCGATCGACTGCACCCCCAGGGCCACGGCCCAGGTTTCTCCGGCAGGTGTGTCGACGAGGTCGACGTGGCCGACGTTGTGTATCGGTTCCGCCGCCCCGCGGTGGCGGTGGGTGAGCAATGGGCTCCTGGGGTCCGTGGAATAGGGGCCGGTCACGGCGTCGGAACGGGCCGCGGTCACGGCGTGATGTCTTTCGGTGCCTCCCTCCGCGGCGACCAGGTAGTACACACCCTCGCGCTTGTACAGATGTGGCGCTTCGACCCAGGCGCCGCGCATCGCGCCGTGCCACAGGACGTGGGTCGGGCCGGTCAAGGCCAGCGTTTCGAGGTCGAGTTCGCGCATCCACAGCTCACCGGGGCCACCCGCGTCCGGCTGGACGGCGTCGCGGCAGGCGGTGAACCAGCAGCGACCGTCGTCGTCGAAAAACAGTGAGGGGTCGATGCCCTCCGCCTCCAGCACGATCGGGTCCGACCAGGGGCCGGCGGGGTCGGAGGCGGTGGAGAGGAACGTGACGCTGCCCCGGCGGTGTTTCGCCACGGTGGAGACCACGTAGAAGGTGCCCTCGTGATAACGGATGGTGGGGGCCCAGATGCCGTCCGAGACGTCCAGCCCAGTCAGTGACACCTGGGCAGACCGATGCACCACGTGCCCCAGTGGCCTCCAGCGAACCAGGTCGCGGCTGTGGAAGACCGGGATCCCGGGATAGTACGCGAACGATGAAGTGACCAGGTAGAAGTCCTCTCCGACCCGGCAGATCGACGGGTCCGGATGATTGCCGGCAAGAACGGGGTTGGCGAAGGTCAGCATGGGGCGCACTCCAGGCAGGTGTGGGGCGGGAGCCCGAGGCAGGTGTGGGGCCGTAGCGGCATTCGTCACGGCAGAGGCCTTGACAACTTGTTCACGTTAACATCAAGATCCCGACAAAGAACACCGGCAGACGCCGGAACGCACCACACGTCGAAGGAGACGTGAAATGACCGCATCACCGCTGCCCTCCAGCCGGTCAGGCCGCCCGTGGCGGCGTCCAGTCCCCGCGAGCCTGGCCACCGCCACACTGGCAGGCGTTCTCGCGGCCACCTCGCTGACCGGCTGTTCCTCCAGCGACGACTCAGCCTCCGACGGCGGGCCGGTCACGCTTCAGTTCTGGACCTATAGCGTCAAGGGCGGGGACCCGGCGGCCAAGGCCATCGTGGACAAGTACCACCAGGAGCACCCCAACGTCACGATCAAGTTGTCGGAGGTCGGGGGCACCGCGGAGACCGCCTCCAAGCTGCTCGCCGCCGATCGCGCCGACGACACCCCCGACGTGGTGCAACTCGAGTACCGGGCGCTGCCGTCCCTGGTGGTGGCCGGGGCGGTGAAGGACATCACCAAGGACGTTGCGAGCGTCAAGAACAAGATAGATCCGAACATCTGGGACGTGACGACCCTCAACAACCAGATCTACGGCGTTCCGCAGGACATCGGGCCCATGATGTTCACCTACCGCAAGGACCTCTTCGCCAAGTACGGCGTCAAGGTCCCCACCACCTGGGCCGAGTACGCCAGCGCGGCCAAACAGATCCACAAGAAGGACCCGGACGCCTACATCGCCAGCTTCTCCGCCACCCAGTTCGAGTTCTTCGCAGCTCACGCCGCCCAGGCCGGCGCCCAATGGTGGAGCAACGACGGCAAGAGGTGGACCGTTGGCATCGACAGTGAGGCGTCGCTGAAGACGGCCGACTTCTGGCAGGACCTGGTCGACCGGGGCCTGGTCAAGGTCGAGCCGCTCCTGACACCGGAGTGGAACGCACAGGTCAACGACGGGAAGATCCTCAGCTGGGCCGCCGGCTCCTGGGCTCCCAGTGTCCTCTACTCCGTCGCCCCGGACACGGCGGGCAAGTGGGCTTCGGCGCCGCTGCCGCAGTGGAAGGCCGGGGACGCTGCCGTGCCCTTCCAGGGCGGCTCCACCTACCTGGTGCCGGCGAAGTCCAAGCACGCCAAGGAGGCGGCGGCCTTCGCGGCCTGGCTGGGCGCCTCCGACGAGGGCTCCAAACTGCTGCTCGGCCTCGACATCTACCCCAGCGGCAACGCCGGCCGTGCCGCGACCCTCACCCATGAGCCGCCCAAGCTCATGCCGCAGCAGAAGGACTTCTACAAGGTCGCCGAGCGGGTCATCAAGAACACCACCATCCGGGTCGTCTGGGGCCCCAACGTCAACGTCGCCCAGAGCGCGTTCACTGATGCGCTGAACAAAGCCGCGCTCAACAAGACCTCGTTCCGCGAGGTGTACCGAGCGACCCAGAAAACGGTCGTCAACGACCTGAAGAAATCGGGCTACACCGTCACTCAGTAACGCGGCCCGGGCCGGACGCTTCCATTACGCGGCCTTCCGAGAACACCAGGACCCACTATGCCACGCACCGCCGCCTCACCCCCGCGGCCCGCCACCGCCCCACCGCCGAGCCGCCGCAGGCGAATCCGGACCCAGGCCACGCCGTGGCTGTTCGCCGCCCCGGCCCTCCTCCTCTTCGTCATGTTCTTGATCATCCCGATCGGGTACTCGCTCTACCTCAGCTTCCGCGGGTTCCGGATCCAAGGCGGCGGTGCGTTCGGCCGACGGGTCGAGACCTTCGTCGGGCTCGACAACTACCAGGCTGTTTTCACCGATCACGAATTCCTCGCCGGGCTCGGCCGGACCCTCCTGTACGGCGTCATCGCCGTCCCCAGTGTTCTCGGTCTGGCGCTGCTGTTTGCGCTGCTCCTGGACACTCCCCGCATCCGTGCCCGTGGCTTCGCCCGAACCGCCATCTTCCTGCCCTACGCCGTGCCCGGCGTCATCGCCAGCCTCCTGTGGGGCTTCCTGTATCTGCCCAGCACCAGCCCGGTGAACTACCTCGCCGACAAACTCCACGCGGGCCCACTGGATTTCTTCGGCTATCCGACGCTGTACTTCTCCCTCGCCAACATCGCGCTGTGGTCCGGCGTCGGCTTCAACATGGTGATCATCTACACCGCGCTGCGGTCCATCCCGCCCTCGGTCTACGAGGCGGCCCGCATCGACGGCGCGAGCGAACTGCAGATCGCTCTCCGCATCAAGGTCCCCCTGGTCGCGCCCGCCCTCGTGCTGACCGGCCTGTTCTCCGTCATCGGAACCTTGCAGTTGTACAGCGAACCGGCCACGCTACGGCCGCTCACCACGACCATCTCCTTCACCTGGGTACCTCTGATGAAGATCTACCAAGAGGCCTTCATGAACGACAATCTCGGTGGTGCGGCCGCCGCCTCCGCCGTACTGGCCTTGGGCATCCTCGCCCTCTCGCTGCTCCTGCTGCGTGTTCTCCAGCGCCGCACCTTCGGAGACAACGCATGAGCGCGCCCGCCCGGGAACGCGCCCTTCGCCCGGCCACCCGCCCGCTGCCCCGGCGCAACCCCCCGGTCAGACGGCCCTGGCTGCCGACGATCGCCCTCCTCCTCGGCGCGCTGTACTGCCTCACCCCCGTCGTGTGGGTCGTCATCGCCGCCTCCAAGAGCCCCCGCGAACTGTTCACCAGCTTTTCCTTCGCGCCCGGTACGGGACTGCTCCGGAACCTCAGCAACCTGAGCACCTACGCCGGGGGACAGTTCTGGCAGTGGGCGAGCAACTCCCTCTTGTACGCGGGCGTTGGCGCGCTGGCATCCACCCTGGTCTCCGCCATGGCCGGATATGCCCTGGCGAAATTCCGCTTCCGCGGCCGGGAAATCCTCTTCTCCGCCATCCTCGCCGGCGTGCTCGTCCCCGGCATCGTGCTCGCCATCCCGCAGTACCTGCTCATGGCGCGCCTCGGACTCGCCGGAACGTACTGGTCCGTGCTGCTGCCCGTCATCATCAACCCGTTCGGCATCTTCCTGTGCCGGGTCTACGCCGCCTCCGCGGTACCGGACAGCACCTTGGAAGCCGCTCGTCTGGACGGGGCCGGCGAGGTGCGGGCCTTTGCCTCCATCGCCCTGCCCATGATGACCCACGGTCTCGTGACGGTGTTCCTGCTGCAGTTCGTCGGCATCTGGAACAACTTCCTGCTGCCGTTCGTCATGCTCTCCGACCAGGACAAATACCCCATTACGCTGGGCCTGTACACGTTTCTTTCCAAGGGAGCAGGAGACACCGACCTCTACCCCCTGGTCATCATGGGCTCGGCCGTCTCGGTCCTTCCACTGATCGCCCTGGTCCTGAGCTTGCAGCGCTTCTGGCGAGCGGATCTCCTGGCCGGAGGTCTGAAGGGGTGACCCGGTCCACGCCGCGCCGGGAGGGCTCCTGGGTGAGCAGGTCCAGCAGGGCCGCGGCGTCGTGCTCGGGAGTCGCGGGTTCGGCACAGTAGGCGACCAGCCGGTGGGCCGGGGTGCCCTCAAGGACGAAGGGCGGATAGCCGAGGGCGAGGAGCTCGGGGTGAACCGCAGCCGATTCCTTGCCGAGTTGGCGCTCCAGCACCATGATCTGGTGCCGCAAGGCGAGTATCTCGACAGTCTTGTCCCGATCGCCCATCGATAGCAGGCGCAGCATGGCAAACGCATTCGCCACGCCCAAGCAGGCCAGTCGCAGCAACACGGTCGATCATCTTGCCGCGGTAAGCGCCGGCCTCGCGAGGGCGCCCCTTCAGGCGACTTCGCCGGTCGACCTCCGGTACACCGTGCGCACCGCATCCCACCAGGGCGGATGATATTTTCGGCAAGCGCAAGGTCGGCGGAACGCCTTCATCGACGTCAGACGCGCCGCGAGTGCTATCTGGACAGCGTGACCTACAGCACGCCGAGCAGGGCGTTGTCCTCCCACTGGTCGACGACTTCAAGGTAGCCGACGAGCGCCTTGGAGTGCGGTGCCCAGCCGCCACCCCTGCCAATGATCCCGCCGACCTGGCGGTCGGCGGACCCACACCGTCAGACCGTCGAACGCAACCGGTCCAATTCGCTGCTGATCGCATCCCGAAGCACGTCATGCTGCGGACCGAGCCTGAACCGCTCATCACTCCACCGCTCATGCGGATACAGCCACACAGGCTTGCCCACCAGCTCGGCCGGCTCCCACTCGAACCGCGGCCAGACGTGGGCATGCAAGAACGGGTCCGTGTTGCCGAGGATCTCCAGGTTGACCCGGCGAAAATCGGGATCCAGCCGCCGACAGGCCCGCTCAACCGCTTCCCCGAGCTGGTCCATATCAGACAGAAACGCCAGCCGCTTGGCCTTCGGCAGGTCAGACAGCCGTTGAACACCGGATTCGTCCACGAGGAGGACCGAGTAGCCCGACAAGAACTGAACGTCCCCGATCACCGCGAATCCCGACTCAAGCCGCCGCAGCACGGTTGGGTTCTCCCCGCGCAGAGCAGCCCCGCTCCGGTCCATCCGCCAGTCACCAGTCATGGCCAGAACCTACCCACAGGTGATCAAGCCGCGCTCCTCGCTCCCCAGCTTCCCCACACACATCAAGGACCAACCAAGTGAGGCGAGGAGTGACCCCGGCCGTTTTCAGGAATCGCCATCACCAATCGGCCTACTGGTCGGGATGGACGGCCTGGACACCGGTCCCTTCGTACACCTCGGGCGTCAGGGTGAGCAGGAAGCGCCCAGCAGGAAAGTCGGCGGAGGGGCGAGCGGCGTGGATGGCGTGGACGGCCGCCCAGGAGTGCCCGGCGTACAGCAGCTCGCTGGCGATGAGCGCGGCCTGCGTGTCGAAGGGCTCGATCGTGATGAACCGCAGTCCGTTGATGTAGGCGAGGAGCCCGGGTTGCTCGGCGTCGCCGGCGGTGAGGGAGAGCGCGGGGGCGTACAGGGTGCCCAGCCCGCCGGAGGCCCGGACGTAGAACGCGGCGACGGCCTCGTTGTGCGGGTCCTTGGGATCATGGAGGGCGGCGGCGGTCGTGTGGTCCAGGACGACCGAAATCGGCCCCACTACGCGACCGCCGAGCCCTGGCGGCCACCAAGGCGCTCCAGGAGACCGCGGGCCTTCGCCTCAGCCTGCTCGCTGGGCACAACGCCCAGGACGGAGGCAAGCTCGGCGCGGGCCTGCTCGGCGCGCTCGGCGTACTCGGCCCGGGTCGGCCGGCCTTCGGCGAGCTCCTCGACGAGCTGCCGGATCGTGGTGCCCTGCTCGCCCGCCAGCGCAGCCAGCCGGTCGCGGGTAGCCGCACTCACCTTGATACTCGTTTCGTCTGCCATACCTCGACTCTACTGCGGGTAGAGGACTGGCGCGCGGATTCTGGCGGCGCAGTGTGACTGAGCGCTTCACTTGGCGAGTGAGCTGTCGACTTGGCGGGGGGTGCGCTCACTGCCGGCCAACCAGATCCGATATCACGGCGAGCGGCAGGGACGGGTTGGCTGCTGCTGCTTCCACTACCTGCCAGTCCGTGTCGGCGAGCAGCTCTGCGATGACCGGTGGCGGAAGTGCTGGGTGGCCGGCGGCTGCGGGTCTCGCCCGCTTGTCCGCCAGGCAAGCGACCAGCGCCGAGGCCGTCGCCCCGCGATGTCGGGCAACTTCACGGAACACCTTCTGCACCGCTGGTTCGTGCCGGAGCAGGTCCTCCAGCAGGGCCGGGGGCGCGTCTGGGTTGGCCGCCACCTTGGCCAGGACACGGACACCGTGTCGGTCGACCATGGTGCGCAACTGCGCTTCGGTGAGGCCCGGGTGCGGAGCGAGGGCCTTGACCACCTTCGCGTCGGGGTCGTCGGCCAGCCGGTCGCGTATCTCGGGCGGCAAATCGCGTCGTTGGGCCACGAGCGTTCGGGTGGCCGGGTCTGGCGACGTGGCCAGCTCTTCGACCTCGGTGGGAGAAGAGGCGGCAATACGGGGCAGAAGGGTGGCACCGATCTTGGTAGTCCGGGCCAGGTGGGCGAGCACGTCGAGCGGTACGCGGGGATGGTGTGCGAGCCTGCGGCGCACGTCGGGGTCACGGTCGCCAGCCAGCGCACGGATCAGGGCATCGTCGATCGCAGGATTTTCGGCAAGGTCGGCGCGGGTGCCGGGAGTGGGGTCCGAAGCGAGCCGTGCGCAGGCCTGCTGGGGCAGGTCCTGACGGGCGGCGAGCGCCCAGCGCAACTGCATCGACGGATGGTCCACGAAGCCGACGACGGCTTCGACGGGGGTGGCGGGATTACGGAGCGCAGCCTCCCGCATAACGTGGACGGTGGACTGGTGGGAGCCGTCGCAGGAGGCGCCCGGCAGCAGGTCGCAGTCGGGCCGTGGACACTGCCGATCGTGAACGAAGGGGGTCTCCTCGCGGTCACAGACCAGACAGCGTCGCGCCGCAGGCAGCCCCTCCCCGGTCACCAACGCTGCCAGTGCGGCCGGGGGTGTCGCCTCGTTGCTCGCCACCGCACGGCGGACCTCGGCGTGCGGATGGGCCGCGAGCCTCGCGGCCACGTCCGGGGTGGTCCACAACGCAAGCTCGGCGACGACACGTACGTCCGGGTCCGCCGCGAGCGTGTCCACCACGTCGGACGGGAGTCCGCGGCAGGCTGCCAGCTTCTCCCGACGCTCACGGACCGGATCCGCCACAAGGAGACGCGCCCACTCCGGGCGGCCGACACCCTGGTCGAGCAGGGCGAGGGCGGCATCCGGCCAGGCAGCGGGATCGATGTCGGCGGCGGTCAGCCGACCCTCGTACGCGAGCTGCACCGCGCTCTCGTCGACGCGCTCGGCCAGCGCGACCGCCTGTGCACGGCTGAGGTCCGCGCGACAGGAGAGGCCCGCGGCGATGTCGTCGTCCGCGATGGATATCAGCCGGTCGACCAGCTCGGACGACAAGGCAGGGTTGGCGGCGAGCCCGCACAGGATGTGATGCACGGAGACATCCTGCCTGGAGCGTGAATGACGCGTTCAGGGTTATGTGATGCCCACGAGTTGCTGGGCGGGGCGCAAGGTCACGTGCTGAGCGTGCTGTCTGGCGAAACCCGTCAACTGGAGCATCGTGACCCACTCGACCAGGGCGTGTGGGAGGTCGAGTGCGGCAGGATAGGAAACCAACAGGGCTCCTGCGCTGCTGAGCTGAAACTTCGAGGAGGCAGCCCAGCAGTCGGCAGAAGATCAGGTAGAGCAGTCGCGGACCCACAATCAGCGATCATGCCCATATTCGGGCCATCGCAAAGCCCCAGGTCAGCCGCCGTACGGCAGTAATGACACCCTTCAGGCGGCTGCGGTGGTATGGGCCCGGGTGCGGCCGGTGGTCAGCGTCGTCCTGGCGGCCGTGGACACTGTCGCCGTGGTGTACGTGATGCGCGGCGCGTTCACGCGTCGCCCTGGACCCGCGCGACACCGAGGACCAGGCCGTGGCTGCGCCCGCTGCCCGGTAAGCGGTAAGCGGTCCGCGCCCCCGTACGAGCCGGTCCGCCTCGCTGCCGGCGCCCTGGCCGCCCGGGTCAACGCAGCGCGACATGCGGAGCGCCTGGGCTCCCGGCCGTACGCCGTCGCCGTGCCTGCCGCATCGAGGTCGCACTCGCGGCCATTCCACACCGGCCGGAGGGCCGGCCGCCTTCTGGAGCAGGAGTCCGGCGTCGACGTCGACACGGTGGAGCAGTCCCGCCGGACCTTCGAAGCAGCCGCCCTGCTGGCCGCCAGGCTCCAGGACGGCATGCGGGAGCGCGCCGTCGCCCGCGGCCCCCGGCCACAAGTCCGCCCCGGTGACGGCCTCGCCGCCGCACACCCAGCAGCCCGGCGTCCAGCACACGCCGGGCCGGACCGCAGGAGGAGTCGTGTGAGCACGGAACGGTCTAAATTTCCGCGTACTCTCGCGAGCCGTGCTGTCGGAGGCGGCATGTACCCTGCACTCATTCGACGATCGGACGATCACGGGTACGGGCATGCGGGCACGGGGTGGGCGTCCAGGGGCGGGAGCGCGGGGATTTCGATGAGTGACGCACATCCGATACGAAGCCGCAGACCGGGCCTCTCGGTCGGTGCGCGCATCATCGCCGGGGTCGTCCTCGCCGCGATCGGGGCCGTCGGCGCCTGGTTCCAGCACGACGCTCCCGGCCGGAGTGCGGAGCCGCGTACGGAGTTCACCGCGAACAATCCGCCCGCCGGTCTGCCCACCGCGCTCACCACCGGCCAGCACCTCCACTGGTCCCGCTGCACCTCGCCGCCCACCGCGCGCACGGGCTACGACTGCGCCGCCATGAAGGCCCCCCTCGACTACCGGAAACCAGACGGCAGGACGATCGACGTCGCCCTGATCCGCCGCAAGGCCACCGGCCCGAACGCCCGGCGCATCGGCTCGCTCGTCCTCAACTTCGGCGGCCCCGGCGTGTCCGGCGTGAGCGGACTGCCCGAACTCCTCAACCAGTACAAGCCGCTCCTCGACCGCTACGACCTGGTCTCCTTCGACCCGCGCGGCGTTGGCGCGACCATCCCCGTGCGCTGCGGGAAGACCGCGGACGACACCGGCTACGACGGGGCCGACGCCTGCGCCGAACACTCCGGGGCGCTCCTCCCGTACATCGGCACCTCGCACACCGCGCGCGACCTCGACCTGATGCGCTACCTCCTCGGCGACGAGCGGCTGCACTACTTCGGCGTCTCGTACGGAACGGCGCTCGGCGCGGTCTACGCCCACCTGTACCCGTCGCACGTCGGACGGCTCGTCCTCGAAGCGTCCGTCGATCCGACCGAGGACCTCGACGAGGAGCAGGTGTCGCAGGTCAAGGCGGTCCAGGCGGCGTTCGACCGGTTCGCTGTGCACTGCGCGGCCCGTATCCCCCGCTGCCCGACCGGCGACAGGCCTGAGGAGGCCGCGCGACGCATGGCGCGCCTGGCCGACCGCCTGGAGAAGAAGCCCGCCCCGGCCGGCGGCGGAAGGAACCTCGACGCCGACGACCTCGCGTACGCCGTCAGCGACCATCTCGACCTCGGCACAGACGGCTGGTCGCCGCTTGCCAAGGCCCTCACCGCGCTGATCGACCACAACGACGGCCGTCCGCTGAGCAAGGGCGCGGACGGCATCGGCTCCGCCGACCGCGCGGCGATCCCGCGCGACAGCAGCCGCGCCGCCCAGACCGCGATCACCTGCGCGGACTCCAGCCTGCGCCCCGGCTTCGAACGCCTCGACAGGGACAAGGCCCGCATCAAAGCCGCCTCACCCGTCTTCGGCGCGGCCTGGGCCACCGGCGTCTACCTCTGTTACGACTGGCCGTTCGACGGCGAGCGCGCCACGCCCCAGGTGAACGCCGACGGCGCGGCCCCCGTCCTAGTGGTCGGCGGCACCGGCGACCCGACTACCCCATACCCCGGCGCCCGCCACATGGCCCGCGCCCTGGGCGACGGTGTCGGCGTGCTCCTGACGGCCGAGGAGGAGGGCCACGGCACATACCCGCAGAACCGCTGCGTCACGGAGACGGTCGACCAATACCTCCGCACGGGCCGCACCCCGGCCCCGGGGACGGTGTGCCGGGGCAGCATGTCCTGAGGTCCGAGACCGCCTTCGGGTGGGTGCCGGGTCGATCGCCTGGGGCCTGATCGCCGACGGATACCGCCCCGATCGCTTCGACGTCATCGGAGCCCTCGTCTGCCTCACGGGAATGACCGTGATCATGTACGCCCCGCGTGGTACCTGACGACCTCAACCGCAGGTCATTCCGCAGGTTCTGATAGCCGGACTTACCAGCAGGGAAGCGCCTGTGCAGGGCGGGCAGCATGTCGGTGGCTGCCTGGCGGTCGGTGACGTCGCCCGCGGTCACGTTGATCATCAGCAGCAGGCCGGTCGTGTCGCAGATCAGGTGCCGACGCCCGCCGTTGATCTTCTTTCCGCCGTCGTAGCCCCGGCTGCCGGCCCCGACCACCGCATCGGCCCTGACCGACTGCGAGTCGATGACCGCCGCACTCGGCTCCGCTTCACGCCCGCCTGTTCGCGGACCTTCCCGCGCAGCCGGTCGTGGAGTTCGGCGATCAGCCCGGTCCGGCGCCAGCGGCGGAAGAAGGCGTAGACCCGGTCCCAGGCGGGAAAGTCCACCGGCATCGCCCGCCACTTGATCCCGATTCCAGGACGTAGAAGACAGCGTCGAGCATCTGGCGGTGGCAGTAGCCCTTAGGACGCCCGGCCCGGCCCTCCATCCACGCCGGCACCGGCAGCAGCGGCCTGAGTTGGGCCCACTGCTCATCCGTCAGATCCGTGTCGCACACCGGCGCCCGGTCGGGCTGATCCGCCGCGTTACCGAACCTGTGCGCGAGACAGTCACACGACGAAGTGTACGCGTTGGACTCGGACGGCTCGAGAACGTACAACTGCGACAACAGGGCCTCCTGCGTACCTCGTTGCTTCAACAACTCCGAGATTGCGGGTGCCAATACATCATCCACGCAGCTCAGGCCGCATGCTGGTATGCGTGGAGGGACCCCGCCGAGTCGGTCTCTTCGGTCGATATTCAGGTGGGCGAGTTGAGCCTGTTGGGTGATGGGTGTGGGTAGTGGGCGGCATGGAGCGGCTTGTTCCAGGGCCCTGTGCGGGCGGTGCTCGTTGTAGAAGGATTCATACTCGCGCAGGGCGTGGAGGAGGTGGCTCTGGTTCCAGATCAGGGTCCGGTCCAGGAGTTCACGTGCGGCAGGTCTGTATCCAGCGCTCCATGACCGAGTTCATCCGGGGTATCCGAATGCCGGTGGTGACGGCCTTGGGACCGGCATCGGCCGTGAGGACGTCGAAGGCGGTTGTGAACTTCGAGTCGCGGTCGCGGATGAGCAACTTTGCCTTGCTGGCTGCGTCCTCGAGGTCCCCGGCTTCGAACTCGCGCCCGGCCTTGACGTGGACATGAAACTGGCGTCGCTGGCCCCCGAGATCGCGGCGATCCGCTCCCACGCCGCCGCGGGCGAGGCCGTCGTCGCGATCTGCGTCGGTACGTTCCTGCTGGCCGAGCTGACCCCGGCATTCTTGGCCGCGGCGGCGATCGCCGCACGCTGCCGCGGGTCAGGGAAGCGCAGGCTCATGGCTTTGGGCTCTTTGGACTCACTCATGATACCTGCGGTATCAGTGATACCAGATGACCGCTGCTTCGACTCGACTCGACTCGACTCGACTCGGCCGGTTGGAGCGTCATCCACAACGCCTCCATAAACCCAATGCCCAACTCAACTTCGGCTTGGGTAACGCCAGTCAGCTAGTGCTGCGACCGGGATGGTTCACCGTGGTCGGGAGACGGCTCACGGGACGAGCGCGGTCCGCGAGGCGAGTGGTATTACTGGTGCATGCAGGAAGAGACCGCGCGGTCCGCGATCGACACGTTCATCTCCGCGTTCAACGCCTCGGACGACAGCTATGTGACTGCGCTGCTCTCCCAGGCCCTAACCTCGGACGTGGTCTTCTGGGGACCGTTGGGCCGCAGTGAGGGGATCGAGGCGGTCGAGCGGTTCGTGCTGGACATCCGGCGCCACCCCGCGGGGACCGGCACGATGGTGCGCTGTTCGGCGGTGGACATGCCGAACGAGTGGGCCCGGTACCAGTGGGTCTTCACGACGCCGGATGGAGGCCCCCGCCTGGCGGGAACGGACGTCGTCCATCTGCGGCGGAGCCTCATCGACCAGGTCATCGTCTTCGCGGGGGAGATCGAGCCGGCCGCCTCCTGAGTCATTCTCCTCTGGCGCCGTCCTTCTCCTGAACCGGCCCCGTTCGGGGCTCCGGGTCTGCCCAGCCGAGATCATCTTCACAACGCTTCGGTCGTCCGCGCTTGGCCACGAGCGGACCGATGATGCGCTGTGGCTGTGTAAGTTCGCGGTTGGTCAGGCTGCGGTGTTGAGGGGGCGTCCGCCCCAACGGATGCTCTTCTCGCTTCGGATGCGGGCGCGTTCCTTGCGTTCGGCGGCCAGGACGTCGCGGTGGCGGGCGTTGGCGTTGCGCCAGCGTAGATAGGCGTGCAGGGCTCGTGTCTGCACGGTGTGGTTGAGGTGGTTGGAGTTGGCGATGGTGAACTGCCTCAGCGGTCCGAAGTGGGCCTCGATGGGGTTGGCCCAAGAGGCGTAGGTCGGGGTGAAGCACAGCTCGGCCTTGTGCTTTGTAGACCAGCGGCGGATGTCGGTGCCTTTGTGGGCGGACAGGTTGTCCAGGATCACGTAGATGGGGGCGCCGTCGGGCCGGGCGGCGCGGATCGACTTGAGCGTGGCCAGCGTGTTCGCGGTACCTTTCTTGCGGCGGTTGACGCCCCACAACATGTCGTCGCCGACCGAGTAGCAGCCGTGGAAGTACCGGACTCCATGGGTGCGGTGGTAGGTGGCCGGCACCCGGTCGGAGTGTTTCCGTTCGGCCCAGCCCGAGCCTGCGGTGGGCCGGATCCCGAGTGGGCCGAACTCGTCGAACGCAAAGACCCGGTCGGGGAAACGGTCCAGGACGTGCTCGATCCGGTCCAGCTTCGCCTCGCGGTCGGGGTCGGTGGATTCCTTCCAGGTCTTGGTGCGCCGGAAGGTGACTCCACGGCGAGCGAGCAGGCCGCGTAACGCCTCGCGGCCGATACGGATCACTCGGCCGTGGACTGTGCGCAGGTAGGCGACGAGTTTGCGTAGCAACCAGCGAGTGAAAGGCTGGCCGAGCTTGGTGGGGCGGGTGGTGGCCGTCTGGACGACGAAGTCCTCGTCGTCATCGCTGAGCAGGCGGGGACGGCCTCCCGCCCACCGAGGGTCCAGGCAGGCCAGGCCGATCTCGTTGAACCGGTGGATCACATCGCGCACGGTGTCCTCGTCGGCCGCCACCAGCTGGGCGATCACCGGCACCCGATTCCCGCCGGCCGAGGCCAGCAGCATCATCGCGCGCCGATAGCGCACCGAGTTGGTGCTGCCCCGGCGCACGATCTGCTGCAGCCGCTGCCCCTCCTGGTCGGTCAGTCTGCGCACACGGACGGGCTCGGCCACCGCGCCTCCAGCGGTCGGATCAGACGTCACCGCACATCCAACCGCCACGACGACCAACCCGGCGAACCTATGCGGTCACAGCACTAGCCACCCAGGCATCGACACCGACACGTCGTCCGCTTCGGCGACACCATGCCCCGTGACGCACGCCCCGGCCTCGATCACCACACCTGGCCCATGCACCACCGCCGCCACTTTCCCACCCGCTTGGCACACTTTTTCTTACCGCAGGGCCTCTGCGAACTGTCTCGCTACGGCGCCACAGAGCCGGATACGGCGCTCACGCTCTGGGAGTGCCCCATCTGCCGGCGGACGACAAGGGGCTTTGCCCCGCCTTGACGCGGGGCGCACCCGGCGCGCAGGGACTCGGTACGGCGCGGTAGGTCTCTTATAGCCCATCTTGTTACCCCTGCAGATCTGGCGCGCTGTCAAGCTCCTTACGAAGCCGTAGCCGGCAGTTGTCAAGTGTCAACCCGGTGCTCCCACGAACGCATCCGACGCAGGTCCTCGCTGGGTCGCGTCCCCCGCACACATCCGCAGATCCGAGTGCGGCTCCGAGCCTGGATCTTGGTGAACCTTGACAGGGACTGCGCGGAGCGTTGGCCGATGGGCTCCATCACTCGGCGTCTTATAGCTGACCGATGCCGCCTCGACAGCGAAGACTGCTTCCGGTTGCCTGCACAACAGGAAACGGCCACGATCCGGGCCTCAACGGCACAGGAGCGGGAGAAAACCGCCAGGCGACCCTCTCGGTCGGATCAGGAGGAGTCGCGGACGACCAGCGTGGTGGGCAGGACCACGTGTCGGCGGGGCGTCTTGGGGTCGGAGATCTCCTGGATCAGGATCCGGGCGATCGTACTGCCGATCTCCTCGACGGGCTGGCGCACGCTCGTCAAGGACGGGGTGGTGTGACGGGCAATGATCGAGTCGTCGAAGCCGACCACGGCCACATCCTCCGGGACCCGCCGCCCCTGCGCGCGCAGTTCGACCAGGGCGCCTGCGGCCATGACGTCGGAGGCGACCAACACGGCGTCGAGGTCGGGAACGCGTCGCAGCAGCTCGCGCATGGCCCGCTGCCCGCTCTTCTCGGTGAAATCCGCCCGGGCCACAAGCACCTCCTCGGGTTCCCGGCAGGCCTCCCGCAGGGCGTTCCGCCAGCCCTGGAGCCTGCTGCGGCCGACTTCCATGTCCAACGGCCCGGTGATCGTCGCGACCTTTCTCCGGCCGCGTCCCAGCAGATGACGCACGGCCTCCTCGGCGCCGCCCAGATTGTCCGAACGAACATGACTCAGCGGCTCGGAGGGAGACCGCCGCCCGGCCAGCACCGTGGGAAGGCCGAATTCCTCCAGCAGCCCGGGGATCGGATCGTCCCTGTGCACGGAGACGAGGAGTACGCCGTCGACCCGTCGCTCGGCGACCGACTCGGTGAGCTGGTCGAGTTCACCCTTGTCACGCACAAGGACGAGCTGCAGCTGCGTCTTGGTGTCAACAAGACCGGTGCTCACGCCACGGATCACGGCGGAGAAGTAGGGCTCCGAGTCCAGCCTGCTCTCCACTTCAGGGATGACCAGTGCGATGGTGTTGGTCCTGCTGGTGACCAGGCCGCGCGCCACGGAGTTCGGCACATAGTTGAGTTCGGCGATCGCGGCTTCCACCGCTGCTCGGGCCCTGTCGCTGACCAGCGGTGATCCATTGATCACCCGAGAGACCGTGGTGCGTCCGACCCCGGCCCGTGCGGCCACGGTCTTGATGGTCGGTCGCTGGCTGGCGCCCATGATTCCCTCCTCCTGCGCGCTGCTCCCCTGGCGCTCACCAGCGCATTGTGCCAGAGCGTTTCACCGGCCACCGGCCGGAAAGTGAAGGCACGACATCTGGCGGCAACAAACTTGGATTCAAGTTCTTGACACAGCCGTCTTCCCGCCGCCAGTCTTCCCTGGACTTACTGGGAACGTACCCACCACGAATGGGAGCGTTCCCACTTGCGGATGTAGCCATGAGCCGTCCCAGTGGTTGGTACTCCGGTGCGCCGGTGCCGTTGTCAGGAGGAAGAAATGGGTGGGCCCTACAAGCTCTTACGTACAAGAAGTGCGGCTGCCGTCTCGGCCGCGCTCGCTCTCGGGCTGGTCGCCGGCTGCGGTGGAGGCAGTGACTCGGGAACGGGAGGCGGACGGTCCAAGGACGGCAAGGTCACCATCACCATGGGCCTGTTCGGGGTCATGGGCTTCAAGGAGACCGATCTCCTCGATCGGTACATGAAGGAAAACCCCAACGTCACCATCAAGGCCGAGGTGGCCGGCGATGAGCAGACGTACTACACCGCCCTGCAGACACACCTCGCGGCGGGCAGCGGGCTCAAGGACATCCAGGGCATAGAGATCGGCCGGGCCAAGGAACTCGTCGACACCCAGGCGGACAAGTTCGTCGACTTGTCGGACGTGCCGGGCACGGATCACTTCCTGCCGTGGAAGCTCAACCAGGTCACCACCTCCAAGGGCAAGGTCATCGGTCTCGGCACGGATATCGGACCGATGGCCGTCTGCTATCGCAAGGATCTCTTCAAGCAGGCGGGCCTGCCCACCGACCGCGAGGAGGTGGGCAGGCTCTGGGAAGGCGACTGGTCCAAGTTCGTCGACGTGGGCAAGGAATTCAAGTCCAGCTCCAAGGACGACAAGGTCGCCTACATCGACAGCGCCAGCGGGCTGTTCAACGCGATGGTCTACGGCGCCTCGAAGCAGTACTACAACGAGAAGGGCGACCTGATCTATCAGGACAACCCTGTGGTCAAGGAGGCCTGGGCCACGGCCTCGGAGGCCGCCACCTCGGGGCTGACGGCGAAGCTCCGGCAGTTCCAGCCCGGTTGGGATCCCGGGCTGGCCAACGGCACCTTCGCCGCCACCGTCTGCCCCGCTTGGATGCTCGCCCACATCAGCGAGAAATCCGGAGCCGCGAACAAGGGCAAGTGGGATGTCGCGAAGGCGCCCAAGGGCGCCAACTGGGGCGGCTCCTTCCTCGGCGTCCTGGAGAAAAGCCCGGTCAAGGAGGAGGCCAAGAAGCTCGTGGCCTGGCTCACCGCGCCGGAGCAGCAGGAGTACCTGTTCAAGAAGCTCGGCAACTTTCCCTCTTCCGAAAGGGCGTTGAAGTCCCCCGGTGTGGCGGAGGCGAAGTCCGAGTACTTCAGCGGCGCACCGATCGGCAAGATCTTCGGCACCGCGGCCCAGGAGATCCCCGACAAGCAGGTGCTGGGCCGGAAGGACGGCACGATCAAGGACATCTTCTCCCAGGGGCTGACGCTGATCGAGTCGCAGAACCAGAGCCCCGACAAGGCATGGGCCACCACGGACAAGCGGATCGCGAAGGCCACCGGCTGACCGTACGCACTTCCAGGGTTCCGGCGGCCGTCACGGCGGCGGCCGCCGGAACCGACCCCTCACCCATGTCTCGAAAGGAGGCCTGAAGGTGGTCACTTCCAGTTCGGTACCGCACGCCGACGGCACCCAGAACATCCCGGCCGGCGCCGTGAAGGCGCCCGGCGTCAGCGGTGACGGAGACCGCCCCAGGCAGGGCCGGCGCAACCTCCTGCACCGCCTGGACATCAAGGGGGCGCCGTACGCCTTCATCGCTCCGTTCTTCATCGTCTTCGCGGCCTTCGGCTTCTACCCGCTGCTGTACACGTTCTGGATCTCCCTGCACCACGTGGAGCTAGCCTCCATGAACCTCATGGAGTGGCGCGGCTTCGGCAACTACACCGAACTCTGGCAGGACGACCGGTTCTGGAACGCGCTGTCCAATACCTTCACCATCGGTGTGCTGTCCACCGTCCCCCAGCTGTTGATGGCCCTGGGTCTGGCCCATCTGCTCAACTACAGACTGCGCGGCTCGACGTTCTTCCGGGTCGCCGCCCTGACACCGTACGCCACCTCGGTGGGTGCTGCTGCCCTGGTGTTCACCATGCTGTTCGAACGCGACTTCGGTTTGATCAACTGGATGCTGAGCCTGGTCGGCATCGACAACGTCGACTGGGAGAACAACAAATGGGCTGCTCAGAGCGCGATCTCCGTGATCGTTATCTGGCGCTGGACCGGCTACAACGCGCTGCTCTACCTGGCGGCCATGCAGGCCATTCCGCGGGACCGGTACGAGGCGGCGGCCATTGACGGCGCGTCACGCTGGCAGCAGTTCACCAAGGTCACCGTCCCCGGCATCCGGTCCACGATCCTCTTCACCATCGTGTTGTCCACCATCGGCGCAACCCAGTTGTTCGGCGAACCGCTGATCTTCGGCCAGGGACCCAACGGCGTCACCGGCGGTGCGGACAACCAATATCAGACGCTCGGCCTGCTGCTGTACGAAGAGGGCTGGAAGAACTACCAGATGGGGCGGGCGGCAACCGTCGCCTGGGCGATGTTCCTGCTGCTGATCCTCATCTTCGCCCTGCAGCGTGTCCTCAAGCGCTTCACCTCCCGCAAGTCCTGACCAGGAGCAGCCAGCCATGACCACCGAAAGCCTCCAGCCCCGGGCGGGCGCGCGTTCGGGGACCCCCTGGGACACGTCAACGCTGTCCAGGCGCCGGTTCCGCCCTTCACTGCGCCCCAGGGCCGGGCGCCAGCACCACGCCGGTCCGGTCGCCTACGTCCTGCTCGGCCTGGCCACGGTGTTCTCCCTCCTCCCGCTATATTTCACGGTGGTGGCGGCGTCGAGCGACAACACCCGTGTCACGCAGACCCCGCCACCGTTCCTGCCCGGGCCGAATCTCTTCGACAACCTCGGCAAGGCGTGGGAGGACGCGGCACTGGGCAAGGCCATGATGAACAGTCTCATCGTGGCGAGCGCCATCGCCCTGTCCACCGTGCTGTTCGCCACCCTGGCCGGGTTCGCCCTCGCCAAACTGCGTTTCAAGGGACGCAACATCGCGCTGATGCTGGTCATCGGGACCATGATGGTGCCGCCGCAGCTCGGTGTCGTACCGCTCTTCATGATGATGACGGAACTGGGATGGGGTCAGCAGCTGCCCGCCGTCATCTTTCCGACGCTGGTCAGCGCGGTCGGAGTGTTCTTCATGCGACAGTACCTCTCCGAGGCGCTACCGGACGAACTCATCGAAGCAGGGCGGGTGGACGGCGCGCACTCGCTCCGCATCTTCTGGAGCATCGTGCTGCCGATCGCCCGTCCGCCGATGGCAGTCCTGTTCATGATCACCTTTGTGCACGCCTGGAACGACTTCTTCTGGCCGTTCATCGTGCTGGACATGAGCAACCCGACCGTCCCGGTCGCGCTGACCCAGCTCAGCGCGGGCTATGTGCGCGACCAGTCGCTCATCATGGCCGGCGCGCTGCTCGGCACCCTGCCGCTGCTGGCTATGTTCATCGTCTTCGGCCGCCAGATAGTCGGCGGCATCATGCAGGGCGCGGTCAAGGGCTGAGCCCCCACCCGCTCCCTCGGGCGCCTCCCCCGCCCGGGTTCCTCCTGAAGGGTGTCAATGTGGGATGCCGTCGGGAGCATCGTTCAGCGCCCGAAGACTCAGGCCGAGGTGAGCTCGTCCGACGTTGTAGTGCTGGGCATACATGGTGAGAACGGTGCGCAGGTGTCGCTCACCGGTGATGAGGAGTCGGTCGGTGCATCCGACGCGGGCTGTGCGTATCCATCGTTCGGCGAACGCGTTTGACCGCGGCCTGTGCGGCGGGGTCGGGATGACGGCTGTGCCGTTGCCGACGAAGACGGCGTCGAACACGGCGATGAAGTGCTGTCCCGGTCACAGATGAGGAATCGGAAGCATCCGCCTCTGTCCTCGATGCCCATGAACAGATTGCGGGCGAGTTGGGTGACCCTGCGCTTGCCGAGAATGTCGTCCGCCCTGGTCCGTCGCAGCCTGATCTGGCTCGTGAGCCTGCTCTGCCTCACCGCCGTACTGGCGCCCACCGCGGCCCGAGCGGACAACCCCGTCGTCCAAACGATCTACACGGCCGACCCAGCCCCCCTGGTCCACGACGGACGCGTCTACCTTTACACGGGTCACGACGAGGACGGCTCGACGAACTTCACCATGAAGGACTGGCGGGTGTTCTCGTCCTCGGACATGGCCAACTGGACCGATCACGGCTCCCCGCTCAGCGTGGAGACCTTCAGCTGGGCGAGCGCGAACGCGTGGGCGGGCCAGGTCACCGAACGGAACGGGAAGTTCTACTGGTACGTGCCGGTCACGAACGCGGCCACCGGACGCATGGCCATCGGGGTGGCGGTCGCGGACAGCCCCCTCGGGCCCTTCCAGGACGCCCTCGGACACCCGCTGGTGGAGAACGGCGAAATCGACCCCACCGTCTTCATCGACGACAACGGGCAAGCCTACCTGTACTGGGGCAATCCGAACCTGTGGTACGTGACGCTGAATGAGGACATGACGTCGTACTCGGGCAGCCCGACCCAGATCCCCCTCACCACCGAAGGGTTCGGCAGCCGCACCGGGAACCCGGACCGCTCGACCCTGTACGAGGAGGGGCCGTGGGTCTACAAGCGCAACGGCCTCTACTACATGGTGTTCGCGGCGGAATGCTGCTCCGAGTTCATCGCCTACTCGACCGCGCCCGGCCCGACGGGGCCGTGGACCTACCGGGGGACGATCATGCCGCGGGAGGGCGGCAGCTTCACCAACCACGCCGGTGTCGTCGACTACAAGGGGAACTCCTACTTCTTCTACCACAACGGGGCCCTGCCGGGCGGCGGCGGATTCACCCGGTCGGTCGCGGTGGAGCGCTTCGCGTACAACGCCGACGGCACGTTCCCGACGATCACCATGAGTTCGGCCGGGGCACCCCAGGTAGGGACGCTGAACCCCTACGTGCGGCAGGAAGCCGAAACCAGCGCCTGGGCCTCCGGTATCGAAACACAGCCGTCCAGCGAGGGCGGCATGAGCGTCGGCTGGATCGAGAACGGGGACTGGATCAAGGTCAAGGGCGCAGCCTTCGGTGCTGGTGCGGCCTCCTTCACCGCGAGGGTCGCCTCCCAGACCACCGGCGGTCGGATCGAGCTGCGCCTGGACGGCGCCGACGGCCCGCAGGTAGGGACGTGCACCGTCCCGGGCACCGGCGGATGGCAGACCTGGGTGAACGTCTCCTGCCCGGTGCACGGCGCGGCCGGGACCCGCGACCTGTACCTCAAGTTCGCCGGCGGCAGCGGCTACCTGTTCAACGTGAACTCGTGGCAGTTCTCAACGGCCCCATGATCCTCGGCTTGCGCCGATGCCCTCAGCAGGTGCTGCGGGCGTGCAGCGCACGGAGCGGGGGGCGGGCGGCAACGGACAGCGCAGTGATCACAACCGGGGCCGGGGAGCGCCCGGCAGCTCTGTGGCCAACCGGTCAAGGGCAGCGCCCTCAGCCGCTTCATCGCTCTTCATCCTGCCGCCCCAGCGAGCGCTCCGTTCCGAGGCGGCCGCGCCGTAGCCGGCGCAGACCCCATTTTCCTTCATCGCAAAGGAGTGCGCCGTGCCAACCGACAACGGACTGCCCCGCAGGGCCGTCATCGCCGCACTGAGTGCCGTGCCGCTCGTCAGCGCCCTCGGCACGACCGGCTCCGCACGAGCCGCCGACGCGCCGACGGCCACCGCGGCCGTCGAACTCCCCGAAGCGGACGCGCACTGGACCTTCGACGAGGGCAGCGGAACGACCGCCGCCGACTCCTCCGGCAGCGGTCAGGACGCGGCCCTCAAGGGCGGAGCCGGTTGGGGCACCGGCAAGACCGGTGCTCACTGCCTCGACCTCACGGGTGGCGGCAACGCAACCACCACCACCGCCGGTCCTCGACACCTCCAAGGCGTTCTCCGTGTCCGCCTGGGTCAACCTCGCCCAGCTCGGCGGCTACCAGACAGCGGTGAGTATCAACGGAGGAACCGTCAGCGCCTTCTACCTGGGGGTGCGCGACGACACCGGCACCTTCTCCTTCGCCCGTCTGAACACGGATGCCGGCGGCAGCGCTGTGGTCGCGGCCGCCGCAGCAGCACCGACGACCGGCGCCTGGACCCACCTCACCGGGGTCAGCGACCCGTCGTCCGGTGTCATCCGCCTCTACGTCAACGGCGTTCTGGAAGGCGAGGTCGACTGCACCGCCGGCTGGGCCGGCACCGGCGAGACCGCGATAGGCCGGGCGCTCTACGGCGGCGGCCACGTCGACCAGTGGCACGGGCTCATCGACGACGTCTGGTTCTTCCCGTCCGTCCTCACCGCCGAGCAGGCGGCGCAGCTGGCCGGAGTGCCGGTCGGTTCCACGACACCGCTGCTCACCGTGGAGACGGGCTCGCCTGCCCACGCCGTCTCACCGATCCTGCCCGGCCTCATGTTCGAGGACATCAACCACTCCGGGGAAGGCGGCATCTACGCCGAACTGGTGCAGAACCGCTCGATGATGGCGGACAACAACACACCAGTCCACTGGTCGGCAGTCAGCGGATCCACCCTCGGTCTCGACACCGCGCACCCCCTCAACGACGCCCTCGACCGCTCCCTCAGAGTGGAACTGCCCGCCGGCACCGGGACAGGCAGCCGCGCCGGAGTCTCCAACGACGGGTTCTGGGGAATCCCCGTGCGCCCCAACACCACCTACACCGCCCTGCTTTTCGCCAAGGCGTCGCAGCACATCGGGCCACTGACCGTGGCCGTCGAATCAGCGGACGGCTCCCGGGTGTATGCGTCCGCGCAGCTCCGGCAGGTCGGCACGCAGTTCCCCGACCAGCCCGTCACGCTCACCCTGCACACCGGACGCGACGTCCCGGTAACCGGCAACGCCCGGCTGACCGTCACCACCACGGACCCCACCGCCGCGGGAACGACGCTCTGGCTCCAGCATGTCTCCCTCTTCCCACCCACCTACAAGAACCGTCCCAACGGGCTGCGCATCGACCTGATGGAAAAACTCGTCGCCCTGAAGCCGAAGTTCCTGCGCTTCCCCGGGGGCAACTTCCTCGAGGGCGGCATCATCGCCAACCGGTTCGCCTGGAAGAAAACCATCGGCCCGGCGTGGGAGCGCCCCGGCCACCAGGACGACGCCTGGGGCTACTGGTCCACCGACGGCCTGGGCCTGCCCGAATACCTCCAGTGGACCGAGGACATGGGAGCCCAGCCCGTCCTCGGCGTCTTCGCGGGCTACTCACTGTGGGGCGGGCACGTCACGGGCGACGAACTCAAGCCGTTCGTGCAGGACGCCCTCGACGAGATCGAGTACATCACCGGGCCCGTCACCAGCACGTGGGGCGCGAAGCGGGCAGCGGACGGCCACCCCGCGCCCTTCCCGCTGGAGTACGTCGAGATCGGCAACGAGGACTTCTTCGACACGTCCGGTTCCTACGAGGAGCGCTACGCCGCCTTCCACGACGCGATCAGGGCGGCGTATCCCCGTATCAAGCTCATCGCCACGATGCCGGTGAACAGCCGCACGCCGGACGTGATCGACGAGCACTACTACTTCTCGTCCTCGGCCGGCCAAGCCTCCACCCACAAGTACGACAATCGGGACCGCGCCTCAACCAAGGTGTTCGTCGGCGAGTGGGCCGCACAGGAAGGCAGGCCCACACCCAACCTCAACGCCGCCCTGGCCGACGCCGCCTGGCTCACCGGCCTGATCCGCAACTCCGACCAGGTACTCATGGAGTGCTACGCACCGCTCTTCTCCCACGTCGAGAACAACACCTGGGCCACCAACCTCATCGCCTACAACAACCTCACCAGCTACGCCTCACCCAGCTACTGGGTCCAGCACATGCTCACCCAGCAGCTCGGCACCACCGTGCTGCCCGCCACCGCCCGGGCGCTGCCCTCCGTCGCCGCGGTCGCCACCCGCTCCGGGAAGACCGTCTACCTCGCGATCGTCAACTCCGCCTCCCACCAAGTGGACCTGCCGATCACGCTCAACGGGCTGAACGGAGGCGTCAGGCGAAAGGCCAAGGCCACCGTCCTCACCGGCCCCTCACGCACCACGACCAACACGCTCGACAAGCCGGACACCCTGACGCCGAAGACCGCCACCGTCACCGGCGCCGCCGCGACCTTCACCACCACCGTGCCAGCGCTCTCCGTCACCGTGCTCGAACTCACCTTGAACTGAAGCGCCCCACAGCAACCTGATCCCAACGCAGGGGACGGGGCCGACTCCGTCTCCTCAACCGGCGCGGTAAGCAGGCACCCCTGCGTCCGCCCGTTCGGGGACCACGGCTGAGCCATCCATGCCCGTGGTCATGGGAAGGGGTGCGTGGCCGCCGTACTCGACGGGGGCCACGCACCCCTTCCCCGGTAGATCTCCTCCGGCAAGCCTGGAGCGCTCCCTCCAGGCCCGGGAGAGTGGCGGCCCACGCCAGCAGCTTCGAGCCGCAGATCGTCAAGAAGCGGCAGCGGCGCTTGACCGGCGTGGACGAGATGGTGCTGTCGCTGTCCGCGAAGGGAGTCACTCACGGCGAGATCTCCGCGTACCTGGCCGAGGTGTACGGCGCGGAGGTGTCCAAGCAGATCATCTCCACCATCACTGACAAGATCATGGACGGCATGGCCGAATGGCAGAACCGGCCGCTGGCTACCCGGTCCTGTTCGTGGACGCCATCAACGTGAAGATCAGGGATGGGCAGGTCGCGAACCGTCCGGTTTACGTCGTGATGGCGGTGACCGTGGACGGCACCCGCGACATCCGGAGGCGGCGGACCTCTTCTTCCCGTTCGTCTCGGGCCGTTACGAACGCGCGTCCGTGATCGTGACCAGCAACAACCTCTCCGGATGCTGGGGCGATGTCTTCGGCGACGACACCGTCGCAGCCGCGATGATCGACCGCCTCGTCCACCATGCCGAGTGATCTCCCTCAAGGGAGACAGCTACCGCATGCGCGGACGCGACCTCGGACGGGTTCCTGCCGCCAGCACCGGGGAATGACCAACATCAGCTGACAGCAGAGGCCCGCTTTGCATCCGCTGCCGCTGGCCCACGACTCAGCCACTCACCGACAAGTCGCTTGTGCTGAGCGGAAATCGCCGGTGAAGGACCCGGGCCGGTGCACAAGGCCCGTCCCCGCCTCAGCGTGCGTCGCGAATAATCGCGGCGTGCGGAGCCTGAGGTAACCCCCAAGGACCTCACCGTCGGTCGAGCCATTCCTGCAGCACATCGCAGAGCGGAGCGAGATCCGCCGCAAGGCCGCGAAGCAGCTCGGAAGCGGGCTTCGACGAGGGCCGCCAGCTGCGGAGGGCGGCGAGGAAGGCGGCTTGGACGGCGCCACCGATGCTCGCCGGCACCAGATCGCGCTCGCTGACACCCAGACGTGATGCCACGTACTCGCTCACCGCGTCGGCCCAGCTGATCCACTGCACCAGCCCCTCGGCCCTGAGCTCGGCGGAGTTGTCGAAGACGATGAACCGCGTCAACCAGATTCCCCGCTCGTCGACGGAGGAGCGCAGGGCTTCCACGACGCAGGAGCTGACCACCGTCATGGCCGGCTCCCGCGCGTCCGCCTCCGCCAACAGGTGTCGCAGATGACGGGTGTGCGCGTCGAAGGCGTACCAGATGATCTCCGACTTCGACCCGAAGTAGCGGAAGAACGTCGTCTTGCTGACGCCGGACGCCGCGATGATCTCCGCGAGGCTGGTCTCGGTGTAGCCGCGCTCCAGGAAGAGCCCGATGGCCACCGCCTCGACCTTCTCGCGCGACGACACCGGTGGCCGTCCTCGGGGCCGCTTGACCTGGGTCATCTCGGCACGTCCTCACCGCTCAGAATATTTTCGGAACCAAGTACCATTATTAACCGGCGGGACCGGGCCGCGCGGGAGCGCGGGCGATCCCGGAGGGTCTTCCGCCGTCCCAAGGAGGTACACGCGCATGGCACAGGAACTCGCGGACAAGGTCGCCGTCGTCACCGGAGGGGTGAGCGGAATCGGCCGGGGCATCGTCGATGTCTTCCTGGAGGAGGGTGCACGGATCGTCGTCGGCGACATCGACGACGAGGCCGGTCACGCACTCCAGCGGGAGCTCGGCGACGACGTCACCTTCGAGCACACCGATGTCACGGTCCCCGCCGACATGGAGGCCCTCATCGCTCGGGCCGTGAGCCGGTACGGCGAGCTGAACATCATGGTGAACAACGCAGGAGCCCTCGGCGAACAGAGCGGGCTGCTCGACCTCGACCCCGACGGCTTCACCCGCACCAGCGACCTTCTGCTCCGCTCGGTGGTCCTGGGCCACACGTACGCCGGCCGCCGGATGAAGCAGCAGGGCACCGGGGGCAGCATCGTGTCCATGTCGAGCATCGCCGGCATCCAGGCCGGCCTGTCCTCGGTGTCGTACGACGCCGCGAAGGCCGGAATCCTCCAGGTCGCCCGGACCGCCACCCATGAACTGGCCCCCTACAAGATCCGCTCCAATGTCATCCTGCCGGGTCTCATTCTGACGCCGATCATGGCGAAGGGAACCGACCTCGATCCCTCGCAGTACCCGGCCTTCGTCGACGCGCTCAAGGAGCCGCTGGGGGAGCTGCACCCGATCGGCCGCGGCGGTCTGCCCCGTGATCTGGCCAACGCGGCCCTGTTCTTCGCCAGCGACCGCTCGGCGTTCATCACCGGCCAGCACATTGCGGTCGACGGCGGTATCACCTCCGTGTCCAACCGGGACATGGGCTCGGTCGTCGGCAAGGCGTTCACCGCCATGGGCATCACCGGCGTCGACCCCCACTTCTCCGCCGCCGCCAAGCACGACGCCGCATAGCAGGAAACGAGCGGCCGGACCAGCAACACGGTCCACCGGCCGGTGGACCCGAAAGGAATCAACATGAAGGCATGGCAGTTCACCGAGGTCGGAAAGCCCCTCGCCCGCAACGAGATCCCGGAACCGGAAGCCGGGGCCGGCGAGATCGTCATCGAGGTGAAGGCGGCCGGTCTCTGCCACAGTGACGTCGGATTCCTCGACGGCACCCTGACCTCACTGCTGCCCTTCCGCCCGATCACCCTCGGCCACGAGATCGCGGGCGTCGTCGCCTCCACCGGCGTCGGAGCCTCCCGTTTTTCCGTCGGCGACAAGGTCGCCGTGCCCGCCGCGATCGAAGGTCCGGGCACCTCGTCGAACGGAGGCTTCCAGCCCAGGATCGCCGTACGCGAAGACCTGGTGATCCCGCTGCCGGACGGCATCGCCTGGGACCAGGCAGCCGCCGCGACCGACGCGGGGCTCACCTCCTACCACGCCATGATCGTGCAGGGAGGCGTCACGGCCGGCACCAAGGTGGGTGTCATCGGGTTCGGCGGGCTGGGCTCGCTGGGTGCCCAGGTGGCCCTCGCCGTCGGCGCCGAGGTTTATGTGATCGAGAAGAACGAGAAGGTGCACGCCTTCGCCCGCGAACTCGGCGTCACGGATGTCGCGGCGGACATCGCCGCGTTCGCCCACGTGCAGTTCGACGTCGTCGTGGACTTCGTCGGAGTCGGCACCACGACCAACGCGGCGGTGGAAGCCGTACGACGCGACGGGCGCGTCGTACTCGTGGGTCTGGGCACCGGTGAAGGCACCATCAATCTCCAAACGCTCACCCTCAACCAGGTCACGCTCATCGGCTCCCAGGCCGGCACTCCCGAGGACTGCCAGGCGGTCGTCCAACTCATCGCCGACGCCAAGGTCGCTTCCCGTATCACCCACATCGGATTCGACGAGATCGGCGACGGCATCGGCAGGCTCGAACGAGGAGAGGTCATCGGCCGACTGGTCGCCCTGTACGACTGACCAGGCGAGTTCGGCTGAACCCTTCGGTGTGTCAACCTACCGAGCGGGCTGCTGAGCCGGGCCCTTGAGAGCGTGTTTGCGGTCGGCGCGTTCCAGGGTTGTGCCGATGGCGGTGACGGCCTCGCGGGCTGCGTTGGGGACCCAGTGGCTGTAGAGGCGTGGTGGCCGGCGTCTTGGAGGCTACCGCCAGCGGCACCCCGCGAGCTGATCATGAACCGCCGCGGATCGATTGGAGACTCGACCCGCGGCGGTCACCGCCCCGGCCCAGATCGCCAGCCTCGATATACGACGGCGCGAGCGCCTCGGCAGCATCCGCCACGAGCACCGACATGCCGCATGACCTGTCAGGATGTGATTTCCGGCAAGCGCACCTCTGCGAACTGTCTCGCTACGGCACCACAGAGCCGGATACGGCGCTCACGCCCTGGGAGTGCCCCATCTGCCGGCCGGCGACAAGGGGCTTTACCCCGCCTTGACGCGGGGCGCACCCCGGCAGCCAGGAACCCCACGCGCGAGCTGCCTGCGAAAACTGGCCCGGAGAGATCAACAGCAGTCAGCCCCGCCCCTGTCGCACGGGGAGCACGACATCGTGCTCCCACCGCGAAAGGTGCTCGGGAGCCGACAAGGGGTCCTTATGCCTCTCGATGCAGAAGACATCCGGATCGATCGGGTGACGTAGGGGGACTGTGGTTGACGGCGCGGTACGGCGCTGTAGGTCTACCGGATCGGGTGACGGACGAATCGGGCACCGTTGACACGTCTGCGAGTTGGGAGCACGAGGGCTCCCACTTGCTCCCAGCCCGGACATGGTTAAGGCCGCCTCCGCTACTCGCGGAAACGGCCTCCGACCTGCGATGATGCTGGTCGGGACGACAGGATTTGAACCTGCGACCCCTTGACCCCCAGCCCTGTGACTACTCTCTGCAACCACCCGTATCAGGCTGTAGCAATCCATTCAGGGCCATACACCGCCGCACGAAGCCCAAGAAGCACACACCCCGCACACTACGCGCCAGTCGGCGTCGCCGGGGCGCAGTCGGGCGACGTATCCCTCCTTCGAGTGACGCGGACCACGGTCCGGCGACTTTGACCGCGTGGACCCGAGCCCCCCTCGCCCGTCCATGGGAGCCGGCGCGGGGTATCGCAGCCGAGGCCAACCCTCGGCATACGCGTTGATGTCGACCGCGCGACACCTGCGCCGGCGCCGCCGATAAGGGATTTGTTATCGTCATGAGGGTGCCCAGGCATTCAGGGAGGACATGATGGCCAAGATCACCATTGAGATCGACGAGGAGCGCCTCGCCGAGGCCAAGCAACTCCTGCACACCGAGGATGACGCCGAAGTCGTGGCCAAGGCGGTGGATATTGCGGTCGGTGCGATCTACCAGCGTCGCGCGGCCCGGCAGCGGCTGAGCGAGCTCGCGGGTGAGGGCGGCGCCTTCGGCGAGGCCCGCCCGGCGTGAGCACGTCCCACTACCTGATCGACACCAGCGCCTGCAACCGCCTGTTCCTCACCCCCGCCGTGGAACGACACTGGGCCACGGTCCTGGACGAGGGCCGCGCGAGTGTGTGCGAGATCACCGAACTCGAACTGGTCCGCGCCACCGGCGGCCGCGACGAGCGGGCCGTGCTGGAGCGCTACCTCCACGACGCCTTCGGATGGACCCCTGTGCCCGACCGTGCTCTCACCCGGGCCCGGCAGGTGCAAGACCTTCTCGTCGCCACAAGCTGGCACCAGGGGCCGGGAGCGGTCGACCTGATGACCGCCGCCACCGCAGAACTATGCGGACTGACCTTGCTGCACTACGACGCGGACTTCGAAACCATCGCCAAAGTGACCGGACAACCCCACCAGTGGATCGCCCCACGCGGCAGCGTCGACTGACAAGGACAACGGCCACCATGGACCACACCACACACCCGGCCAAGCACACCGACGCGGCACCGCCTGACAAGACCACCACCCACATCTGGGGGGCCTTCCTGAAAAAGGCCCGGCGCAGCCGAGGAATGAGCCAGCGGGCACTGGCCCGGGAACTGGGAGTCAGCCAGGCCCGGATCGCGCAGATCGAAAACGGAGCCAGCACCCCGCAGATCGACACCATGGCCGCTTACATCACCGCCCTCGGCGGCGAGCTGACCCTGCGAGCCGACTTCCACGACCACGTCACCCAGACCACATGGCCCCAACCACACACCGCAGAAGGCTGACACCCACACAGGCCGATTTCACGTGGTGACGCACCGCCTGTGCCAGCACCCGAGCGGCGCGTCACACCACAACAGGGCAGACGCTGCCTGATGCGGCACTGGATGCCCGCCGATGACATGGCGCGATGCGGTCTCGACGCCGCTGACTCCCGGATTGCGGCCGCCGACGGGAGGCACGGTGGTGTCGAGACCGTTTGGACGAGGCAGAAGGCACACGGCGTGTCACGGATGTGGGCTGTGGCCTGCGGGGCTCGAATAATCGTCGCTCCTGGTCAAGAGGCATATCTGTACTCGTTGATCACACCGCCGAGGACGCGAGTGCGCAGGACTTTGCGGCTGGCCGGCTTCAGGACTGGAGGTGGTTGTCCGTGAGCTTGGGGAGGTAGTTGGCATCGGGCCCGGTGGGGGCGGTGCGCGTTGTAGTGCCTCTGGTACGCGGCCAGGACCTGGCGCGCGTGACCTTCACCGAGGATGAGTATGTGGTCGAGGACTTCTCGACGGAGAGTGCCGATCACTCGTTCGCAGCGGGCGTTGGCCTTCGAGGCCCTGCGCTTGCCGAGAATGTCATCCGCCCTGGTCGGAAGCCTGGACCCGGACTGGCGGTCGTCGGCCTCGTCGCTCGAGTCGGCGCTCTCGCGTAGCCGGTAGTCGACGCGTCATGATGATCGACCGTGCTGCTGCGAGTGGCCTACCGGGGAGTGACCAACGCATTCGCGCTGCTGCGTCTGCTGCCGATGAGCGACCGGAACAAGGATGCGGAGATCCTGGCCCTCCGCCATCAGATCACAGTGCTCGAACGCCAACTCGGTGGTGCCCGAGTACGGTTCACCCCGGGCGACCGGGCGTTCCTGGCGGCGCTGCTGCACCGGCTGCCGTTGCCGGCTCTGCGGCGGGTGCGGCTGCTCATGCGCCTGACACGGTGCTGCGCTGGCATCGCGACCTCGCAAGGCGCCGGCATGCCGCCTTATCGCGGCCCAAGCGACCCGGTCGACCTCGTAAAGCACGGTCCATCCGGATTCTGGTGCTGCGGCTGGCGAGGAATCCAAGCTGGGGCTACAGGCGCCTTCACGGCGAACTGCTCGTGCTGGGAGTGAAAGTGGCCGCCTCGACCGTCTGGAAGATCCTGAAGGATGCCGACATCGATCCGGCGCCCGACCGGAGCTCCAGCACATGGGCCGACTTCCCGCGCTCCCAAGCCGACGCCCACCTGGCCTGCGACTTCTTTGAGGCGGTCACCCTGTCCGGCGCCCGGATGTACGTACTCGCGGTGATCGAACACAGCAGCCGCCGCATCCGGGTCCTGGGCGCCACCGCACACCCGACCACATCCTGGGTAACCCAAGCGGCGAAGAATCTGGTCATGGATCTCGAGGACGTAGGCTGCCGGGCACGATTCATGATCCGGGACAGGGACGGGAAGTTCCCCGCCCCGTTCGACGCCGTCCTCAAGGACACGGAGATCGAGATCGTCCTCACCGGCATCCAGATGCCGAGAATGAACTCGATCACGGAAAGGTGGGCGCAGACCTTGCAGACACGAACTCCTGGACCGGACCTTGATCCGGAACCAGCGCCACCTCCTCCACGCCCTACGAGAATTCGAGCAGTTCTACAACTCCCATCGACCGCACCAGGGCATCGCGAACGCCCGACCACTACACCCACTCCCCACACCAATCGACGATCCCGACAAGCTGAACGACCTCGCCATCCGACGCCACGACCGCCTTGGCGGCATCCTCCACGAATACAGACATGCCGCGTGACCTGCACGGACGAGATATTCGGCAAGCGCAGGGCTCCGCCAGGACTTCGACGCCGTCATCGCCGGCCTCACGATGGAGTGGAACTCCGGTCGAGTCGAGGGGAACGTAAACCGGGTGAAACGGATCAAGAGGGACTGGTATGGACGCGCTGGCTTCGACCTACTCCGTTTGCAGATCCTCCACGCGGACTGACCGATGTCACAGCCAGTCACCGCTCCACAGAGAGTGGATCAGAACCGTTCTCCATGGCCGCCGTCACGTGTCGGAGTCGTTGGGTGATCGAGGCGCCTCGGACAGTTCACATATTTGATGTCCCTCGACCAGCCATCCGCGCCGACAAGTGAAGACCCGAGAGGAACTCAGGAGGTGGCGCGGATGTCCTCCCACAGTGGCGTCAGCCGCATGAGCTGCTCGTCTCGCCAGCGAACCCGCTCTTCCCATCGGTCGAGTGAGAGAAGAGTGCGACGCTGGTGTACGGCGGTCGACACGAGGTCCGGCGTCCATGGGTCGTTCTGACCGCGCTCAGCGCCCATTCGTGCATACGCGGGTCCCATTTTCTCCGCGTGTGATTCAAGACCGCCGCGGGTGTTGAGGTCGACGGTTTCGAATGGGCCGACGAGACTCCACCGGCGCCCAAGACCACTGCGGACGACTTCGTCGATCTCGTCAACGGTCGCAACCCCGTCTCGGACCAGGCAGTAGGCCTCACGCAGTACCGCGCCTTGAAGACGGTTGAACACGAACCCTTCCGGTTCATGGTTGACCGTGATCGGGCGTAGCCCTGCGCCCGTGTAGATGGCACGGGCGCGCTCGACGGCCCACGTAGCAGTGCAGGGGGAGGGGACGAGCTCGATCACCGGGATGAGGTACGGCGGGTTGCCGGGGTGACCGACCAGGATCCGGTCCCGTAGCTCTTCGGGCAGGTCGGCTGTGATGAGACTGGGACGTATCGCTGAGCTCGAGCTGGCGAACACCGCTTGATCAGGCGCGCTCTGGGCCGCACGCCGGATCAGCTCCTGCTTGACGTCTACCCGCTCCGGGGCGCATTCCTGCACCAGCGCTACTCCCGCGACCGCCTCCGCCAAGTCACGGGCGAACGTGACCCGCGCACTCACAGCGCTTGGATTCTCGACGAGGCCGTGCACGGACAACTGGACAAGGCGATCGGAGAGCTCACCGTGGGCGCGCTCCAGAGCGTCCGGGAACGGATCCCACACCCGGACCGCGTGCCCGGCTCGTGCGAAGACGATTGCAAAGGCGACCCCGATGGAGCCGGCGCCGGCGACGGCGACCGGCTCCATCGGGCCACTTGTCGGTGTCGCAGCTGTGCTCGTCACACCGACCACCAGGTGCGGTCGTTGTCGTAGCCACGCTGCAGGATCTCAACAACGGACTCGTGGGTGAGATCGCGCGGGTTGTTGGCCGTCAGGCGGGTCGCGAGCATCGCCTGGTCGGCCACGTAGGAGAAGTCCTTCGGGTCCAGGCCGAGCGTCTTCAGGTCGGTTGGGCAGCCGACGGTCTCCAGCAGCGCCTCTACGCGGGCGATGCCGGCCTTCGCCTGATCCAACGGGGTCGACTCGGGGTCCGCGGCACCGAGCAGCGCCCCGATCTCGGCGAATTCCGCGATCCGGGTCGGAAGGTTGAAGCGCATCACGTACGGCAGAAGCGCTCCGACACCGAACCCGTGCGAGGTGTGGGTCAGCGCACCGATCGGGGACTGGATCGCGTGTGCCGCGGCGGTACCGGCGGTGTTGATGGCCATGCCTGCGTTGTACGCGGCCAGCATTGTCGCGGAGCGTGCTTCGATGTCGGACGGGTCAGCGACCACGCCCTCCAGGGACGAGTTGAGCAGAGTCAGGCCGCTGCGGCAGAAGATGTCGGTCAGCGGGTTCTTCCCGACGTAGAGATGATTGACCAGAAACTCCGGCGTCACGTCCTTGACCCGGTCGGTGAACGTCTCGACCAGGTGAGTCAGCGCGTCGGCCGCCGTGGCTGCGGTGAGTGCCGGCGGGCAGGAGACGGTGAGCTCAGGGTCGATGACGGCGGCGTACGCCTCCAGGTGTGGGCTGGCCACGCCGACCTTCATGCCCTTCTCCCGGTCAAAGACGACCGAGATACAGGTAACCTCGGCGCCGGTACCGGCGGTGGTGGGTACGGTGATGACCGGAAGCCCGGGGCCCGGGACGAGGAACTCGCCGTAGTAGTCCCGAACGTCGCCGCCGTGTGCGAGGACGGCAGCGGACACCTTCGCCAAGTCGAGACAGGAGCCGCCGCCGACCGCGAGCAGCGCATCCACGCCGGCGTCGCCGTACCGGTCGACGAGGGTGAGTACGTTCTCGCGAGGCAGGTCCGGCTCAGCCTCAGAGAACACCGAGACCGTGATCCCTTGTCTTTCGATGGCAGTCACCATGTCCTTGAATTCGGTCACCTGTGCCATACGGGCGTCAGTGACGACGAGGACGTGCCGTCCGATCTCGGCAAGGAGATGGGGCAGGTGGCGCCGCTCGCCGGGACCGAAAAGAACGGTCTTGGGCTGGCGCAGGACGCCGATGGAGGCGACGCAGGCGGTCACAGGCCTGCCTCCGTCTCGTCCACGGTGATGGCGAGGTACTTGGGCTCGAGAAACTCATAGATCGCCTCGTGTCCGCCTTCGCGGCCCAGGCCGGAGGCCTTGATGCCGCCGAACGCCGCTGCGGGGTCGGCCATGATGCCGCGGTTGATGCCGACCATGCCGAAATCGAGGCGCTCGCTCACGGCAATGGCGCGGTCCACGTTGCGGGTGAACACGTACGCGGCAAGGCCGTAGGTGGTGTCGTTGGCGACCTTGACGGCCTCGGCGACCGAGTCAACGGTGTAGATCGTCGCGATGGGGGCGAACAGCTCCTGGTGGCAAAGGTGGTCATCCGCCTCCGTCACCGAGAAGACGGTCGGCTCGAAGAAGAATCCGTCGCCCGGCACCTCTTTGCCTCCGGTCAGCAGGGTCGCGCCGATCTCAGAGAAGCCGTTGACGAGCTCCTTGACGGTGTCGCGCTGTTGGGCCGAGATGATCGGGCCGACCTCCGTGGCCGGGTCGAACCCGTCGCCGACCTTCAGCTTCTCGGTCAACGCGACGAACTTGGCCGTGAACTCTTCCACGACGCGGCTGTCGACGATGATCCGGTTGGCCGCCACACACGCCTGACCGGCGTTGCGGAACTTGCACACGATCGCCTGCTCGGCCGCCAGGTCGAGGTCGGCGTCATCGAGCACGATGAACGGACCGTCGCCGCCGAGTTCCATCGAAGCATTGGTGATGTTCGCAGCCGCCTGGCTCAGCAGGGTACTCCCCACACCGGTCGAGCCGGTGAAGCTCACCTTGCGCAGACGGCTGTCCGCCATGAGCGCTGCCGACACCTTGGACGAGGTCGTCGTGTGGACGAGGTTGACCACACCCGCCGGGAAACCGGCATCGTGCAGCGCCTGCACGAACAGCGCGCAGGTCAGCGGAGTCTCCTTCGCGGACTTCACCACGACCGTGCATCCGGCAGCGAGCGCCGCGCCGGCCTTGCGGGCGATCATCAGCAACGGGAAGTTCCACGGAGTGATGAGAAGGCACGGGCCGACCGGCTGGTGGGTGGTGACGACACGGTAGGCGCCTCGGGAGCCGTGTGCGTAGGTGCCGTGAAGGTGGGCGATCTGCTCGGCGTACCAGAGGAAGAAGTCGGCCGAGAGCTGGAACTCACCCCGGGCCTCGCCCAACGGCTTGCCACTCTCCAGCGTCATGGTCTCGACGATCTCGTCGGCACGCTGCAGGAGCAGCCGGTGCGCGCGGTGGAACAGGTCGGCACGCTCGCGCGGAAGCACGTGCCGCCAGGCATCCTGAGCGGCGACGGCCGCATCGAGCGCGGCGAGTGCCTGATCGACGGTGCCGTCAGCGACCTCGGCGATCGTCTGACCCTTTGCGGGGTTGACGACCGAGAACGTCTCGGCGGCGGGTGTCCACACACCGTCGATGTACAGATCGACGGGGATCTCCCGTCCGCGGACCTGTGCTGTGACCGGCGCGGTCGGTGTCGTCATGGAAGGGGTCCTCCTCTTTCGGCGGGAGCGGGTGCGGCGGCAACCAGCCGGCTCGGGTAGAGCTGCCGTCGGTGCCGCACGGCACGTTCGCGCGGTGACGTATTACCGTCATCTCGTAATACGCTACGAGCCAAAGCGCGGGATATGGTCCGGTGCATCGATTTGAGACAGTGCCTCACGAGCCCCAAGAGCCGCTGGGCCTGGCAAGCAACAGTTGGAGGCTGAGGGACCCGTCATGAGCACTTCGAGACTGACTCGACATGCGGCACCGCTGCGGCAGCAGATCACACGCCTGCTTCGTGAAGACATCCTGAGCGGGGCCTTCCAGCCTGGCGACGCCCTGCGCGAGAGCGGCCTGTGCGAGGCCTACGGAGTCTCGCGCACCGTAGTCAGAGAAGCACTGCGCCAGCTCGAGGCTGAGCGGCTGGTGACGGTGGTCGCCCACCACGGACCGGTCGTCACCGTGTTGACACCGCAGGACATCGAGCAGATCTACGAGGTACGGCGCGCGCTCGAGGGCCTGATGGGCGAACTCTTCGTGGCACGCGCGTCAGAGCAGGTGAAGAGCGAGTTGCGACAGCTCCTGATCGAGATGGAGACGACCTACCTCAGGGGGACCATCAAGACACGCGAGGAGGCAAACGAGCGGTTCTACGGGCTCCTGCTCGAAGGCGCCGGCAACCCGGTCCTCACCGAGGATGTCGCCCGCATTCACGCTCGGGTCCAGATCTTTCGCCGCTACGCGTTCATGGACGACCAACGGGCGGGGATCTCCTTTGAGGAATTCGGCCGCATCATCGAAGCCGCGGCTGTTGCGTGTGACGCCGCCGCGGCGCGAGCCGCGTGCGAGCACCATGTCCGCGGCGCAGCAGCGCTGGCCGTCGATGAGTATCGCCGTCGTCTGGCCTGAGACCTCGAGCGACTCGCATGATCAGGAATCGACGCTCGTCGAGCTTCTCCCATTACGGAATGAATTGTGATGTGGCACTATACGCGCCATATCGCATTATGCTCCGGCTCTGCATGAGGAAGGGAAGAGCATGTCGATTGGGCCAGTCCACGCGCTCAAAGACGAGTGGTTGACAGGGAGCACCGACCGCATAGATGTCGAGCCTGCGCTGCTGAGGTCCTGGGAGCGTTCCCGGGAGGCGCTCGGTGTGCCGGCCAACGTCCGGGAGGTCCCGCATGTGGCGGAAGATGAGCTCGATCAGCATCTCCTGGATCTGTTTCAGGCGCCGATGTCACGTTTCTCCGCTGACTTGTCAGGAACGGGCGTCGGCCTTCTGCTGGCGGACGCCCAAGGTCGTATTCTCGGACGCTGGGCCGCAGACCGTGACGCGTGGCGTCACTTCGACATGGTCGGAACCGGCCGCGGAGCCGTCCTGGATGAGTCGCTCGTGGGCACCAACGGCGTCGGCACGGTCTTGGCGACCGGGCAGAGCATCCAGATCACGGGCGCGGAGCACTACGCGGACATGTACAGCGAGGCCGTCTGTACCGGAACGCCGATCCGGCACCCGCTGACCCAGAAGATCGTTGCTGTGGTGACGTTGTCCAGCGGGCTCATCGAGGGCCGTTCGCTGCTGCGGCCCATGGTCAAGACGGTCGCCGACCAGTTGCAGCAGCATCTCCTTGATGTGGCCTCCCCCAAGGCCCGGGCGGTCTTCCAAGCATTCCTGGACGCCTCGAAGGCAAAGGCCGGTGCGGTGGTCGGGTTCGGTCCGCAGGGACTGATCATGCAGAGCCAGGGCGCTGCCCGCCTGTCCAGCGCAGATGTCGCGGCGCTTGGAGATCTGGCCCAGCGGCAATCCGGTGGCCGGTTCATCATCGAACTCTCCGGCGCCCCCACCGAGGTCCGGCTGGCACCAGTTGAGGGCGGCGCCGGAGCCATCGTGTCCTTCCAGCGGGGCAGGACCTCGACCACCACTGCGCTGGGGCCGGCTCGGGCGCAGCTGATCGGACGCTCGCCGGACTGGATGGCGGCTCTGCACGCGGTCGCACGAAGACGGGGGGCGACGCGGCCGGTGGTGATCGCCGGCGAGGCCGGCGTCGGGAAGACGTCACTTGCCCTGGGGTTCCCGTTCCGTTCCGGCGAGCCCGGACCAGGCGCTCACATCGTGATCGACACGGTGGAGCGGACCCTGATCGGCGGGAAGCGATGGCTTCGCGGCATCGCGGAGCGGTTGCAAGGCGGAGCGCCCGTGATCGTCAAGGGGATCGACGCCCTCGACCCCGCAGCGAGGCTCGCACTGTCCGGGCTGTTGGAGATGAGCGTTCCGAAGGGCCCTGTGATGCTCACCGCCACGCTTCGCTCGGCCGCTGAGGCCGAGGAGACGGCGGTGGGTCTCGGGGCGTCACACGTATGGGTTCCCCCGCTGAGGGAGCGCACCGCCGACTTGTCTGCTTTGTGGCGCTACTTCACGGACCGGGCCATGCCGGGCGTCGGCCTGGAGCCACGTGCGGAGACCCTTGACCTGCTCACCGGATACGAGTGGCCCCGCAACCTCAAGGAGCTCCACAACGTCGTGGAGGGGCTGGCGCTTGCCGGCAAACGCGGATACGTCCTCCCCAGTGACCTGCCGGAGCGGATCCAGGGTGCCAGTTCGCGGACCATGATCGAGCGTGCCGAGCTTGAGGTGATCTCTCGGGCGCTGCGGGAAGCCGACGGAAACCGTTCCCGCGCCGCGGAGATGCTCGGCCTGTCCCGAGCGACGATCTACCGCAAGATGAAGGCCTACAAGATCACCGACTCGTGACGGGTGACTGCAGAACGGCCGCCGCGCAGCCACCTCGGAGGTGCGGCGCGACAGAGTGGTCCGGGAGCAGAGCTCCCGGACACTCTGTGCATACCTGTGGTTCGGCCGTCAGCTGACCGTAGGCAACGCCCGTTGCCGGCGACGCTGTGCCAGCCCGCGAAGAGCGGGGGTGGCCTGGCGAAGCAGGACCACCGCGGCGAGGACTGCTGCCTGCGCGATGAGCTGCTGAGCGTCGTTCCAGCCCAACGAGCGAAGCAGCTGTCCGAGCTGTGTCAGGAACAGCGCCCCGACGCCGCTGGCCACGATGCTCGCGATACCGCCGGTCATCGCGGTGCCGCCCAGGACCACGGCCGCGACGGTCGGAAGCACGTAGGTGTCCCCGATGAAGAGCCCGGGAGTCCGGGTGTAGCCGGCCAGGAGAACGCCGGCGGCGCCGTAGGCGAGGCCCGCGAAACCGTAGGCGACGACCTGGTAAAGGGTGACTCGGATGCCCAGAGCCGAGGCCGTGGGAACGCTGACACCGATGTAGGTCAATCGGCGCCCGACCGCGGAGCGCTTGGCGATGATGCCACCGACGGCGAGCATGACGACCGCGATGATGAAGGTGTTGGGGATTCCGAGGGTCCGGTCGACGGCGAACCGGCTCAGGCCGTTGGGTGCTGTGGCCGGCGAGCCGCCGGAGATCTCCAGGGCCGTGCCGAGCAGGACCGCGTTCATGCCGAGCGTCACGACCAGCGGCATGACGCGGGCGACAGCGACCAGGACTCCATTGACCAGGCCGACGAGACCGGGGGCGACCACGGCGACGATGACGGCGAGCCACGCCGGCCAACCGTGGGACTGGACCATGCAGGTGCAGATGGCCGCAGCGAGCGCGATCATGCCTGGCACCGACAGGTCGAGGCCACGTTGCTGCACGACGAGGGTCTGCCCGGCGGCTGCTATGGCGAGCACAGCGGCGAAGGGCAGCATGCTGAGCAACGGGGCTGAGCCGACGCTGCCGTGCGCGATGGCGGGGCTGAGGGCGAAGAGGATGATCGTGGCGATCACGATCCCGACCCAGCTGCCCGAAAGGAGGCGGCGCCAGGTGGTGCCCGCGTCGAAGTTGTTCATCGCGTTCCCCTGATGGCGCGGGTTGCGGCGGGAGGCGTTGGTGGGTCGGGTGCTCATGCGTGTGCTCCCGTCCGGCGGGTACGGCGCAGCTGGGCGTACAGCGCCGCGGCGCCGATCGTGATGAGGCCCGGGAGCCAGTAGCCCCAGGCAGGGGAGAGGTTGAGGAACGGGGAGACATTGACCAGCTGCTGAGCGAGGACAGCAGCGGCGATGATCCCGATGAACGAACCACGGCCACCGAAGATGCTGGCTCCCGCGAGCACGACCACGGTCACTGAGTTGAGGGTGTACGCGAGACCAGGACGACCGTCACCGATACCGATCTGGGCCATCAGGATGATGCTGGCGGGCAGGACCAGTGCCGAGCAGATCACGTACGAGGTGAACTGGATCAGTCGGATCTTCACCCCGAGACGCTCCGCGGCGTCCGGCTCAGACCCGAGAGCCCGAAGCTCGACGCCCCACCTGGTGCGACGCAGCGCCAGCTCAAGGAGCAGAACGAGGAGCACCGCGACGATGGTCACCAGCGGAACCGCACCGAAGTGGGCCTGGATGTCGGCTGCCACCGACGGGAAGATCGTGCCGCCCGGCGTGTCTCGCAGGGACAGGTAGATGCCCTGGAGGGCCATGTAGACCGCGAGGGTCGCGACGACCGGGTTGACGCGAAACCAGGTCACCATGACGCCGTTGATCACGCCTACCGCGACCGCGCCGAGGGCCATGAGGACCAGACCGAGGACCAGGTTTCCGCCGTCCACGATCCAGTACGACGCGATCACGACCAGGAAGCCCATGAGGGGTCCGACCGAGAGGTCGAACCCGGCTCCCATGACGACGACCTGCTGCGCAGCACCGACCAGCAACAGGGGCGCAAGCATGAGCAGGAGGTTGTTGAGGTTGAGCTGACCGAGGTAGTCGCTGTTGTGCAGCCCGGTCCCGAGGCCGAGGAGCACCACAATCGCGGCGATCACCGCCGCAGGGGCCTGGTCGCCGGCCAGCCAGGCCCGCAGTCGGCGACGCTTCTCCGGGCGGGTCTTCTCGTGGCCGCGCACGGTCGTCGAGGTCAGTGCGGCGTGAGCGATGGCCGCTTCGGTGATCTCCGCATCGGTGAGTTCCTCGACGACGCTTCCGCGAGACATGATCAGCACGCGGTGGCACAGGCCCTCGAGCTCGACGTTGTCGGAGGAGAGCACGATGACGGCGGCACCGTCATCGGCCGCGGTGCGCAGGATCTTGTACAGGTCGACGCGTGCACCGGCGTCGACACCCTGAGTGGGCTCCTCGACCACGAGGACCTTCGGTGCAGCCAACAGCGTGCGGGCCATGGCGGCCTTCTGCTGGTTGCCTCCCGAGAGAGAGCTGATCGGCGTCTCGGGGGTCGGGGTCTTGATCGCGAGGTTGCGGATCTGGTCCTTCGCGGTGGCCCGGGTCAGCGCGTCGCTGACAAGGCCGAGGCGTGAGACCTTGTGCAAGGTGCGCGCCACGATGTTCTCGCTCACGCCGAGTGGTAGGAAGACACCCTCGCCGTGCCGGTCAGCAGGCACGTAGACGACACCGGCGTTCGCGGCCGCTGCGTTTCCGCCGCGGACCTGCTGCCCGTCGACGACGATCTTGCCTGAAGTCGAGGCCAGGCCGGCCAGGGCACGGACGAGCTCGGCTTGGCCATTGCCCTGAACCCCGGCCAAGCCGACGATCTCGCCGGAGCGGACGGTCAGGGAGATGTTGTCAAAGCCGGGACCGGAGAGTCCGGTCACGACGAGTCGCTCGGCCGCGTCCGCAGGTACGGGTTCCTTGGTGGGGAAGACCGTCTCGAGTTTGCGGCCCACGACGCGCTCGACGATCTGCTCCTCGGTAACGGCGTCGGCGTCGAAGGTTCCGCGGGTCTGGCCGTCGCGAAGGACGGTGATCCGGTCGGCGATCTGTTTGACTTCAGGAATGCGGTGGGAGATGTAGACGACACCGGCGCCAGTTGCGACGGTCTCGCGGACCTTCGTGAAGAGACGTTGTACTTCTTCGGCGTTGAGATGCTCGGTGGGCTCGTCGAGGATCAGAACCTTCGGGTTCAGCGCGAGGGCCTTGGCGATCTCGATGATGAACCGCTTCTCCATCGACAGATCGGCGACGCGGGCGCGCGGGTCGATGTTCATCTCCCACGGCGCGAGGGTCTCGCAGGCCCAGGCGACCGCGCGGCGAAGCCCGCCGACGCGCTTGTACCCGACGCCGAGTGCCATGTTCTCCGCCACGGTCAGGTCCGGAAGAAGCGCCGGATGCTGACGCACGATGCCGAGGCCGAGGCTGCGAGCCTGCTCGGGTTGCGCATGCGTGAGTTGGTCGCTGCCGATGAGGACTGTGCCGTCGTCTGCCGCCAATGCACCCGAGGCCACGGCCATCAGGGTGGACTTGCCGGCGCCGTTCTCGCCGACCAGGGCGTGAACTTCGCCCGGGCGGACATCGAAGCTCACCTCGTCCAGCGCGCGCACGCCCGGGAAGGACTTCCCGATGCCCTGCATGGAGAGCACCGATGCGACATGGTCGGCCGCCTGGCTTGCTGTCTGACTTGCCGCGTGGTTGGCCTGGGTGGGGACGGGGCTCGCACCCTGCTGCGGTGGCCTGACCTGAGTCTCAGGTCCGTTGCTGCCGAAGTTGGTCACGTCGGACTCCTGGAAGATGTTGAGGGGCGCAGACCTGAGGAGTCGGGCCGGCGCCTCGGCCCGTTGATGGACCCATTACTGGGCGAGGTAGCCGCCGTCGATGACGAGCTCGGAACCGGTCACGAAGCTGGCCTCGTCGGAGGCGAGGAAGACGACTCCGGCGGCGATCTCCTCGGGTCGTCCAGCGCGACCCATCGGGGTCTGGGAGATGACGTACTCGTTCACCTCCGGGGCCTGTGCCTCGGTCAGTGGGGTCCAGATGAAACCGGGATGAACTGAGTTCACGCGGACGCGTTCCTTGGCGTAGCTGACGGCGGCGCTCTTCGACATGTTGCGCACCGCGCCCTTGGTCGCGTGGTAGGCGTGCGCACCGGCGACAGCGGCGCTGCCCCAGATCGAGGAGACGTTGATGATGCTGCCGCCGCCCTGAGCGATCATCTGTGGGATCACCTCGCGCATCCCGAGCCAGGTGCCGGTCTGGTTGACCGCGATGACCCGGTTCCACTCCTCACTGGTGAGGTCGTGGACGGTTTCATAGGCGATGATGCCGGCGTTGTTGACGAGGAAGTCAACGCGCCCGTGGCGGTCGATGACCTCGGTGATCACACGCTGCCAGTCGGCTTCGCTGGCCACGTCAAGGGTCGCGTACATGACGCCGGCGCCGAATGAGTCGTCGACGGCAGCGCGGCTGGTCGCGATGACGGCCGCGCCCTCAGCTGCCATGGCGTCGACGATCGCGTGGCCGATGCCTCGCGAGGCACCGGTGACGATGCCGACCTTGCCCTTGAGTCGGTTCATGATGATGCTCCTCGGATATCCGTACGCCGCTGCGTTGTCGCGGTGAGTTGCCCGGGCCTTCCAGGGAGTCGCGGAGGCCCGGGCACCTGCGGGGAATGCCAGAACTGCGGCCGGTTCTGTCGGTGAACATGACGGTGGTCTGGCCGAGATGGCCTGAAAGCCGACTGGGCTGCTCAAGGGCTACTTGTAGAGAGCCTTGATCTGCTCGGTGGTCAGTCCGGAGGAGAGGATCGCGTCAGCCGGCAGCGACTTGTCATACTTCGGCATCATTTTCGGGTTGGTCGAGTCCTCAATGATCTGAAGGTTGTACGTCGAGGGCTCGGTGTCGGTGATGCCGTTGTAGGCCGCGAGGCCCTTGTTCAGAGCAGCCTCGACGACCCAGTTGCGGGAAGACTCGGTCGCGATCTGATAGCTCGGGTACCGCTTGTGGTACTGGTACCAGAGGGAGGCGAACTCGTTGGAGTCATTGGCCGACCAGGCCGGCAGAGGCTTGTTCGCGGCGATGAATGCGCGGATACCGCCGACCGAGCCGCCGCCGAAGTCGGAGACGATGCCATCGATCTTGCCGTACTTCGTGATGAGACCGGCCACGACCTGCTGCGTCTTGCTGACGTCCCAATCGGTGGCGACGTAGCCGTCGGAGTTGAGCAGGCGGACGCCGGGATGCTCCGCGACCGCCTTCTTGACGCCGTCGTAGACGGCCTGAGAGTAGGCGCTGCCGGCGACGCCGCCCAGCATCACCAGGTTGCCCTTCTTGTGCATCGCCTTGATGGTCCAGTCAGCGAGGGTCTTGCCGTACGTGTCGACGTTCTCGGAGACGAAGTCGACGTAGTCCTTGCCTGGTGTACCGCCGATGTCCGAGACGATCGGCACGACCGCCACGCCGGCCGCGGTCGCCTTCTGGATGGTCGGCAGGAGGGCCTGTCCGGCGTCGCCGAAGGTGACGATCACGTTGACGCCCTGGGCGACCATCGAGTTGATGTCCGAGATCGCCTTCTGGGTGTTGTTCTGGGCGTCGGTCACCATGACCTGGGTGATGTTCGGACACTTGGCCGCCTGGGCCTTGAAGAGCGCGATCGTAGCCTTGCGCCAGGTGTTGTTGTTGTTGCCGTCGGCGTAGCCGACCTTGATCGGCTTGGTGCCACAGAACTTGGTGATGTCTGGAATGTCGGATTGCACGCCGACACCGCCCACCTTCACGGTCGGCCACGGGCTGCTGGAGCCGCCGGAGGCGTCGGAGCCACCGGTACCGGTCGACAGACCGCCGCAGGCGCTGAGCGCCATGACCGTGGCGGCTGCGACGCTGGTCGCTGCGACGGCCCGCTTCTTGATGTGCATGGAATGTCTCCTCGTTGAGAGCTGTGAAGGACCTCGGTGGCCCGCGAGCACCAGGTGCGCGGAAGCGCCGAGCGGTGAGAGCGGAGTGCCTGGCCTGACTCCGAGGGCCGGGATCGCCGGCGTGATCGGAGTGACGTGATCGCTTGGGTGAGGGAAACGGGCTCGGTGAGGGCCTCGATTGAAGGCTGTCGCGAGCAGGACCGTGTGACGCGAGTCACTGTGAGACGGTGGTGCCTCATTTTGTGACAGCGTTCACCTTCGACGCTTGGGCGTGGGGATCCTCGAATGGCTGGGTCGGTCGTTTGTCGGCCCGAGGAACAGCCAGTACCACCAACGATGACGTTGAGGAGCCCCCATGCCCCTTCCCCGTCCTTCAGACCCTCTTGGGGAGATCTACGCCGAGTGGAGCATGGAGTTCGAGGCCAACCCGGAGATGTCGCTCCAGCTGATGCGCTGGGTCTTCGAGGACTGGCAGCGAGCGACCACTGAGCCCGAAGGGGTCACCTACGCCACGACCACCATCGGTGGCGTACCGGGCGTCCTCGTGACCCCGGTTGACGCGGATCCCTCTCAGGTGATGGTGGTCATGCACGGCGGAGGGTTCGCGCTCGGATCCTCTGCCAGCCACCGCAAGCTCGCTGGGCACCTGGCCAAGGCCTGCGGAACCCATGCGTTTGTTCTCGACTTTCGGCTCGCGCCGGAGTGCCCGTTCCCGGCGCAGATCGAGGACGGCCTCGCTGTCTACCAGGCCGTCCTGGACCAGGGCATCAAGGCCGACGACGTGTGCTTCGTCGGCGACAGCGCCGGTGGGAACCTCGCGGTCGCGATGACACTCAGGCTGCGTCGCGACGGCCGCCCGTTGCCCGGACGTGTCCTGACGATGTCGCCGTGGCTGAACATGGAGAACAGCGGTGCCACGATCGAGACCAACAACGACACCGACTTCCTGATCACTCGCGAAGGCCTCGCCGGGAACATCGGCCGGTACCTCTCCGGGGGCACGGACCCGACGGACCCGTACGTCAACCCGCTGTACGCCACCTATGAGGGGTTCCCGCGGCTCTACGTCTGCGCAGCCGACACCGAATCTCTCTTCGAGGACTCTGAGCGTCTGGTCGACCTGGCCGAGAACGCCGGCGTCGACGTGACGTTTTCCATTGGCAAGGGCATGCAGCACGTCTTCCCGTTCCAGGCCGGGCGCCTCGCGCGCGCCGACGAGGAGATCGCCTCCATGGCCGCCTGGTACCGGTCCTGACCAGCACCTACCGGCACCCTGGCCAGACCTCTGACCGGGTCTTATCCGCCTTTCCTGCTGCGCGCTCCCCCCTGAGTGCCCATCTGTCATCACTCGGTGAAAGGACCGACACACACATGACCAGCAAGCGCGACTACGACGCCATCGTCATCGGCGCCGGCTTCTCCGGCCTGGCGATACTCCACCACCTGCGCGAGATCGGTCTTTCGACCCTCGTGGTCGACGGCGAGGACGGCATCGGCGGCACCTGGTGGGTCAACCGCTACCCCGGCGTCCGCACCGACAGCGAGTACAGCTACTACTCCTTCTCCTTCTCCAAGGAGGTCCGCGACGAGTGGACCTGGACCGAGCGGTACCCGGCTGGCGCGGAGGTCCTGAAGTACCTCAACTTCGTCGCCGACCGGCTCGACCTGCGCAAGGACATCCGCCTGTCCACCCGCGTGAACAAGGCCGTCTACGACGAGGATGCGAACACGTGGACCGTCCACCTCGGCGACGGCTCCACCTTGACCACGACCTATCTCGTCTCTGGCATGGGCGTCCTCTCGCAGGCGATCTTCCCTGCCATCGACGGCATTGACACGTTCCAGGGCGAGAAGTACCACTCCTCGATGTGGCCCCGTGGCGGCGCAGACCTGACCGGCAAGCGTGTCGGCCTCATCGGGCTGGGTGCCTCCGGCATCCAGATGGTGCCTGAGATCGCCAAGGTCGTCGGCGACTTCTACGTCTTCCAGCGCACGCCGAACTTTATCGTCGAGACCACGAACGACCCGGTGACCGAGCAGGACATGGTCCACCTGCGTGACCACTACGACGAGATCTACGAGAAGGCGGCGAACCATCCCTTCGGCGTCGCCATGGAGTCGGCCGAGCACAGCGCCCTCGAGGTTTCCGCGGAGGAGCGCGACCGGATCTTCGAAAGCAAGTGGAACGAGGGCGGATTCCACTTCGCCAACGAGTGTTTCACCGATCTGGCCACCAGCCATGAGGCCAGCGAGCTCGCCTCGGAGTTCATCCGCAAGAAGATCCACGAGATCGTCGAAGACCAGGCCGTCGCCGACCTTCTCTCGCCGACCACCTACTCGTTCAACGGCAAGCGTGTCCCGACCGGCCACAACTACTACGCGGCGTTCAACGAGCCGAACGTGCACCTCATCGACGTCGCCTCGCAGCCGATCAGCCGGATCTCCGAGCGCGGCGTGGTGGTCGGCGACACCGAGTACGAGCTCGACGTGCTGATTTTCGCCACTGGCTTCGACGCCATGACCGGGACCCTGACCAACATCGACATCGTGGGTCGCGGTGGCCGCACGCTGCGTGAGAAGTGGCTCGCCGACGGCCTGAAGTCGAACCTCGGCATCAACGCCAACGGGTTCCCGAACTTCTTCATGTCCCTCGGCCCGCAGACGCCGTACTCGAACCTGCCGGTCCCGATCCAGCTCGGTGCCCAGTGGCTCCAGAGGGCCATCGCGTGGGCGCGTGAGAACGACGTTCCGTTCCTCGAGGCCACCCCCGAGTCGGAGACCTGGTGGATGGAGGAGACCGAGCGGGCCGGCAAGGCCACCGTCATGTACTCCGAGGGCAAGAAGGCCAAGGCGTGGTTCCTGGGCGACAACCTGCCCGGCAAGCCGGAGGAGTTCCAGGTCTACATGGGCGGCGGACAGGTCTATCAGCAGTTCTGCCGTGCAGCTGAGGCGGACGGCTACCGCTCCTTTCTGGCCAACCAGTCGGTCAGGGCCTGAGAACCAAACGGGGAAGGGGAATCGGCATGGGACGTCTGAAGAACAAGGTCGCCCTGATCACCGGGGCCGCAATGGGCATGGGCCGAGCGACCGCAGAGCTGTTCGCGGTTGAGGGCGCCAAGGTCGCAGTCACAGACCTGGACGAGGTCAAGGGCCAGGAGCTCGTGGCGGCGATCCGCGCGGCAGGCGGGACCGCGGAGTTCTGGAGCCTGAATGTTGCCCGGGAGGCCGAGGCGAAGTCGGTGATCGACGCAGCAGCAGAGGAGTTCGGTGGTCTCGACATCCTCGTCAACTGCGCCGGCATCATCGGCGTCGACAAGCCGACCCACGAGCTCACCGAGGCCGAGTGGGACGCTCTGTTCGCTGTCGATGTGAAGGGCGTCTTCTTCTGCACCAAGCATGCCATCCCGCACATGATCAAGCGCGGCAAGGGCAGCATCGTCAACTACTCATCCATCTACGGGATGATCGGGAACGACGAGTTCACGGCGTACCACGTTGCCAAGGGCGCGGTTTCGATGCAGACCAAGCAGGACGCGGCCAGCTACGGCAAGTACAACATTCGCGTGAACTCGGTGCACCCGAGTACGGTCCTGACCCCGCTGGTCGAGGGCATCGCGGCTGAGTTCCCCGGTGGTCTGTCGGCCTACGAGGAGTACATGACGGGGAACCAGTCTCTGCGTCGCCTGGGTCATCCGATCGATGTCGCCTACGGGGTCCTTTACCTGGCTTCGGACGAAGCGGACTGGGTGACGGGCGTGAACCTGCCGATCGACGGCGGCTACACGGCGCGCTGATCAGCCCATTGGCGTCGGCCCTTCTCCGAAGCGCTTGGAGAAGGGCCGACGCTGTCGCCTCATCCCGCTCTGGGAGTCTCGGTGTGAACCGCTGACTTGTATGGCGGCAGTGGTGCGCGGGCGGGTTGGCTGCCCGTAGCGTGCCGCAGGGCATCGGCTGGGGTGACTCGTGAACCGCTTGCCGCCCGCCGGTCGGCCGGGGGACGCCCCGGCGACCGCAGCGGCGAACGACCGGCCTGAATCGCCGCACGCGCTCTTCCTTGGGCCACAACACTCTCCTCCATCATCGAGGTGTTGCGACGACCAGTTGAATCCGCCCCGGCCTGCTCAAATAATCGCGGCAATGATGCGCGCCACCGCTGCCGAATCGGGGCGCTGGCCACCCGCACGCCAGGCCAGCACCAGGTCGAGCTGCGGTGGGTTGACCAGCTCTGCATAGCGAACACCCTCAAGAGTGAGGGCCTTCACCGGATGCGGAACGACTGCAACACCGACGCCTGCTGCCACGAAGTTGACGAGGGTCGCGGTCTCGGCAACCTCGATGATGTCCACCGGAGCGAAGCCTGCCGACCGGCAGGCCGCGATGACCGCCGAATGGACGACCGAGCGCCGGCCGGAGGGGTGCAGGACGAAGACGTCGTCGCGTAGGTCGGCGATCTCGATGCTCCCTGCGGTCGCGAGTCGATGGTCGGTGGGCAGGACTGCCACCAGCCGCTCCGTGCGTAGCCTCGACACTTCGAGCCCGCTCTCCGGACCTGGATCACGCATGACGGCGAGATCAAGCTCCGATTCGAGGAGACTGGCCGAGAGCGCCGGACTCAGTCGTTCGCCTCGAAGGTCGAGTTCGATGCCGGGCAGCTGGGTGCGCACACGGCGGGACAGGGTCGGCAGCAGGTCATAGGTCGCCGTCCCGACGAATCCAACGGACACCTTCCCGATGCCCCCGGCGTGGACTTGCCGCACCTCGTCTGCCGCTCGGCCGATCTCCGCAAGGATGAACTTGGCCCGCTCCAGCAGGCGCCGACCGGCGGGAGTGAGTTCCACGCTGCGGGTCGTGCGGTGGAACAAAGGCGCTCCGAGCTCGCGCTCAAGCCGCTTGACCTGCTGTGACACGGCTGGCTGCGCGATATGAAGCTGATCTGCGGCTCGTCCGAACCCACCAGCTTCCGCGACGGCAACGAATGATCGAAGATCCCGCAGTTCCATGCTTCAACATGATAAATCAAGTCGGATTCAATCTTGGACGTAATTGATTGTCGTGCCTAGCGTTGGGTGTGTGACTTCCAGTTTCATCTTTGCCGCTAACCGAACTCCGTTCGGCCGCTTCGGAGGCGCCCTCGCCGAGGTGCGGCCCGACGACATGGCCGCGTCCGCGCTCACCTCTGTCCTCGCGAAGGTTCCCGGCCTCGACCCGGCCGCCATCGGCGACGTGGCTTGGGGATGCGCGAACCAGGCAGGAGAGGACAACCGCAACGTCGGTCGCATGGCCGCGCTTCTTGCCGGGCTCCCGGCCTCAGTGCCCGCAGTAACCGTGAACCGTTTGTGCGGCTCGTCGCTCGACGCGGCGATCACCGCCTCGCGAACCATCGAGACCGGCGACGCAGACGTCATCATCGCCGGCGGTGTGGAGTCGATGACGCGAGCACCCTGGGTGCTGCCAAAACCCGAGCGAGCGTTCCCGGCCGGCAACGTGGCCGCGTTCTCCACAACGCTCGGGTGGCGGCTCGTCAACGACCGGATGCCGGCCGAATGGACGGTGTCGCTCGGCGAAGCGAACGAGGCGCTGGGTGACAGGCTCGCGATAGGCCGGGAACGCCAGGATGCTCTCGCCGCACGGTCGCACCGGCTCGCGCACAAGGCGTGGGAGGACGGCTTCTACGACGACCTGGTGACACCGATACCAGGAACCACGCTTGAGCGGGATGAGTGCATCCGGCCGAACTCCACCCTTGAGAGCCTCGCGGGGCTTCGCCCCTCGTTCCGTCCCAACGGAACGATCACTGCCGGAAACGCTTCTCCGCTCACCGACGGTGCCTCTGCTCTCGTTCTCGGCAGCGAAAAGGCCGCGGACATCGTCGGCACAACGCCTATCGCCAGGATCGCAGCCCGGGGCGTCCACGCGCTCAACCCCCAGGACTTCGGGATAGGGCCCGTGGAAGCCGCCAACAAGGCCCTCCGGCGAGCGGGTATCGGCTGGAGCGACATCGGTGCCGTCGAACTCAACGAGGCCTTCGCAGTGCAGGCGATTGCTTGTATCGACGCATGGGACATCGACCCGGAACTGGTGAACACACGGGGTGGCGCGATCGCTCTCGGACACCCGCTCGGGGCCTCGGGCGGCCGTATCCTCGCCACCCTTGCCAAACGGCTGCGGGCAGCGAACCAGCGGTGGGGCGTCGCCGCAATCTGTATCGGTGTAGGCCAGGGTCTGGCCGTGGTCTTGGAGAACGTCACATGACCGCCATCTACGCAAGCGCCCGGGAAGCACTCACCGGCATCGGCGACGGTGCGACCGTTCTCGTGAGCGGCTTCGGCATGGCGGGGATGCCCACTCAGCTCATCGACGCGCTCATCGACGCGGGTCCAAGCGATCTGACCGTTGTGTCGAACAACGCCGGCAACGCAGACACGGGGCTGGCCGCACTGCTCGCGAAGGGCAGGGTCCGCAAGGTTATCTGCTCATTCCCTCGGCAGAGCGACTCATGGGTCTTCGACGACCTGTACCGCCGTGGTCACGTGGAACTCGAGGTTGTTCCCCAGGGAACCCTCGCCGAGAGATTGCGCGCCGCAGGTGCCGGCATCGGCGCGTTCTACTGCCCCACCGGCGCCGGCACTGTGCTGGCTGAGGGAAAGGAGACCCGTGAGCTCGGTGGCCGGACCCACGTCCTCGAGTACCCGCTCCATGGCGACGTCGCCCTGATCGGAGCCCACATCGCAGACCGGATGGGCAACCTCGTCTACAGAAAGACCGCGCGGAATTTCGGCCCCGTCATGGCGACTGCCGCAGCAACGACCATCGCCCAGGTCCATCGCATCGTCGAAACCGGCGAGCTCGACCCCGAAACGATCATCACCCCGTCGATCTTCGTCGACCGGGTGGTCGCCGTCGGAGACCATCAGTGAACACCATCACGCATGCGCGGAGTACGGATCACCCGCTCTCCAAGGACCAGATCGCCGCGGCCATCGCGAGCGACATCCCCGTCGGCTCATACGTCAACCTCGGCATCGGACAACCGACCCTCGTCGCCGACCACATCCGCGCCGACGCCGGTGTCGTCCTCCACACCGAGAACGGCATGCTGAACATGGGCCGGGCCGCGGTCGGTGATGAGGTCGACCCCGATCTCATCAACGCCGGCAAGATCCCCGTCGTCGAGCCTGCGGGAGCGTCCTACTTCCACCACGCGGACTCCTTCGCCATGATGCGCGGCGGCCACATCGACCTCTGCGTTCTCGGTGCGTTCCAGGTGTCGGTGAAAGGCGACCTGGCCAACTGGCACACCGGCGTTCCCGGAGCCATCCCCGCGGTGGGCGGTGCCATGGATCTGGCGAGCGGAGCCAGGAACGTGTTCGTCATGATGACGCTGCTCACGAAGGATGGTGCGCCCAAGATCGTGTCGAGCTGTACCTACCCCCTTACAGGGCTCGCGTGCGTGGATCGGATCTACACAGACCTCGCGACCTTCGCCGTCTCCCGAGACGGGGTCGAGGTCCTGTCCGTCCACGGGACGACGTTCGCCGACCTCGAATCGCTGCTGGACGTCCCCCTCGTCGACGCACGCTGAGTTCTCCTGGGCCCGCGTCACCACCTCGGCCCCGGTTGCCGCAGCATCGGAAACCGGGGCCGGGCCATGTGCTCGTCGGCCAAGACCCGGCCCTTGTGCTGCCCGTCGTGCTCCGCGTGTATGAGCGCTTCGGCCCGGTAGGCGTAGCACCCTGTTCGGACCGCGCGGGACTCAGGACAGGGGCCCACCGCAGTCGGCGCGCCCCTATCCTGAGCGAGGAGAGATCAGTGCGCGGAGAAGCCGCCGTCCACCGGGATCTCGACGCCGGTGACGAACGACGCCGCCGGCGAGTCGAGGAACGCGCACCCGACGACGACCCACCCGGCGTGGCCGGCCACCAGCCCGCCGGCTTCATCACGCGACAAGCCCAGCTCGCCCACCTGAACATCGACCGAAGAGACCGACTCGGCAGAACCCTCCACGCATACCAGCATGCGGCCTGAGCTGCGTGGATGATGTATCGGCACCCGCAGCGTTCGGACATCGTTGACGTGAGCGTGACACTCGATCTCGCGAACCGTTCGCAGGACCGGAACCGGATCTGGACCAGGCGGCGCACTTGTTCGTCCGGGTCGACGGTCCAGCCGTCTACATCGGACCCGTCCGCCACTCGCGGAGCACCTGGACCAACGGCGAACTCCGCAGTTGCCACCTGCGAATCGACCCGCCGTTGAGCCGGGAATTGCTCGAGGGCTGCTGGCACTCTCGACCTGCTTGCCTGGACCCAGACCTTCTTGCTGGACGTTGAGTTGGCCGCCACAGAACCGAAGGAACTCCGCTACCGCCTGCTGCACGTGGCCGCCCGCCGCGGGCCCCAGCCACACCCACCCGCCGACAGACAGCGAAAAGCCCCGCCCAACCCAATCAACCCGGCCCAGCCGACTCCAAGCGAAACAGGGAGGCTTTACCGGTATTGAGGCTAGGACGCTGGTTCGCCCAGGACGAGTCGCCGGACGCTCGCGGCGATCTGGTCGAGGTCGACGTCGGCGGCGAGGGTGGCCTCGTCGGGGCGCTCGGCAATCGGCTCCCGCACGCCGAGCAGGCCCTGCACCAGTCCGGGGTAGACCGTCCGGCCGACGAGGATCTCGGCCGCCTCCCGCGCCTCCTCCTGCGTCAGGCCCCAGGTCCGGGAGACATACGCGCCGATACGCGCCATGGGGGCCTCGAAGACCGCCTCGTAGTAGCCGGACGCGATCTCGGGTACCCGCTCGGCCTCCGCGATCCCCATCCGCAGCGTGCGCAGGGACGAGGACCACAGCAGCAGTTGCAGCAGCCGCCCGCAGTAGCGCACGAGGGCGTCGGCCGGATCGGCCCGCTCCGCGGTGACGTAGCACTCCGGCGAGCCCAGGCGGTCGAGGTAGAGCTCGCGCACCAGGGCGACCACCCCGGAGAAGAGGGCGTCCTTGCTGGGGAAGTGGGCGTAGAGCGAGCGCTTGGAGGTCTCGGCCCGCTGGGCGACGACGTCCATCGAGGTGCGCTCGAAGCCGGCCTCGAGGAACACGTCCTTCGCGGTCCACAGGATGTGCTCGCGGAGCTTCTCGCCTCGTCGCGCCACCATGGTGACCCCTCCCTGAAGTAAACGGTACAGTTGAGTTTACATGTTGCGCCGTGCAAAGGACTGCTCATGATCGTCGTCACCGCACCCACCGCCAAAATCGGCCGCCATGTCGTCGAGCAGCTGCTCGACGCCGGCGAGCCCGTCCGGGTCGTCGTCCGCGACCCGCGGCGACTCTCTCCCACCGTCCGCGACCGTGTCGAGCTCGTGGAGGGCTCCCATCGCGACGCCGCAGTGGTCGACAAGGCCTTCGCAGGCGCCGACGCGGTGTTCTGGCTGATGCCCAGCGACCTCCGCGCCCCCGACGTGATGACCTCCTACGTCGAGGCCAGCAGGCCGGGCGTCGAGGCCGTCACCGCGCACGGCATCCGCCACGTCGTCGGGGTCTCGGCGCTGGGCCGGGGGACCGCCGTCGCCGGCCGGGCCGGCAACGTCACCGCCTCACTGGCCATGGACGACCTGTTCGCCACGGTCACGAACTACCGCTCGCTCGCCAACCCGACCTTCATGGACAACACGCTGCGCGACATCCGCACGATCCTGGGCGAGGGCGTGATCTCGGGGCCCTTCGCGCCCGACCGCAAGCTGCCGCTGGTGGCCACCCGAGACATCGGCACCGCCGCCGCCCGCCTGCTGCTCGACCGCAGCTGGGCCGGGTTCGCCGATGTCCCGGTGCTCGGCCCGGAGGACCTGTCGGGCAACGACATGGCCGCCGTCATCACCGACGTGCTCGGTATCCCGGTGCGCTACGTGCAGGTCGAGGCTGCGTCGCTGGAGGCCGCCATGCTCTCCTTCGGCGCGTCGCCCGGCATGGCTCGGGCGATGGCCGACATGGCGAGGGCCAAGATCGACGGCCTCGACGAGGGCGTCGTCCGCATCGCCGAGAACAGCACGCCGACCACCTTCCGTCAGTGGTGCACGGAGGTCCTCCGACCCGCCGTCGACGCGGCCCGCTTCTGACCGCACCACAGGAGGACGAGATGACTCTCATCTGTGTCGAGGAACACGCGATCGACCTGGCGATCATGGAGGCCGCAGGCCCGATGCTCGCCCGCGAGGCGCCCTATCTGCGCATCCAGAGCACCAGCTCGGCGCCCGTGCGGCCGGGTCCCGGGCGGTCCCCCGCGGTCGACCAGGCGACCGCGTACCGGTTCGGCGCCGATCTCGGCGAGGACCGGATCCGGCGGATGGACGACCATGGCATCGACGTGCAGATCGTGTCCTGGACGAGCCCGGTCCAGATGGTGCCCGCCGATCCGGGCATCGCGCTGTGTCGCGCGGCCAACGACCGCCTCGCGGCGGCGGTGGCCGCCCACCCCGACCGGCTGCATGGGTTCGCGGCCTTACCGTGGCAGGACCCGGCCGCCGCGGTCGCCGAGCTGGACCGGGCCGTGTCCGGGCTCGGCATGCGCGGGGTGCTGATCCTCGGCCGGCCGGGCGAGCGGTTCCTCGATGACCCGGTGTACCGGCCGGTCCTGGCCCGGATCGCCGAGCTGCGGGTGCCGCTCTACGTGCACCCGTTCGTCCCGGTTCCCCAGGTCCAGCAGGCGTACTACGCAGGGTTCGGCGACAAGGTCACGGCGGAGCTGTCGTTGGGCGGCTGGGGCTGGCACCACGAGGCCGGGATCCAGGTGCTGCGGATGATCCTCGGCGGGGTTTTCGACCGTCTCCCGGACCTGCAGGTCGTCAGCGGTCACTGGGGCGAGATGGTGCCGTTCTTCCTGAACCGCCTCGACGACGTGCTGTCGCCGGGTGACACGGGGCTGTCGCGGACCATCACCGAGACCTACCGCTCGAACGTCTGGGTCACTCCGAGCGGCATGGAGCACCGCGCCGAGTTCGAGTTCGTACGCTCGACCATCGGACTCGACCGGGTGATCTGGTCAACCGACTATCCCTTCCTGCAGCTCGGGAAGGTACCGGACTTCATCGACGGGCTCGACCTCACCGCCGAGGAGCGGGCGGCGATCACCCACCGCAACGCAGAGCAGTTGTTCGGGCTCTGACCGGTAGCCGCGGCGGGCCGACCACCTCGGCCCGCCGCGGCTCAGGGCGCCGCCGGAGGCGGCGGTGCGGCGCTGGGATGCTCGGCTACCACACCGTCCACGCCGAGGCCGTCGCCGCCCAAGCCGGAGGCACCTGGCGTGCCCACAGCGGGGTGTCGGCCTGGGCGAACACCGCCATGATCTGCTGGTAGGCCGGATGGTCGGGCAGTTGGGCGGGCGGCGGCGCGGGCGGTTGAGGTTCGGGCAGTTCCAGCAGGGTCTTGCGGGTGATCCGGATCTCCTCGGCAGCTTTGCCGAGTCCATCCAACTGCGCGGTCAACTCCGCGATGCGTTCCTGGGCCGCCTCGGCCTGCGCGGCGATCTCCCGCTCACGCTCCTCCAGCCGGGCCAACACCGCTGCCAGAGGCGATTCCCCACCACTCATACGCCCCGCCAGGCGGGGGTGGAGGTTCCGGTCAGCATTCTCGACATCCGGTCGCTTATGGCCCAGTACACCCTGAGCTCGGCCGAGGCAGGCCAGTGTTCGAGATCACGACGGGTCCCGCGCCTCAAGAGACTGGACTGACCCTGAAACGCCTGAGCCAGTAAGGACGGTGGGGCCAGTGGCTCCGATTCGGCGTGAACGGCGGCACAAAGCTGATCCCACGGAGTGGAGCCAGGATCATCCTGGGTCCACTCCGTGGTTCGGGCATGTCACTGGAACTGTGAGAAAAACCTCCAGATCTCTGCTTTGGTCCAAGTGGCGACGCCGCTCTCGCCGGGGGAGCCGTCGACCGGACCGGGTATGTGGCCTCCGTCGAACGCGGCCCATTGGACCGGGTATCCGGCACGGCAGCCCGCGTAGGTGGTGGTGATGTGCGTTCGGCTGCCCGGCGCGGGCTCGCGCGGGCTCTGGGGGGTGCAGCCGTTGTTGCTGACGAATCTGTCGCGCAGGGACCGTCCTTGCGCGATGTTGAGGACGGAGTCGCTGATGCCGTGGATTCCGAAGTAGGCGATGGGCTGGGTGCCGTCGCTGCACCCGCTGATCTGAGCGCCGGAGATGACCGCGACGGCCCTGAAGACGTTCGCCCGGCTGCATGCGAGTGCGTAGCTCATACCGCCGCCCCAGCTGAATCCCGTGGCGAAACGCTGTGCCGGGTTGACACAGAGGCCGCCCTCGATTCGCCGGATCATGTCGTCGACGAAGGTGATGTCCTCACCGCCCGAATTGGCCCAGCCGTTGCCGAGGCCCTGGGGGGCGACGAGGATCGCGCCATTGTTCGACTGTTCCTGTTGGCCGTAGTAGGACCAGGCGTTCCCGCTCGTGCCGCCCGAGGCGACGTCGCCGGCCGTTCCGCCCCGCCAGTGGAACGCGAAGATCAGCCGGTAGCGGTGGCTGTTGTCGTAGTTGGCGGGAACCCTGAGGATGAAGCTGCGGCTCTTACCGCCGCTCTGAATCGTGTGCGTACCGCTCGCCAGAGTCGGGGCACTGCCGCATCCGCCGTCGCCACCGGACGACAGTTTGATCATCTGCCATTGCTGGTTGGCGCCGCCCCAGTCGGTGTACTGGACGACGTTGCCGCCGTCGGCGGTGGAGGCGCCCTGCACCTCCACCGCCTTGCTGCTGGTGCGGTTGATCAGCCGGACGTGGCCCGCGTCGGAGTCGGCCAGGCGGAACTGCTGGTTGGCCCCGTTGTGGTCGGCCCACTGCTGGATCGCGGCACCGTCTGCGGTCGAGGCGTCGGCCACGTCGAGAACCTGGCCCGAATGCCGGGCCTTGAGGCGGTAGAAGCCGTCGCCGGAGGCCACGAACTGCCACTGCTGGTTGGCTCCGTCGTTGCGCGTCCACTGGCTGACCTGCGCGCCGTCGGCGGTGGACGCGCCGGAGACGTCCAGCGCCTTGCCGCTGTTGCGATTGACCAGGACATACCAGGCATTGGTGTCCACCGTCGCCGCCTCGGCGGGCGCCGGATTCACCGCGGCGACCATGCCGATCGCGAGGGTCGCCGCCACCACGGCGGCGACCCGGGACCACCAGCGAAGTCTTCGTGGAGGGGCAAGGGAAGCCGCACCGTAGGTCTTCATCGATTCACCCTTTCGTTTGTGGCAGGTCCTCTCAGGTGCGGGTCCAGCGTTGGTTGCTGCCGTTCGAGCAGGAGTAGAGCTGGATCAGGGTGCCGTTGGCGGTGCCGCCTGCGACGGCGTCGAGGCAGAGGCCGGACTGGACGCCGACGATGGATCCGTCGGCGTTGAGGCGCCATTTCTGGTTGTCGCCGCCCCAGCAGCTGTAGATCTGGACTTTGGTGCCGTTGCCGGTGCCGGCGGCGTCCAGGCACTTGTTGCCGTAGACCGTCAGCTCGCCGGCGGCGGTGTACGTCCACTGCTGGTTGGTGCCGTTGTGGCAGTCCCACAGGTCGAGCTGGGTGCCGTCGGTGGTGCTGGCGCCGGGCACGTCCAGGCAGCGGCCCGCACCGACGCCCTTGATCGGTCCGGAATCCGAAGGGGGTGTAGAGGAGCCGCCGTTGAGTGCGTTGAGGACGGCGGTGTAGGCGGGCTTCTTGCTGCCGTCGCGGTTGAACAGCAGCGGCGTGTGCTCCGGTCGCCAGGAGTCGGAGTCGCGCACACCCCAGACGGTAATGCCGAGACAGCGCGGGACGGCCAGACAGTCGTTGGTCACGTTGGCGTAGGTCGTGGCCGAGGCGCCCTGGATGTCGAGTTCGGTGATGGCCACGTCGACGCCGAGGGCGGCGAAGTTCTGCAGGGTGGTGCGGAAGTTGCTGTTGTAGGGGCTGTCGTTGTTGAAGTGCGACTGGAAGCCGACGCAGTCGATCGGTACGCCGCGCTGCTTGAAGTCCCGGACCATGGCGTACATGGCCTGGGTCTTGGCCCAGGTCCAGTTCTCGACGTTGTAGTCGTTGTAGCAGAGCTTGGCGGCCGGGTCGGCGGCGCGCGCGGTGCGGAAGGCGACCTCGATCCAGTCGTTGCCGGTGCGCTGCAGGTTGGAGTCGCGCCGGGCTCCCGAGCTGCCGTCGGCGAAGGCCTCGTTCACGACGTCCCACTGGACGATCTTGCCCTTGTAGTGGCCCATCACGCCGTTGATGTGGTCGATCATCGCCTGGCGCAGTGTGCTGCCGCTGAGGCTCTGCATCCAGCCGGGCTGCTGGGAGTGCCAGGCCAGGGTGTGACCGCGCACCTGCTTGCCGTTCTGCACCGCCCAGTTGTAGACGCGGTCACCGGCGGTGAAGTTGAACTGGCCCCGCTGCGGTTCGGTGGCGTCGATCTTCATCTCGTTCTCGGCCGTCACCGAGTTGAACTCACGGCCCGCGATCGTCGTGTACGCCCAGTCGCCCAGCCTGCCCGAGGCGATGGCGGTGCCGAAGTAGCGGCCGCTCTGCGCCGCCGCGGCGCCGAGCGTGTTCTCGGCGGCGTGTGCGGTCGGCGGCGCGACCAGTGTCGCGACCGCACCGAGGACGCCGACGACCAGCGCTAACAGCAGGCCGCGGATCTTCTGGCGGATAACGCGTCTGGGAAGGGCATACGAGCCCATGGCTGTGCCTCCAAGGTAGGAATCACGGAAGGACTGAAGCGCAGGGGAATGCGTCGTCCGCTCCCACTCGGCAGATGGACGGGGCGGGCCGGAACCCGGGCAGCACGGAATCACCGGACACCACGATCACGGGACCGGGACGATCTCAACCGGCACGGACGGCACCCGGTCGGTCGTCGGGTGACGTACGGCGGGCAGCGGCGGTGTTTCGATACAGGCATGGGGTACTCCATCGCAGCTCAGCCGGGGGGGGACCGCCCCGCGGCGTCGCGTACCTCTCCAACTGCGCGAAGAGCCAGGAGGCGCTGGTGCGAACCTCACCGGAACGAAACGGGGTGGCGCAGGTGCTTGGGTGCGCGGATCTGTCGTGCAGCTGTGCATGGATCTGCCGTGCAGCACAGATTGCTCAGGGCTGACGTGGTTCGATATCTCGAACTATGACCGCTTTCTCAGACAGGGATGATTGAGGCATTGACGATGGATCGTCAATACTCCCCGCAGAAAATTTTCGGTTCCTCGCCCGAAACATTCCAGAGTCGGGATCGGGGTCGGGACGCTGCGCAGACGCCACTTGCTTGACGTGTCAAGCCCAAAGGGAGGCGCTGTTTGTGGACAGATCGGCGACAGGCCTTGACGAGAGGGCCCCCCATTCCTAGCTTGTGGCGTCAAAGCATCCGGAAATTGTTCGAAAATTTCCAGGTTGTTGCTGTCCCCCGGCACGTGCGCTCCGCGGTTCATCGAGGTCACCTCACCCCCGCCCCCAAAGGAGGCCCTCTTATGTGGTTTCGCCACCCGTCCCCGGTCCGTCTGAGACGCTTACTCTCCGTCCTTGCGCCCTTGCTGCTCATGGCTACCTTCCTCGGTGCCCAGCCCGCCGGCGCGGCGACCGTAGACCTCAACGCCTCGTATGTGCTGGTCAACCGCAACAGCGGCAAGGCCCTGGATGTCTACAACATGGCGACCGACGACGGCGCCCGCATCACCCAGTGGACCAGGAACGATCAGAACCAGCAGCAGTGGCAGTTCGTCGATTCCGGGGGCGGCTACTACCGCATCAAGTCCCGCCACTCCGACAAGGTCCTGGACATCCACAACTCGTCCACCGCGAACGGCGGCTCGATCGTCCAGTGGGCCGACCTGAACGGCACCAACCAGCAGTGGCAGCTGGCCGACAGCTCGGATGGCTACGTGAGGTTCATTTCGCGCCACAGCAACAAGGCCCTCGAAGTACAAGGTGCCTCCACCGCCGACAACGCGAACGTCGTCCAGTACGACGACTGGGGCGGCACCAACCAGCAGTGGCAGCTCGTCAAGGTCGGCGGCGGCAACCCCGGCCCGTGCGATCTTCCATCGACATACCGCTGGACATCAACGGGCGCGCTGGCGCAGCCCAAGCCGGGGTGGGTCTCGCTCAAGGACTTCACCGTCGTCCCCTACAACGGCAGGCAACTCGTCTATGCGACGACGCACGACACGGGGACGAGTTGGGGTTCGATGAACTTCGGCCTGTTCACCAATTGGCCGGAGATGGCCTCGGCCAGTCAGAACACGATGTCGGCTTCCACCGTCGCGCCCACGCTCTTCTACTTCGCGCCGAAGAACATCTGGGTGCTCGCCTACCAGTGGGGTGGGACCGCCTTCTCCTACCGGACGTCGAGCGACCCCACCAACCCGAATGGCTGGTCATCCCAGCAGGTGCTCTTCTCCGGAAGCATCTCCGGCTCCGGAACAGGACCCATCGATCAGACGCTCATCGGTGACGGGACGAACATGTACCTGTTCTTCGCCGGTGACAACGGCAAGATCTACCGGGCCAGTATGCCAATCGGGAACTTCCCGGGCAGCTTCGGCACAACCTCGACAGTGATCATGAGCGATACGACGAACAACCTGTTCGAAGCCCCGCAGGTCTACAAGCTGCAGGGCCAGAACCGCTACCTCATGATCGTCGAGGCGATCGGCTCGCAGGGCCGCTACTTCCGCTCGTTCACGGCCACCAGTCTGAACGGCTCATGGACACCCCAGGCCGCGACCGAGAGCAATCCTTTCGCCGGCAAGGCCAACAGTGGCGCCACCTGGACCAACGACATCAGCCATGGCGAACTGATCCGCACCAGCCCCGATCAGACCATGACCGTCGATCCCTGCAATCTGCAGTTGCTCTACCAGGGGCGCAGCCCCAACTCCGGCGGCGACTACGGCCTCCTGCCCTACCGTCCGGGTCTGCTGACACTGCAGCGCTGACGGCGTGACCCGGGTCACGCGACAACGTCAGCGCCCATACGTCGACGGAGCGCGGGGGCTGGCAACGCTCACCAGCCCGTGGGCCATCCCGTAACGCGGTGCCGCCGCCGGTGGCGCTTGCTACCGGTGGTGGGGCGGCTGGAGCGGTCGTGCATGCCCTCGGCGTCCCACTGCCGGTAGCGGCCGGCCCAGCGTGCGGCGGTGGTGTGGCCGACCTGGAAGGGTTCCGCTGCCCGACGCAGCGGCCAGCCGTCCTCGACGACACACCGGGCCAGACGCAGCCTGCCCGTCGGCGTCAGCGGGGCATTACGGTGGGACACGAGGGCCTTCTGGGCATCGGCGGTAGGTGTCGCAATCTCCACCGAAACCAGAAGGCCCTCACCTGTTCAAGCACCCAGCACGCGTGTCACCAACGTCCCGGGAACACCTAGGCACCGTGGGCGTGTTCCTGCTCACCCAGATCGACAAGGGCTCGACCTACACCGACTTCCTGCCGTCGCTGCTGCTGCTCGGCTTCGCGATCGGCCTGAGCGTCTCCCCCGCCACCGACAGCCATCATGGACTCCTTCCCCGAGTCCGAACTGGGCGTCGGCGGTGGCGCCAACGACACCTCACTGGAACTGGGCGGCTCCCTGGGCATCGCCGTCCTGGGCTCGCTGCTCGGCACCACCTACAAGGACAAGCTGGCCGACCTGGTGGGCAGTCAGCTCCCGCACGACGCCCTCGACACCGCCAAGGAGTCGGTGGGCGCGGGCCTCGCGGTCGCCGAGCAGGTCGCCAAGACCCCCGGCGCCATGCCCCAGCCCATGCCCCAGTAGACCCAGGCCCTGGTGGACGCGGTGCACGAGTCCTTCACCCACGGCGTGGCGCACACCAGCCTCATCGGTGGCATCATCATGGCCGCCGGCGCTCTGATCGTCTTGGCTGTCCTGCCCGGCTGCAAGGCGGCTACCAAGCACCTCCAGGAGCGGACCGAAGGAGCCCAGAGAAGCCCGGTGCCGACGAGGCCGCCCAGCAGCGATACGGCCGGCCCGAGCGCGACGCCGGCGGCGCCCGCCAGTTCCAGCACACCAATGCGGCGGCAAGCCGCGACGAGAGCGTGGGATCACGGCCGCGACGCATCGGTTGAAGGAGTCGAGGTCGCTGTTCAGGTGGCCGGCCATCGCTGACTCGAACTTGGGAATCTGCACCACGTGACCGGTGGCCACGTCGACGGCGATCCGTTCGACACGGACAACGCCTTCGTAAGCTGGAAGGTGAGGCGGTCAAAAGCCACCCACCCCTCGACCAGCGGGAGAACCCTCATGGACGGCACGGTCACGGTCATCGACAAGGGAGCGGTGCGCATCCACAGCTACATGGCTCCCGACGACAGCCTGAACGTCACGACTCAGCTCATCGAGAGCCCGGCGCGGGTGATCGCCGTCGACGCCCAGTACTCCCTGGCGTATGCGGACGAGGTGGTGGCCTACGTGAAGGGGCTGAGCAAGCCGCTGGACCGGCTCATCGTCTCCCACGCCCACCCCGACCACTTCAACGGTGCCGCCCGCTTCGGCGCACCCGTGCACGCACTCGCCGCGGTGCGCGGCCAGATCGCCGCCCAGGGCGACGGCCAGGATCCCACCGGCGCCGTCATCCCGTCCGCGGACATCACTCCCACCGCCGAGATCGTCCCGGGCGCCGAGGTCATTGACGGCATCCCGTTCGTCTTCGAGGCCCACCACGGTGGCGAGGCCGCCGACCAGCTGGTGATCAAGCTGCCTGAGCAGGGCGTCCTGGTCGCGCAGGACCTCGTCTACCACGCCATGCACCTCTTCTTGGGCAACAACGACATCACCGGCTGGGCCAAGGCAGTGGACGACCTGGCCGCCCAGCCCGCGTACGACACCGTCTTGGGCGGGCACGGCCTGCCCGCCGGGCCCGAGGTTTTCGACGAGATGCGCCGCTATCTCGCGGACGCGAGCGAGCTGCTCGGCGACGACGGGGAGGCGTACAAGCAGGCGATCGTGGCTCGCTACCCTGCCTGGCACGGCACGGTCCTGATCGACATCGGCAACCAGTACCTCTTCGGCGCGCCCCCCGCCTGAGCCGAACGTCGGAAACAGAGACAGCTGTGGCTCCGCTGCTCTCCCCCACCGAGTGGCGCGACTGCTGATCGCCGCCAGGCCGTCGAGAACACGTACGGATGGCGGCGGCACGCGGGTGCGCCTAGCCTGGAGGCTGCCGACCCCCAGAACTTCCGGAGGCGGACATGGATGACCTCCGCTACAAGATGATCATGGCATTGACCGCCGCGGACTTCGGCAACCCCCTCTGCGAGCAGGCGGCCGACATCTGCGCCGAGATCGCCAACCAGCACTGCACACAGCTGCACGTCGCCGACCGGGGACCCCCCAACGTTGTGCCGGCGGTGACAGTTCCGCCCGGCGCCCGGGGACGGCCGTGAGCGCGGCGGCTCGCCGGGGGCGGAAAGGACTCATGCGATGGCCGCTGCTCTGCAACCGACGGTGGACATCCGCCGCAGCCACGAACGGTACAAAACACAGCTCTCCTGGCTTGACTCCAAGCACTCCTTCTCCTTCTCGCACCATTACGACCCTCAGAACACCCACCATGGACTGCTGCTGGTCAACAACGACGACATCGTCACCGCCGGCACCGGCTTCGAAACGCATCCACACCAGGACATGGAGATCGTCACGTGGGTGCTGCAGGGATCACTGGTCCACCAGGACTCCACCGGCCACAGCGGGCTGATCTACCCCGGGCTCGCCCAGCGCATGAGCGCCGGGACGGGCATCCTGCATTCGGAGAAGAACGACTCCTGGCGACTCAAGGGCGTCAGCCCCCACACCGACCCGGTGCATTTCGTGCAGATGTGGGTTGTGCCCGATGAGGAGGGCATCACTCCCGGCTACGAACAGTTGGAGATCGACGATGCACTGTTGCACGGCGGCCTGGTCACCGTGGCCTCGGGAATGGACCGGCATGCCGACGCATCGGCGATCCGCATCAAGAACAAGTACGCCGGACTGCACGCGGCACGACTGAACCCGGGCGACTCGGTGCTCCTTCCCGAGGCGCCGTTCCTTCACCTCTTCGTTCCCCGCGGTGCCGTCACGCTGGAGGCATCCGGAAAACTCGAAGCCGGGGATTCCGTGCGCTTCACCGCAACCGGAGGCCAGCGGATCACCGCCGACGAACCCGCCGAAATCCTCGTCTGGGAAATGCACGCCACTGCCGAAGGCTGGTAAAAGTCAACTCGGGCTCATCTTTGCATCGGGTGTGCTCTAAATGCTGCCGTGAGAAGGGTCGGTGGCAGAAGCCCCTTTCCAGTGCGAGCTTTGAAAGCGGATGCTCGCGACGAGCATAACGAGTCCGGCCGCTACTCCCACGGGAAGAGCTGTGGCGAGCGGGGCATGCAGTCCGTAGGCCAGGACGCCAACGTCGGCACCGATGACGACACTCGTGATCACACCAATACTGCCCGCAACGCTGAGCATCCGCTGAAACGGCTGTCGGCGCGGCGTCAACATGGCCACGGCCTGCTCGTGACCGGCCACAGCGACGAGCAGGTCGGCCAGTTCGGGAACCAGTTCCGCGTACGTGGCGCGAAGTCTGGTGATACGGACATTGAACTCCCAGTCGTCAATAGAGATCTCCAGGCAGCGAACAAAGGTGACCACACCCAAGAACGCCAGCGACGACAGCACCAGGATGTAAAAGGTGGTCGTCCCTGCACCGTGCCCGGCGCGACCATAGAACCCAAGAGCAATGAGGCCGGCCGACAGGGCGCCGAGGAAAATGCTGGCCCGTCCGTTGGCTTCGCTGATCGTGGCGGCCCGTTGCGTCTGCATGTTGTAGTGCTCGGTGGTCAACACAGTGATCCAGGCTGATGCGGCCGCGCCGGCGGCACTGAGCCGCAGTGGTTCATTCGGGCCCGGACCTCGCGGCTGTTCCGGGCAGGATTCCGTCATGGTTGAGTCAATCTGCCGTCCCTTTGTCCATCAAGCATCAATTCTTGCATGCAGCGAGAGTTTCAGGAGTGTGTTGCGCTGCGTGGCGTAGGCCTCGATTCGAATCGTGGCCGCGCAGGACGGCTCCTGGTTTCCGGGAACGGCTGGTCAGTAGTCCAGCGCGACTTTGGTGCGCGCCGGGGGCGTGGCAAATGCTTTCGTGGGAAAGTCCCGGTAAGCGGGGAGCGACCGGTTTCGGCACGGAAGCCGGGCGGGAAAGGGGGCCGAGAGGTCGGCGGCCGTGGCCCTGCGGCGAGGTTTGCGGCGGGGCCGGGCCGGCCGTTCGCGAGTCGATCCGTCGAGCGTGACCGGCACGAACCGGGCGGCCAGCGGGAGACGGCACGGCGGCGAAGAGGGCCGGCTGACCGAGACACCGGGGCCCGAGCCGGTACAGGGGGGCTCGATCATCGTCCACCTCACCGGGGCGGAGGGCTTGAACATGCCGTTCAACGCCTGGACCGACTGATCCGGCGCCGTGCTGATGGACGTGGTCACAGTAGTCTGAAGATGCGGCGCCGCAGTTCAGCGCCCGAGAGTCTCCGTGGCGGGACCGGTAGGCTGCCAGGTCGCCGGGAACGGCCACGCCGTCCAGGGAGAGAGCCATGACGGGATCCGAAGCCGAGGCCGAAAAGCAGATCCTCGGCCGCATAACGGAAATGATCAGCCAGGAGAAGGACCTGCGTGACCGCCTGGCGCAGGACAGCATCGACCAGTCGACCGAACACGCGCGCCTGGCCCGGCTGGAGACCGAACTCGACCAGTGCTGGGATCTGCTGCGGCAGCGGCGGGCTCGGGTCGCCGCAGGTCAGGACCCGGAAGAGGCGGGAGTGCGGTCGGCCTCGGAGGTGGAGGACTACCTCTCCTGACCGACGGCCGGCGCACCGGTGCAGGCAGCGACTGGGCGACGCGGAGCGGAGGGCGATCACTCTGTGGAGGGGGCACCCTCCGCGCGTGCTCCTCACGAGTAATCGGCCGGCCGTGGATGCTCTGTGCGCAACGGCGGATGCCCCTGCGGTTGCCGGAAATGTCATCCGCCCTGGTGGGAGGTGGTGCGCGCGGTGTACCGGAGGTCGACCGGCGAGGTCGCCAGAACAGGCGCTCTCGCGAGGCCGGCGCTGACCCGCGGCAAGATGATCGACCGTGCTGCTGTGACTGGCTTATCTCGGTGTGACGAACGCGTTCGCGATGCTTCGTCTGCTGCCGATGACCGACCGGGACAAGGACGCGGAGATCCTCGCCCTGCGCCACCAGGTCACCGTGCTGGAACGCCAACTCGGCAAGGTCAAGGTCCGGTTCACGCCCAGCGATCGGGCATTCCTGGCGGCGCTGCTGCACCGGCTGCCACTGCACGTCCTGCGACGGTTACTGCTGCTCGTACGCCCCCGACACGGTACTGCGTTGGCACCGCACCCTCGTCGCGCGCCGCCATGCCTCCTCCTGCCAGCCCAAGCGCCCGGGACGGCCGCGCACGGTGCGCTTGATCCGCGTCCTGGTGCTGCGGCCGGCGAAGGAGAACCCGAGCTGGGGGTACAGGCGTCTGCACGGTGAGCTGCTTGTGCTGGGGGTGAAGGTGGGCGCGTCCACCGTCTGGGAGATCTTGAAGGAGGCCGGCATCGACCCAGCACCCGAGCGGAACTCCAGCACCTGGGCCACCTTTCTTCGCCATCAGGCTATGCCCTGCTGGCCTGCGACTTCATGGAAACAGTCGCCCTTTCGGGGTACGGATGTACGTGCTCGTGGTGATCGAACACGGCGGTCGCCGCATCCGCGTCCTGGGCGCCACCACATATCCGACCGCAACGTGGGTAGCACAAGCGGCGAAGAACCTGGTCATGGACCTCGAGGACCTCGACTGCCGCGCACGGTTCATGATCCGGGACCGGGACGGGAAGTTCCCCGCCCTCTTCGATGCCGTCCTCAAGGACGCAGGGATCGACGTCGTCCTCAGCGGCATCCAGATCCCAAGAATGAACTCGATCACGGAAAGGTGGATACAGACCCGTCGCCGCGAGCTCCTGGACCGGACGTTGATCTGGAACCAACGACACCTCCTCCACTCCCTGCGCGAGTTCGAGCAGTTCTACAACGGACATCGACCACACCAGGGCATCGCCAACGCCAGACTGCTGCACCCCTTGCCCCCGCCGATCGACGCCCCGGACACATGAGCCCGCCTCAACATACGTCGACGCGATCGCCTCGGCGGCATCCTCCACGAGTACCGGAACTCGGCTTGACCTGCACGAATGAAGTTTCCGGCAAGGGCAGAGACAAGCTGGCGGGCGCCGCCGCGCCACCCCCAGATACTCGGGGGTTTCTGTGGCCGAGGACTGATCGGCACGTGGCGGAACGCCGGCACCGGGTCAGCCACTGCGTGGCAGAACCAGGCCGGCTTCGTACGCGGCGATGGCCGCCTCCACCCGGTTGCGCGCGCCCAGCTTAGCGAGTACCGCGCTGACGTGCGCCTTCACCGTGCCCTCGACCAGGTGCAGTCGGCTCGCGATCTCCGCGTTGGACAACCCCGCCCCGAGTCCGGCCAGCACCTTGCGCTCCCGTTCCGTGAGCCGCTCCAGCGAGCGGTGGGGATGTGCCGCCCGGTGGGCGCGCAGCCTGGCAATGACCCGGCCGGCGGCCCGCGGGGACAGGTAGGCCCCGCCCGCTCCCACCGCCCGTACCCCGTTGAGAAGTTCCCTCGGGTCGTCCGCTTTCAGCAGGAAACCGTCGGCGCCCTCCTCCAGGGCCCGGGCGACGTACTCGTCCTGGCCGAAGGTCGTCAGCATGATCACACCGACCGGCGTCGGCTCCCGGTGGAGCCGCGCCGCCGCGGTCAGCCCGTCCAGTCCGGGCATCCGGATGTCCAACAGGACCACGTCGGGCCGGTGTTGGCGGGTGAGCGCGATGGCCTCGTGCCCGTCCCCCGCCTCGGCGACCACCTCGACCTGCGGGTCCCTGGCGAGAATGGCCCGCACACCCGCCCGGACCATTGCCTCGTCGTCGGCCACCAGGACCCGGACCGGTCGGCTGCTCGGTGTCGGCTCTTCCACACGGCGAGCCTACGGCCGAGGCACCACCGTGCGAACGGCAAGCCCCACAGATCCACCCCGGGGCGGGGCACACCCCTGACGAAGGGCAGGACGCTGCTGCCGTTCGACCAATGGGCGCCCGCGCCGCGGACTCCTAGCGTCGCTTCCGTACGGGCAACGCGGTGGCCGCCCCCGCCACGCTTCGGCCGGTGTGCGCCACCGCCGACTCCCCCGTGCCGCATCCCGCAGTCCGCGACCGACACGAAGGAACTCCGTGATAACCCTCCAAGGACTTACCAAACGCTATGGCGACACCCTCGCCGTGGACGAGCTGACATTCGACGTCCAGGCCGGCCGTGTGACCGGCTTCCTCGGACCCAACGGGGCCGGAAAGTCCACCACGATGCGCATGATCCTGGGCCTGGACCACCCCACCCGTGGGCGGGCCCTGATCGCCGGCCGGCCCTACGCGGACCTGCGACGGCCGCTGTGCGCGGTGGGGGCGATGCTGGACGCCCGTGCCGTCCACCCGGCCCGCTCCGGCCGCACGCACCTCGTCGCCCAGGCACGGGCCAACGGCATTCCGGTACGCCGCGTGGACGAGGTGCTGGAGACGGTCGGCCTGACCAAGGCGGCCCGCCGGCCGGCGGGCACCTACTCGCTCGGCATGAGCGGGCGACTCGGGGTGGCGGGCGCCCTGCTCGGCGACCCGCCCGTGCTCGTCCTGGACGAGCCGGTCAACGGCCTCGACCCGGACGGCGTGCGGTGGATCCGCCAACTCGTGCGTGAACGGGCGGCGGAAGGACGCACCGTGTTCCTCTCCAGCCACCTGATGAGCGAGATGCAGCTGACGGCCGACCACCTCGTCGTCATCGGACGGGGCCGACTGCTGAGCGACACCTCCATGACGGAGTTCCTCGCCGCAGCCTCGCCCGCGTCGGCGCGCGCCCTGGCGCCCGACCCTGAGGAGCGGGCGACGCTGGTCCGCCGCCTGATGACGGCCGACGGGGTGAGCGTCGAGACGTCCGCGTCCGGTGAACTCACCGTCGAGGGCCGCACCGCCGCCGAGATCGGCGACCTGGCCCACCAATGCCGGGTCCGTCTGCACCAGCTGAGCGACGTCCGGGTCTCGCTGGAGCAGGCGTACATGGACCTGACCGCGCGCAGCGTCGAGTACACGACGGTCGGCAGCGGCGCGGACACGACCGACGCGGCCGCGGCGCCGAACGAAGGGGGACGACAGTGACCACGACGACGACACCCGGCAGGCGGACGGACCCGCCCCGGGCCGTGCCCGACACTCCTGGCCGGGGCGCACCCGGTGGCTTCGCCGGGGCGGTCGCCTCCGAGTGGACCAAACTGTGGTCCGTCCGATCCCCGTACTTCTGCCTTCTGGCGGGCCTCGCGATCACTGGCGTCTTCACCTACTACTACGCCTCGATCGCCCGCATCAACGACGATCCGGTCCAGCCAGTCGGGAACGCGGCGGCCTCCTCCGCCGTCCTCGTCCAGTTCGCCGTCGTCGTCCTGGCCACGGTCGCGGTGACCTCCGAATACTCGACGGGGAGCGTGCGGGCCTCTCTGCTGTGGGTGCCCCTGCGGTACCGGTTCCAGGCGGCGAAGGCACTGGTGGCGGCCGTGGTCGCGTTCGTCGTCGGCACCACGTTCGCTGTCCTGGGCACGATGGTGGCCTGGGTGGCGTTCGACGGACGGGCCTCTTTCGAGGTCGGCCAGAGCCTCCGACAGGTCCTCGCGATCGGTCTCTACCAGGCGTTGGTCGCCGTGCTGACCGTCGGGGTGGCGTTCGCCACGCGCCACCCGGCCGGCACGCTCTCGATCCTCGTCCCACTCCTGTGGGCACTGCCGAGCGTGCTCCTGGGGCTCGGAGGCCCGACGCTCGCCGACGTCAACGACCATCTGCCGCACGGAGCCGGAGACCACTTCATGCGCATCGGCGCCGCGGCCCCGTTCACGCCGGTCACGGCGGTCCTGATCGTGGCGGCGTGGGCCGCGGCCGCGCACCTGATCGGCCTGTACGTGCTACGCCGCCGGGACGCCTGACCCTGTGTCGGAACCGGCCCGGACGCCCTCACCGCGCCCACCCCCTCGTCGGGTCTCCCAGCCCGTCCCACAGAATCGACACGGGCAGGTGAGGACAGCCATCGGAAGGACGGTCGACGCGCCATGCTGCACACTCGCATACCCCCCGTCAGGTCCGTTTGCGGCGACGTGGCCCTGTGGGGCGTGCTCGCCGCCGCCACCGGCTACGGATTCCAGGACGCGAGCGCGGCCTCGCCGGCCCTGGACCTGCTCCTCCCGTTGGCCGTCCTGGCGGTGGCCGTGCCGCTGTCCCGCCGCCGGCCGGGGGCCGCGGTCGTCCTGGTCAACGGGCTGTGCGCGCTGGGCATGGCTGACTCCGCGACCCCCGCCAACGCCCACGTCCTGTCGCTGGCCGCCCTCAGTTGTCTGCTGGGCGCCCGGGTCACCGCGGCACGGCGCCCGCTCTTGGTGCTCGCAGGGTGTCTCGCGGCCGATCTCGCGACGTGCGCGGTGCTGCGGACGCCGGCCGTGTGGTGGTTCTACGCGCTGACCGTGCTGCCCGCCGCCCTCCTGCTGCCTTGGCTGGCCGGACGCCACTGGCGTGGCCGACGCGAACTCGTGCGGGAGGGCTGGCGGCTGGCCCGGAGCCTGGAAGAGCGGCAACACCTGGTCGCCGAGCGGGCGCGGCTGACCGAACGCGCGGACATCGCGGCCGACATGCACGACTCCCTCGGCCACGCCCTGAGCCTGGTCGCCCTGCGCGCCGGGGCCCTGGAACTCTCCCCCGACCTCACCTACCGCGACCGCGCCGACCTCGCCGAGCTGCGCGGGACGATCGCGGACGCTGTGGAGCAACTGCGGGAGACCGTCGCAGTCCTGCACGACCCGCCCAGGACGGAAACGGGTGCGGGCTTGCCTTTCAACGACACCATCGAGGACCTCCTCGGACGGGCAGTCGCCTCTGGGGTGCCGGTGCGCTGGGAGCGGAGCGGGGCGGGGCCCACGCTGTCCCCCCTGGCCGAACGGGGGATGTACCGGGTGGTGCAGGAGGCCCTCACCAACGCTATGAAGCACGCGCCGGACGGTGCGATCCGGGTGCGGATCACACACGAGGCCGACCGTACCCGCGTGAGCGTCGTGAACGCCGCTCCACCGGCTGACGGGCCGGCGCAGGCGGCCGAAGGCCCGACATCTGGCGTTGGCCGCCGGGGCCTGATGGGGCTTCGGGAGCGGGTGACGGTTCTCGGGGGCTCCTTGTGGAGCGGCCCGTATCAGGGCGGGTTCCGCGTCACCGCCGTCCTCCCGCACCAGGCCACGGCCCGTCCGAGAACACCGGCACCGGGACCCGGGACGGCGCCCGGAACACAGGCCAGGACCCACGGGCGTCGCACCGGGTCCGCGTTGCCGTCCGAGACTGCTCTCCACCCAGCTCCGGACACGGACACCGTCTCCGAGTCCGCCAAGCGGCTCGTCTCCGTACGGAGCGCCGCCCGCCGCCGCTCCGCCGCCGCCTTCGCGGCGCCTGTCGTCGCAGCCGCCTTCTTCGTGCCCGCCGCCGTCTACCTGGCCTGGCAACTGACGACGAGCGTGCTGCCACCATCCCGGTTCGACGAGCTGACCACCGGCCGGCCGCGCACCGAACTCGCCCCGCTGCTGCCGGCCCGTGCCTACCCCTACCCGCCCGACCACGCCCGTTCCGCACCCCGGCCGCCCGGCGCCCGTTGCGAGTTCTACCGTTCCAGCCGCGACCTGTTCCACGAGGTCGACCTTTACCGGCTCTGCTGGTCCCACAACACGCTGGTGGCAAAGGACACCGTGCCCGCAAGCCAGCCCTGATCATCCCTTGGGAGCGGCGTTTTTCGCGTCACCGCGGGTGCTTGGTGCGTGCGTAGTGGGGCGAGCGCGCTCGCGGTTGCTGCAGTCGCCCGAGTTGCACCAGCGGCGACTGCTGCTGCGGAGGTCCGGTCGAGGAAGAACCAGCCGCAACTCGGAGCAAAGCCTCGTCGCCCGGCCGAGGCCGAGGCGCCGATCGTCATCCTCGGGCCCTCGTCCCCCGCTTCCTAATTAGTCGACGCTCGAAGTCCTTCGGGGGTTGACGGAGAGGTAAAGCCTGCGGGACGTGCGAGACGGTGCCTGGGGCGTTGGCGTGCCGTTGCAAGATATGGGGACGGGTACGGCCTGGTGTCGGCCCGATCCCTGCCGCCCCCGAAGAATCGGCCGCCTTCATCCCGTGCCCCCCGCCCCCGCCGTGCCCGTCGCGCTGACCGCGGCCGAGCGCCACCGGCTGAAGAAGATGGCCTACGGCCGCAAGACCCCGCATCAGGCCCGGCAGCGGGCAACCATCGTGCTGCTGGCGGCCCGGGGGCGCTCCAACGCCCGGATAGCCGCGCAGACCCGGATGCACGTGGACACGGTGCGCACGTGGCGGGGCCGGTTCGCCGCCGGCGGCCTGTCGGCCCTCGCCGACCGTAGGCGGTCTGGCCGGCCGGTCTCGTTCACACCGCTACAGGTTGCCGAAGTCAAGGTGCTGGCTCGCCAGTTACCCGCCGAGACGGGCGCGCCTCTGTCGCGCTGGTCGTGTCCGGAACTGGCTCGCGAGGTGGTTGCCCGGTCCGTTGCCGGGTCGATCTCCCCCTCCACCGTGCGGCGTTGGCTCAAGGACGACGCGATCAAGCCCTGGCAGTACCGGTCCTGGATCTTCGTGCGCGACCCGGATTTCCGGCCGAAGGCCGCGCGCGTGCTGGACCTGCACGCCCGCATCTTCGACGGCGTCCCGCTGGGCGAGGGCGAGTATGTGATCTCCGCGGACGAGAAGACCTCCACCCAGGCGCGCTGCCGTTGCCACCCGACCCTGGCGCCAGGGCAGGCCCGGGCGATGCGTGTCAACCACGAATACGACCGCGGCGGTGCGCTGGCTTACCTGGCCGCCTATGACGTCCATCGCGCGAAGGTCTTCGGCCGCTGCGAACCGAAGACCGGCATCGTGCCCTTCATGGCCCTGGTCAACCAGGTCATGACCACAGAGCCCTACGCGCGTGCCAGATGCGTCTTCTGGATCGTCGACAACGGCTCCTCCCACCGAGGAGAGAAGGCCATCGACCGTCTGACCACGGCGTTTCCGAACACGGTCATGGTCCATACCCCCGTGCACGCGTCCTGGACGAACCAGATCGAGATCTTCTTCTCGATCGTCCAGCGCAAGGTTGTCACGCCCAACAACTTCTCTGACCTCAGCAAGGTCCGGGACCGGCTCCGAGCATTCGAAGACCGCTACAACAGCACCGCACAGCCGTTCCAGTGGAGGTTCACCACCTCCGACCTGGACGATCTGCTGGCCCGGCTCGACCGGCACACACCTGCCGACCGACAAGAAAATCCTCCGTCGCCCTGGCAGCCTGATCAACCCCCGAAGGGCTTCCGGAGCTGACCACTATGCTGCGCCGTCGGCCCGAACGGATCCGTGCCGGTCAGGGCAGCGCCGGCTACATCGAGAAGTTGAGGTTGGCCGGGTTGACCCGGGCTGGCAGTACCGCGCCCTCGGCAACACCGGGATATAGATGGACCTCCACCGTGTTGTCGGTCTCGAACGGCTCGAACCCGGGTCCGCTGATCCGCACAAGGAGCCGGACGTCGGGGCGCTCTTCGCCCCCCAGCGGCGAAAAGACCGCCGAGAGGACCAGGGCCGTCGCGTCGACGCCGACAGCGGCCAGTTCCACAGTCGCGCGCCGGTTGTCCCAAAGAAGGAAAACTACCTTGACCATGGCCAGCGCGACGGCCGCTGCAACCAGCGCCAGAACCACCGGAATCGCCACTGCGGGGGTCGCACCGTCGACTGTGGCCACCGACACCGCGCAGAACACCGCCGCGCCCCCCGAGCCGAGCGCCAGGACCGCAGCGAACAGGGAGGTGAACAACGTGAAGCACGCCCCCCTGGGTTGCACCAGGGAGGGTCGAGGGGCGCGGGTGGTGGCCATGGCGGCACCCTAGCTGCCGCAGGCGCCGGCCCAACAGACCGGGACCGGCTCCGAGCACGAAGACCGCTACAACACCACCGCACAGCCGTTCCAGTGGAGGTTCACCACCTCCGACCTGGACGATCTGCTGGCCCTGCTCGAGCGACACACACCTGCTGACCGACAAGAAGAATCCTCCGTCGGCCTGGCAGCCTGATCAACCCCCGAAGGACTTCCGGAGCTGACCACTAATGCTGTTGTCAAGCGGCCGTAGTCACTGGAGGTGTGACTTGGTAGCACCGTCGGTCACGGATCAGAGCCCAGATGACGTTGACGCGTCGGCGGGCGAGCGCGAGCACGGCTTGGACGTGCTTCTTGCCTTCGGCGCGTTTGCGGTCGTAGAACTTCCGCGAGTTCGGGTCGCAGCGGACGCTGACCAGCGCGGAGGTGTAGAAGACGCGCTGGAGTCTTCGGTGGTAGATGACCGGCCGGTGCAGGTTGCCGCTGACCTTGCCCGAATCCCTCGGTGCTGGGGCGACGCCGGCGAAGGCCGCCAGAGCGTCCGGGGAGTCGAACTCGTCGAGGCTGCCGCCGACGGCAGCGAGGAACTCGGCTCCGAGGGTCGCGCCGATGCCGGGGACGCTCAGGACGATGTCGGCGAACTCGTGCTCGCGAAACCGGCCCTCGATGAGCTTGTCCATCTCGGAGATCTGCTCGTTGAGGGTCATCACCTCCTCGGCCAGGGTGTGGACCAGCTTCGCGGTGATCTTCTCCCCGGGGACGGCGGTGTTCTGCCGCTCGGCGGCCTCAACGGCCGCTTCGGCCAGGGCTCACGCGCTGCGGACCTTGCGGTTGGCCAGCCACTTCGCCAGCCGCGTGACGCCGGCCCGGCGGATCGCGGCCGGGGTCTGGTAGCCCGTCAGCAGCCTGAGCGGGCCCGTGTTGGTGACCTCCAGGGCCCGCTCCAGGGCGGGGAACATGCTCAGCAGGGTGCCGCGCAGGCGGTTGACCAGGCGGGTGCGGTCCTCGACCAGGTCGGCCCGGCGGCCGGTCAGCAGCTTCAGCTCGATGGCGGCTTCGTCGCCGTGGCGGATGGGTCGCAGGTCGCGGCGCATCCTGGCCTGGTCGGCGATGACGTAGGCGTCGCGGGCATCGGTCTTGCCCTCGCCGCGGTAGCCGTCGGATGCCCGGTTCACCAGCCGGCCGGGCATGTAGAGGACTTCCTGGCCGTGGCCGAGGAGCAGGGCCGGCAGCAGCGCGGGTTCCCCGCCGGTCATGTCGATGGCCCAGGTGACCTGCCGTCCGTCGGCCAGGTCCAGGACATCCCCGATCAGCTTCAGCAGCTCGGGCTCATCGTTGGCCACACGTCGCGACAACAGCGTCTTGCCGTCCGCGTCCAGGGCGAGGCCGTGATGGTGCCCCTTGCCGCTGTCGATCCCCGCCCATATCCGGCTCATCGTGCTCCTGACGTGCTCGTTCGTACTCTTCGCGCCACGGACGACCTCGCCGGCATTGCTCTACGCAGCGACTTGTTCGCACTTCCTAATCGGCGGCCGAGTCGTCGTGGGGTGCCGAGCGGCGAAGCGGGGGGAGCCACGAGACGGCAGCCGCCTGATAGCCACACCCAGCACCCCTGGGCGACCCAACCTTACGAATGGCTCGATCAACCCAATCAAGAACGTAGAGCCCCCTGACTCTCACACTGGCCAAGGCCCCGGTGTGGCGCCACCGCGGCCCCATGGTCCTGCTTCGAGCCCTGGATGGAGGCCGGGCCGCACGAGACGACCATCGCGCGGAACGCTTCGGATCGGCGAGGACCTGCTGCTTCAAGCCCTCTACATGAGCATGCCTTGTCCCTGCCATGGAGAAACGAGACCGCGAGGGTGGGGAATTGCCTGGCGCCGAACCCACTTGGGGTGGGGAATTTGATGACTGTCGGCAATCGGAGGGACATGCCCTTTTGCGGACTCAGCCTGCCTCGTAGCGGGCCAGGCGCCTGCGCAGGTCGAGGCTCTCGCCCTGCGCGATTTCGAGGGCCTTGCGCAGCCTCGCCACCTCCTCACGGTAAGCCTCCTGCTGCCGCGCGAGGCGGGCGCTCAGCGTGTGCCGTTCAGAAACCCGTCGCGGCAGATCAGGCCACATACCTGTTACTCGCTGGCCGGGCGTAGACGTGGAGGACTTGCCGATCGTGGGTCTCGTTCCGAAGCAGCACCTGATCGAGAAGTTCAGGCCGCGGTGTCCCGATGGCTCTCTCGCAGATCGCGTTCATCCGCGAGGCCGTGAGGCGGGCTTCAGGGTTTCGATGCCTTCGGCTTCGAAACCGCGTCGATGGCCAGGATCACGGTTGCCGTATCCATCCAGTTCCCCTCGCGAAGGGCCGGGCACCGCGACCCGGCACAAGTTGAGAGGCTCAACCGACCGTCACCGCGTAACGGCAGCACCAGATTTGTCGCGATCCCCTGGCCAGCAGCTCGTCACTTCGCGCGCCACCGTCCAGGCACGGCCCGGCCATCCCGCTGGCCCTCCATCCCAAGGACGACCGGGCCGGAGCCTCGCCCCCTTGCGGAGACCCTCTGCGGCCAGCCCAGCAGTCGCTTGGCACACTATTTAACGCGCGAGGGCACCTGCCGGCTGTCTCGCTACGGCGCCACAGAGCCGGATACGGCGCTCACGCCCTGGGAGTGCCCCATCTGCCGGCGGACGACAAGGGGCTTTGCCCTGCCTTGACGCGGGGCGCACCCCGGCAGCCAGAAACCCCACGTGCCAGCTGCCTGCGAAAACCGGCCCGAAGAGATCACCAGCGGTTCACCCTCCCCTTGTCGCATGGGGAGCACGAGACCGTGCTCCCACCCCGAAAGGGGGTCGAGAGCCGACAAGGGGTTCTTATGCCTCTCGATGCAGAATGCATCCGCATCGATCGGGTGACGTCGGGGGCCTACGGTTGACGACGGCGCACAAGGGCGCGGTACGGCGTTGTAGGTCTACCGGATCGGGTGACGGACGAATCGGACACGGTTGACACATCTGCGAGTTGGGAGCACGAGGGCTCCCAGAGGGCTCCCACTTGCTCCCAGCCCGGACATGGTTAAGGCCGCTTCCGCTACCCGCGGAAACGGCCTCCGACCTGCGATGATGCTGGTCGGGACGACAGGATTTGAACCTGCAACCCCTTGACCCCCAGCCCAGTGACCACTCTCCGCAACCATTCGTACCGCACCGTAGCGCTCGTTTCGGATCCGAACTGCGCTCTTGCGCGCTACGGAGAACGCGGCAATCAGCTACTCCCCGACCGCGACAGATAGGCCATGCGACGGCGTGCGGAGCAGACTGGAGTCACCCACGGCTGCCGCGCCCCCACGGTATGGTGCGACGAGCAAACCACGTACCGGAGGTCATCGTGAGCGCGCAGCCAGACGGCCCGTATGGACCCCTTATCCCCATGCCTGACCTCACCCCTGACGCCCTCCGCGCAGCTGTCGCTCGGATCGCTCCCAGCAGAATCCCTGCGCTCACTCAGCACCTGTTCGAGGCGACCACAAACGCACAGCAGACACAGAGCCTCGCACCCCTGCGGGCCTTCGTCCACTCATGGGCCGTATTCGTCGCCATCGAGCGGCATCCGGAACGCGCCGCCCACCTCCGTGAACTCGAGCAGATTGTCGATATGGCCGAACAGGACCCGACGGCGGCCATCCACGAAATTCAGCAGATCCGCAAGGCGGCGGAGGCCGAGGCCGGGCTGTGACCGACTGGACCTGGGAGTACAGCCCAAGCGAGGAGCACGTCGCCGACGGACTTGCACCAGGCGTCGTGGCAGAGGTCGAACGGCTGGCGACCGAACTCGCCGCGCTGGGAGTCGACGCGGCAAAGGTAGGTCGACCCTTCGACCGAGAAGGCGGACTCCGAGAATTCGACATTCTCGGCGGACGCGGCTTCATCAGCTTCCTCTCAGTACCACGCCACCACTGCATCTATGTCTGCAACATCACCTGGTACGGATGACGTTGCTCTCCTTCCAGCGCCATCGACGAGGCTGCCGAGGATGCCGGTGGGCGGAATGCTTGCGCCGCTCCGTATCCATCGTTCGGCGAATGTGTTGGACCGTGGGCTTTGCGGCGGCGTTGGGATGACGGCTGTACCGTTGCCGACGAAGACGGAGGAGGCAGCCCAGCAGTCGGCAGAAGATCAGGTAGAGCAGTCGCAGACCCACGATCACTGATCATGCCCATACTTGGGCATTCAAAACGAGACCCAGCGAGCCCAACTGCTCTTATCCGAACTAGCCCAGCTCGGACCTCAGTTGGTTTTCCAGCCCGTCTCCACCACGGAAAGTAGTGGTGGAGAAGTTAGGGAGCAGGACGTCGTCGGGCGTGTCGCGGACCTCGGCGAGGTGTCACTCTGCTGAGTCGGCGGTGTGTCTGCCGGCGGTGGCACGGAAGTCGGGCATGCCGAGGTGGACGGCGGTGTGCCGGGCCGCGACCTCGCGCATCGCGGCGAGCTTCTGCTCGGCGGCGGCGAGACTGGCCTCGATCGCGGCGACCTCGCCGAGCCAGCCTTGTTCCTTGGCTTCCTGGAGCCGGTCGAGCAGGTTCGCGTGGATCTCCTTCAGGCGGGGCATCTGCTCGGGATCTGGCCGCAAGACGGGGCATCTGATGCTTGCTTATCCGAACTGCCCAGCTCACGGACCGACGGGGCCAACCGCGAGCGAGTTACTAAAAGTAGTGGGCAACAGTCTCGGCGTCCGGGCGTATCCGGGTGTGTCGCACCGTCACCGTGGTGTCGATCAGCCTCCGGCTCGCACAACGCAGCCCAACTCAGCTGGCCTCAAGGGCATCCGCCCGCCTCGTCAGGTCCGCCGCGACGCCATCCCAGTCCGGTCCGTGCAGCCACAAGTTCTCGGCAGCCTCGCGCATCAGCGCCGGCTCATCAGGTCGCTGCAGGAGCGCCAACCGGTAGGACAGGTTGCGAACCCAGACCGGCAGACGACCATCGACCACGTGCGGGCAGAGCTCACGGAGCATGGCGAGGATGGAATCCGCGTCAGCGAACGTCAGTTCCTCGACGAAGTAGTGCTCCCGGTGGTCGAGGTCGCACTCAGGCGTCGGTCCGAACTCGTCTCCGTAGAGGCACCGGGCGTGCTCCGTCAAGGTGCTGTGCATGTCCTGGAGCCTATGGCGCCTTGACCCGTCGGAACGAACCTTGGGCCTGTCCCGGCGATCATCTGGAGGGTGTCTCGGTGGTACTTTGACCGGAAATCGCGGGAGGGGTGGGCAGCCAGGTGGACAGTGATCGGCGGCATGCAGCTGTCATGGCGCTCGGTGAGCTCGGGCGAAGCCACGACTACCGTGACCGGGCGGATGCCGGTCACGGCCTGGCAGGCTTCGCCGAGATGCAGGAGGCCCTTGGGCCATTGCTGGAGCTCGTGCTCGACCCGGGTGACACCTTTGTCACCCGGGTGACCGCGGAAGCCGTGCTTCGGCGAAAGGACAGGATCGGGTTGGCGGTGGTCGCCTCCGCACTGGCAGTCGCCGACTCCAATCACAGCGATTGGATCCACACCGCAATCCTCGATGTGTTCGGCATCTCCTCCGAGGACCGGGACAACGCGCTGCAGTTGTGCGAGGAGATGTTGCGGGACACTGACGACCGCGTTTCCCTGGGGGCTCGTCAGCTGCACGAAATCCTGGCCGAGATCGACCCTGTTCTTCGCTCCGTGTAGCACGGGGTGGGCGCTGTCGTGAGAGTACAGGTGCTCGGATCTCCATCCGGGCATCCTGCCGAGTCGGCTCCATGAGTGGCCCGGAATTTCGCCGGCCGATGATTCGGAACACGCCAGCGCTCACTCCCCAGGCTTGGCGCTGCTTCGTCCGGTGTCGCGGCGGAAGTCGGGCATGCCGAGGTGGACAGTGGACGGCTGAGTTGCACGCTCACGCATGGCCTGAAGTTTCTGGGCGGCGGCAGCCAGGGTGGTCTCGATGGCGGCGACCTCGCCGAGCCAGCCCTGGACCTTGGCCTCCTGGAGGCGGTCGATGAGGTTGGTGTGGATCTCTTGGAGGCGTGGCATCTGGGCTGGGTCCACGAGCAGTAGGGGACATCTGACACAGGCGTTTTCATGCTGGCACGGGGTTGCGTAGTCGCGGCCGCAGGTCCCCAGGGCGACCTTGCGGAGTTCGAAGTGGGCCAGGAATTCGTCCCACTCGGTGGCGGTGAGCTCGCGGTACTCCTCGCTGGGCCGCTCGGTTCTGCGGCGGGCGATGAAGGCCCGGTGATGGGAGATCACGTCCTCCGGGTAGATCGCGGCATAGCCCATGGTCGTGTCCAAAGCGGCGTGTCCGCAGATCTTCGCGGCGATGTGTGGGGGCAGTCCGGAGCGGATGGCGTCGGTCACGAAGATCCTTCTGAAGTCGTGGGGGCGCCATTCGAGCGGGTCGCCGGCCACGGTGATCTGGGCGGACTGCGAGGTCGCGACCAGGCACTCGCGGATGTGTGCGACATCCCGTGAGTTCTCCTGAGCCCCGCTGAGTCCCCGGCCCTGTGGCCAGGGGGTTCTTCCTCCTTCGGGTGCTCTGTGGCCTTGTGACGTAACTTCGGGATTCTTGAAGCGTTCTCACCTCGTCCGACCGATCCACAGTCGGACCGAAGGTGAGGGGGCTCGGGTTGGCGGCGCTGGCAGTCGTACGGGACCTGCGTGAACACTGGGCTCCCGCGTCGGCGGAGGAGCTGGAGCGGTTCGAGACCGACGTGCTGTCCGGATTCGTCCTCGCGCGGGCCTCGGCGGGTCTGGCGGACGGCACCATCCGCGGGGACGTCGGGCACCTGGACCAGATGCGCACATGGTTCGGCCGGCCGCTGTGGGACATGGAGCCCGCAGACGCCGACACGTACTTCGGGAAGGTGCTGCGGCAGTCACCCAGCGGTACCCGGCTGGCCCGGTCGCAGGCGCTGACGACGTACTTCATGTTCCTGGAGCTGCGGCACAAGGTCGAGCTCCACCGGTTGACCGGCCGGGTGGTCGAGTGCCCGATCGACGAGATGAACCGGCCGCGCGGGGCCAAGGATGCCCAGCTGCGGATCCCGCCGACCAAGCCGGAGGTCGGGACGCTGTTCACCGGCTGGGGCGGCGAGCTGGCCACTTGCCGCAAGTTCGCCCCGACCGCCCGGAACTACACCGCGTCGAAGCTGATGTCCCGGGTCGGCCTGCGGGTGAGCGAGGCGTGCAAGCTGGACCTGGCCGACATCAAGTGGGAGCTGGGCCGCTTCGGCAAGCTCCACGTCCGCCACGGCAAGGGCACCCGCGGCTCCGGGCCGCGCGAGCGGATGGTGCCGCTGATCAACGGGGCTGACCGCACGCTGCGGTGGTTCATCGAGGACGTCTGGGGCCAGTTCGACGACGACCACACCCGCCCGGGCGCCCCGCTGTTCCCTTCGAAGCGCAAGAACGCCGACGGCTCTTTGCGTCGGGTGGGCGACGACGCCTTGCGCGGCGGGCTCAAGGAGGCAGCCAAGGCGCATCTGCCGGGGTGGGGCGAGAGGCTGACGCCGCATGTCCTGCGGCATTTCTGAGCGTCCCAACTCTATGAGAACGGACTGGGCTTGCTCGCGATTCAGGAGGTTTTGGGACATTCCTGGATCGCCACAACGATGCGATACGTCCACGTCCAGCAGACCCGGGTCGAGGACGCTTGGGTCGCCGGGACCGAGCGAGCCGCGAAACGGCTGGAAGGGCTCATCCGATGAGGTGGAACCTGCGGCTGACGGCCGCGAACAAGGGTATCTGGAAGGCGTCCGAGCTCCAACGAGGCCTGGCAGAACACGGGTTGGTGATCTCGGCGGGGAAGATGTCCGGGCTGTGGTCCGGCCAGCCGGTCTCCCTCAAGCTGGAGGACCTGGACGTCATCTGCGTCGTCCTCGGCTGCGAGATCGGCGACCTGCTGATCCCCGAACCGGACAAGGTCCGCCGCCCCGGCGAGGAGGCCGGCCAGCAGGCCGCCGCATCCGGTCCGGCCCCGGCGGTGGTCCCGCGTCGGCGGGACAGCCGGTCCCTGCCGCCGATGTGACGCAGTGAGTCCGCGCAAGGGCTACCGCAAGCCCGCTACCAGCTGTGACGGCTGCCTGGCCTGGGGCGTGTTCACGGGCAGGCTCTGCCCGGCCTGCTGGCAGTTCGCTCGTCAGCACGCCGCCGGCGAGTGCGGGGCCTGCCGCCGGCGACAGCCGCTGAAGTCCGGCTACTGCCGACTGTGCTGGTGCCAGGCCCGCCGGAACATCCGCATAGCCACTGGCAAGCCGACCTCGGCCGGGCACGTGATGGCACCCTGGCTTCGTCAGGTCGCTGACCTTCAGCTCTTCTTCATCGGTATGCACCACCACCGCGGCTCCTCCACCACGCCGCGACCCCGAGGCCACGGCCGACGGGGGCGCCCACGCAAACCGCCACCGCCCGCTGCTGTCCGGCCGGTCAGCCACTGGTGCCAGCCGGTTCTGTTCGACGGCGTCCCCCGCGACTACCACCGCTTCGACCGCGATGCGCACCCCGATCCCGCCAGTCCCTGGCTGGCCTGGGGACGCCACCTCGCGCACGGCCTGGCCGAGGCCCGCGGCTGGAGCCGCCGCGTCCGTCTCGACGTAGACCGGGCCCTGGTCGTGCTGCTGTCCCCGCACACCGAGGGCGACGTCATCCGCTACTCGGAGATCATCGCGCCGCTGCGGGCCCTGGACAGCAGCATCGAGCGAACCGCCGAGGTCCTGGAAGCGATGAACATCCTGGTCGACGACCGCAGGCCGTCCTACGAGGACTGGTTGGAGAAGCGGCTCAACGGCCTTGCTGCCGGGATCCGCCGGGAAGCCGAGAGCTGGAACCGCACCCTGCGCGACGGCGGACCACGCACCCGCCCCCGCCACCAGGCCACCGTCTGGGCCTACCTCAACGCCGTACGTCCCGCCCTGCTGGAATGGTCCGAGCGCTACGACCACCCGCGCGAAATCACCCGCGACGACGTCCTCGCCCACGTCAAGACTCTCCACGGGCACGAACGGCGCCAGACCCTCGTCGCCCTGCGGTCGCTGTTCGGCTGGGCGAAGAAGAACGGCATCGTCTTCCGCAACCCGACCGCCCGCATCAAGGTCGGCACGTTCGAGTACTCCGTCCTGCAGCCCCTGCTGCCCCACCAGGTGACCCGGTCCGTCGAAGCGGTCTGCGGAACCGGTCCGCCTGTTCTTCCAGCGGAGGCCAGAGCAGATGTCCGGGTGGCGTTCAGCGGGCGATGGTTACTCGGTGAGCAACTCGACCGGGATATTGCCGCGCGTGGCGTTGGAGTACGGGCAAACCTGGTGGGTGGCCTCGATGAGCTCGCGACCGACTTCCCGGGGCAGGCTGTCCGGTAGCTTCGTCCGCAGGCTGACTTCGAGCTGGAAGCCGCCCTGCCCGTTGGGGACGAGGCCGACTTCGGCGGCGACCGACATGCCCGTGACGTCGATCTTCTTCTTCTGCGCCACCAACTGCATGGAGGTGGCGAAGCAGGCCGCATAGCCCGCCGCGAAGAGCTGCTCGGGGTTGGTGCCGTCGCCGGTGCCGCCCAACTCCTTCTGGAGGGCCAGCTCGACGTCCAACTTGCCGTCTGAGCTGAAGGCGCGGCCGTCGCGGCCGGTCGCGGTCGCGACGGCGGTGTACAGGCTCATGTCCTGCCCTTCTGGTAGACCGATCGGTCAATCTGTTTGGCGCACTCAGCGTATGGAGGTCGGGAGCCGCTCCCCATGGCTTGCCGTCTCCATTTCATATCTGATCGTCTTGTGCGCAGCGGCCTCGCGATACGATCTGGCGATGGACGTGCTCAGCGATGCGATCGGCGTCATGCGTACGGGGCGCCCGCATTCCAGTGAAATCCGCAAGCACGCTCCGTGGGGAGTGCGGGCCGAGCCGTTCTCCGGGGCCGGCTTCCATGTGGTGCTGGAAGGGACATGCTGGCTGATCCCGCCAGCGGGCGCCGCGATCGCCCTGAGCGTGGGCGATGTGGTGTGCCTTCCGCACGGCTGCGGGCACGCTCTGGCCGACAGCCCGTTGACGTCCCTGACGGGCGCACCCTCGGGATCCCTGCGGGAGATAGCGCCGAGCGCCGACGACGGCGAGGGAGCCACGACGGTCCTGCTGTGCGGCGCATACACGCTCGACCAGACCCGGCCACATCCGCTGTTCGAGGAACTGCCCGAGGTCATCCACCTTCCGGCACGTCTCGGCCACCGCACCCCGCTACATGCTGCCGTCAATCTGCTCGGTGACGAGATCGCCAACCCCAGCCACGGAACCGAAGCGGTCGTGTCGGCCTTGCTGGACATCATGCTGCTGTACATCCTGCGGGCCTGGCTCGAGGAGCAAACCGACGACGGCCCGGCCACCGGGTGGGCCGCGACGCTGCGCGATCCGGCGATCACCGCAGCGCTGCGCCATATCCACCAGGAACCCGCCGGGCAGTGGACGGTCGAAGCGCTGGGTGCGAAAGCCGGACTGTCGCGCGCGGCCTTTTCCCGCCGGTTCACCTCGCTGGTCGGCAAACCGCCGCTGGGTTACCTGACCTGGTGGCGGATGACCCTGGCGGCGCGACTGTTGCGCGACAGCGACAAGCCGGTACAGACCGTCGCCCAGCGCACCGGATACACCTCCGAATTCGCCTTCGCCAAAGCGTTCAAACGAGAGTACGGCTTGGCCCCCGGTCGGTACCGCCAGCAGTCGCGGAGGTAGTCCGGTCAGCACGCCGTGACGACTACGGCCGCCTGTTGGACGCCATCCTGATCTGCTGCTGACCGCTCGAAGTCCGTAATCGATCGGGTGTCGGTCTCCTCGAATTCGTTACTCTCTGCTACATCGCTCACGAAAATGCGGCCGTTGCTCCGCGAGTACCGGAGATCTCAACACCACGGTCGCAATCTGACGGTCGCCACGGCGCGAGACCGTTAGAGCTGTGCACGTTTCCCCGTACACGCTTGTGCACGTTGACGGCTCTGGCAAGATTTTCGTAGCCGGAGATCATCTCGGGGTGGCGGTCGGCCCGTCCGCATAGCGGGCAGCCTGTGGGTGTGCTCTGTTGAACTGGACTCGCTGTTACCGCAGTTGGCGGATGTGCTGGTGGCCTCGGTCGATGTTTCTGGCCCTGTCGTCGTGATCCAGGCCCATACGAGATCCGGTGTGCCAGCAGAGTGCACGGGCTGCGGAACGTAGAGCGGGTGGTGTCACAGCCGCTACGTCAGGCGACTGGCCGATGCGTCGCTGGGCGGCCGTGCCGTGTTGATCGAGCTGAGTGTGCGACGTCTGTACTGCGAGAACGCCACGTGCGGAAAGACCACACTCGCCGAGCAGGTGCCGGGTCTGACCGTGCGCTACCAGCGGCGCACGCCGCTGCTGCAGCACCTGGTCGAGGCAGTGGGCGTGCAGCTGGCGGGCCGAGGCGGAGCCCGGATGCTGCGGATCCTGAACATCACGCTCTCGCGCTGCACCGTCCTGTCACAGCTGATGCGCATGTCACTGCCAGCCCTTCCCACGCCCCGGGTGCTGGGCGTGGACGACTTCGCTCTCTACGGTGACACCTTCGGAACCCTCCTGGTCGACGCCACCACCCGGCTGCCCCTCACACTCTGGGAGGGACGGGATGCCGAACAGCTCAGCCGCTGGCTGCACGAGCATCCAGGTGTCGAGATCGTCTGTCGTGACGGCTCCCTCACCTACCGGCAGGGCATCACGGACGGCGCCCCCGAGGCCGTGCAGGTCAGCGGCCGCTTTCACCTCTGGCAGGGGCTGTCCCGCCGCGTCCAGGACATCGCTGCCGCGCACCGTGGCTGCCTGCCCACGGCACTGCCACCGACTGCGGAATTCATCCCGTCTCCGGCCAGGGAGACCGTCGAGGACGCCGCGGCGGACACCCGGGCCGGGCGTCACGCCAGAAGGCTCTTCGAAGCCGTACACACCCTCACCGACACGGGCCGGCCCTACAGCGCAGTAGCCCGCGAACTCGGCCTGGACCGCCGCACGGTCCGCAAGTACGCCCGGGCCCGCACCTGGCAGGAGGTGCGGCCGTGCCGGCCGCCCGGTGCGCCCCGAAGGGGTGGATGAGTTGGTCGCCGAGGGACGGGCCCTGGCGCTGCGCGGCGAGGCCGACGCCGCGCTGGTCGTGTTCGGCCGGGCCGCCGACAAGGGGGCGGGCACCGGACGGTACCTGCGGCCAATTCTTGACGCGTTCCTGAACCTCGGGACAGCGCACTTCACGTTGGGGAGCGACGTGCTGTGTAACGCCCACGTCGTGGCAGCCGTGGGCCAAGAGCGGATTCGTGCCGAAGTGGTCCCGCTCTACCTGCGTGCCGCCGGGGACGCCTCGAACGCCAGGCCGGACCAGTACGCCTGGAAGGTGGCGGACTACCTATCGGAAACGGGCGTCGGCTCCCCCGAGGGCCCGGACCGCGAGGAGTACTGGCGCGCACGCCGCGAGGCCTTCGTCCCGCCCGTCCTCCCCCAGCCCCCCGCCTTTCAACAGGCTCTCGATCGCGCCCGTGAGCTTGTCGCCGTCGGCGACCCCGAGGGGGCCTGGGGCACGCTACGCCAAGCCCTCACCTGCTGGTACTCCGACCATCCTCACAGCATCGCCCCGGTCAACTCCTCACCGACCCCGCCTTCCGCGACATCATCACCCCGCGCCGGGCACGCCTGATCGCCCACACACCCAGAGGGCAGGCGTACTCGCCCGGCACCTGAGGCGCGGATCGAAGTACGAGCGCCCCGCCCCCAGGTCCGCGAGCGCCTCTGAGTCTCCTCCGACGCATCGGAGGAGGCCCGAGCGGTCGCCGTTACGGGTGTCAGCCAACGGAGCCGGCCGCTGCGCTGATGACCTTGGCTACCGCGTCAGGGTGCGAGATCAGGGTCAGATGTGACCCGCCTTGGAAGACTGTCGTCTTCGCGTGGGCGCGACGAGCCATGTGTTCTTCTGACTGCTGGGTGATGATCCGGTCGCCTGAACTGATGAAGTACCAGGACGGGATGGTCTTCCAGGCTGCGTGCCGCGACGGCGTGTTGAACGCGATCGTCGAGGCGGCGCGCTGCGTCGCCCACAGGTTTTCGGCCTGGTTGGTGGGCAGGTCACTTGCGAAGTCCTTGACGAATATGTCCTTCTTCAGATATAGGTTCTGCCCGCCGGACGGGGCCTGGGGGTATGCCGCGGTGTCGTACAGCTTGCTGGCCGGCGCATTCAGTGCCGAGGTGGAGCCGCTCACGGATCCGGTGGTCTCTCCGACGGCGGGCGCGGCCGCGTCCACGTAGACCAGGGCCTTGACGTTCTTGGTCTCCGCAGCGGCGTTGGTGATGACACTGCCCCCGTAGGAGTGTCCGACGAGCACCACCGGGCCGTGCACCGTCTTGAGGAAGTCGGCAACCGTCTGCGAGTCGGTGGTCAGGTTCTGCAGAGGATTGGCGATGGCACGTACCTGGTACCCCGCGCTCCGGAGGATCTTGACTTCGCCGTTCCAGCTGGAGGCGTCGGCCCAGGCACCGTGGACCAGCACGATGGTGGGTTTGGAGGCGGTTGGGGAGGGTGTCGCCGACGGGCCCGTAGCGTCGGCGTGCGTGGGGACGAGTGCGGACATGGCAAAGGAGATGCCGACCGCGGCAGCAGCCGAGTAACGAATCGAGTGTATTCGGTGCATACGCCTACCCCACAGTTCGTCAGCCGGGACGTGACCGCGACACTGGCTTACGGGAGGAGTGATGACCTGCTGCGCTATGTCATCCGCAATCCTCGGGCACCGGCGGCCACGGAGGGACAGGCTGCACGCGGCCGGCCCAGCGCTTGCCTGGCACTGCGCGGCCCTCACGACCAATGTGCCATGCGCCGCACCGCCTCGCATTCCGGAGTGCGTCGGCGGTGTGCCAGTCCTCTGCCCGGGTAGGCGTTTGACTGCGGGGATGTCGAGGCCGACATCGCGGATGAGGTATCGAATCGGATAGGGCTACCGAAGCCATCGTCGCACAGCCCAAGGTGGTCGGCTGTCCGGCAGCGGAGCCGGACGGCAGCGGGGGGCGGGCGCGGGGCCGAGGGCATACATGTGCCGCAGGCCGGATGGCATTGCCCTTGCCGGAAACCTCATCCATGCAGGTCACGCCGCATGTTGGTATTTGTGGAGGATGCCTGAAGCTGAAGGGTGTCAATATCCCGATCAGGCTGCTGAGCTGGGTGTTTCTTGTGGATGGAGAAGTCGTTGGGGTGGCGTGGTGTGGTACTCGTTGAGCAGGCCGCCGAGTAGCTGTCGCCGTCGGACTACGGCAGCGGGCAGGGGGTGACGCTCGGGTGGTCGTCGGGTGCTCGTAGGTCGAGGCTGCGGCGGGCCCGTCCGGTGTTGTAGTGCTCGGCATACGTGGTGAGGACGGCACGGAGGTGTCGTTCGCCGGTGATGAGGATTCTGTCGGTGCATTCGGCGCGGGCCGTGCGTATCCATCGTTCGGCGAACGCGTTCGACCGCGGGCTTTGCGGCGGCGTCGGGATGACGGCTGTGCCGTTGCCGGTGAAGACTCGAACGCGGCGGTGAACTTGCTGTCCCGGTCACGGATGAGGAACCGGAAGCACCCCGCCCTGTCGCCGAGGTCCATGAGCAGGTTGCGGGCGAGCTGAGTGACCCATGCGCCCGTAGGGTGGGCGGTGACGCCCAGGACATGGACGCGCCCGGTGGCGATCTCCATGACGAAGAAGACGTAGAGACGTTTGAGGAAGACGGTCTCCACGTGCATGAAGTCGCAGGCGAGCAGCGTGTGGGCCTGGGAGCGCAGGAAGGACCGCCAGGTCTGCTGGGAGGCGCGCTGCGGTGCGGGCGGCAGACCGGAGCGGCGCAGAACGCTCCGGATCGTGGCGGCGGCAACCCTACGACCGAGCCGTCGGAGCTCGCCTTGGATCCTGACGTATCCCCAGGTCGGGTGCTCTCGCGCCAGGCGCTGGATGAGCGCGACCGTCCCCTCCGCCAGCGGTGGTCGGCCGGGTCCGGTTGGGGTTTGGCGCGCCATTTCCAGCGCACGAGATGGCGGTGCCAGGTCAGCAGTGTGCCTGGGGTGACCAGCCGGTGGCGGCGTAAGGCGGTTGGAAGGTGCCGTGCCAGAGCGGAGAGCACGGCACGATCGGCCCATGAGAGCTACGGGCGCTCGATCTGCCGGCGAAGCACGGCGACCTCATGACGAAGCGCGAGGATCTCGGCGTTGTTCGCGGCGGCCGATCGGCCCAGCACAAGGAAGCAGCCCAGCAGTCGGCAGAAGATCAGATAGAGCAGTCGCAGACCCACGATCAGTGATCATGCCCATACTTGGGCGATCGAAAAGTCCCAGGTCAACCACCGCACGGCAATAAAGACACTGCGGGTGTCGGTAAATCATCCACGCAGGTGAGAGCTTGTTCAGAGATCTTCGACTTTGGCCGACGCTCACCCCGGCATCTTCACCTGTACAAGGCCCCGACGGCATCATGACCTCTCGCGCTGCTACCTCACCGCGACCAACACCCTGGCGTTCCTACGTCTCCTGCCGATGAGCGACAGAGTCAAGGACATCGAGATCCTGGTGCTCCGGCACCAACTGCTGGTCCTGCAGCGCCAGGTCGGCAAGCCTGCCTTCAATGACAGTGATCGCGCTGTCCTCTCCGGCCTTCTGCACCACCTGCCCAAAGACAGACTGCGGCACCTTCTGCTGCTGGTCCGCCCCGAGACGGTCTTGCGCCGGCATCGTGAGCTGCTCAGGCAGCGCCATGCCGCGACCCGCATGCCCAAGCGGCGCGGACACCCCCGCACCATCCGCTCGATCCGCGCCCTCGTCCTGCGCCTGGCCAGGGAGAATGCCTCGTGGGGAGATCGCCAGATCCACGGCGAACTCGCAGCCCTGGGGATCAAGGTCGCCGCCTCCACAGTCCGGGAGATCCTCCGCGAGCACGGCATCCCACCCGCCCCCGAACGGCAGAGCACCACCTGGGCCGACTTCCTCCGCAGCCAGGCCGAGGCCCTCCTCTCCTGCGATCTCTTCGAAGTCCGCACGCTGACAGGGGCGCGCCTGTACGTCTTCGCCGTCATCGAGCACATCACCCGTCGCATCAGGATTCTGGGTGCCAGCGCGCATCCGACCGGGGACTGGATCGTGCAGCTCGGACGCGGTTCCTGATCCGCGACCGCGACTCGAAGTTCACAACCGCCTTCGACGCCCTGATGACCTACCCCGGTCTCAAGATCCTCACCACCGGCATTCGGATACCCCGGATGAACTCCCTCATCGAGCGCTGGATACAGACCTGCCGCACCGAACTCCTGGGCCGGACCCTGATCTGGCACCAGAGCCACCTCCTCCACGCCCTGCGCGAGTACGAGCCCGATAGGGCGCTCACGCCCTGGGAGTGCCCCGTCTGCCGGCGGACGCCAAGGGGCATTACCTCGTCTTGACGCGGCAGGCACCTTGCAGCCGGGACACCCGAGCACCGGCTACCTGCGGAAACACGCCGACCGAGGCCCTCAGCCCACACCTTCCCCCTGTCGCATGGGGAGCACGAGATCTGCCCGACCCTGTTGCCCATTGTGGCTATGCGGTGAGGGTGTGCTCGAGTCGGGTGAGGTGGCTGGTGCGGGTGCGGTCCAAGGGGTAGTCGTTCCACCAGGCATTCAGGCGGATCAGGTCCGCCGCAAAGCCCCAGGTCAAACGCTTACGCTCGTGCGACTGCTCTGCCTGATCGCCACGCGGATCTTCGCGAGGCTGGTCCTGCTCTCCCGTTCCTCCGCCGCCGAGAACGCCGAAATACTGATCTTGCGACACGAGGTCGCGGTCCTGCGCCTGCAGATCACCACTCCCAAGCCAAGCCGGCCAGACCGCACCCTGATCGCCGCCCCAGGACGCCCACCGCTGTCCGAGGAACTGCGCGAACTCGTCATCCGGCTCGCCACCGAGAATCCCCGATGGAGCTTCCGGCGCGTCCACGCCGAACTGCGCCACCTCGGACACAAGGGAAGTTCACCGCCGCGTTCGACGCCGTCTTCTCCAGTGAGGGCATCACTGTGGACAAGATCCCTCCACGCAGCCCCAACTGCAACCGGCACGCGGAACGCTTCGCACGCTCCGTACGGGGTGAGTGCACCGACCGCCTGCTGATCTTCGACCGCGGCCACGCAGAGGGAGTCCTGCACGACTATGCCCGCCACTTCAACGGACATCGGCCTCACCAAGCCCGGGATCAGCTCGCGCCCCTGGACGACCCGAGCGTCAGTACCGCCGCGCAAGCTGATCACTCGGCAAAACAGCAGCTCAGCGGATATGCAGACATTTTGAACCGGTACGCGGCTCTGCCCGCGCGCCGCGGCACGGTTGAGGTGAGCACCTGGGGACCACATGGACACGGCCGCGACACGCCAGCGAAACACCCTCTCCCTAATTTCTGTCATCCGACAGGAACCAGTGACTGGGGCTCGCCATGACCGCCACCGCACCACACTCCGAAGCTGAGGAAGCGGCGGCCTCCGCCGACGCAGCCGCGCTCGCCGGGTTCGGATACCGCCAGGAACTGCACCGCACCCTGGGCCGGTACGCCTCTTTCGCTGCCGGCTTCTCCTTCATCTCCGTCGTGACCACCGTCTTCCAGTTCTTCGCGTTCGGCTACTCCTTCGGTGGCGCGGCCTTCTTCTGGACCTGGCCCGCCGTGCTGCTCGGGCAGCTCCTGGTCGCGGCGTGCTTCGCCGAGCTCGCCGCCCGCTACCCGATCTCGGGGGCGATCTACCAGTGGTCGACGCGGCTCAGCACGCCCGCCTTCGGCTGGTACGCCGGCTGGATCATGGTGATCGGCCAGATCGTCGTGGTGGCGGCCGCCGCGCTCGCCCTGCAGATGGTTCTGCCCGCGATCTGGTCGGGCTTCCAGATCCTCGGGGGCGATCCGGCGCCCTTCTCCGCCTCGGGCGCGGCCAATGCCGCCGTTCTCGCCGTCGCGCTCCTCGCGCTCACCACCGTCGTGAACGTCCTCGACAACAAGGTGCTCTCGGTGGTCAACCGAATCGGGGTCACCGCCGAGATCGTCGGCGCCGTCCTGATCATCGTGCTGCTGTTCACCCACGCCGAGCGGGGCACGGGAGTCACCCTGCACACCGGCGGCGAGGGCGGGGCGGTCACGGCCGTGCTGGTCGGCTCGTTCGCCGCGGCCTACGTCCTGATCGGTTTCGACAGCGCGGGAGAGATGAGCGAGGAGACCCACAATCCCCGTCGCACCGCGCCGCGCACGATCCTCACCGCTCTCGTCTCCGCCGGGGTGCTGGCCACCCTGCTGGTGCTCGGGGGGTTGCTCGCCGCGCCCAGCCTGACCGACGGGCGGCTGGCCTCGGACGGGCTGTCGTACGTCCTCACCAGCAGCCTCGGCGACGGGGTGGGCAAGGCCCTGCTGGCCGACGTGGTGGTGGCCATCGCCGTGGCGACGCTCGCGATCCAGACCTCCGCGACCCGGATGCTCTTCTCGATGGCGCGGGACGGGGTGCTGCCGGCCTCGCGGACGCTGGCGAAGGTGTCTCCGTCCACCGGCATGCCGAAGGGACCGGCCCTGGTGGTCGGCGTGGGCGCGGCGGGCCTGTGCCTGCTCAACCTGGCCTCGCCGGAGGCGTTCCTGGCGATCGGCACGACCTGCATCGCCATGCTGTATCTGGCGTACGCGATGGTGACGGGCCCCATGCTGGTGCGGCGGCTGCGCGGCGGCCTGCCCGCGGCAGGAGACATGGCGGGAGGCGTGGACGAGACGGGCAAGCCGCTGTTCTCACTCGGGCGCTGGGGGCTGCCGATCAACGCCCTCGCCCTGGTCTATGGCCTGTTCATGACCGTCAACCTGGCCTGGCCGCGCGTCGCCGTCTACGACCCGTCGGGCGGTCACTGGTACTTCCAGTGGTTCACCGCGCTGTTCCTGGGCGGCTCGGTACTGCTCGGCGCGGCCTACCGGAAGCGGCGGGCCCGCGCCACGGACTCGGCTTCCTCGTCGCCGGCACCGGCCGAGACCGCCGCGCGGCTCTCGCCCGCCTCCCCCCGCCCGTAGCGGGCCTGCTCTCAGGGCCGGCGGTCATACCGACGCCAGCCCCACCGCCTGCTCCCGGACCCCGGCCAGTGCCCCCTCCGCCACGCCCGCGACTCGCAGCGCCGCATCCGCCGTCGCGGCCGCGAACGCGTCGGTGGGCCGGTCGGGGTCCGAGCGGTGGATCAGGATGACCCCTTCGATGAGCCCGAAGACCAGATCCGTGCGGAGCGCCAGCTCGCCCTTGTCGAGCGACCCGCAGCTCTCCGTCGCGGCGAGCAGCCGGCCGTACGCCTCCTTGAGTTCCAGCCGCACGTGGTGGAAGCCGGCGAAGCCTTCGCTGCGCACTTCGGGCAGGAGGTAGAGGCCTCCGAGGTTGTGCGGTCCGCCGCACAGCAGGCGCACATCGGAGCTGCACAGAAACCACAGACGGGCCTCGGGCGGCGCGGCCTCGTCGGCCGCGAGCAGCCGGTGCGCCAGCGCCAGCGAGGGGGTGACCGTGGACTCCAGGAGCTCGGCGAGGAGGTCCTCCTTGCCCGCGAAGTAGTGGTACATCGTGGCCTGCCGCATGCCGGCCCGCTCGGCGACGGCCCGTGTCGTCGTCGCCGCGTATCCACGGGTGGTGAACAACTCGGCCGCGGCGGCGAGCAGTTCGTCGCGCGGCGACAGACCGCTGTCGAGCCGCCCCGCGGCGCGCGGCCGGCCCACCCGCTTTCCTGGAGTGCTCATGGGGCGATCGTCGCACATCCGCGCCCGCGCCCCGTCCGCCGACCACGGTGAGGGCCGGGTAACCGGGCCGCAACAGGCGGGCAACGCGGCCGACGCACCCTCCCCCTAATTTCTGTCAAGCGACAGAAATGGAGGCGACCGATGGCGACAGCGACGACGTACGAAGCCCGGGACCACGCCCGCGCTCAGGAGGGCACCCGCGCCGAGGCCATGCCCGTGGTGCCCGCCACCGACTGGCCCTCCCCACCGTGCGAGGCCGGCCATCTCGTGTGGGCGGAGACCGTGGCGGGCGGCAACTACAGCCACCGGGTCCTCGCCCGCGGCACCGAACTCCGGCTCACGGACCTGCGCGGCGACGCCTGTGCCCATCTGCTGCTCTACGTCGCGGACCGACCCTGGGAGCGGCTCAACGCGGCCGACACCGTCAAGGTGCAGTGGAACGCCTACCTGGGCGAGGGCAGCCTGCTCCTCTCCGACCAGGGCCGTGTGCTCGCCTCCGTCGTCGTGGACGACTCGGGCCGACACGACGCGCTGTGCGGCACCTCCACCCTCGTGCGGAACACCGAGCGCTATGGCAACGGCACCCCGCAGTCCGCCTCGCCCGCGGGCCGTGAGCTGTTCAAGCTGGCCGCGCTCAAGAACGGGCTGGAGCCGCGAGACCTGCCGCCGTCGATCTCCTTCTTCCAGGGCGTGCGGGCGGCCGACGACGGCTCCGTGAACTTCACCGGCTCCGCCGGCCCCGGCGCCCGGGTGACCCTGCGCGCCGAGCAGGACCTGACCGTGCTGATCGCCAACGTTCCCCACCCCGCCGACCCCCGCGCCGAGTACACCAGCACCCCGCTGGAAGTACTGGCCTGGCGGGCCGCGCCGACCGCGCCCGGCGACCCGCTGTGGGACGCCACCCCCGAAGGCCGCCGCGCCTTCCTCAACACCGCTGAATTCCTCACCGCCAGGGGGCTCGCATGACCACCGCACACCCCGCGCCCGCCTCGCGGCCCGCGCGGACGGACGAGTCCGAGCGCACGGTCACCGTCGTCCCCGCGCGGGCGGCCTGGTCGGCCGTCGTCCCCGCCGGTGACCTGCTCACCATCACCGATCTGCACGGCAACCAGGCGGTCGACTTCCTGGTCTACGACGCCCACGACACCACCGTGCGCTACAGCGCGCCCGACACCATCCACGCCCAGGGCAACATCTTCCTCACCACGGGCTCCGTGCTGCTGTCGAACGAGCACACCCCGCTGATGACGGTGGTCGAGGACACATGCGGGCGGCACGACACGGTCGGCGGCGCCTGCTCCAAGGAGTCCAACAGCCTCCGGTACGGCCACCACACCTGGTCCCAGCACGCGTGCGTGGACAACTTCCTGGCCGAGGGGGCCCGGCACGGCCTCGGCAAGCGTGACCTGGTGTCCAACATCAACTGGTATATGAACGTGCCGGTCGAGAAGGACGGCACGCTCGGCATCGTGGACGGCATCTCGGCGCCCGGGCTGCGGGTCACCCTGCGCGCCGAGGCCGATGTGCTCGTCCTCGTCTCCAACTGCCCGCAGATCAACAACCCCTGCAACGGCTTCGAGCCCACGGCGGTGGAGATGACGATCACCGGGGCCGCCCCGTGAACCTCGACCGCTTCGACACCCTGCTGGTGGCCAACCGGGGCGAGATCGCCGCGCGTATCATCCGCACGGCCCGCCGCCTGGGCCTGCGCACCGTCGCCGTCTTCTCCGACCCCGACCGGTCGAGCCCGCACGTCAGGCTCGCCGACACGGCGGTGCGGCTGGGCCCCGCCCTCGCCAAGGACTCGTATCTGAACGCCGATCTGGTGCTCCGGGCCGCCAAGGATACGGGCGCGGGAGCGATCCACCCGGGGTACGGATTCCTCTCCGAGGACGCGGAGTTCGCCCGCCGCTGCGAGGCGGCGGGGATCGTCTTCGTCGGTCCCTCGCCCGAGCAGCTTGAGCTGTTCGGCGCGAAGCACACCGCGCGCGCCGCCGCCGAGCGCGCCGGAGTCCCGCTCGCCCCGGGCACCGGCCTGCTCCCCGATCTCCCCGCCGCCCACGCCGCGGCGGAGCGGATCGGCTACCCGGTGATGCTGAAGGCGACCGGCGGCGGAGGCGGCATCGGCATGGGGGCCTGCCACGGCCCCGACGAACTCGCCGACGCCTGGGAGCGGGTGCAGCGCGTCGCCTCGGCGTCCTTCTCCTCCCACGGAGTCTTCCTGGAGCGGCTGGTGGAGCAGGCCCGCCACGTCGAGGTGCAGGTCTTCGGTGACGGTCTCGGCCGGGTCGTCGCCCTGGGGGACCGGGACTGCTCCCTCCAACGCCGTAACCAGAAGGTGCTGGAAGAGGCCCCGGCTCCCGGCCTGCCGGATGCCGTCCGGGCCTCGCTCGCCGCGTCCGCCCGAAATCTGTGCGCCTCGGTCGGCTACCGCTCGGCCGGAACCGTCGAGTTCGTGTACGACGCGGCCCGCCAGGAGGCGTACTTCCTGGAGGTGAACACCCGCCTCCAGGTGGAGCACCCGGTCACCGAGGAGATCTACGGCATCGACCTCGTGGAGTGGATGCTGCGGCTCGCCCAGGGAGACACCACGGTGGTGCGCGATCCGGGAACTCCGCGCGGCCATGCCATCGAGGCCCGCATGTACGCCGAGGATCCGACCCGCGAGCACCGGCCCAGCGCCGGACTGCTGACGAACGTCGCGTTCCCCCCGGACGTCCGCGTGGACACCTGGGTGGAGACCGGTGCCGAGGTGACGACGTCGTACGATCCGATGCTGGCCAAGATCGTCGCGTATGGCGCCGACCGGACGGAGGCACTCCGCCGCCTGGACGCCGCGCTGACCGCGACCCGGGTGGACGGGATCGAGACCAACCTCGGGCTGGTGCGCGCGGCCCTGGCCGACGCGGAGTTCCGGACCGCCGGACACTCCACCGCCACCCTGGCGCGGATCACCGACCCGACCCCGCGCATCGAGGTCACCGCCTCGGGCACCCTCACCACCGTCCAGGACTGGCCCGGCCGCACCGGCTACTGGCAGGTCGGCGTCCCACCGAGCGGCCCGATGGACGACCTGTCGTTCCGCCTCGGCAACCGGGCCCTCGGCAACGACGAGGGCGCGCCCGGCCTGGAGTGCACCCTCCAAGGCCCCACGCTGCGCTTCAGCCACGCCACGACGCTGTGCGTGACCGGCGCCCCGGCCCCGGTGGCCGTGAACGGCGAACCGGTGCCCCAGTGGGAGCCGGTGACCGTCCCCGCGGGGGCGGTCCTCACCGTCGGCGCCCCCGGCCGGCACGGCCTTCGGACATACGTCCTGTTCGCGGGCGGCCTGGAGACTCCCGCGTTTCTGGGCAGTGCGGCGACCTTCACCCTGGGCCGGTTCGGCGGGCACGGCGGCCGGGCCCTGCGGACCGGCGACGTCCTGCACGGTGGCACCGAGACCCGCTCAGGCGCCCCGGTGCCGACCGCCGACCGCCCGGCCTTCGGCGCCTCCTGGCGGATCGGAGCCGTGGAAGGCCCGCACGCCGCGCCCGAGTTCTTCACCGAGGACGACATCCGCGACTTCTACGACGCCGACTGGAAGGTCCACTTCAACTCGGCCCGGACCGGGGTCCGCCTGGTCGGGCCCAAACCCCGCTGGTCGCGTACGGACGGCGGCGAGGCGGGCCTGCACCCGTCCAACATCCACGACACCCCCTACTCGGTGGGCGCCGTCGACTACACCGGGGACATGCCGGTGCTGCTGGGGCCCGACGGGCCCTCGCTCGGCGGCTTCGTCTGCCCCGCGACCGTCGTGAAGGGGCAGCGCTGGAAGCTGGGCCAGGTCCGGCCCGGTGACACGGTCCGGTTCGTCCCGCTCACCGACCGCGCCGCGTCCGCCCTGCGCCGTACGCCGCAGGCCGACCCCGTCGCGGACCGGGCGGTCATCGTGGACGGCGGCGTGCTCCACCGGGCGGAACGCCTGGGGGAACACCAGGGGGAAGCCGTCACCTACCGCCGCAGCGGCGATGACAATGTGCTGGTCGAGTTCGGGCCGATGCAGCTGGACCTGGGTCTGCGGATGCGGGTGCAGGCGATGTTGGAGGCGGTGGCTGCCGAGCGTCTCCCCGGTGTCACCGACCTCACCCCCGGCATCCGCTCGCTCCAGGTCCAGACGGACCCCGACGTCCTGCCGCAGCCGGAGCTGCTGTCCGTGCTGCGCCGGATCGAGTCGAAGCTCCCGCCTACCGAGGAACTGGTGGTGCCCTCCCGCACCGTCCACCTGCCGCTGTCCTGGGACGACCCGGCGACCAGGGAGGCGATCGAACGCTACATGGCGGGGGTGCGGGACGACGCCCCCTGGTGCCCGTGGAACATCGAGTTCATCCGCCGGGTCAACGGTCTCGACTCGGTCGACGACGTGTTCCGTACGGTCTTCGACGCCGAGTACCTGGTGCTGGGCCTGGGTGATGTGTATCTGGGCGCCCCCGTGGCGACTCCGCTGGACCCGCGCCACCGCCTCGTCACCACGAAGTACAACCCGGCACGGACCTGGACCGCGGAGAACTCCGTCGGCATCGGGGGCGCCTATCTGTGCATTTATGGCATGGAGGGGCCGGGCGGCTACCAATTCGTCGGCCGGACCACGCAGGTGTGGTCCGGGTGGCAGCAGCGGGGTGCCTTCCAGCCGGGCTCGCCCTGGCTGCTGCGCTTCTTCGACCGCATCAAGTGGTACCCCGTCGAAGCGGACGAACTGCTCGAACTGCGGGCCGACATGGCGGCGGGCCGCTTCGCGCCGAGGATCGAGGAGGGCACCTTCGCCCTCGCCGACCATCAGCGTTTCCTGTCCGCCCACGCCGATTCCATCGGCGCGTTCCGATCCCGGCAGGCAGCGGCCTTCGCGGCGGAGCGCGACGCGTGGGAGGCGGCCGGTGAGTTCGCCCGCGCGGAGCGGGCGGCCGGGTCCGCCCCGCCGCCGGCCGATCTCGCGGTCCCGGCCGGCGGCCACCTGGTGGAGGCGGAATTCGCCGCCTCCGTCTGGCAGGTCGCGGTGGCGGCGGGGGACACGGTCACGGCCGGACAGCGGCTGCTCGCCCTGGAAGCGATGAAGATGGAGTCCTTCGTGCACGCGCCGCGGGGCGGCGTGGTGGCGCGGGTCCTCGCCAAACCCGGTGACCAGGTCGAACCGGGCTCTCCCTTGCTCATCCTGGGCCCGGCGGCCTGAGCGGCCCCGGACCCCGGCACCCGCCCGCCCCCTCCCTTGGCCCCCCCGTGGCTTTCCGTGCCCCCAAGGAGCATCACATGCCGCCCTCTGCCCTCCGGCGCGTCCGCGCCGCCTACGCCCGCATCGACCAGGTGGACCGCCCCGAGATCTGGATCGACCTCCGCCCCCGGGCGGAGGTCGAGGCCGAGGCCGGGGCCATCGACGCCCGCGTGGCCGCCGGGGAGCGCCTGCCGCTGGCCGGACGGCTGCTCGCCGTCAAAGGCAACATCGACGTGGCGGGGTTGCCGACGACCGCCGGCTGCCCCTCGTACGCGTACGAACCCACCGCCGACGCCCCCGTCGTCGCCCGCCTCCGGGCCGCCGGCGCGCTCGTCCTCGGCACCACGAATCTCGATCAGTTCGCGACCGGCCTGGTCGGCACGCGTTCTCCCTTCGGCGCCGTACGGAACGCCGTCGACCCCGCCCGGATCAGCGGTGGATCCAGCTCCGGCTCCGCCGTCGCCGTGTCGCTCGGCCTCGTGGACCTCGCCCTGGGCACCGACACCGCCGGATCCGGCCGCGTCCCGGCCGCCTTCAATGGCGTATACGGGCTGAAGCCGACCTACGGCCTGGTGCCCGCCGAGGGCACCGTCCCCGCCTGCGCGAGCCTGGACTGCGTCACCGTCTTCGCCCGCACCCTCCCCGAGGCCGAGCAGGCGCTGTCGTACATGAGCACAGCGCCCTCGCGCCTCCCCGAGCGGGCCCCCGGCCCCTGGCGGGTCGCCGTCCCCTCCACCGGCCGGCTGGGCGAGCTGGACCCCGGCTGGGCGGAGGCGTACGAGGCGGCCGCCGCCCGCCTGGAAGCCGCCGGAGTCCGTCTCCAGCCCCTCGACCTGGCACCGTTCACCGAGGCGGCCGCGATGCTGTACGAGGGCGCGTTCGTCGCCGAGCGCTACACCGCCGTCGGCGAGTTCATCGAGAAGGACACCCCCGACCTCGACCCCACCGTGGCCTCCATCATCCGCGGCGCCCGCGCCATCCCCGCCCACCGCCTCTTCGCCGACCAGGAGAAGCTCGCCGCGCTGCGCGCCCAGGCGCTGGCCGCCCTCGGTGACGCGGACGCCGTGCTCCTGCCCACCACTCCCGGCCACCCCACCCTCTCCGAGGTCGCCGCCGATCCCCTCGGCAGCAACGCCCGCCTCGGCCGGTTCACCAACTCCACCAACCTCTTCGGCCTGGCCGCGGTCGCCGTCCCGGCCGGCACCGTCGGCGGACTCCCCTTCGGTGTGATGCTGATCGGCCCGGCCCACACCGACGAGCGGCTGGCCCGGATCGCGGCCCGGCTCACCCCGCCCACCCGCGTCGCGGTCATCGGAGCCCATCTGACCGGGCAGCCACTGAACCCCCAGCTCCTCGCGCTGGGCGCCCGCCATGACCACACGACCGTCACCGCACCCCACTACCGGCTGTACGCCCTCACCACCGAGCCCGCCAAGCCGGGCCTGGTACGGGTCGCGGACGGCGGCGCGGCCATCGAGGCAGAGGTATGGGAGCTGCCGCCGGAAGGACTCGGCACGCTGGTCGCGACACTCCCCCGCCCCATGGCGATCGGCAGCGTCGAGCTTGCCGACGGCACGCAGGTGCCCGGCTTCCTGTGTGAGCCGTCCGGACTCGAGAACGCGAAGGACATCACGCCGTACGGCGGCTGGCGGTCCTACCTCGCGGCCGGACGGCCGTGATGCGGCGCGGCGTGCGGCGGATCGTGCCGCTGCTGCTCGGTTGGGAGGAACTCCCCAAGTCGGTTTCGGTGCATGGCGCGCCGTACGAGGAGCGGCTGCGCGAACCGGTACCCGCCGTTCTCCTGGAGTGCGACGGCGGCTGGCTGCTGCTGGACACCGGCTTCAACACGGCGCTGATCCGGGACCCGGCACTGCGGCGTCGCTTCTATGGCTCCCCCGCCTACCAGCCCATCCTGCCGGGCCCTGGCGAGCCGCTGGAGGAGGCCCTCGATACGGCCGGAGTCGCGATGGACTCGATCCACGCGGTGGCGGTCAGCCATCTGCACGCCGACCATGCGGGCGGATTGAAGCACTTCGCGGGCCGTGTGCCGGTGCATGTGCAACGCGCGGAGTTGGCCTACGGTCTCTCGGGGCAGCCGGAGGTCGAGCGCAACTCGATCTTCCGGGTCGACTTCGACGACCCCCGCATCGACTGGCGACAGGCCGACGGCGAGGTGGAGATCGCCCCCGGGGTGACAGCCGTGCTGACCGCCGGGCATACGCCGGGACACCAGAGCTTCGTGGTGGACCTCGCGGACGGCGGCGGCTTCGTGTTCGCCTTCGACGCCGCCGATCTCACCGAGAACATCGAGCGCGAGCTTCCCATCGGCGCCTCCATCGGGGTCGATCCGGCGCAGACCGTGGAGCCGATCCGCCGGCTCAAGAGCATCGCGGCCGAGCGTGGCTACGAGCTCATCCCCGGTCATGACCCCGTGGTCTGGCCGCGGTTGCGGGCGTCCTCACAGGCCCGCTTCACACGCCTTTAACGTTCTGGAGACAAGGAGGACTCCACTCACCGAATAATTGGATCCAAGTCAGCGCACATTAGATCCATTCTTCGGATCGGTGCCCAAGGAGGCCCACATGCCGGACCAGCCACACGGATCGCCCTCGCCCGGCTCTGCCGCGGCGGCGGTGTCGCGCCGCACCATGCTCCGGGGCGCGGGGCTCCTCGGAGTGGGAGTCGGTTTCGGGCTCCCCGCGTTGCTGAGCGCCTGTGGTGTGGCGGCTGACGACGCCGGGGGAAGCGGCAAAGGCGGCACTCTGACCCTCGCCATCGACGCCACCAGCGCCGTCGTCGACCCGGCCTTCTACACCTCGCTGGGCGACTGGATGGCCGTCGACTGTGTCTGCCGCGGCCTGACCTTCATCTCCTTCGAGACCAACGAACCCACCCCCGACCTGGCCAAGAGCTGGAAGATCTCCGATGACCAGCTCACCTACACCTTCACCCTGCGGGACGGCGTCACCTTCCACGACGGCACCACCCTGACCTCCGCCGACGTCCTGGCCAGCCTCAACCGGCAGTTCGACCCCGACGACAAAACCCTCCCCAAGGGCGCCACCCGGCCACTCGCCCGCCTCGGCTCGAACGTCGCCTCACTGACCGCCGAGGACAACCTCACCGTCAAGATGGTCCTCAAGGAGCCGGACCGAACCGTCCTCGGCAAGCTGTCCGACATCGGCGGTCGCATCATCTCCAAGGCGGCGCTCAAGAAGTACGGTGCCGACATCGGCAAGCACCTCGTCGGCACCGGCCCCTTCAAGTTCTCCTCCGCCACCTCCGGCCAGTCCATCACCCTTGAGGCCTTCGACGGCTTCCGGCTCGGCAGACCTCCCGTCGACCGACTGGTGCTGCGCCAGGTGCAGGACCCGTCGACCATCGTCAGTTCACTGCTCAGCGGCGACATCTCGGCCACTCAGTTCACCCCGTACTCCGCGGTCGCCCGGCTGCGCAAGGACGACTCGGTCAAGGTCTACAAGACCCCTTACAGCGCCAACGCCATCATGATGATCGATGCTCGGCGCATCCCCGAACTCAAGGTACGCAAGGCCATCAACCTCGCCATCGACCGCAAGGCCATCCTCGCCCAGGCGTTCTTCGGCATCGGCAGCGAACCCAAGGGATACGCCATCCCGCCCGCCCAGAGCTCCTACGACACCAGCCTGGCCGACCTGAGCACCCAGAACACCACTGAGGCGAGGAAACTCATCGCCGAGGCCCGCGCCCAAGGCCGCCGCGTCCGCATCATGGCGGCCAGCGACTCCTGGCACCCGAAGGCCGCCCAGATCATCGCCCAGAACCTCAGCGACGTCGGGTTCAGGGTGTCCACCACCTCGGTGGACCCGGCCACGTACTTCAGTCGTCTCCTCGACAAGAACGACGAGTACCACGACCTGATGATCTGGGAACGCAACACCTACATCCCGGACGCCGACGACATGGTCGGCGCCATGGCCAACCCCGCGGGCATCTACGGCTCCGCGCTCTCCGGCATGAGTGGCCTCGACGGCGTCGACACGCTCGCGAAAGACCTGGTCGAGGCCAAGAACCTCCCCGACGGAGGGCGGCGCACCGCCGCCTACACCAAGATCCAGCGCCGCTGGGCGGAGGAGTACATGGTGCTGTCGATGCTGGCCTGCTTCAGCAACCTGGTCGTCAGCGGCTCGCAGGTGAAGAACATGAACACCAGTGCGCTGGCCAACCACCGCTGCTACATGGAGAAGGCCCGTGTCTGACACCACGGCCGCGGCGGATGCCGCGGCCACCGGCGCACCGCCCGTAGCGGCCGACCGGCCGCCCTCGTCCCCCTCTCCCTCGCCCGCGCCCTCACCCTCGACCGAACGGCGGTCCACTCTCGCCTTGCTGCGCCATCGCCGGGTGGCGCGGTCCTGGCCGGCGGCGCTGTCCTGGCTCGTTCTGATCGCCGTGATCCTCGTGGCGGCCGTCGGCCCGCTCCTGGTCCAGGCCGACCCGCTGCGTCAGACCCCGTCGGCGCTGTTGCCCCCCGGCTCCGCGGGTCACCCGCTCGGCACGGACGACCTGGGCCGCGACGAGCTGGCCCGACTCGTGCACGGGGCCGGCCCGCTGCTGCTGGTGTCGTTCGCGGCGACCGCGCTGGCCGCCGCCGTCGGCACCGCGATCGGACTCGTCGCCGGATACGCCGGCGGCGTCGTCGAGCAGATCCTGATGCGCCTCGTCGACCTCGCCCTCGCCTTCCCCTCCATCCTGCTCGTCATCCTGTTGGTGGCGGCGGCCGGGGCCGGCACCAGCAGCCTGATCTTCGGCATCGGCATCTCCCTCGCGCCCGGTCTGGCCCGGCTGGCCCGCGCGCTGACGGCGCGCGAGGCCGCCCGCGACTACATCGTGGCCTGCCGGCTCGGCGGCACCCGCACCCCGCGCATCCTGGTGCGGGAACTGCTGCCGAACATCGCCGGACCGATGCTCGCCCAGATCGTCATGACACTCTCGATCGCGGCCGGCTTCGCCGCCGGCCTGTCCTATCTCGGCCTGGGGATCCAGCCGCCGCAACCCGACTGGGGGTACATGGTCCAGGCCGGCCAGGAGTTCCTCTTCTCCGCGCCCCGACTGGTCGTCCTGCCCGCGACGCTCACCCTGCTGTTCGTCGTCGCGTGCAACTTCGTGGGCGACGACCTGCGCGACGCGCTCGACCCCCGGGGGACCGCGTGAGTGGCTCCGCCGGCGCCGCCCGCGTGTCCCGCCCGCTGCGCCGGCCGAAGTGGGCCACCGGCACCGTCCCGTTGGTCCTACGGCGGCTGGCGGTCATCCCCCTCGTGTTGTTCGCGCTGGCCAGCCTGGTATTCCTGGCGATACGCCTGCTGCCCGGCTCACCGGCGACCTCGCTCGCGGCAGGTGGCAACAGCCTGTCCGCGGCCGAGGTGTCCGCCAACGAAGAGCGCGTCAGCAGGGCACTCGGGCTGGACCAGCCGCTGCTCACCCAGTACGGCACCTTCCTCGACGACCTGGTGCATCTGCGCCTGGGCAGCTCGTTCTACGGGTCCAACAGCGTCCTGGGGCTGCTCGCCGACGCCCTCCCCGCCACCATCGAGCTGACGCTCGCGGCGATGACCGTCGCGGTCCTGCTCGGTGTCTCAAGCGGTGTCGTCGCCGCGCTGCGCAAGGGCCGTTGGATCGACACCGTGATCCGGGGCGTGGCCACGGTGAGCTTCTCGCTGCCCTGGTTCGCGCTCGGTGTGCTCGGCATCATCGTGTTCGGCGTGTGGCTGCGCTGGCTGCCGGTCCTGGGCCGGCTGCCCAGCTCGCTGAACTACCACCCGACGACCAACTTCGTGCTGCTCGACGCGATCCTTCAGAACCGCCCCGAACTGGTGTGGCCCTGGATCGAGCACCTCATCCTGCCCTCGGTCACCTTGGCGCTGTCGATGGCCGGGTTCATCACCCGCATCGTCCGCGCCTCGGTGCTGGAGGTCCTCGGTGACGACTTCGTCAGGACCGCCCGTATGAAGGGCCTGAGCGAGAGCGTGGTGATCCGCCACCATGTGCTGCGCAACGCCTGGCTGCCCATCGTGACCGTCCTCGGGCTCCAGTTCGGGTCCCTGCTGGGCGGCTCGGTCATCACCGAGACGGTCTTCTCGTACGCCGGCGTCGGCCACCTGCTGGTGCAGGGCGTCCTCCAGCGGGACTACCCCGTCGTCCAGGGAGCCGCCCTCGCCATAGCCCTTCTGTTCACCCTGGTCAACCACGCGGTGGACCTGCTCTACACGGTCCTCGACCCGCGCATACGGAAAGGATGACCCGCATGGACATCGTGCTGGTCCACGGTGCCGGCGGACGGCCGACGACCTGGGCGGCGGTGGAGCCCCTGCTGACCGCCCTCGGCCACCGGGTGTTCATCGTCACCAACCCGCTGACCTCGCTGGAGGACGACGTCGCCCACACCACGGCCGCCGTGGCGGAGACGACGGGCCCGGTGGTCCTGGCCGGGCACTCCTACGGCGGCGCGGTCATCAGCAATGCCGGCCGCCATCCGCGGGTCAAAGGCCTCGTGTACATCGCCGCGTTCGGCCCCGATGAGGGCGAGACCGTCAACGAGATCGTCGAGCGTTACGAACCGGCCGAGATCTCCAAGTACATGCGGCGCGGACCGAATGGCGAATGGAAGTCGGAGCCGAGTCCGGAGTTCTGGGACGAGATCGGGCCCGACCTCTCCCCCGACCAGCGCGTCATCGTCGAGACCGAGGGGCGGAAGTCGGAAAACCTCATTTTCACCCAGCCGACCGGTATCCCCGCCTGGCGCCGTCTGCCCAGCTGGTACCTGGTCGCCGACGACGACCGCACGCTGCGCCCGCAGGCCCAGCAGGACATGGCGACACGTATGAAGGCGACCGTCGAACACGTGCCGGGCAGCCACTACACGACGCTCGTGTGGCCGCGTCGCGTCGCCGACATGATCCACGCGGCGGCGCTGGCCGTGAGCGCCGCCTCATGACCTCCACGCCCGCCCCCGTGCTGGAGATCCGCGATCTGCGCGTGCGGTTCGACGTTCCGGCCGGCCGCCTGCCGGCCGTGGACGGGGTGGATCTGACGCTGCGGAAAGGCGAAGTCCTGGCACTGGTCGGCGAGTCGGGGTCCGGCAAGTCCGCCCTGTCGATGAGCCTGGTCGGGCTGAACCGCGGCCCGCGCACCCACATCAGCGGCGAAGTGTCCTTCGGCGGCCGCGACCTCGTCGCCGCGTCCGAACGGGAACTGCGCGGCGTCCGGGGCAAGGACATCGCGGTCGTCTTCCAGGACGCGCTGGCCGCGCTCAACCCGCTGCACCGGGCGGGCGCCCAGGTCTCCGAGATGATCCGCGCCCACCGCGACGTGGAGCGCGAGCAGGCGATGAGCCGTGCCGTGGAACTGCTCTCGGAGGTCGGCATCGCCGGCCCGGACCGCGCGGCGCGTGCCTACCCGCACCAGCTGTCCGGCGGGATGCGCCAGCGCGTGATGATCGCCATGGGCCTGGCCAACGACCCGGCCCTGCTGATCGCGGACGAGCCCACCACGGCTCTGGACGTCACCATCCAGGCCCAGGTCCTCGCGGTCCTCAAGCGGATCCAGCGCGACCACGACACCTCCGTGCTGCTGATCACCCATGATCTGGGGGTCGTGGCCGAGGTCGCCGACCGGGTGGCCGTCATGTACGCGGGGCGGATCGTGGAGCAGGGCCTGCGGGAGGAGGTATTGTTCCGCCCCCAGCACCCGTACACGATGGGGCTGCTCGGCTCGGTGCCGCCGATCGACGGTCCGGTCCTACGGCGGCTGCCCACCATCTCCGGCACCCCGCTGACCGGGGTGGGCCGCCCGCCCGGCTGCGCTTTCGCACCCCGGTGTCCCTTCGCCCACGCCGCGTGCGCCGAGCGCCCCGCGCTCCGGCAGCGGTACGGCCACGACGGGCACCTCGACGCCTGTGTGCTGCCCGGACCCGCACGTGCCACGGCCCGCTCCCAGGGAGGCAACGCATGACCGCCGCGCTCATCGAGGTCCGCGGGCTGCGGGTGGAGTACCCGGGACGGGCCGGCGGCCGGGTCCAGGCGCTGCGAGACATCGACCTCGACATCCTCCAGGGCGAGACCCTCGGACTGGTCGGGGAGTCGGGGTGCGGCAAGTCCACGCTCGGCCGGGCCCTGCTGCGGGTGATCGAGCCGGCCTCGGGCCGGATCGAGTTCCTCGGCTCCGACCTCACCCGGCTGCGCGGACAGCGGCTGCGCCGGATGCGGGCCGAGCTGCAGATGGTCTTCCAGGATCCGTTCGGCTCGCTCAATCCACGGCGCAGGATCGCCGACATCGTCGCCGAACCGCTGCTGCGGGCGCGCGGCGCCACCCGCGCCGAGGCCGCGGAGGCGGTGGCCGACCTTCTCGACCTGGTCGGGCTCGGCGCGGAGGCTGGCGGGCGCAGACCGCATGAGTTCTCCGGCGGTCAGCGCCAGCGCATCGGCATCGCGCGGGCGCTCGCCTCGTCGCCGCGGTTCGTGGTGGCGGATGAGGCCGTCTCGGCGCTGGACGTGTCGATCCAGGCCCAGGTGCTGAACCTGCTGTCGGATCTCGTCCGCGACCGGGGTCTGACGATGCTGTTCATCTCGCACGACCTGGGGGTCGTACGGCACATCGCCGACCGGATCGCCGTCATGTATCTGGGCCAGATCATCGAGATCGCCACCCGCGAGGACTTCTTCTCCGGTCCCGCGCACCCCTACAGCAGCGCGCTGCTGTCCTCCGTGCCCGTGCTGCGGGCCGGGGAACCCCGCGAACAGCAGGTCCTGGAAGGCGAGTTGCCCGACCCCGCGAATCCGCCCGAGGGCTGTCTGTTCCGCACCCGGTGCCCCATCGCCATGGACCGGTGCCGCACCACCAGGCCCGACCTGCACGAGATCGCACCGGGGCGCAGGGTGCGCTGTCACCTGCCCCTGGTGTCCAGCGAGTAAGGACGAACGTATTGATCATCGACGCGTACAACACCACTCAGGACGTCCGCGGCCGGTCGGACTATCTGACCGGAGCACGCAAGGGTCAGGCTCCGCCGCCGTACACGCCCTTCGAGCCCCGGCGCATCCTCGACAGGATGGACGCCGCCGGGGTGGACATGGCGATGGTGTGCTCGCTCGCGCAGCGCATCGAGAACGACTTCATCAGCTCCCTGGTGGCCGCGCACCCGGACCGTTTCTTCGGTTTCGGGCAGGTGCTGCCACAGGCCGACGACGCGATCGACGAGATCGACCGGATGGCCGACGCGGGCCTGGTGGGTCTGAAGCTGCACCCCAGTCTGCACGGCTACCACGTCGCCGACCACGGACTGCTGGACCCGGTGTTCGAAGCGTGTGCCCGGCGCGGGCTGCTGGTCCTGATCAACGCTCTCGATGACGCGTTCTGCGCGCCGCTGGCCATCGAGGAGATCGCCCGCGACCATCCGGGGGTGCCGACGATCATCGCGCACATGGGGGCGGTGTGGAACGTGCCGGAGGCGATCATCGTGGCCGAACGCCAGCCGCATGTGTACCTGGAGACATCGGCGACACTGCTGAGCGATGTGAAGCGCGCCTACACGCGGTTGGGGCCCGAGAAGATCCTGATGGGCAGCGAGTGGCCCGGCTCGGACTTCGACCTGGAACGCATGAAGATCGCAAAGGCGGTCGAGGACGAGAAGGACCGGGCGCTGGTCGAGGGCGGCAACATGGCCCGGCTGCTGGGCCTGACGTCATGAGCGCGGCGGACGTCAGCCCCGTGCCCGCCCCGCCGTCGATGAGCGCGGGCGACACCGAACTCCTCACGGCGGCCCAGGCCTTGCTGGCCCGGGCCTGGCAGCCGGGCCGCCACGAGGTGGCGACGGCGCTGCGTACCGCGGACGGCCGCGTCCACACCGGCGTCCATGTGGAGGGTTCCTGCCGACGCAGTTCGATCTGCGCCGAGGGAGTGGCCATGGGAACCGCCCGGGGCGCCCTGCCCCCCGAGGCGCCGCTCGCCATCGTGTCGGTGGTCTCGGTGCAGATCAAACCGGCGGGCCGGTTCCGGATCATCGCCCCGTGCGGGGTGTGCCGCGAACTGATCAGCGACTACTGCCCGGACGCCACCGTGTGGGTCACCACGGTCGACGGGGACGAGCCCGTCCCCCTGCGCGCCCTGGACCTGCTGCCCGAGAAGAGCCGACGCCGGTGGTGAGCGCCACCGGCCCCAAGAGGGGAGGAGACATGTCCGTCTTCATCACCGAGCCGTCCGGACGGACCGTACCCACCGGCCTGGACGTCCCGGAACTCGCCGCGCGGTTGGGCGGGACCGGCGCGCCGGTCCTGTGGGAGGAGCTGACCTGGCCGGACGCGAAGTCCACCGCCGCGGGCCAGAACGCCGTCATCATCCCCGTCGGTGCCACCGAGCAGCACGGCCCCCATCTCCCGCTCGCGGTGGACACCCGGATCTGCGAGGCAGTCGCCCTGGGGGTCTCCGCCCTGACCGGTGTGCCCGTCCTGCCGCCCCTGAGCTTCGGGGTGTCCGCGTCCCACGGCGACTTCGCCGGGACGGTGGCGCTGCGGCCGGAGACCATGATCGCCGTGGTCGAGGATGTCATCGACTCGTTGTACGCCTCCGGGATACGGCAGTTCATCCTGCTCAACGGGCACATCTGGAACAACGGCGCGCTCGATGTGTCCGCCGAGAAGCTGAGGGTCCGCCATCGTGACGCCCGGGTGCGGGCATTGGGATACGTGACGATGTACCCGGGACCCGAGGTCGACGGACATGTCACCTACGGCCGGGCGCTGATGCACGCCAACTTCTTCGAGACCTCCGTCATGCTGCATCTGGCGCCGGAGCTGGTCCGGATGGAACTGGCCACCTCCCATGTCGACCTCGACTCCTTCTGGGACTACCGCATGGACCAGGTCAGCGAGACGGGGGTGTGGGGCAGGGACGTGACCGACGCGGACCCGACCCACGGCGCGGCGGAGTTCGACCGCTGCGTCGCGACCACCGCCCGGGCGGTCTCCGCCGCGGTCCGCGAGCCCTGGCCCGATCCGACCCACCGCCCCGGACGACGCGCGTGACGCCGGGATCGGGAACCCAGGACAACGGACCGCGGGGCGGCGGCCCGACCCAGAAGGAGAACACCTTGGACCCCAGCATCGTGCTCCCCCGGCTGCCGGACCGCGAGCCCATGCTCATCGGCGGGGAGTGGACCACGGGCACCGCGCGGGAGCGGATCCCGGTGCTCGACCCCGCCACTCAGGAGCAGCTCACCACCATCGCCCAGGCCGGTCCCAAGGAGGTGTCCGCCGCGGTGGCGGCCGCCGCCGACGCACACCGTGACCGGCGGTGGCGCGGACTGCCGCCCCGACTCCGCCGCGACGTGCTGCTGCGCCTCGCCGAGCTGGTGGCACGCGACGCCGAGGAGCTGGCGGTGCTGGACACCCTGGACAACGGCAAGGCCATCGAGCGGGCGCGCGGCGATGTGGACCTCGGCCTGCAGGCCATCCGCCACTTCGCGGGCGCCCCGACCCGGCTGTCGGGCACCGTGCACGCGTCCGGCCCCGACCGGCATGTCTACAGCGTGCGCGAGCCGGTCGGCGTGGTCGCCGCCGTACTGCCGTGGAACTTCCCCTTCATGATCGCGGCGTGGAAGATCGCCCCCGCTCTGGCCGCCGGCTGCACGGTCGTGGTCAAGCCGGCCGAGCAGACCCCGCTCACCGCGCTGCGGCTGGCCGCGCTCTGCCTGGAGGCGGGCGTACCGGAGGGCGTGGTCAACGTGGTGACCGGTGACGGGCGTACGGGTGCGGAACTGGTCGGCCATCCCGATGTCGCCAAGGTGTCCTTCACCGGGTCCACCGAGGTGGGGCGGCTGATCATGGCCGCGGCGGCACCCTCGGTCAAGCGGCTCACCCTCGAACTGGGCGGCAAGTCGCCCAACATCGTCTTCGCGGACGCCGATCTGGACGCTGCGGCCCCGGCCGCCGTGCGTGCGGTGTTCGGCCACTCCGGACAGATGTGCACCGCCGGAAGCAGGCTGCTGGTGGAGAGACCGGTCGTCAAGGAGCTGCTCGATCGGCTGCTGCCGGCGGTGGAGGCGCTGCGGATCGGCCCCGGGCTGGCGGGCGGCATCAACATCGGTCCCCTGGTGTCCCAGGAGCAGTACGACCGCGTCAGCGGCTACCTCGACCTGGGCCGCGCCGAGGGCGCCGAGGTGGCAGCGGGCGGCGAACCGCTGCCCGGACCGGGCTGGTTCGTGCGGCCGACGGTGTTCACCGGCGTCAGCCCCGGCATGCGGATCGCCAGGGAGGAGATCTTCGGCCCGGTCGCCACGGTCATCCCGTTCGACACGGAGGATGAGGCGATCGCCCTGGCCAACGACAGCGACTACGGGCTTGCCGCCGGTGTGTGGACCGGCAGTCTGGCACGCGCCCACCGCACGGTCGCGGCGCTGGAGGCCGGCACCGTGTGGGTCAACACCTACAACGAGTTCGACCCCGCCGTGGCCTTCGGCGGGATGAAGCAGTCCGGCCTCGGCAGGGACCTCGGCGACGCCGCCGTCGACGGGTTCACCGAGCTCAAGAGCGTCACGATCGCCCTGTGAGCGCCCCCACCACGACCGGGACCGCCGCCTCGCACCCGGCATCGCCACCCCTGCTCCCCGCCGCCCGCGCGCTGGAGGTCGCGGCCGAGCGCGCCCGCACGCCGGGCTCCGCCACCGGCCACCACTTCAACGCCGCCGGTGCGGCCCTGCCCGCCTCCGTCACCGTGGACACGGTCATCGGCCACTTGCGCGCCGAGAGCCTTTCCGGCGGCTACGAGGCCGCCAAGGACGCCGCCCCCGCGCTGGAGGCCGTCTACGCACGTACCGCTGAGCTCCTCGGCGCCCGGCCGGAGGAAGTCGCCCTCGTCGAGAGCGCGACGGCCGGCTGGCATCGCGCCGTGTCGGCGCTGCGGCTGCGCCCCGGCGACCGTGTGCTGGCCGCTCGTTCCAGTTACGTCAGCAGCGCCCTGCACCTGCTGTCGGCCGAACGCGACCACGGTGTCCGGGTCGAGCTGCTGCCCAACGGCCCCGACGGGGCGGTGGCGCTGGAGGCACTGGAGACGGCGCTGCGCACCGGTCCCGCCGCCCTGGTCACCGCGGCGCATGTGCCGACCTCCTCGGGTCTGGTCGAACCCGCCGCCGATATCGGCGCGTTGACCCAGGCGCACCGGGTTCCCTTCCTGTTGGACGCCACACAGTCGCTCGGCCAGCTCCCGGTCGACATCGGCGCCATCGGCTGCGACCTGCTCATCGGGACCGGCCGCAAGTTCCTGCGCGGGCCGCGCGGCACCGGGCTGCTCGCGGTCCGCCGCCCCCTCCTGGACCGACTGGCCCCCGAGGCGCCCGATGTCCGGGGTGCCCATTGGACCGCCGAGCGGAGCTGGGAACTGGTGCCGGACGCCAAGCGGTTCGAGCTGTGGGAGGCCGCACACGCCCTGCGCCTCGGTCTGGGTGCCGCGCTGGCGGACCTGACCGCCCTGGGCGTGGACACCGTCTCCCGGCATCTGGCGACGCTCGCCACCACACTGCGGGAACACCTCGCCGAACTGCCGGGCGTACGCGTCACCGACCCGCCGGCCGCGGGCGGCGCCATCGTCACCTTCGTGGTCGACGGACTGGACGCCGGCGCGGTGCAGCGAGAACTCGCCCGCCGCCGGATCCATCTGATCGCGGTGCCGGCGGGGCACGGCCGCTGGGACATGGATCCCCGGGGCCTGACCAAGGTGGTGCGGGCCTCGGTGCACGTCTACAACGACCGGGCCGACCTGGACGCCCTGGTCGAGGCGGTGCGGGAGATCGTCAGCCCGCACGGCACGCCCACACCGCCGCGGGAGCCGGCACGTCGGTCCGGCGCCGCTGCCCCCGCACCCGCACCCGCGCCCGCTGCGGCCCGCCGTGGCACCCGGTGCCGGGACGCGATCGTGGTCGGCCTCGGCGTGCACGGCAGTGCCGCCCTGCGCCGGCTGGCCGCGCGCGGACTCGACGTCCTGGGCCTGGAGCAGTACGCCCTGGGCCATGACCTCGGGTCCTCGCACGGTGCGACCCGGATGATCCGGCGCGCCTATCCCCATCCCGACTGGGACGGTCTGGTGGACACCGCCTACCGGGCCTGGGAGGAGCTGGAGGACGCCGCGAAGACCCGTCTGGTCGACATCACCGGCGGGCTGTACGCGGCGCCGGTGGACCGGCCGGATCCGCTGCGCGGCCCCGGCTGCCGGCAGGTCGGCCCCGAGGAGGCGGCGCGGATCTTCCCGGGGCTCCGGCTGCCCGCCGGGTTCGGCGCCGTACACGACCCGCGGGCCGGGATCATCGACGCGGAGGAGACGTTGCGGGCCCAGCTGACGCTGGCCGAACGGTCGGGCGCGGCCGTCGCGGACCGTACCCCGGTCATCGGCTGGGAACCGGACGGCGACCAGGTCGTGGTGCGCACCGCAGACAGCGTACTGCGCACCCGGCACCTGGTGCTGTGCACCGGTCCCTGGACGGCGGCCCAGGTCCCCTCGCTGGCGGGGCGGCTGACGGTCACCCGCATCGTCAACGCCTACTTCGCCGCCGACCCGGCGGGACCGCTGGGCCCGTCCGGCCTGGGCAGCTTCTCCGTGGATCTGCCGCAGGGGCTGCTGTACGGGTTCCCCGCGACCGGTGGCCGCGGCCTCAAAGTGGGTCTTGACAGCGGCCCGGCCTGGGATCCGGACGCGCCCCGCCCCGCGGCGACCGCGGCGGAACTCGCCCTGCTCGCCGAGGCGGTGGCCCAGGTGCTGCCCGGTGCCGGCCCGGTGACCGAGAGCCTGACCTGCCTCTACACCATGACGGCCGACCGGCGTTTCGTGGTCGGCGAGGTACCGGGAGTGGAGCGGGCGCTGGTGGCGTCGGCGTGCTCGGGACACGGTTTCAAGTTCGGCCCGGCGATCGGCGAGGCACTGGCCGATCTCGTGTGCGGGACCGCCCGCCCGGACCTGGACTTCCTGTCCCCGTCCCGGCTGTTTCCCGGTGGTGCCGGGTGAGGGGCGCCACCGGGCGGCCCGAATGGCCGGGGGCCGTCTCAGCCGTGGAAGACGGTCTGGGAGCGGCGCTCGTACCAGGCGGTCAGAAGCTCGCCGGAGCTGATGACGTGGTCGCGCATGACCTCGTCGGCGCGGTCCGCGTCCCGGGCGGTCAGCGCTCCGACGATGAGCTCGTGCTGCCGGATGTTCTGCTGCCGGTGGCGCTCGTCACCGGCGAGGGCGAGCGAGGAGACGTTGCGCGGGAAGCTCTCGTTGATCCGGTCGATCATCCGGCTCAGCCAAGGGTTGTCGGCCGCCTCGCAGACGACGGTGTGGAAGCAGTCGTTGGCCGCCGTGGTCGCGGGGCTGCCGGCGGCCGCCTCCTCACCGGCGGCCCGCTCCGCGGCCTCGCGCAGGACGGCGTTGTGCTCCCGCAGTGCGGTGAGCTGACGCTCCGTGATACGCGAGGCGGCACGCCGGGCGGCCAGCCCCTCCAGCTCGGCGCGCACCTCGTAGGCCTGGCGCACCTCCCAGGGCGTGGGCACTCGGACCACCGCGCCGCGGTTGGGCTGCACCTCGATCAGCCCGCCGTTCTGCAACTGGCGCAGCGCCTCGCGTACCGGTGTGCGGCTGACCCCGAACTCGGCGGCCAGCGCCGCTTGGCGCAACGGTTTGCCGATCGCCAGCTCGCCGTTCATGATCCGCGCGCGAATGCGGGCCGCGATGTCGTCGACGAGGGGGCCCTCATCAGTCTGGGGCGTCATCGGAGTCGGTCAAGCCCTTCTCGTGGTCGGTAGATCTTTTGGATCCACTTCCATCATATTCGAATCCAATAAGGGGTAAGTGCATGAATCTGGATTTCGGCAAGGCCATCGACGTGTCGGTGCCGATCCACCCCGGAATGCTGCACTGGGGCCGCCGCCCCGAGGTGGAGATCGTCGAATCCCGCACCGCCGGCGACGCCTCCAATGTGAGCCGCTGGCGCATCGGTACCCACACCGGCACGCACATCGACGCTCCCGCCCACTTCATCGACGGCGGAAAGACGGTCGACCGGCTCGACTTGTCCGCTCTCAACGGCGCCGCGCGGGTACTGGACCTGACGCATGTGAAAGAGCAGATCACCGCCGCCGACCTCGACGCGGCCGGCCTCGGCTCCGAAGAGCGCGTGCTGCTGCGCACCAGCAACTCGGAGGGCGTACTGCGCAGCCCGTGGAAGGCCCGGCAGTGGGTCGGACTGGCCCCGGACGGCGCGGAACGCCTCATCGAGGCCGGGGTACGCACCGCGGGCATCGATTACCTGAGCATCGAGGCCGTCGCCCACACCACCGACTGGCCGACCCACCAACTGCTGTGCGCCGCAGACGTGTTGATTCTTGAGGTGGTCGACCTGCTGCACACGCCGGCCGGGGTGTACGACATGCTCTCCCTCCCGGTGCCGTTGCAGGGTGCCGAGGCTGCCCCCTCGCGCACCGTGCTCCTGCCGCGGGACGAGGCGTGACCGCCGCGTCCCCGCTGATCCTGGCCGCGCCGCACCCGGCGGCGCTGGCGGCCGCCCGGCAGGCGGCGGAGCGGGGCGGCAACGCGGTGGACGCCGCACTGGCGGCGGCGGTCGTCCTCACCGTCGTCTACCCCCACCAATGCTCTCTCGGCGGCGACTTGATCGCACTCGTCCACTCCCCCGACGGCACGGTGCGCGCGGTGCTGTCGGCCGGCGCGGCCGCACACGACGTCGATGTCGACACGCTGCGCGCCGCGGACCCGCGGATGCCCGCGCAGGGGCCGCTGACCGTGACCGTACCCGGCGCGGTGGCCGGCTGGGCCGAGCTCGCCGAAACCCATGGCACACCGGGGACCCTGGCCGCCACCCTGCGGAACGCCGCCGCGCTGGCGGAGGAGGGTGCCACCGTATCGGCGGGGCTGGCGCGCGCCGTGCGCGAACAGTCCGCGCGGATCGCCGCGGATCCCGGGCTCAGCGCGCTGCTGGCCGGGCCCGGCGGGGCGCCGCTCGACGAGGGCGACCCACTGCCGCAGCCGCGGCTGGCCGCCGTACTGCGTGCGCTGGCGGACGATCCGTCGTCCTTCTACCGGGGGGCGGTTGCCGAGGCACTGGCGGACGGGCTGCGCCGGGCCGGCAGCCCACTGACCGCGAGCGACCTCGCGGCCCACCGCGCGGAGAGCGTCGAGGCACTGGCGCTGGACGTGTCCGGCACCCGCTGGTGGACCGCGCCGCCACCGAGTCAGGGCGCGAGCCTGCTGGCCGTCCTGGAGGCCGCCGCCGCGGCCGCGACACTCCCCGAGCCACGGCGGACCGGCCTCCTGGCGGCCCGCTGCCAGGACGCCTCGGCGGCCCGTGACCGGCTGCTGGGCGATCCACGCGGCACGGAGGTGGATCTGGACGGACTGCTGCGGCCGGCGCCGCTCGCCGGTGCGCAGCCGCCGAAGCCGCCGTTCCGGCCCGCCGGGGACACGGTCGCGGTCACCGCCGTGGACTCCTCGGGGCTGGCGGTCTCCCTGATCCAGAGCGTCTACCAGACCTTCGGCTCCGGCATCTGCGAGCCGGACACCGGCATCGTGCTGCACAACCGCGGCTCGGCTTTCAGTCTGCTGCCCGGCCACCCGGCCCTCATCGGACCCGGGCTGCGGCCCCCGCACACCCTGTGCCCCGTGCTCGGCCGGTCCGCCGACTTGCTGCTGGCGGCCGGCTGCCAGGGCGGCCGGGCCCAGCCGCAGATCCTCGCCCAGACGGCGCCGGATCTTATGGACCCGGCCACCGACCCGGCCGCCGTGCTGGACCGGCCGCGCTGGGTGGTCGGCGCCCGCGACATCGGCCACGCAACACAGACCCTGCTGGCCGAGCCCGGGTCCGTCCCCGCCGCCACGCCCGGCTTCCCGTCGGACGTACCGGTCGTCGCCGCTCCCGGCCGCACCGACCTGGCCGGTCACACCCAAGTGGTGCGGCTGGCCGCCGACGGCCGACTGGACGGCGCCTCCGATCCACGCGCCGACGGCGCAACCGTGTTCCACGGCCCGCCCCACGGCGGCGCCGCGGCAGACCTCGCCGGATTTTTGGAAGGAAACCCCCGATGAGCACCCTCGCCCCCGAGCCCGTACCGGCGGACGCGCCACATCCGCTGGACCCCCTCACCGCGGCCGAACTGGCCACCGCCGCCAAGGTCCTGCGGGGCGACGCCCGGGTCACCGAGGACGCGCGCTTCTGGGGCGTGACACTGGACGAGGACCACGCCCGCCGTGCCGCCCCCGGCGAGACGCGGAGAGCCCGCGCGGTCGTGATCTGCCCCTCCGCGCACCTCGCGTACGAGGTCGGCCTCGAACTCGGCGACGCGCCGCGGAGCACCGCCTGGCGGGAGCTGGATGTGCGCAGTCCGGGCTGTTCCTCCGAGGAGGCGCGGCAGGCCGCTGCCGCTTGCCGGGCGGACCCGCGCTTCCAGCGGGCGCTGGCGCTGCGCGGCATCCACGACGTGTCGCTGGTGATGGTGGACCCGGAGTCGATCGGCGGCTTCGAACCGCCCGAGTACAAGGGCCGCCGGCTGACCTGGGGCAGCGTGTGGCACCGCACCTCCGAGGACGACAACGGCTACGCGCGCCCCGTGCAGGGCGTGGTGCCGATCATCGACATGGAGTCCATGGAGATCCTTCACATCGAGGACCACGGTGTGGTTCCGCTGTCACAGGAGTCCGGGGTGTTCTCCACCGGAGTGGTGCCGCCCCGGCCGGGCCTGCGGCCCCTGGAGGTGGTCCAGCCCGAAGGCCCCAGTTTCACCGTCACCGGTCAGCGGATCGACTGGCAGGGTTGGTCGGTACGGGTCGGCTTCACCCACCGCGAGGGCCTGGTGCTGCACGACCTGACCTTCGACGCGGGTGGCAAGGGCCCGCGGCAGGTGATCCGGCGCGCGGCCGTCAACGAGATGTACGTCCCCTACTTCGACACCGCCTCCACCCAGTACCGCAAGAACTTCTTCGACTGGGGCGAGTACGGCGCGGGCCCGCTCACCAACTCCCTGGCCCTGGGCTGCGACTGCCTGGGCGTCATCCACTACTTCGACGCCGCGGTGCTCGGCGGCGACGGCGTCCCCCGGGTCATTCCCAACGCCGTCTGCCTGCATGAGGAGGACGATGGCATCCTGTGGAAGCACCACGACGGCCGCAGCGGCCGCACGGAGGTGCGCCGGTCCCGCCGTCTGATCATCTCCGCGTTCGCCACGGTGGCCAATTACGACTACGGCTTCTACTGGTCGCTGTACCAGGACGGCTCGGTGATGCTGGAGATCAAGATGACCGGCATCCTCTCCGCCACCGGCGTGGCGGAGAGCGAAGAGACCCCCTACGCCCGGCGGGTCGCCCCGAACGTCGCGGTCACCAACCACCAGCACTTCTTCAGCGTCCGCCTCGACATGGCCGTGGACGGCCCCCGCAACCGGCTGGTGGAGGTCACCGCCGAGCACGAGACCGACCCGGAGCTGGACCCGTACGGCAACGCCGCCCGGACCGTGCTGCGCCCCATCCTCAGCGAGGCGGAGGGAGCCCGGCGCACCGATCCGTCGCGTGCGCTGCACTGGCGGGTGGAGAGCGCCGAGGCCCGCAACCGGATGGGCGAACCGACGGCGTACCGGGTGCACCTGGAGAACACCGCGGTCCTGCCGGTGCGGGAGGACAGTGTGTGCGCCCGCCGCGCTCCGTTCGTGGGCCGGCAGCTGTGGGCGACCGCCTACGACCCGGACCGACGGTTCGTCGCCGGTGAGTACCCCAACCAGGCCGAGCCGGGCGCGGACGGCGTGCACAAGTGGCAGGAGGAGGACCGCTCGCTGGACGGCACGGATTTGGTGCTGTGGGCCACCGTCGGCTCGCACCACTTCCCGCGCCCCGAGGAGTGGCCGGTGATGCCGGTGGCCAGGGCGCGGCTGCGGCTGGAGCCCGACGGGTTCTTCGACCGCAATCCGGCCCTCGACGTGCCCCCACCCGTCTCCTGCCATGCGCCGCGGCCCGCGGCGGCCGGCCACGGGTCCGGGGCGCCGGACCACTGCTGCGAATGAGCCGGGCCCGGCCGCGGCCGGCCGCCGCGGGCCGCGGCGGGGCTGGTGGCGGTGGCCGCGACGCTCACCGCGGCCGCGACGGCGGGCGGCACCGGGCCGGTACACGCTCCGCACACGCACGCCTGAAGGGTGTCTTTATTGCTGCACGGTTCACCGCTGATGTTCTCCGATGACCCGGCGCCGGCGGCCGCTCCGGCACCTCGGCTCGGTGCGGACACCGGTACCCTCCACGGCTCCGTCCCGCAGCCGGTCAACGGCTGACGGACGGGGCAGGGGCCAGGCACGGGAGGGAGGGGCCGCTCCACCGTGCCGGGCCCGCGCGCGCCGGGGCCAGGATCCACAGCAGCCGACGGCCTTCGCCCGCTGGGGGGCCCGCCCTGATCCCCGCCCCGCACGTGCGCAGTTCACGTGCCCGCCGGTCGCGCGCCATTATGGTCTGCCGTGCTGCTGCGCCACAGCCTCGCTGTGGCGATGGGGGGCCACCCCGCATGGCGACGGCAGCCGCAACACGTCCGTTGCCGACTGCTACGCCCGAGGGAACCGAGTGGGCCCAGGCCGAGGGCATCATCGCCGCAGACTTCTTCCACTTCGACACCGGGGCGGCGCCGCGCCGTGCGCCGGTAGCCGGTGTAGGAGAGGGTCACCGTGACGGAGTTGGCCGGGTCCTTGTTGACGAGCAGGACGCTCAGTGCGCCGTTCGCCCGGCGCGCTGCGTGCGCGCTGACCGTTGTGGTGCTGGAGGAGGCGCGGACCAAGATGTCTCCGGCCTGGGCGACACGAGAGAGCATCTGGATGCCGTAGTAGGCGCGGAACGGAGTCTGTGCGGCCGGTTCGTTGCCACTGCCGTTGGACAGGAGGCCCTCGTCGTTGTAATCGGTGGCGCCGGTGACATCGGTGGCGGTGCCGCCGGATCCGTTGTGCACGTTCCACCAGGTCGCGTTGTGTACTCCGGCGGCTGCCAGGGACAGGTACGCGTCGGCGGCCCACAGCGCCTGCGCCTGGGTGTTGCGGGGCTTGCCGCCGTTCAGCTCGGTCACGAAGATCTCGGTGTTGGTCGCGTCGTGGCGGTCGAGGTCGGCGCGGAACGCCTCGACGACCGAGGCAGCGGTAGGCGGTCTGGTGAGCATCTCGGCTTCCGTGGTGCTGTCCGTGTACGGGTACCAGTGAAAGATGCCGAAGTCCGCGCGGCCGCCGACGGTCGACAGGACCACGTCGTTCCAGTCGCCGGAGTCCTCGGAGCCGACTTCGCCGTCCGGCCAGAAGCCGGGGGTGGTGAGCACGACGCCGACCCTGATCGACGGGTCGACCGCCTTCATCGCGGTGATGTACTCCATGGCGGCGTTCGCGTAGGCGTGCGGGCTCTTGGGTGTCGTACTCCCATCCGGTCCCGTAGTGGCCATTGTCGAAGACCTCGTTGCCGATCTCCCAGTGGGTGATGCCATAGCCCTTGGTGATGTTGGCGTAGCGGACCCAGTCGGCGGCCTCCTGGGCGGTGCCGGAGCCGTAGTTGACGGTAATGACCGGCCGGGCGCCCGCAGCCTGGGCCATCGTCACGGTGGCCAGCTTCTCGTTGGCGTTGATCGCGACGGAGGTGTTCGAGCGCGGGTTTTCCTTGGAGTTTCGAGCCTTCCTGGAGACGGTCGTCGCGGCCGCGGTCGGCAGAGCGATGCCGGCGACACCGAGAAGTGAAGCGGTCATGACAGTACGGCGCTTGAGCTTCACTCATGTGCGGCGCTGGGGGTTCATTGGTCTCCCTTGAGTGAGGGGGATTCGGGACGGCCCGCTCCGCCGTACACGGCGGCGGACGCGGGCCGACCCCGGTATGTGGGGGATACGGAGCTACGTGACCGGGATGCTGCCCGCGAGCTTGATGTCGGCGGCGGACCGGCCGACGTAGACGGGGACCTTGCCGGTGGGGGTCACCCAGCGGTTCCTGGACTCGTCCCAGTACGAGAGCTTGCGGCGGTCGATCTCGACCGTGACGGTCTCCCGCTCACCCGGCTTCAGCGACACCCTGGCGAACCCGGCCAGCTGCTTCTCCGGTGTGTCCGTCCTGGTCGGCAGGTGACCGATATAGATCTGAACCACGTCCGAGCCTGCGCGTCGGCCGGTGTTCCTCACCTCGACCCGGACGGTGGCGGTGTCTCGCGCGCTGCCCAGGTCGAGGTCCTGGACACGCAGCCTGTCGTAGGCGAAGGAGGTGTACGACAGGCCGTGGCCGAAGGGGAAGAGCGGCTTCTGGCGGTTCTTGTCGTACCACTTGTAGCCGACGTAGATGCCCTCATCGTAGGAGATGATGCCGTTGGCCGTGTCGTTCTTGCCTCCCGTGTACGTGGACGGACCCTGGTCCTCGCGGGCGGGGAAAGTGACCGGGAGGCGGCCGCCGGGCTCGGCGTCGCCGTACAGCACGTTGGCGATGCTGGTGCCGGTCGCGGCGCCTTGGTACCAAGCCTGAAGGACTCCCCTCACGTCGTCCAGCCACGGCATCAGCATCGGGCCGGAGGTGTTGAGGACCACCACGGTGTTGGGGTTGGCGGCGGCCACGGCTTCGATGAGCTGGTTCTGGTCGCCGGGCAGACTCAGGTCGTCGCGGTCCATCGCCTCGCCGGTGAAGTTGTTGACGAACACCACGGCGATGTCGGCCTTCTTCGCCGTCTCGACGGCCTCGGGGATGAGGGAGTCGGGCTGCCAGCACAGCTTCATGCTGGGGCCGTTGAAGCCGACGTCCTTCGTGGAGTACTCGACGGTGATCTCGACGGGCTTGCCGGCCGTGAGCCGGGTAACGCCGCCGAGGGTGTATTCCTGCGGCGCGTGGAAGAAGTCCCAGACGAAGCGGGAGTCGTTGAAAACCGTCTCGCCGTCGACGACGACCTTGGCGGCGCCGGACAGCAGGGTCGAGAAGCGCACCCAGCCGGTGGTGGGCGGGGTGATCGTGCCGGTCCAGCGGGCGGACCACTTGCTCGGCAGGCCGCCGACCGGGTTGCCCCAGCGGAAGTCGACGTTGGGGGTGGTCGTGGTGGCGACCGGGTCGCCCGTGAACTCCTCGTTGCCGAAGAACACGGCGTGCAGGCCCTGCTTCCCGTCCGCGGTGGCGAAGACATCGGCTGGGACGACCGGCAGCGCCACATCGCCGAACGAGCCCTGTGCGACGAACACGCGACCGGTGCCCGCCTTCGCCTTGATCGCATCGGCGGCCGTGGTGAAGTCGCCCGGATCGACGTACGAGGAGCCCTCGACACCCGTGATGGCGTCCTTGCCCGCGGGGCCGATCACGGCGATTGTCTTCTTCTTGGACAGCGGGAGGACACCGCCGGCGTTCTTGAGCAGCACGGTGGCCTGCTCGCCCGTGACCCGGGCCAGGGTCTGATGCTCGGGCGTGGTCACGACGTCGGCGGGCGCGGCCGGCAGCGGATGGTCGAAGGCGCCCGAGTCGAAGAGCGCGAACAGGATGCGGCGAGCCGCGTCGTTCGTACGCTCTCGCGGAATACGCCCGTCGGAGAAGGCCTCCTTGGGGGTGTCCGGCTCGAGCGCGCTGGAATCGACACCGGCCGTGAAGATCTCGACCGGGTCCGCCGACGGCTGGAAGTCGGTGCCCAGATAGCCCTTGAGTCCGAGGTCCTTCTTCAGCGCGGTGATGATGTGCTCGTTCTGACAGGCGTAGACGCCGTTGACCTTGGGGTACGAGCCCATGATCGAGAGCGCGCCACCCTCGCGGATCGCGTGCTCGAAGGCCGGGTAGTACAGCTCGCGCAGCGCCCGTTCGGAGACCCTCACGTCCAGGGAGTTACGACCCTCCTCCTGGTTGTAGACAGTGAAGTGCTTGACCTGGGCGATGACGTCGTTCTTCTGGAAGCCCTTGGTGACGGCGGCGCCCATCGCCCCGTTGACCAGGGGGTCCTCCCCGTACGACTCGACCTCCCGGCCGCCGCGCGGGTTGCGGTCGATGTCGACGGTCGGACCGAGCAGGACGTTCCAGCCCTTGGCGCGGGCCTCGGCGCCGATGGCCTGGCCGTACTTCTCCGCCAGCCCGGTGTCGAACGTGGCGGCGAGCGCGTTCGGCGCGGGGAAGGCGGTCACGCCCGTGTCCCCTCGCAGCCCGTCGGAGGCATCCACCCGCGTCATCGCCGGGATGCCCAGATACTCCAAGGGCTTGAAGTCCGCCACCTCCACAGCGGTGACGAGCGTGACCCTCTCCTCGTGCGTCATCGCCTTCAGCAGGGCCTCGGCCCGCCAGGACGAGGGCTTGGCGGTGTCGCGCCACGGCTGCGCGCCCTGCGCGGCCCGGGTGGCGGCCGAGGCGGGAAGGCTGGTGATCACGGCACCGGCGGTGCCCAGCACGGCCGCGGCCACGGCCTGACGTCGGGTCATACCACTGAAACGATTCATTCTTCCGTACTCCTTCGGACGGGAAGTGATGCTGATCAGGGGTGCTACCTTGCGAACTCGCCCCGGAAGGTGCACACCGGCGTCGGGCTGGTGCGGTCGTACCGCCGGGGTGCGGTGGACTGTGGAGCGGTGCCGGGCCGTGTCAGGGCGGCCCGGCACCGGACTCACCCCTCCGGACGGGCCTCGTCCAGGGCCGGGGAGGACGTCCTGGACCGCCGCTCGAATCGGAGAGGAGCGGGTGCCCCGGGCGAAGTGACCTGCTTTCCCTGGGGTTGTGGCGTCGCTTACGCGGCGTCCCGTCGGAGGTCGGCGGTGTCGATGGTGTGGTCGCCGGGTCCGAGGGTCAGCGGCTCGCAGCCGGGGAGTTCCACCGTCCCGAGGCACCCCTCGGGCACGGTGATGCGGGCGGTCAACCCGTCCGCGGTCAGCTCCCAGGACAGGGCCGCCGTGCCGTATGGCGTCTCATGGCGGGTGTTGGCCCAGGTGATTCCTCCTCCGGGGCGTGGCTTGTAGGCGATGGTGCGGTAGCCGGGTGCGGTGGGGGCGATGCCGCCGACGACGCGGTGCAGCCAGTCGGCGACAGCGCCGAGGGCGTAGTGGTTGAAGGAGGTCATGCCGCCGGGGTTGAGGCTGCCGTCGGGGCGCAGGCTGTCCCAGCGTTCCCAGATGGTCGTCGCTCCCTGGGTGACCGGGTAGAGCCAGGAGGGGCATTCGGTCTGCGTCAGCAGCTGGTAGGCGACGTCGAGGTGTCCGGTGTCGGTGAGGGCGTCGCAGATGAGCGGGGTGCCGACGAAGCCGGTGGCGATGCGGGCGTTGTCCTCCAGGACGAGGGCGGCGAGCCGGTCTCCGGCGTATTGGCGCTGCGCGGGATCGTCGAGCAGGCCGAAGACGAGGGCCATGGAGTACGCGGTGGGGCTGTCGCTGGTCATGCGGCCGGTCGGCAGCACGTAGCGGCCGCGGAAGGCCTGGGTGACCTCATCGGCCAGTGTGCCGTAGTGCCGGGCGGCGTGCGTCTCACCGAGTGCCTCGGCGGACCAGGCCAGGTGCCTGGCCGACCAGGCGAAGTAGGCGGTGGCGACGAGGTAGCGGTCGGTGCGGGAGGCCGCCGGGTCGTCGGGCGGTGCGATGGGGTCGAGCCAGTCGCCCAGCTGGAAGCCGGTGTCCCACAGTCGGCTCGGGCCGGCGAGCCGTTCTATCAGATCGACCCAGGCGCGACCGGCGGGAAAGTGACGGCGGAGCAGCTCGAGGTCGCCGAACCGCTGGTAGAGCACCCACGGTGTGAGGGCGGCGACGTCGCCCCAGGCGGCACCCGGCTGGATGGGGGTCCATATGGGGCCGCCGGGGATGACGGGCACATACCAGGGGATGGTGCCGTCGGGGAGCTGTTCGATGGCGACGTCGGTGAGCCAGGAGTCGAGCAGGCCCGCACAGTCGTACAGGAAGCTCGCCGTGGGGGCGAAGATCTGCAGGTCTCCGGTCCAGCCGAGACGTTCGTCGCGGGCCGGGCAGTCGGTGGGGATGTCGACGAAGTTGCCGCGCATGCTCCACACGACGTTCTCGTGGAGGCGGTTGACGAGCGTGTCGCTGCACTCGAACCAGCCGGTGCGGCGCATGTCGGTGTGGTGCACCAGTGCGGTGACAGCGCCGTCCGACAGGTCGCCGGGCCATCCGCCGATCTCGGCGTAGCGGAAGCCGTGCAGGGTGAACCGCGGTTGCCAGGTGCGGGGACCGTCGTCGGCCAGGATGTAGGTGTCGGTGGCGTGGGCTTCGCGCAGCGGGCGGGTGGCCGGCTCGCCGTCCTCCAGGACTTCCGCATGGCGCAGGGTGATCGTGGTCCCCGCCGGTCCGTCGGCGGTGATGCGCAGCCGGCCGACGAGGTTCTGGCCGAAGTCGAGCAGGTAGCGGCCGTCTTCCTTGCGGATCACCGCGACCGGACTGACCTCCTGGGTACAGCGCACCGGCGGACCCTGGGGAGCGACGAGCGTGTGCATGTCGCGGACGCCGGTGGCGACAGGTGTCCACTCGGCCGTGCGCTTGGCATGTGGCATTGTCCAGTGGGGGTCGTCCAGGCGGGCGTCGAAGGTCTCGCCCTCGTACAGGCCGCTCACGAGGATCGGCCCCGGCGCCGCGGTCCAGGAGTGGTCGGTGGCGATGACGGTGGTGGTGCCATCGTCGTGGACCACTTCGAGCTGGGCGATCAGGGACAGGTCGGTGCCGTAGATGTCGCGGGTGCCGCCGTCGAAGCCGAGGCGGCCGCGGTACCAGCCGTCGCCGAGCCATGCGCCGATGGTGTTGGCGCCTTGGGTGAGGTGGTCGGTCACGTCGTAGGTGCGGTAGCGCAGCCGCTCGTGGTAGACCGTCCAGCCGGGTGACAGGGCGTCGTCTCCTACGCGCCTGCCGTTGATCTCCGCTTCGTACAGTCCGTGCGCGGTGACGTACAGGCGGGCGCGCGCCACCGGACGGCGCAGGGTGAAGTCACGTCGTACACGGGCCGGACGCCGGTCGCTGTCGGGGTCCTCAGGCCAGTCGGCGCCGACGGGGACGGCGCTCCAGTCCGATGCCTCCAGCAGGCCCGCCTCGACAACGCTGGGCGGGCTCCAGGCGGACGGGGTATTCCCGCCGGCCCAGACCCGGACCCGGACGGTGACTCGTTCCCGGGAGGTGAGGGGCTCCCCCGGCCACGACACGAGGACCTGGTCGGTGCTGTCGATGCGGCCGGTGCGGTGGACATGGTCCTCGCGGTCGAGCTCGATCTCGTACCCATCCTGGGCACCGGCGCCGGCCGGCAGCGACCACGACAGGCGCGGTGCGGCGACGCCGGTGCCGAGGCCGTCAAGCAGGTGCTCGAACGACACCGGGGCAGGCTGGAGGAGCATCAAAGGGGGGACCTTCCGTGAAGTGGGCGGTGCGGCAACCCGTGTTGCGCCGGGATGGGGAGGTGGGAGCGGGCGTCAGCCCTTGACTGCTCCTCCGGTCAGGCCCTTCATGACCTTCTGGTTGAGGAAGAGATAGACCATCAGCGTGCCGAAGACGTTGATGCAGATGGCCGCGAACAGCGGTCCGTACTGGGTGGCGCCGAACTCCCCGCTGAAGTTGAGCAGGCCGACCTGGATGGTGCGCAGGTCCTGGTTGTTGGTGAAGGTCAGCGCGATGAGCAGGTCGTTCCAGAGGAAGAAGAACTGCACCAGGCCGACGGTCAGGACGGCGTTGCGGACCATGGGCACACTGATGGTCCAAAAGGACCGCAGGATCCCGGCCCCGTCGATGGTGGCCGCCTCGAACAGCTCCCGGGGCACGGCCTTGTAGTACGTGGCCATCATGAACACCGTCAGCGGCAGACCGGTGCCGGTGTAGGTGAGGATCAGCGGCCACAAGGTGCCCGACAGGCCCGTCTGGAAGTACACCGTGAACAGCGGCAGCAGGATCATCTGGGACGGGACCATCATGCCCGCGAGGAACAGCAGCAGGGTCAGACTGCGCCCCTTCCACACCATGATCTGCAGCGCGAAGCCGGCGGCGGTGCCGAGCAGGAGGATCAGCGCGAGCGACGGAACAACCGCCAGCAGACTGTTCTTGACGTACAGGCCGATGTGGCCGGTGGTCCATGCCTCGCTGTAGTTCCCCCACTCCCAGGACGTCGGCAGACTCCAGGTGGAGTTGTTCAGGTAGTCGCTGTTGGATTTCAGCGAGGTCAGGAACATCCACAGCAAGGGATAGACCTCGACGACCAGCAGCAGACCGACGACCGCCTTCACCCAGAGTCGTCCGGCGCGGCGGCGCCGCCCTGCGGTGCGGATGGTGCCGGGCCGGTGGCTGATGCGCGGGGCCTTCGTCTTGATGGGCGTGTCGACTGCCATGGCTTCAGCCCTTCGTGAGGTCGCGCCGCGAGAGGCGGAAGACGACCAGGGTCACCAGCAGGCACACCACGGTCAGCAGCAGCGCGATGGTGCTTCCGTAGCCGTAGTCGCTGTAGGTGAACGACGTCTGGAACATGTAGAGGGTCAGCGGTGTGGTGGCGTTGCCGGGACCGCCGTTGGTGAGGGCGAGGATGGAGTCGAAGGCCTTCAGCGTGCCGTTGATGCTGAAGATCAGCGACGACATCAGGACCGGGAACGACAGGGGCAGCACGATGTGGCGTACGAGCCGCAGGCCCGAGGCCCCGTCCAGGCGGGCCGACTCCAGCACCTCGTCGGGGATGTCGACCAGCCCCGCGAACAGCAGGACGGCGTAGAAGCCCATGGAGCGCCAGACGTCCATGAGGATCAGGACCCAGAACGCATTGCCGCTGCTGCCGAACCAGTCGACCGACTCCAGGCCCACCATGTTGAGCAGCGAGTTGACGGGGCCGGTCTGCGGGGCGACCTGGAAGAGCTTCTGGAAGAGCAGGCCGACCGCCACCGTGGGGAGGACGACCGGGAAGAACACCAGTGTGCGGATGAGCGCCGAGGCGCGCTTGAGGAAGAAGACGTACAGCAGGGCGAGAAGGTAGCCGGCGAGGACCTGCCCGACGGTCACGGCCACGGCGTACTTGAGGGTGAACCAGAGTGCCTGGCGGACGGCCGGGTCGCTGAACAGGCGCTGGAAGTTGTCCAGGCCATTGCCGGTGAAGCCCTCGATGGTGTTGCCCTTGGTGAACGAGTAGCCCAGTGACCACACCATGGGGACCAGCATGATGAGGGAGTAGACGAGCAGGGCGGGGCCTACCAGGATCAGGATGGCCCTGCGGTCACCGAGTACACGGTGCATGGGTGGTGTCCACTTCGTTGGAGGGGATGCGGGCGGGCCCGTGGAGGGAGGGTTCCGGACGTGCGGCTCAGGAGCGGCACTGCGGCGGGTCCTGAGCCGTCAGCACCGGACCTCAGCTGCTGGACAGCGCGTCCTGAACGGTCTGCATGAACTTCTGCGGGCTTATGCTCCCGGTCGCCAGGGAAGCCGCGTTCGTCTGGCTGACAGTGGTGGCCTTGGTGCTGAACAGGGCCTCGAACCACAGGACGTTCTGCTTCGACTCGCCGATGGTCTTCCTGACCTGTGTGGTGATCTCGTTCGGGTCCTTGACGGGGGTGTTGGTCTTGAAGCCCGAGATGGAGCCCTGGCCGTTCAGCGCGGCGCTGCCGTAGTTCTTCGCGATGCAGGTGACCCAGTCGCCGACCTTGCGATCGAAGGTCTTGGCCCCCAGCGTCATCGCCAGGCCGACGTTGGACGGGTACTGGTCGATCGAGCCCTTGCCGCCGGCGACCGCGGGGAAGGGCATGAAGCCGATGTTCTCGGCGCCCACCTTGTTCTGCTTGGGGTCGGCGATGTTCGTCAGCGCCCAGCTGCCCATGTAGAACATGGCGGCCTTGCCGGTGAGGAACTGGTTGAACGAGGTATCGTAGTCGATCGACCCGACCCCCTTGCCGAAGTAGCCCTTCTTGCCGAGGTCGGCCACCTTCTGGGCCGCCTCGACGTACTTCGGGTCGGTCAGCTTGGCCTTGCCGTCAGCCACGTCCTTCAGCGCGTCCGGCCCCAGGCTGCGGTACAGGTAGCCGCTGACCAGCCGCGTGATCGGCCAGCCCTGCTGCCCGGAGGCGGAGAACGGCTGTATCCCCTTCGCCTCCAGCTTCGCCGCGTTCGACACCAGCTGGTCCCAGGTGGTGGGCACGGACAGGCCGTTCTCGCTGAACAGCTTCTTGTTGTAGAAGATGCCCTCGATGTTGTACTCGTACGGCAGGACCTCGACCTTGCCGCCGTACAGCGCCTTGATGGTGGAGATCGCCGCCGGCTCGATCTGGTCGTAGACACCCAGCTCGTTCAGCTTCTTCTCGAGGTCGGCCACCTTGCCGGACTTGTAGAGCTGGTCGGTCAAGGCAGGGGCGTTGCCGGCTGCGAACTGCACGGGCAGCGCGTTCTGCCCGCCGAGCAGCTGAAGCTTCTGGTCCAGGCTGGTCTGCGGCACCGTGTCCACCTTCAGCGGCAGCGCCTGGTTCTGTGCCTTGCACGCGTTCTTCGACAGGGTGTCCAGCGCCGTCTTGACGGTGGTGTTCTCCGCGTTCGTCAAGTAGCTGAACTCCTTCGGCGCGGAGGAGGAGCCCGAGCCCGAGCCTCCGCAGCCGGACGCGAGAACGACCACCGCGGCGGCGCTCGCCGTCAGGCCGGTGATCCGCGCCCTTCGGGCACGGGACAAGTCGATGATCACAGCTGGCTCCCTGTCATCGTTGCAGCGGGAAGACATTGGGGGGGCGGTCGAGATGGAGGTCTGGACCGGAAGAATGGGTAACGTTACCCACGACGAAGTGGGACTACAGTGCACTCCGTCCACTGTCGCGTCAAGACATCAGGCCGTAACATCGAGGAAAGCAGTCCGCGCCAGTTCCCTCTGCACGGACCGTCATGTAAATCGTTGCCCAAAGCACAAGGACTCGGGGGTGCGCCACGCATGGACTCGGCGCCGAAGCAGAAGAAGCGCGTGACGATCACCGACGTGGCGCGGCACGCCGGCGTGTCCACCACCGCGGTCTCCAAGGTGCTGCGCAACGCCTACGGAGTGAGCGCCACCATGCAGGAACGGGTCCGCGCCGCCATGGCCGAGCTCGACTACCGGCCACACGCGGCCGCGCGCGGCATGCGAGGACGGACCTACACGATCGGTGTCCTGCTGGACAACATCCGCAACGCCTTCTTCGCCGACATCCTGGACGGGATCCGGGACCAACTGCTCGACAGTGAGTACAGCGTCCTGATCGGGGCCGCCGGATTCGGCGCGGAGAACCAGGCCAAGACCATCCGCTCCATGGTCGACCGCCAGATGGACGGGCTGATCCTGATCGCGCCCGGAACGCCGCGCACCGAAGTCCTCGCCACGGCCGCCACCACTCCCACGGTCGTCATCGGCCACCACGACCCCGCCGACGTCCATGACTCGGTCGTGGACGCGGACGACGCCGGAGCGGGGCTCGTGGTGGACCACCTTGTATCCCTCGGCCACCGCAACATTGCCCTGCTGTCGGCGCCCGGCACCAAGTCGAGTATGTGGAAACGCACACCGGAAATCGTGCTGACCAGCGGATACCTGGAAGCGATGGAGCGCCACGGCCTACAGGACCACGCCTGCGTCTTCCAGGCCAGGTACTCCGACGACGGCGGCTACAAGGCCGGGATGCAACTGCTCACCGGCACGGAACCTCCCACAGCCATCATGACCGGTGCGGATGTCGCCGCCCTCGGCGTCTACCGCGCGGCCCATGAGCTGGGCATGCGCGTCCCGCAGGAACTGTCCCTCGTCGGCTACAACAACACCGCCATCGCAGCCCTCACCCCCGTGCAGCTCACCAGTGTCGACCAGGCCGGCCACACCATGGGCGCCGCCGCCGCGAAGATGCTCATCGAGCGGGTGGAAGGACAGCGGGATCGTGCCATGCAGACCACGATGACCCCTCGCCTTGTGATCCGCCGCAGTACGTCATCTCCCCGAACCGCCTGAGACCACCACCCATGTCGGCGGTCCCGGTCGGCTCCAGCAGATCAAAGATCGTCGCCAAGGCGCCCTGGCGGCCCTGTCCGACGCCGCTTTGCCCGTCACCGTTCTGTGTGAGCTGCGATGCGATCAACTGAGGGTGGCCGCCGACAGGTCCGGTCGCTGAGAAGCCGCTGCGGCGGATCTCCTCCAACTGCTGGTCCAGAACGTTGATGTCGACGATAGTACGTAAGGTGTGCCGGGTGAGTCCGCGGCCGACCGCTGACGGTCGCCTTGGGATAATTCGCCGACTACCGCACCCCTGCACTTGTCGCCACGACAAGGCAAAAGCCCAGGCCACAGCAGAGCGCGCCCCTCGGTGATCGCCCGGCGTGTCCGCCCGGACGGAGAATGGGCTTACCGATACATCACGCCACCTTCAGGAAGCGATCACCATGCGCTCCTCTGCCGACCGCGGACGTGTCTGCCGCCGCCACGGCTGCTGCGACGTGATCGGCTCGGTCGACACGGACGCCACTCAGCGGTTCTTCACCGAGGGGCTCCGCTTCAAGATCAGCGACGACATCAGGGGAGTGGGCCGCCATCACATCGGCTCGAACTTCTTCTGGTACCTCAAGGACCTGGCGGGTGGCTTCTTCGAGTACCACAGCGAGCTCGACTGCATCCTGGACGACCGGCTCTGGGAACCGAGCGTCTTCGAAGAGCCAAGGGCCTCTACAGCTGGGGGCCGCTGCCCCGTCGTCGTTCCTCCCTCCCGAGGGTCCCGCCGCCCTGATGACCGCGTCCACGCCCCGCGCTCAGGAGCCCGCTGACGCCGGACACGTCCCCTGAGCACGCCTGGGCCCGGTTCACCGACCTGTTCTCCGGTACGGCGGAAACAGCCGCGCTGCGCGAGCGGGTCGCGGCCGCGATCGCCGACAAGCGCCACGAGTTCCGCGCTCACAACATCGAGATCGGTTACACCTACACCTCGTCGGCCATCGTGCATGACGGCACGGCACCGCATGTCTACGCCGATCCGGTACTGGACTTCCACTCCCAGACCCGGCCGGGCCACCGCATCCCGCACGCCTGGATCAGCCGGGGCGACCGGCAGCGGTCCACCTACGACCTCACCGGACGCGGCAGATTCGTCCTGATCGTCGACGCGTCCGATCCCGGAGGCGCCGCGTGGGCAGAAGCCGCGGCCGACTCCGCCAACCGCTTGAGCATCCCCCTGGACATCCTGTGCCGCTCGAAAAGTCATCGCCGCAGGTGGGCTGGATGCGGTAAGAACGACCGGCAATGGGCATCGGGTGTGGGGGAGGATGCAGAGCAGGCACGGGTCCTCGTGATCATGGAGTCTCTACGCTCAGTGATCACGAAGGACGGCCGTGCCCGCGCTGCCGTCTTGCTGCTCGAAACCGCTCAGCGTCGGAGGACGACGATCATGACCGCCGTGCTCCGGGTCGGCCTACTGTGCCGGGCGGAACGGCTGCAGGAAGCGCATCCCGTCCTCGACGCTGCCGTCCATCAGTTCCAGCAGTTGGGGCACCAGGTCCTGCATGCGGGGTGCCTGCAGGTGGCCTTCGAGGGCCTCGCGGCTCTCCCAGCGCTCGAAGATGACGAACGCGCCCGGTTGTCCCTCGACCTGGTGAGCCTCGTAGTCGATGTTGCCCGCGTCGTAGCGCGATGCGGTGACGGCGGCTGTCATGAACGCCTTCATCGCGGCTTCCTTCCCGGATTTGGCCCGGGCTTCCCACACCACGGTGACGTAGTGGTTCGACGTGGTGGTCACGCTTGCTCCTCCTGACTCCGAACAGCATCGTTGTGCGCCGTTCACGACTCGACACTGAGCCCCCGGGGAGCGTTGGCGGGAGCTACGGGACTTCGTGGTACAGCGCGTACCACCCAGCGGGGCGGGGTGTGCGGGAGGATGGTGTGCATGGATCAACTCGGTGCCGCGCTGCGGGCGTGGCGGGACCGGCTGGACCCATCGACGGTGGGCTTCGCACACGGCTCACCCCGTCGGGTCCCCGGTCTGCGACGCGCGGAGCTGGCGACGCTGGCCGGCATCTCGGTCGAGTACGTGGTCCGGCTGGAGCAGGGACGGGTGGCGACACCCTCGGCGCAGGTCTGCTCGGCCCTGGCTCGCGCCCTGCACCTGTCCGACGACGAGCATGCTCACCTTTTGCGCATGGCCGGTCACGCAGCGGATCCGAGTCGGGTTCCACGAATGATCCCAGGGAGCCTGTACCGCATCGCGGACCAGCTCGCCGGCAACCCGTTGGCGATCTACGACGCCACCTGGCAGTTGCTGCACTGGAATCCGCTGTTCGCGGCCACGTTCGGCGATCCCACGGTCCGCGGTCTGGGAGACCGCAACGTCCTGGTCTGGAAGTTCCTGGGTGAGCTGCCCCGGGTCCGGCAGACGGCGGCCGAGCGGGTGGCGTTCGAGGAATCCCTCGTCGCCGACCTGCGCGCGACGACGAGCCGGTACCCCGACGATCCCGACCTCGCGGCGTTGGTATCGAGGCTGAACCTCAGCCCACGGTTCTGCGAGTTGTGGAGCCGCCGAGCGGTGGGCGGTCACCAGAGTGCGCACAAACTCGTCCAGCACCCGGATGTCGGAGACATCGCCATGAACTCCGACATCCTCAACACCCAGGACACGAACCTCCGCCTCGTGGTGTACACGCCGCAGCCAGGCACCGACGCCCGCAGCAAACTCGAATTCCTTGCGGCCATTGGGGTCCAGAGGATGTCTCCTCAGGGATGAAGGCCCGCGTTCTGCCTCATCCGGTGGACCAGGCTACTGGGTGGTGCGCGCGGTACCAGGAAGTCCCGTAGCTCCCGCCAACCCTCCCGGGGACCCAGCATGGAGTGCGTGAACAGCGCACGACCTGCTGTTCGGACCAGGAGGAGCCAGCATGACCACCACATTCATCACCGGGGCCAACAAGTCCCTCGGTCTTGAAACCGCTCGTCGCCTCGTCGAGGCGGGGCACACCGTCCTCCTCGGTGCCCGCCACCGTGAGCGCGGTCGGGCCGCGGCCGAGTCGCTCGGCGCCCGGTTCGTTCAGATCGACGTGACCGACGACGCCTCGGTCCAGGCCGCGGCCGCGGATGTCGCCGCGCATGAGGGAACGATCGACGCCCTGGTCAACAGCGCCGGCGTCCTCGGCAAGGTCGGCCCCGTCGAGGAGTACACCGCGGCCGACGTGAGCGCCGTACTCGACGTGAACGTCGTCGGGATCGTGCGCGTCACGCACGCCTTCCTCCCGCTGCTGCGCAAGTCGCCGAACCCCGTCATCGTCAACGTGTCCAGCGGGATGGGCTCCTTCAGCATGACCCAGGCCGCTCGCCGTCGAGGTTCAGCTCGCCGCGTACCAGGAGGATCGGTGAGAGTGGCTTGCCCTTCCTGGCATGTTCCAGATCCTTTGCGACCTCGGGGTCATTTGCGGGAAGCAGTTGCAGTCGGGCCGCACGCAGGATGTCCTTGGCGCGATGCCGCACCATCGGCGCCTGCGAGAACAGCGCGGTGAGGACATCCACGAGAGCCGGAGCTGCCGTCAGTCGCAGAAATGAATGTCCGCCCACCGGCCCGTCCTCCACCTCTGAGGCAGTTCCCGAGCGTTGGCACCGTCCTTCACCGTCGCCTCAGGGCGAACGAGGCGAACTCCCGAAAACCGCGAGAGGCGGGTAACAGGTCGGGGCCCGCCGGGAGCCACGCGGGTGCCCAACGGTCGTGCGAGGCACCTGGCCACATTCTCGGCTACCAGTAGTGCCGTCGCCCGCCGACCGCATGCCCCACAGAGCCCAGGACCCACAAGATCGCTCCAATCACGACCAATGAGAGGTTTTCAACCTGAAGTTGCAGGTCGCAGGGCTGGCGTGGGTCGTGGGTGGGTGCTCGTGCAGGTGAGGGACGTGATCACTGGCAGGTGATCGTCCGTCAGCGGCTGACTTCCGCGTTCGTCAGCACGAGCAGGGCGCGCAGGAGTGTGGTGGCGTGGCGGGCCCTCATGCGGACCTTGGTGAGGATCCGCCAGTTCTTCAGGTCGGCGAAGCCGTGCTCGTTCGCCGCGCGTTCGCGGTGATCAGTCGGTTCGCCTCCTTCTGGGCGGCGGTGAGCGGCTGACCGTGGGTCGCCCGGCGGCCGGTGATGATCACTGGGTCGTCGGGGTCGTCGTCCAGGCCGATGAAGCCGAGGTCGGCCAGGGCGCCCAGGCCGGCCTCCCGCAGGCGGGTGGTGATCTTGTTGTGGCGGGCGGTGGTGATCTCGCTGGAGCGTCCCGGCTTCGCCGCGGAGATCCACAGCAGGTTGCCACGCTCGTCGGTGAGGGCGAGGAACAGCAGGCCGTGGGCTTTGTGTTTGCCCGAATAGTTCGGCCGGTTCTCGTCCCCGGTGCGTCGGCGGGTGCGTACGAGGGTGCCGTCGATCAGCACAACGACGCCACCCTTGCGGGCGATTTTCTTCAGGGCGCGGTTCAGGCGCGGAGCACGCGCCGACAGCAGCTCGATCACTTCCAGCAGCCAGCGGCGCACGGTGGAAGCGGAGACGCCGTTGCCGCCCGCCATATCGGAAAGCCGCTGGTCGTGGCGGAGGACAGCGAGGGCGATCAGGGCAATCCGGCCGGGCGGGAGCTTGCGCCAGCGGGAGCGGATGGCGACCTGCGACTTCAGGTTGAAAACCTCTCATTGGGAATGCGGCACTCTTCGCCCGGATGCCGACCCGCGGCGTGCGTGATGGTACGTCTTCGATTAGCGGTCGATGGCGGCCATGTTGTCCGCGTCGTAGCGCTCGCCGGAGGCCGGGGGCAGGTCGTTCAGGCGGGCGACGTGGCTGGCAGTGAGCTCGATGTGGTCGGCGGCGGCGTTCTCCTCCAGCCGGGCGACTCGCTTGGTGCCGGGGATGGGCGCGATGTCGTCACCCTGGGCGAGCAGCCAGGCCAAGGCGACCTGTGCGGGCGTGGTGTCGATCTCGGCGGCCACGGCCCGGACCTCGTCGACGATTCGCAGGTTGCGTTCCAGGTTGCCGTCGGCGAAGCGGTGGTTGGTGCGGCGCCAGTCGTCGGCGTCAAGATCGTTCAGGGAGCGGATGTTGCCGGTCAGGAAGCCGCGGCCAAGCGGGGAGTACGGCACGAAGCCGATACCCAGTTCGCGCAGGACGGGCAGGATCTCGGCCTCCGGGTCGCGGGTCCACAGCGAGTATTCGGACTGGACCGCGGTGACCGGATGCACGGCGTGAGCGCGGCGGATCGTGGCGGGGCCGGCCTCCGACAGGCCGATGTGGCGGATCTTGCCTTCGGCCACCAGTTCGGCCAGCGCGCCAACGGTCTCCTCGATGGGCGTGCCGGGGTCCACCCGGTGCTGGTAGTAGAGGTCGATGTAGTCGGTACCCAGGCGCTTCAGTGATCCCTCCACGGCCAGGCGGATGTTGGCCGGAGTGCTGTCCGGAGCCGAGCCACCGGTGTGGGAGATCAGTCCGAACTTGGTCGCCAGCACGACCTCGTCTCGGTGCCCCTGCACGGCCCGGCCGACCAGCTCCTCGTTGATGAAGGGGCCGTACCCCTCAGCGGTGTCGATATGGGTGACCCCGAGGTCCAGAGCGCGGTGGATCGTACGGATCGACTCGTCGTCGAGCTGGCCGGCGCCGGTGTAGAACGCCGACATTCCCATGGCTCCGAGACCGATGCGCGAGACCTTGAGGCTGCCGAGCGAAATGGTTTTCATGGCGCGGACTTCCCTTCCCATTAGTTAAGTACCGGTCGGTGCAGAACTGTAGCACATCAAGACCGGCCGGTACTGAACTGCGTTCGCCGCCCGGGTAGGATGAAACTGCTGGTCAGCGTAGATCTGTACCGAGGGGTACGCTTGTGGCATGGGTGACTCACGTAGGGCCGTCATGGGTCGGCCTCGAGGATTCGACATCGACCAGGCGCTGGAACGCGCGATGCGGGTGTTCTGGGCGCGAGGTTACGAAGGTGCAAGCCTCGCTGAACTGACCGGCGCCATGGGGATCACCAAGACGAGCATGTATGCGGCCTTCGGCAACAAGGAGCAGTTGTTCCGCAAGGCCCTCCAGCGCTACGGCGCGGGGCCGGCCGCCTACGCCACGCGTGCCCTGGAGGAGCCCACCGCACGGGCTGTGGCCTTGGCGTTCCTCCGCGGAGCGGTCTGCACCACGACCCCTCCCGGCGGCCCCTCCGGGTGCCTGACCGTGCAGGGTGCGCTGGCGTCGAGCGACGAGAGCCGGGCCGTCCACGACCTGCTTGTCGACTGGCGCAACGACGCGGGGGGCCGCCTTGAGGAGCGCTTCCGGCGCGCCGTCAACGAGGGTGATCTTCCGCGCAACGCCGACCCTCGGCGTCTTGCCCGGTTCATCATGACGATGGGTTTCGGCATCGCAGTGCAGGCCGCCAACGGCCTCGGTCCTGCTGAGCTCGATGAGATCGTCGACACGGCGTTGCTCGGCTGGCCTGCATAGCGGCTGCACCCCTTCGCTCGCCCCGGTGAGACATTCTCCTCGCATGAGGGTCGTGACGGTGCGGCAAAACTTCGGTACCGTCCGGGACAGAAGTTTCGAGCAGTGGTTCCTCCCCCTGCCGACGATCACCGCGACGAAACCGTCGAGAGCCGTCGCGAAACACCGAGCATGACCTCCGCTCCGGGGGCCGAAGAAGGAGATCATGTCCGACACCGACCTGCGCGAGTTCTACCTGCGCTACATCGGGGCGCTCAACGCACACGAGATCTCCCGCATGGACGAGTTCATCAACGACGAGACCACCCTGAACGGCGAGCCGGGCACGCGGGACCAGGTCATCGCTGTGCTGAACGGCGACATCGACGCGGTCCCGGACTTCCACTGGGAGCCCCGGGAGATCGCGGTCGATGGTGATCGCCTGGCCGCCCGTCTGACCAACACGGGCACGCCCGCCAAGGAGTGGCTCGGCGTGGCTCCCACCGGCGCCTCGTTCGAGATCGTCGAGTACGCCATCTACCAGGTTCGTGACGGGCGGTTCGTGCACATGACGGCCCTGCACGACGCCGAGACCCTGAGGCGGCAGCTCGGTGCCTGACCCCCGTAAGCCGATCGGCGTCGGCATCGTCGGCCTGAGCGCCACGGGAGGCTGGGCGGCCGGGGCTCACCTGCCCGCGCTGAGAGCCGTCGACGGGATCGAGCTTCGCGCGCTGGCGGCGAGCTCCGAAGCCTCGGCCCAGGCCGCGGGAGCGGCGTATGGCGTCCCCGCGTACACGTCGGTCAAGCAGCTCGCCAGCGACGAGAACGTCGACCTCGTTGTTGTCGCCGTCAAAGTGCCCCAGCATCGCGAACTCGTGTTGCCCGTGCTGAAGGCGGGAGTGCCGGTGCTCTCCGAGTGGCCGCTCGCCGTCGACCTGCGCGAGGCCGAGGAGATGGAGCGTGCCGCCGGGACGACGCGCACCTTCGTCGGTCTTCAGGGACGCTCCTCGCCTACCTTCCGCTGGCTGGCCGACCTCGTGTCCGAAGGATTCGTGGGGGAAGTGCTCTCCGCCACCGTCGTGGCGTCTTCGACCGAATGGGGCACTCCGGTGTCTCCGAACATGGTCTACACGCTCGACCGCAAGCTCGGGGCCACGATGCTGACCATCGCGTTCGGACACGCGATCGACCTGGTGTCGATGGTCGTCGGCGAGCTTCAGGAAGTGGTTGCTACGACCACGACCCGGCGCCGCCAGGTTCCCCTCGGGCGCACCGGGCAGGTCGTTCCGATGACCGCCGAGGACCAGATCGCGATCTCGGGCACCGTGGCGGGCGGGGCGATCCTATCCGTCCACCACCGTGGAGGCGCGGCATCGGGTGCAGGGTTCTCTCTGATCATCGACGGCACGGAGGGGAGACTCGAGATTACCGCCGCCGAGTTCCCGCACGTCGGTCCGGTCACCGTGTGTGGCACACGCAGCGGCGGTCGGCCTACGAAGGTCACGCTGCCCAGCGGCTACGACGACTACCCCGCCCTGGCCGGATCAGTGATCCACACGCTGGTGCACGCCTACGCCGCGATTCGGGACGACCTCGTCCACGGAACGGCTGTCGCCCCGGACTTCACCCACGCCGTCAAGCGCCACCGACTCCTTGACGCGATCGTACGGTCCGCCGCCACAGGCCAACGAAAAGCCCTCCACCCTTACGACCTTGTGCGCAGTAGTTGATGGTGCGTGACCTGGGGTTACCAGGTGAGTCCGGCGGACTTGTCGGAGACCAGGCCGGCGATGGCGTTGATGGTCTCGGGGAGGAGTTCGCGGCGGCCGGTGAAGCGTTGCAGGACGCGCCACCATTGAGAGGTTTTCAATCTGAAGTTGCAGGTCGCCGGGCTGGCGTGGGTCGTGGATGGGGTGCTCCTGCTGGTCGGGTGCCTGATCTCTAGCAGGTGATCATCGGGCGCGTTGGTGATTCGCTGGAATTGTGGTGCTGGGTTCTGGCTCCTTCGTAGGCTCCCGAGGGAGCGGGCGCGGGAGGGCTGCTGGTGGCGGATGTACTGGTGTGGGTGATGCAGCGACGGGTGGTGCTGGCCGATCGCGCCGAGCGGCTGCGTGAGGAGCTCGCCGAGATCGATGCCGAGGTGGCCCGGCTGGAGGCCGCAGAGGTGGTGATCGGGCAGTTCATCGAGGCCGAACGCGCTGGTGACGCCGACGAGCCGGCCATGGCCGCCGAGTTGGAGCGGGTCACGACTGCTCCGGGTGCAGGCGGGATGCTCCTGGTCCCGCACCGCAAGCCGGGCATGGATGAGAGCGTGCTGCCCGCTGACTACCAGGCGATCATGAAGATTGTGGCCACGGCCTCGGATCCGGTCCGGCCAAGGACATCAGCGTCCAGCTCGGCAAGGGCACCGCGCCTGGGCAGGTGGAGCCGGTGCGTGACAAGCTCAGGCGCCTGGCCGACCGGGGCTGGCTGCACCGCACCCCCGCCGGCCGCTTCACCGCCCTGCCGCAGCCGCCTGCATGACCGGCATCAGCCGAATGTCGGCGTAACGCGCATGCCCCCGACGGGTGTTGGGGATTCCATGCGAAAGAACACCAGCCCCGCCGAGGGCACTGACGGCCTTGTCTACCAGTGCCGCCGGCCACTGTCGAGCGCCACCCTGGACCTCGTCTCCGGCCTGGTCCGCGGCCACCTGAAGAAGATCCGCTCCCGCTGGCGCAAGCTCCCGCCCGGCCGGATTGCCCTGATCGCCCTCGCTGTCCTCCGCCACGACCAGCGGCTTTCCGATATGGCGGGCGGCAACGGCGTCTCCGCTTCCACCGTGCGCCGCTGGCTGCTGGAAGTGATCGAGCTGCTGTCGGCGCGTGCTCCGCGCCTGAACCGCGCCCTGAAGAAAATCGCCCGCAAGGGTGGCGTCGTTGTGCTGATCGACGGCACCCTCGTACGCACCCGCCGACGCACCGGGGACGAGAACCGGCCGAACTATTCGGGCAAACACAAAGCCCACGCCCTGCTGTTCCTCGCCCTCACCGACGAGCGTGGCAACCTGCTGTGGATCTCCGCGGCGAAGCCGGGACGCTCCAGCGAGATCACCACCGCCCGCCACAACAAGATCACCACCCGCCTGCGGGAGGCCGGCCTGGGCGCCCTGGCCGACCTCGGCTTCATCGGCCTGGACGACGACCCCGACGACCCAGTGATCACCACCGGCCGCCGGGCGACCCACGGTCATCCGCTCACCGCCGCCCAGAAGGAGGCGAACCCACTGATCAGCCGCGAACGCGCGGCGAACGAGCACGGCTTCGCCGACCTGAAGAACTGGCGGATCCTCACCAAGGTCCGCATGAGGGCCCGCCACGCCACCACACTCCTGCGCGCCCTGCTCGTGCTGACGAACGCGGAAGTCAGCCGCTGACGGACGATCACCTGCCAGTGATCACGTCCCTCACCTGCACGAGCACCCACCCACGACCCACGCCAGCCCCGCGACCTGCAACTTCAGGTTGAAAACCTCTCAATGCGATTCCAATGGTCCACAAAATGGAGATCCCGGCCAGGAACCCAATGACGAGAAGAATGACCCCCAGGACGATCATGGCGTCCTCCGATCTCGCACGAATGCCCTCTTCCCTCGGCTGTCCCCACGGCAACCGCTCCCGGATCAGCTGACCTCCTGGCGCCCCTGCTCGGTCCTTACACGGTTCGATCGCTACCCAGGAGGGAACATATATGAACAAAAGACGCTAGATACGGTGCCAGCGAGAGCCACTGAGAGGACTGGTCATGAGGCTGGGCAAGAAGACCGCGCATTCCGCGGAAAAGGAAAGAGGAAAGCTGAAGAAAAAGACCGGAAAGGCCGCCGGCGACCGTTCCCTGGAGGCCAAGGGGAAGGGTGAGCAGGCCAAGGGCGGTCTCAAGCAGGCCGGGCAGAACATCAAGGGCGCTTTCAAGCGCTGACCGAGCACTCCGGATCCCCGGTCGGCCAGAGTCTGCCGGAGGGGGATGCCGGACCGGCCTCTGGCCCGGCGGGCCTGCTGGTGGCCGCCGCTCGCGCTGGAAGTCTGCGCGGGCGGCGGCCACAGCGTACCCGGGGCTGCGACTTCGGAGTGCGCGGCGGGGCCGGCGGTCAGGCGTTGAGCAGGCGGTCGAAGGAGGACCGATATTGCTGGAGGGCTATGCGCAGGTCCTCGGTGGACAGGCCCTCTTGGACGGGCGTCGCTTCCTCACCGCGTCCGAATCCGCTTTCTCGCCCAATGTCTCTTCACCTCCATTGTGTGGTCTGTGGCGGCGTGTGGTCTGTGGCGGCCGTCCGCTGGGCGCTCAGCGGCTCCCGCCCGACGGAGCGGTGTCATCTTTCAGCAGTTCGTCGAACAAGGCGCGGTAGTGGACCATGGCGCTCCGCAGTTCCTCGGTTGAGGTGTTCCTGCCTCCGGCGCGACGGTTGATCTCGTGGGCAATGCGGTAGTGCTGCAGCGTTTCGGCGTGTTCAACCGAGAGATCGCGCTTCTGTTGCTCGTATCCCTCGGTCGGGTAGCCGCGCTCGCCATCAGCGTGGTCACGAGCTGGTCCGCCTCGCCCACGGCCCGGTCAGGACCATCCACGAAGTGCTTCTGCACGATCCCGGTGGATTGCCGACGAGGCGTGAAGGCCACCGGCCCCCGGGGAGGGTTTGCCGGTTGTGCAGCGGTCTTCGCTACTGCACCATCACACCCGCGCTGACCCCTTGGCCCGCCGCCGCGTCGGCGATCGCCCCGGCCTCGGCTCGCACAGCTACGTAGTCGCATGACGCCCATGGCGAACGTGTCTCAGGTGTACGTCCGCGTATATGCAGGGTCGACTGCAGCCCCAGAGTGTCAGGGCCATACCCTGCGTGGAGCACGCCCGGCGCGCAACCGAGAGATCTCGTGGCACCGGGGTACCCATCCGGGTGACCGGTCCCTCATCACCTCGACGGCCCACAGGCCCAAAGGAGCACCGGATGCCATTGCCAGCAGGGCGGGGAGAGCTCTCCACCGCGCTCGTCGACGCCCTCCTGGGCGCGCCCGGGGAGGCGACGCTGCCCGCGGGCCGCCCGCTGCGGGAGGCGGATCCGTACGGGGACGACCTGCAGCTCGGGCTCTATCTCTGCTACGAGCTCCACTACCAGGGTTTCGCCGGGGTGGACGACGGCTGGGAGTGGAATCCAGACCTGCTACGGCTGCGCCAAGCGCTGGAGCAGCGTTTTCTCGCTGCGCTGCGCGCCGACGCCACCAAACACGACGAGGTGGCAACCGCTCTGGAGGGGCTGCTGGTGGAGTCGGGCGATGGCGCGGGAGTGTCTCACTACCTCAGGGACGAGGGGGAGCCCTGGCAGCTGCGTGAGTACATCGCCCAGCGTTCGCTCTACCAGCTCAAGGAGGCTGATCCGCATGTGTGGGTGATTCCGCGGCTGCGAGGTGAGGCCAAGGCGGCCATGGCTGCGGTGGAGTACGACGAGTTCGGCGCCGGACGCGGGGAGCGCGTGCACGCGGAGCTGTTCGCCGACTTGATGGCGGGCCTGGGTCTGGACCCGACGTACAACGACTACCTGGACGCCGCGTCGGCGCAGATGCTGGCCGTGGTCAATTTGATGTCGCTGCTGGGGCTGCACCGCGCGTTGCGCGGCGCCCTGGTGGGGCACTTCGCCACGGTCGAGATCACCTCATCGCCCTCCTCCGACCGGCTGGCCCAGGCGCTGCGCCGCATGGGAGCGGAGGAGGCGGTCGCGTTCTTCTACACCGAGCATGTCGAGGCCGACGCGGTGCACGAACAGGTCGTGCGCCATGGCGTGGTCGACGGCCTGCTGCGGGACGAACCAGGGCTGGCCCCCGATGTCGCCTTCGGAGTCGACGCCACCGTCTTCCTGGAGGACCGGCTCGAGAGTCAGCTTCTGGGCGCTTGGCGCGACGGCCGCTCCTCACTGCGTATTCCGCTGTGACCTCGGCGGACGGCGGCGGTGGCTGGTGTCGCACCACGGATAACGCGCACTGCGGCCGCACAGACACACCGCGGCCGTGAAGCGATCGGAGCGGACCACGCGGCCGTCCGGCAGGGCCACCTCGACGGGACCTTCGATCAGCATCGGGCCGTCCGTCCCAAACGTCACCCGCACGACAGACTCAGGCCTGTCGTACCTCCACCGCTCCGGATGCGTCCCGTCGCTGTCGTTGCGCTCGTTCGGCACGGATCACCACCAGCTCTTCGGTTTCTTCGCCCGGTTCGATCAGCCCGCGGCCCTCCAGCCACGCGGCCCGCTCGCGCAGCACCGGTCCGAACGGGATGAGGCGGCGGTCGACCACGGCCGTCCGCATAGCCGCCTGCCCCAGCCGCCTCACGGTTCTTTCGATGCCGCACAGCGCGGAGTGAACCAGAAGGAGCACACCTCCGGGGCGCAGCAGCGGTGGCGCGTCCCGGCAGATCCGGTCGACCAGTGCCCGGCCGTCGACACCGGCGTTCCACGCCACAGCGCGGCCGCGGCAGGCGCCCGGAGAGGGCACATAGGGGGGATTGGCGACGATGAGATCGAAGCAGCGGTCAGCCACCGGGGTCAAAAGATCCCCGCGCATCACTTGGATCCGCAGCCCCTCCACCCGGGAGTGGAGCCACGCCGTCGCCACGGCCAGGGCCGAGACATCGACCGCGGTCACCCGCCCAGCACCGCGCCGGGCCGCAGCGATGGCCAGGGCACCGCTACCGGTCCCGACGTCCAGGACGGCGGTGTCCTCGGTGATGTTCTCCCGGTGCAGCGCTTCGGTCAGCAGCCACGTGTCGTGCTGCGGCGCGTGCACCCCTTGAGGGGTCATCAGCACCATGCGCCATGAGTACCCAGAGATGGCGCCGAGCCACCAATTTCGCATGGTCGGCCCTGGCGCGCGGCTCGATGTCCAGTGCCGCGTTCGCGGCAGGAGCCATCATTTCCGTGGTAACACACCCCAGGGAATCGCTCTCACGCCCGATGGGGCCCGCGCGTATGTGGTCAACCGTGGCTCGAACACGGTAAGTGTGATCGACACCGCCGCCGGCGCCGTCACCGCCACCATCGGCGTCAGCGCCCACTCGCGCTTCGTGGCCGTGAGCCCGGACGGCTCCCATGCGTATGTGGCGAACGCCGACCCTGACACGGTGGGTGTGATCGACGCCGCCACGCACACTATCGTCGAGAACATCGGCTTCGGAGACGGCCCGACCGGTATCGCGCTCACCCCGGATGGGGCTCGCGCCTACGTGACGAACAACGCAGTCGCGGGCACCGTCGGCGTCATGGCGACGACCGTGTTCCCGACCAGGGTCCACGGCCGGCGGGACCTGGTCTGCCGAACCCATCCGCCCTGGTGGGAGGTGGTGTGCGGTCGTGTAGGCAGCCTCGTCGGAGGTCGCTCGAACCCGTACCCTCGCGCGGCTGTCGATCGTCGCGGAATGATGGTCGACCGTACTGCTGCGCCTGCTACCGACGAGCGACCACCACAAGGACGCCGAGATCCTGGCCCTGCGCCACCAGCTGATGGTGCTGGAGCGGCAACTCGGCAAGGGCGCTGTTCACTCCGAGCGACCGAGCGATCCTGGCCGCACTGCTGCACCGGCCGCCACGGGACGTACTGCGCGGAATGCGCCTGGTCGTCCGTCCCGATACAGTATGGCGCCCGCACCGCAGCCTGGTCGCACGCCGCCACGCAGCCACCTCCCGCCCCAAGCGTCAGGGAAGGCCACGCACTCCGTCAGGCCGGGATCGACCCGGCACCCGAGCGGGCCTGCAGCACGTGGGCCGACTTCCTGCGCTCCCAGGCCGATGCCCTGCTGGCCTGCGACTTTTCGGAAGCCACCTTGTCCGGGATGCGACTGTACGTATTGGCGGTGATCGAGCACGCCGGCCGACGCGTTCGGATCCTGGGTGCGACTGCGCACCCGACTACCTCGTGGGTGGCGCAGCCGCTAAGAACCTGGTCATGGACCTTGAGGACGCGGGCTGCCGGGCACGGTTCCTGATCCGGGACCGGGACGGGAAGTTCCCCGCCATCCGAGGGCAGCCACTCACGGGGTGCCGGTGGCGGAATCGGCGTCCGCACCCGTGCGGTGGAATCAGGCCCGGTGGCGGCCGGCGGACCCGACGGGCCCCGATGCCGTACCTGCGGCTTCCTGCGATCCTTGTTGAGGAGGAGGCGGCCGTCAACGGCGCGAGCGCCGCCGCGGTTTCTCCTTCTCTTCGTCCTCATCCTCCACGTCCTCAGGCTCCTCTTCCTCCTCGGCTTCCTCGGCTTCTTCTTCCTCGTCCTCGCCCTCTTCCTCCTCATCCTCCTCTTCTTCCTCGCCTTCGGGCTCTTCTTCCTCCTCCACGACCTCACCCTCGTGCACCGTGCCCCGCCAGCCCTCGATCTCGTCGGGTTCAAGCAGCACCTCGGTCATGAGATGGCGACGGAAGTGTTTGAGTTCGAGACGCGCGCGGCGGCCCTGGGCCCGCCAGATGTTTCCGGTGCGCTCGAAGAAGCCCTGGGGGTAGTACTGGAGGACCAGCAGGATCCGGGTGAGATCTGGAGCTATCTCATGGAAGGTGACCGCCCCGTTCACATGGCCCTTCTCGGCCCGCGACTTCCAGATGATCCGCTTGTCCGGCACCTGTTCGAGGATCTCGGAGCGCCACTTGCGATGGGACCAGAAAACCTGGGCCTTCCACTCCATTTCTGTTTCGGACTCCTGTTGGACGTCCTCGACCTTCTTCATGTAGCTGGGAAAGTCCTCGAACTGGGTCCACAGGTCGTAGGTGAGGGACACGGGGGCACCGACGTCAATCTGTTCGACGATGTTGGTAACCTTCAGCTTCTTGTCCTTGCCACCACCACCGCCGCCGAGGCCCGGTATAGCCTCCTTGGCTTTGTCCATGACCTTGTCCTTGGCCTTGCCCAATCCGGCCTTCACCAAGGGTTTCACCACGGCACCGAGCCCGCCTCCGGAGCTGCCGTCCCCGCCGATACTGCTCACCGATGACAGGGCTTTCTCACCCAGTGCGGTGAGGAGATTCTGTGCTTCCTGCTTCAGACGGTCAGTGGGCAGCTGCTTGGCGAGGGTGCCGACCCCGCCCGTGTGCTGGTTGTCCGGTTTCTCAGCCATGCCCCATCACCCTCGGCTCCGTCCGGACCCTCCGGCCTCGGTCTTCTTTTCGTGCTCGGCCGGACGGTCAGCTGACGTCTTCGATTTGCCGGCTCGGGACCGCTCCTCGTCCCCGGGTCCCTTCTGCGATTTAGCTTCATCCCCCCGTGCGCGGTCCCCCTGTGACGACGGCTCACCCGGCTCCTGACCATTCGGGCCGGGACGCAACGCCAAGGCCCACTCCCCCATGGCGTCACTCATGGAATTCATTCGATTGCTTATTGTCGATACGGCTGCCGAGCGCCCCGCAGTCATCAACTCGCTGCGAAGCTCCTGGCCGAGTCGGCCGAGCCCAGGGGAATTCGCCTGCCCCCCATCGGCCACATCGCCGCCGGACAGGAGGCGTCTCCCGGCCGTCAGTCCTGCGAGGGTGATAGCCCAGCGCATCTTGTGCGTGCGTCCGACGAGATAACCGCCGATGAAAACCAGAGCGGCCTGGACCTTCTTCATGCTCGCTCCTCCTCCCGCCACAAAGACGAAGCCGTAAATCAGATCATACAAGTAAGTATGGCGCATATCGCTCGATCGCGTCATGTGGCCATGCCTCGGGAGCTATGGATGCACCACGCCGCTGCCGGATCCGAGGCCGTCACGCTCAGGCCGCAAGCGTCAAGGACGGCACCACCGCGTTGCTACGTCCGGAGCGTCAGCAGTACGCCTCTCAGCGGAGTTCGGGACCGGAGGGCACATACAGCTCTGGCACCGCAGCAATTCCGAGTGATTGCACCGTGCCGACGATCGCGGCCTCCTCATGACTGGGTCACACGCTCACAATCGTGCTGGGTGACCGGGAAGATGTCGGCCGCATGAGTTCGGTCTCGAACTCATCGCCCTGGCTGGGCCAGCTACCGGCAGCTGACGTTCGCGTGGCGCACCGCGAAGTGGAAGCGGCGACGTCTGTCAGCAAGCAAGCCGTCGGCACGGGAACCAAGATCCGTGCCACAGCGAAACAATGAACGTTTCCACCATGCCCCCAAAGGACCCATTCCGCGACCAGACTGACAACGAGTCGGACAGTGGCGGTCGAGGGGCCTCGAAAATATGACGCGCACCCACGCGGCCAAAGCCCCGTTCGCTGACTGGAGCTGTCGGCTCCGGTGGTGGGGTGTAACCGTCAGCAGGGAGAACAGCAACCGCTACACGACAGATCATGAAACCGTGCGTCGAGTGCGCAAGCGCGCCCAACGCAGGGCACGGCCCAAGGCGAGGTCGTGGTGGCCAGGCTGGTAATGAAGCCGAGGGATCGTTGCGACCAGTCGCCGCATGAGTCGGCTCCTCCCCCCGTCCTCGACGAAGACCGACCCGCGGGCACGTCAGCCCTGGCCGGCGCCGCTCGCGCGCTAGCGGGCTCCCGCAGCGGGGACCTGCTGGAAGGGTTTCCGACTGAGAACTGGGCATCCCCGTGACGTCCCGGCCCTGCCCCTAGGCCGGCACACGACCCGGGAAATCGTTCGTTTCCTTCTCGAGGGCGCCCCTGGTCGTCTCGCTCGCCCCGCGTCACTCGCCACGGAGGGGGAACCCGGAGATGAGCCCTGAGGGGGGAACTCCCTGAGGAACTACCGTCATGATCAAGAAGCTGCACGACGTGGGCCTGCGCAGCGAGCACGCCTACACCGCCGCCGTCGCCTCCATCGGACTCTCCGTGCTCACCTGGGCCGCCTCCCTGCGCGCCGAACCCGGCGCAGGACTCGACCGTGCCGACCGCTGGGGCATCTACGTCGGTGAGTGGGCGCCCACATTCTTCGGCCTCGGCCTCGCCCTGTCACACTACGAGCAGGAAGAAGGCTCGCTGATGGGGAAGGCTCACACGGATGGAGAGCGAAGGCAGCAGATGACAGGCACTGCGTAGCAGGCCCCCTCGGCCACACCAAAACCGAGGCGGTAGGGGGCCGGTCGCCGCGGCGCCATGTGTGGCCGACTCGAACCGGCGACCTCGGACTCACAAGGACGCGCTGCCTTGACCGGCTGGCGAACGGGCACGCTGCCGCGCGGTACGGCTGGGTACGGCGCTAGCGTTGTGGGAGTGCCCCGCCGCGGGAAAAAGCCAAGTGTTGCCGCGACTTGAGCTTGTGTCGATACGCCAACCCGGACAGCCGGGCAGGGGACTCACTGCATCTTTCGCCGAATGGCGGGCAGGGCGGCCGTCGAGTCTCTGCCCCATCTGACGCACTTGACGCCGCTGCGGGTGACGCTGGTGGCAGCTGCGGCACGAGCGGGAGCGGGAATGCCGGGCCCGCGCGGATGTGCACTGCCCCCTTTCCGGACCCGGCAGGGAGTTGACACATGGCTGTACGGCACCAGCTGATCCGCCGCAGTCCCGAAGCGGTGTGGGCGGTGCTGGCGGACGGTACCCGCTACGGTGACTGGGCCGTCGGTACCTCGCAGACCCATCCCACCGACGCAACATGGCCCCGGACCGGATCACGCATCGCCTATACAGTGGAACTCGGCCCGTGGAAGGGCAGCGGAGAGACCATCGCCCGGCGCAGCGAGCCACCGCACATCCTGGAACTGGAGGCCATCAGCGGATGGCTCGGCACTGCCAGGATCGCCCTCGAACTGCGCCCGTGGGGCGAGAACACCATGGTGATCTGCGACGAGCATCCGCTGCGCGGGATCGCCGGGAAGCTACACAACGCGGTGGTGGACGCTCTGATGCAACTACGCCACCGCAGCATGCTCAGTCGGCTCGCCGAAGTGGTCGAACGTCACGAGCCTCCGGGACAGTGTGAACGCGGCCACGACACGTGCCCTCCGACGGAGCGGTAGCCGGTCGGCCGGGAGCAGCCGAATCGCTGGTAGACGTCGGTGGGCGGCAAGGCTCTGGCGCAAACCGTCCGTGGAAGGCCTGACTCACCTGGGCGTCAACGGCCACTGGCCCGCACGGGTGCGCGCACGGCCAGATCTCCGACCCTGGCATCCGCCAGCGCTCGGGCCACATCGGCGAGCGCGCTGGTGTCACCGGCCGCAGAGCCGCGCCCCGTTGTCTTCTCCACGGCTCCGCAATGCAGCCCCCGACCTGCGGGCCCGGCATGGCTTCTCCCCTCTGTTGATCATGATCTGAGGGGTGGCGTCACCGGGCGCCGGAGGCACCGGTAAGCCGCTGATAAGGGCAGGACCGCAGATTCGTCGGCAGGCTCTTCATAAGGCAAGGAAAGTCTTCGACAAGCGACTGCCCAACAGCGAACCCAAGCTCCGCGAGCTCTTCGACAAGCTCCAGTCCAACCACGGCACCGTGCTCGTGGTGGTCGACCAGCCCGCCTCCATCGGCGCCCTGCCCCTCGCGGTCGCCCGTGACACACGCTGCCAGGTGGCCTGTCTGCCAGGGCTGACGGTGCGGCGGATCGCCGACCTCTACCCCGGCGAGGCCAAGGCCGACGCCCACGACGCTCACGTGATCGCGGTCGCAGCCCGCGCCCCGGATGTGGACACTGCGGGTGCCGATACATCATCCGCGCAGCTCAGGCGGCGTGCTGGTATGCGTGGAGGGTCCCGCCGAGTCGGTCTCGTCGGCTGACTTCCAGGTGGGCGAGTTGGGCTTGTTGGGTGATGGGTTCGGGTAGTGGGCGGCAGGGCGCGGCCTGCTCCAGGGCTCTGTGCGGGCGGTGCTCGTTGTAGAAGGATTCGTACTCGCGCAGGGCGTGGAGGAGGTGGCTCTGGTTCCAGATCAGGGTCCGGTCCAGGAGTTCGGTGCGGCAGGTCTTTATCCAGCGCTCCATGAGCGAGTTCATCCGGGGTATCCGAATGCCGGTGGTGACGACCGTGAGACCAGCATCGGTCATCAGGGCGTCGAAGGCGGCTGTGAACTTGGAATCGCGGTCGCGGATGAGGAACTTCACCTTGCTGCCCGTGTCCTCGAGGTCCATGAGGAGGTTGCGTCCGAGCTGCACGATCCAGTCCGCGGTGGGGTGTGCCGTGGCGCCGAGGACCCGGATGCGCCTGGTGGTGTGCTCGATGACGGCGAAGACGTACAGGCGCGCCCCCGTCAGCGTGCGGACTTCGAACAGATCGCAGGAGAGAAGAGCCTCGGCCTGGCTGCGGAGAAAGTCGGCCCAGGTGGTGCTCTGCCGTTCGGGTACGGGTGAGATGCCGTGCTCGCGGAGTATCTCCCAGACCGTGGAGGCGGCGACCTTGATCCCCAGCACCGCGAGTTCGCCGTGGATCCTGCGATACCCCCACGAGGCATTCTCCCTGGCCAGACGCAGGACCAGGGCACGGATCGAGCGGATGGTGCGGGGGCGTCCGCGTCGCCTGGGTACGCAGGTCGCGGCATGGCGCCGCCTCAGCAGCTCACGATGCCAGCGCAACACCGTCTCGGGGCGGACCAGCAGCAGAAGGTGCCGCAGTCTGTCTTTGGGCAGGTGGTGTAGAAGGCCGACAAGGATGGCACGGTCGCTGTCGGTGAAGCTCAGCTTGCCGACCTGACGCTGCAGGACCAGCAGTTGGTGCCGGAGGACGAGGATCTCGATGTCCTTGTCTCGGTCGCTCATCGGCAGGAGGCGTAGGAACGCCAGGGCGTTGGTCGTGGCGAGGTAGGTGAGGCGCAGGAGCACGACAGATCATGATGCCGCCGGGACCCGTGCGGGTGAAGCGCATGGGGCGAATGACAAGGAGAGCCGAAGATCCGTGATCAGGCTCCCGACCTGCGTGGATGATTTATCGGCACCCGCACAGTCGCAGCAGCACGGTCGATCATCATGACGCGTCGACTACCGGCTACGCGAGAGCGCCTACTCGAGCGACGAGACCGACGACCGCCAGTCCAGGTGCAGGCTTCCGACCAGGGCGGATGACATTCTCGGCAAGCGCAACACCAGCAATGGATTTCTGAACGGCACACGATCGAATGTGTTCGCCCGCGGATCAGCATGGAGGAAGGCCGCCGCTTGCAGCGGATCAGCCGGACGGCGAAGGACCCGGTGCGGCTGCGGTGGGCGATCGTGGTGCTGATGTCCGCCCAGGACCAGACGGCCAAGGACACTACCTCGCTGATGCAGGAGCGTTGAGTTACCAGTTGCTTGGTCGGGGCCGTCGTTGGGCGGCTGCACTCCTCATCCGGGTTCAGAGACGTGTTGCAACGCGGATGAGGTCGGCAACTGGACGAAGGCGGCTGTGCGGCGGCCAGGCGATCACCGTTGTCACGGGCGGAGCGTCCAGGACCGGCACGGCGGCGAGGTCTCGGCGCAGGTCGGCGCCGGCTGACTCGGGGATGACCGCGGTGCTGCGGCCGAGCGCGATCAGCTGGAAGAGCTGTGTCAGGTTCCGTACCTCTGCGCCAGGTCCTTCTGGGTAGCTGCCGCCGGGGCCGGGCCAGCGGGCCATCGGGAGCTTTGGCAGTGTGGTGACCTCGTCCATCCGGACCTGGGAGCGGCTGGCGAGCGGGTGTGAGGCCGGCAGGATCGCGACCTGCCCCTCGGTGTACAGGGTTTCGGTGTCGAGCCCGACTGCTGAGTCGAAGGGCAGGTGGAGCAGAGCCACGTCGGCTTGCCCGTCCTGCAGCAGCCGCTGGTGCTGGTGTGCCTCGCAGAGCAGCAGATCGACGGTGGCTGCGCCGGGTTCCGCGGCGTAGGCGTCGAGCAACTTTGTCAGCAGCTCGCCGACGGTGCCGGATTTGACGGCGAGGACGAGGCTGGGATGTGCTGTCGCGGCCCGTTGGGTACGCCGCTCAGCTGCGGTCACTGCGCTGAGGATCGCTCGTCCTTCGGCCAGCAGCACGGCTCCGGCCTCGGTGAGCGTGACGTTGCGGCTGTTGCGTTCCAGCAGTGCGATTCCGAGCCGCCGTTCGAGCTGGGTGATCGTGCGCGACAGCGGCGGCTGGGCTATCCCCAGGCGCTGGGCAGCCTTGCCGAAGTGCAGCTCCTCGGCGACGGCGACGAAGTACCGCAGCTCGCGTATTTCCATGAGCCCAGGCTAATGACGGGCAGACGGCTGATCGATATCGCTCGGGTATGGCTGCACTACCGAGATGGTGTTGGTGCCCGGCTGCGGCGCAGGCATGCTCGCTGTCATGAGCGAGAAGACGATCGCGCTGGTCACCGGCGCGAACAAGGGAATCGGGTATGAGATCGCGGCCGGGCTGGGTGCGCGGGGCTGGAGTGTCGGTGTCGGCGCCCGGGACGAGCAGCGCCTGGAGGACGCCGTGGCGAAGTTGCGCGCGGCTGGTGCCGACGCGTTCGGCGTACCCCTGGACGTGACCGACAGCGCGAGCGTGACCGCCTCAGTCCAACTGATCGAGGAGCGTGCAGGACGGCTCGACGTACTGGTCAACAACGCCGGCATTGCCGGCGGCTGGCCGGAGGAACCCACCACCATCGACCTCGAGACCGTACGGCGACTGGTGGAGACCAACGTCATCGGCGTCATCAGGGTCACCAACGCGATGCTGCCGTTGCTGCGCCGTTCGGCGCACCCGCGGATCATCAACCAGTCCAGCCACGTCGGCTCCCTGACACTGCAGACCACACCCGGCGTCGACCTCGGGGGGATCAGCGGGGCCTACGCGCCGACAAAGACCTACCTCAACGCCGTCACCATCCAGTACGCCAAGGAGCTGAGCGGCACCAACATCCTGATCAACAACGCCTGCCCCGGTTACGTGGCCACCGACCTCAACGGATTCAGCGGGACCCAGACCCCCGAACAGGGCGCGGCGATCGCCATCCGACTGGCGACCCTGCCGGACGACGGTCCGACCGGCCAGCTCTTCGACGACAACGGGGTCGTGCCCTGGTGACCTGACCTTCGGATGCGTTCCCCGTCGATCGCAGACCGCGGCCGCCCGTCGGCCCCACGTGCACCCCTGAGGGACCGTGTCGGGACGCACCAGCAGCCGCACTCCGCGAAGCACGTCCATGGGGAGCCGGTGCAGCAGCGCCGCCAGAAATGCCCGGTCGCTCGGCGCGAACCGCACCCGTTCCTTGCCGAGTTGGCGTTCCAGCACCATGATCTGGTGGCGCAAGGCGAGTATCTCGACAGTCTTGTCTCGATCGCCCACCGGCAGCAGGCGCAGCATGGCGAACGCATTCGCCACGCCCAAGCAGGCCAGTCGCAACAGCGCGGTCGATCATCTTGCCGCAGTGAGCTCCAGCCTCGCGAGAGCGCGCGCTCGGGCGACCTCAACGGTCGACCTTCGGTACACCGCGCGCACCGCATCCCACCAGGGCGGATGATATTTTCGGCAAGCGCAGGCCTTGCTGGTCTCTCCGCGGTCGGTCCTTCGCTGGCACGCACGGCTCATCGCATAGAAGTGGACCTACCCATCCCGTCGCCCCGGCCGACCACCCAAACCAGAGGCCCTGCGGCAACTGGTCGTGCGCTTGGCGCGGGAGAACCCTGGATGGGGATACCGCCGCGTCCACGGAGAGCTCCTCGGCCTGGGGCACAACGTCGCCGCCTCCACCGTCTGGTCCATTCTGAAGCAAGCAGGGATCAACCCGTCGCCGCAGCGCGTCGACCGCTCCTGGGCCGCTTTCCTCAAAGCCCAGTCCTCCGCGATCGTAGCCACCGATCTGTTCCACATCGACACGGTCTTCCTGCGGCGTTGGTTCGTGCTGTTCTTCATCAACCACGGCACCCGCCGTGTGCACATCGCCGGCATCACCCGACACCCGACCAGCCTTTGGATCACCCAGCACCCGCAACTACCTCATGGACCTCGGCGACCACGCCAAGTCGATCAAGTTCCTCATCCGGGACCGCGGGGCCTACTTCACCGACAGCTTCGACGCTGTCTTCCAGGCGATCGGCGTGCACGTCCTCCCCACACTGCCCCGGGTACCGCGGATGAACGCCATCGCGGAACGCTGGATCGGATCATGCCGACGCGAGGCGACCGACCGCATCCTGATCACGGGAGAGCGCCACCTACGCCTCGTCGTCAGTGAGTACGCGAAGCACTACAACCAACACCGGCCACACCGATCCCTCGGACAACGGGCGCCGGACCTACTCACCGAGCCCGGACCACCCACCACCACCGACAACACTCGCGTCCATCGACACGATCGACTCGGCGGCCTCATCCACGAATACACGCAGGTCGCATAGGGTGACACGATTTCCGGCACCCACACACGCCATACTTCGCGGCCCGCCGCAGGATCTCCCGCTCGAGCTCGAGTTCCTTCACCCGCGCCCGCAGCTGCCTATTCTCCTTTCTCCATCGCGCTGGCCTCACCGGCCCCAGGCCGGGCAGCCTGTTCGGCATCCCGCACCCACGTGCGCAGCGTCTCGTGGTTGACACCCAGGTCCTTGGCTACCGACGCGTACGTCCCGCCCGGGGTGACCCGGTACAACGCGACGGCATCGGCCCGGAACTCAGGCGAATACTTCGACGTCCCCCAACGGGAACTCCTGTCCTATGGATCATCACGATCCAATGATCAGGGTGTCCACGATCAAGGGCTAATCCCCCTTGCCCAGCGGGGAGGGCTGCCCCCGACCCAAGACGGGACCGCACCCGCTCCTTCCTCCTGGTTCGTAGCACACGGCTCGAAACCGGTTACGTCAGTGGTATGGCGTTGTAACAGTCTCGGCGGAGGCTCATGGCGCACCTCCGGTCTCCTCAGTAACTCGCACCCCCCACGTGACCGGGTTGACCGAACGACCGCTCCCCGGCCGGCGCGCGCCCCGGGGTGCGGATGAGGAGGAATTGATGGCTGCAGAGCAGTCCCCGGCATCCCGCCGTAACTTCCTGAGATCCGTCGGCGTCGCGGGTGGCGCCGGAGTGCTGTACTCGGCGATGGGCGCACTCGGGCTCGCCCCGGTGCCAGACGTGCGGGCGGATGAGTACCGGGCGCCCCAGCGAAGCGACTTCGCGCTCACCGGGCGCGGCGGCAAGAAGGTGCTCGTGCTCGGCGGCGGCATAGCCGGCCTGGCGACGGCGTACGAGCTGGGCAAAGCCGGTTACGACTGCCGGATCCTGGAGGCGAAGGACCGCCCCGGGGGCCGCAACTGGACGGTCCGCGGCGGCACGATGCTGACCGACCTCGACGGGCGTACGCAGACGGCGTCGTTCACCAAGGGCCAGTACATGAACGCGGGCCCGGCCCGGCTGCCGCAGTCCCACGTCACTCTTGAGTACTGTCGCGAACTCGGCGTCGAACTCCAGGTGTTCACCAACCAGAACGCCAACGCGTACATCTACCACGAGAGCAGTGCCGCCCTCGCGGGCAAGCCCATGCGCTGGCGCACGGCGAAGGCCGACGTCTACGGCTACCTCTCCGAGCTGCTCGCCAAGGCCACCGACCAAGGCGCCCTGGACGCACAGCTCACCGCGCAGGACAAGGAACGACTGATCGCGTTTCTGCAGAGCTTCGGCGCCATCAAGGGCAAAGCCGACGGATACGCCTACACCGGCACCGACCGGCGAGGCTACTCCATCGAGCCGGGCGCGGCCTTCGAGGACGGCACGGTCCTTGGCCCGGTGCCGACGCTGTCGGACGTCATCGCCAGCGGCGTGGGGCAGCGCTTCGCCTTCGAACTCGGCTACGACCAGGCCATGCTGATGTTCCAGCCGGTGGGCGGCATGGACGCGATCCCGTACGCCCTGGCCAAGGCGATCGGCCAGAACCGCATCACCTATGGCGCCAAGGTGCTGGAGGTCAAGGACCTGCCGGACGGTGCCGAGGTCACGTACAAGGGCGTCGGCGGCCGTACCCGCACCCAGCGCGCCGACTTCGTTGTCGCGGCCATGCCGCCCATGGTCATGGCCCGCCTCAAGCACAACCTGGGGACCGACATCACCGCGGCGCTGAAGGACGCCATCCCGACCCCCGTCGGCAAGATCGGGCTCGAATACCGCAGCCGATGGTGGGAGACGGACGAGCACATCTACGGTGGCATCACGCCGACCGACACCGACCTGGCCACCATCTGGTACCCCTCCTACGGCTACCAAGGCCGCCGCGGCACGCTCATCGGCTACTACAACTTCGGTGCCAACGCCGTCGCGTACAGCGATCTGCCTCACGCCCAGCGCCTTGCGCGGGCGGTGAGCCGGGGCGTGAAGATCCACGGCGACAAGTACCGCACCGAACTCGATCACTCCTTCAGCGTGGCCTGGCACCGCACGCCTCATATCGAGGCCGGCTGGGTGGGCTGGCCCTCGCAGACCGGTCCCGAGTACAAGCTGCTCAACCAGCCCGCCGGGCACGTCTACTTCGCTGGCGACTGGCTCAGCCATGTCATCGCCTGGCAGCACGGCGCGTTCACCTCGGCCCGCAAGGTCGTGACCGACATCCACGAAAGGGTGATGGCCGTATGAAGCGACGTACGAAGGTTGTGATCGGTACAGCCCTGACCGCCTCGCTCCTCACCGGCGGCACCGCGCTCGCCGAGGGCAAAGGCTGGTGGCCCGGGCCCAAAGAGGTCCGCGTCATGCTGCCCGAGAGCCAGTCCAACCCGGCCATCGCCACCGGAGTGGCGACCGGCGGTGAGGTAGCGATCTACCAGAGCAGCGGCCTCGGCCCGACCGCGCTCAACCCGTCCGCGCCGGTCGGCTCACCCGAGCTCTACACCGACCCGGCCCTCACTCAGGGCGCCACGGGAGTTACGGTCACCGAGGCCCAGGCACTGGTCGTCCTGCGCAACATCAAGACCAACCTCGAAGCGGCGGGCCTGACCCTGGCCGACGTCATCACCATGAAGTGCTACCTGATGAAACCGCCCGGCGTCGAGACCGCCGACTACGCGGGATGGAACCGCGCGTACCGCCAGTACTTCGCCAACATCGACCTCACCTCGAAGGAGGTCGTCCCGGTCCCGATGGGCATCTCCGCCCCCAAGGCACCGCTGGTCGCCAACAAGGCCCGTCCCGCGCGCGCCACGATGGAGGTCGCGTCGCTGGCCGTCAAGGGCTGGATGGTGGAGGTCGAGGTCACCGCCGCGTACAAGGCGCGCTGACCGGCACAGACCCGCGGGGCAACTGCCAGCGAGGGGCCGGGCCCGTAACCGGGCCCGGCCCCGAAGCGACGCTGCCCCTACCGGGCGGCGCCCCCGGTCAGTCGTCCCTACCTTCTTGATCGGGATGATCAAGGCCACTTGTAGGGTCTGGAGGCCCAGAGACGCCGGGTATGGCTTTCGTAGGGTTGCCCGCGATGGTTCAGCCAACCTGGCCGCCCGGTGTCTCACGACGGCCTGACTGCTGATTAGGAGACGCGAGTACCTCGTCGTACATCGCTGAGTAGGACCACGCTGGCAAGGTCGTCCGGAAGGGACGCGGCGCGACAGCACCCGTTTGCCCTCCGCGTCCAGGACCACGCAATGGTGGTGCGTCTTGCCGATGTCCGTACCCGCCCAGATCTGGGCCAAGCCGCGGCCGCACTACTTGCCGGCGAAGCACAGCGACCTCATGACGAAGCGCGTGGATCTCGGCGTTGTTCGCGGCGGTCGACCGGCCCAGCAAAAGAAGACAGCCCAGGAGCCGACAGAAGATCAAGTAGAGCAGTCGCAGACCCACAATCAATGATCATTCCCATACATGGACGATCACAAAGCCCCAGGTCAACGACCGTACGGCAATAAAGACACCCTTCAGGCATGTCGCGCTCGGGCTGGGCGCGCACCACTGCACCGGCCATGCGCTGGCCGACATCGAACTGAACGTCGCCTACACCACGCTGTTCCGCCGCCTGCCCGATCTGCGGCTCGCCGTCGACTTCGCGAAGGTGCCGTTCAAGTTCGACGAAAACCTCGTCGGCGTGCACGCGTTGCCGGTCACCTGGGGCTCGGGAGCGAAACACCGGGATTAGACAAGCAGCGTGCCCAGGGTGACCAGCCGATGACGACGCAAAGCGCACGGCAGCTGCCGTGCGTGAGCGGAGAGCACGGCACGATCGGCCCACGAGAGCCGCGGGCGCTCGACCTGCCGACGCAGCACAGCGACCTCATGGCGGAGAGCGAGGATCTCGACGTTGTTCGCGGCGGTCGATCAGCCCAGCAAGAGGAGGCAGCCCAGTAGTCGGCAGAAGATCAGGTAGACCAGTCGCAGACCCACGATCAACGATCGTGCCCATACTTGGGCGATCACAAAACCCCAGGTCAACCACCCTATGGCAATAAAGACACCGTTCAGGCCGCGAACAGCGTCTCATCAGCGGTGTTCGCTGTTCCGCCACCCTGCGGCCGTGCCCGTTGCTGCGGGATCAGCGGCTCGGCGATCTCCCACAAGCCGTCCGGTACGATCCAGCTCCACGTTCCCCGCCCCATGCCGGATCAACGTCCGCCTCACCGCGTAGGACATGGTCTTACCAGCCGTTCATCAGTGGGGCCTCGCTCACGCGAGGCCCCACGACGGGATCAGACGGTGAGGACGAGCTTGCCCTGGAGGTGACCGGCGTCGAGCAGCCGGTGCGCGTCGGCGACGCGCTCGAACGGGAACGTCTCCTGCACGTGGACCCGGAGCCTGCCCTGTTCGATGAGTTCGACGAGACCTCGCAGGGCGACCGGATCGGGGTCGACCGCAATGCCGCTGAAGCGCATACCGGCCGCCTCGTACTTGGCGGCGAGCTCCGAATCCTCCTCGGCAACCGCCGTCACCAGGTGACCGCCTGGGCGGAGCACGTCGAGCGACCGCTCGACGGTGTCGCCGCCGATCGTGTCGAGCACGACGTCGATGTCGCGGACCGCCTCGGTGAAGTCGACCGCCGTGTAGTCGATCACCTCGTCGGCGCCAAACCCCTCGACGAACTTCCGCTTGCTCCCGCCGGCGGTCGCGATCACATGCGCGCCGAGCGCTTTCGCGATCTGGATCGCAACGTGGCCGACCCCGCCACCACCACCGTGGACCAGGACGCGGTCGCCCTCGCTCACGCCGCCGAGGTCGACGAGGCCCTGCCACGCCGTCAGCCCGACGACCGGCAGCGCCGACGCCTCGACGTGCGAGAGCGACGCCGGCTTGCGTGCCAGGTGCAACGCCGGCGCCGACACGACCTCGGCGTACGCGCTCGCCGCCCGCGGGAACAGCGGCATCCCGAACACCTCGTCGCCGGGCCTGAACCGCCACGTCCCCGGCGCCTCCTCGACCACGCCGCTGATGTCCCAGCCGAGGATGAACGGCGGATGGCCGATCAGCGGGAACTCGCCGGCGCGCAGGCGCGCCTCCAGCGGGTTCAGCCCGATCGCCTTGACGCGGACGAGAACCTCGGTCGGGAGGGGCCGGGGCTCGGGCGCGTCCACGATGGTGAGCACCTCGGGACCGCCGAGCGTCTGCTGGGTGATGACTCGCATGACTCTCCTGGCTTTGGAGGGGGAGAGAACCCAGGCTAGGTTTCCGATAGGAACCAGCAGGTACCTTTGGCGCAGGTACCTTTGGCGCCATGAGCGGTTTCGGTCCCGGTGATCCCTTTCTCGCCGACTGTCCGGCGCGTCTGGCGGTCGAGCTGATCGCCGACAAGTGGACGGTGGTCGTGCTCTACGGCCTCAGCGAGGGCCCGGTGCGCCATGGCGAGCTGATCGAGCTGATCGGCGGCATCTCCCGCAAGATGCTCACCCAGACGCTCCGACGGCTCGAGGCGCACGGACTCATCCGCCGCCACGCCTACGCCGAGGCGCCGCCCCGCGTCGAGTACGAGCTCACCCCGCTCGGGGCGACGCTGATCGATCCGATCCACATGCTGACCGAGTGGGCGAGGGTGAACGGCGACGCAGTGCTCGATGCGCTCGACGCCGATCCCGAGCCGGTCGCCCATAGCGACTGAGGCCCCCGCCAGGGCACTGAGTATCCTCTTGGCCGCCACTCGGTATCGGCCCGGCCGCGCTCGGTCTGCAGGCTCTCGATGCGTTGGACGATCTGCCACATCGGGGTGGTGGTCCTGGCCACGACCACGAGCGTCTCACCGGTCTCACCCCAAGTGCGGCGCACGAGGTCAAGCGCGTGGTCCACGGCGGACGCGACATCTCCGTCGGCGCCCGAACGCAGCCAGGTGCGCAGTCCGTAGTTGTGCGCGGCGAGGACGCTCACGGCGATGGGTACCGCCACACGACAGCCTTCTTTAGGCCGTGTCCTACGTGGTGAGGCGGACGTTGATCCGGTATGGGGCGGGGAACGTGGAGCTGGATCGTACCGGACGGCTTGTGGGACCCGATGAGACGCTGTTCGCGGCCATCATCTACGTACTGGTCAGCGGGTGCGCCTGGCGGGCCCTGCCGCCGTGCTTCGGCGTCTCGAAGTCAACCGCCCACCGCCGGTTTCTGATCTGGTCCAGAGCTGGTGGTGGGACCCGTACGTGACCGCCAAGTGCCCAGCATGATCAGTCCTCGTGCTGGTACGACTTGTCTACCTGATCGTCACGCGAATCTTCGCGTGGCTGTTCCTGATGACTCGATCCTCTGCGGCCAAGAATGCGGAGATACTGATCCTGCGGCACGAGCTCGCGGTTCTGCGTCGGCAGGTCGCCTCGCCCAAGCCCGGCTGGCCGGACCGTGCACTGCTCGCCGCCCTGGCCCGACTGCTCCCCCACACCATCAGCCTCCAGCGCCTCTACGCGCTATTCGTCATGGAGGTACGCACCCACACCGTCCACATCCTCGGCGTCACCGCCCACCCAACCGCCGCCTGGGCCGCCCAGCAGGCCCGGCAGTTTCTGAGGCAACTCGGAGATCGAGCCTCGGAATTCACTCACCTCATCCGCGACCGGGACGCGAAATTCACCGCCGCTTGCGATGCCGTGATGCGCTCGGCGGCGCCGAGTATGGCCACTCATCCCGATCCCCTGCCGAACTCCGAGACCGTGAGCAGCGAATCCCTGGTGGACCGCAAGGGATACAGCGAGCGCTTCCTGGGACCGACCGTACCGCTGCCCTTGCCCCGCCGACCCAGGCACCGAGACGGTGATCCTCCCTGATCACTTCGGCGTGACGACCCTGGGGCCCTCACGCCGTACTGGTCCGTCCGTGACGGCACGCTCCGCAGCGTGTCCGCACCGCCCGAACAGCCATGCCCGGTGGTACCAGTAGCCGCCGGTGTGCGGGGTGATGTGGTGGTGGGTGGCGAGCCACACCTGTGTCCGGTGCCCGGCCACCAGATCGTCCGGGGCGCCGGCGCCGCCCATGCGGGTGGGCACCCACCCGGGGTCGACCGCGTGGCTGGAGGTTCCCTCCCACCAGGAGGCGAGCGCCAGGGCGAGGGTGGACCCACAGCTTGCAGGAGATGAGGGCGCGGCGGGTGGCCGGGACCAGCTCCCGGACACCCGCCGCACACGCCCTCGGATCGGCCTGCCCCGCGTGCACGGGCGGGGAGGCAGGTGTCAGAGGGTGAGGAGGACCTTGGTGGCGCGTCGCTCGTCCATGGCCTTGTAGCCTTCGGCGGCCTGCTCCAGGGGCAGGGTGAGGTCGAAGACCTTGCCGGGGTCGATCTTGCGGTCCCAGATGAGCTGGATCAGCTCGGGCAGGAACCGGCGGACGGGGGCTGGGCCTCCTTCCATGTGGATGCCGGCGAGGAACAGCTCGAAGCCGGGGATGTGGACGTCGTAGTTGACGCCGACGAAGCCCATGTGGCCGCCGGGGCGGGTGGCGCCGATCGCCTGCATGGTCGACTCGTGGGTGCCGACGGCCTCGACGACCGAGTGCGCGCCCAGCCCGCCCGTGAGCTCCTTGATCTTTGCCACGCCCGCCTCGCCGCGCTCTTCAACGATGTCGGTGGCGCCGTAGTAGCGGGCCAGCTTCTGCCGCTGGGGGTGGCGGGACATCGCGATGATCCGCTCGGCGCCGAGCTGCTTGGCGGCCAGGATCGCCATCAGGCCGACCGCGCCGTCGCCGACGACCGCGACGGTCTTGCCGGGGCCGGCTTCGGCGGCGACGGCGCCGTACCAGCCGGTGCCGAGCACGTCGGAGGCGGCCAGCAGCGAGGGGATCAGCTCGGGGTCGGGCTGTCCCGGGGTGGCCACGAGGGTGCCGTCCGCGTACGGGATGCGCGCCTTCTCGGCCTGGGTTCCTATCGTCCCTGCCACGAACTCGCGGTGCACGCAGCCGGACTGGTAGCCCGCCTGGCAGATCTCGCAGGTGTTGTCGGAGATGACGAATGACCCGACGATGAAGTCGCCGACCTTGACGGTCTTCACCTCGGAGCCGACCTCTTCCACGACGCCGATGTACTCGTGGCCCATGGCCGTGTGGTCTGCGGGCTCGATCCCACGGTACGGCCAGAGGTCGGAGCCGCAGATGCAGGTCGCGGTCAGGCGGACGATCGCGTCGGTGGGCTCGATGATCTTCGGGTCCTCGCGGTCCTCGACCCGGACGTCGCCGGCCGTGTGCATCACTACTCCACGCATGGTGGTTCTCCTTGTTTCGTGTTCCTGCCGCCTCGGGCGCCGGTGTGTGATCAGGAAGCATGGCTTCCTGCGGCATGGGCGGAAATGCTCCGCTGTGGCGTCATGGCAACGCCTGCGTCCTGGCCGCCGCCGGTGCCCTAGCCGAGGGCTGGCTTGATGCGGCGGCGCTGGACGAGTGCAATGGTGATCGTGGGGATGAGGGTCAGCGCGGCGACGGCGGCACCGACCGTGGCGGGACCGGCGGCCTGGAGGGTGGAGTCAAGGGCTAGCCCGGCGATCCACGAACCGGCCGCGGTGCCGAGGTTGAACGCCGACACGGTCAGAGCGGAGCCCAGCGTGGGGGCCCGGCCCGCGAAGCGGACGCCCAAGGCGATCAGGACCGGGGTACCGGTGAACCCGAAGAGCCCGAGCAGGGCGACCAGCACCACCGTGGGCACGGCGAAGCCCGACAGCAGGCCGAGCGCCGGCAGGACCACCGTGGCTGACGCCGCCGCCATGATCGTTGTTGCGTACGGGCGGATGTCGCCCAGACGGCCGCCGACGAGGAAGCCCGCCAGGGCACCGGCGCCGAATCCGACGAGCACCAGCGGCACAAGCCCGGCGGCGATGCCCGCCCGGTCGGTCAGCAGCGGGGCGATGTAGGTGTACGTGCCCAGCACGCCGGCGTTCGTGGTGGCGCAGGCCGCCAGCACCAGCCAGAGCCGGCCGGACCGCAGCGCGGACAGCTCGGACCGGATCGACACCGCCTGCCCGCCGCGGGTCTCATCCGGGACCCAGCGGATGATCAGCGCCACCGCGCCTGCTCCGAGACTCGCCAGGGCCCAGAAGGGTCCGCGCCAGCCCATCAGCTGTCCGGCGAACGCGCCGAGCGGAACGCCGACGACGTTGGCGAGCATGGCGCCGGAACCGACCACCCCCACGGCGCGCGAGCTCGCGGCCGGGCCGGCGGCGCGGGTGGCCACCACGTTGGCCACCGCCCAGAACGCCCCGGTCGCCAGCGCGGTGAGGAACCGCGCCGCGAGCAGCAGCCCGAAGCTGTCACCGACCGCGGCGATCACGTGCCCCGCGGCGAAGACACCCAAGGCCAGCACCAGCGTCCACCGGGCGGGCAGCCGCAGCGTCAGCATCGACATCAGCGGCGCGCCGACGATCATCCCGACCGCGAACACCGTGATCGCCAGCCCTGCCCGGGCCACGCTCACCTCAAGGTCACCCGCGATCTCCGGCAGCAGACCCGCCACCACGAACTCGCTCGTGCCCATCAGGAACGTGCCCAGGGCCAGCACATAGACGACGAAGGGAAGCCGGCACGACGAAGACGGTGGATCTTCGACGCGTACGGCGCCGGGGGCGTGGAGGGTCGCTCCTCGCATCGTGATGCTCCAAGAGTCGTGACTGCGGGGTGTGGATTCCAGAGAACTGGCATCCGCGCAGGTCAGGAAGGTCCCGTTTATAGGGGGGACAAGCTCCACCTCCCTTCCTGACGCACCGCGCCTACCGTGGAGGACATGGACAAGCGACCCGACAACCGCTCCGACATCCGGGACTTCCTCGCCGGCCGACGCGCCAGGATCACCCCGGAGCAGGCCGGGCTGCCCACCAGCGGCCGACGCCGCGTCCCCGGCCTGCGGCGCGAGGAAGTCGCCGTCCTCGCCGGAGTCAGCACCGAGTGGTACACACGGCTGGAGAAAGGCAACATCAACGGCGTCTCCGAAGACGTCCTCGACGCCGTCGCCCGCGCACTCCACCTCGACGAGGACGAACGCACCTACCTCTTCGACCTCGCCCGAGCCGCCCAACCGCCCAGCCGCACACCCCGCCGCCGCAAAGCCGTCGACGTCCCGCCCCGCGTCCAGTGGCTGCTCGACTCCATGACCCTGTCCGCAGCCCTCGTCACCAACGGCCGCCTCGACATCGTCGCCACCAACGCACTCGCCCGCGCCCTCTTCTCGCCCATGTTCGACAGCCAGACCGTGGACGACCGCGGCCGCCCCAGCTTCGCCCGCTACTACTTCCTCGACCCCGGCTCACACCACTTCGTCGCCGACTGGGACCAGGCCGCCACCACTACCGCCGCCCTGCTACGCGCCGAAGCCGGCCGCTACCCGAACGACAAGGCCCTGCGCGAACTCATCGGAGAGCTGTCCACCGTGAGCACGGAGTTCCGCACCCGATGGGCCGCCCACGATGTCCGCATCCACCACGGCGGCGTCAAAGCCTTCCACCACCCCGCCGCCGGCCCCCTGGAACTCACCTACCAGCCGCTGGACCTGCCCCTCTCCTCTCGCGAGGCCCACTCCCTGACCATCTACTCCGCCGAACCCGGCTCCCCCGACGAAGACCGACTCAAGCTCCTCGCCAGCCTGGCAGCCACCCCCGCCAGCCCCCGGACATCACCCGCCACCCGCGCCGGCCGCCACGACAGGACGGCCGATACCAGCGACTCGCCCCAGTGACGCCGGGCACGCCAGCCTGCCCGTAGAGTCACCGCGGCAGACCTGACGTGGACTGGGCGGGATGCCAGTCTCAGGGCGGGCGTGGAGGCGGGAGGACGTAGGCGTGGGGGATCTGGGACGTGAAGAGGGACGAAGCGCGTACGCGGTGGACGTTCACGCCGCCAGAGAGCATCGGTCCGCTCCGGCTTGGAATGAGCCCGGCCGAGGTTGCCGCCGCGCTCAATGACCCCCGTTCCCAGATCGACGGGTTCCCTCCAGGGCAGGAGAACTTCTCCGACGTGGGCGTGAGCGTGTACTACGCCTCCGGGAAGCTGGCGTGCGTCGCCGTCGACGCGCGGGTCGGCCCGCAGATCGTCCTGGCGGGCGTTGCGCTGACCGGACGGGTCCCCTCGGAGACGGAGGCATGGCTCTGCGGCTACGTCGAGGAGCACGGGCTGGACCTGCGGTACACCCACGAGGGCACCCCGGGTTCAGCAGAACTCGGCCTCCTCCTCCGCGTGCAGCGGGCGGGCGACATCCTGCTTACCCGACCGCTCGTCCTGCTGGGCGAGTGGTTGGAGAACTCGTGGGACTGCCTGCCCAGCTCGGAGTGGATGTCCCACTGAGTCCGGCCGGGCGGCGACCCCGGCTTGAGGTCACGAGAATGAGCGCCGCAGGTTCGGCTGGGTCAGGGAGCAATGTCGGGGTCGATACCCTGATCACCTGGGCCGCGATCACCCTCATGACCAGGCGCCTGGCCCGGAAAGGCGCCACCCCCAGCTGGCCGAGGAAACCGGCACCGGCCGGCTGAGTCCTACCCGGCGGACTCCGGTCCATCGGGCCGGACTTGGAGTTGAAGAACATCGCAACGCACACCGGCGCCAAGGATCCGGCAGTTGGTCTTCAGCTCTCGGCTTCGCACAGTGGTTGTGCGTCGCGTGACGTCAGCGCGTCGTACCCGTCGGTGCGATCCGTCTTCCGGCGCCTTCACGTCTGGGAGACTTAAGCGCGGGACAGACCGGCGGGGCCACGATCTCCTGCACTGGCGTGGATGGTCACCCGGGGGCCGCCCGGCGAGAGCGCCGTCAGCCCACGGTGGAAGGCGGACCCCGGCACAGCCGTCCGTGCGCTGGGGACCGCGCTCCGGGCCCTGCACGAGCGGCTGCCCGTGACCGACTGCCCCTTCAGCTGGCCGGTCGACCACCGCTTGGACGTCGCCCGGCGCGCGGGCATCGAGGTGCCCGCAGACCTACCCGAGGCGCCTGAAGGGTGTCTTTATTGCCGTATGGTGGTTGACCTGGAGCTTTGCGATCGCCCACGTGTGGGCGTGATCAGTGATCGTGGGTCTGCGACTGCTTTACCTGATCTTCTGTCGACTACTGGGCTGCTTCCTGTTGCTGGGCCGCTCGACCGCCGCGAACAACGCCGAGATCCTTGCCCTTCGTCACGAGGTCGCCGTGCTTCGCCGACAGGTCCAGCGGCCGCGGCTCTCATGGGCTGATCGTGCCGTGCTCTCCGCTCGCGCACGGCATCTGCCACCCGTCTTACGTCGCCATCGACTGGTCACCCCGGGCACACTGCTGACCTGGCACCGCCGTCTGGTGCGCTGGAAGTGGCGCCAAGCACCGGTCAGACCCGGTCGTCCACCATTGCCGGAAGAGACGGTCGCGCTCATCCAGCGCCTGGCGAGAGAGAACCCGACCTGGGGGTACGTCAGGATCCAAGGTGAGTTGCGTCGGCTTGGTCATCGGGTCGCCGCTGCGACTATCCGACGCGTTCTGCGCCGCTCCGGTCTACCGCCCGCACCGCAGCGCGCATCCCAGCAGACCTGGGGTTCCTTCCTCCGTTCACAGGCCCACACCTGCTGGCTTGCGATTTCATGCACGTGGAGACCGTCTTCCTCAGACGTCTGTATGTCTTCTTCGTCATGGAGATCGCCACCCGGCGCGTTCACGTCCTGGGTGTCACCGCCCACCCGACCGGCGCATGGGTCACCCAGCTCGCCCGCAACCTGCTGATGGATCTCGAGGAGAGGGCTGAGTGCTTCCGGTTCCTCATCCGGGACCGGGACAGTAAGTTCACCACCGCGTTCGACGCCGTCTTCGCCAGCAACGGCACAGCCGTCATCCCGACCCCGCCGCAAAACCCCCGTTCAAACGCAGTCGCCGAACGATGGATACGCACAGCCCGAGCCGAATGCACCGACCGCCTCCTCATCACCGGCGAACGACACCTGCGCATGGTCCTTACCACGTACGCGGAGCACTACAACGGGAAATGAGCACAGTTAGCACCCTCCCACTGATTCCGGTGTACACGTCATCCAGGACTTCAGATGGGGCTTGCCGCATCATACGAGTCGGATCTGCCGGATAAAGGACTGTGGCGTGAAACGTATTCATCATGCGGGCCATCATGATCAGACGACCGGAAACTTGAGCAAGGCTATATGGACTAGGAATGCCATCGCCTCGAAGAGAGCGGTCGCGACTGATCATCTTTTCCAGAAACGCCTCATAGATGAGCCCCCGACGTTCATCCAACGTGCCGGAGCTATAAACATCCATCTCCCCCACGCCGGAATATGCCATAGCGGCCACCCCCATCATGAGGGGCGTCGTGAGCAGGCGGGCGAGCTCTGGATCTGCTGCGGCAGCAGCTCGCAGTCCCTGCAACCTGGTCCCCGCCGCGTCAAGGAAAGCATGTACCACCCGAACAGGAATGGACTGGACGGTTACCGCCCCGTTAACAGTCAACCGCTCAGTAAGGCGATCGTAATCTGCGGCTCGACATGATACGGCAATTCCGCACTGAGGGTATCCGTCAACAGAAAGGAACCTGTTGATCTGGGCAACACACTCCTCATGGCGTTCTGGGTTCACCTCATCCAGAGCGTCGAGGATCAAGTAGATGCCAGCTTGAGATAATAGCGTACCCGTCGCATCGGGCGATACTCGGTAGCGCCGCTGGGCCTCCTCTATGATCCAATCTTTCATGGTCTCACCGCGCCAGTTGGTCAGCAGCAAGAACACGGGAACAGGGGCGCCTTCATCTGCCTGCGCCTCATCGATCAACGCTGCTGCCAATTCCAGCATATGCACCGTCTTACGTGCACCCGGCGAACCCAGAACCAGTAGCTGCCGACCGTGCTGCTCAAAAACATCTCGCATCTTAGTTCCTTGCGGCAGCGAGGTATCCGAAGCTGAGGTGAGCCGTCGAGAACCCCACGGGTCGTGGACCGCTGCTGGCGAATCCTCAAGACCGAGTTCAATCCGGACGGCGTCCTCCCATCGATGGTCAATGTCTCGGGTCCATGCGTGGTGCACGCGGTGCAGGAGGGCGGACCGGACACGTTCAAGGTGCTCTGGACTGATCTCAGGCTGCGAGAGGGGCGCCTGTGAACGAAGGTACCGGATATAAATGAAAAGTGCGGCCAGAATTAAGGTGACACCAGCTCCCACTGCCAGATTACGAGGCTTTTCACCGAAAACAGCCTTGTAGATATCCGGTAGGAGTCCAGCTCCAATCTCTGCAGCCAGAAAAAGCACAAACGCGGTGAGTAGCCCCCCTGCGATCCAGGTCCTGTCGCGCTGCCTCGGTCGTCCAGGTTCCAGAATTCATGCCCCCGCCGTACTGTCGCGTCGGCCCCACAGGATAGCAACACACACCTAAGGTCTAGAGGTCTCTCTCGGCTCATCCCGGGTTCTTAGTCGGCGCAGGCTGTCCTCGGACCAGCGAAGAAGCAAGCTTCAAGCAGTCACTGGGTTGTCTGGGGAAGCAACGGCACTGCCGAACAAACGGGCTCTGCCTTGGTGGCAGGGGCTGTTGCATGATCGCCATCTGTCCGGAAGACCGGGCTGGTCCGGAGTCGGGGTGGACGTCCCGGTTCGGGCAGGGGTCGAACGCAGTGCAGGCACGGTCTCGGTGATCATGTGAGTGTCGAAGTCCCATGAACACTTGGCGAGTCCGTGCCTGCTCCTGCATCTTCCCCCATGCTCACCGCGCTGGGCCAACTGGCCCAGACTTCCGCGCCGGCCCCACTGACGGACGCGGTCTGCCTGTCCGGCTTCCTGGACCTGGTCCCCGACCCACGCGGCGTCCGGGGCCGTCGCTATCGGCTGACCGCGCTGGTGGCCGCCGCTGCGGCGAGCGTCCTGGCCGGCGCCCGCTCACTCACCGCGATCACGGAATGGATCACGGACGCCCCATCCTGGGCCTGCCGGGCCCTCGGCTTCCCCGTCGACCCGCTGACCGGCACGGTGTCCGTTCCGCACCCCCACACCGTGCGCCGTCTTCTCGTCCAGCTCGACGGCGACGCCCTGGACCAAGCGATTGGAGCCTTCCTCACCGCCCGCGCCACTCCCTCGCCCGCCGGACTGCGGGCGATCGCCGTCGACGGCAAGGCCCTGCGCGGCTCGCGCACCGCCACGACCCCGCACGTCAGACTGCTCGCCGCGATGGACCACACCGGCCACGTCCTCGCCCAGCGGCAGGTCGCCGACAAGAGCAACGAGATCCCCGCCTTCAAGCCCCTGCTGGACACCATCGACCTGACCGACACGGTCATCACCGCCGACGCCCTGCACACCCAGCACGCCCACGGCGCCTACCTCCGTGAACGCGGCGCCCACTACATCGCCCATGTCAAGGCCAACCACCCCGGCCTGTTCGACCGCGTCCGCCACCTGCCCTGGCGGGAGATCACGCTCGACCACCACGAGCGCACCCGTGCCCACCACCGCACGGAGATCCGGCGTCTGAAGACCACCGCCTTCGCCCACCTCGACTACCCCGACGCCCGCCAGGCCTCCAAGTCGTCCGCTGGAGAAAGGACTTCACCACCGGCAAACTCACCATCGAACGGGTCTACCTGATCACCAGCCTGCCGCCCGGCGTGGCGACCGACGTCCAGCTCGCCGCCTGGATCAGAGGACATTGGAAGATCGAAAATCTTCTGCACCACGTCCGCGACCGAACGTTCCGCGAGGACGACTCCAAGATCCATATCGGCCGTCTCCCGCGTACCATGGCCAGCCTGCGCAACCTCGCCATCGGCGTCCACCGCCAGGGCGATCACACCAACATCGCCGCCGCCCTACGCCACACCGCCCGCGACTGCCGCAGACCCCTGACCGCCCTCGGCCTCACCGGATGAACCCGGACAGAAAGCGATCATGCAAGGGACCCTGGCCCCTACCCCGTCGCGATCACGCCCCGCACACGAAGAGGCCCCTGCTCATCGAACAGAGACTCCCTTTGCCGCAACGCACTCATACACGGACGGCCCGCCGGAAGCAGAGCTTCCGGCGGGCCGTCCGTGTATGAGTGCGTTCAGCGAACCTGTCGGTGATCCACCGGATCAGGTCACTTCCCGTAGTACGCGTTGTAAAGCGAGATCGTCGACTTGTTGCCCTTCTTGTCGGCGATCTTGGCGTGGAACGAGATCCCCTTGCCCTTGGCCGGGTTCGTGACCGCAATCTTGCCGTTCTTGACGGTGACCTTCTTCCAGGTCTGGCCGTAGTCGTACGACACGTACACCGACAGGGACTTCAGGTTCGAGCCCGCTGCCGAGCCCTGGACGGTCACCGGGACGGAGACCTTCTTGTCGGCCGGAGCCCTGCTGTCCAGGCCGACGGCCGCGTCGAAGCGGATCGAGGACGCGGGCAGCTTGGCCAGGTCGGCCTTCTTGGAGCGGAAGGTCCAGCTGGCGTCGACGCGGGTGGAGGCCGCGGCGACCTTGACGCTGCGCTTGACCGAGGTGGTCAGTTTGTAAGCGGCGTCACCGGCCGGAACCGTGAAGATGCCCGCCCCTTCCAGTGGGTCGCTGTTCGAGCCGACCTTGGCGCCGTTGCGATAGAGGGTCGTGGTGACCGACGAGTAGAGCGAGGAACCGGAGTGGGTCTTGCCGTCGGTGAACACCGGCAGGTAGCCGTAAATGCCGTTGCCCTCGCGGTAGATACCGAGACTTGAGCCGACACGCGGGCCGAAGACGGCCGTGTTGAAGGTCTTCCCGTAGCTCTTGCCCGCCTTCAGGGTCTGCGGGGTGCCGAGCGTGTAGAAGGCCTCGACGATCGGGAAGCCGGACTCGTCGACCCCGCCGTGCTGCTCGAAGTCGAGTTTCCACTTCGCCCCGCCCGCGGTGGACAGGCGCAGCGTGCGCGTGCCGGGCAGTTTCTGCTGGACCCCGGGTGCAAAGGTGCTTGTACTGCCGGGCAGCTCGCCCCAGGCGTAGATCACGCCCTTCTTACCGCTCGACGAGGCGCCCAGACCGGTCTTCACCGTGGCCAGTTCACTCGCCTTGTAGCGCTTGGTGTAACCGGTGGCGAGTTGCTTGACCTTGCCGCCGGCGAGGGTGTCGTACTCCTCGGCGGGCTTGACCCAGTGACCGCCCCACTGCTGGTACAGGCTGCCGTCGGTGATCTGCGGGCCGGCGTGCGCGGTACGGAAGTTGGCGTACGAGTCCAGCCACCAGCCGTACGAGTTGCTGCCGTCCGGCACGCCGACGGTGTACAACGGCGTAGCGACCTCCGACTTCGCCGCCGCGTCGGGCACGGTGATGTCCACCGGCTTCGCGGTCCGCGCGTCCACCGTGATCGTGGCCTTCTTGGTGATGCTCAGCTTCGGCTGCGTCACCCAGTCGAAGCCCTTGGCGGGGTCATCCGGGTCGACGTGGACGGCCGAGTTGAAGATGTAACCGCCCTTGGGAAAGCGGACCTTGACGGTGCCGGACTCGTCGTAGGGCGAGTACCACTTGCCCTGTGCGAGCCCGGTGACACCGTCCAGTTCGGCGTTGTAGTACTTCGCCGGGTTGCCGTCACGGTCGATGAACTTGAGCGTGACGTCGTACGACTCCACCTCGCGCTGCACCGTCGCCGCCGTGCGTACGCTCTGGCCGCCGCCGGTGGCGGTCACGTACGCGGAGTAGGCGCCGTCGAGCGTGCCGCCCTGCTTCGTGTTGACCGTGAGGTCGGCGGAGGCCGAGCCGCCCGCCGGGACGGTCAGCGTCTTGGTGCCGAGCGTGAAGAAGCCGGCCGGTGCGGCCTGCCCCTTCGGGTCGGTGGCCGTCACCGCGAGGGTCAGCGTGACATCGGTCTTCCCGAGGTTCTTGTACGTGACCTTGTCGGTGACCGGCTTGTCGTCGGTGTGCGGCCACTGCTGGAGGCCGAAGCTCACCGACGTCGGGTCGGCGACCACGGTCTGCTTGATGGCCTTGTCGACCTGGATCCGGCCCGAACCCTGCTGGAACGGCGTGTACTTGCCGCCCTTCGCGGAGCCGGTCAGCGCACCCTTGAGCTGGGTGTACGTCCAGTCGGGGTGCTGCTGCTTCAGGATCGCCGCGGCGCCCGCGACATGCGGGGTGGCCATCGACGTACCCGAGATGCTCACGTAGCCGGGCGGCTTCTCGCCGACCTCCTGGGCTATGACGCTGCCCGGGGCCGAGGCGGCCGTGGTGTCCACGCCGGGTGCGGTCACGTCGGGCTTGATCTGCCCGTCGAGGCCGGGGCCCGTGCTGGAGAACGAGGCCAGCTTGTCGGTGTCGTCGACGGCGCCCACGGTGAGCGCGGCCTCCGCGCTGCCCGGGGAGCCGATCGTCTGCTCGCCGGAGTCGCCGTCGTTGCCCGCGGCGATGGCGAAGAGGACGCCCTTCTCCTTGGACAGCTTGTTGACCTGGGCCTCAAGCGGGTCGATGTCGGGGGTGTCCCCGCCGCCGAGGCTGAGGTTCACGACGTCGGCGCCCTGCTCGACCGCCCACTCCATGCCGGCGAGGATGCCGGAGTCGTCGCCGGAGCCGTCGTCGCCGAGCACCTTGCCGTTGAGCAGCTTGGCGCCCGGTGCGACGCCCTTGTACTTGCCCGCCGACTTGGCTCCCGTACCGGCCGCGATGGACGCGACGTGCGTGCCGTGGCCGTACTTGTCGGTCGCGTCGGGGGACGTGGAGAAGTTCTTCTCCCCGACCACCTGCTCCTTGAGGTCCGGGTGGGTCGCGTCGACACCGGTGTCGAGGACGGCGATCTTGACGCCCTTGCCGTTGTACCCGGCGGCCCACGCCTTGTCGGCGCCGATCTGCGGAACGGACTTGTCGAGGCTGGCCTTGCGGACCCCGTCGAGCCACACGTGGGCGATGCCGGAGGCGGTCCTCGCGCCGCCGGACGGCGTGTCGGTGACCGCGGCCCACAGGTCGGGCGCGTCGCCCTTGGGCGTCAGCACCGCGTCCGCGTTCAGCGACTTCAGGGTCCTGCGGACCTTGGTGTCGCCGGCCTCCCGGACGTCCGCCTTCGCCGCGGCGGCCGTGCCGCTGTAGCCGACGATCAGCTTGAGGCCCTGCTTCTGGGCCTTGCGGTTGGCCGACTTGTTGAGCTCGGTGACGTCGAAGAGCCGCTGGTCGAGTCTGCCGTCGGCTATCAGCCGTGCCGCGTCGGCCGGCACGACGAGGGTGTGCCCGTCGGCCTTGCGGATCTGGACGGGTATCCCCTCGCGGCCCTTGGCCCGCTCCAGGCCGATGACGCGGCCCTCGGCGTCGACGACGACACGGTCGCCGGTGATCAGGGTGACGCGGTGCTTGGGCGTGGTCTGTACGGCCTGGTCACCGGCCGTACGCTCGGGCTCCGCCGACGCCGGGCTGGTCATGCCCGCCGCCAGGGCCACGGCTGCCGCCGTGGCGATCGTGGCCGCGCACGCTCTTCTCACTTGTCTGCGCAAGTCTCCCCCTGGAGGCTATCTGAGAACTTGTTGTCTTCCGGGTGTAATCACTGGGTTTCTGCTGGTCAGGCGTAAATCTTCCGCCGACCGCTTCGCCATCGACGCGGTGTTCCTCATGTCGGCTCGTAAGGGCAAGGGTTCGCTTTCGCTCGCCCGCTCGGACCTCCCCATCGCTTGTGGCGTGATGATGGCCCGTCGTGCCCTTGAGCTTGACCAACTCGGCTCAGCACCCCCGCGTCACCGCAGACGCGCCCGAGGCTGGGGACCGCCATCGGTCACAGGCCGGAGCGGTGACTGACGACGGGCGCGTGCGGGAGGGGAAACCGTCCTGGCCGCGGCGGGGGCACGTTCAGCAACGGACATCGGTGGCAGGGCCTTTCAGTAGTGGCGAAGAGACTCGGCCAGCATGCCGGGACCTCGTTGACCGGATGCTGATCCAACCTGACCGGCCGATCAGGAAGGCGGGCCGGCGCTGTGCGAGGCTGCACCGCATGCGCATCCTGGTGGTCGAAGACGAGGTGGACCTTGCCCACACCCTGCACACCGGTTTGACCGCCGAGGGCTACAGCGTCGACCTCGCCCATGACGGCCGGCAGGGACTGTGGATGGCCCGGACCGGCGAATACGCCCTTGTCGTACTGGACTTGATGCTGCCCGGACTCAACGGCTACAAGGTCTGCGCCCAGTTGCGCCGGGAGAACAACGCGACCCCCATCCTGGTCCTCACCGCCAAGGACGGGGAGTGGGATCAGGCGGAGGCCCTGGACACGGGGGCCGATGACTACCTGGCCAAGCCCTTCTCCTACGTGGTGCTCGTCGCACGGCTGCGGGCCCTGGTCAGACGAGCCGCCACGGTCGCCCCGCCCGTCCTTGCCGTGGGCGACCTCTCGTTGGATGTCGCCGGCCGGGTCTGCCGCCGGGCCGGGGCCCGGGTGGAGCTCACGCCCAGGGAGTTCGCGGTGCTGGAGCTGCTGGCCCGCCGGGCGGGCCAGGCGGTCTCGAAAACGGATCTGCTCTATCACGCGTGGCCCGACGAAGCCTGGGATCCCAACCTGGTGGAGGCACGCGTCAGCGCGCTACGCAAGAAGGTGGACGCCGCGTTCCACCGGCAGTCCCTGCAGACCGTGCGGGGTACCGGCTACCGACTGGTGGATGACCGTGAACGCGACTGAGCCGCGAGGCCGCTGGTGGCCGACCGTGAACGCGACCGGGCCGCGACGCCGCTGGTGGCCGCGTTCGGTACGAGCCCGCACGGCCCTGGCCGCCGCCTCGGCCGCCGCCGTCATCCTGGTCGGCATCGGCTGGTGGGTACACCACGACGTCTACCGCGAGAGCACGCAGATCGCCGAAGGGCAGGCGCAGGCACAATTCCGGGCTCTCGTCGATCAGGTGGAGGAGGGTGTGGTTCCTGTTCGCCGAAGCACTGTGCCGTACGAGGTCGTCGCGACCGACCGCCGCGGTGCTGTCGCCTACGGCGGAGGCATGGAGGAGTTCGATCCCGGCACCCGCCATGTGTTGCCCGCCCCGCCCAAGGCCGAGTTGCCCGCCCCACCAGATGACGAGTCGTCAGGCTGGGGCTATACGACCATTCCCACGCGCATGCCAGCGCGCCCCGACTCCGAGCCCGGGGACCGGTTCGGCAAGGACGGTGGGACCTACCTGGTCATGTACCACGATGTCAGGGCCGATGAACTGAGCAGCGACAGAGTCGCCGCTCTGGGTGTCGCCGCCGACGCCCAACTGCGGGTCTATGTGGTGGTGCTGCCGCACGCAGCCGAGGACATCGCCGAAACAATCACCGAGGCCACCGACCGCCTGCTGCTGCGAGCCGGGCTCGTCAGCCTCGTACTGATCGCCGCCGTCGCCTACTTCGCCGTCCGCATCGCGCTGCGGCCGGTCGAAGCCATCCGCGTCCTCACCGCCTCGGTCACCGCGAGCGACCCCCGCGAACGCGTCACCGTCCCCGCCACGGGACACGAGATCACCGCCCTGGCCACCACCATCAACACCACCCTCCAACGCCTCGACAACGCCGCCGCCGAGCAACGCCGCTTCGTCGCGGACGCCGCCCACGAACTACGCAGCCCCCTCACCACACTGCTGGCCAGCCTGGAAGTCGCGCTCGCCTACCCGGAACGTACCGACTGGCCCGCCGCGGTCACCACCGCCGCACGACAGACCCGCCGCCTCCACGCCCTCGCCGAGGACCTGCTGCTCCTCGCCCGCCTCGACACCCGCACCCCCATGGCCGGCCGCGACACCGTCGACCTGGCAGCCCTCGCCTCCCGGCTGACCGAGCAATACCCCCTCGCCGAAGGAGGGTTGACACTCACCTGCGACAGCACCGCCCCCGCCCCCGCGCACGGAAACCCCGACGAATGCGAACGACTACTGCGCAACCTCATCGACAACGCCGCCCGCCACGCCGCACACCGCATCCACATCACCGTCCGGAACCAGGACGGCTGGGTCGACCTCACGGTGCACGACGACGGACCAGGCGTGCCCACTGAAGACGCCGAGCGCATCTTCGAACGCTTCGTCCGGCTCGACGACGCCCGCTCCCGCGACCAAGGCGGCACCGGCCTGGGCCTCGCCATTGCTCGCGACCTGGCCCACCGCCACAAAGGCACCCTCACCCTCACCCCCCGGACCCTCGGAGCATGCTTCCAACTACGTCTCCCCCAAGCCCCAACCCCAGCCGAGGAATAGCGCGCTTCACCCAGGCAGCACTGGCCACCTGATGAGACACCGGTGGTCGGCCCAGCGCAAACGGCACGGGCGCCGCCAATTGCATCGGATGCGAACTGGCGACAGTTGCTGTGTCGGCACCGGCGAGGGCGGACAACACCTCGCTGAACAGGGATGTCCGGAACGTTGCGTCGCGCGACGGTAGCGGCTGGCGAGACCCGATAGTCAGCCGCTGTCACTCGTCCGGATGGACGACTGCGGTTTCGCTGTCGCCTCGCATTCGATGCGATTTTCTCGCATCGGATGCGAGCTACGGAGAGGGGTGGACAGTGAGGTTCAACGGGACGGCCCGGGGGCGGCGAGACTGTACCTCACGGACGGCGCCGAGGAGCTGTACAGCGACAGCGCGAGCAAGCTGTCCGACGGCATCGGCCGGATCTTCGACGCCATGACCGGATGTCCCACATTCAGGTTCGTCGCGGGCGGCACCCCGATCGACATGGCCTCGCGGCTGCCATTGACCGGCCGCGATCAGCCTCTCGACCACAGCCCGAAGCTGGTCGGCGGTGACGGCCGCGGCATCGTCGGCGGGCCCGAGCCGGACCACGTCCAGGATCTGCGTCCACGAAGTACGGTCCGGTGTCAGCGCGGCGATGAAGGAGTACGGCCAACCCGGGATGATCTGCTCGGCCTCCCGAGAACGGCCGTGGACGTGACAGAGCAGTCGCTCAGGCGAGCAGGCCGCGTCCGAGCGCAGCCACGGGGAGACGTCCACGGCGAGCACGATCCGCCCGTCAAAGCGCGGCATCGGCAGGGAAACCAGCAGGTTACGCGCGGCGTCGGTGTCGATCCTGCCATGGTTCAACGCTGCCCTTGCCGGAAACCTCATCCGCCCTGGTGGGGGGAGGTTCTTCGGGTTTCCCGGAATCTTGGCCGCGGTAGCTCGAACTGGCGCTCTCGCGCAGCTGCTATCAGGGCGTCATGATGATCGATCGTGCTGCTGCGACTGGCTTACCTGGGTGTGTCGAACGCGTTCGCGATGCTTCGCCTGCTGCCGATGACCGACCGGGACAAGGACGCGGAGATCCTCGCCCTGCGCCACCAGATCACCGTGCTGGAACGCCAACTCGGCAAGGAAAAGATCCGGTTCTCGCCCAGCGATCGGGCATTCCTGGCAGCGCTGCTGCACCGGCTGCCACTGCACGTCCTGCGACAGTTACGGCTACTCGTCCGCCCCGACACGGTACTGCGTTGGCACCGCAACCTCGTCAAACGCCGCCATGCCGCCTCCTGCCGACCCAAACGCCCGGGACGGCCCCGCACGGTGCGCTCGATCCGCATCCTGGTGCTGCGCTTGGCGAAGGAGAACCCGAGCTGGGGGTACCGACGCGTGCACGGCGAGCTGCTTGTGCTGGGGGTGAAGGTGGGCGCGTCCGCTGTCTGGGAGATCTTGAAGGAGGCCGGCATCGATCCGGCGCCCAAGCGGAACTCCAGTACCTGGGCCACCTTCCTTCGCTCCCAGGCTGATGCCCTGCTGGCCTGCGACTTCATGGAAACAGTCACCCTGTCGGGGATGCGGATGTACGTGCTCGTGGTGATCGAACACGACAGTCGCCGGATCCGGATCCTGGGCGCCACCACGCATCCGATCGCATCCTGGGTAGCCCAAGCGGCGAAGAACCTGGTCATGGACCTCGAAGACCTCGGCTGCCGGGCACAGTTCATGATCCGAGACCGGGACGGGAAGTTCCCCGAACTGTTCGATGCCGTACTCAAGGACGCAGGGATCGACGTCGTCCTCAGCGGCATCCAGATGCCGAGGATGAACTCGATCACGGAAAGGTGGATACAGACCTGTCGCCGCGAACTCCTGGACCGGACGCTGATCTGGAACCAGCAACACCTCCTCCACGCCCTACGCGAGTTCGAGCAGTTCTACAACGAACACCGACCACACCAAGGCATCGCGAACGCCAGACCGCTGCACCCCTTACCCCCACCGATCCACGACCCGGACACGTTAGCCCGCCTCGACATACGCCGGCACGATCGCCTCGGCGGTATCCTCCACGAATACCGGCATGCAGCGTGACCTGCGCGGATGAGATTTCCGGCAAGGGCAGGTCCAACGGTTGTCCAGGCCGGCCATCGCCAGGACGGCGGATCGTGGTTCCGGGGCCAGGTCGAGCCAGGCGGCGGTCGCGGGGAAGTGGCGAGCGACGGCCTCGAACACGGCAGGATCGGTGAGCGCGCCGCGGGTGGGATCACTCGTGGAGAGCACCAGGCTCACCGCGAAGGTGTCGTTGTCGGAAGGGAAGACGCCGCCGAGCGCGAACGGTGCGGCCGAGCCGGTCTTCACCTGGCCAGGATCACGCGGCCCGTCGGCACGCAGGCGGTACCAGCGGCACAGATAAGCGATCCCAGCGCGGTGACTGTCGACCACGGGCGGGCGGCATCCGGCCGCGATCAGCCAGGCCGGCACCGGCGAGCGACGACCGGACACATCGACGACGAGGTCCGCCTGGTGGACTTCCGCGCCCACCTGCACGCCGGTGACCCGGGGAGGACGGCCCTCCCGGAGGGTGAGCGCGCGCACCCGGCAGCCTCGCCGCACCTCAACGGTGGGTTCCCGCTGCACCGCCGCAGTCAGGGCGGCCTCCAGCACGATGCGGCGGGCGCGCAGGGTCACCAAGTCCTCATCGCCAGGTCGATGCGGCGGATGCTCACTGAACCAGTCGAACTCGTGGTACTCCCGGGCCCCCCGCGTCAGCAGGTCCGTATAGACATCAGGGGCTTCCGCGCGCAACACGGTGCGGACGGGTGCGAGCAGCGAGTGGGGCTGGTTGGCCTGCGGGACTCGGGGCCTGTCCCAGTGGAAGAAGTCCCGGTCCAGGTCGTCTCCGGCCTGCCGCGCGTCCTGCTCGAACAACGTGACCGTGTGGCCCCGCCGGCCAAGCATGAGCGCCGTCCCCAGCCCGCTGATACCCCCGCCGATCACCGCAACCCGCGCCACCGATCTCCCCTTCGCGTCGTGTTGCGGAATGAGCGTACTGCCTGCCGATCTCCAGCCCCGAACCAGCTCGTCCGTCGCGGTGCAGGGGCGAGGCTTCAGGTAGATATCCCACGGCCCCAGCCCCCGGCGCGGCGGTCGGGAACGACATCAAAAGTCACCTGCATTGATCTTGTCTGCCGCCGCGAAACAACTCCGCAAGTCACCTCGAAATGACTCCCATTGAAAGTGGCACAGCCAGAGCCGGGTTGGCCGTGCTCTATCTCAAGATGCGGTTGGGGTCGCTGCCGGGAGCGAAGCCGGCGAGCCTGCTCGGGTTCCGATCGGTCTCCATGTCCTCGTGCCAGCCGACGGCGTGGGTGATGACGTAGTCCTGGTCGTCTTCGGTCTCCAGGATGAGGCAGCGGGCATCGCCGTCGGTGCCGGTGTTCTCGGCCTTGATGCGCTCGACCTCGGCTTCGGTGGCGCAGCGGATGACGAGTCCGTCGTACTCGATCCTGACCTTCATGGCCTGGACGGGCTTGAAGACAACGTCGATGCGGGAGCTGCAGGATCCGTCGACCATGGTCGTTCGAGTGCGCAGCAACAGTTGGCTGTGGCTGATGGTGTAGGCCCAGACGGTGAAGGCCCGGTCGGAGCGGAAGAGCTCGGTTCCCGGGACGAATCGGTCCTTGGTGTTCAGCCAGGCTGGAGTCAGCATGCGCGGATCCTCCCAGTGATGTTGGTGGTTCTCCCAGTTGGTGCTGGTCATGGTGCTGGGGCTCTGCGTGGCATGCCGAGGTTGATCGCCGTGCTGCCGGACGCGCTTCGGTCGATCTGGGCGAGTTCGTCCTCGGCGCTGGCGAGGCTGACTTTGAGTCCTTCGATCTCGCCGAGCCAGCCTTCCTGTCCAGCTTCTCCGCTGTGCTCGCCTCCGGCCGCGTCGCGGCGCGTGTGTCCTGGCCAGCCCGATCTCGGCCTCCTCGGCCACGGGGCGGGCGGTGTCGGCAGTTGCCCGTAGAGTCACGGCGCCAGGCCTGGCATGGACTGGGCGGGATGCCAGTCTCAGGGCGGGTGTGGAGGCGGGAGGGTGTAGGCGTGGGGATCTGGGACGTGAAGAGGGACGAAGCGCGTACGCGGTGGACGTTCACGCCGCCAGAGAGCATCGGTCCGCTCCGGCTTGGAATGAGCCCGGCCGAGGTTGCCGCCGCGCTCAATGACCCCCGTTCCCAGATCGACGGGTTCCCTCCAGGGCAGGAGAACTTCTCCGACGTGGGCGTGAGCGTGTACTACGCCTCCGGGAAGCTGGCGTGCGTCGCCGTCGACGCGCGGGTCGGCCCGCAGATCGTCCTGGCGGGCGTTGCGCTGACCGGACGGGTCCCCTCGGAGACGGAGGCATGGCTCCTCGGCTACGTCGAGGAGCACGGGCTGGACCTGCGGTACACCCACGAGGGCACCCCGGGTTCAGCAGAACTCGGCCTCCTCCTCCGCGTGCAGCGGGCGGGCGACATCCTGCTTACCCGACCGCTCGTCCTGCTGGGCGAGTGGTTGGAGAACTCGTGGGACTGCCTGCCCAGCTCGGAGTGGATGTCCCACTGAGTCCGGCTGCCCGGCGGGCCGGGCGGCGTCCCCGGCCTGAGGTCGCGAGACTGAGCGCCGCACGTTCGGCCGGGTCAGGGAGCGGTGTCGGGGTCGATGCCCTGTGCACGGGCGAGAGCGACCAGAACCCGTTCTATCGTGTCCAGACGCTGGGTGACCGACCGGTCCCCCGTCGCGCCGATGGCGTCGGCGAGTGAGTCGATTGGCAGATCACGATCAGTTTCCCGGGCCGGGTGCCTGCCCGGTTTCAGGGGGCGGTCCAGTCTCGAAACTGGCGGGCGATCCGGGCGATGCCCAGGGAGCCTGCCGACGCATCGTGGACGAGTGCGACCGCGTCCTTCGGGGGGTAGCTGAGGCGGTGTCCGCTCAGGGCGAGGAAGGCTTCAGCGCTGTGCCAAGCGAAGGCCTCGTTCGAGTGCTCCAGGCACGGGAGTTTCACCAGGGTCTGAAGCAGCGCGGCGGCCTTGAGGTGTGGAGAGCTGTAGATGTCACGGTCCATGGCCCGGGCATACATGCGTTCGACGGCGGCGTAGAGCGGTCCGAGGTCGTCGACCTGTGGGTCGCCGGGGAGCCGCTCGACGGCATGCAGCAGGAACGGGACGTCAATGCGGGGTGGCTGGCGAGGGTCGGGCTGGCTCACGCGGCGTGGCCCTGCCCGTGGTGCCCAAGACTGCGGCGGGCTTCTTGCTCCGCGGCGCGCTGTTCGGCCTCGGGGATCAATGGAACCGTGGTTGGCGCTGAGATTGCTCATGGGAGTGCCGGCCGCACACGCTCAGCCACCCGCACAGCATGTCGCACGACGCGCCGCCGGAATCGATCCGGGCGGCGCGTCACAACAGGGCGAACGTTGCTTGATACGGCACTAGGCCCGGAGGTACCCCCAGGTAGTCGCGCCGACGATGCCGTCGGCGCGAATCCCTTCCGCAGTCTGGAAGCGTTTCACGGCGGACTCTGTGGTTGCTCCGAAGTAGCCGTCTACGCCGGTGGAGCCCACCGAGTAGCCCCGGTAGATCAGCAGCGCCTGGAGCTCCTTCACCTTCGCACCGGAGTCGCCGCGGTCCGTGTAGGCGTTGCTGCGGTCGTAGCCGCAGTAGAGCCCCGTGTCGACGGTGGATCGGCAGCTCACCGCCACCGCGGTCGGCGCTTGAGCGGTGGCGGGTGTGGCCAGAGCGGCACTGGCGGAGCCGACCGGGAGCAGGGCCGCGGCCAGTACGGCGGACGCGAGCAGGGAAAGTCTCACGCGCTGAGGCAACTGAGAGTCCTCCGAACGGGGCGGGGCAGCCCGCCGACTGGATTGGTTGAGCGCGAACATATCCCTGTATCGACCGTCAGGGCAGAGCGCACTACGGCGTGCGAGGGAGCGCGCGAAGCCCGGTCAGGAGTACCGTCTCCGGGATCTTCCGTGCTGGTGTCGAAGCTGCGCGTGACGCCTTCTTCGATGGAGGCTTCTAACGCCCGAACCTGCAACGCCACCGGCCCGGGCGAGCTGCTGTTCGCGCTGACGGCCCCGGGATCAGGCGCAGGGCAGGGTGTCACCGGGCATCATGCGGGACGGCGAGGAGTCGGCCCCCGCGCCGCCGACGCGGGTGACGACCGCGTGGGATCGACTGAACTTTACGGAACAGACGAACCGCCCCAGCCACCTCCCGCGCGGTGGGCGGGGGCGGGGGTGCTCCGCACCGTCCGTACGGGGCTCGGCCACCCCTTGGCTGGTGGGGAGGGGCGGGTCGTCTGTTCCGTAAAGTTCGGGGTGCCGGTAAGAACGCTGTCACCAGCCGCAAACGAGGGGTGTCACGTCCGGCGATGTGCGGGGCGACCGCGTCGACGCCGCGGCGGGCAAGAATGTTGCTCTGTCAGTGAGGTAGGAAGGTATCGGGTGGACAGCGACGAGTTGGCATTCGAGAGCAACTTGGATCAGGTCTGGCGGTTCGGCCGCTGGTTAGCTGTGATCACGAGCATCGTCATCGTGGTGGTGATTCCCTTCGTCTTCGGCATCTTCGACGAGGACCGCCTGAGGATGACCGACGATTACGCGGCCATGACCTCGGCCTGCATCGCGGCGCTCCTCCTGCTGGGCTTCGTTGAGCTGCACTTCTACTTGCAATCAGCCAAGGAACGCATCGAAGCGGAAGAGGTGCGGACGAAGAATGGGCCTGGATTGCCTGTGGCAATTACCGCTGCCACGCGCACAGTCGAAGAGAAAGTCGCCCTACGGCTGACCGCCGTAGTTGTCTGGATGCTCACTGCCGTACTCCTGGTCAGTGCGCTGACGATCACATTCCTCTGGGCAGCAATCGACGGCCACGGAGCGGCCCGATGGGCTGCCTGGTACGTCTTTCTCAGTACTGAATGGGGCCTCGCAGTCGTGACGTTCGCGGCCTTCACAAAGGTCCTGTCAGAGATCAACTCAATGATCCTCATGTACAGAAAGGTGTGTGAAAACCGCAGCAGCGTGTGATGTGCCCATCATCAATGTGTCGACACAGCCGCCGACCTCGACGCCTGGCAGATTGTCGTCCAGCGAGAGAAGACACTGCCCTTGCCAGAAACCTCATCCGCCCTGGTAGGGGCCGGTGCATCGGGTTTCCCGAAATCTGGCCGCGGTCGTCTGAGCCGACGCTCTCGCGCAGCTGCCGTCAGCACGTCATGATGATCGATCGTGCTGCTGCGACTGGCTTACTTGGGCGTGTCGAACACGTTCGCGATGCTTCGCCTGCTGCCGATGACCGACCGAAGCAAGGACGCGGAGATCCTCGCCCTACGCCACCAGATCACCGTGCTGGAACGCCAACTCGGCAAGGAAAAGATCCGGTTCACCCCGAGCGACCGGGCATTCCTGGCAGCGCTCCTACACCGGCTGCCGCGGCACGTCCTGCGAAGGTCACGGCTGCTCGTACGCCCCGACACGGTACTGCGTTGGCACCGCAACCTCGTCGCACGCCGCCATGCCGCCTCCTGCCGGCCCAAACGCCCGGGACGACCCCCTACAGTGCGCTCGATCCGCGTCCTGGTCCTGCGCCTGGCGAAGGAGAACCCGAGCTGGGGGTACCGACGCCTGCACGGCGAGTTCCTCGTACTGAGGGTGAAGGTGGGCGCGTCCACCGTCTGGGAAATCCTGAAGGAGGCCAGCATCGACCCAGCACCCGAGCGGAACTCCAGCACCTGGGCCACCTTCCTTCGCACCCAGGCTGACGCCCTGCTGGCCTGCGACTTCATGGAAACAGTCACCCTGTCGGGCATGCGGATGTATGCGCTCGTAGTGATCGAACACGGCAGTCGCCGGATCCGCGTCCTGGGCGCCACCACGCATCCGACCGCCTCCTGGGTAGCCCAAGCGGCGAAAAACCTCGTCATGGACCTCGAAGACCTCGGCTGCCGGGCACGGTTCATGATCAGGGCCAGGGACGGGAAGTTCCCCGAACTGTTCGATGCCGTCCTCAAGGACGCGGGGATCGAGGTCGTGCTCAGCCGCATCCAGATGCCGAGGATGAACTCGATCACGGAAAGGTGGATACAGACCTGTCGCCGCGCGCTCCTGGACCGGACGTTGATCTGGAACCAACGACATCTGCTCGCCAACCTGAGCGAGTTCGAGCAGTTCTACAACGGACACCGACCACACCAGGGCATCGCGAACGCCAGGCCGCTGCACCCATTGCCCCCGCCGATCGACGATCCGGACGAGTTAGCCCACCTCAAGATACGTCGACACGATCGCCTCGGCGGCATCCTCCACGAGTACCGGCATGCGGCGTGACCTGCATGGATGACGTTTCCGGCAAGGGCAGCACCCCGGTCGGACAGGATTTCAACCCTCCTCAGCCCTCACCTGATTTCTACTTACGATAATCCGGCAACGCTCCCCTAACTCCCCGACTCCCACCACTTCGCCATCCAGGGTGTGATTGAATGTAAATTCCAGAAATTCAGGTGCATAGTATCTGTTTTTTATCGGTGTCGCCATCTCGTCAGCCAGAGCAGCCCCAGGCTTAAGAAATTGGTCAATTATATAAGACATCCACTCCGCCGCAAACGGAAATTTACTGCGCCGACTCCATTCCAGGGAAGCACCCGATTCGCCGGGGATCCATTGGCAATACAGGCCAGGCTGGCCGGCAGGGGGCTCATTAATGTCCAGGATATCACCATCCGGCACAACAAGACGTCCAGTTGCAACGGTGGAGTAGGGACCAGAGATACGCGCCATCCTGCGAGTATTCGAGAACCTTTGAAGGTAGAGGACTTCGCTCTCATTCAGTGGCGGCTCAATCGACACAGATCCGATGAAGTTCGTAAACTCACTCATACTATTTCCCATTTCAATGACAGAGGGAGAGGGAGCCATCAACAGCAGTCGAGCCAATTCAACTGCCGTTGACGCCTTCCATAAGATCTGAAGCCACTGCCACCACCTGCTGAACAGTGTTAGTCCTCCACACCATCTCTGCCCCTGAAAAACTTGGCATTCCACCCCAGGGGAGCCAGGGGCTACAGGGATCTTACGGAGTCGCAGCACCGCCAGTCAAAATGGTGAGAGCGATGCCTGCAGCGGTTGCAGTCCCATAAGCAATGCCTTTTTTGATGTTTTTCACCGCACTCGGGCTGGGATTCCAGTCCCAGACTCTGGCCGGGACGGTTCTGGGATAGGGTTTCAACGACGGGTCCTTGGGGCCAGAACTCCTGCGCGTCCACCAGCTTATTGCCCCGTCGTGCTTACCTTTACCCACGAGGTCGGCCCGCTTCTTGTTCGTTGAAACAGTCACCAGGACGCGGTCCTTTTGCACAACATCAGGGGTCACAAGTTGAGGGATGTCGAAACCTGCCTGAACTTGTAAATGTTGCCCTCCTGGGCCGGTTTGGAGAATTCTCTCCATTTTAACATAGTGCGCTACCTCGGCCGCAGCCACCTTCTCATCCTTACCGCGTCGCCCGGACTTTACTTCCCATATGTACAGAACTCCGTCTTTCAGCATCACAATGTCGGCCGAGCCATCGGTTGCACCATTCTTCCCTGCCCCTAAAATCTCGTATTCAGCCTGCACCGTGGCCCCGGGGTTAGTCAGACGTAAATACTCAATAGCGACACGCTGAGCTTCATTGTGCCGCTTGTTGGCTTCAGAGCTATTTATAAGTTCACCTGTACTGCTCGACTGAGCAGTACCCGAGCCTGAACTGCGGCCGGTGCCGTTACTGCTGCCTCGAGGGTAGCGGTCCTCCGGTGGGGCGTCTTTGCCTGCATCGCCGCCATTGGTCGGCATGCAGTGTCCGTTGCCGGGGTCCATGCACAGGCCGGTGGGATCGGAAGCGCTGACAGGGTTTTGGTTGGCATAGCTGTAGCCGTTGAGGGATTGGGCTTGCTCGGGGGTGAGGAGTGGGTCGATGCTGAGGAATTGGCCGAGGGTGAGGTCGTATTCGCGGGCGCCGATGTGGGTGAGGCCGGTGGTGGTGTCGGCGGGTTTACCGAGGAAGGATTTGTCGTCGGGCCAGGCTTGTGGCTTTTGGCCGCGCGGGCCTCCGAAGGGGGTGGTGTAGCGCTTGGTGATGGCGGAGGTGGTGGCGTCCAGGGCGATACTGGAGGTGCCGTGGTGGTCGGCGGCCAGGAAGGACAGTTTGGTGCCGGTGGTCGCCGTGCTGGCGGTGCGGACTGCGATGGTCTGGCCGTTGGCCGTGTAGTAACGGGTTCCGGACAGGGTCTTCGTGCCGCCCTTGACGGTGAGGCGTACTTCGGTGGCGCCGAGGTAGAGGACGGTGTCGCCGTCTGTGCTGGTGGCGCGGCGGATGAGGAGTTCGCCGTCGGCGTCGTAGAGATAGCCGGTGGCGGTGGCGGGCTTGCTGCCAGCCGCGGGTTCCGTGGTAGCGGCGAGTTTGCCCTCGGGGTTCCAGGTCAGGGTCTGGGTGGCCTGGGTGCCGGGGCGGCCGGTGGTGTTGCCGGTCTTGTCGTAGATGTAGGTGCGGGGTGTGCCGCCGTTGGTTTCGGTTTTGGTGAGCGGGTGGGGCTGACCGGTCTGCGTACCGTACGTGTATTTGGTGATGGTGTCGCCGACTGTGGTGTGTTCGGTCTGTTCGCTGCGTTGGCCCGCGGTGTTGTAGTGGTAGCTGGCCCAGTAGGGGGCGGCGCCGGCGAGGTTGGCGGTGGTGCGGCCGGTGGTGGCGCAGTTGGCGGTGGCCGGGGTCCAGGCTTCGGTCATGCGGCGGTAGCCGTCGTAGGTGAAGCACTGGTAGTCGGCCTTGCCGGTGCCGCCGAGTGTCGCGTTGTCGAAGATGGAGGTGACGTTGCCCGCGTCGTCCTGGGTGAACTTCAGCTCCTGCGGCATGTAGCCGTGGACGTCGTCGGTGACGTAGGAGCGGGTCAGGCGGCGGGTGCCGGGCTCGTAGTCGTAGTTGAGGTAGGCCTTCTTCGCCGAGTTGGTCCCAGACATGCCCACGGTCAGCTGCCGCAGATCACCTTGCGGAGAGAAGGTGGCGCCCTGGAGGTATCCGGTGGTGCCCAGGGAGGTGAGGTGCTGGCCGGTGGCGTTGTAGGTGTAGGAGACGGTCTCGGCGGCGAGTCCGCCTACGGCCGGTTCACGACTCTGGCTGATGGTGCCGTCGAGCCGGTAGCCGGTGGTGAAGGCCAGGGTCTTGGGTACTCCCGCCTTGACGAGCGGATCCTCGTCGGGGAGCGTGAGCTCGCTGCCCTTGACCTGGTAGAGGCTGTCGTACTCCGTCACTTTCCGCGTGTACGCCTTGCCAGCCAGGCCCCCGTCATAGCGGACGGCGGTGTCCTGCTGCCCCTTGGCCAGAGTGTCGAAGGTCCAGGCGGCGAGCTTGTTGGCATCCGTCTTGGTGCCACTCCACATGCCCGTCTTGCGGCCGAGCTCGTCATAGTCGTAGACGAGGGTCTGCTTCTCGGCGTTGGTGCTGCTGGTGACCTGATCGAGGGTGTTGTAGCTGGTGGTGGTCTTGCCCTTGTCCGGGTCGTCCGTCTGGACCTGCCGACCAGCCAGGTCGTAGGAGTAGGACCAGGTGGCCTTGTCCGGACCGGTGATGGTCTTCTGCAGACCGCCGGGGGTGTAGGTGAAGCCGGTGGTGGCGAATTCAGAGCCGGTCGGCTTGGGGCTCGCGTATTCGCGCCGCTCGGTGGTCTGCCCGCGGACATCGGTGACCTCGGCGACGCCCTGACCGCCGACGGGGGCGCTGGTGGCGACGGTGTCGCCGGTGTAGCCGGTCTCGGTGGTCCAGCGGGTGACACCGTAATTCTTGGTGACCGTCTTGGTGGCCCGCCCGGCGCCGTCATAGGTGGTATCGGTCTGGACGGGGGCCTGGCTGCCCTCCGTCTGCACGGGTGTGCCCGACGGGGACGCGGTCTCGTCCCAGATGTCCGCCTGAGAGCTGACCGCGAGCCCCCGGTCGTCATACAGGGTCAGGCCGATCAGCCGGCCGCCGACCGGTGTGGGTGACTGGACCTGGCGGGTGCGCAGGAGTGAGTCGTAGATCTCGTAGGTGGTGTTGTACCCGGAGCCGTCGCCTTTGAGTGCGCTGGTGGATATCCAGGGCAGCGAGGTGCTGTTGAGGTGGTAGCCGTAGGTGTAGTTCGGTGTGGTCGGCCACAGGACCTTGGTGTGGTTCGGCAGCCAGACTTTAGTGACCCGGCCGAGCGCGTCGTACTCGCTCTCGGTGATCTTGTTATTCGGGTCGGTGACCTTGAGCGCGGCTCCGGTGGCGAAGTCGAGGGCTGTGGTGGTCTTGAAGCTCTTGGCGTCAGCCACTGTGGTCGACGTCAAGGGGCCGATGCTGGTTGGTGTGTAGGTCGTGGCGGTGGTGGTGTTGTCCAGCGCGTCCTTCACCACGGTGGGCCGGCCCAGCGTGTCGTATGCGGCGGTGCCGGTCTGCTGCCAGGCGGGGGCGTTGTCGGTCCCGTAGCTCTTGGCCCGCCCGGTCCACTGGGCCTCGCCCTTGGTGGGTTTCTGTGACGCGTTCCAGGTGGTGGTGTCGTAGGCGGTGGCGGTGTCGGAGATGATGTCGCCCTGGCGGCTGGAGTCCGCGGGCAGGTCGAGGTCTGTGTCCGGGGTGTCGCAGGGCTGTGCGGTGGTGCGGGTGCGGGAGATCAGCGCGTTGATGCCCTTGTCGTCATTGCGCGCGTACCAGGTGCGGGTGCAGGTCTCGTCGTTGGGCTTGGCGTCGTTGGGCTTGGCGTCGTCGCCGCGGTCCTCGACCGTCTGGGCCATGCCGTAGTCGTCGTACGTGGTGGCCGTGGTCCGCACACGGTCCACGGGGGTGAGGCCGCTGGTGATGCGGGTGCGGGTGTGGGTGGCGGCGGTGCGGACGTAGTAGGCCTCGGTGTCGGCGTACGACTTGTGCTGGGTGGCGGTGCGCTTGGACCACGGGTCATCGACCGTGCCCGTCACCTCGATGTCCCCGTTATAGGTGACGGTCTCGCGGGTGAACCCGGCGTACTGGTCCGAGTCGGTGATGGCCTCGCCCTTGATGCCGGTGACCTTGGCCTGCCTGCGCCTGTCCGGGTCGGGCGTCTTGCCGTCCGTGCCCAGTACGCGGTCGCCGTTCATCCCGCGCAGATAGACGGTGACCGTCTTCAGCTGTGTACTGTCGCGGTCCCCGGTGAGGTGGGTGACTTTCCCGAAGCCGCGCCAGATGGACCAGGTGCGTTCCTTGGCCGGGGTCATCGGGTCGTCGTTGTAGTGCCAGGCACCCCCGCCCTCATAGCTGTAGGTGTGCTGGACCGCCTCTGAGCCGCCGTATGGGTCGGTGGTGGACACGGAGGTGACCCGGTACTTCTGGAACCAGTCCAGGACCGGGTCCTTCTCCCCGTTCGGCGACCAGTACACCGGGTAGCAGCGCCGGGTGTTCTCGTCGACCTTGGGCATCGTCTGCCCGGCCACGCAGTCAGCCTCGGCATAGCTGACGATGGTCTGGGCCCCGGCCTCGGAGGTGACCGTCTTCAGACGCGGCTTGTCGAGGGAGAGGATGTCGTCACTCGCCCCGTCAACACGGTTGGGCAGGAAGACGTGGGTGAACTTCACCGGGTCCAGGGCCAGGTCGCTGCCGCGTTTGCCGGTGTGCTTGATCTCGTCCAGCCACAGAGACTGGTCAGCGGTGTCACCGGTGTCGCCCGGGTCGAGGTAGAGCTGCTTGAGAGTCCAGTTGTCGACCGCGGCGTAGCCGGGGGTGGAGGCGGCGGCGTCCCACGCGTAGGTGGTGATGCCCGTCATCCGCTTGCGGGTGAAGAAGAAGGGGCTGACCGTACCGGTGCACTTGTCGTCGTCCTTGCACACCGCGTCGAAGGGCACATCCGGCCAGTTGTCGCGGGTGTCCTTGGTGAGCGAGTCGCAGCCGGTGCCGGAGGCCAGGCACCGCTCGGCGTAGTCGAAGACGACTTTGTTGGAGGCGGCGGGGGTTGTGGAGAACAGGGCATCCTTGCGCTGGCCGTAGCGGATCTCCTTCAGGTAGCCGCCGCGGGTGTAGCCGGTGCCGGTGTTGTCGTCGCCGAGCTTGTCGTAGTTGTTCTCCTCGGCCTTGTACCAGTAGGTCATGGCGTTGCCGTGGGTGTCCTCGACCAGGTCGAGGCTCCACCGCCAGGCCTGCTTCTTGTCCCGGCCGGAGAAGCTGCTGCCGTCCGCGTAGCCGGGTTCCCCCTCGTCGTCGCCGAAGACCGGAGCGGTCCACACCGATGCGGTGCGGTCATCCGCGCCGGCCCCGTCGAGTTTGTTGAGGCCGAAGGTGTAGACGGTGCCGTCGCCGGTGGTGACGGTCCAGTACTCGCCGTTGTCGTCGCCGTTCTCGGCGCCGGTGTGGTGCTCGACGGTGGATGCGTCGTCGTTCTTCAGCCGCCACCGGTCACTGGTGTCGTCCTTGACCAGCTCGGTGGCCTTGCCGTTCAGGACGAGGGAGGCGTTGTCGTACTTCCAGCAGAGGTCGAACTTGTCGTCCTGTCCGTCGTCGTCACAGGAGCCGTACTTGCGCTCGATGAAGGACGAAGTGAGGTCGAAACCCTCACCGATCGCGGTCCCCTGGTTATTGGTGGACGCGGTACGCCCGTCCACGCTGCCCGAGTCGTAGGAGATCGACAGGTCCGGGGACGGTCCCGCCGCGGCGGGCGGCGTCCGCAACGGGTACGACCAGGTGAAGCTGCCGGACGAGCCGCCGGCCTCCCAGGTAGAGGAGGCCGCGAGCGGCGTGGCCTTGTAGTCGCCGGACCCCGACTTGGTCCCGGCTGCCAGGGCCAGCACCGCTGACTGGCCGGCAGGCGCGGAGGCGAAGGACAACGTGGTCTCGAGACGCCGGCCAGCCCGGTCATTGGTGAAAGGCACGGTCTCGCGGCTTCGGCAGTGCGCTTGTTCAGGGTCTTTCAGTGCGCAGTCCGGAAGCTTCACGATCTGGAGCCGCCCGGCCCAGTCACCGCCGTAAGCGGAAGCGAACGCCGAGTAGTCGACGCTGATCCGGGCTCTGCCTCCGTCCGTGGGGCCCGTGGCGGTGAGCACGACGCCCTTGACACCGAGCTCGCCGGCCGCCTTCTGGTCGAGGACCTTGACGGTGACGGTGCGGGCGACGTGTCCCTTCTTCCCGTCGTTGCCGACTGCGGGTGCGATCAACGTCACCGGGAGGGCGCCTGGTTCCGCGGTGGCAGTTTTCTTGGCGCCGAGTGTGAGTGTTTCCTGGCCCTGCCGGGGCCAGGAAACCGACCGTTTCTGATCCGCCTTCGCCCGCCTGGCCGCGGTCAGGTCGGCGGCCTCGGTGGCTTTAACCACGCGGGCGTTCTTATCGTTCGCCTTCTTGGTCAGCGGGGAGACTGTTGAGGACCGGGGTGCCTTCAGCTTCGGCTTTCCGAGCGGGTCCGGAGCGTCAGCGAAAGCGACCGGAGACAGCAGCCCCGGCACCAGGGCGAACCCCGCTAAGACGGCGAACCGTCTCTCCCAGGATCGTCTCCTGCGTGCCGTGCCGCCTATCCGGGGCATGCCGGACCCGAACTGGTTCATGGCAAGTCTCCTCGTGTGCGGGCGCCGACGCGCCCGCACACCGTCAAAGGTCTGCGAAGGGTGGGGTACGAAGGCCGAGGCGGCTATGTCGAAGGTTGCGCGATCTGCGAAGCCACTTGCTCGGGCGTCATCGCGCCCGTCCACACACGTACCTTCGCCAGATCACCCGGAAGGTAGTGGCCCGTGGCGCCGACGGCCGAGCCCCTGCCCGCGGAGAGAGCTCCACCGCCCTGCTGAGGCACCTCAAGGCCGATGTCTGATGGGCTTTGCTGAGCGAACTGGCCGATGAACAACTCCGCTACCCCGAGCTGCTGATCGCCGTCACCATCGGTGAACGGGAGCCCCGCGTCGAAGACCCCGGTCACATCGACCCAGGTGTCCCACTCCTTCTCGCCCACCGTCTCCTGGGCGGCAGCAAGCGCGGTGTCCGTCACTTTCCCGCTGCTGTCGACTGCCGTCCGGCCGAACTTCCACTGGTAGGTGTCCTCCGCAGGCTTCTCCACCCACAACGCCCACGACGACTCCTTGCCGACTGGTGTGGCCTGCGCGGCAACCAGTCCCCGGTAACCGACCGGCTTGACCGCCAGCAGCGCCTTGTTCAGTCGCACCCGCGCCGACACCGTGAACGAACCGGTCTCGTCAACCACCGGACCCGTTGCCGAGGCGTAACCGGAGCTGCCGTTGAGCACCAGCGCCGTCGCGTCCTCGCCGGTGAGTGCCGCGCCTGACCCGGACAGCGTCATGGGGCCGCGCCGGTAGGGGAAGGTGGTGCTGACCAGGTCGTCCGGGTCCTCCGGGCTCTCCACCACCTGGCTGCCCTGGGAGATGGTGGCGTCCCAGTGCGCCACCAGTTCGTTCGTCGGCGCTCCGTCCTTGTCCAGCCGGTCTTCTTCCCGGATCTGCTCAGGGGTGCGGGCGTCCTGCCAGACGGCGATCTCATCGACGCGGCCCAGGAAGTACTCGCCGTACGTTCCTGCCACCTTGGATCGGCCGATCATGAGGTTGCGGTCGGCCGTCCACGGCTCGTACGTGGGTGCCACGTCGGCCAGGACGACCGGGTTGCCCTGGGGACGTCCGTTGATGAACAGCTGGATCGTGTCGTTGCTCTTGTCGGCGTCGTTTTGTGTGTCGAAGACGCCGGTCAGGTGCGTCCACACCCGCAAGGGAGGACTTTCCGCCTCGGCCAACGAGCGGATGTACACCGGATCGTTCTTGTCCCGGTCGGTCCGGTTGAACACCCACTTCTTGTACGCGGACGAGTAATACAGGGTGAACGCCGATCCGTACTCCCCCGGTGCCGACAGCACCACGTGATTCGCCGACGCGTCGGTGAGATACGCCCAGGCGGAGACGGTGAACGAATCCTGCGTGTTCACGGCCGCGCCGTCCGTCGACGCATAGCCCACCTGCTTCGACGGATCACTCAGGTTGTCGTTCAGACGCAGCGAATAGTCACCGGCCCCTCGCCTGGCGAGGGTCGACCAGCCGGTGCCGGCCTCGTCCCGCAGCACCAGGTCGTGGCGGGAGCCCACCTCGCCGGTGTCCTTCGCCACCGTCAGCCCCGAGCCGGGGCCGCCGTCGTCGAAGCGCCACCGCCCGGTCGGCCCGGGAGCAGCCGCCACCTTGAAGGCCAGCTCCGCTGGCGGGCCCCAGCGCACCCGTCCTTCCTTGTCCAGCTTCAGATCGCTGGCTTCCACCGACAGTGTCTGTGCGCCAGGCAGGCCAGGCTTGACGTCCTTGACCTGCACCGAAGCATTCGTGGTCGGGGCGGTCACCCGCTTGGTCGCATCAGCGTCGGAGGTCAGCAGCCGCCACCGGTAGGCCTTCACGTCCTTGTCGGCCGTGTTCGGTTTGAAGGTGAAGGTCCCCGGCTTACCCGGGCCTCCGTGTGCTGCACAGTCGTTGGCCGTGCACTCGGTGTACGGGGCGCCGGGCACGATGACCGGCACTTTGGGCGCCGTGGAGTCGATCCGCAGATAACACCAGGAGGAATACGGCGAGAACAGATCACCCGACCTGCCGTTGTAGGCCCAGTGCGACTGGGTCCGGGCGCGGAACCGGTACAGCCCCCCATCGGCCCGCTTGTCCGTCGTCGTCCTCTCCAGCGTGCCATCCGGATCCCAGCCGCTGTCCGGCTTGTAGTCGCTCCACACCTGCGACCAAGAGCCCGAGTTGGTGTCCGTGCTGCTGCGCTGCATGACGAACTCGGCTTGCAGTGAGCCCTCTTCGTCGCCCTCGTGAGCCTCGACCTTCGTCTGCACACGTGCCTGGACCGTCGGGGTGTCCACCGTCACGGTCAGCGGATCCGACGAGGACCGGCACTGTGCCTTGTTGCCCGTGCCCGGGATGGCCCCGACCGAGGTCGGCACGCCGGGCTTGTGCGCGTACCACACCTTCAACTCCGCGTTGGAGTCAAAGCGCTTCCACGCCCGCGGCTCACCTTCGTCCTTGGCCCGCAACATGAGCGTCAGCCGGGAGATCTTGCCGTCAGCCAGGGACCGCACTGTGGAGGTCAGGTTCTCATCCGGCTCATCCGGGTTGTCGTTGAACTCGATCCACTTGTTCGGCTGCTCCGGGCTGCACAGATCCCCCCGACCCGCCGACACGTAACGGTCGCCCATCTGGTCCAACTGCTTCGGCCCCGGCCAGCGCGTCCCCTCGGAGATGTTGTCGGTCCGCTCGAGGTCCACCCAGTACGGGTTGCAGTTGAACGACCACGTCTCATACGCCCGGAACGTCGCGTCCAGCACATGCTTGCCCGCCAGCTTCGACGCCCCGAACTCGAAATACATCCGGTCCCGGTAACCCGACCCGCAGTAATAGCCATCCGCACTGCCGCACAAGCCGACACCCTTCGGCTCATCGAACTTCCAGAACCTGTCCCCGTCAGAGGACAGCTTCGTCCACTCCGAAGCCCCCAGACCCACGGACGGGTCGATGAACACCGGGTACTCGGTCTTCTCCCCCCGCAGCAACTCCAAGTCCGGCTCCACCGAAACACTGCCGTCCCCGACGGTCACCGGCAATTCAGCGGTCGCATCACCCTCGCCCGGCTGAGCCAATTCATCTTTGGTGTCGCTCAATCTCCGCTGCTTCCCGGACGGTACCGTCCGGAACTCGGTGTGCGAGCCCGTGGCGTCTTCCCCTGCCGAGTCCCACATCCGCCCTGCCGGTCCCCGGAATACGGCGTTGCCATCCGCGTCAACCGCCCGCACCCCACCGCCGGCACCCGGTACCACGCTCAGGCCGTCCCCAGTGGCGGTGAGCTTGATCTTCTCCAGCTCCGGGTTGGCCGCCGCCTCAGCCGTCTTGACCACCAGCACGTCGCGGTAGCCCTCGGCCGTCGCCGTCAGCTGCAGATCCACCCCCGCAAAAACGTCCGGGTACGTGGCGGTGGCCCCATCCAGCGTCGGCGCCGGCAACGAGTCGGGCCAGCCCAGCCGTAACTCCCGCTCACCACGCCCCATGGCCAACATGCCCGAGCCGCTCCCGCCACCGGAGAACGACAACTCCACCACCGCGGACTTCGGCCCCACTCTGCCGTCCGGGTACCTCTGCAACGTGACATCGATGTCGCGCCATGTACCGTCAGCAGCACGCGCACGCTGCGGCTCCGTCGACTGCGTAAGGGTGAAGGTGCCGTCCGGGTTCGCCACCGTCTGCGAGTACTCACTCCGCGCCGAGGTCACTTCCACAGGCTCGCCTGATGCCACTGCCCGCGCAGACGCCGACTCCTCCGACAACGCCGACGCGGGCGCCGCCGCATGCGCGGCAGGCGAGAGGGACGCGACCGACGACAGCACGGACAGCAGCATCTCCGTCGCGAGCGCCCCACCGACCACAGGAAATAACCAGCGTCTTCGCGCTCGCGCACGCCACGGTCTCCACCCCAACTCCACAGTCCCCACCCCAGAGTCACAAGATTTTCAAATGCGCAGCGAGTTAACGGCCCTCTGGCTCCCTCCGTCAACGTGAAGCAGATCACGTTTCCACTGGACGGGTGACTTACAGCCACCCGTCGGACACGACCTCCAGCAAGCCTTCAGATGATCACCGAGCCCCCGCCCCGTCGGCCGTAGGCGAGACACCAGAGATGTGCGGGCCCCCTTCCACGGCGAGAGAAGAACCCCACCCTCAGATGACCAGCGTGAACAACTGGTCGGGCCGGGAACCCGGTGCCAAGCCCCGCCCGAGTTTCCCGCCGCAGTCAAGCTGCGCATACTTACCGAGGTAGCTCCGTCCGGACAGAGGAACGAGGCAGTGCTGCACCGAGAACGGTGACACCGCTCCCCCATCGTCGAGCGGCAAGCCATCCAATGCGCCCTGGCAGTGATTGCTCTCAACGGCGAACACACCAGCCCGAGCCCGGCCGAAAAAGACCACGCTCCCGCCGAGCCGGCGTGGCTGCATAGGGATGTGGCCTGGCTGGAAAGCTCTGGTACCGGGGCAACCGAGGCCCCAGCCGCAGGGTAGGACTTCACGCGGTCGGAACTGTTTGCCATGAGCAGCTGGCTGAGGAACATCGCAGACACGGGGTGGACGAGCGGTTGCGAGGCGGCAAGCGCCATCCGCTATCTCCAAAGGACGTAGAGATGGTGGCAGGATCGCCCACCCATGAACAGCCCCCGCACGGGACCTCCGTGCGCCCCTCCCCCAGCACACGCATCAGCCCTGCACCCCGCTGCACCACGGGGCACAGTCGGCCACATGCTCGCCGGGTCCAACGGCGCGTGGGCACTCGCGTGCGCGCCGTCCGCGATCCGCGGAGGCTCGAAGAGACAGGCAGTGCCGCAGACGCCCTCAAAGACGTTGAGGTTGGAGGGGAGCGGAGGATACGTCCTGATTGGTAGCGAAGAGTTTCCGGCGCGCATGTTGCGCCTCGGCCATAAGAGTCGTGTCGTCGCCGCGTCACGTCGGCGAGGTGCTGCTCGCGAAGCCGGACCGCAATGAGCCTGCCGATCTCGGCGAGCTGCTCGTTGAGGCCCATCACCTCCTCGCCAGGGTGATGATCAGCCCTGCGTGATCATCCTCTCCTCTGGCAGGGCGGTGTGCTGCCGGTCGACCGCCTCGAGGGCGGCTTCGGCCAGGGCTTCGGCCTAGCTGGCCTAAAACCGCAGGTCACCTCGGGTGACGCAGTTTCCGGATGCTTGGCACACTATTTTTGCGCCTCCGTAGCCTGAACAGCAGCTCTCCGCACTTGTGGCCACGACAAGGGGAACACCCAGCTCAGAGGCCTATGGAGCCTGAGGTGATCGCGTGGTGTGCCCGTCGACGGAGACTGGGATCGTCGGCACATCGCACCACCTCAGGAGGCGATCACCATGCGCTCCGCCACCCACCGTGGCCGAATCTACCGGCGCTGCGGATGCCGCGACGCACACCGCCACCAGCTCGGAACCCACTGCCCGCGACTGACCACCGACAGTGACCACGGCAGCTGGACCTTCGCCGTCGACCTCCCCTCCCCCCACCACCACCGCACCACCATCCGCCGCGGCGGCTTCCCCACCCAGAACGCCGCCCAGGCCGCGCTGCAGCGGATCCTCGAGGGCGAGGCCGGCGGGTTCAACGGCGACCCCAACCAGAACGTCGCCGACTACCTCACCACCTGGCTGGAGACCAAGGCGTACGTACTCAAGCCGACCACGCTGGCCCGCTATCGCGACTACGTCACCGGCGACCTGATCCCCGCCCTGGGCACGCTCAAGCTTGACGAGCTCGGCCACCGCCACATCGCCGGATTCGTTCACACCCAGCTCGCCGCAGGCCGCGGCCAAGTGACCGTCTACCGGTGCCTGGCCACCCTCTCCAGCGCCCTGGGCGACGCCGTCCGCCAGCACCGCCTCACTCACAGCCCCGCACGCCCAGCCGTCCTGCCCCGCCCGGCAGCGGCCGAGCGTCGGATCTGGACGGCCGGGGAAGCAGCCCGCTTCCTGCGCTACTGCCACCAAGCCGACCCACTCATCGCGGATCTGTGTGAACTTCTCATCGGTACTGGCATGCGCAAGGGGGAAGCGCTCGCCCTCCACTGGCACGATGTCCACCTCAACGAAGGGGTGCTCTACGTCCGTTACACCCTCTCAGCCATCAACAACGCCCGCCTGGTCATCACCTCACCCAAAACCCGCAGCAGCAAGAACTGGGTCGCCATCTCCCCACGCGTGGCAGCCGCTCTCACACGCCGCGCAGCCGACGCGCCGCAGTCAGCATTGGCTAACCGCTCCGACGATCCGTTCACCGGACTGGTCTTCTGCCGACCCGACAGCCGCCCGCTACGGCCTCAGACCGTCCTGGATCGCTTTCGCCGACGCGCCAAAGAAGCAGGCGTCCCCCGCATCACCCTGCACGACCTGCGACACCTCGCCGCCACCCTCTCCATCAACGCGGGCACCCCGCTCACTGTGGTCTCCAAAACCCTGCGGCACTCCACCCTCTCCACCACCGCCAACCTCTACAGCCACCTCACCCAGCAAGCCGCCCACGACGCCGTAGACGCCATCGACACCGCACTCGCCCAAGCCGATCCGGCCGTCGGTAGTCATCCGCACTGGCCAGACTGGCTGCGACCACGCCCCGACCACCCGAACAGGCCCCGGGCACGCCTCACGCTGCCCTACTTCGCCACCCCGACAGCCAGTTCACCCAACGCCTCCACACCTCAAGGCACGCGTGCGACCACAATGCGACCACCACGTCGCACAACACAAAGAAGGCCGCTTTCCCATCTCTGGAAAAACGGCCTCCGACCTGCGAAAACGCTGGTCGGGACGACAGGATTTGAACCTGCGACCCCTTGACCCCCAGCAAACACAGCCACGGGGGGTAGCCGAATCCGCGCTTGTAGGTGGCGGCTGTCTGCTCCTTCTCCGAATGGCAGGTGATCAGCGTGGCGTCGAGGTCCAGGACCAGGCCCGGCAGGTCGCATCCCCCAGCGCGGGCTGCCGGTATACCTGCCCCGGTCTCGGCAGCCTGCAGCCACGCGACCTCCCGGGCGGCGGTCCTGGCGGAGCGCAGGAGGGCGCGCGCCGTCAAGTCGATGTCGGCCAGCAGGCGCCAGGTGGTCGGAGTGAAGGCGACGGGGCCGAACACCTCCGTCTGGTCACGCAGCACGGCCAGGTCCGCTATCGCCTTGCCGCCGTCGGCGAGCAGGACCGCGAGATCGACCGCGATCCGGCCGGGGTCGTGCCCGGTACGATGCGGCCGCAGTTGACGCAGCGCGTTCGCGAAGGCGCCGGTCAGACCGGCGAGATCGGCCGGCAGGCGAAATCCGGCGTGGCTCACCACCCCGTAACCCTCGGCCGACACGACGAGCTTGGGACGCGACCGGGTAATGGGCACCCAGAAAGTGCCTTCCTGCTGTAGTGATTGAAGCCCTAGACGAGCCTCATCTTCCCAGCTCACAAGGCACTTTTGTTTTTCCGCTCAAGATCCGGACACTGCGACAAGTGAAACGCGCAGGCTAGTCGTACGTCACGTCCGAGTTCGGTGACGATCTGCGCAGCACGCGGTAGCGGCTCGGATCGCGACAACTTCCAGTGCACCCAACCAGTACCTCGTACCGTCGGCAAACTGCCGGGCTCCCACCTCCTGCTGTCACCTGGAGCTTCCGGTGGCCGCCAAAACAGCCGGAGCGATGTCCGCTTCGAAGCATCCACTCACCCGAGCCTCAAGGAGATACAAAGTGCTCCGTGTCGATTGCTCAGAGTGTGGCTCGCCCGTGCGAAACTGCTGTCATGTTCAGGGGAGGGGACATCTTGTATTCGCTTGGGCACGATGGCAGGCCAAGGCTGGCCGACTTTGTGCGGCAGGAAGTCGCAGGGCAGATGTCGGAAGGCGAGAAGCTCGCCGCGTTGTGTTCCGCGCGTCTGTATTTCCAACGGCCTGATGAACCGGGCTTTCTGGTCTCCAAGACAGAGTGGGGCCCGGTGGTGCCGGTCTTCACTTCTTTGGAGCGGCTTGCGCTGTTCGCGGGTGTGTGTTCTTGGGCGTCGACGACGGTCGAGGACCTGGTGGAGCTACTGCCCGAGGGAACACGGGCGGTGGTGGATCCGGTGGGGCCACGGACGTTCGTCCTGGATGCAGAGTCCTTGCAGGTGACCGGGGAGCGGGGAGAGCAATCCGATGTCGGGGCATGACAAGGGTGGTTCGGCGGCGGATGGTCCGAAGCCGGGTGATGGCTACCGGATCGAGATCACTTCGGTGCAGAAGGTGCTGGCGCCGCTGGAGGAGTCGGTCGTCGCCGCACGGAAGATCAAGAGGGACTGGAAGACACTGGCCGAGAGCATTGGGAACTCCGCCGACTTCGACATCTACGACTCCTCGGAGAAACTGCTCTCCGCCTGGGGCTTCGGCATGGGCCGCGTGGCCGACCACGCCGACACGGTGGTGCAGACCCTCCGGCAGGTGATCGCCGCCTACATGCTCGCCGACCTCCTGCGCATCAAGGACTTCGCCCCGACCGAGCACAACATGTCCAAGCTCCCCTTCGGCGAACAGGGCATGAAGGCATGGGAAAACGGCTACCGGCCGAAGTTCGACCCGCCACCGGAGATCTACCGGGAACCCTGGCTCGACGACGATGACGACGGCAACTACACCGGAGGCGTGCCCACCAACCCGCGGCTTCGCTACGACGGCGGCTGGGAAGTCGACGGCGGTTCCAAGGGAGTGACCGCATGACCCAGAAGGACTCGACCGAGGGCGGCACGACCGAGCGCATACCCCTCAACGCCAAACCCTCCGAGGTCATCCCCGGCAGCCCCACCGAGATCGAGGACCTGGCGGTCAAACTCCGCGCCTACGCGGGGGCATTCCAGGATGGCGTGGATCAGCTCGACGTCCTGTCTCTGATGAACTGGACCGGCGCGGCGTCGGAGAGCTTCCAGGGGGCGACGGAGAAGCTGCCCAAGGAACTGGGCTCAGCCAAGACCTACTTCACCTCCGCCGCAAGCGCACTCGATTCATATGCGGAGAAGCTGCGGTCGGTGCAAAAGCGCGTCAGGCCCATCATCGACGACGCCGACGACGCGCGGGCGGCGTCGAAGCGCCACATACAGAGTTGGAAGGACTACAGCGAGGCGGCTGACCGCAAGGACGATCCCCTGCCGGAGAAGCCCCCGGAGGACGATCCGGGGATGGCCGCGCTAGAGGGCTGCTACAAGCGCCTGGACAAACTGGAGGCGGAACTCCAGCTCGTTGTCGACGCGGCCAAGCGCAAACTCGACACCGCCAAGGAGAAGGCTCCGGACAAGCCTGCGGCCCCCAAGGGCGTGGATTGGTTCAAGCAGAAGCTCGGGGATTTCGGCGACGGGGCGGGCGACTTTCTTTATGACCGCTACGTAGACCTCAACGACCTCATGCACGACGGGGTCGGAGGTGTGGGTCTGCGGCTGGCCAACTTAGCCGACGGAGCCACCTACGCCGCTGCCGACCCCAAGGGGTTCGCCAAGGCCGCCGTCAACTGGGAGGAATGGCAGCGCAACCCCGCCCGCGCTTCCGGACAGCTCACGGCCGGGCTGCTGCTGGCACTGGCCACCGGCGGCGCCACCGGAGCTTTCCGCGGCGGCAGCAAGGTGGCGAAGACCGCCGCGCAGCGCCTGCTCAACCGTGAACGTTCCCTTGGCCGCGACGGCAGCGCCCGCAAGCGGAAGAACAGCGACCCGGACAACAACAACGCACCCAACGGCGAGCGGCCCAAGAAGGGTGAGCCGATCGATGTGGCCACCGGCGAGATGGTCATGTCCGCCACCGATGTCACCCTGCCCGGGGTACTTCCACTGATCCTGGAGCGGCACTACGTCTCCGGGCACCCGTGCGGCGGCTGGTTCGGCCGCACCTGGGCCGGCACCCTCGACCAACGCCTGGAGATCGACGACGAGGGCGTCGTCTTCATCACCGACGACGGCATGATCCTTGCATACCCGATCCCGGAACCCAACGTCCCCACCCTTCCCACCTCCGGCCCTCGCTGGCCACTGCGCTGGGACGGAAAACCGGACGGCACCTTCACCATCACCACCCCGGAACACAACCGCACCCTCCACTTCGCCCCCCTCCCGGCATGCGGCCGAGAGCTGGCCCTGACGGCGATCACCGACCGCACCGGCGAAGGCGACCGCATCACCCTTAGCTACGACGAGCAGGGCGCGCCGAAGGAGATCACCCACTCCGGCGGCTACCGCATCGCCATCGACACTGATCCGCAGCTGCTGCGCATCACCGCCCTACGGCTGCTCCACGGCGCAGAGCATCAGCACAGCACCCCCCTGATCTCATACGGCTACAGCGAAGCCGGAGACCTGAGCGAGGTCATCAACTCCACCGGGCTGCCGCTGCGTTTCCAGTACGACGACGCACGTCGCATCACGTCCTGGACGGACCGCAACGGCACGACCTATGCGTATGTCTACGACCGTCGTGGCCGCGTCCTGCGGGGCATCGGCCCGGACGGCATCCTCTCCGGCCGCATGCACTACGACGCCCAGACACGCACCAACCGCTACACCGACTCCCTCGGCAATACCACCACCTACCTCTGCAACGAGGCATACCGGGTCATCGCGGAGACCGACCCGCTGGGCAACACCACCCACACCGAATGGGACGACAACAACCGTCATCCCGTCGCAATCACTGACCCGCTGGGTCACACCACCCGCTACCACTACGACGATCTCGACCGCCTGATCGTCGTCGAACGCCCTGACGGAAGCGTGACGGAGGCGGCTTACAACGACCAGGACCTTCCACTTGAGGTCCACGAGCCCGGTGGTGCGATCTGGCGCCAGACCTACAACGACCTTGGGGATCGTACTTCCGTTACCGATCCCACCGGTGCCACCACCCACTACACGTACGACACATCTGGACACCTGTCGACGATCACCGATGCTCTCGGCCACACCACGCAGGTCACCACCAACGCGGTCGGCCTCCCCATGGCCATCACCGACCCCCTGGGCAACACCACCCGCGTACGCCGAGGCCCGCACGGACTGGTCACCGCCGTCACCGACCCCCTGGGCAACACCACCCGGCACGGCTGGACCATCGAGGGTGAGCCCGCCTGGCGCGAGGGACCGGACGGAGCCCGTGAGGTGTGGCAGTGGGACACCGAAGGCAACCTCGCCCGCCACACCGACCAAGCCGGACACACCACCACCCACACCCACACCCACTTCGACCGGCCCGCTACCCGTACCGATCCTGACGGCGCGCAGTACGCCTTTGGCTACGACACCGAACTGCGGCTGACCACCGTCACCAACCCTCAGGGCCTGACCTGGACCTACACCTACGACGGGGCCGGACGCCTCACCTCCGAAACCGACTTCAACGGTTGCACCCGCACCTACGAACACGACGCCGCCGGCCGCCTCACTGCCCAGACCAACCCACTCGGCCAAACTCTCCGCTATACCCTCGACCCAGCGGGACAGCCCATCACCCAGCGGGACGAGACCACCGGTGAAGAGACGACCTACGCCTACGACGCCCACGGCGCCCTCATCCGCGCCACAAACGCGGACGCCGAACTGGTAATGGAACGCGACCGGTTGGGCCGCCTGGTCGCGGAGACCGTGAACGGCCGCACCACGACCTACGGCTACGACGCGGCTGGCCACCAGACCCATCGTTCCATGCCCTCCGGCCTGATCTCCACTTGGACCTACGACCCCACAGGCCGCCCCGCAACGCTCACCACCGCCGACAACACCCTCACCTTCACCTACGACGCGGCGGGCCGCGAAACTCAGCGGGCCATGGGAGCTGCCACTCTCACCCAGGCATGGGATTCAACGGAGCGCCTGGCGGCCCAGTCGATCTCCTCCTCCCCGGATTACCTTCTCCAACACCGCACCTACACCTACCGTCCCGACGGCCACGTCACCGAGATTCGCGAACTGACCACCGGCACCCGACACTTCGCCGTCGGATCGACAGGCCGCGTCACCGGCGTACAAGCTCACGGATGGTCCGAGACCTACGCCTACGACACAGCCGGCAACCAAACCCACGCCACAGCCCCTGCACATGGCTCAGGGGGCGACCGGGCATACAGCGGCACCCTCATCCGCCGTGCGGGCCGTACCACCTACGAACACGACGCCGCCGGCCGCCTCATCCGCAAAGCCTGCAAACTCCCGAGCGGTCAAACCCGCTCTTGGACCTACACCTGGAACGCCCAGGACCAGCTCACCAAAGCCACCACTCCGCTTGGCGAGGAGTGGATGTACGCCTACGACCCTCTGGGGCGCCGCATCACGAAAACCAGCCCGGACGGAAAACCCCTGACCTTCACCTGGGACGGCACCCGTCTCGCCGAGCAAGCCACCTGCGACGGTGCCACCACCACCTGGAACTACAGCCCTGGCACCCACTGCCCGCTGACCCAAACTCATTGCGAACTGGGCGCCACCCGCCACTACGCCATCATCACCGACGCTGTCGGCACCCCCACTGAACTCCTCGCCGCCGACGGTCGTCTGGCCTGGCAGCACCGCACCACCCTCTGGGGCACCCCGCTCCCCACCCCACCCGTGGATGATGGGAGGAGCGTCGACTGCCCCCTGCGCTTCCCCGGCCAATACGCCGACCCCGAAACCGGCCTGAACTACAACCACTTCCGCTACTACGATCCCGAAACTGCCCGCTACCTCACCTCAGATCCGATCGGTCTCGCCGGTGGCTACGCGCCGCACAGTTACGTTCCCAACCCGTTCATGTGGCTTGACCCTCTCGGACTGTCCCTCCTCGACGTCAGCAAGAACGGCGTGCGCATCGTCGTGCACGAGTACGACGTCGACAAGCCAGCGCACGCTCATGTCACCGGTGGCGGGGGCCGCGAGGTGCGGATCGGGCCGAACGGCCACCCCCTGCACAACCAACCGGAGCTGAACAGTCGACAGCGACAGGTGGTGGAACATTACAAGTCGGAGATCAGGAGAGCCGTCAAGAAGCTCGGCAGGCGAAATCTTGCGGAGCAGGAAGAAGAAGAGCGGCGTAAGGCCGCCAAGGACCAAACGTGCGGCAAGGGATAAAGCGATGACATTGCATTCCGATGTGGCCGAGTTGCTGGCGGGGGCCGGCATCGTCGACGTGGACGTCGACGATGCCGTCGCGGACGAGCACATCCGATCGTCCGCCTACCAACGCGTCGTCTCGGTAACCGCTTCCTCGCGGAGCCGCGACCGAGACCGCGCGATTGTGGCCACGATCCTGCGCGACCCCATCGACATCGTGTCCAAGACGGCGGTGGTCGCCCTCGTGGACAAAATCGCGATGAAGGTGACCGGTTCCGCCGAGTTCCGGCAGTGGTCGGCCGCACTACTGCCAGAGATCGACCAGCTCAAGGCAGAGGGGTACCGCGAGTTCATCCGCCGCCGCATCCACGACTGGCTGTTCCACCTGTCCATCAAGGACGGCCATACGCCGACACCAGCTGAGTTGGCGAAGGTCACGGACTGGATGCAGCGCCGCCTCGCCGAGCATTCGATGTCGCCGGCGGTACTCACCCTGCTCGCCGAGTCGGGCAGAACCAGGAAGACACGAAACATCGCGCAGAACCGAGCCGGAAGCCGCGGCCTGAGAACGAAATGAGAACTTCTTCTTGGCCCTAATGAGTCGGTAGCGGGTGCCGCTCGAAAAGTCGTCGCTGCATGTCATGCTGCATATCTGTACTCGTTGATGAGGCCGCCGAGGATCCGGGTGCGCAGGACTTTGCCGGTGCGAGGCCATGCGCCGCGGCGGGTTGTTCGTGGACGTCGGGTGGTAGCTGGTTACGGGCCTGGTGGGGGCGGTGCGAGTTGCCTGAAGGGTGTCAATATTCCGATCAGGCTGCTGAGCTGGGCTTCCCTCGCGAGGGATGAGGCACTCGGGCTGACATGGTGTGGTACTCGTTGAGCAGTCCACCGAGTACCTGCTGGCGCCTGACCGTGGCGGCGGGCAGGGGGATGACGTTCAGAGCATCGTTCGGCGCCCGTAGGCTCAGGCTGCGGTGGGCCCGTCCTGCGTTGTAGTGCTCGGCGTACTGGTTGAGGACCGTACGCAGGTGTCGTTCACCGATGATCAGGAGTCGGTCGGTGCATTCGGCACGGGCTGTGCGTATCCTGTGCCGTTCAGAAATTCATCGCGGCTGGTCAGGCCGTGTACCTGTACTCGTTAATCAGCCCGCCCAGGACGCGGGTGCGGAGGATGGGCTGCATGGTTCTCACGTTGGGTCTCGGCACTGCCCGGTCGTCGTGGAGGGGAGGCCGCTGCTGTCGGGCTTGGTGCGGGCGATGGCCGTTGTAGTGGCAGGCGTACGTGTCGAGCACCCGTCGAGCGTGGGCTTCGTTCAAGATCAGCAGGTGATCGAGGACCTCGCGTCGGAGCGTCCCGATGACCCTTTCACAGTGCGCGTTCATGCGTGGGGACTGCGGTGCCGTCCTCACGACCTCGATGCTCTCCGACTCGAAGACCGTGTCGAAGGACCCGGTGTACTTGCTGTCCCGATCGCGAATCAGGAAATGCAGGGCCTCCAAGCGCAGGCCCAGTTCGAGGGCGAGGTTGCGGGCTTGCTGCACCGTCCACCGCGCAGTCGGGTGAGCGGTGACGCCGGCGATATGCAGTCGGCGCGTGCCATGTTCGAGGAAAACCAGCGCGTAGACCCGACGGAGATCCTGTGGGGCTCGAAAAGTCGTCACTGCAGGTGACGTCATGGATTCGGTCTCGACTGGCAGCATGTCCGCGTGACCGTCTCACTGGTGTACAAGGTCGTTTGCAAGCTGCTGTCCATCCCCTGGGTACTGCTGCGCCGCGAGGCGACGAAGGACGCGGAGTTGCTCGTGTTGCGGCACGAGAACGCGGTGTTGCGTCGTCAGATCAACGGCCGGGTCCGGTATGAGTCCGTTGACCGGTTCTGGCTGGCTGCGCTGTCGGGCCTGATACCCCGCTACCGGTGGCGTGGGGTATTCCTAGCCACGCCCGGCACCCTGCTGGCGTGGCATCGCAGGTTCATCGCGGCGAAATGGGACTACAGCGCGCGGCGCGCCCGGTCCGGGCGACCACCGACCAGGGCGGCGCTCAGGGAGCTGGTCCTGCGACTGGCCCGGGAGAACGCGGGGTGGGGCCACAGGCGGATCCAGGGCGAGTTGATTGGCCTCGGCCATCCGATCGCCGCATCCACGGTATGGGAGATCCTGAACGCTGCGGGTATCGATCCGGCCCCACGCCGCACCGGCCCAACCTGGCGCGAGTTCCTCACGAACCAGGCCGAGGGCATCATCGCGGCAGACTTCTTCCATCTCGACACCGTGCGCGGACGCCGACTGTACGCGCTGGCCTTCCTCGAACACAGCACCCGACGCCTTCACATCTCAGGCGTCACGGCCCATCCCACCCAGGAATGGGCCGCACAGCAGGCCCGGAACACAGCCGCCGACCTCGGCATGCGGACGGAGTCCCTGCGGTTCCTGCTACGTGACCGCGACGGCAAGTACGGACAGTCCTTCGACGCCGTCTTCGAAGCCGACGGCATAGACGTGATCAAGAGCGCGCCACGAACACCGCGCATGAACGCCCACTGTGAACGGGTGATCGGCAGCATCCGGCGCGAAACCCTCGACCACATCCTGATCACGAACGAGGCACACGCCCGACACGTCCTGGCCGCCTACCAACGGCACTACAACACACACCGCCCTCATCGAAGCCGAGGCCAGCTACCTCCTGACGCCCACCAACAGCCCACCACCGTGCACGACCTCGACACACCCAAACTCCTGCGCACACATGTCCTCGGCGGCGTCATTAACGAATACCGCTATGCCGCTTGACCAGCAGCGATGACTTTTCGAGCCCGACAGGACTCTGTCGCCCGATTCTTGAGAATCTGCTGACCTGCGGGTTCTCGGGGTGGGCTGGTATTGGGAATCGGTCTGCTCGCGGGGAAGCCAAGAACCCCATCCGCGCTGATGGGAAGCGGTGAGCGGGTTGTTCGGACTTCGACGACGATCGCTTGATCCTACCCTCTCGCGTGGGTATCGATCGCGCGGAATGATGTTCGGTCGTGCTGCTGCGACTGGGCTACCTGGCTGTGACTCACGCGTTCGCGATGCTCCGCCTGCTGCCTACGAGCGACCTGTGGGACTCTGTCGCCCGATTCGGTCGACCTGGCCCAACCGGTAAGCCGCTGACGCTGAATGCTCAGGTCACGCTGATCGAATCGGGCCTCACCGCGAATCGGGCGACAGAGTCCCACAGGTACTGCGCCTGATACCGAAGGGGCCGCCCAGGCGAGATGCCTGTGCGTGCGCCACGCCGCGCCCCCGCAATCCGTGTGCGGCTCAGGGCGTCCGGAGCGTCGCCAGATAGGTGGACACCAGTGTGCGGGCCCAGTCGGCGGAGGCAGGCTCGGGGGTGAAAATGGCGCGGTAGTAGAGCGGGCCGAGGAGGAAGTCCGCCGCGGTCTCCACGTCGAGTGCCGTCCCCCCGCGGTCCTGTTCGCGCCGGATGATCGCGCCGAGCTGGCGGTGGCGGTCCTCGACGCAGGCGCAGCCGCCCGCCGGGCCGGAGCCGATGGTCGCCCGCATGAGGGCGAGCGTGTCCGGGTCGGCGACGTCGGTGACCACATCGGCGAGCCAGCGCTGGAGGTCGCCGGCGAGGGAGCCGGAGTCGGGGACGACCAGGTCACCGGTGAAGCGGCTGGTGGCGACGTCGTTGAGTAGCTGGGCGGCGGACCCCCAGCGCCGGTACAAGGTGGTGGGGTGCACGCCGGCGCGCGCGGCCACGGCGGGCAGGGTCAGGGTCTCCGCACCCTCCTCGGCGAGGAGTTCTGCGACGGCACGGTGGACGGCCGCCCGCACCTTCGCGGAGCGGCCGCCGGGACGTACCTGGGGCGACGAGTCAGCCATGGGGAAATTATCGCACTGATCATTGCGTTAGTGGTAGCGTACTAAACGCATCGATCACTGCTTTTGGAGTCGCGTCGTGTCCGGTCCCGCCCCGTCCCAGCTCCAGCCCTCCCCGCCGCCCACCGCCCGGGTGGCGCCACCGGAGGAGAGGCGACGACGGCTGAGCCGTCCCGTCGCCTTCGCCTCCCTCGCGGTCGTCTTCGTGCTGTTCATGGCCGCCTCCAGCGCGCCCTCCCCGCTCTATGTCGTCTACCAGCAGGAATGGCACTTCTCCGCCACCACCCTTACCACGGTCTTCGCCGTCTACGTGCTCGGCATGATCGGGGCGCTGCTCGTCCTCGGCGCCCTCTCCGACCACCTCGGCCGCCGTCCGGTCCTGCTCTCCGCGATCGCCCTCGAAGCGGTCTCGATGGTCCTGTTCCTCACCGCGGGCAACGTCGGCCTGCTGCTGACGGCACGCTTCATCCAGGGCATCGCCACCGGGGCCGCCATGACCACGCTCGGCGCCGCCCTGTCCGACCTCAACCCCGCGCACGCCCCGCACCGGGCGGGCCTCGTCACGGGCACCGCACCCACCTTCGGACTCGGACTGGGCTCGCTCGGATGCGGGCTCCTCATCGAGTACGGGCCGCACCCCACCCGCCTCGTCTACGTGCTGCTGCTCCTCGCCCTCGTGGTGGCCGGCGCCCTCCTGTCGGCCCTGCCCGAGACCTCGCTGCGCCGCCCCGGCGCCGCCCGCTCGCTCCAGCCCCGCCTGCGGATCGCCCCCCACCTGCGGGCCGACCTGCTGAGCCTGGTCCCGATCCTCATCGCGAGCTGGGCGCTCGGCGGCCTCTACCTCTCCCTGGGCCCGTCCGTCGCCGTCGGCCTGTTCGGCCTCTCCAGCCACGTCGTCGGCGGACTCGTGGTCACCCTGCTCACCGGCCCGGCCTTCGTCACCGCTCTCGCCCTGCGCGGCTGGCCCGTCGGACGGACCCTCGCCGTCAGCGCGACCCTGCTCCTCGTCGGCACGGCCGTCGCCCTGACCGGTGTGGAGGAGCACTCCCTGACCGCGGCTGCGCTCGGAACCGCGATCGCGGGCGTCGGCTTCGGCGGCTCCGCCCTCGCCAGCTTCGGCACCCTGGCCCGGATAGCCCGCCCCGCCGAACGCAGCGAGCTGCTCTCCGTCGCCTTCGTCATCTCCTACCTGGCCTTCAGCATCCCGGCCGTGATCGCCGGCATCGCCGCCACGCACGCCGGTCTGCAGGACACGTTCGTCACCTACGCGGCGACGGTCGCCGCCCTCTGCGCCCTCGCCCTGCTCGCCCAGCGCCTGCGCGCGACCCGCACCCCCGCGACCGGAGGTGTTCCCCAGGCGTGAGGAACCGCCCGGGAACCGGTCGCCGCGGCCCGCTCGAGGCCGCGGCGAGCGCGGTGCGTCGGACGTTCGGTTGCCGTCCGCCCGGTCTCAGCCCGGCCGGGAGGCGTTCGCGACGCGCTGGTTGTGCACCCGGAGGCGGACCACGGCGGCGTTCAGCAGCGGAGCGGACAGGTCGAGTCGCTTCGCCGCACGGGCAAGGGAGGCCAGGACGTGCTCGACCTCCGTGGGCCGCACGTCCAGGACGTCCCGGTACATCGACGGGGCGAAGGGCGAACCCTCCTGCGTCACGGTGGCCTGCAGCGCGACGTAGGCGGCGTCGGGCAGGGGGTGACCGGCCGCGCCGGACACGGCGGCGGCCTCGGCGAGGGCCGCGTCGGCGAACCCCTTGCCGCCGCTCACCGCCGCCACGTCACCGATGGTGCCCTGCGCGATGCAGGTGATGGTGGTGGTCGTGGCGATGAAGACCCACTTGTGCCACATCGACGTGAGGATGCGGTCGGAGACCTGGACGTCGAAGCCGGCGACGTCCAGCGCGGCGGCCGTGTCGCGTAGACGGGCCGTGTGCCCTCCGTCGAGTTCACCGATCTCGAGGCTCGCGCCCGGTGGCGACACGGTGATCGCGCCGTCCGGGGTGAGCTGCGCCGCGACCTTCGCGACGGCTCCGAGGACGGCTGAGGGGAACTGGGTGTCGATCACGTCGAGGTGGTCGATGCCGTTGAGGAAGGGGACGATCGCAGTGCGCGGGCCGACCGCCGGCTTGAGGTCCTGGAGGCCAGCTTCGAGGGAACCGGCTTTCACGGTCAGCAGGACCAGGTCGTAGGGACCGTCGAGTTCCGTGGCGGTGACCAGCTTCGGCTCCAGGCGTTCGGATCCCTCCAGTGTGGTGATGCGCAGCCCGTCGGCGCGTAGTTCGGCGGCGCGACGGGGGCGGACCAGGAACGTCACGTCGCGCGCCGCGCGGGCGAGTCGGGCGCCGAAGTAGCCGCCGGTGGCACCTGCGCCGACGATGAGGATGCGTGTCATGTCTCCGTGTCCTTCACTGCGTTGCCGAGGTGCGGAGGCTCCAGCGGGTGTGTGGGTGAGTGGTTCAGCGCGGTTCGGTGAGCGGGGTGGCCGGGGCCCCCGCCGGGGCGGCGGTCTCGCGTGTGCGGGTGGCGGTACGGGTGATCCGCACGCCGACGACGGCCGTCGCGACGCTCAGCGCCGCCGCCACCAGCCATGCGGCACGGGAGTCCTGTCGCTGCGCGGGGCCGACGTGCGTGCCGACGATGGCGACGAGGAGCGCGACGCCCACGGTGGTGGATATCTGGCGCACGGAGTTGACCAGGGCCGATCCGGTGGCCGCCCGGTGACCGGGCAGGGAGCTGACGCCGGCGGCGACCAGGGTGCCGAGGGTCAGTCCGACGCCCACGCCGCCGAGGACCTGGCTGGGCAGCAGATCGAGCCAGTAGTCGGCGTCGACGGAGGCGAAGCAGGTGCGCCAGAGCATGGCGGCGGCGAAGAGCAGCCCGCCCGTGGTGACCAGCGGCCCGTGACCCAGGCGCTGTGCGGCGCGCGCGGTGAGCAGGGTGACCACGGGGACCAGGGCGGGTCCCGGCTGTGGGGCTCGGAAAGTCGTCGCTGCAGGTGACGTCAGGTATTCGGCCTCGGCTGCGAGCATGTCCGTGTGACCGTCTCACTGGTGTACAAGGTCGTGCGCAAGCTACTGTCCATCCCCCGGGTACTGCTGCGCAGCGAGGCGACGAAGGTCGCGGAGTTGCTGGTGTTGCGGCACGAGAACGCGGTGTTGCGGCGTCAGATCAACGGCCTAGTCCGGTATGAGCCCTTTGATCGGTTCTGGCTGGCTGCGCTGTCCGGGCTGATACCCCGCTGCCGGTGGCGTGGGGTCTTCCCGGTCACGCCCGGCACCCTGCTGGCGTGGCATCGCAGGTTCATCGCGGCGAAATGGGACTACAGCGCGCGACGCGCCCCGGCCGGGCGACCACCGACCAGGGCGGCGCTCAGGAAGCTCATACTGCGACTGGCCCGGGAAAATACGAGGTGGGGCCACAGGCGGATCCAGGGCGAGCTGGCTCGCCTGGGGCACCCGATCGCCGCATCCACCGTATGGAACATCCTGACAGCCGCGGGCATCGATCCAGCCCCACGCCGCACCGGCCCAACCTGGCGCGAGTTCCTCACGAACCAGGCCGAGGGCATCATCGCGGCAGACTTCTTCCATCTCGACACCGTGTTCGGACGCAGACTGTACGCGCTCGCCTTCCTCGAACACGGCACCCGGCGCCCGTAGCGCTCCAGAATGGCTTCACCGGTTCTGACCCGGAATAACGTACGTGACCGCCAGGTGCCCAGCATGATCAGTCCTTGTGCTGGTACGACTTGTCTACCTGATCGTCACGCGGATCTTCGCGTGGCTGTTCCTGATGACTCGATCCTCTGCGACCAAGAATGCGGAGATACTGATCCTGCGGCACGAGCTCGCGGTTCTACGTCGGCAGGTCGCCTCGCCCAAGCCCGGCCGGCCGGACCGTGCGCTGCTCGCCGCCCTGGCCCGACTGCTCCCCCGAGCCCTGCGCGAACACCGGATCGTCTCACCACGCACCCTGCTGGCCTGGCATCAGCGCCTGGTGAAGCAGAAGTGGACGCAGCCGCCCTCTACCGGGCGCCCGCCCCTGCCGGAGGAGACCCGCGACCTGATCACCCGGCTCGGCGTCGAGAACCCCCGATGGGGATTCCGGCGCGTACACGGTGAACTGCGCCGCCTCGGGCACAAAGTCAGCCCCGCCACCGTCCGGCGGGTGCTGCGTGCCGCCGGTCTCGGCCCCACGCCGCACCGCCAGCCGGCGCGCGGCGAGTGGGCCGGCTTTCTCAAGGCCCAAGCCAGCGGCCTGCTCGCCACCGATCTCTTCCATCTCGAAACCATCAGCCTGCAGCGCCTCTACGCACTGTTCGTCATGGAGGTACGCACCCGCACCGTCCACATCCTCGGCGTCACCCCCCATCCCACCGCCGCATGGGTCACTCAGCAGGCCCGGCAGTTCCTGTGGCAACTCGGAGATCGGGCATCAGAATTCACTCACCTCATCCGCGACCGGAACGCGAAATTCACCGCCGCTTTCGATGCCGTGTTCGCCAGCGAGGGCATCGGCGTGGCCAAGACCCCTCCACGCAGCCCCAACTGCAACGCACACGCAGAACGCTTCGTCCGCTCAGCACGGGAAGAGTGCACCGACCGTGTCCTGCTTTTCGACCGTGGCCACGCAGAGAAGGTCCTCTACGACTACGCACGCCACTTCAACAGCCACCGACCTCACCAAGGGCGAGGCCAGCTCGCGCCCAACGACAACCCGAACGTCAGTCCCCTGCCCGCAGCCCGGATCAAACGTCGAAAGGCCGTCGCAGGCCTCATCAATGAATACCACCGAGCCAGCTGACCATAGGAAAAATCCCAGCTCACAACCGATGAAGCAATTCTGAAGCGCTACGGGGCTGTTCCAGGAGAAGGGCGGCCAGGAGCGGCTCGCCTTCAAGGACGGCAAGCTCCTCCTCGCCTCCGACCCCACCGTCGCCTACGAGCGGCTGCCCTGGTACGAATCCCCGGTCCTGCACCAGCGGCTGCTCATCGGCTCCCTGGGCGTCCTGCTGCTGTCCGTCACCGCCTGGCCCATTGCCGCCCTGATCGGCCGCCGCCGCTCCACCGACGCCGCCGCCCCGGCCCCCGCGGGCGCCCGGCTGGCCCGCCTGCTCGCCTGGGCCACCGGCGCCCTCCTCGCCGTCGCCACCGTCTGCTTCGCCCTCCTGGTCTCCGATCCCAACGCCCTCAACCAGACGGTCTTCCTCGGCGACTCGCCCATGCTGACGCTGGTCCCGGTCCTGGCGAAGGCGGCGCTGGCCACCACGGCGGCCGTGCTGGTGTGCGCCGTCATCGCCTGGTGGCGCCGCTGGTGGGGCAGGGCGGCCCGGATCCACTACAGCGCGGTGGCGCTGGCCGCGGTGCTCTTCCTGACGGTCGCGGGCAACTACCACCTGCTGGGCTGACGCCCTGCGGGTAAAAGCGGGCGGTGCGGTGCTGTAGATCAGCGCCGCACCGCCCTGTGTATGACCTATGGGATCAGGCGAACGGGATCAGGCGATGCCCACCGCGCGGGTGATGGTCTGGCTCACCGTGTCGCCCTGGGTGTCCGCCGCCTTGACGCGCAGCGTGAGGAATCGGGCACCCTTGGGGGCGTGCAACCGGATCGGAGCCCCTGCGGCCACGTCCGCCCGCTTCCAGGTCGCCCCGTCGTCGTAGGAGAGCTCGACACTGGTCGTACGGAGCGCGGCGCCCGGACCGCCGGGCAGATGCGACGGGGTGACGACGAGCTTCGCGTCACGCCGTGCTCGTCCGTCCTGTGCGGTCGGGATCCGGTAGTCGAGCTGGATGAGCGGCAGTTGGCTCACCGTCTCACTGTCCTCGACCGCGGCCGAGGTGAAGGTCCATTCGGTATGGGTCTTGGTGGAGTAGGGATAGGTTCCGGTCCGGGCGGTGCTCGTCACCAGACGGTAAGCGGCCTTGGCCGGCCGGGTTTCCGCCTCGATCCAGGCGCCTCCGGTCGAGGCGAGAACGTCGCCGTCCCGGTAGAGCTCGGTGGTCTGGGTGTTGGGTCCGTACCCGAAGGTGCCGACGTGGTTCTCGCCGGAGTCGCCCCAGCCGGGAACGTACGCGACGAGCTTGTCACCCGTCCGGTGGGGAAGTTCGATGCTCCGGTTGACCCGTGGCCGCTGGATCGGGCCGAACCAGTCGACCTCGGTGGTCCGGCCGGCCGGGTAGGTGAGCCGATCCGAGTACTGCCAGGTCTCGGGGACCTTGCTGACCTCGTACACCTCCTCCATCCACGGGACCGACTTGTCGGCGGTGAGGTAGTCGGTGCGGCGGGTGCCGGTGTTGGAGATGGCGGTCACGCCGTATCTGAGGTCCGAGTACGGCTGGATGTCGTAGCGGTACTCCTGCACCTCATGCGACGGGTCGTTGCGGAATCCGACCTCCACCCGGGCCAGCTGACGCCCCGTCGGCGCGTAGGTCAGGTCGGCCGGGATCCGGTCGCGCCAGCTGTGGACCAGGTCGTAGAGGTAGGTGGTGACCGGGTGGGACACGGAGCGCATGGCCACGCTCCCGGTCTTGCTGCGCTGGATCCGTGAGATCAGCTCTTCGCCCTCCGTCCTGGACAGTCCGACGACCGTCAGCGGGGTACGGCCGACGGCCTGGCGCAGCCGCCCGTACCCGCCGTTGACGAACAGCAGGACCTTCGCGCCCGCGTCCTCGGCCGCGGTGATCTGCTCCTCGCCGCGGCCCCGGATGACGACGGCCTTGCCCCGGGCGTCCAGGGAGGCGTAGTCCTCCTTCTTGCCGGCGCCGGCGAACACGGTCTCAAGCGTGCTGCTGCCGGCGGGTAGTTTGCCCGAGCCGGGCTGTAGCCACAGGTCGTCGAAGGACTGGCCGCCGGAGGTCAGGCTGAGCAGCGGCTGCTGTTTGCGCCAGCGTACGGTGTAGATCTGGGAGCCCGCGGCGACCTTGCCGGTCTGCTGCGCCCAGACGCTGTCATATTCCGCGCTGACGAGGAGCGAGGTGCCGGAGCTCTCGTCGCCGCCGAAGGAGCGGTAGTAGTCGATCCGGCCCTGGGCGTCGCTGGTGCTGGGTCTGGGGGTCGGAGCGTCGGTCAGATGGAGCGCGGACCCGCCCAGGACGACGTCGGTGTCTTTGCTCACGTCGATCTCGGGCTGGGCGAGCAGCGCGACGCCCAGGGAGTACTTTCCGTGTACGCCTTCCACGGGCGCGTAGGTCCAGGCGGCGTAGGTGCCCGGCGGGACGATCCGGTCGACCACGCCCCCTTGGCTGTAGGCGAGGAAGTAAGCGCCCGCCCCGGCGCCCTTGCGCAGGAACTCCACCAGGCCGTCGACCGGGTTCCCGGCCCGGTCCTGGAGCTTGACGCGCAGGTGATGCGGCTTCTCCTGGGTGCTGACGCCGATGAGCGTACGGGTCACCACCGCGCCGGAGAGGGAGGCGGTGATGTGGCCGGTGTACCGGCGCGCCGCCGGCATCTTGTCCAGCGATGTGGTCAGGGTGGCCGAGACGCTGCCGTGGGCGGGCACCGTGAGCTTCGAAGCGGAGAGGGCGAACAGCCCGTCCGGGGCGCCGGGCGCGTCGACCGCCAGGTCCAGGGTGACGGGCTGGTCGGCGGTGTTGGTCCACCGCACCGGCTTCTCGACGGTCTCGCCGGGCGCGCCGCCCAGGGAGTGCATCCCCGCGTCGGCGGTGCCGGTGGCGAACAGCGTGGCCTTGGTGGCGGCCGCGGCGTCCACCCTTCCGTTGCCTCCGTCGTCCGCGCTGATCGAGTCGGTCACGCGCGCGGTGCTCACCAGGGCGTCCTTGAGCTGGGCGCCGGTCCAGTCGGGATGCTGGGCGGCCAGCAGCGCGGCGGCACCGGCGACATGCGGCGTCGCCATGGAGGTGCCGCTCAGCTTCGTGTAATACCCCTCGCCCATATAGAAGTAATGGGAGCGGGCCGCCAGCACGTCGACGCCGGGCGCGGTGATCTCAGGCTTGAGCCCGTCGTCACCCAACCGCGGGCCCCGGCTGGAGAAGTCGGCGATGCGGTCCTGCGAGTCGACCGCGCCGACGGTCAGTGCGGCGCTCGCCGTACCGGGCGCCCTGACGGTGTGGTCGCTGGGACCCGAGTTGCCCGCGGCGATGGTGAACAGCGCCCCGGTCTCGGCACTGAGCTCGTCCACCGCCTGGCTGAGCAGGTCGGTGCCGTCGCTGGGCTCGTCCGTCCCCAGGCTCATGCTCACCACCCGGGCCTTCGCATCCCGGGCGGCCCACTCCATGCCGGCCAGAATCCAGGAGTCCTGGCCCGATCCGCCGTTGTTCAGCACCTTCCCGACGTGCAGGGAGGCACCGGGCGCGACGCCCTTCTCCTTGCCGCCCGAGGCCGCGCCACTGCCCGCGATCGTGGAGGCGACGTGGGTGCCGTGCCCGTGCTGGTCGTCGACGTCCTCGTCGGGGACGAAGCTCGCGGACGAGGCGACCCCCGCGAGGTCGGGGTGGCTGACGTCGTACCCGGTGTCCAGAACCGCTACGTCGACGCCTTCTCCGGTGTTCCCCGCAGCCCATACCTCGGGGGCGCCTATCTGGGCCGTGGTGTCGGCGAGTTGACCGCTGGCCTTTCCGTCCAGCCAGACCTTGGCCACGCCACCGGTGAACGTGGCGGCGTCGAAGGACCGCAGCCCCGCCCCGCCCTTGCCGCCGGTGAGGGACTCCCAGAAATCGGCAGCGTCCTTGTGCTCCTCGGCGAGCGCCGCGCCGTTGACGCTGGTGAGCGCCCGGACGTCGGTCGCCTCGTCCGGGAGCGCCGCGGCCTGCTTCCTCGCGCCGCTCGCGGAGCTGCCCAGGCCCTTCGCATAGGTGACGATCAGTGGCACATGCTTGATGTGCGCGTCGTCGTAACCGTCGGCGATGAGCTCGGTGATGTTGAACAGCCGCGAGTCCAGCTTGCCGGCCGCCAGGTATTCGGCAGCCGAGGCGGGGTAAACGTAGGTGTCCTTGCCGACGTTGCTAATTCTGGCGTCGGCGTCTCGTCCGTCGGGCCCCTGCACGGTGATGGTGGCGGGATTCTTCCCCGCCGGGGTCATGGTGACCTTGTCGCCGGTCAGCAAGGTGACGGAAACGGGCTTCGGAAGGCCGGTGGCGGAGGGGCCTGCCGCGCTGCCGCGGACTTCGGCGGATGGAGGCTGAGCAGTTGCGGACAGAGGCGGGGTCGCCGCTATGACCAGCAGGGCTGCTCCGAAACCCAACAGGCATTGCCTGCCGGACCAGTTCATTGCCAAGATGTTTCCTGACTCACAAAGGTGGATGGGGCGGGAGGAATCTAAACCCTGATGATCAAACAAGGAAGAGTTTTCGACGAACGGGGGAAACCGGAAACGCAGCTGTAACCGCGGGGAATTCGGTACCGGACCGCCGGGCGCGGAAACCGCTGTTCGGTTTTCGCAGCGCGTGCTCACTTGTTCGCACATAGCCGACGTACGCCGCCGCACAATTTACGTCTGGTTCACATGTCGCGATGTGTTCGGCCCACATGGGTCCTTGGGACGGCACCGGATTGTCCGGCGAGTCCAACCAGACCCGCTCGCCCTCGCCGTCCACGGTCAGCCCGAAGCGGCCGAATGCGCTCCTTGAGGTCGGCCACCCACTCGACGTACGTGGCGTAGTTCTTCCAGAACCCGTAGTGGTGCAGCGACAGGTAGGTGCCTGAAGGGTGTCTTTATTGCTGTGCGGCGGATGACCTGGGGCTTTGCAGTCACCCAAGTATGGGCATGATCACTGATCGTGGGTCTGCGACTGCTCTACCTGATCTTCTGCCGACTGCTGGGCTGCTTCCTTTTGCTGGGCCGCTCGACCGCCGCAAACAACGCCGAGATCCTCGCTCTCCGCCACGAGGTCGCTGTGCTGCGCCGGCAGATCGACCGACCGCAGCTCACATGGGCTGATCGTGCCGTACTCTCCGCTCTCGCACGGCATCTGCCTTGCGCCGCCATCGGCTAGTCACCCCGGGCACGCTGCTGAACTGGCACCGCCGTCTGGTGCGCTGCAAGTGGCGCCAGACGGCGGTCAGACCCGGCCGGCCACCGCTGGCAGAAGAGACTGCGGCACTCATCCAGCGCCTGGCGCGAGAGAACCCGACCTGGGGGTACGTCAGGATCCAAGGTGAGCTCCGACGGCTTGGCCATCGGGTTGCCGCCGCCACGATCCGGCGCGTCCTGCGCCGCTCCGGCCTACCACCCGCGCCGCAGCGAGCATCCCAGCAGACCTGGCGTACCTTCCTCCGAGCCCAGGCCCACACGCTGCTCGCCTGCGATTTCATGCACGTGGACACCGTCTTCCTCAAACGCCTCTACGTCTTCTTCGTCATGGAGATCGCCACCCGGCGCGTTCACGTCCTGGGCGTCACCGCCCACCCGACCGGCGCATGGGTCATCCAACTCGCCCGCAACCTGCTCATGGACCTCGAAGACAGAGCTGAGTGCTTCCGGTTCCTCATCCGTGACCGGGACAGCAAGTTCACCGCCGCATTCGACGCCGTCCTCGCCGGCAACGGCACAGCCGTCATCCCGACCCCGCCGCAAAGCCCCCGGTCCAACGCGCTCGCCGAACGATGGATACGCACAGCCCGCGCCGAATGCACCGACAGAATCCTCATCACCGGCGAACGGCACCTGCGCACGGTCCTTACCACGTACGCGGAGCACTACAACGGGGGACGAGCCCACCGCAGCCTCGGCCTACGAGCACCCGACGACGACCCGAACGTCATCCCCCTGCCCTCTGCCGGGGTCAAGCGCCAGCAGGTACTTGGCGGACTGCTCAACGAGTACCACACCATGCCACCCCGGCCGCCGCATCATCCACAGGAAACGCCCAGCTCAGCAGCCTGATTGGAATAAAGACACCCTTCACCTGTACGACATGTGGCTCGGCGCCAGCGTCATGGCCAAGATCCACCGCAGTCTGGCCCCGCTCGACACCGTCACAGCGACAACCTGCAAGCTTCTGCACCTGTAGAAGGCCCGCGCCCCATGCCCGGTCCGGTCATGGGGACCCAGTTTCAACATCAATAGTAGACTGGTCTACTCACGGGAGTGTGTCATGAAGGTTCTGATCGTTCTCACCTCGCACGACGAGCTGGGGGACACCGGTCTCAAGACCGGGTTCTGGCTGGAGGAGCTGGCGGCGCCGTACTACCGCTTCAAGGATGCCGGCTGGGAGATCACCCTCGCCTCGCCCAAGGGCGGGCAGCCGCCGCTGGACCCCAAGAGCAACGAACCCGGCTTCCAGACCGACGACACCCGGCGCTTCGAGGCCGACCCGGAGGCGACCAACGCACTGGCGAACACCGTGCGCCTCGACTCGGTCGCGGCCGGCGGCTTCGACGCGGTCTTCTACCCCGGCGGGCACGGGCCGCTGTGGGACCTGGCCGAGGACACCGTCTCCGCGCGGCTGATCGAAACGACCCTCCGCTCGGGCAAGCCGGTGGGACTGGTGTGCCACGCCCCCGGCGTCCTGCGGCACACGGTCAACGAGGACGGCACCCCGCTGGTGGCGGGTAAGAAGGTCACCGGATTCGCCAACTCCGAGGAAGCGGCCGTCCAGCTCACCGACGTCGTCCCCTTCCTGGTCGAGGACGAACTCACCAAGCTCGGAGGCGTCTACTCCAAGGCCGACGACTGGACCCCCTACGTCCTGCAGGACGGTCTGCTGATCACCGGGCAGAACCCCGCCTCCTCCGCTCCCGCGGCCGACGCCCTGATCGAGCTGGTCACCAAGGGCGGCGTGTGAGCGCCTACGTGGTCATGCTCCGCGAGCGCGTGACCGACCCGGCCGAGCTGGCCCTCTACGCCGGCTCGGCCTGGGCGGCCCGGACAGGCCACGACGTGACACCCCTCGTCGGATACGGGGCGATCGAAACCCTGGAGGGCGCACCGTTCGACGGTGTGCTGATCCACCGCTTCGAAAGCGTTGCGGACGCGCGCGCATGGTACGAGAGCCCGGCCTACCAGGCAGCACTGCCCCACCGCCGGGCCGGTGCGGACTACCGCGCGTTCATCGTCGAAGGAGTCGACGACACCCAGGCCCGCTGAGACGACAAGGTGTCCGTCTGCACCGCAGTCCGGCGCAGACGGACACCGTCCTAGCCGCAGGCGCCACACCGGTCAGCGGCGACGGGAACTCGCAGCCAGAGTCGAACTCACCGACGGCGACACCCCCATTGCCGGAGCCGCCACCGCACTGACGACGCCGCGGCCACTGGGCCCAGTCGGCGCCCGCCGCGGCTTCGGCCGGTTCGAGCAGACCCCAGGCGGGGAGCCGGCCGGGCGACGAGCAGGCGCCCCGCTGCACGGGCGACACCTGGACCAGATGTCAGACACACCAGGCTTTCCACCCTGTTGATGCCCCCCATGGGCCGCGAAGGGTCTCCGTGGCGTTTCCGCCGCGGAACTGGCGCCGATGCTGCCGCCGCCCGATTCGGCCGCAGCACCGTGCCAGGCACTTCCCGAAAGGACCCTTCCATGACTCTCACCCTCGAACGAACATCGGCGGCCGAACGACGGCTTCCCGGACCCGCACCCTAGGCCACAGCGCTCCAGGGAGCCGCGGCGCTGGCCGCCAGCAACGGGGTCGCCCGCTTCGTCTACACCCCGATCCTGCCGCTGATGCACGATCAGGCAGGCCTCTCGGCCACGAGCGGGGCAAACCTGGCGACAGCCAACTACGTCGGCTACCTGGCCGGCGCGCTGACCGGCAGCTTCGCGCCCCAACTGGTCCGCTCACGCCTGGTGATGCGTGCCTCGATGATCGCGATGGCTGCCTCGCCCGCCCTGATGCCCCTCACGCAGAACGTCACGGCCTGGTCAGGGCTGCGCCTCATCGCCGGGTTCACCAGCGCGCTCGCCTTCGTCCACGCGGTCGGGGCGCTGTTGTCCGGCTTGCGCCGGTCGGCCCCGCACCTGGTCGGCTGGGGATTCGGTGGTATCGGCGCGGGGATCGTGTTCTCGGGACTGCTGGTCCTGGCCGTTCGCGAGGTGGCGACATGGCGTACGGCGTGGTGGATCGCCGCCGTCCTCACGCTGCTGTTGACCGCAGTCTCGTGGAACCTCGCCCCGCCGGCCTCACCGGCGTCGGCGGCGGTCGGCGCGGCGAAGGCCCGCCCCCGTACGCACCGTTGGTTCGCCGCACCGGCGCTGAGCTACACCCTCGAAGGCATCGGCTACATCATCGCGGGCACCTTCCTCGTCGCCTCGATCACCCAGGACGCCCCCGGCTGGGTCGGCGCAGGCGCGTGGGTCGTCGTCGGACTGGCCGCGATCCCCGGTTCGGCATTGTGGACGGCCCTGGCCCGGCGGTGGAGCCGCCCCACCCTGCTGGCCGTCGCCCTGCTGCTCCAGGCCGCCGGTATCGCCCTCACCGGGCTGGTTCCCGGCAACATCAGCGCGCTCGTCGCCGCGGCCGCCTTCGGCGGCACGTTCGTGGGCATCACCTCCCTGGCCCTCGCCCTCGGTGAGCACCTCCAAGTGCCGCGAGCCGTCGCACTGCTGACGGCGGGCTACGGAACCGGGCAGATCATCGGCCCCCTGATCTCCCGGCCCCTGCTGGGAACCGGCTACTCGGCACCCCTGCTGCTGGCCAGCACCGTCCTGGCCGCCGCGACGCTGGCGGCCGCAGTGCTCAGGATCCGCTATCCGCACCGGGTGGGCCACATGAGCGAACCGTCCCACCTGGCACGGAAGTCGTCCGCGTCGCGCCCCCCACACCTTCATGTTCCCTGGCCTCCCCACACCCTCCAGGACCGGAGCAACTGAGGAGAAAAAGCAGCTCTGGCCCCAACGTTCCTGGGTGGGTGGCGGCCCCAGGAACGTTGGGGTCGGCCACCGCGTGCAACGGCTCACCCCAACGAAAGGCCACACCATGTCCACCATCAGCCTGAATGTCGCGACTAGCCTCGATGCCGCCGCCCAGAGCGCAGCTGAGGAGATGGGCACCGCGATGAACATCGCGATTGTCGATGCCGGCGGCCACCTGCTGCACTTCACGAGGATGGACGGCGCCTGGCTCGGCTCGATCGACCTGGCACTGAAGAAGGCCAAGACCTCAATACTCTTCCCGAAGCCCAGTGGGGCCCTGGGTGAGATCTCGCAGCCCGGCGGTCCTGTCTACGGTATCGAGCACAGCAACGGCGGTCTGATCTCTTTCGGTGGCGGGGTGCCGATCGTGGACGCGGACGGCCGCATGGTCGGTGCCGTCGGCGTCTCCGGCGGCACCGTCGACCAGGACGTCCGCGTTGCCGAAGCCGCCGTCCAGGCGTACTGACCCTTTCACCGTCTGCCGCCGGCCCCCAGGCAGTCCCGGCGATCGACGCACTGTAAACGGAAAAACTGCCTCGCGTTGCGAATTGGCGACGCTCCGGGCCGGGCAGCATGCCGCGGTCGGCCCGAATGATCTCTGCAGCGGCGAATACCCGACCGCCGCACCCGACAGTCGTGAAGGAACTTTCGCCCCATGTCTGAACTGATCAACGACAGCACGCTCGCCGGCCGGATCGCCGTGGTCACGGGCGCCTCCAGCGGTATCGGCGAAGCCACCGCCAAGCGCCTGGCCGCCCGCGGCGCCAAGGTCGCGCTGCTGGCCCGCCGCGCCGACCGGCTCCAGGTGCTGGCCGCCGAGATCGAGAAGAGCGGCGGCACCGCCCTCGCGCTGGCCGTCGACGTCACCGACGCCGATGCCGTACGTGCGGCGGCCGAGCGGACCGAGCGGGAGCTCGGCACCGTCGACCTGCTCGTGAACAACGCCGGAGTCATGCTCCCGGCGCCCATCGAGGAGCTGCGCACCGACCAGTGGCAGCGTCAGATCGATCTGAACATCACCGGCCTGATGAACGTCATCGGCGCGTTCGTCCCGCAGCTGGTCACGGCGGGCGCCGAGCGCGGCGGCGCGGACCTGGTCAACCTGTCCTCGATCGCCGCGAAGAACATCTTCCCGAATTTCGCCGTGTACTCGGCCACCAAGGCATACGTCACGCAACTCTCCCGCCACCTGCGGGCCGAGCTCGGCGAGAAGCACGTACGGGTGTCGGCGATCGAGCCCGGCATGACGCACAGCGAGCTGCACGACCACGTCACCGACAAGGGCGTGCGGGAGTGGACGGCCGGTATCCACGACATCATGCTGCACTCCGAGGACATCGCCGAGACCATCGTGTTCGTCGCCTCGCTGCCGCCGCGCGCCAATCTGCAACAGGTCACGATCATGCCCACCGGCCAGCCGGCCTGAGCTTTTCTTTATGGCCTGAGGTCGAAATGGGCCTCGAACTAGGCCACTCACCTGGGGGGTGTGTCGGTGGGAAGCAGCAACGTCTGACGGTGAGTTTACAGCTCAGCTCTCGGTGCCGAGTTGGATGTGCTCGATGTCTTCGTCCAGGAAGGTGGCCAGGTCCTTGGCTTCGGCCTGGACGGCTTCTTGTTCCAGGGCGGTGAGGGGACGAAGGGGGCTGACACGAAGTAGGTGGTCGCGTGCGGTCCAGGTGGCGGTGACGCGTCCGTCGACGAGGACGGTGCGGTGGCCTGCGACGGACAGGCCGAGGTGGGCGTCGTCGATGATGCGGCTGCGGTCATGGTAGCCGAGGATGGCGTTGTCGAAGGCCGGGAGGAACCGGACGGGGGCGGGGGTGTCGGGGTGGGGGCGGGGTGCGTCGGGCAGGTCGAGCAGTTCGCGGCCGCGTTCGTCGCGGAAGGCAACCAGTTCTTCTCGGATGGCTTTGACTGCGGCGGGAAGGCCGGCGAGGCCGCACCAGGCGCGTAGGTCCGTGCTGGCGGCGGGCCCGTAGGCAGCAAGGTAGCGGCGCAACAGCTGCTGCCCAACGGGATCGCCGTCCTGGGCGGGCAGGGGGTCGATGTCCCGTTCCAGCCAGGTGGCCAACGGCAGGTTGCGTACGCCCGCCCTCTGGTGCCAGAGGCCGCGGGGCGGGAGTTGGGCCATGGGGATGAGGGCTGCGACGAGCAGCTCGCCCAGGACCCTGCGTGGTGGGCCGGGCCAGCGGTCTTCGACGGCTTCTTGTACGAGCTCGCTCATGGTGCGGGGCTGCCGGTCGGCAACGGCCGCGCGGCCGGCTGCGGCGACCTCGTCCACGTCGATGCCGGCCAGTTCGCGCCGCCAGGTGCCCAGCACTCGCTGGCGCAGCATGGTGTCGTGGCGGGCTCGCCAGGCGAGCGCGTCGTCGGAGGTGACGAGGTGGACGGTGCGGCGCATCAGGTGGGTGCGTACCACGGTGCGGCCGGTCAGCGCGTCGTCCAGTTGCCTGGGATTGAAGTCGGTCAGGCGGGACCACAGCCCGATGAAGGGTTCCTGGGGTTCTTGGGCCTGCAGGCCGCAGAGGTGGGCCACCGTCTCGGGCACGGATGTGTCGGTGCGCGTGAGCAGGTGCTGGCGGGCGAGGGTGGCGCGGTTGAGGGCGCGGCTGTCGAGAACGGTCATGAGGTTCTCAGGCGGCGGCCCGCTCGTGGGGCGGGCGTCGGCGCAGGTCCGTGCGGGTGAGGGAGAGGGGTGTGTAGGAGACGTCCAGAGGGCTGATGTCGGTACCTGGCGGGACGATGGTGTCGATCTTGTCGAGGATGTCGTCGTCGAGGGTGAGGGTGGCGCCGGCGAGCAGGTCGTCGAGCTGGTCCATGGTGCGTGGGCCGATGATGGCGGTGGTGACGTCGGGGTGGCTGGTGGCGAAAGCCATGGCGAGGTGGGTGAGGGAGTGGCCGGATTCTTCGGCGAGGGTGAGTAGCTGCTCGACGGCATCAAGCTTGTGTTCGTCGGTGAGGTGTCGGGGGACCCAGTGCATGCGGGCGTTGTCGGGCCGCGGGGCGTTCTTGCGGTAGCGGCCGGTGAGCAGGCCCATGGCGAGCGGGCTCCACACCAGAACGCCGATGCCGTAGCGGCGGCAGGTGGGCAGGACCTCCCGCTCGATGCCGCGGTTGAGGATGGAGTAGGTGGGCTGCTCGGTTCGCAGGCGGTGCAGTCCACGCTGCTGGGACACCCACTGGGCCTCGACGATTTCCGAGGCCGGCAGGTTGGAGGAGCCGATCGCGCGAACCTTCCCGGCACGCACGAGGTCGGTGAGCGCGGAGAGGGTCTCCTCGATGTCGGTGTGCGGGTCGGGGTGGTGGATCTGGTAGAGGTCGATGTAGTCGGTTTGCAGCCGCTTCAGTGAGCCCTCGACCGCCTGGACGACCCAGCGCCGGGAGCTGCCGCTGCGGTTGGGGTCCTCGCCCATTGGTCCGTTGAACTTGGTTGCCAGCACGACCTCGTCGCGGCGCCCTTTGAGGGCCTTTCCGACGATCTCCTCGGTCTCGCTGTAGCCGTACACATCGGCGGTGTCGACAAGATTGATGCCTGCATCCAGCGCCCGGTGGATCATGTGCACGCAGTCGTCGTGATCAGGATTGCCCATTTTGCCGAACATCATGGTGCCCAGGCAGTAGGCACTGACTTCGATGCCGGTCCGTCCCAGCTTCCGCATCCTCACGGTGTCCCGTTTCCTTCCGCTGCCGTACGTGTTCGGTGCCTGCGCCGTCCGGGCCGCCCGTGCGGCTGCGGCCCGGACGGCGCAGGCATGTCAGGTCGGTCGGTTGGTTTAGCCGTTGTACGGAGCGGTGACGTCCAGGACCCAGGTGATGCCGAAGCGGTCGGTGAGCATGCCGTACAGCGGTGCCCACTGCGCGGGCTCCAGCGGACGCACGATGGTCGAGCTCTCGGCAAGCTTGCCCCACAGGGCGCTGATCTCCTCGGCGTCGTCGCCACGCACGGAGACGAAGAACGGGTTCTCGCCCTGGTTCCAGGGCAGCTGCGAGGGCACGTCGTAGGCCATCACGTGGAAGCCGTTGTCGCCGGCCACCTCGCCCCACATCACCCAGTCCGCCTCGCTCTCATCCTGCACGGCGCCCGCGTCCTTGTAGGTGACCGCGACAGTACGTCCGCCGAAGACGGACTGGTAGAAGTCCAGCGCCTCACGTGCGGCGCCCCGGAAGTTCAGGTGAGTGGTGGTCGTGACGGACATGACCTGCTCCTTGCTCGATGTTATGAATACACCGCCGACCGTCCCAGCTCCAGCGGCCGCTGCCGTGACCAGGAGCGATGCCTCCCGAACGGCTCGTATGCCACGATGGCAGAGGTAGAGGACAGGTTGTGTCCGGTACTCCAGGGAATATGGGTGCCATGCATAAAACATCTGCCCGGCTGCTCGCGCTGCTCTCGCTCCTTCAAACGCCCCGTGACTGGTCCGGCGATGATCTCGCCGAGCGTCTCGGCATCACGTCGCGCACAGTGCGCCGTGACATCGACCGCCTGCGCGAACTCGACTACCCGATCAAGACCCTCAAAGGACCGGCCGGCGGCTACCGCCTGGAGGCCGGCACTCACCTGCCGCCCATGCTGTTCGACGACAACCAGGCCGTCGCCCTGGCCGTCGCGCTGCAGACCGCGGCCGCCGGCACCACCGTCGCCGAAGACGCTACCCGCGCGCTGGCCACCCTCCGTCAGGTCATGCCACCCCGCCTGCGCCACCGCATCGACCTGTTGCACATCACCGCCGTCCAACCGCCCGCGGCGTTCGGCCACACCTTCCAGGTCGACGCTCAGGTCCTGATGGACCTGAGCCGCGCCATCCACGCCCGCGAGGAACTGCGCTTCGACTACGCCCCGGGTCCAAGCACCTCGGCCGATGACGCCCGCCGCGTAGAACCCCACCACCTGGTCACCTGGCGTCATCGCTGGTACCTCGTGGCCTGGGACCTCCACCGCGAGGACTGGCGTACCTTCCGCGTCGACCGCATCCGGCCCCGCACACCCACCGGCCCCCGCTTCACCCCTCGTGACCTCCCCGGCGGCACCGTCTCCACCTTCATCACCAGCCGATTCCGCGGCAACGACGGCACCACCGCCGACTGGCCCTGCCAAGGCGAAGTCATCCTCCGCCTCCCGGCCGCCGATGTCGCGCCCTTCGCCCAGGACGGAATCGTTGAGGAACTCGGCTCCCGTCACTGCCGGCTCATTCTCGGCTCCTGGTCATGGACCGGTCTCGCCGCCGCCATCGGCCGCTTCGACACCGATATCGAAGTCATCGGCCCACCCCAACTGGCCACCGCATTCGGGGACCTCGCCGCCCGCTACGCCCACGCCGCCCGCACCACAAGACCAGAGACCGGCCCGGCGCGGTGAGAACAGAACTCACCACGTTGCTCAAGCCCTCCGAACCTCCGGGGCCGACCCAACACTCAGTTACACGCGATCCGAGAGCAGGGAAGGGGTTCGCATAAACGAACGACCGTTTGTGCGAGTCGCGGCGCGGGGCCCGTGCGCTTCGCGTGCCCTGGGCCGCCGCCACGCTCACCATCCCACAGAGCTCGCCACGCCCTCGCTACATCACACTCCGATTTGCCGATAGCATGTAGGTGTATGCATACTTAGCATAGGAACCTGAAGGTGGGTGATAGCTATGGTTCGGGCAGGACTGAGCCCGGAGCGGCTGACGCTCGCAGGTGCGGAGCTCGCCGATGAAGCTGGTTTCGACCAGGTGACCCTGTCGGCGCTTGCCCGGCGTTTCGATGTGAAGCCGGCGAGCCTGTACTCGCACCTGAAGAACTCCCACGAGCTCAAGACCCGCATCGCGCTGTTCTCACTTACGGAACTGGCCGACAGGGTCGCGGACGCCGTGGCCGGCCGCGCGGGCAAAGACGCTCTGACGGCCTTCGCGAACGCCTATCGAGACTACGCCCGCGCGCACCCCGGCCGGTACGAAGCAGCCCGGTACCGGCTGGACCCGCAGACCGCCGCAGTTAGCGCCGGCCCCAGGCACGCGCAGATGACGCGGGCCATCCTGCGTGGCTACGACTTGGCCGAGCCGGACCAGACACACGCGGTCCGCATGCTGGGCAGCGTCTTCCTCGGCTACGCCACCTTGGAGGCGGCCGGTGCCTTCGACCACACTGACATCGCCGCGCAGCAATCCTGGACCTGGACCCTAGACGCACTCGACGCCGCGCTGCGGAGCCGGTCCATTCCCTGACCTGGCATGTTTCATCCGGCGACCGGTCCTCACACACCGACCCGACACCCCATCCAGAACCAAGAGGCTTGAGGCCATGAGCACCTTAGCTGGCGACTCCGACTCCTTCACCCCCCACGACTTGCGACACCCCGAACTGACCGGCATGACCCGCGAACAGCTCAGCGACCTGACCCACACCCTGATACCCGGGCTGGAAGAGCATCGTGAGCGGGCCCGCCATGCAGCCCGCGGCGGACCACGCTGTATCGCCCGCGGCACAGGCCGCAAACCTAGCCTCACACCCGCCGACCAGATCTTGGTCACCATCCTCTACCTGCGGAAACACTCTCGCCAGGAGCTCCTCGGTCGACTCTTCAACACCACCGCTATGACCATCAGCCGCGCAGTGAAAGACGTCCGCCCGCTCCTCGAAGCCCACGGTTTCACCGTCACCGCCTCCACAGCCCGATTCCGGACACCGGACGACATCACCGCGTTTCTCGACTCTGAGGCATGCAAGATCGAACCAGACAGGGTCGAGCTGCCGAACAGTGACCCCTGAGCCCGTACACCACGAAACAGGTCAGCGAAGACGTCCACTCCCGCGAGGAGAGACGAATACACAGGCAATCGAGCTCTTTACCCATGGAATCGTCCGCGACGGCGCCGTTGAAACGCCGCCATGGACAACAGCACAACTCTCGTTCTCGACGCCACCGGCAAGACCGGCCGCCGGGTCGCCGCCCGGCTGCGGCTGCGTGGCACACCGGTGCACGCCGCCTCCCGGTCCAGCCGGACTCCGTTCGACTGGACCGACCTCGCCGGATGGGACCGGGCGCTGCGAGGCATCGCCACCGTCTGCATCGTGCCGCCGACCGTGCCTGGCCCGGTGCACGACTTCGTGACACGGGCCGAGGCCGCCGGCGTGCAGCGTCTGGTCCTGCTCTCCACGCCCCGCTGGTCGTCGGCGAGTTGGCACTTCCGTCCGGTGCCGTCCCCGAGCCGTTCGTCGACCTGGAAGATGTCGCCGACGTCGCGGCTGCGGTGCTGACCGAGCGCGGCTGCCACGCCGGACGGATCTACGAGCTCACCGGGGCGCGCGCTGACCTTCGCCGAGGCCGTGGAGCTGATCTCGCGAGCGTCCGGGCAGCCCATCACCTACAAGCAGATCAGCCCGGCCGAGTACACCGCGACGCTGCTCGACCAGGGCTGGAGCCAGGACGACGCCCACCACCTCACCGAGATGTTCGTCATGATGGAACGCGGGGTGATCGCCGGTACGGCCGACGGCGTGGCCACCGTTCTGGGTCGCGCGCCCCGGAGTTTCGAGGACTACGTCGTGAGGGCCGCGGCGGCGGGAGCCTGGCGGCGATGAGGACATGGTGTCTGCTGCAGCAGGTCATGCCCGAACGAAGCTTGAGAGCTGCGACACGGAGAACGGAGCATCCATGATGGACGTCTTCATCATCGGCGTCACCGGCGGCATCGGTGGTCTGCTCGCGGAGAAGCTGCGCTCCCGAGGAGACACCGTCCACGGGCTCGTTCGCCGGGATGCGCAGCGGGCCGAGCTCGCCACGCGGGGCGTGGACGCACGAGTCGGTGATCTGTCCCGCATGACCGTGGAGGAGTTGGCTGCAACCTTCGGCGGTGTCGCTGCGATCGTCTTCAGTGCCGGATCGAATGGCGGCAGCAAGGAGATCACGAAGGCTGTCGACGGCGACGGGGTCGTGAAGGCGATCAAGGCAGCACACCTCGCCGGTGTCGAACGCTTCGCACTGGTGTCGGTGCTCCCGGAGTCATGGCGGGAACGCGACCTCGGTGACGAGGTCGAGTACTACTTCGCGGTGAAGAAGGGAGCAGACATCGAGCTCAGCCGCAGCGGGCTGAACTGGCTGATCCTGCGTCCATCACTGCTTCTCGACGGTCCGGGAGTCGGAACCGTATCCCTCGGTCCGGCAGAGTTCCACGGCCACATCACTCGCGACGACGTTGCCGGCACCCTCGCCGAACTGCTCCACGAGCCCCGAATCGGCCGGCAGATCCTGGAACTCAACACGGGTTCGACACCGATCGACGAGGCAGTCCGAGCCAACGTCCGCTGGTCGTACTGACCACCAGCGTTGCCGGCACCGAGCGGTGAGACGGGTAGGCGATCGCCTTGCCGGAGCCGGCTTGCGCAGAGACGGGCCGCCGGAAGATGTGGCGGCCCGTCTCGATGACTGCGATGTCCCCCTTACTCAGCAGTGAGAGCTTCCGCGTAGGGAAAACTGAGATCTCCGGAGGACGATTCCGGTGGCGACACCACGATCTGCCGTGATCCGTTCTGGAACTGACCGACCTCGTGGCCGGAAATTCCCTGGAACTGGACCTGGAGAACCCTCGGTTGCAGCCATTCGCCCTTCACGCCGAACCGGACATCCCCCATGACGGTCGGGAAGCTTTCCCCCCGCGTGTACGCCGAGAGGCTCTCGTCGTTGAAACCGCCGGTCGCCTCGACGGCTTGAGCGATCACCTGCATCTGGGCGTACGCGAGCGGCACCATGTAATGCCCGAGCAGATCGACACCGGCGTCGGCCGCACGTTCCTGGTAGGTGTTCAGCAGTTCCTGAACACCCGGGAACATCATTTTCGGGACCGGAGCCCAGTACTCGTAGTTCACGAAGCCGTTGAGCAGCGGTCCGAGTGTCGTCTTCACCGCTGTATTCTGCGGGCCGATCATGGCACCGCCGACCATCTTCGGCCGGTATTGGTGAGATCGGATAGTCCGTACCAGGCCGATCGAGTCGTCCAGGTAGGAACACAGGAATAGCAGATCGCTGCCGGTTTCCGCGACGGCGTCGATGACGGGCTTGAAGTCCTCGGTCGACAGCGAATAGGTGGCCTCGTGGACGACCTTGATTCCGTACTTCTCGGCGTTGGCCTTGGCGCCGAGAACGGGGTTGCGGGAGAACTCGGCATCCGCAGAGACGAGCGCCACGGTCGTCGGCCGCGGATTCTGCTGCGCGGCGAGTTCGAAGAACCCCTCGGTGAGCGCCGCGTTCGGATCCGGCCCGGTCGGGATCATGGCGAAGTAGTTCGGACAGGCGAGCGCATTGTTGACGCCGAGGCCCATGAGCCCGACGAAGAAGCGCTGCCGCTCCACAACCAACGGCATGGCCGGCAGCAGGGTGTTGGTGCCGTATCCACCGATGACGAGGTCAACCTCGTCCTCGTCAATCAGCCGTTCGTACAGCGCGTGGACCAGGGAGGCGTCTCCGTGGTCGTCGTAGCGGACGAACTCCACCGGACGGCGGAGCAGTCCACCGCGAGCGTTGATGTCCTCGCGCCAGATCTCATGGGCGAGCCGGGCTGACCGGCCGTTGTCCGCGAGGGGACCGGTCAGCGACAGACAGTACCCGATGCGAACGGGAGCCTGTTTCGCGGCCATGTCAGGCGTTGTTTCCAGCGCGTCCTGCGGCGAGCAGCTGCATCTCCCAGCCGAAGGCGACGCCGGTGGCGCCCCCGTGCTCGAGCTGGACCTCGGTCAGGGCCGGGATGGTCTTCTCGCGGGCCCAGTCGCGCTGCCACTCACTCGCTACGGCCATCCAGGTGATGGGTACCACTCCCGCCTGGACCATGCGCCGCACGGCCATGTCATGAGCTTCCTTCGAGGCGCCGCCCGAGGCATCGGTGACGACGAAGACCTCGAAGCCCTCACCCGCCGCCTGTATCGCGGGCATCGCGACACAGACCTCCGTCCACAGGCCGGCGATGATCAGTTTCTTGCGGCCGGTCGCCTTGACGGCGTCGACGACGCGCTCGTCCTGCCAAGTGTTGACGAACGTGCGGTTGATCGGCTTCTGCTCCGGGAACACGTCCTGCAGCCCCTTGATGAGGTAGCCGCCGCGCTCCTCCAGCACGGTCGTCAGGATAGTCGGCACGTCGAACGCCTTGGCAGCCTTGGCGAGGCCGACAGCGTTGTTCACGATCATCGTGGGCTCGTGGCTGTTCAGGTTGGCGAACTGGAACGGCTGGTGGTCGATCAGGACGACGACGCTCTCCTCGGGCGTCAGCAGCGCCTGCAGTCCGGACTTCGCTTCTTTGCTCATGCTGGTCCCTCTCCGGGTGTGTGTATCAGCGTGTTGAGAGTGCTCGGACGGACGTCATCGATCTCGACAGCGGAATACGGCGGCCGCATGCGTCCGCGCAGGCACCCCTGAAACCGAGTCGACCACCACGCCGGACCGGCTGACGCCGCGGCACCACTGGGCTCGGCTCCCGCATCGAGACGGTTCGCGGCGCTGGTAACGGGCCCCCGGCCCGCTCAAGTGGATGACGTGTCACCTACATTAGCACCAAGGCTTGATACGTCAACTAGATGTCGATCCGCCGCCCACACCTCGTCAACCGGCAATCCGCTGCACGGGCTACGTCGAGAACCAGCGGTGCGGCGGGCCAGGCGCCCCTAGTTGGCGTGAAGTCACGGCCGGGCCCCTGGCCGATGCCGTGAGGGCGGACCTCGACGAGGACGGCGACCATCTCAGGGTCGGGGAATGTTCCGCAGGTTGGCGCGGGCCAGGTCGAGCATCTTGCCGACGCCCCCGTCGAGCACGGTCCGGCCCGCGGCGAAGGCGAATCCCTTGACCTGGGCGGCCGAGATGTGCGGCGGGATCGACAGCGCGTTGGGGTCGGTCACCAGGTCGACCAGGAACGGGCCGTCGTGGGCGAGCGCCCGCTTGAGCCCCTCGACGACATCCCCGGGGCGCTCGATGCGGATCGCCTCGATGCCCGCGCCGCGAGCGATCGCCGCATAGTCCACCGGCTCGTGGTCGGTCTCGTGCTCCGGAAGCCCCTCGACCAGCATCTCCAACTTCACCATGCCCAGGGAGGAGTTGTTGAAGACGATCGTCTTCACCGGCAGATCGTGCAGCTTCACTGTGAGCAACTCACCCATCAGCATGCCCAGTCCACCGTCACCCGACATCGAGATCACCTGGCGGCCGGCGTAAGCGAACTGCGCGCCGATGGCGTGCGGCAGCGCGTTGGCCATCGTGCCATGCAGGAACGAACCGATCACCCGGCGCCGCCCATTGGGGGTCAGATAACGCGCCGCCCAAACATTGGACATGCCGGTGTCCACCGTGAACACGGCGTCGTCAGCCGCGAGATCGTCCAGAACCGAGGCCGCGTACTCAGGGTGGATCGGGGTGTACCGCTCGACGTCGTGGGTGTAGGCGGAGACCACCTTCTCCAGCGACTTGGCATGGTTGTGCAGCATCCGGTCCAGATAGGTACGGCCCCGCTTCGCCTCCACCAAGGGCAGCACAGCCCGCAGCGTCTCCCGGACATCGCCGTGGACCCCGAGTTCCAGCACAGTACGACGGCCGAGGCGGCCCGCATCGTGGTCGATCTGTACGGTCCGTGCCTGCGGCAGGAAGTCGTTGTACGGGAAATCGGTGCCGAGCAGGACGACCAGGTCGGCCTCGTGCATCGCGTCGAAGCAGGCGCCGTAGCCCAGCAGACCGCTCATGCCCACGTCGTACGGGTTGTCAAACTGGATCCACTCCTTGCCCCGCAGGGTGTGCCCGATGGGGGCGGCAGCCTTCTCGGCGAGCGCCATGACCTCGGCGTGCGCGTCCCGCACTCCCGCACCGCAGAACAGCATCACCTTCCGTGCCGCGTTCACCTTCTCGGCCAGCGCCCGAACCTGTGTGTCCGGCGCGACGACCCGGCCGCGCTCAGTGACCAGGTCGCTGCTTCCCGTCGGGTGAGTCGCCTCGTCGTGCGCGACATCGCCCGGTATCACCAGGACCGACACCGCGCTGTTGCCAAGAGCCCGCTGCATGGCGATCCGAAGAACCCGGGGCATCTGCCCGGGGGTGCTGATCATCTCGCAGTAGTCGCTGCACTCGGTGAACAGCCGCTCCGGGTGGGTCTCCTGGAAGAAACCGGTGCCGATCTGGTGGGACGGGATGTGCGAGGCGAGCGCCAGCACGGGCGCACCGGAGCGGTGCGCGTCGTACAGTCCCTGGATCAGATGCGTGTTTCCGGGGCCACAGCTTCCGGCACACACCGCGAGCCTGCCGGTCAGCTGTGCCTCCGCTGCCGCAGCGAAAGCGGCGGCCTCCTCGTTCCGTACATGCACCCACTCGATGCCGTCGGCCCGGCGCACCGCGTCGACCACCGAGTTCAGGCTGTCACCCACCACGCCGTAAATCCGCTCCACGCCCGCCTGGCGCAGGATGTCCACCATTTGCTGGGCCACGGTCAGCTTCCGCATCGCCGGACTTCTCCCCTCGGGCTGCACACCTGTCTCATGTGACTGTCGGCAGCCCAATATAGTTGATGCGTCCACTATAGAAGCATGGGCGCCCGGGGGGCCTTGGCCTCAGGGGAAGGCATGCATACGGGGTTCCTGCACCCGAGCTGATCCGCACCGTGCGCGCCGGAACCCGTACGTGGGACCCGAGTTGGCCGCCGAAGAGTCGAACGGACTGCTTAGCCGAGCTGCGCCTTCAGCCACCGCAGGACGTCGGGTGTGACAGGGTCGGTGATGTCCGCGAACTCGTCGTGCCGCTTGAGGAACTTGGCGACGTAGGGGCAGACGGGGACGATCCGCATTCCGGATGCGCGCACGTCGGCGAGTGCCTGCTGGACCAGCTGCGGGCCCAGCCCCTGGCCGGCGAACGCCTCGTCGACCTCCGTGTGGAAGAAGACACGCTGCACGCCCAGGTCACGGTAGGCGGTCAGTCCCGCGCGTCGGCCGTCGACCAGGATCTCGTACCGGCGATCGGCGTCCGCCCGCTCGACGACCGTAGTGGTGGAGGACTCACTCATGGTGTGCCTTTCGTGAGGGAGGTCAGCGGGTCGGTGGGTTCCGGCGCGGTGTGATGACGGCGTTCGGCAGGGCCGGTGCGGGAAGGCGGCCGCCGGGAAATTCCTTGATGACGCCGAAGCGGTCGGAGGAGGCTTCCCAGTCCTCGCGGGCCTTCACAATGTCCTCGTGGCTGCGACCGATGAAGTTCCACCACATGACGATCTCCTCCCCGAAGGGAGGTCCCCCGAGGAGGACGACCCGCGCCGGGGCGTCGGTCTCGTTGACCGTCGTCAGGACATCCGCGCCGCGAGGGACGTAGCCGAGTTCGGCAGGCCGCAGCACAGTGTCGATCAGGCGGACGTCCCCGCTGTCCACGAGGAGGCCGTGCTCGAAGGTCGCGTCCACGGCGAGGGTGAGCGTCCTGTGCGGTTCGATGACGATCTCGGCGCCGAGCAGCGGCGTGAAGGCCCGGACCGGGGAGGTCCGGCCGGCGAGCGAGCCCAGGAATACCCTGATCTCGGCCCCGTCGACCTGCGCGGGTTTAGGCACGTAGTGCTGGAAGTCCCGGGCGGTGTTGCGGTGTTCCTCGGGCAGCGCGACCCACAGCTGGACGCCGTGGATGACGGTGGTGTTCGGGGTGGAGACCTCTGAGTGGGCGATGCCGTATCCGCCGGTCATGAGGTTCATCTCGCCGGGCCGGACCAGGGCGTGGGTGCCGAGGGTGTCGCGATGCTCGACCTCTCCACTGAACAGCCAGCTCACCGTCTGCAGTCCGGTGTGCGGATGCGGGGGCAGGTCCATGCCACCCGACGCGGCGACCTCGTGCGGACCGTAGTGATCGGCGAAGCACCAGGCGCCGATGAGTGAGCGCTCCCGCTGGGGCAGCGTCCGCCGCACACGCATCGCGCGCGGACCACCGAGGGGGACCTCGCGCGCCGACAGGACGTCGACCCGGGGGGCTCCGGTCGGCCGGTCGCCTTCGACGAGCGCACCACAGCGTAGGGCCGCGGCATCGGTTTCCGTGTTGCTCACCGAGAGCACCTCCCGCTCGATCTGGTTGTCGCATCAACTATGATGCCACGAGGGCAGGCCGATAGCCACAGCACCCGCACGAACACCGGCCACTTTGAGCGTGGCCCGAAGGAGGCCCCGCCGTGAGCAACTACCCCAACAGTTCCCCACCCCGCAGGATCTTCGTCGACAAGCAGAGCCCCAAGGCATTCCTTGCCCTGGTGCAGGTTTCGGAGGCGGTCCGGGCAACAGCCTCCGAGGCCGGACTCGACCGCACCACGGTGGAACTGATCAACCTCCGTGTGTCGCAGCTCAACGGCTGCGCCTACTGCCTCGACGTGCACACCAGGGCGGCCCTGCGCGCCGGTGAATCACCGCAGAGACTCGGTGTCCTGAGCGCATGGCGGGACACCGGCCTGTTCACGCCCTCGGAGCGTGCGGCCCTGGCGCTGGCCGAGGCCACAACCGATCCGGTGAACACCGCGGCTCAGACATCCGCCTACGAGGCCGCCCGGCAGGTTCTCCCCGAGGCTCAGATCTCAGCTGCGATCTGGGTGGCGGTCACCATCAACGCGTTCAATCGCGTGTCGGTCATGAGCAAGCACCCGGTGCCCTCGCCTTCCGCCAAGTAGGGGCGGTCGGCCCGCCGCACCGGGCTGTCGAGGTCGCAGCGGCGGCGGGGCAACCCATGGCCCCCTTCGTTCTCTTCCCGCTCTCTCAGCGGCCACCGCGGCGACGCTCACGCCGGCCACATGGCGCAGGCCGGGCCGCCCGTTCGCGAGAGGCTGGTTCCTCGCCGAGCTTCTCCATCACGCGCTCGGAGATCCGAGCCAGCAACCGCAGCTCGGACGGAGTGACATGGTCGAGGAAGAGCTCACGCACCGCCTTCACATGACGCGGGGCGGCGGCTTCGACCACCGCTCGCCCCTCGTCCGTGATCGCCACGAACGTGCCACGGCCGTCTTCGGCACACTCGTCCCGCACCACCAGACCACGCTGCACCATCCGGGTGATGTGGTGGGACATCCGGCTCTTCTCCCACTCCAACGCCCTGGCGATGTCCAGAAGCCGCCGCCGGTCCGGTACGTCCGTCAGCTCGGCCAGTACGGCGAAGTCCGCAGGCGAGACGTTGAACTCCGTCTGCAACAAGCGAGACAACCGGCCCATGAGTCTCTCATTCATACGGACGAAGCTCCGCCACGCACGCTGCTCCTCCGCCGTCAACCTACCCACCGCCTGTTCCATGAAGAGGCTGCGGCCGCTCGTCGGTGGTCCGGCCCCCGGGGCATGGCCTGTCAGCGGTAGCGGGTCAGTCCACCTGGATGTTCGCGGCGTTCTGGGCGAGCCAGTCGTCGAAGCTCTCGAGTGCCGGGGTGATCTCCCGCAGGAGGCCCAGGTCGCGCGCGCCGGTGAACTCCTGGTCGAAGTCGCCGTAGTACTGGAACATGTTGGCGATCTCGTCACCCGCCGGTACGCCCAGGGAGCGGAAGACGTCGTAGGGCACCGACTGGAAGCGCACCGGCTCGCCGATCGCGGCACCCAGCTTCTGCGCGTACTGGGCGCCGGTCAGGTGGTCGCCGGCGAGGCCGATGGTCTGGCCGATGAACCGCTCACTGTCCTTGAGGATGGCGAGCGCCGTGCGGCCGATGTCGTTCACGTTCACGCCGGCCAGCAGTTTGCCGTCCTCAAGCGGCAGGGTCAGCGTCAGTACGCCGTCCTCGGCCCGCTTGGGGCCCATCATCGACAGGAAGCCCTGGAAGAAGAAGGTGGTGTTGAGGAAGGTGGTCGGCACCCCTGCCTGCCGGAACAGCTCGTTGCCCTCGCCCTTGGCGTCGAAGTGCGGGACGTTGTACTTCCCCTGCAGGACGGGCATCCGCTCGTCCTGCAGCGGCAGCAGTTCGCGGGTGTCCTCCAGCGTCGACCACACCACGTGCCGCAGCCCGGCGTTCTTCGCGGACCGCACCAGGACCTCGATCTCCTCCGTCTCCTTGGCCGCCGAACCGTGGGCCCAGAAGTTGGTGACGAGGAAGGCGCCGTAGGCACCCTCGAACGCCTCGTGCACGGACGGCTCGTCATGGAAGTCCGCCCGCACGACCTCCGCACCGAGCTGCGCGAGTTCCTTGGCCGCGGGCGAGTCGGGGTTTCGGGTCAGCGCACGCACCGTGAACCCCGAGTCCGGATCGGCGAGGATCGCCCGCGCAGTGCCGCCTCCCTGGGCACCGGTCGCTCCGGCAATCGCGATGACCTTCTTCTCACTCATGCCATTACCCCTACACACAGAGACATTGTTGATGCATCAACTGAAGCGCATCCTGGTTGATTAATCAACCAGCGGCACGAATTTCAGCCGCGATCGCTGCGAAAGTCACCTGAGTGGCACAACACGACCGGCCAGACGCCCGGCTCAGCCAGACCGGGATGGTTCCCGTGATGCACGCGCGGGCGGCGTCCGGAGTTGCCACGCCCGCGAGGGCGCCATCCACGGACGCAAGAGGTAACCCCGTGGCAAGCACCTGGCTCACACCGATGCTCCGGCACAACTTCCCGACCACCTTCAAACGTTCCCGGCTGCGGCCCTCTCCCCCGCGGCCTTCGTATCCGCCGCACGGGACGGCTTGGAGAGGCTCGGCGAGGGGGGGACTCGACCTTATAGACGGCGGGCGGGTCGTCCGACGCACCCGGACCGAACGTCGTGCCGCCGGCGGGCGCATTACCGACCTCCTTCTCGTCGTCGCCGCCCAGGCCGAGCACGAGGAACGGTCTTCGGGTCGTGGAAGGGCGCCCACAACCGGCTGCGGACGTGGGCCGTCGACGTGGGGATGGACAACTTAGCGATCCTGGTTAGTTCGAAGCCCGCCGAGGCGAAGAAGTTCCGTCCCACCGGAAGGGGTCGTCTTCCAGCGCGGGGCGGTTCCATTGGCCGCGCACTGCGGCGGCTTCGTAGGTGGTGGGGAGAAACTCGGTGACAGCGCGCTCAGGGTCGAGCGCCACGCGGACGGCCTCGTAGGGCAGAAGGAACTGCTTGAACTCAGAGCTGAAGTAGGCGTCCTTGGGGCCGACTGGGTAATCGGCGAACCCGTCGGGTTCGGCGTAGGCGTAGGCGTAGGCGTAGAAGACACCTTCCTCCTCCGCCGCCGGGGTGCGGAGGGGCCGACCGCCCGGACAAGCGGGTGCAGGCGAGATCCATCGCACCCCAGAAGAAGTGCACCGGGCTGACCTTGCCGACGAAGTGCGACCGGAACTCGCCCATTACCCGATTGGCGTGCAGCAGCTGTCGCCAGAACAGGGCAGCCGCTTCGCCGTCGTAGGAGGCGTGGTCGTGGTCCTCGGCAAAGGGGATCGCCGACTCGAGCTCGTTGGGGTGCGGATGGATCGGGGCCTCGATCCCGAGCTCATCGAGCGTGCGCAGGGTCCGGGTGTAGAACTCGGCGATCGGCATGGGCCGGAGCGGGGAAGCTTCGCGCGCCGTTGTCGCTGCTGCGGACTTCGAGCTGGTGGCCGACGAAGTCGAATTCGACCTGCCCCGGCGCGGTACGGGATGGTCGACGTCGTCAACCAGCGGGGGCTGACGTACAAGGTCACCTGCCACAGTGGTTGATCAGGGGTGCGTGGGCCATCCGGATCTTGCCCACGATCTGGGTCCACATGTGCAGAGTGTCGCGGGTGGCGGTCCAGTCCGAGACCCGGAGGCTCGGCCAGTTCGTCGCTGGTGCGGTCATCGCTGCTCACATCCGACGCGAGGTGGAGCAGGTGGCGAACGCCACGTTCAAGCCCGAGGTAGGCCGGGGCCCGTTCCGTCACAGGGCGGTCGGGTCACTCCCCCCGATCATCCAGGTTCGCGATGATCCTCTCGGCGATGGTGCGCAGTTGCGTGACCTCGGTCGCTGTGAGGCCGGAGAGCACCGTGTCATGGGCGAAGACGTCCTGCAGCGGCAACACTCGCTCCACGAGGTCGAGGCCACGACGTGTGAGGACGGCCTGGTAGGCACGGCCCTTTTCAGGAGTGTCCTCGCGGCGGAGCAATCCGGAAGCCTCGAGTGTTCGGAGTGCATGTGACAGCCGGCTCTTGTGGAACCGCAGCGCCCGACTCAGTCGGGTGAGGCCCATCGTGTACCGATCCGCGCCGGCGAGCAACGCGAGAATCTTGAAGTGGCTGTGCGGGATGCCGGCATCGTCCTGCGTCTTTCGCTCGAGCTCGGCTTCGACCAGGTGCGCGAGAATCACCAGTGACTGCCAGTTCTCCCGCTGCTCCTGCGACACCCGGGGCGTGGCGACCTTGACCGATTCGGCCTGAGAGCGGGCCCGCCCCCGCCCGCCCGGCCGCGGCGACGTGAGATCAGACAATCGGTCATCCACCTCTCCCGGCCTGCCGGACGACCGAGCCTTCGTACTGTAAGCCCCGTAGTGAGTTGTGAGTTCAACTCACTAGGGCAACCACCCTGCCGAGAGAAGTCTAGTCCTGCCAACCCATCTGTCCCGTGACCGGAGCAGCGCGCAGATCACCTAACCACGGAGGGTGACAGCGGGCTGCGGAGTGGCCGGCCACCGTCAGCCCACCAGGGCCGGGCCCACCCGGGGCCTCGTCAGCGCGGGGCGATGCCCGTGTCCGAGGAACGGAGCGCCTGATCGAGGAGGCCCGCACCAGGGCCTGCCAACCAGCGGTCGAAGCGCAGCAGGAAGGGAAACTCCGCGCGCAACGCGTCGAGGTTCGCGTTCCCCGCCAGCGTGCCGTCGTCCACAAGCGCTTCCAACTTGCCGAGGACCTCGTCCTGTCCCGGCAGCGTCGTCGGCAGACGGCTGTAGCTGATCATCCGGCCGGCGGCCCGGGTCAGATTCTCGGCCAGGGCATTGCCGGTGAGAGCGTCACCGGCAATCTCCATGGTTCGACTGGCGTAGCGGTCGGGTGAGCCGAAGACCACGGCGACGATGCGGCCGATGTCGCGTACTGCGATGAACTGCATGGCCTGGTCCGAGCGCATCAGGAAGGACAGGTGCCCCCGGTCGAGGCCCATTTCGGGGGTCACCAGGAGCTCCATGAACGTGGCCGGCCGAATGATGGTGCCGGCGATGTCCAGATTCCGGACATGGGCCTCGATACGGCTCTTGGTGTCGAGATGGTCCACGCCCGTTGTCGAACCCGCGGTGACCGCCGAACTGTAGACGAGGTGGGCGACGCCGCAGCGCTCGGCGAACTCGGCCACCGCCGCGCCGAAGCGGACCTCGTCCTCGTTGCTCACGTCGGCGCCGGCCTGGCCGGAGTTCGGCTGGACACTGAAGACGCCGTGGGCGCCGAAGAAGGCCGCGCGGAGCGACTCCGGATCGCCGAGGTCACCGCGGACGGTTTCGACACCGGCGGCGGAGAGGGACCGGGCCCGGTGGCCGGACGGGTCCCTCACGACCGCGCGCCCCCCCAGCCGTCGGCCCGCAGCGCCGCGGCGACCGATCCTCCCTGCTGCCCCGTGGCGCCCAGGACGACGACGGTTTTGTCGATGTGGGTCATGCCGACCACACTGCGCTGTCGGCGATCAGGACGTGCTCCTGATGAACATTTACTGATTCTTCCTGAGGCCTTGAGAAGTGAGTCGGAGACGTGCTGGTCATAGGCGTGCTCCAGAGGTCGGACGGGATGGTTCCCATCGGTGTCCGCTACGCTAAAACCTGACGCCAACGTCAGGTGCAAGCGGGACGGGGAGTCGAGTCAGGAGGTCGGGATGCGGATCGGAGAGGTCGCCGCGAAGGCGGGCGTCAGCGTCAGGGCGCTGCGCTATTACGAGCAGCAGGACTTGCTCCACTCCTCCCGGAATCCGGGTGGCCAGCGCCGGTATCCGGACGGTGCCGTCGACCGGAACTGCTGGAGCTGCTCGGCGCCGAACGCGACCGCCTCGACCGGCAGATGACGGATCTGCAAGATGTGCGCAGGCGGCTGCACGACTGCATCACCGAGGCGCGCAATCATGACGGAACAGGAAGTTCGTCCTGAAGCAGGGGGCGGCGCCCAGAGGGGGCAGTTGATACGTCGGCGGCACCAGGGGCGCGCCCAGGAGGCGGCCACTTCCCTTAGCTTGTTGTTTATCGTGCGGATGCGACCTGGCCAGTGGCAACGGGTGTGTCCCTGGTGTTCTTGTGAATTGTTCGGTCAGGGTAGGCGCATGACATGGATAGCGCCGCAGGTTGAACGCACTACGCAGATCGGTGACCTGGCCACCGTACCTGAGCGTCGGCATCGGGAATGTCTTCGCTGACCCGGGAGACGGCGATGAGGGCATTGAGGGAGTCCACGAGGTCTACGCGGAACGGGACTTCCAGAGGTTCCGGGCCGAGGTCGCCGCGTGCGAGGCAGCGGCAGCCGGCCATGACCTCGACGAGACTTTCACGTCCGCGCGGCACTACCCTCAGCCTGCGCTGGCTCTACATGCAGATGATCCAGGAGTACGCCCGCCACAACGGACACGCCGACTTCCTGCGAGAGCGCACGGACGGGAAAACGGGCGACTGAGCTGGCGTTTCCAGCCGGTACGTCGTGGCTTGGTGCCCACCTTGTGGTGTGTGGGACGGCTGTGGGCTTGCCCGGTGGCGAGGACGCGTCCCACGTCGTAACGCGTCGCCGTGCGGCGGTTTTTCGAGCCGGGAGGGCGTCCGGGGCCGGGCCGGGTGGGTTTCGGTGCACCGGCTGGTGAACCGGTCTTCGCACGCAGGTTCCTGAACCCTCTGCGGACTCGGGCCGGGGTGAGTTTGTTCGGCTCCGCCGGTCTCTCCCAGGGACGCCGCAGGTCGACTCACTGCCGACGGCGGGGGCTCCAGCGGCTACCGCACCCGCGGCTGGAAGACCCACCTGGCCGACCTCGCCGGCGAAACGAGCCTGAAGATCACCGTGTGCCATCTGCATCCCGGCACATCGAAGTGGAACAAGATCGAACACCGGCTGTTCTCCCACATCACCATGAACTGGCGTGGCAGGCCCTTGGCCAGCCATGAAGTCATGCTGCGGACTATTGCCGCGACGACCAGCCGCACCGGTCTGACGGTGCACGCCGAACTCGACAGCGGTGAGTACCCCACCGGCATCCGCATCAGCGACGAGGCCATCGCCGCCCTGCCGATCACACGCCACCGCTTCCATGGAGACTGGAACTACACCTTCCACCCCGCAGATCACCAACCGTGTCCGGACCTTCCCCGCAACGCGGCCGGTCAGCCAGCGGCTTTGACTCCCTCACGCCCCACGACCTGCGGCACCCCGAGCTGACCGACATGTCCCGCAAGCAACTCAGCGACCTGACTCAAATCTTGATCCCCGGCCTGGAAGAGCACCGCGAGCAGGTCCGCCACGCAGCCCGCGGCGGACCACGCCGCGTCGCACGCGGCACAGGCCGCAAACCTACCCTCACTCCCGCCGAACAGATCCTGGTCGCCATCCTCTACCTGCGGAAACACGCTCTTCAGGAGCTTCTCCGCCAGCTCTTCAACACCACCGCGATGACCATCAGCCGTGCAGTGAAAGATGTCCGCCCGCTCCTGGAAGCCCACGGTGTCACTGTCCCCGCCTCCACAGCCCGTTTCCGCACGCCGGACGACATCGCCAGATTCCTTGACCCGGACAACACCAGGATCAAACCAGCGTGTCGATTCCCGGCAAGCCCTTACTGGCTCAGGAGAAGCGGTCAACGCCCGCCGGCGCTGTGACCACATGGGTTCGCCGGTTTGGATGCCTACAGGTTGTTGACGTAGAAGTTGGTGAGCCGTTCGACGGCGGCGTCGACGTATTCGGGCTCGTCGTACATCTCGTAGTGGCCGGCGCCCTCGATCACCATGAGGTCGACGGGGTTGGGGGCCAGCTTCCACAGCTGCATGCCGGCATCGTAGGTGCCGGTGTTGCCGATGCGTCCAGCGAGGATGACCTGGAGTGGCTGGGTCATGAGCTGGTCGACCAGGTGGAACGCGTCGTAGCCCAGCAGGAGGGAGTCGCTGCGCGAGAGGCGGCGGTTGGTGGAGTACTCGTTGCCGCCGCGCTCGGTGCGGTAGTAGGTGATCGCCTGGGTGGTGTCGATATCGGTCAGACCGGCTGCCGCGGCGTCCTCCAGGGTGTCGGGCAGCCAGTTCACGCGGGTGAGCTCACCGGAGCGGGCCTCTTCGATGCGCGCGTCGGCGAGGGCGTCGAGTGCGGCGGCCGGGCCGTCGGGCTGGAAGCTGCGGAACGAGGTGCCCATGTTGCCGGGGACCACGGTTCCGACCGCTTTGATGCGGTGGTCGGTGCGGGCGGTGTGTACGGCGTAGCCGCCGCCGGCGCAGATGCCGAGGACGCCGATGCGCTGCGGGTCGATGCCGGGGGTCGTGGTGAGCGTGTCGATGGCGTAGGAGATGTCCTCACCGCGGCGGTAGGGGTCTTCGAGGTCGCGGGGTTCGCCTCCGCTCTGCCCTTGGTGGGCGGGGTCGAAGACGAGCGCTGCGATGCCGCGGGCGGCGAGGCGGGACGCGTAGTTGGCGCCGATCTGCTCCTTCACGCTGCTGCCGGGCGTGGAGAGCACCACGGCGCGCAGCGGCGCGGTGCTGTCGGCGTTGTCGGGCAGGTGGAGGTCGGCCGCGAGCTCGATCGGTCCGCGCGGGATCGTGATGTGCTGAAGCATGGACAGCGCCCTTCGTGAGACCATTCTTCCATAGCTGCACCAGTACAAAAACGATACTTGTACAGCTTGGAACTAATACAGAACGGTACCACTTGGTTGGGGGACTCACATGTCGGCCGACGGTGCGCAGCTGTGGACGCTGAACCAGCGGCTGCTGAGTGTCGTGATGGATGCCTGCACGGAGGAGCTGGCTGATCTCGGGCTGGAGACGAAGGAGTTTTTCGTCCTGGCGGAGGTGGCCGCGTCGCCGTACCCTGCGGAGATCGCGGCGGCACTGCTGCTGCCTAAGGCAAGCGTGACGGTCTATGTCCGCAACCTCGTCGCCAAGGGGTTCATCCGGCGCGAGATCGACGACGCGGACCTGCGGCGTCACCGCCTCGTACTCACCTCCGTGGGCACAGAGGCGCGAGATCGTGCGCTGGCAGCCCTGGCGGCGGAGTACGACCGCAGGCTGGCGAGAATCACCCCGCAGGACCGCACCGAGCTGCAGCGCATCCTTCAGGAGATGCTCTCCTCGCCGACCGGGTAGAGGTCTGACTACGCAGGCCCAGGCTAGACCGGGAGTACTACGAGCTTGCCGCTCAGGTGCCCGGACTGGCTCACTGCCAGTGCCGCCGCAACCTCGTCGAGGGGGTAGGTACCCGCGATGGGCATCTGCAGCCGTCCCGCCTCGATGAGGGCGAGGATGTCACCGAGCGCTTGGATATCCCCCGCTCCCGGCTCGGTCATGTGCACCTGGATCCCGGTGTCCGCGGCATCGAAGGCCACGAGTGACAGGACGCGTGTCGGACCGCCGACGAGTTCGATCGAGTCCGGGATTTCACCGCGGCCGGAGGCGTCGAGGACCGCGTCGACTCCGTGGGGGGAAATCGCTCGTACGCGGTCGACCAGGCCCTCGCCATAGGTGACCGGTTCCACACCGAAAGAGCGGAGCTGTTCATGGTTGCGTTCGCTCGCGGTGCCGATGACACGCGCACCGCGAGCAACGGCCAGCTGTACGGCGAACGTGCCCACGCCACCGGCTGCGCCATGGACCAGCAGCGTCTCGCCCGTGGAGATCTTCAGCTTGTTGAGGACCTCCCGGGCGGTGATACCCGAACCGGCCAGGGTTGCGGCAACCTCCCACGGGACGGAGGCCGGTTTGGCGACCAGTGCAGCGGGGTCAGCGAGCGCCGACTGCGCGTAGGAGGGTGTAAGGGAGGCCCCCAGCACCTCGTCACCGACGCTGAAGGCGGTCACGCCCTCGCCGACCTGGTCGACTACACCGGCCACGTCGGAGCCGAGGCCGCCCGGGAGATCGACGGGCATCACCTGGCGCATGAAGCCGTGCAGGATCTTCCAGTCGATCGGATTGACACCTGCGGCGCGCACCGCGAGCCGTACCTGCCCGGGGCCCGCGGTGAGCGGCGGAACATCGACGACACGCAGCACATCAGGGGTGCCGTACTCGGAGAACTGCACTGCAAGGGACATCTGCTCGACTCCAAGATCTTGGGTGGTACACGCGGGAAGCGGGCACGGCCGCGTCACTCACCGCAGGGCCCCGCATGGTCGCAGTACGGCTGGAGGCGGCTCTGCCCGCAGCCGCACAGCATGACCCTGGTCTCGGCGCGCGCGCCTTGCGGCGTGTCCACACTCAGCTCACCGCGCACGGTCAGCTGCCCGGCGGCACTGCGGGTGATCGTGGTGGGCCGGTCGGGGGACTCCGTCCCGCCCTCCACGAGTTCGTACTGGAGCGCGCCCGAGGGACAGCGCCGCACGACCTCCGCCAGGCGCTCGGCCGTAGTCTTGTCCGGCTGGATCCACGGTCGCTTCGTCGGGTCGAACACCTCGGGCAGGCCATGGACGCATTCGGCGGCGTGCAGGCAGCGCCTGGCCTCGAAGGTCACCGTGATCGACTCCGTCCGGTACGCCTTCTGCTCCGATTCGCCGCTCATGCCCGCCTCCATTACTGCCGTGCTCGGCTTTCAGTCACTGACCCTGCTGCGGGACTGGTACAGCAGGTCCTGGTACTCGGGGTGCCGGCTGATCCAGCCCGCGAAGAAGGGACAGGTGGCCAGCACCCGCAGGTTCGCGGCACGTGCCTCGTCAAGGGCTGTACGGACCAGTGCGGACCCGACTCCCGCGCCCTCGCGCTCCGTCTCGACCTCGGTGTGCACGAACGCAACGAGTTCCGTCGTGCGGATGTATTCCGCGACGCCCGCCACCTTGGACTCTCCATCGACACGGGCCTCGTAGCGCTTCGCCTCGGGCACGTCGCTCACTTCGACCGTCATGTGTCCTCCTTGTGGGGTCTGATCCCGCTCAACTCGGCAGAATCCCGTCAGCCAGGACATCAGCCTAGCCTCGCAAGGTTGATGCATCAACTTAACCCATGACGAAGGCATCCGCAGCGCCGAGCGAGCACGGAGTGCCGGCCTCCATGCCTGCAGGAGACACGGCTCGAGCACTCGCCGGCCGGGCGTGAACCGAAGCATCCCGGTCACGACGCACGCACCCTCGCTGAGGGTTGCATCGCCGCCACCGCCAGTAGATGAGCTGTCAACGATTTCGTTAGACTGCCCCCATGGACGCACAACCGCGCTGGCTCGACCCAGAACAGAAGGCCGCCTGGGACAGCTTCATCCGAATGCAGGAGACACTCATCGGACGGCTGTCCCGGCGCATCCAGGCCGACTCCGGATTCTCAGCAGCCGACTACATCGTGCTCGTCAGCCTCACCGAAAGAGGCAACGGGCGGATGCGCTTCCTGGATCTGGCCAAACTCGTGGAGTGGGAGAAGAGCCGAATGTCCCACCAGGTCACGCGGATGGCGAAACGCGGGCTCGTGGCCAGGGAGGAATGCCCCGACGACGGACGCGGAGCATTCATCGTCGCCACCCCGGCCGGCTACAAGGCGATCGAAGAGGCCGCACCCCCGCACGTCGAGCACGTCCGCCGCCTGTTCATCGACGCCCTGACCCCGAACCAGCTCAGCACACTCGGCCGGATCTCCAAGCGCGTCCTGGACCACATGGAGAAGCAGCCGGACTGACCGGGCGGGGGACGCGACTGCCTGGATCACGAGAGGTCTGCCCTGCGCCGACCCGAAGGGACGTCCTGATGCACGGGGCCGCCGGTCGATGGGGGCCTCCCCCCTCTCCTCCCACGCCAGGACTGGAAGGGCGCAGGGTTGGCTGAGCTTTCACCCGGAACCCTAGGGCAGCATGGTTGACCTGTCAACCTCTGAGGATCGGGGCAGAAGTAGCCGCACGTCGGCCGCCCTTGGCGGCGGCAAGGCCGGCGCCGGGTGGCGCGGGTCTACACCATAGTGTTGCCGTTGGCGGATTCTTCGGGAGAGACGATGTCCTGGACGACGTCCCAGTGCTCCACGATGCGTCCGTCGTCCAGCCGGAAGATGTCGACGATGGCCACGGGGTGCGGGGCCCAGCCGTGGACGATGCTGTGGGTGAAGACCAGATCGCCCTGGGCGGCGATCCGCTGCGGCTCCCAGGAGAAGCCCTCCAGATTTGGAACGACATTGCGCAGGGCGTCGAGCCCATTGGGCATCTGCGGGCTGTGCTGAATGTAGGGCTCAGCCCAGTATCGATCTATCGCGGTGAGGTCCTTGTCGGCGAACAACTCCCGCATCGCGGTGAGCACGATGTCGACGTTGCCTTCTGCCTGATCGTCCTGCGCGGCGGCGTACTGGGTCATGGTCAGGCCTCCTTGATCGTTCCGGTGAAGTGGTGGAGCTTGCCGTCGACGGTCACGTTGGAATACAACGTCCCGTTTCCAAAGTCCTCCAGGTGCGTCACCGTGGCCCCGCTCGCCTCGGTCCAGGAGTTCAGATAGACGCCTTCGCGGATCTCCCGCAGGTTCAGAGCCACCGTTTCGGCGTGACCGTCAGGGGCGAGCCCCGCACCGTGCACCACCACGAAGCTGCCCTGGGTCGGCGAGTCGAAGGTGAAGCGCACCTTCAGATCGCCGAGGTCAAAGCGGTAGCTGCGGCCGGTCAGTTGCTCGGCCATGACACGTCCTCCAGACAGAGGATCACATCCTCGATGACGAGTTGAAGTTTCAACTCACGGCCGGTGTTTGCGCAAGTCTTCTGAGACGTGGAACACACTCAAGTGCTTCGCGAATCAGAGGCCGGAACCCCTGGAGGCCGGGTCGGGCCGCTGAGGCCGCTCGCCAAGGACCCGCGCGAAGAGCGCCTCCCGCAGGGCCACTTCACGAGGATCGTCCCAGAGCCGGAAGCCAGTGCGGTTCATCGCGTACGCGAAGCCCGTACCGGTGTCCGGGTCTGCGAAGGCGAACGACCCGCCCAGGCCCATCGTCCCGAAGGCCCGGTCCGACTCGGAGCCGAACCTGAACGCCGGGAACGGCTTGACGTACCCCAGGGAGAACCTCGTCTCGACGCGCAGCACCTCGTCGAACAGTCCGTTCTCCGGAGGTGGGGCAGCGACGCGCAACGCGTCCATTGTGGCATCGGTGAGGCCCAGGGCGGCGCCGCCGGTCGCCACCTCGCCGTAGAGCTTGGCGATCGACCGCACCTGGCCGACGCCGTTGGCCGCCGGAATCTCCGCGGCCTGCACATCCGGCCGGTTGAAGTTCTCCACGGTGCCCAGCACCCGCGGATTGCCGAACGCCCTGGCGGTCAAGCTCCGCGGATTCGCGTATGCCCGGACGAATGCTGCCGGCATCGCTCTCAGGTGCAGCATCATCTCCCAGGAGCGAAATCCGTGGATACGGGCGACCCGATCGCGATCAGTGTCCTGCGGCAGGCCGAAGTGGAAGTCGAGGCCGAGCGGCGTCGCGACCTCGTCGGCGAAAAACCGGCCGATACGGCGTTTTCCAGGGTCGATCCGGCTGATGAGCTCGCTCTCGTACCAGCCCAATGACTGGCCGTGGTAGCCGTGCCGGGTGCCCGGCTCCCATGCCGGACGCTGCTCGGCAAGAGCCGTGGCGAGGGTGCGGGAGCCAGTCAGGTCGCCGAGCCCGAGTGGCCGGTCGATCACCGCCAGCCCTGCCTGATGGGCGAGCAGTTGACGGACGGTGACATCGCCCTTGCCGGCGGCGGCGAAGTCGGGCCAATAGGACGCCACACGCTCATCGTGGTCGAGCAGACCACGTGCGTGCAACACTGCGAGCGCCACTGCTGCCACGCCCTTGGACGTGGAGAAGACCGGCACCATCGTTTCCGCCTCCCAGGGAAGACGGTTGCGGCCGTCCCGGTAGCCGCCCCAGAGGTCCACGATCTTCCGCCCGCCGTGGTAGACGACGCAGGCAGCGCCGATCTCGTTGCGTACGGCGAAGTTCTCGCGAAAGGCGTCGGCCACTGCGCCATAGCCTTCATCCACGTCACCGCGAACCATGCGGCCTGGTACATCCAGCTTGAAGACCACTGCTTCCCCTTCATTTCGCGGCTCCCACCCTGGTGTGTGGGGTGACCCGCTGGTGTCGATTCGAGGCGTCACAGCTGCACGCCGAGGGCGCGGGTCGCCGATCCGGTCGCGGCGACGCCGCCCCCTACAAGGGTGAAGCCGTGGTCGCGTCGCGTCAGCGGAAGAGATCGGTCTGGCCGTTCGACGCGGTCAGACCACCATCGACGGCGATGTGCGCGCCGTTGACGTACGAGGCGCCGGAGCCGGCAAGGAACGCCACGACAGCGGCCACCTCGGCGGGATCGCCGGGCCGGCCCATGGGCACCCGGTCGTCGAACCGGTCGCGCAACGGCGTACCTTCGGCGAGCGCCATCCGGATCTCCTCGCGGCTGGTCGTCACACCGGGATGGACCACGTTGACCCGAATCTCCCGGCCATGGTCGAGGGCCATCGCATTGGTCAGATTGGCCACCGCTCCCTTGGTCGCGTTGTAAGCAGCCTGCGTCCAGTCACCGCGCACGCCACCAACGGATCCGATATTGACGATGCACCCGCGGACCTCGCGCAGATGGGGCAAGGCGGCGCGGGAGGCAAAAAACACGCCGTCGACGTTCACGCTCATCATGGCACGATAGGCATCCTCACTCGTGCTCTCCACGGTGCCCGGCACCGCCAGCCCCGCGTTGTTGACGAGGACGTCCAGACGCCCGAACCGCTCGGCCACCCCGTCCATGAGTGCGGTGACGGCAGCCAGGTCGGAGACGTCGCCGGCCCACGGGTGCATGTCGCCCCTGTCCGGGCCGCTCTCGACGGCCTGGCGCAAGGCCGATTCGGTGCGCCCCACCAGTACTGTGGTATATCCGTCGGCGGCGAAGCGGTACGCGATATGGACGCCCAGGCCGCCCCCGGCGCCGGTGATCACGGCCACGCGGCCGTTCTGGTCGTTCACCAAGTCCTCCTGATGTGTGCGTGCTTCGAACACTAGGAAGATCACAGAAGTCTCGGCATGCATCAGGGCGACAACCGACCGGAACATCGGCGACAAACACATCCTGAGAGCAGACTCGTAGGACGATGGACGACAACAAGACGGCATCCTTCTCGCTCGACTCACGCCGCGCGGCCACGACCGGTCGGGACGACTTCGAGCGGAGCTGGCGTACCCACGTCGGAGATGAGTTCCCCCTCCCCCGGTTCAGCGCGGCGACAGCGACCGACTTCCGGGTCCGCTTCCGTGCCGCCAGGGTGCGCGACGTGGCGATCACCAGCGTGGACGGGGCATCGGCAGCGCAGACGGCGGACGGACCGAGTCATGACGCCGACCAGGTCCGCCTATGGCTGGTGCACAGCGGAGCCTGGGCGCTGGGCAGCAAGCGCAACACCGTGGAACACACCGTGGTGGCGGGATGTTTCCTGCTGCGGCATGCCGCGCGGATGCATCACTTCGCTCTCCCGCCCCACACGAGAGCGCAGTGCATCGTACTGCCCGCTGCTCCCTTCTCTCTTCTACTCGGTGGCCGCGAAGTCGCCGGTCACGCCGACGCCGCCGAGGTACGCCTCCTGGTGGCGCACGCCAACATGGTTGAGGAGGCGCTGCCCGATCTGAGCCCGGCCGGTGTCCAGGCCGCGCGAGACACGCTGGTCGAGTTGGCCACCGCGGTGACGCACCACGGCTTCGACGATGTGAACACCCGCCTTGCCCCGGCCCTCGCCCAGGCGGCGAAGAACCTCGCAGAGCAGCGGCTCGCCGACGCCGATCTCTCGTCGGCGATGCTGGCCCGGGAACTGAACGTTTCCGTGCGTACTTTGCAGCGCGCGTTCGCGGCGGGTGGGGAATCGGTGACCGCCTACATCCGGGAACGGCGCTTGGAGTTGGCCAGGCAGGCGCTGTCGGCTTCTCGGCTGGCCGTCTCGGAAATCGCCGCGCACTGGCAGTTCGCCGACAGCAGCCACTTCAGCCGCGCCTTCAAGCAGCGCTATGGACTCGCACCCACCGAGTACGCCCGACAGAACACCTGATCAGAGGCGGACCCGCGTCAAACACTGCTCAAGGCCAACGCACCCGAAAGTGCGAGGATGCAGATTCCCGAAATCTGGTCGACCCGACGAGCGATCGATCCCTTGTACGACCGAAGCCGCCATCGAAGATTCCTCCCGGCTCCGACGTAGAGGCCGCCAATGACGGCTTCAACGCCCATGTAGGCCAGGCCCAGAACGGCAATGTGCAGTTCCGCATCCTGTCCGCCGCTCGTGAATTGAGGGAGGAGTGCCGCGAAAAGCAGAAGCGCTTTGGGGTTGGTTATTGCGACCATAAATTCCTGGCGGGGGATCCGCCACCGACCGGTGCGGCCCTCTTCGTCCTCGACCACCGAAGCGGCCTCCGGCCTGCTTCTCAGCGCTGCCACACCAATCCAGACCAAATACGCTATTCCACTCCATTTAATTACGGTCAGCACACCAGGAGACTGTGCGAGGACCGCGCCGAGACCCAGTACGACGATGCCGATCAGCAGAGTGAAGGCAGCGAGGCGCGCGAGGATGCCGGCAAGAGCCCAGGAAGCGCCGGATCGGATGGCGTTACTCAGGCCCAACAGCTGGTTCGCGCCAGGGATTATGGATATCAATACGGCAGAGGGAAGGAAGTCCATCCAATAGATCACGCTCCTAGCATCGGGCATATGGCCAATGCTGGGGACGGAGGCACCGCGAGATATTGATCACGCAGTACGGCAAACTTTCGATGTCGAGAAGCTCGATAATGCGCGCACCGATGTCGCCGAGTGCGAAAGCACCAAGCCCGCCTATCAAGAGGGGCGCTCCCGGCTGGCGACGTGCAGCTGCACCCACCGCGACACAATCTAGTTGACATGCCAACCATAGAAGTGTCATGGTTTACGTGTCAACTAGACCGGCGGAGGTGGTGTGGGCGCGGGACCTGACCGGCGGGGAACTCGCGCAGGTCGCCCGGGACGGACGTCCCGCCCTGTCGTCACGAACCACGCACCGCCACACCCTGACACAACGAAAGCGTTGAGCGAAGTGAACACGATGGATGTTTCGCAAATCGAGTTCGGTATCGACAGCTTCGGAGACCGGCCCCGAAACGACCAGGGCGTGATCGTCTCGCACGCGCAGGCGATCCGCGCCGCGGTGACCGAAGCGGTCCTTGCCGACCAGGTCGGTATCGACGTTGTTGCGTTGGGCGAGCACCACCGGCCCGAGTACGCGATCTCCAGCCCTGAGACAGTGCTGGCGGGCATCGCGACAGCCACGAAGCGCATCCGGCTGGCCTCGGGCGTGACAGTGCTGTCCTCGGACGACCCGGTGCGAGTGTTCCAGCGGTTCGCCACGGTCGATGCGCTCTCCAACGGCCGCGCCGAGGTGATCCTCGGACGCGGTTCCTTCACCGAGTCGTTCCCCCTGTTCGGGTACGACCTCAAGGACTACGAGGTGCTGTTCGAGGAGAAGATCGACCTTTTCCATCGGCTCCTGGACGAGAAGCCGGTCAGCTGGGAAGGCACCACGCGTGCCGCCCTGCACGATGCGGACGTGTACCCGAAGACGGATTCGGGACGTCTCAACACCTGGGTAGGGGTTGGCGGGACACCGCAGTCCGTGCTCCGCACCGCTCAGTACGGCTTCCGGCTCATGCTCGCAATCATCGGCGGCGCCCCCGACCGGTTCGCTCCCTACGTGGATCTGTACCGGCTTGCCAGCCAGGAGTTCGGCACGACCGCACAGCCGATCGGCACGCATTCGCCCGGCTTCGTCGCCTCCACTGACGAAGAGGCCAAGGAGCTCTTCTACCCTGGGTACAAGGAGATCCGCGACCGGATCGGGGGGCAGCGCGGCTGGCCGCCGCTCCGCCGGGAAGAATTCGACGCCGAGGTGGACCGCGGGTCGCTGTACGTCGGCTCGGTCGAGACGGTCGCGGCCAAGATCGCCCATGCCATCCGGGTCCTGAACGCGGGCCGGTTCGACTTGATCTACTCCGCCGCCGGCACCGTTTCAGCCTCCGCACGTCTGCGTTCGGTCGAGCTGTACGGCACCCAGGTCATCCCTCGGATCCGCGAGCTTCTGGCCGAGCAGCCCGCGGCCACGGCGGGAGCGGCGCGATGACCAACCCTGTCACCACTGTCGGGATCCTGGGAGCCGGGAAAGTCGGCACCGTCCTGGCGCGCCTGGCGGTCGCCGCCGGCTATCGAGTCCTGATCTCCGGGTCCGGTGATCCCTCCAAGATCGCGCTTACCGCCAAGATCCTCACCCCCGGAGCGACCGCCGTATGGCCGGCCCAGGCCGCGGATGCCGCCGACGTGGTGGTCCTGGCTCTCCCGCTCGGCAAACACCGCGACCTCCCAGTCCCGAAGCTGGAGGGAAAGCTGGTCATCGACGCGATGAACCACTGGTGGGAGGTCGATGGTCCCCGCGACGCGATCCTCCCTCCCGACACCTCTTCGAGCGAAGTCGTTCAGCGGTTCCTGATAGGCGCACGTGTCGTGAAAGCCCTCAACCACATGGGTTACCACGACCTCGAGGACGGGGCTCGTCCAGCCGGCGGCCTCGGACGCAAGGCCATCGCGATCGCCGGCGACTCGCCCAAGGATCTCGCCGTCGTGTCTGCGCTGATCGACACTCTCGGATTCGACCCACTCACCATCGGCGACCTCGCAGCGGGCGTCCGGCTCGAGCCCGGAACCCCCGCCTTCGGAGCCAATGTCGACGCCGACCGGCTTCGCGTGCTTACCGCCACCCCCGCTCCGACAAGACTTTTTGAGCGCTCGTAACAGAAGAACAGAAGCACCTCAGCCGGACCGGAGAACCGTGGCCACGCCGTGACGCTCTCTGCAGAAAGACAGTCAGATGACTCAAGGGTTGGCTGACAACCCCGCCGCATCCGTGGCGGTCGAGCTCGATCTCGCTGGCCCGATCAGCTCCTACACAATTGTTCGTGCCGTTGTGCCCGATGTTCGCTCGCTATCTGCGGGTGCATGGCGACGAATTTGTCGCGAACGGTGGTGTGTTCCGTCAGCCGATACCTGACGACATAGGAGTAATCACGCGCGCCGCGCTCGGCGAAGCGTGAGGTCATCTCCCTGGTTGCATCGACAATGTGACGCAGTGAAGTGCCGCCAGGTGCCTCCTGGTACCAGGGCGGACGCAACGCGGTTCTCACGGCGTGAAGATGGCAATTATGCATGGAGGACGAATGCGGCCAATCATTCCCGACTATCTGGCCGAGGTACTGAGAGATGTGGAGTCGGACACGTCCGGAGAGCCGGCGGGATACATCCCTGAGCTCGCAGCAGCGGACCCCGAGCGCCTCGGTGCGGCCTTTGCTATGATTGACGGAGAGGTCTATGGCGCCGGTGACATCGACATCGAGTTCACAATCCAATCGATCTCCAAGCCGTTCGTGTATGCGTTGGCCCTGTCTGATCGCGGATTCGACCCCGTGCTCGCCAAAGTCGGTGTCGAACCGTCCGGAGAGGCGTTCAACGAGATCTCTCTCGAAAGCGATACGGGGCGCCCTCTCAATCCCATGATCAACGCTGGCGCGATCACCGTACACTCACTGGCCGGCGCGGAGGACCTGAATCCGACGGAGCGTGTGGAACGCGTGCTCCACGGCCTCTCGGCGTTCGCCGGTCGTCGACTGAAGATGGATGAGGCGGTATGTGCGTCAGAGATGGAGCACGCGCACCGCAACCTCGCCATTGCCCACATGCTCCGCAGTCACGATGTCCTCACCAAGGACCCAAGGACCATCGTGGACGGCTACACGCGCCAGTGTTCCGTGCTCGTCACCACGCGTGATCTGGCCATGATGGCCGCGACGTTGGCCAACCGTGGGATCAACCCTCTCTCGGGTGAGCAGGTGGTACCGGAACCGGTGGTGCGTCAGGTGCTGAGTGTCATGTTCAGCTGTGGAATGTACGACGCCGCTGGTGACTGGGCGACCCAGGTCGGTATTCCGGCAAAGAGCGGGGTGGCCGGGGGCCTGATCGGCGCGCTCCCCGGACAGATCGGCATTGCCACGTTCTCACCACGACTGGACGGTCACGGGAACAGCGTTCGCGGGGTGTCACTGTTCGAGCGATTCTCTTCGGACATGGGTCTGCATGTGATGGAGGTCCCCGCCGCCGCGCGTGCCGTCGTGCGGTCCCACCATGTCGTTGGCAGCGGACCGAACGCGCTCCGGGTCCTGCAACTGCAAGGTGGCGTCGGCTTTGCCGGAGCCGAGAGAGTTGTTCAGGAAGCCATGGACATTTTGCCTTCGGACGTCAGGGTGGCTTTCGACCTGACAAGGGTCTATTCGATCGACGATGTGGCACGGCGCATGCTGCTGGAGGTCGCACGCCGGCTGACGCTGACTGGTCACGAGGTCTACCTCGTCGACCCAGAATCGACCATGCCCGATCCCGATCCCGGCGATGGTGGCCGAGTCACAGTCGTAGACAACGTGGATCAGGCTGTGATCCCGACGCAGGGCAGCTCAGCACAGGAGCCAGCCGGATACGGATCGGCGAATCCTCTGACCCGCCTCCGATAACACAGGGTTCTCACACACAGATATGGGCCGGTGTTCGTTTCGTCGGCCAGAAGGGAAAGAAATCATGGGTTACATCACCGTCGGCACGGAGAACAGTACGCCGGTCGAGCTCTACTACGAGGATCAGGGTTCCGGGCAGCCGGTCGTCCTGATCCACGGCTACCCGCTGAACGGGCACAGCTGGGAACGTCAGACGCGCGAGCTGTTGGCCCAGGGCTATCGGGTCATCACCTATGACCGTCGTGGCTTCGGCCAGTCGTCGAAGGTGAACTCCGGTTACGACTACGACACCTTCGCCGCTGACCTGAACACGGTCCTTGAGACCCTCAACCTCCAGGACGTCGTCCTTGTCGGTTTCTCGATGGGCACCGGGGAACTCGCCCGCTACGTGAGTCGCTACGGTCATGAGCGTGTCGCGAAGCTCGCCTTCCTCGCCTCGCTCGAGCCGTTTCTCGTCGCCCGCGACGACAACCCCGACGGAGTGCCGCAGGAGGTCTTCGACGGCATCGCCGCGACCGCAAAGGCGGATCGGTACGCCTGGTACAAGCAGTTCTACGCGGACTTCTACAACCTCGACGAGAACCTCGGCACCCGTATCAGCGAGGAGGTCGTGACCGGTAGCTGGAACGTCGCGATCCGCAGCGCCCCGGTGGCTGCGTACGCTGTGGTACCGGCATGGATCGAGGACTTCCGCGCCGACGTCGAGGCGGTCCGCGCGAGCGGCAAGCCCGCACTGATCCTGCACGGAACGAAGGACAACATCCTCCCGATCGACGCCACTGGGCGCCGATTCCACAAGGCACTCCCCGAGGCCGACTACGTCGAGGTCGAAGGAGCGCCTCACGGCCTGCTCTGGACCCACGCCGACGAGGTCAACACCGCGCTGCGCGACTTCCTCTCGAAGTGACGGTGGACGACCGGCTGTTCCCCTGACGGCTTCTCATGACGCGGAACTGCGTCATCGCCGCCGACGAGAGGCGTATGTGGCGCCGAACTGTTGTTGAGGCGCCACATCCACGTTGATGCGCCGTTCTCCCGATGCGACTCTCCGGCACCGTCGCACGACCAGTACCTCAGCGATTACCGGTAGTTCGTTAAATCCGGAGGTGGAGGTCGATGCCGTGTCCGGTGGTGACCGCGTCGATCAGGGCCTGGAGCTCGGAGGGTGGGTCCGTGTCCGTCCAGGCTCGCCGCCATCGGTTGAGGGTGACGGCGGGGGTGAGTCAGGAACGGATGGCTCGTAAGCCCCGGGGCCAACAAGGCGGTTGGGGCTGGTGGGACGGGGCCGGTCCCCCTCTCTGGCCCCTCGTCGGGGCACGGGTCCGGCGCGGTGGCATCCAGGGGTCCGGGTGGGGCGAACCATTGGTCCCAGCAGAAGGAGAAGGCGCAGTTGACCAGGGTCTGGTGGCGGCGGATGGCGCGGTCGGAGCGGACTTGGAGGTCGGCCCAGCCGAGTTCGTCCTTGATCTGCTTGTAGCTCTGCTCGATCCACGGACGCAGGCCGTAGAGGCGGATGATCTCGGCGAGGTCGGCCGGCGGGTGCGGGCTGGTGGTGGTATGGGGTGCGTTGGGGTGGGGCAGGTTGGTGGCCAGGTACCGGGTGGCCTTCTCCGGGAGTCCGACTGGGTCGGTGGTGGCCACGATCAGGCGGCAGGGTGAGTCGGGTCCGTAGCCACCCAGGCGGGCATCGGCGGCCCACCAGGTGTCGGTGTGCCCGTCGCGGAAGTGACGCTCCACGGGTGTCCAGTCGCCTGGACACTTGGCATCGCACCAGGTCAGGGCGTGGGCGGCCGTGATCAGCAGACGGGGGGCGTCCGGGTAGCGGTGCCGCCCCTCGCTGTCCCACCAGCGGCGCAGAGTGGCCACGGCGAAGGCGGCGGTGTCGCCGTCGCAGCCGGCCGAGACCCAGCCGGCATCCGCGCCGATGTCATAGATCCCGTACGGCACCGCCTTCAACGGGCCCTTCTCGGGGAAGTCGTGGGCGCGGACCTGGACGGGCTGTCCGGCCGGGTGCCACTCCCGCCCGTGGCCGCGTAGTTGCCCAGGGTCTCCTTCTTCTTGGCGGACACGCTGATGACCGGCTGCCCGGCCGCGGTGAACTCCCCGACCCGCTCGTTGATATAACGGAACTGAGCGTCCCGGTCAGGATGCCGGGCCCCCCGGTGGTACGCGAGGTGCCCTGCAGCGAGAAGCCCTCGGTCTTCAGCAGGGCTGCCACTGTGTCGTGCCCGATCCGGTGGCCCTGCCTCGACAGCTCCGCGGCCGGAGCCCGGGTGGACTTCACCGTCCACCGCAACGGCGATTCCGGATCGCCCCGCTGGTCCGGCTCCACCAGCGCCAGCAAGGCCGGCACCAGCTCCGGATCGACATCCCGTAGTCGCTTGCGGCCCCCACCCACCGCCCGGACCCGGCCACCGGGCTCCTCACCCTGATTCAGTTCACGCAGCCCACGCGACACCGTGGACGTCGCCACTCCCGCAGCCTCAGCCACCAAACGAACTCCACCGTGCCCCCGTACCCGGGCGGCAGCCCCCAGCACCAACCGCCGTTGCCGCTCATCCAGGTGCGGCAACAGCAGCTCGAACACCCCTGCCAGATTCGCCTCGGTCCCCTCCGTAACACCCACATCCTACGAGCCAACAGCCCGCCGAAACCGAGGAGTTATTTTCCGTCAGCTCCCTGGCAAGCGACCGGCCGCCCCGGACTTCGTGCGCCGCGACTTCACCGCCGAGGCACCCGACCTGGTCCGGTGCGGGGACATGACGGAGATCGAAACCGGCGAAGGCAAGCTGTACTTGGTCACGGTCATCGACCTCTTCTCCCGCCGCCTGCTGGGCTACGCGATGGGGGCACGCCACGATGCCGAACTGGTCGTCGCTGCCCTGCACATGGCCGCGACGACCCGTGGCGGTGACGTGCACGGCCTCATCTTCCACACGGACCGCGGCAGCGAGTACGCCTCACGGAGGTTCCGCCGGGCCTGCCGCCGGCTGGGTGTTTTCCAGTCCATGGGCCGGGTCGGATCTTGTCTCGACAACGCCGTCAGCGAGGCGTTCAACAGCGTACTGAAGGTCGAGTACGTCCACCGGCACACCTTCACCACCCGCACCGCGGCCCGGATCAGGATCGCTACCTGGATCACCGACTTCTACAACACCCGTCGGCTATACAGCGTGTGCCATTGGAAAAGCCCGATCGACTACGAACACGACTGCTGGGCCAGCTTCACCGAGGAGCTGGCTGCATAGGAAGGTCTCCACAGTTCGAGGGGATTGACAATCCCGGAGCGGTTCACCCTCGACGCTTCCCGCGCCATGGTCACACCAGGCACGACAAGGTCATCTCACTCCTGTCCAGGAGTTATGGGCCACCATCTGGTGCGACAACTTTTGAGCTGACCTGGCGAGTTTGCATCTAGAGGTGGATCGACATCTGGTTGACACGTCAAGTTGCCTGTGTCTAACGTAGGTGTCACGTCATCCAGTTGAGGTCGGTAGTCACCTGGTACCGCGGGCCGTCTCTTGCGAAGACCGCGGCGGCTTGCGGAGCAATCTTGCCGATCGGGCTGGTGGCCGGCCAGTTCGCCTTCAGGGCGCCTGTGCGGATACGTGAAGCCATATCGGCGTGGCGCCGTCTGGGCGCGCATGATACATACCCCGGAGAGGGACCCCATGAGCAAAGAAGCCAAGTCCGGACTGCAGGCGCTGCTGACGCCCGAGGAGAGCGTCGTCGTCCTGATCGACCACCAGCCGTTCCAGTTCGCCAACCTGAACAGCCACGAGCCCACGATGATCGTGAACAACGCTGTCGGCCTCGCCAAGGCCGCCAAGGCGTTCGACGTACCGACCATCCTGACGACCGTGCTGGAAGAGCGCGGCGGCTACCTCATCAAGGGACTGCAGGACGAGTTCCCGGAGCAGAAGCCGATCAACCGCACGTTCGTCAACACCTGGCAGGACGAGCGCGTCGTCGACGCCGTCAAGGCGACCGGCCGCAAGAAACTGATCATCGCCGGCCTGTGGACGGAGGTCTGTGTCGCGATGCCCGCGATACAGGCGGCGGGTGAGGGCTTCGAGGTCTTCGTCGTCACCGATGCCTCGGGCGGCGCCTCGAAGGAAGCTCATGACATGGCCGTGCGGCGCATGGTCCAGGCGGGAGTGGTACCCATCACCTGGCTGGCCGTGATGAGTGAGTGGCAGCGCGACTATGCGCGTGAGGAGACCCTCCCGGGCTTGACCGAGGTTATGCTTCAGCACGGGGGCGCCACCGGCGTCGCCTTCACCTGGGAGACGCAGCTGCTCGCCACGGGACGCCCCGTAAACGACGCCTGACATGGCTGCCGCCCCGGCACCGATCCGTATCGGCTGCTGCCTGTCGCTGACCGGTCCGCTTGCGGACAACAGCCGGTCGGCCCGTCTCACCCATGAGATCCGGCAGCAGGACATTAACAGCCGGGGCGGCCTGCTCGGCCGCCCGGTCGAGCTCGTCTGCCACGACGACCACGCAGGCGCCTCCCTGGTTCCCGAGATCCATGAGCGGCTGATCGAGGAAGACAAGCCGATCTCATCATCAGTGGTTACGGCACCAACACCCTCCTGTCGGCCATGCCGTTGGTGATGCAGCGGCAGCGCTTCTACGTCGGGCCTGCGACCCGGCCGCACGCGTGACGCCACGGCCGCCCGCAGCGAAGGCATCGCCGACTGCTTCCAGCACTTTCCCGCCGGTCAAGCCTACGGGCGGTTTCTGCCGGGAGGCTTGACCGGCTGACGGTACTGTCGGCAGCCTGGTTACAGGGCTCGCCAGATCGCATCGTTGCTACGGGATCGGTCCGTCGTAGTCCATCCAGAAGTCGATGGCGTCCGACCGCGGCCGGGTTGCCGGCGCGCTGCCTTCACCAAATTCCATGACTTGCTCGGGTGCTCGCTCCACCGTGGGCCAGACCGGCAGGCCCGATGCGTTCGGGTCGCCCGTACGCACGAAATTGACACAGTACGCGCTCATCTGGTCGCGCAACCTGTAGTCGACCTCTTCGTATGCGGCGTCATTGTCCTTCCCGAGGTTGTCATAGGCGTACATCACCTCCGCACCGTGATAGGCGCCGAACTTCTCGAGGCCTTTTTCCGGCGGGACGCGAGTGAAGTAGTAGAGGTACGCGGCTGACTCGCCCGTTTGAGTCTGCAGCCGCGCCCAGCGGTGCATGGCGCGAGTCATGATCTTGTCGGTGTCGGCCTGCAGACGGGACTTCAGCACTTGTTCCTGGTTCTCACCGGGGTACAACCGCAGGAAGCGCTCGGCGTCCGCGCCGTACGTCTTGCGGACCGACTCCTGATACTTGTCCGCGTCGGTGTCCGGTGGGCTGGCCAGAGCGAGCGAGGCCTCGTCCGCGTTACTGCCGAGAAGGGTCGGCACGTCCAGCTGTTCTCCGGATGCGTAGATCTCCGCCGGCGGCCGGTCCAGGAGGTGGCCGTCGAGGAGGGACGCCAGTGGGCGTCGAGTGACTTGGCGGCGTCGAGGATGCGCTTGACGGGCATCTTGCGCATCTCCTCCACGGAGGCGCCCCCCAGGTTCTCGCTCAGACGTCTGCCGGCGTCCTCTGCCGCCGCCCTGGTATCGGCCTGATCGTCCTTCTCGGTGCTTCCGGCCGTGCCCATGCAGGCCCCGCTCCCGGCAATGATGCCGTCCACCAGTCCTTCAGCGAGTGGCGTCGCCCCCAGAATGCACACGCTCGCGCCGCCGGCGGACTCTCCCGCGACCGTCACTTGGGCCGGGTCACCGCCGAACGCCGCGATGTTCTGCCGGATCCATTTCAGCGCGGCAATCTGATCGAGGATCCCGTAATTACCCGAAGCGTTCTCCTTGGATTCTGCCGCGAGTTCCGGATGGGAAAGGAATCCGAGCACTCCCAGCCGGTAGTTGAGTGTGACGACGATCGCCTCACCCCTGGAAGCGAGTGCCTCGCCGTCGTAGAGCGGCAAAGCTCCCGAACCAGTCGTGAACCCCCCGCCCGGAACGTAGACGAGCACGGGAAGCTTCGCCGAGGCGGGCTTCGTGCTGTGCCAGATGTTGAGGGTGAGACTGTCCTCGCTGACCGGATACGGGTTGAGGAACGTGTCCTCCAGAGGTATGTCGACGACCTGGGAAAGCGCTCGAGTGAAGAAGGTTGACGTGCCTTGAACGGGAACGTCCGAGAACCGGTCGGCGGTGAACACCTCGGAGCGCGGCTCGGGAGGCTGAGGCGGACTCCAACGCAAATCTCCCACGGGGGGCCGGGCGTAGGGGATGCCCGCGAATATCTCGACCGTGCGCTCGTCGTTGAGGACGCCTGGCACGGGCCCCTCCCGCGTGGAGACGAGCGCGGAAGGCTGGGGATCGGTCCCGCCCGCGATGCGGTTCTGCGGGGGTGGGTAGGCGAGAACGGCAGTGGTACTCACGAGTGCTCCGGCAAGCAGCCAGCCCCCCACTTGGAGCAGGGCCCGCCCTCGAAGCCACCAGTGTGCGGTCACACCGAGGGGCGCGAGCAGCGCGCCCACGACTGCCCAACTCCACCACGGGCTCCGGTTGAGCCATGCAAGCACGGCCGCGATCGCGGTCAGGGGAAGGAGGGGTACCCAGTATTTGGGAGATCGAGTGAACCTTCGACGCCGACCTGGGCCTACAGTGGCGTTTACTTGATCAACGCCCGTTGGGTGAGTCTTTTTCCGGTTCGCACTAAACCAATCTTTCGTTTCCTGGATAGCGCACACCTGCGTGCCGGCAGTCGATCGGGCCGGTGACGCGCAATGCCTGGCCGTTCCCGGCCTCGCCGCCCTCTGTTGCTACAAGCGACTCGTCCGCCTCACCCCACACGACACGGTCTTATATCCAACCCCGCTCCCGTGCGAGATGCACCGCCGCGTGGCGGTTCTCCGCACCGAGCTTGCTCGCGGCCGACGACAGGTAGTTCCGTACGGTCCCCTCGGCGAGCGCGGCACGCTCGGCGATCCCCGCGAGAGGCGCCCCGTCGGCAGCGTGCCCCAGTACTTCGGCCTCCCGCGCGGTCAGCGGCGAGTCCCCGGCGGAGATCGCGTCGGCGGCCAACTCCGGGTCGACGTACCGGTTTCCGGCGTGCACCGTGCGGATCAGCTCGGCGAGCCGCTGGGCGCTGACCGTCTTGGGCACGAACCCGCGCACACCCGCCGCGAGCGCCCGCTTCAGATGCCCCGGGCGACCGTGACCGGTCACGATCAGCACCTTGCAGGCGGGCAGCTCGGCCCGCAGCGATGTGGCGACCTTCACACCGTCAGCGCCGGGCATCTGGAGATCCAGTACGGCGACGTCCGGCGCGTGCGCCCGTGCCATCGCCAGCGCCTCCGGGCCGGTGGCCGCCTCGGCGACGACGACCAGGTCGTCCTCCAGGGACAGCAGGGCCGCCAGCGCCCCGCGGATGAGGTGCTCGTCGTCGGCGAGCAGGACCCGCACTGTCGTCGTCACAGGGCGACCTCCAGCGCGGCCCCGGTCGCGGCGGACGGCAGCGGCACCTGGGCCGTCAGGCGGAACACACCCTTGCCGACGGGCCCCGCCTCCAGCGTCCCGTCCACCGCGGTGAGCCGCTCCCGCAGCCCCGCGAGCCCGGAGCCGCCCGAGCCCGCCGAGGGACCGTCCGTCGTCGCCGTCACCCCGTCGTTCTCCACCGTCAGCACTACCCGCCCCTCCGGCATCTGCACCGTCACGGCGACCTTCTTCGCGTCCCCGTGCCGCAGCACGTTCGTGGTCGCCTCCCGCACCACCCAGCCGAGCGCCGACTGCACCTCGGAGGGCAGGCCGGCCGTCTCGCCGGTGACCTCCGCGACGATCCCGGCCGCCGAGAGCACCCCCCGGGCGCCGGCCAGTTCGACCTCCAGGGCGGCCTCCCGGTAGCCGCGCACGACGTCCCGGACCTCGCGCTGCGACTCCTGGGCGATGCGCTGCACCTCGATCATCTGCTCCACCGCCTCGGGCCTCCCGCGCCGGGACAGCTGGACGGCCAGCTCGCTCTTGAGCGCGATCACCGACAGGTTGCGGCCCATCACGTCGTGCAGGTCCCGGCCGAACCGCAGCCGCTCCTCGGCGACGGCGAGCCTGGCCCGGGTCTCCTTGGCGTCGTCGAGTGTGAAGACCGCGTTGAGCAGCCAGACGGAAAAAGACCGCGGTGGCGGCGAGGAAAGCCCCGACCAACAGCAGGACGCACGCCGTGATCAGTGTGGCAAGCCACTGCAGGCCCGCCGCGAACGCCACGATCCCGGCGCCCGCCGCGAAACCGCTCACGAGCCCGATGACCCGCCGCCGGTCGTGATGCACCGCGAGCGCTATCACGCCGGCGCCGAAGCCCTGCAGCCCCACGAACACGCTGAGGGCCGTACTCTCGACGTTCTCGCCCGCGGGGCCGTGCTCCCCGATGACGACGGCGACGACCGCGAGGACCTCGGTGAGGGCGCCGAGCCCCCACAACCCCCGCACCGGCAGTGCACGACGGCCGAGGGTCCAGTCCAGCACCCGTGCGACGGTCGCCATGGACGCCACGGCATGGGTGACGACCATCAGCGACAGCACGGTCGCCAGCCGTGGTCCCACCTGCGTGTACGTGGACAGACCGATACCGACGATCTCGCACACCCCGAGAAAGAGGAACGACCCTCGGGTGTACGTCTCCACCTTCCCCGGGGTGCTCTTCCGCCGCCACCATCCCCATGGCCTGGGCATGAATCCGCCGTTCCCACTCGGTCCGTACGTCAGTGCCGCGGTTCCCACCGGAACCGCCGCCGTACAGCGAACAGCGCCAGCACGGTCCAGGCCACCGCCGTCGCCACGGCGCCCAGCGTCTCGGCTCCGGACAGGTCACCGGTCCAGCCGCCGCGGACGAGGTTGATCACGGGCGTCATCGGCAGCAGTTCGCAAACGGAGGCCAGCCGGTCGGGGAGCATCTCCAGCGGGACGAACATGCCGGAACCGAGCATGGAAACGAACATGAAGGGCAGTGGTGTGACCTGCGCGCTCTCACCAGTCCTGGTGAAGCTTGCGGTGACCGCCGCGAGCGCGGCGCACATCACCAGGCCGAGCAGCAGCCCGAGAACGGACAGGTGGATCGCGGACGGCGCGGACAGGTCGAGCAGTACGGCGCAGCCCACGGCGAGCAGCAGGGACTGCGCGAGCCCGCTGAGCAGGGCCGGCGTCGCGGATCCGGTGAGGATCTCCACGTCCCGCAGTTCGCCGGTGCGCAGCCGCTTGAGGACGAGTTCCTCGCGCCGGACGACGAAGACGCCGACGAGGGCCGAGTAGACGGCGAACAGCAGGGAGAAGCCGACCGCGGCGGGCAGCATGAGCGTGCCGGTGGTCAGCCCGGCTCCCGCGAGATCCATCTCCTTGGCCGTCGACTTCACACTGAACGGCAGCACCAGCGGCACGAACAGCGCGGCGATCAGGGTGCCCTTGTTCCGTCCAAAGAGGGTCAGCTCGGCGCGGGCGAGGGCGACCATGCGCGACCTCGGCGTGCTGATCGCGCCACGCCGCACCGAGGCGCTCGGGGTGGCCGTGGTGGTGGTGCTCATGCCGCGTACTCCTTCGCCGTCTCCGGTGCCGTTCCGTCGCTCGTCCGTGAGGAGACCTCTTTGGCGATGCTCAGGAAGGCTTCCTCCAGGGACGCCGAGCGCACGTCCAGGCGGCGCAGCTCGACTCCGGTCTGTCCGGCCCACACCAGCAGTCCGGTGGCCGCGCGCTGGAGTTCCCGGGTTTGCAGCTTGACCATCCGGCCGTCGACCTCGTGGTCGCTCACGCCCAGTAAGGCGAGCGGTGGCAGGTCGCCCACGAAGTAGTCCGCGGGGAGTTCGAAGGAGATGTGGGACGGCTGAGCGGCGGTCACCTCGGCCGGAGTCCCGGTGGCGGCGATCCGTCCCTCGTGCATGATCGCGAGCCGGTCGGCGAGGTGCTCGGCCTCTTCCAGGTAGTGCGTGGTCAGCAGCACCGTCGTACCGGCGTCACGCAGTGCGCTCACCAACTCCCAGGTGTCCCGGCGGCCTTCGGCGTCAAGCCAGCGCTGGGCTCGTCGAGGAAGAGCACCTCGGGGTCGCCGAGCAGCGCGAGCGCCAGGTCCAGGCGGCGCCGCTGGCCGCCGGAGAGCTGCTTCACGCGGGTGTCGGTCTTCGACTTCAGGCCGACCAGCTCCAGGACTTCGGCCGGCGGGCGGGCGCCGCTCACCCACCCCGCCCACATGCGGGCGGTCTCCGCGACGGTCAGCTCGGAGGGAAAGCCGCCCTCCTGGAGCATGACCCCGGTGCGGGGGCGTACGGCGGCCCGCTCGGTGTACGGGTCGTGCCCGAGGACACGCACCCGTCCGCCGGCCGGAGCGGCCAGTCCCTCCAGCAGCTCCACGGTCGACGTCTTGCCGGCGCCGTTGGTGCCGAGCAGGGCGAAGACCTCTCCGCGGCGCACGGAGAAGTCGACACCGCGCACGGCCTCGAACCCGCCCCCGTACACACGCCGCAGGTCCGTGACCTCAATCACAGATTCGTGTCCGTCTGTTCTCATGTTTCAACCCTCTCCGTGGAAGCGCGGGGAACCAGTGCGCCCTGTCACCAGCCGGCATGACAAACGTCATACGGCGGTTGTGTGCGAGGGCGGCATGCCTGTTCAGTACTCCGGCAGCGGTGCGGCCCTAGGCTGGTGATCGTCGTTGACCAGGCGTGAAGGGCGTGGCTGAGGTCGGCTGCTGGACTGGGGAGTTGGAGTCGGTGTTCGAGAGCGGGTGACAGGCCGGTTCGGTCGGGCGGATCTGCGGTGGCGCATGCGTGACTACGTCCGCGGTCCGCTGGGCCGAGCGCGAATCAACACCCTTGTCGAGACTGACAGCCCGTAACTGCTCATAGCTCGGTTCGCCCTCGGGTGAACCGCGTTCAGAACTCCTGCCCGGCCGACCGCGCCAGGACCTCGTGCACCGCGAACCGCGGGTGCCTCGTCACGGCGAAGACAACGACCTCCGCGACCTCGGCGGCGGTGACCTCCACCTGCTTCCAAGCGTCAACGGCCGCCGCACGCGTCTCCGGATGCGTGATGTGCTGGGGCAGTTCCGTGGCGACGCTGCCTGGCTCGATCAATGTGACGCGGATCTTTGGTTTCAGCTCAAGGCGCAGCGACTCGCTCCATCCGTTGACACCCCACTTCGTCGCGGCGTACACGCCGCCGCCGGGTTCGGCGCTCCGGCCGGCCACGGAACTGATGTTGACGATGTCGGCGTGCGCGGCGGCTTTCAACTGATCGAGGAAGACCTCAGTGGCTGTGATGGTGCCGAGGAGATTCACTTCGATCATGCGCCGATAATCGTCACGCCGCTCGCTGCCGAAGGGCCCGACGAGCGCCACACCTGCGTTGTTCACCAGCACGGTGGCTCCGCCGAGTTCGGTTCGTACGCGATCGGCCGCGGCGACGACTCCTCTGCGATGGCGGCGATGCGATCGAGCCGGCGCGCCAGAAGTGCCACGGTGAATCCGGCCGCCGCGAGTTCTCGGGCGGTCGCGGCGCCGATCCCGGAGGACGCACCGGTGACGACGGCGACACCAGCCGAGGTGCGGGAATCGGTCATACGTCTCTCCCCTTTCGATTCTCCTGCATCCGATCAACAATTAGCTGACATGTCAACCACTGGAGAGCGCGCACCGAAGCATCGGAGGATCTCGTACGCCGCACCGACCCGGCCCATCGAGCCTCGCAGTCTCAGAAGAGGCGACTGTTACTCATGCGCCTTCCGTTCGCGTCAGTTGACGACTCCGTGCTCCCACGCCCATGCGGCGATCTCCACACGGTTGCGGGCCCGCAGTTTGTCCTGGATCCGGCTCAAGTGGCTTTTCACCGTGCTCAGAGAGAGGGTCAGCTCCTCCGCAATCTCGTTGTTCGTGCGCCCTCGCGCCACGAAGCGGACGATCTTGTGCTCCTGCGGGCTCAGTCGCTGTGTGGCGGCCGAGTTCTCGGTGTGCTGCGGTGGGCTCAGGTGCTCCAGAAGCCGCACCGTGACAGACGGGGAGATGAGAGAGTCCCCTCCGGCCGCGGCATGCACCGCCTCGATCAGCAGCCGGGGGCCGGAGTTCTTGACCACGAAGCCGTTCGCGCCGGCGCGCAGCGCGCTGTACACGTACTCGTCGAGGTCGAAAGTGGTCACGATGACGATCTGTGTGTCGTCCGTCGCGTTCCCCGGCGTCCGCCGGAGCTGCCGGGTGGCCTCAAGCCCGTCCAACTTCGGCATCCGGATGTCCATGAGACACACGTCGGGGCGCAGCCGACGCACCGCCTCGACAGCCTCCACACCGTCGGACGCCTCACCGATCACGGATATATCGTCCTGTGCCTCCAGGATGAGGCGGAAGCCCGTCCTCACCATCTCCTGGTCGTCAGCGATCACTACTGAGATGCTCACCGCGGTTTCCTGTCTGCCCAGTTCAGGGGTATCGATGCGGATAGTTCCCAGCCGCCTTCCGGCATCGGTCCGCTGCTGAGTTCACCGCCGAGTTCGTGGACTCGCTCCCGCAGACCGATCATGCCGAACCCACTGGGCAGGAACCAGGACCGTCCGTGGTGCTGGCCGGTCCCGTTGTCCCGAACGTGGATGACCAGCCGGCCTGCCGCGACCTCCATCCTTACGTGTACGGCGGACGCGGTGCGGGCGTGTTTGCGCACGTTGGTCAGACCTTCCTGAACCAAGCGCTTCGCGGTCTTGGCGAGCTGCGGTGGCCAGTCGTCGGCCTTCACCTCCTCGGCGATCTCCAGCGAGACACGCTGCCCTGCTGAGTCGGCACGCCTGATGAGTTCCTTGATGCTCGTCATCACGGGTGTCACCGGGGCCTGCGCCGTCGCGGTCTCAGACGTGCGCAGGAGTCTGACCATGCGTTGCATCGCCACCAAACCGTCCTGGCCGGTCTGCTCGATGTTGCTGAACAGGCTCCGTGCCGTCGCGGGGTCCTTCTCCACGATGTGCTCGCCGGCCTGGGCCTGAACAACGATGGCGGTGACGTAATGAGCCACGTGATCGTGCAGATCCCGAGCGAGGTCCAGCCGCTCGGCCCGCCGGACGTCGCGTGCGGCCGCCCGGCGCCTGCCATCCTCACTGCGCAGATAGCCACCCAGCAGCACGAAGGCCATGGGGAGGAGGACGAACAAGCCGTCGATGTCCCTGAACACCGGCAGGTCCGATACCACCGGAGCACGCTCCTGCGTCCGCATCGCCGCGACGAACAGTGGAACCGAGCACACCATGACCAGTGACGGCCGTGCATAGCGACAGGTCAGACACAGCAGGGCCAGAAGGCCGCACAGCTCGGCCCAGCCGGGGGTGCGCTGCAACACCGCACCTTGCACCAATGACGTGGTGAGCAACGAACAGGCCGCCACGCAAAGGCTGAGCCCGCACGCGATGACATGCCGGCCTGTGCCGTACATCCATGTCTGCGCCGCTGCGACCCCCAGGGCCAGGGCTCCGCTTGCCAAGACCGCCAGTCCCACATGACTCCTGCTCACGACAGACGCGTCGAGCAGGAAAGACAGTAAGCACAGGCCCGTCATGACGCTGGGCCCGACGGCGGGACGGTGGGGTACACGGAGCATGGGCAGAGCCTCAGGCAGCCCTTCAGTGACGAGGAGAGTTTCGTACTTTCGGCCGCCCCGAAGGCGGCGGATTCCGCCTTACGACCGAACCGACGCGGTCGCGCGCCACGAACAATAGGTCACACAAGACGAGCGAACCACCTACCCCCAGGAGTTGCCGTGACATCCGCCAAGACCCGCCCCCTCGGCAAGGTGCTGCTGGCAGTGGGAGCCCTGTCACTGACCGCAGTGATCGCCTGGAGCGTGTCCGGAGAGAGCTGGGACGTCAAGCTCGAAGTGGTCGGCGCTGGCAGCGGCAACGTCAGCTACTCCTTCTCCGGCGACAACGAGGGCGAGTCCGAGAACGACCAGGAGCTGCCCTGGAGCAAGGCCCAGAACGTCGGCTTCGGCTTCAACGACGTCACGGTCACCGACGCGGAACCGGGCACCGCCTGCCGCATCTACGTCGATGGAAAGCTCAAGGACGAACAGCGGACGCCGAATGCCGAGGGCAAGATCTCCTGCTTCGTGAACCTCCAGGACTGAGCCGTCCGCGTCACACCGTCTGCCTGGCGGACATCCAGTGGGAGATGCGGCTGGTGGCCGCCTGTGGCGACACCAGCCGCATCGCCTGTCAGCACGCGATGCCAGGCACGGGCCGGCTGGGACTTCCCTGTCCGGTGGGGGGCCGGCGCCGCCCATGACGGCCGGCCCCTGCGCGTACGGCCGGGATGGCTCCTGGGCGAAGTAGGGGTCGCCCCGGTTCCCGGCCGCGCATCCGGTCGGGCAGCGCCGCACTGTCAGGTACCGTGCGGCTGACGCCGAGTTGTACGGCCAGTCTGTTGAAGACCTCGTCGAAGTCGGGGCCCGCGGAGACCCGGCCGCGGGTGGGCTTCAGCCCGAAGAGGCCGTTGTAGGCGACGGGGACGCAGATCGAACCGGCGGCGGTGGCGTCTGCGATCGGGACCACTCCGGCTACAACGGCAGCGCCCGCTCCTCCGCTGGACCCGCGCGCTCTGCGCTGCGGGTCCACGGGTTGCGGGTCGCGCCGTACAGCACTCCGTCGTGCTGCTCCAGGCCATCTCCGGTGTCGCGGTACGCCCGAACGTCGCGAGGCCGACGCGTCGGAAGCGGCATGGAAGCTGGGACGCTTCAGATGCCACCCACCGTGTGGTGTCTCAGGTCTGGTTCTCGCCACCGTCGACGTAGACGTTCGCGCCGACGACGTAGCTGCTCTGGTCCGAGGCCAGGAAGGCCACGACCGCGGCGGCCTCCTCGGGCTGGCCCATGCGGCCCTTGGGCACGGTCGCGGCGACCTGCTCCTTGATGGCCCGGGCGGTCTCCTCGTCGCCAAAGGCGGCGGTGCCCCCGGGAGTCTCGATCCATGCCGGCGAGACCACGTTGACCCGGATGCCACGGCCCTTGAGCTCGGTGGACCACGTCCGCGCGAAGGACCGGACGGCCGCCTTCGACGCCGCGTACGCGCCGAACGCCTCCATTCCGCGGTCAGCGGCCGTCGAACCGACCAGGACGATCGAGGCTCCGTCGTTGAGCAGCGGCAACGCCTTCTGCACGGTGAACAGCGTGCCTCGGGTGTTGACCGCGAAGGTCTGGTCGAAGTGCTCCTCGGTGGTCTGTTCCAGCGTCATGAACGAACCGATCGCCGCGTTCGCCACGAGCACGTCCAGATTCTGGCCTCGCGCCCGGACCGCCTCATAGAGCCGGTCCAGGTCCTCCGGCTTCCCGATGTCGCCGACGACCGCGGTGGCCCGGTCCGTTCCGATGGTCTTGACGGCGGCCTCCAGCTCGGCCTCTCGTCGCCCGGTGACGAACACGTACGCACCCTCGGCCGCCAGCCGTACGGCGGTGGCCAGACCGATACCGGTGCTGCCCCCGGTGACCACCGCCGTCTTGCCTTCCAGCTGTCTCATGTGGGTGTCTCCATCACTTTCTCGTTGCCGATCCCTTCGAACATCGATAATGCAGGAGATCGCGGATACTATCCATGATGCAGAGTCCACAAATCTTTACGCATCGTCCAGGAGGAGCCCGAGTGGGTCAGCCCGCGAGCTGCTTCTTCAGGGCCTCGACGTCGTGGACGTTGGACATCTGCACGAACTTTCCGTCACGGATCCGGTACAGGGCGAACTCGTCGATCTCGATCGGAGCGCCAGTGGGGGCCACCCCGAGCCATTCCTTGGTGGGGGTGCCGTGGTTGACGGAGTGGCAGGCCAGGGTTTCACCGTGGATCGCCACCTCCTTGATCTCCCAGTACATGTCGGGAACCGCGTCCGTGATGCTCTTGAGCGCCGCGACTACGTCCGCGCGAGTGGCCGCCTCGCCGTGCGAGAGGATGGACTCGTTGACGAACTCGTCCATGCGGTCGAACTCATGCGCGTTGAGCGCCTCGCAGTAGCGGTCGTAGAACTCGCGAATGTTGAAGTCGGACATGACTGCCTTTCTCACCCGGCGTCCGGGCTGTACTCGTGTGCTCATGGTTCACCTGCGATATCGATACTGCGGGAGCAGCGGAGTACGATCAATGATGCAGAGTGCACAGTTCTTTACATATCGTCCAGGAGGTGTCGTCGGTGCTCGGATTCCGGGATCCAGTGGCTGACGCGATCGGCCTGCTCCGGCCCCGCACCGTGATCGGGCCCAGTCTCCGGGCCGCGGGTGAGTGGGCGTTGCGCTTCGACACGTTCTTGCACGTGCGGATCGGTGGCCTCGTGCGCGGCACGTGCTGGTTGATCCTCGATGGGCACGAGCCGGTGCTCCTGCATGAGGGTGACACCTTCATGCTGGGCAACCCGCCGCCCTACGTGCTGGCCAGCACACTCGACGCGAGCCCGCGCCCTGCGGAGCAGGTGTGGGCGGGTGCCGAGGACGGGTTCGTGCGGATCGGCCCCAAGTCCGAGGAGGACCTCTACCTCTGCGTCGGGCACATCGCGTTCGACGACGAGAACGCGGCCCTCCTGACCGATCTTCTGCCGCCGCTGGTAATCGTCCGCGTGGGCGATCCTCATGGCGGGCGGCTCGCGCAGCTGATCGATCTCCTGGCCACCGAGGTCGGGGTCGCCGCCGCCGGCGGCCCGCTGGTGCAGAACCACCTCGCACAGATCCTGCTCGTGCACATGCTGCGTGCTCACGCCGGTCAGACAGACCGGCCCACCGGCTGGCTGGGCGCCCTGAACGAGGACGGCATCGGTGCCGCCCTGCGTGCCGTGCACGCGGACGTGGCCCACTCCTGGAGCCTCAAGGAGCTCGCCGAGATCAGCCACATGTCGCGTTCCGCGTTCGCTCATGCCTTCAAGAGCCACGTCGGGGTCCCGCCGTTGGAGTACCTGATCCAATGGCGCATGAGCCTCGCGCGCGACGCCCTCGCCCGCGACACCCTGTCGATCTCCGAGCTCGCACGGGCCACGGGTTACCAGTCCGAGAGCGCGTTCAGCACCGCGTTCCGCCGCGTGGTCGGCTCATCGCCCGCACAGTTCCGGAACCAGGCACGGCAGCCGGCGCACTCAACCGCGAACGGAAACTGAAGAAGGCGCCCTCAGCTCAGCTGCGCCGCTCACGCCGGCGACGAAGACACCGGCACCCGCCCGCCGACACCACTACCAGCGACGCGGACACGCACCATGAACGACACTGCAGCACCGGCAGTGCCGCGGTGGGTGTCGGCAGGGCGTAACAGGCGGCCGGCCCCTTGCGGTGTTCAGCAACACGCTCCACAGCGGAACCGTGGCGTTGAACAGGTCCGTCGTGCCCGAGTCGACATACTCCTCGGCCAACGCCACGCCGCCCATGCCCACGGAGAAGAGCAGCACCCCGACGAGCGTGGCCCGCCGTCGCGAGGTGCCGTCAACCGCGGCTCGTGGCGGCGTTCGGCCAAGCCCCACTGCAGCAGACCCGCCGTCAGAAACCGGACCGAGCTGCGTCGAGACGCGCTGCACCGTCCCCTGCGTCACCGTCCTCACCATCCGCACCGCGGCTGCCTTCTGGCGCCTGTTCCTTCGCCATAACCCCATCCTCGTTCCCAAGGTCGGAAGCCTCCAACAAACTCAGCATGCTTCAGAACTCAACCGTTCCGGGCCTTCGTCGTTCCGACCCGGCTAGGAGAGCGAGCCCAGCGGGTACCGCGCTCCGCCGACCCCCTCCCGGCAGCGGTCGGCGCTCAGCATCCCCGACTGGCCGGGCATGGCCCTCCAGGCGTCCTCCCGCAGACGCTGCTGGTCGGCCTGGTGCCGGCGGACGTCGCGCAGCTCCTCCTGAAGCTGCCGGTGGTCCCGGTAGTGCTGGTCCCGAGCCGAAGTGGCCCGGATGACGGCGTCCTCGGCGCCACGCTCCCGGGTAGCGGCCTCCCGCATCTGATCGTCGGCGGCGGCGAGCCGGTCGCGCAGGTCTCCCACCTTCTCGGTGGCGCGATCCACCGCCCTCCGGGCCACGTCGGCCATGCCCTGCGCGCGGCCCAGCGCGCCCCGGGCGCTGTCGCGTTCGGCACGTGCTTCGGCCAGTGCGGCCCGGGGACCGGGACCCGCCTGCGGCGTCGGCTCATGCCCGTCGGCGGTGAGCAGCCGCAGCTGGGCGGCTTCCTGGTCGACCTCCCGCCGGGCGTCCAGTACGGCTTGCTCCGTCTGCGCGAGCCGCTGCTCTGCCGTCGTGACCGCCGCCGCGTGTGGCGCGGCCTCCTCCTCGGCGGCCGCGCGTGCCGCCTCGGCGTCGCGGAGACGATCGGCGAGGGAGTCGCGGGCGGACCTGGCGGCGGCGTCTGCCGCCGCGGCGGCGTCCCGCGCCTCGGTCGCGGTGGTCAACTCCCGCCGCGAGTCCGCCAGTCGCGACTCGGCCTCCGCCTCCCTCGGCACCAGCTCCGTCTCCCGGGCGACCTGGTCTGCCTCGGCGGCGGTGGCGTCGGTGGCCGTGACGATCGCGGCGCGCAGCCGGTTCCAGGTGTCCTGGGTGGCCGGAGTGAGGTCGACGAGCGAACCGTCGGCGCCGAACGGCCAGAACCGCAGTCCTGTCGCTCCGCGCACCACCAGTTCCACCGGCCGGCCGGCCGCCACCGCGGTGCGCGACCCCACGTACAGAGCGCGGGCCAGCGCGGTGCCGTCCGGGTCGGCGCCCAGATGGAGCCAGAGCTGAGCGCCGTTCTCCCGCTCGTCCAGTCCCCGGGCGAGCACCGCGGGCAGCTCGGTGACCGGATGCGTCCGCCAGTTCCGCAGCGTGTCGTTCGGCTGCTCGGCGAGCATCGACGGCAGGTCGTACACCTGGGAGGCGGTGCGCGGCGCGGTGACCCCGTAGCCGAGCAGGTCACGCTCGTAGACACGGGCGGTCGCGCTGCCGATGACGTAGCGGGTCTCCTCCCCGGTGACTGTGATCACCACGTCCACCATGGTCTCGTAGCTGCGTGTGGCGGGCTCTGTCCCGGAGGCGGCGGAGGAACCAGTCTTGACGCGATCCCAGCCGCCGGCGGAGGCCGAGACGCCACCCGCACGCGAGAGGGGCTGCCGGTTCAGGACTGGCAGGGTGAAACTGACCAGGTGCATGTTCGCGTCGTTGCCGCTCTGGGTCCACTGGTAGCCCAGACCGGCAGTCGAGGCCGCCGACGCGGAACTGCCGACCGAGTGCGACGTCACCCGCAACCGGTCGACCGCGATGTCGTCCGCCTCGGTGATCGGCCGCGGGTTGTGCAGCGTCACCTGGAGGCGGGGGACGACCGGTTCGCTCTCGATGGGCCAGTCACCGGGCATCGTGGGGGTCAGACCCGCCGCCGTGCGCGGCGCCTCGACAGGGATCTCCCCGGCCTGCACGAGTTCCCCCAGGCGCAACGCCGCCGCCTCCGGCGTGAGGTCGGCCGTCAGGCCCCACGAGCCGGAGAGCCGCGGCGCCACCGTGCGCAGTGCCTCGGCCAGCTCGTGGAAGGCGTTGAACCCGTAGACCGGGGTCGCGCCGGTGGGGATCAGCCGGGACCCGGCCGTGAAGGTCGGCCCGCCGAGCGGAAGTGGAGCCTGCGGCGCGGGCAGCCGTGGGTCGGCCTGAGTGATACGGGGCCGCACCGCCGGTTCGTGCCGGAGGGGTGCGACGGCCTCCGAGCCGGCGAACCGCAGTGACACCGCCGCCGGGACCCGGACCTGGTGGGCGGGCCTTCCGCGCAGCAGTCTGCCGATTCGGGCGATCAGTGGGCCGCCGTCTTGATCGGTCAGGGTCAACAGGCCGGATTCCAGGGCTCCGCCGACCAGATCCGGCGGCCAGTCCTGAAGGAGTTCCGCGCGCACCGTCGCGGTGATGGTGTAGCCGATGTCGTCGAAGTCCGCGGCGTTCTCGGTCCTGGCCCAGTAGGAGTCCTGCGCTGCGCGGGCGGTACGCGAGCTCCGGCCGCGGGTCCCTGTGCCGGACAGCACGGGACCGGTCCGGTCGGTGCGGCCGGACCGTGCCTGAGGACGCGGGTACCGGGAGATGGGGTTCGCCGACACCTGCAGGGAGCGGGTGACCGTCTCGGACTCGGAGCGGTTGCCCGGGGCATGGGAAGCGATCTGGTCTATGCCCACCCCGGCGCCGGCGGGCCGGCCGCGGACCTCGCGTCGAGCCGGGGGCTGGGCCACGGGCTCGGCGGAGAGAGCGACCTCCACGAGACGGCTGCCGTGCCGTCCGGCGTGGCGGAACCAGAGGCTCACCCCGCGTCGGCCCGGAAGCGCCCGCAGTCCGGCGGGCGAGGTCATGTCGGCGATACGGGCGGCCACTCCCTTCCGATAGGCGAAATGCCCGGGTCGGGTCACGCCCGGCGCTTCCCTTTCCACCAGCGTGAGCAGCTCGCGCCGCAGCCGGTCGCGGCTCTCGTTGCGCCGTATCGGGTCGTCGAGCTGGGTGACGGACAGGACGCTGGCGAAACCGATGTCGCCGCTTACCACGTAGTGCTCCGGCAACGGCACCGTGTCCGGCTGCACAACCGGCCGGGGTAGCTCCGCCACGCCGGTGAACCAGTGTTCGAAGCGGACCAGTTGGCTGTCGGAGAGCTGGAACCGGACGGCGCGCGGGAGGTCGATCGCGAGGGTGATGTCCTCGCGTCCGCCCAGGCCCGCGACGTTCATGGCGACGTTCCGGGTGCCCTGACGGAGGGTCACGAGCAGAGTGGCGTCGGCTCCGATGAGGTGGTGTTCCGCGGCCTGCGTCGGGGTCCGTACGACCGAGGAGCCGGCGGACCGCTCGCTCGTCCTGGCTGTGCGGTGAGTGTAGACCCCCCGCACGCTGGGGTTGGCCAGCGAGGCCCTCTGCGGCGTGCCGTCGGAGGCCGGCGGGGGCGGCGACTGGAGCGCGCTGAGTCCGCCGCCGTACTGATGGGAGGTGGTGACGGAACGCCCCTGCGCGGACGTGTCGTTGGCGGCCAGGTTGCTTTCCGCGTAGGTGTTGTACGAACCGTGGTAAGTGGGATTGTGCAGATATCCTGCGATCTCCACGGACAGCTCCTGGTCGGCGAGCAACCCGGGCAGGGTCAGACCTTCCATGACGTAACCGCCGTTGAAGATCTGCCCGGCGCGGGCGAGCAGGCTGGCGGCCCTCAGCTGCTGGAACAAGACCTCCCCCGCGAACGCATGCTGGTCCTCGACCGCCGCACCGGTCAAGTACTCCCAGAGCCGGTTACCGGGCCCGGTCACCGCACTCGGCAACTGGCTCGCGGCTGCCTGGACCCATTGTCCGAACGTGCCGACGGCCGGATGGCCGGGATACGTGCCGGTGACGATCTGCCGGAACGCCTCCTGGAGGGCCGCGCTGCCGCGGAAGACGTCCACGTTCGCGTCATCCGGCAGCCTCAGCAGCCCCTCCCGCGGGCGCCCCGCTTCGTCCGTCAGGCCCAGCCGCACGTGGTCGTCGTCCTGCCCGCCCCCGGTGATGGGCGCGCGGACCCGGTGCGGCGCGGCCGGCACCACGGGGCGCGAGTCCCACAGCAGGGTGCGGTGATGCGGCACCACGAGGCGGACGCGTCCGGTGGCGAACGGCGGAGCGGGTACGGCCGGCTGGATCGCCGCGGTGTCTGCCCCGAGCGCCGGTTCGGGCGTCGGTTCGGCGGCGAACCGGACCGTAGGCTCCTCGGCGGTGCCCTCGTAGAGATCCAGCGTGAACAGAGCCGGAATCTCGAAGAGTTCGGTGCCTGCGTCCAAGGTGATGTTGAACGGGTCGATGCCGGACGCGGATCCGGCACTCGTGGCGGTTTCGTGCCGCCTTCCCCAGGTGTAGTCCCCGGTTGCGTCCAGTGCCGCGGCGCTACCGTCGACCGGGAAGCGCGGACCGCCTCCGGCGCCGACGGTGCCGCCGAACTGGTTGCTGCGCTGCCGGCCGCCGCGCGCCTCAAGGGAAAGGAAGGTCACGGTATCCACGTCCGGCAACCGCCGCGCGTGCACGGCGGGCGGCAGCCCGGCCTCCGCCTGGGCTGCGGGCGGGGTGCGGTCGCGAGTGGCGGAGAACCGCAGCTGCACGCGGCGCGTGCCGCCGCTCACGTGGTCGGGGAGCTCGAACCACAAGGGCCTGCCCCCGTCGACCGCGTCGGGCATCGCGGCGGCCTGCCCGAGCCGGGAACGCAGTTGCGCGAACCTGCGCAGATTCTCCAACTGCTGTTCGGCACGGGTCTCGTTGAAGACGGACTCGCGTTCGGCCGGCGGCAGGAAGCCCTCGCGCCGCAGCCATGTCTCCGCCCGGTCGAACATCGGCCCGGTGCCCTCGGGGGCGACGGGCACGGCGGAGTATCCGATGCTCTCCAGGTTCTCCAGGTGCTCGGGGAGCCGTCGCCGCTCCTCCGGCGTGGGAACGTGACCGGTCGTGGTGCTCCGCTGCGGCAGCCGCAGGGACACACCGTCCGGCCAGGGGCCGAAGGAGCCGGTGATCTCGCCGCCGCCCGAGCGGATGAGCGTGACGCGGTAGGTGATGTCCGCCGGTGTGACCAGATGGCCGCTGGTCGTGTAGAGGGCGTGCATCAGCGCCACGGAGCTGCTGGTGTTCAGCGCGTCACCGGACTGCCAGGACACGCCGGCCTTGGCCATGATGCTTCCGCCCATGAGCCTGGCCGCGTCCGGATGGCCGACCTCGTGGTCGGGGGTGAACATGGGCCCGCCGCTGCCGTCGAGCGCGACACCACTGGTGAGCCGTGACGACTGCTCCACACCGGAGCTCTGGGTGAGCCAGGACTCCAGGGAGAACTTTCCGTCCGGTGTCCCGGCGGCGGGCCTCTGGGGCAGCACGGTGGCTTCGAGCCGGAGCACGCCCAGCGAGTCGCCGTGCCGGTCGAACAGCACCGGCGAGTGGACGCCGCCGTCACGCATCATCGGCAGGCTGCCCCTGAGGGTCCGTTCGGAGAGGAACTCCTCCAGTTCCTCGTGGGAGTCCGCGCCCAGGTTGTTCAGCACGGTGAAACCTTCGTCCGCGCGCAGTTCGTCCAGCAGCCTGCCCGGATCGAGGACCTCGTCGACGCCCCACAGCGGCAGGTCGTCGAGACCTGCCGGCTCGGGCAGCGGCCCGGCGGCGCCGCCGTCGCCGAAGACCCGGTGCTCGGGGAACCAGACGGTCAGCGGTCCCCCCGCCCGCTCCGTGCTCCAGGCGTCCACCGGAGCGTTGCGGTCCGTGTCGATCCGTATCTGCCAGCGGCTGGTGTACTGCACGGCGTGTGCCGGATCGTTGGCGCGCTGCATGCTCCTGGCCGTCAGGCCGTCGCTGACCGTGGACGACTCGGAGGACTGGTTGTGCGTCAGGCTGAGCACCAGGGCGCCGTCGAACCAGCGCAGCGGCCCGGCCGGACCGTCGTAGATTCCGATCCACGGGATCGGTACGGTCCGCATGGTGCCGGAGCCGGCGCTCCGGGAGGAGGACTGTCCCCCCTCGCCTTGCCGCTCCAGGGTCGTCCGGCGCGGAACCTCGCCGGAGGTGCCGGCGCGGGAGGACGGCACAGGGTCGGTCAGCCGCAGCCGGACATCTACCGTGTGCTCCTGGCCGTCCACGGTGACGGTGACGCGGTATCCACGGGCGCTGCGCACCTGCGGCAGTTCCCGGGCGATCTCCGACTGGCCGAGTACGGCGGCGAGTTCCTCGCGCACCGGACCATCGGCCGCGCTGCCGGGCTCCACTCCCAGGCCGTCGAGGACCTGCTGGTGGAGCGCGCCGAGCACGTCCTCGGACAGCGGCTCGTACAGGACGAGTCCCACGGAGCCGTCGAACCTCGCGCCGTAGGTCAGCGCGTACGGAGACAGGGTGCGCGGCGGCTCCTCCTCCGCGGGCACGGCGGGGATCACGTCCATCCCGTCGTCGGCGGGCACGTCGAGGATCGTCACCGCGTCCGTGTCCTGCTCGTCCCTCGTGTCCCAGGCCGTTCGCGGGGGTGTGGTGGTCTCCTCCGCGGGAGGGGGCGTCAGGGCGCTCTCCGCGACCGGGGCGGAGACTTCGTTGGTCTCCACGACCTGGGCCGGAGGTGTCCGGGTGACCGGGGTACCGGGGGAGGTACCGGCCCGCTGGGAATCCGGCGTGCTCGGTCGCGGTTCGGAGCCGAAGAACACGGCGGGGCGCGCCGAGTCCCCGGAAGCGACGGCAGTCGGCCTCGCCGGACTCCCTCCGTTGCGTGCGCCGGGGTCTGCCGGCGCCGTCGAGGACGACGCCGTGGCAGCGGGACGCGTGGTGGTGCCAGGAGGCGTACTGCTGTCGGCGGACGTGGTGCCCCAGCTGTAACCCGAGGTACCCGCGAGCTGCGACACGTCGGGCCGTCGAGCCTGCCGGGCCTGGGCGGTGGGTTCGGTGGCCGCCCATCGCGCGGTGTAGGGGGCGGGGTTTTCCTGCTGGAGAAGGGCGACCGGCCGGCCGGTCTCCGGGCCGGTCGTCCAGGGGGAGCCGTCCGGCGTCAGCACGGTCAGACGCAGCCCCAGTACGGGCGCGGCCACGGCCAGGGTGAGCCAGTCCGTGGCCTCAGGGCCTGATCCGGTCCGCAGGGCACGGGCGGCCTCGTCCGCGGAACCGCCGAAAGCGGTCACGAGCGGGGCTCCCGACGGCCTTGTCTGTCCTGCCACCGCGGACCACAGCCGTTGTTCGTCCGGCGGCAGTCCCAGGTCGGCGGCGAGCGCGTCGGCGAGCGCGGTCCGCAGCTCCTCCGGACCGGCGGGCCTGCTGTACCCCGCCAGTCGGCCGCTCTCGGCCGGGGCGACGGCGGTCAGCGCGTGCGCCAGCACGTCCCCGCCCGGCAGGACGTACACCGGCGTCAGCCCGCGCTCGGCGAGCTGCTCCTCCTGGGAAAGGGGCGGCTGCCCGGTGATGGGAGCCTGCGCCTCGACGGCAGCGGGGCGCTGCTCCTCGGTCGAGGACAGTTCCCGGACGGGCACGGGCCGCGGCTCGATGGAAGGGGCGGGCTCCGCCGCGGCCCGGGCGGGTGCGGACTGCTCCGGGGCAGTGTAGGTGGCGGTCGGGGGAACGGGCCGGGACCCCGTCGGCTCCGGAAGGGCGGGCTGAGCCAGGTGCTCCTCGTCGGGGACGGGAAGGGTCTCACGCCGCCGTCCCTCCGCCGGCGTGGCATGGGGTTGCCCCGGACCTCCTGGCTCAGGCATCACCGTCCCAGTCGGCAGCGACGCATCATCCGACACACCAGATCGACCTGACAGCTCCCCCGTCACCTGTGCTGCGGGGCGCGTCGTCTCCTCGGCCTGCTGCGACCGCCGAGGCGCCGGTGCCATAAGAACGTCCGCCGACTCCGAGGACTCGCCACGCCCACGGGCGTCGCTGCGGCGCTCGTAGGCAGCTTGAGCGGCTGCCCGCAACCGCACATAGAAGGGGTTGTTCTGACTGGTCTGCCACATGTGCAAATAGATCAGCATCTGATTGAGCACGGTGTCGTACTCGACCAAGGTGCCGGATGCGTCTCCGGCCGCCTTCCCCCAGCCGACCAAGCGTTCCTTCTGTGCGGTGGTGATCTTCCCCGACCCCTCGAAGTTGTACGCGTACCTCTCCAGCGTGCGCGGTTGCGCGCCGTAAACCAACTTCTCCTGCAGCATTATCTGCTGAAATTCGCTGAACTCCCGGTCCCCGGCCAAGGCCGTCTTGAGATCGTTGAGAGTTCGGCTGCGTTCCGCCGCCAGCGAACCGACCTCCGCGTCGGTCGCCCCAGATCGCACCAGCTCCATCACCGGGCTGCTGCCGAACGCCTGATGGGCCGCGACATGAGTGAATTCGTGGGCGATGTGACCCAGCAGGAAGGAGGTACCGCCTCTGACCTGAGGGTCGACGTTGAAGGTGTACTCCGCGCCGTCTCCCGCGCTGTTGAGCTTGATGCCCGGCATGCTGCCCCGGGGGAACTGCATCACGGTCACCAGCGGTTCTACGGCCATCAGTTCCTCAATGACGGCGCGAGTCTCCGCGGGCAGCGTGCGGTCGTCGCGGAGCCTGCCCAGCTTGTGGACATAGTCGCTCATCATCGCGTGGAATCGGTCCGAAGGAACGGCCTGGGCTGCCTTCTGAGCCTCACCAGCCGGACTCCGACGGTCGAGGTCGGGGTTCTTCCCTTCCCTCAGGGCCCCGTCGATCTCGGTCAGCAGGTCCCGGAAGACGTTCTCGGGGTTGAGCTGCCGCATCGCCGCCTCGGCCTGCTGGGCGAGCCGCTGTGTGCCCTCGACGCGGGACCCTTCACCCTGCTTGTGGGCCACGTAGGCGCGAGAGCTCTCGGCGATGGCTTTGAGGGCGAGCAGACGGGCGCCCTGTCTGCTGCCGGGCAGGGCATGGAAGGCCCTGAGTTCCTCGTCGATGTCAGCGATCCTGGAGCTGCTGCGCAGCCCCGGTGCCGTCGTACTCTGCTTGAACTCTCTTTCCGTCATCATCGGGGACGCCGGCAGCGGCCGGGGTGCTGTGGCGGGGGGAGCCAGCAGGATCTCCACGTCCACCGGCAGTGGGCGGGTGATCGCGTCGGCCGGCTCGGGCGCCTCCGGCGTCTCCGACTGGCCGGCCGGTGACGTAGGCAGCTCCGCTTCAGGCTCGGCCAGGGCGTGTGTTGGTAGTGCGTGTTCGGCTCGGTCCCACAGTTGGCGGAAGCCCGTGAGGATGTAGGGGTAGTCCCTGCTGCCGAGGTTCGAGGTCCGGCCAGGGCCATAGAGCCTCCGCAGCAGCGGCAGCAGTGCCGGGTCGTGCTGCTCCACCCAGTCTGACCCGTTGTTGCGCGGGCGGCGCCGCGAGTTGCGGTCCATGCCGGTGTTCGCACCGAGATAGGCGTTGCTGAGCTGCGCGAAATACTCGTCTGCGTTGCTGGACGAGTGGTTGGGGGCAGGCCCGTCCGGCCATTGAGCGGGCGGTTTCGCGGCAGCCTTCGCCTCGTACACGTCGCGGATCAACTGCCGGTCCTCGGCGCTCAGCACCGACTCGATCGCGTGCGCCCACTCATGACGGGCAAGGGAGTACCCGTCGTCGTAGAAGTCGTCGCCGAGCACGTCGGTGGTCTCACCCAGCAGGTTCTCCTCGCCGACGCCGACCAGAAGGCGGCGGCGGTGGAAGAGTCCCCGTGCGACGTCGAACGACTGGTGGCCCTTCTTCTCGGCGAACTCCTCAAGCGACGTCATCGGCCGGTTCCGGGGCACCACGACGAGGCGACGGCCCCCGGTCAGCAACGCCACCGCGATCTGCGGATCGGCGAGCATGTCCGCGACCAGGGCTTCCGCTTCCGCCCGGGCGGCCTCGGGCTGTTCCACACCGTCAGGAACGACGACCAGCAGCCGCGCCGCCACCGCCGTGAAGTCCTCCACGGACAAGCCGGCACGCAACTGCTCCACGAACGCCCGGTCAGCAGCCAGGAGCTCCCGGTCCCGCCGCGGCAGCGACGCCAGTTCCCGTGCCCGCGCGTCCGCGTCCGTTGCGACGAGCCGGGCCGCGGTCTCCACGAGAGCCGGCGGGAGAGGAGTGGGTGACGGGGCAGGGGCAGGGGCGGGTCCCGCCGACACCGTGCTGCCGGCCGGTCGTACTGACGGCGCAGTCCTGGCGGGCGGCGCGAACAGGAAGTCGGGCTGGGCGGGGGCGAGGGGCCGGCCGACCGGCGGCAGTCCGCGATCCAGCCTCGCCTCGTTGTAAAGGCTGAGGGAGAGGACCGCCAGGGTGTCGCTGTCGCGCGCGATGGTCTGCGGAGTCTGCTCCATCGACGCGTAGCTCCGGGCCTCCAGCCTCACGACGGCAGGAACAATAAGCGCCCGACCTCGGCGGTCGGGATTGGCATCCAGTGTGGGGAAGTCGGTACGGATCCCCAGTGCCTCGTACTGGCTCACGAACCGTTCCGGCCTGTGCAGGAGCAGGTTGTCGAGGTACTGGCCGACCGTCGCGCGCAACGGGCCGGGTGACATGGTCAGCGGCAGGTCGAGGACGCTCCCGCCCCTGACGACGGTCTCGGCGAAGCGGGCGGCGATGCTCCGCGCCCGATGCTCAAGATACGCGCGGGGCCCCTCACCAAGGCTGCTCCGCAGGGCCGCGAGAGAATCGCGGGAGGCCACCGCAGTGAGGTCCTTCGGCCGCTGTGTCCGGTCGAGCGTTGCTCCTCGCACAGTGGCGGCGACCTGGGTGTATCCGAGCGCGATCACACCTTCCAGTTCGTCGCCGTCCCACGGGTTCGCGGCATCGGCCCAGCGCGGGTACTGGCTGAGCCAGCGTGCGAAGTCCTGACGGGCCCAGGCACCGAATGCGAGGCCGGCGCCCGCATCCTCATGAGCGATCTGCACGGGTGGGGACTCGCGCCGCATACGGCCCCTGACGTGTTCGATGAACGCCACGAGTCGTGAGGTCGGAGCGGTCGCCGTGTGATGCACCAGCGTCGCGTATCCGGCCTCGTTGTTCCTGACCGGCAGATCCTCCGCGAGGGGATCCACTACATATCCTGCCGATTCGGGGAAGATCTGCCCGAGTCTCGCTCCCGGCCTCGCGTGCCGGAGCCGGGACATCACGTCGTTGACGGCCGCCTGCACCTCGGACCGTTCGGCCCGGCCGTCCGCCGGCCCTCGCACCAGAACACGAGCCGGCTTCGTGACGATCTCAGGGACCGGCACTCCCCCAGCCTTGTCCAACGTGATCGTCAGAAGGCCGGGCAGCTCCGCGATGTCGCCGAACTCCTCGATCTCCGCGCCACGGGGCAGCTCCACCCGGTACCGGTGCAGCTCGGCCTCCACCCCAATGGCCGGAGCGAACCCCTCCACCGCTCCCGGAGCGGCAGAGACCAGCGGTGCCACAACGGGCGGTTCACCTCGCCGCGAAGAAGGCCCAGGCTGGGCGGAATAGCCCCCACGCACAGGAGTATGCCTGGAAGCACGCTGCTCCGCCCTGTCGCGGACGGAAACACGCGCCGGAGTGGCAAGCTGATCCATCCTGTCGCGGACCGCCGCCTCCAGACGCGAAACAGCATCCCATCGCCCGCTCTCCGGCCCCTTGTCACTCTTCCATTCCGTCACACTGACCAGCACACGCCGCAAATCCTCAGTCCCCGCATCGCGTGGCAACCGCGACACCGCCCGATCAATGGCACGCAGCGCGGAAGAACGGCGCGACCCGCCACTCGCCGAGATCCTCGGCCAGTCATGAATCGGATCCAGCCCCACCTCGCGAGCCGGCGGCGCGAAGAGGACGTCCGGCCCTTCGGACTCCGACCCTAGCCGGTCTTCCCCTTCCCCAGCAGAGCCCGGCACCGCGGAGGAGGAGGATTCCGGAGACTCGTCCGAGGACCCGGTCAGGACGGTCTCCGCACCGGACGCGGCCACCGAACCCGAGGCGGAGCCGATCGCGGTCGACTCTGCCGAGGACGTGGGCGCCGTGGGGACGATGCTCCCTGCGGGCGGAACGGCCTCTGGCGCCGCGGTGTCGGCACCCCTCCCGCCCGGCACCGGCAGAGCCGACAGTTGCTCGGAGTCCGGTTGCGGCCGCGCGCCGGCCTCGGGCTCCGGCCGGGGCTGCGGCACGGGCTGCGGCTGCGGCTGCGCTGCGGGCTGTGCGGCGACCTCGGGGCCCCTGACGAGGGAGCCCAGCAGGGCCGTCGCCGGCAGGTGCCCGGCGCGCAGGTGCTCTGCGGCGACGAGTTCCACGACCTCCTCGGGCCGTGCCACGACTCCCAAGGGGTTCTGATCCGGGGCGACTTGCTGAATACGGTCCAACACCGCGCGTTCGGCCCAGAGCAGAGACTCCTCCCGGCGTTCCGGTGACACACCCGGATCCGCGAGCCGCGCCCGGGCGGCATCGATATCGAAACGCGCCGAGCCCGGGTGACGGTGACTGGGGGAAGGAGCGTCCGGCACAGGGGTGGTGCCCGTGGTGGGCGCCGTGTCTGTGTCCCGACGGGGGACCGGAACCTCGCCGCCCTCCTGGTGTCCGCTCGTACGCCCGCCCCGCTCCGCGCCGGTGCCGGGGTCCGCCGTGCGCGGCGGCGTGCCGACCGGCTCGGACGAGGTGGAGTCCTCCACCCTCGACGCGGCAATCGGGCCGGCCGTGCCCCTGTCCGGCGTCGTGGCGGGTACGGGAAACACCGGCATTCCGTGCGATGGGGCGGAGGGGGGCACGATGTGGTCCGTCTGCCCCGGGGTACGCACGGGGGTCCCGTCCTCGGCCTCCCTGACGGGGCCGTTCCCCGCCCTGGGTGCGCCGAGCCGGTCACCGTCCGGTGTGCCGGCCGAGTGGGTGACGGTGTCGCCTGTCGACGACGGCCGCGTGGGATCGGCAGTGGGGTCGGCGGTCGGGTCGGCGGTCTTCCCGGAAGGCCGCGCCTTGTCGGGCGAGGACGGACGGACGTTGTCCCCGGCTTTCGGGCCGGAGCCGCGGTGCCCCGATGAGACGAGGGGTTCCGTGACGGGCCGGTCCGAGGTGGGCCGCGGTTCGGTGGCGGAGCCGTCATCACGGCGCGCATCCGCGAGTTGGGCATCCGGCTTCCTGGCCTCAGCCGGGGACACGTCGCGCCCTTCGTCACGGCCGGCCGGACCCTGCCCCGCTTCGTCGGGGCTGAGGTTCCTGGAACCGTTCCCGGAAGACTGCGAGGTGCGGGACGACGACGGACGGGCATCGTCTCCGCCGGACCGGGCGCTCCTCTGGCCGGCGGGCTGGTCGCCCGAAGAGTGTGTCGTGGTGTAGGTGACACTGTCACTGCCGTTGTTGGAGCGCAGGTTGCCGCCACCGGCACCCGAACCCTTGTCACCGTCAGCAGCGAACGGACTCGGCGACCCCGCACCAGACTCCGGCCGTGACGAGGTGGGGGCCGACGTGGACTCCGCCGTGCTCTGGTCCGACTTCGGGCTTGTCGTCTCCGAGGACTGCTCCTTGGTGGACGAGGACGAACGGCCGTCCTCCGCACCAGGCCGAGTATCGATCCGGGGGCCAGCACCCCTGCCAGCTCCAGGGCGCTTGCCCGGGGACGGTGTCTCGACTTGCGTGGTACTGCTACTGCCGCGATTGGTGCGCAGGTTGCCGCCACCGGCACCCGAGCCCCTGTCACCGTCGGGCGACCTACCGGGAAGGTCAGCGATCCCAGCGGGCCGGTCATAACCAGGACGCGAACTCCCCGACGACTTCCCACCCGTTTCCGGAGCCTCGGCAGGCGACTGGTCCGCAAAGTCCTTCAGCCCGACAATCCGGCCATTACCAGGACGTGGACTCCTCGAGGGCTTCCCACTCGTTCCCGGAGTTCCTTCCGCCCCGTCCTTCGCCCTGCCCGGCGGCTGCGCAGTGCGACCATCCTGATCACCCTGACCCCCACCCGACTCTCGGCGCGGGTTGCCGACAGGATCCGAACCACCAGAACCCCCCGGCTTGGAAGACTCCCCCGTCGGGCCGGGCTTGGAATCCGGTGTCCGATGTGGCTTGACCTGCTGACCGTCCTCCAACCGCTGACCCGGATTCACCATGGCATCCGAACCACCAGAACCACCAGACCTGGAAGACTCCCCCGCCGGACCCGGCTTGTCCCCCGGCCCCCGAACCGGCCCGACCCGCTGACCATCCCCCAACCGCTGACCCGGATTCACCATGGCATCCGAACCACCAGAACCACCAGACCTGGAAGACTCCCCCGCCGGACCCGGCTTGTCCCCCGGCCCC